>CANMSA010000010.1 GCA_947500385.1 uncultured Flavobacteriaceae bacterium | reverse complement strand
TGGAAAGGTTTCAACTACCTGTCATTCATAGTCTTGGCCTTGAGAAAATTCAAAATAAAAAAGTCTAAATGAGTTCATATTTAAGCAAATTCTATACGCTCGGATCAGGCAAAGTTTTCATTGAGATTTGTTAAAACCTTAAAGAAAAATTTAGAGAACCGAGATATCTTTGAAGTGGTCAAAACCACTTTGCACAAAAATATATTCTAAAATAATCCATAACATGCTAAATGCTTTTTTTTGATATGATAAATTACAAAAAGCCATCAACAAAAACAGATTAAGAAAAATCCCTCTTTGTTGTACCTATGTTGTACCCAAGACATAAAAAAGCCCTCACGGTGCTGTGAAGGCTTGATTTTACTAGTAGCGGGAACTGGACTTAAACCGATTCTCGAATGAAATTCTTACAATTGGGTATCAATGGTTTATACTAAATTTAGTCAAATATTTACGTCTTTCTTGCGAGCTTTTAACACGCTTTGAAATTGTTGTAAATACGGAAAACCCTAATGAAACTGGGTGAAATACACAGTTATTTATAAGGTTTTTCTATAATCTGATTATACTTTTTTTTTGTTTCTTGCCCATCCCTTATCTTTGAACATGTCTCTTCCCTATTGATTGTCAATAACTCATTGATAATTAATGCTATACTTTAATATTTGTAAGGCAATTCCCAGTAATTTCAAGCTATAACTAAAAATTTTATAGCATGAAAAAAGCAGTTTTCGCCTTACTGGCAATGGTATTTTTAATGTTCGCCGCTTCTTGTACAACCGAGTCGACGGCGGCCGAAGACGACGTATATGCAATCGATAAAGGAACTCCTCCGCCTCCGAACGGATAGAAAAACCAAACTCTTTATGGGGATGGCCGCAGGTTTATATCTGGTGGCTGTCCCTTTTTTGTTTTATGCCTATAGGCTTATACCGACCACATTGGAAGAAACAACGATTCTAGGTGTTTCAATAGAGGCAGGGGCCCATGGCAATCTAAATTATTACGCCTATTACTTCTTCACGAAAGTGGTCTTTGCGATCGGGTTCTGTATTTGGTTCCTTACTTGCCGGTACTGGTGGCGTTGGGGCATTTTGGTTCCCATAGCCATGTTGCTTTTTCAGATTATGGGTGTCGTAAACACCAGTATTTCCTATATAGACGAATTTGATTTTTGGTACTCTCTACCGGTGGTACTTCCCATTTTGGCCATATTAGTGGCAATCTCGCATAAACTTAGATTTTACGCCCAAGGACTAGACCTGCGCGATGAAATAGAAAATGAAATAGAAATCGCCCAAGAAAACTAGCATACCCTATGGCCACCAAACGAACACTTGAAATCTTGCGGGATTTTAAAAAACTCAAAAAGCGCAAAAAGAGTTTAGATCCTGATCAGTATGTGTATGAACTTAAGCTATTGAAAATGGAACTGGAGATTCACCTGCGAAATCCTCAAATAAGCCAGGAAGAAGAAACGGCCCTCAAAAAGTTAATGGCCATTAAACCCAAAAACTAAGACTTACTTTTGGTGCTTGCCTTGGCCTTGTCCAATTCCTTCTCGATTTCATTGGCGACCAATTCTGCCAAGGTATCTTTAATATCCGCGAAGCGCTCATCGATTTTTTGATCGACTAGGTCGTCTATAGAAGTGTTGTATTCAAAAGGTTCATCATTCTGAACTCTTTTGTCTCCTTTTAAAACCATTTCGCCTTTATCAAACAAAACCCAATCTAGGTTTAAAGTGGGGTAAGTTTGCTTTATTTTTATTAAACTTTCGACCGAAACGCTCCTTCCACCCCTTAAAGCCCCCTCTGCTAGACCAGTGGTATTAGTGAATTTACGTTGGCTAACGTCCAAGAAATCAACAAATTGCATCAGTTTTTGATTAATTCCCATAAGAAATAAGTAAAGTTTATTGCAAAACAAATAAAGTTTGCTTTACTTTGTTGCATATTAACTGCATAAAGATAGCATAATTGTAAGTCGGTTACAATAGTAGGTTTCTATTACAATATACCATCTAAAGAGAATTTACCCTTACGGATAACTGTAAGGTGGTTTGCAAAACGTTTTGTATGATCTCAAAAGCTGAAAGAAGGAAAATCAAAAAAGTGTTAGGCGGCCATTACACGGCTGCCATCCTTGAAGAGCTACATCGTTTAGGGGTACGCAATAAATACGGCCTTCCCCATTCGGCCACCATGATCCAGACAGTGATGAACGGGCAGCCCCATCGTGAAATCGAGAGGGCCATACTTAATGCATATGAGCAAAAGCTGGCTGAGATAAAAGCGGAAAATGAACGAAAAGAGAAACTATTCAATAATAAAACCGGGGTGGCAGCCCCGGTCTAATTCTTATTAATCATTAATTCTAAAATCGCATGATTAACATGACAAATGTACAAAAACCCGAACCCCTCCGCAACCATAAAAGAGTTGCCGGTACCTTACCGAACGACGGTAACATTGAGTTTATCGGAATTCCCCAAACCTTAGAAGTAATCTGGTTCCAATATGGCAATCAGCACAGCTTTAAAAACCTCCCTCAGAAGTATTTTAACCTCCTAGCGGCCAGTTACCACCAAGATTTGGCAGCGGTACAAGACATTGGTCGAATGGCATATGATTATGATAGGCAGGTAGAACTCTACACTTACTTTATGTACGGCGATGCGGATTTCACCCCCGATATCGTAGAAGATGAACTACAGCCGGCCGAAAACTATCGCCATCAGGTAGATTGTATCAGTATCGGGTGGATGACCAAGGACATTACCTTAAATGGCCATGCGCTGAACAAACGAGATATCAAGATTTGCGATCTATTGCTCGCCAATTTACCCGATAAGGCCATAGCCGATGAACTGGGTATCGCACATTCTACTTTTGATGTGCATAAACGAAACCTGTACCGGAAAGCGAACGTGGACAATAAAGGCGCTTTTTTACTGCAATTGATTAACGAAAGAATATAGCCATGAACCCTACAAGCTTAAAGTTTACCCCAAGCGAATGCCTTGCTATTGTACAGGAAGATCGCCCCAGAGATTGGCCAATAGAATTGGTACCACATACCATTACCATTTTACAGGAAGAAAACCGCTTACGAACCAATTTAAAGGAAGCCGCCGTTGCCTCGATAAAGACGGCGAAAAACATCGCAGAGGCTATCATGTTGAATGCAGCCTATTACCAGCTGATGGTAAAAAACAGAAAAGTGTACCGAGAGGTAAAGGCCCGGAAGCAGGAAGTGATGGATCAACTTATCTCATTGGAAGATTCCTCTTTTGCACCTGCAGATAAATATACGTTGACCCAGTACTACCAAACCAAAATCGAAGCATATGATCGCCAATTGGAAACCCTACTGCGACATCGTGAACCCTGTGAGGCTATTGAGGTGGTGTTTGAAACCGTCAGCGCAGCTGAAGTATTGCAACAATAAAAAATCGGCACTGGAGCAAGTGCCATGATAGCGGGGCCGTATAAAACGTTGGGTGCGCAACCCCGCTTTCTTTAAAATATGATGAATCATGGAACTTTTTAAAAAGAATTCTAACGGAGCAAAGTTTAGTTCTGATCGGAAGTATCGATATGCATTATGGCGCATATGGTCATCGGAAAAGCCTTTTGTATTGTTTATCGGGTTGAATCCTTCAACAGCAAACGAAACACAAAATGACCCTACTATTCGAAGAGTTGTAAATTTTGCATTTGACTGGGGGTATGGCGGAGTGGTAATGTGTAATCTATTTGGAATCGTATCTACGGATCCGAAAATATTAGAATCTCACCCAGATCCTATTGGTAATAATGACCTTACATTACCTTATTTCGGAAATTTAGCTAGTGAAGTTGTATTCGCATGGGGAAATTTTGAACAAGCCAATAACAGGGCTAAGACGATTGCCCGAATGTTCCCTGATGGAAGAGCTTTAATGCTTAACAAAAATGGGACTCCAAGACATCCCCTTTACGTTAAAGCTGATGTAAAAAGGGTCATGTACAAAACAGGACTACCAATTGTATGAGATACACCCAAACCAGCATAGATCGTGTTCGCGAAGCCGATATCTATAAAACCATCGACCATTACGTACCGCTAAAACGTGAGGGCGGCAACTATAAATGTTGCTCTCCTTTTACCGAAGAGAAAACCCCCTCATTCGTCGTCTCCCCTTCAAAACAAATGTTCAAATGTTTCTCTAGCGGTGCTGGTGGTGATGGTATCACCTTCGTAATGCAACATGAAGGGATTGATTTTATTGAGGCCGTTGAAAAAATAGCATCAATTCATAACATCTTTCTCGATAAAGAGGAAGTGACCCCCGAGCAACAGCGAAAGTTAGATGAACGGGCCGAAATGTATCAGTTGTTGGGAAAGGTAGCACGGAGATACATATCCACCCTTAAAAATTTAGCTTCGGAACATTGGGCCAAACAAATGATCGCTTCCCGGCAGTTCAGTGAAGAAACCCGTATCTCCTTTCAATTGGGTTTTGCGCCCGAGAAAAATGAGGTGACCAAATGGGTAACCAATATGGGGCAGTTGGGCACGGCCAAAGAGCTCGGCCTAAGTGATACCAAAAACAGCCATTCTTACGATACTTTTAAGAACCGGTTAATGTTTCCCATTCACAACCATAAAGGGGCCGTGGTAGCCTTCGGCGGCCGGCGTAGCAATGATGAGAAAGATGCGGCCTATGCCAAATACCTGAATAGTAGGGCAAGTGCCATTTATGACAAATCCAGTGTCTTGTATGGCTTGTTTCAAGCAAAGAGGCAAATCTCCAAAACCGGTACCGCTATCCTTACCGAAGGTTATACCGACGTTATCGGCATGCACGAAAACGGCTGTGAAAATACAGTGGCCAGTTGTGGCACCGCCCTTACTGATGCCCATGCGCGACTCCTAAAAAAGTATGCCCAGGAGGTGATACTATTGCGCGATGGCGATCCTGCAGGCCAACGGGCCACGATAAAAGATATCGATATATGCCTGGCCAATGGGTTGCAGGTGTCCCTTTGCATATTGCCAGAAGGGGAGGACCCCGATTCGTTTGCCCGGAACCTGGACGGCAATATGCACGAATGGGTAAACAACCATAAGAAGGATGCGCTGTATTGGAAGGTAGATACCTATGACCTGATCCGGGATCAATACGAAGATGAAGTAAAGACGATTAAGGAGGTTACCCTTGGGAACATTAAAGCCGTACAGGCCGAAATGATCAGCGATGATGCCCTGGACGATCTCAGCGGAAGTAAACTGAAGGAAGCCAAGGCCCTTAATGCCGATAAACGGGAGGAAATAGCTAAACTACGCAAGGACGAAAAGGAGTACCTGCGCGAGGTACAAAAACTGGATCCCAACAAAAAGGCTGTAGCATTCAGTAATATCTGTACGTCTTTATACCAGATAAAACACGAGGTAAAACGCACGGTGTACATAAAGCAGATTGCCAAATTGATGGATGTTACCGTAGGGGCCATCAAGGCCGAGATCGGTAAAATGGAAGTGGCCGAGACCGAGGAGCGTATCGAAAAAAAGACCGGCCTTCGTCCCAACCATATTCGATTACCGGAAGGGGCTGATATGGATGAGTATATGGAGCATGGTTTTGTGACCATCGGCAATACCTTTTGGTTTGAACGTACCAATGGCAGCTTTTTTCAGGGTACCGATTTTCGATTGACCCCGCTTTTTCACATTCTTGGTGATAAGGAAAACAAACGGTTGTGTGAACTCACCAATACCGCCGGCCAAAAAATCATGATCGATTTTGATAGTGATATGCTCGCCAGTTTTAACGAGTTTCGCCGCTATCTATTTCACCATAACGGCTTTGCGTTTTACACGCACAACGGTATGCGCAGCGAACATTTTGATCGGTTTGTTATCCGCTTTAACCGGGAGTTTCACCCTGCACTGGAATTGCTCACCATGGGCTGGAACAAAAAGGGCTTTTTCGCCTTCGCCGATGGGGTGTACTGGCAAGGAAAGTTTCGAAGGGTAAACAAGTACGGTATCATGCATTTAGAGGGTATCGATTCTGAAAAGCGGGAGTACAACCAGAATGTAGATTATTACTATTCTCCCGCCTTTTCCGTAATGCATGCAGATAACCAAGATGGGGATGACAAGTACGAGAACGATCGCTTTTTCGTATTCAAGGAAAGCCCGATCGCCCTTGATCAATGGATGGGACAGATGCGGACTGTTTTTCAGGAAAAAGGTACCGTAGGGATACTTTTTGTATTTGCCAGTATCTTCCGGGACCTGTTCCTAACCCATTACGATAGTTTTCCCTTGTTAGGGGGGTTCGGCGAGAAAGATTCCGGTAAATCGGCCTTTGGGAAGATCATACAGAACTTTTTCTACTACCGGTTGCCTCCGTTAGACTTAACACAGGCCACTCCCGTGGGCCTTTCCCGTAGGTTGAGTAGAAACGTGAATACCATTCAGTTTTTAGACGAGTACCAGGATAAGCATATAGATGATAAGGCCTTTGGAATGCTCATGGGCGCTTGGAACGGAATCGGTCGGGAGAAAGGTATGAATACCGGCGATAAGCGCACTCAGTACGATAAGGTAAACTCAGCATTATACATCTGCGGGCAATTTCTCCCCACTCGTATGGAGAATGCATTGGCCAGTAGAATGGTATCCCTGCTTTTTCAAAACAGGAATTTTACTTCCGAAGAAAAGGCCGAGTTCAATAAACTATTGAATTGGACGAATGAGGGCATCAGCGGTTTGGTAGTTGAAGTGGTGCAGCACCGCAGTTATTTTGAGAACAACCTTGCAACATATCATTCAGAGACCGTTCGTACCCTTAAGGACGAACTCAAGGAAGATACCTACCAAGAAAGGGTGTTCACCAATACAGCCATGCTCTTTACCACTTTTAAAATCTTAAGTGAGAAGCTTGCGTTTCCGGTTGAGGAAAAAGAAGTAGTGGCCCTTTGTAAAAAGCTGATTGTAGAGAACAGTGATCAGATTGCCGATAGTAATGGTCTCACCGAGTTTTGGGCCATTGTACAGTTTCTTTTTGAGAACGGTTTTATAAAGGATTTCAAGGATTTCAAAATTGAAAGCCCCATCGAATTCAAGATACTGGGCGATAACAAACGGTATGTACCATGGCAAAATGAAACCCGCGATGCGGTCTTGTTTCTAAGGCTTAAAAGCGTATACCAATTTTACAACAAAGAGGTTACCAAACGCGAGGGGGTCGACGTAATTGGCGAAACCACCATTCGGCAATACTTTAAAAGCCGCCCCTACTTTATTGGGCTGGTAAAAGGTACCCGTTTCGGTACGGCCGGCAGCCAAAGCTGCTATGCCTTCAATTATTCGAAGATGAAAGAACTGGGGCTGATTACCCTGCAGGAAGATAAAAGCCCCGACCCCTCGATAGGAGCTCCCCAACCAAATGCGGAGGCGGTGGCCACTGTTGCCGGGTCTGATAAAGATGATGATTTACCATTTTAAATAGTAGTGTTATGAAGAATATAAGCGAATTAACTAAACCCAATCTTAGGCCCCCAACAAAGTACTATGGAGGTAAGGTAAGAATGATGCCTCACATACTTCCTATGGTTCCTAGTCATCGAATTTATGTGGAGGCTTTTGCTGGAGGGGCTACACTTTTTTGGGCGAAAGCCCCGAGTAAGATTGAGGTGTTGAACGATATTAATGGTAACGTTACTAATTTTTATTCCATAATGAAGACTGATTTCGAACGCCTTTATGAGTTGGTTCGTACAGTTTTGCATTGCGAGCATACCTTCTTATTGGCGCGGGATATTTACCATAATCCCAAAGGACACTCTCCTTTGAAAAGAGCATGGGCCTATTACATAGCGACGAATATGAGTTATGGTGGTGAGGCAGGCGGCAGTTTTCAATGGGTCCGAAACAAATCTGACAATTGGCACCCGCCGGTTTCAGTAGATAATCGGAAAAAGCAGTTCGGAGAATATACTGGTAGGCTCGACCGAGTTTCTATACGTGATCGAAAGGCTGAAGTCCTTATTCCGGATATGGATTGCCAAGACTCTTTTTTTTATTGTGATCCTCCATATGTCGGCGCAAGGCAAGGGCATTACGAAGGTTATACGCAAAAACATTTTGATGCTTTGTTAGATGCTTTGTCAAAAATAAAGGGCATGTTTTTGTTGTCGTCGTATCACAATTCTTCTTTAAACAATCATGTTCAGAAATTCGGATGGTCTCAGAAATCTTTTGATCAAAGACTAGGTGTTGCCGGTGGAGTTGGAAGAAAAATAGAAGTGCTAACATGGAACTATAAAATTTGAAATATGAAACTATTCCAAGTAAATCAAAAAACAACCCTCGGAGATGATGAGATAGAAGAGCGCATGTACGTTGCTGCCGATGATATCAAAGATGTTGTCCAGGAATACCCTGAGGCCGATGGGATCAAACTAAAATATCGCCATATCGATGTATTAATCAAAAATGTAAGTCTATGAACATTCTAAAGTTTTTAATCAAAGAAGTTAAACTGGTGCTCTGGTTCCTTTTCTTTCTACTGGGCATTTTAATCCTAAGTATATTATGAGCACTGCCACCGCCATTAACCCACGCCCCAAAGGAAGTCCTATCCAAAGTGTCACAGTAGATTTGGTACAGGCCCTGCCGGAAGATTTGAAACGTATCTCCGGGTACCGGCAATCCGGTGCGCCTATTCTAAAATTGCGTGTTGGGCTTATTTACTGGATCTATAGCTATGCGAGCAATCGCATGGAGACCAATCCTTATATCCTGAGCTACGAAACGGATATGGAAGAGCTTATGGGGTACTTGCAGAACAAAGCTGTTTATGTGGCAAGGAATCCGTTTTGAAGATTGATGTGAGATTCTTTTTTGCAATTTGGAACTTCCTTATCTTCTGTTTAATGAAAGAAGCGCAAATTAGATATGGTCATTATAAGCTATATTTTATTGTAAATGGTATTCTCAACATCATCATTTAATACTAGTTCAGTCCAATTTTCAGATAACTTATCTCTATCTCCAAACCCTAAGGCGGTTATTTTCTTATTTAATAATTCTAAACTATCAATGTTATGAATTATTAATTCGATTATGGTTTTAGAAACTATTGATTGTAGATAATTAAGATATTCATATACCTTGTCATCAGGAAAATCAGATCCGTGAACAATTTTACTTCTAAGCTTATAAATAGTATTTATGTTGTCGAAAATTATTTGACTTGTTTCTGGATTCTTTCCGCAAATTACTGCAACATTTCTTTTAATTCTATATATTAATTCTGAGTTCCCGTTTGTAATACTTTCTAGACTTATACAGAGAGCGATAAATGAAAAATGGTAATAGTTAGAAGTGTCGAAAGCATTCATATAGTTCTGAGCTGAGGATTTTAAATATTTAACGGAAGAATAAGCTTTTGAATATTGTTTGATGAAATCGTTTATTAAATCCTTTTTTTCCTCTTTAAAGCTAAAAAAACGTTCATGATTATCATAGAAAATTTCCGTTTTAAAGCTATTTTTATAAACAAGTCGTTTATCTTCAAATTTAAACTCAACAATGTGCTCTATAGTTAAATTACTTGGAAAAAGCAATACAAGGAAGTCAAATGCATCATATATTCTTTTAATATTAAAAGTCTTGGTCAGGTCCTTATTGACAATTGCATAACGCTCTTTCCCATCCTCTTCAATTCCTTCTTTTATTTCTAAAGCAAAACTAAATTCAGGAACTGCCGTATCAATCAAAAACTTGTTAAAACCCTCTGATTGAGTATTTACAATTCTAAATTCAGGAAATTCAAGATTACTAAGGTCACTTGCCGTGTTTGTTATTATCAAAACTGTAAATTGCTTCACTTGGTTGTATTTTTTGCTGTTAGATAGACTAAAAGCGTTAAACCCGTAAGTTATTTTTTTGCTTCCTTAATTGCCGGCGCTATAAATACTTTCTTGTCTTGCCATTTAAATCAAAAGTCTGTATTATTTTCAGTTGTTTGGCATACTTTTTTAGCGTAAATAATGAACAGAGTTTTTTGTTTGGGAATTATCATTAGTATCAATACTATTAACAGAGCCTTGGCAAGGATGGGAAAGCTTGACGAAAGCTGTCATTGCCTGGACATAAGATATTGGAGTCGTTGTTGTATGGCGATCTTATTTTAAGGAAAAGGTAGACTTCACCCATTTTAAGAGTTCATCGTTATATGCTGGATTTGTATTATTTTGTACCATTCTCAACTCCAGTCCAACTCTAGTAAAATTGATAATCTTGGTTTTTACCGGATTAGTTTGGATTTCGTTAGTCGCGTTTGCCAATTCGAAGTTTTGACTTCCCAACCTAAAGGGAATCGTAAATAGACGTCCCTTCATTTCTCGCCATGCGGTCAAATCATTTTGAATTAATCCAGCGTCTTGCAGTTGACACAGTTCTTGGTAACCAAGGTCGAATTTTGAAAGTGCATTGTTCCCCGGGTCGCCAAACGGTTCGCATATTACTTGGGTGAGTCTATTATTAAGGCTAGTTAATAGTGGTTCATAACTAATTGCGCAGAATCGCTGAAATATTTGTGTGGTGGTTCGATCAAGTAAAGTAAGAGTTTGTAAGGTCTTCGCACTAAAACTACCTGGTTTTCGAATTTCACCGCTTAGAATCTTTGAAAGAATCAGTTGTACATCTTTGTTTGATTTGGTTTCAGCTAAGCGTGCGAACATTTCGAGCCAATCTTCGTCTATCTCCTCTTCAGCGTCCCCCTCAAATTCTTCGTATGCAAGTTCATCAACGGTTTGTCCTACTATCGTTTCGCGATTGACTTGGTCTCTAATTAACTTTGAGCTGAAGTAGTTTACAGCCCTGTTCATGCGACTTTCATCGCCCACAAAATTTTCAACTGCCTTCTCAGCGACTTTCACCCGAAAAAGATTTAGGGCCATAGTTTCTCCTTTGACACGTTCTACCCTAGATTCTAAATGTGCAACTGGAATATCGACTAGAGCGGTGGTAAGTCTTCCTATGGACTTCCAAAGATTTTTCTTGATTACTGGAGGTAATGGAATGCCGTCAACACTAGCTAAAATGTCTTCAGCGTCTATATTTGGTACATCTGTCAAATCATCTTGGTTTTTACTCATATTAACTTTTTGTTATACATCAATTAGGTAATCCACAGCATTTACAAATCATGCTTTATTTATGCATTGGTATACTCCATTGTTTCCTCTTTTAGAATTCAGGAAGAGGATATGCAAGATACAAATAAGCTATTTTTTTACATTACGGATATCCACAAAAAAATATCAAAAAGGCAAATTATATTTGGGTGCGATGAACCGCCTGGATAGAGAGAAAATATTAAATGCACTGCTTGCCGTATTCATAGTACTTTGTGTCACCGCGGCGCTTTACTGTATGTACATGCTAGTTGTTCAATAGTAGCTTACTTTTTTCATTTTGCGTTTTATATCTGGAGTGTTGGTAAAACCCTTGGTGACGGCCGAGGGTTTTTTGTAAATTGCCGGTATGGAAAAAATTACCATATATACCCTCTACGAAGATGACAAGCTTATTTTGACCAATAGCAAAGGAGAGGTTTTTGTTACAGAAGATGGCCAGTTAATGGAGTTTATTGCTTCAGGAATTCAATAGTCGATTTCGATTTCTTCGTATTCCACCTTATCAATGATATCCGGTCGGTCTCCTTCGCCGTTACGTTTCTTTAAATCCGTGCTTATTGGCCAGGCATCAAACTCATAGTCCGGTAGGTCATTGTTTATAATGTCCATTATATCATCTCTATTGTGATCATCCCGGAGCCAGTATACGGCTTCGTCATCGTCTAATACTACAGGTCTTCTGTAATCACCCTTTTTGTTGGCCGGTTCATTGTGAATGGCTTCGAACATCGGTGTGGCTTGGTGCGTGAAAATCGCAAAGGTTACCATTTTGTCTTGTGTAACGCTATACAGACCAGCTAAATTCATAATCTTATTATCCTTCCTTTTGAAATAAAAGGGTACTTTAAAAGGCTTGCCTTTTATCTTGGTGGAAGTCGTGTGGGGTTCAAAAAAGCCATCTACGGGTATGATGCATCTTTTGGAGGTGGCAATGCTTCCGTAATAATAATTATCAAAAATGTCGTCCCCTCTTAGATTTAATCCGTGCCTCGCTTTCCAATTGTCCTTGAAATATTTTTTGTAATCCGCACCGTATGAATCTTTAGGCATGATGCCCCACTTGGCCGGTAAAAGATGTCCCTTTCTTTTCTGTGGCATGATCCACATATTCGGGTGTGCAAACCCATGGGCATGGTTATAGATAAGTTCTTGGTCTTCCGGCATGTCACCGAATAGGAGTTTGGCTTGGTAGTGAAGTTCCAATTCTTTTGCTTTTCGGATCACACGTGTACTGTAGCACATAGCTTGGTTTTTATAGCACCAAATTAAAAATTAAATAGATTCCTGTAAAATGGAATAAATCCATATTTTTGGATAATGTCCAAATTAGTATTTCGAAACTATGACAAAACGCAGCTAAAGCTCCTCTTGGCAGAGATTGGGGGAGAGCGGTACCAATGTGCCTTAAAGGATGCCGGTATGGAAAATGACAAGCCCATGAGTATGGAAGGGTTTTATGTGGAGTTCGAGCCTGATACCTTGGATTTTAAGTTGTATTACCGATATCCCTCCAGAACCACCTTCTTGATCATGTCCGTTTTGGGCTATTGGAGAATTCCACAAACGAATTGGGAACGGCATCGAATAGTAGAGTGAAGATTATTGCCGGTAGGCAATACTATATTTTGAGATGGCCTTGCCGCCCGATAGGGCAAGGCCCTCGACCTCCCTATAGTTTTCGTATCCCCCGCAACCCCCTTTATATTTTCAAATGGGCAAGTATGAAGCTGTTGGAACTTTTTCCTGGAATCAATGCAAAAAACGCCTCAAAATCAACCCTTCAAAAAAAAGGCATTGAATAGGTATAATCCCCCGCACCCCCTAATTAAAAAATCTTTTAGCGAAAAAGTGGTCGTGTTTTTGGTTCAACGGTTCCAACGTTCCAACAAAATCATAGTTTAATATTATAAAATACTGGTTATCAAATATATATGTTGATTTTTTCGTTTGGATTTTCCTTTAAAAGTGTTGGAATCTGTTGGAACGGGAAATTACGGTTCCAACAAATTGTGGGGTGGTTCCAACACGTTCCAACACCTTTAAAAACATAAGTATTTAAAAATCAAATAGATAGGAGTTTGTTGGAACCGTTGGAACTTTTTCCAACGATTTTGGCCCCGTGTAAATATTTGGATTGGAATTCATAATTACACTAAGTGCAGAAGTTTTAAACCGTGAATCATCGAATATAGGAGAATTGAATGATTCCTAAATTCTTCCGTATTGCTAATGGTTAATTTCAGTTTAGTGAGGTTTGAAATTTATGATGAGTTAATTGATACAATTCTTCAAATTTCAAATCAATCATCAGGAGTAAATTCCAAAAAGAAAGACTGGCCATTGTCTTGCTTTTTCCCATGGCAATATTTGTATTTTTTGCCACTGGGGCACCAACATAGCTGTTTAGATCGAAGTTTTGGTCCGGTTAATGGAGATGCATTTTTACTTCGAGGTGTCACTTTAATGTTCCCAACCGTCATGTGTAGTTTATCACTTACCGCCATAATAGTATCAACCATAAGTCCTTCTTTTCTGACTTTTTCTGAATGATAACTTGATGTTACCATCATTTGGATATCCTTAGGAATAGTAACACTATCTAATTGTTTACCAATCGTGTTGCCGGATGATGGATGGTCAGCTAATTTTCGAATAATCTCAACTAAAAGGTCGACTATTTTTCGTGCAGGTATTTTGTTTTTAACTACTTCTCTAAGAAGTTGATTTTGTTCTTTCTTGATAGGCGGTAGTGTACCAATTGCAAATATTAAAGCAAAATTTCCGACGTTTGGCCCTGGCCCTGGCCCTTGTCTAAAATAATGAGTAAACTTGTCTAAAGCATAATTTAGTTTTTGATTTTTGTCAATATCTTGATAATTAGAAACAATTGCTAAAGCAGCCAAAGGGTGGGCATGATGATACAAATATCCGGTAAACATTATGGTTAAACGTTTCGAGGCTTTGGGTAAATTTTTTAAGAAGGGATTTTCTGAAAATTCTCTAGTTGCCCTTTCCGTGAATCTTATTATTATCTGTTCTGCGGTATAATCGGGAGGAGCACATTCACTTATTGTTTTAAGAAGCCATTTTCTGGTAATAAATGATTTACCTACACTGGCCAAGCCTGTATAACTAACTGATAATCTCGCATTACCACAATGAAGGATTATTGCCTTACTTGATTCATCATTGACAAGTTTACCTCTATTGGTCAATCTCCTGTCTGAAACCTGGATAATTTGTTCTGAGTTACCTGCCGATATTACTAGAGTCATTTTTCGAAGTTTAAAACAAGAATATATGCAAATTACTAAAAGGCGCTGTTATTGCATCAAGGTATCAGTTAAGTTTTCTAAGACCCAATACAGGTTAATTATACATGGGGTAAAAACACCTTATAAATCAAAAAAATGAGGTAAAAAAACCTTAATTTTGAAAGAAACCGCCCATGTATGCAGATTATTCCATTACTGAAAGTATCCCTGTTGCTGATCACGTTTATAAATTTTTGGTGAAACGTACTGGCAGCGATACCTATGTTGCTACCAGAAATGATATTATTGGGAACATTGTCCTTTCTTCACTTGGCACGAATCCTGACATTCCCATATCGAAATCAAAGTACAATCGGCTGTTTCATTTGGTCATCAAGGAGCACAAGTACTTAAAGACCGGTATTAAACTAGGTATTAAAAGTGGTCAGGTCTTCAATCGCCTTATGGATCAACTGTTTCGCGATGAGCTGTATCATCATATCATCATGAAAAACATAGCGAATAAGACCAAATGTATAGGTGAAATTCGACAGTTTCTAAAGCTCTATGATATCACCGAGGACGATATTAAACTGGAGACCATATACCGTGATTTCAAGCGCAAAAAAGAGGGTATCGAATCCCGGTTAATGAGTGCATAACAAATTGGGATACATCTAAAAATGTCCCTAAAAAACATGAATTATGATCCATACCCTTTGTAACAATGGTCATGAAGGCCATATCGACCATTTTTATAAGATAGCGGTATTTGAGGCTACTCAATTACCATATTTTACCCATTTTACCAATGAGGAAATCATTGAAGAAATTCTAACAAATCTTCCTGATACCGCACAAGTATTAATTGCTGATTTATTGCCAAATAACGTAAACGTCGCCCATAGCACGGGTATTAGTGCTTCTGGCAAGCTGTATCGTACCGGAATAGGTTTTACGATTACCCCGCAACAAAAAGAGATTCAGAAAGTTCTTGAGGAATACAATAACGAAGAAGTGGTGGTGCTGATCAGTAAGCACGGTTCTACCCATTTATATGGAACTACGGCACAGCCTTTATTGTGTACTTATGATGAAGTGAATAGTCCTCAGCCCGGGGCAGTTAAGGGGTATGCCGTGCGTACTAGCGGTAGTACCTATGCTAAGAGCATCATTTTTGACCATATTAACTTCAATATCTATCAGCGTGGCCTTCCGTTTGTATTGGCTGAGACGCTTTAATGTCCTTTTTATACCTATTTAGACTCTATAGTATTGTGCTTTAGTAAATCAATACTATAAAATTGTCAGTAGCGAACCTTCACAGTTTATTCAATAGACCTTGGTACATAGAGCAAAACTATGCACAAGGTTATTTGCCTTTGATTTTTGGGATGTTAGTTGGGAATCATATGGGGGCAAATGACACTGAAAAAGAAAAACCATCTTTGATCAGTTACCATTCTTCTAAGGGGAACTCAAATACAGCAAATGTGAAGGTTGCGATTTTAGAAATCAAAAACCCAATAGTTAAGCATGATCAAATGTGCGGGCCGCAAGGCACGAAAGGGATGATGCGCGAACTGGATGCCTTAAAAGGGTCCGATATCGCTGGAGTAGTTTTAGACATCGATTCTGGCGGTGGGCAAGCCTATGGAACTCCTGAGTTTTATGATTACTTGAGTACTTATCCAAAACCCGTGGTAACATATACGGATGGTTTGATGTGTTCGGCTGCCTACTATATTGGGAGTGCCGCGCAAGAAATCATTGCAAATAAAAGAGCGGAACATATAGGAAGTATTGGAGCATATGCGAAGCTTTTGGATATCGATGGTTACTACGGAACTAAGGGGCTAAAGGTACATACCATGTATGCCACTAAAAGTACCGAGAAGAATAAGGCCTCTAGGGACGTATTCAAAGAGGAGGGGTCATACGAAACCTACATTAAGGAAGAATTGGACCCTTTGGTCGATACTTTTATTTCGGATATAAAGACTGCACGCCCACAAATTGACGAGGCCGTTTTTAAAGGTGGAACTTACAATGCCGAGAAAGCCAAAGAAATGAAGTTGGTCGATTCATTAGGTACCATTAACGATGCCATAGATAGGGTTATTGAATTATCGAAAGACGCAAACAAAAAATCTACTCAAATGAGCAAGAACTATACAAAAATAGAATCTGTAATCGGTAAAAAATTTGGCGAAGGGGAGACTGCCAATGGAATCTTACTAAATGAGGCAGAGGCTGACCAAGTGGAAGCAAAAATAAGTGCTTTAGAATCTGATTTGCAAGCTGCAAAGACCGAAAAAGCGACAGCCGAAAAGGCAGTAACCGATGCTGTTGCTACCCATAATGCAATCGTGTTAGGGGCCAATAAAGAACTGGAGCTCACCGGGGAAGATAAGGTTACTGATGTAACTGGTGCCATTACGGCATATAAAAACAAAATTACCGCCTTGGGCAATGAACCAGGTGATGACCATACAACTGGGAAAAAGAAAGAAGATGTTTCTGGGGACCATGGTTTTATAAATTTCGAATCCTCAATCTATCAAAACTAAAATACCATGGCTGATATACTTATCGATGACGTAATTAAAGAAGTGAATACTTGGTTGGCACACAACCCAAATCTCATTTCGGCTAGTCTTAATCGTGCTCAGAGCACCTTGGACAAACATACAAGCCCTTTAACGAAAATTAAGGGCAAATTTCCGCAAGGATCTACCTTGATCAGCAATGTGGTGCAAGGTTTTAGTAAAGTTTGGAATGCGTTGGGGCAGGCTCAAATTGAACACAAGATTCTGAAAAATTACCATCAAAAGGTAAATTTCCCGATTGTGCCAGCTGACATACTTAGTTCCTATTGGGCAGATTTGTATGCGGAGAATTTGAAACCAGAGCAAATGCCAATTTCGAAGTATATTATCGAGCGTGAGTTACTTCCAAAAGTGATTGATGACTTGGCCACTTTAGAAATTAAAGGTGTTTACGACCCTGCCAGGCTCGATGAGTTTGGTTTCTCGATGAATGGAATTGAACAAATTATTTTGGATTTGTTCGCAGAAGTGCCAGGTACCGGTCACACTCCATTTAAAATACCAATGCAAGCATTGACTGATACCAATATTGTAGATCAGGTTACTTCTTTTGAAAGGTCCCTTCCCTCGAAGGCTAAATCAAAGGTCAAAAAGTTATTCATGAGCGAAAATAACTTAGAGCGTTATTGGTTGCAATATGAAGATCAATTTGGACAGAATCAGTTCCAAAAAGATAAGGGTAAAAGTAGATTGGGTAAACGCGAATTGGTTGCTCTCCCGGGAATGGAAAGTGATGACATTTTTGCTACAATCGATGGTAACTTCAAACGCCTAATTGACGTGTTTGATGGTAAGCCCCGTGTAACTGATATCCAAAAACAGGATTATGAAGTTAAGTTCTTTATGGAATTCTGGAAAGGATATGACTTTTTGATCAATGAGATGGTTTTTGTTGCCAACTATGCTGATGGAGAATATGGTCTAGGTGATACAGACTTGAATCAATTGTATTATGGTATAGACGGTGTCACTGTTTAATCCTTAAAAATTACCCATGGCTAAAAAAAATACCGCGGCCAGCAAGGCCACTAAAACGAATAAAAACCCCGATCCGAAGAAAGCTGGAGAGGTGTCCGCCAATGGTGCGGACACCTCAAAAGTGAAAGCTGAAAAGGAAAAAGCCGATTCCAAAGCGAAAGCTGACCAGGAAAAGGCTGATGCCAAAGCGAAAGCCGACAAGGAGAAATCCGATGCCAAAGCGAAGGCTGATAAGGAGAAGGCAGATGCTGAAGCCAAAGCTGCTATGGAAATGGCGGATTTGGTAAAAAACAACCGTACTGTAGCAAGGCAATTGGAAGCGAAGAAGCTTCGTGCCGCTAATGCAAAAAAAGCAGAAAAAGACCTGAAATCCAAAGCGATTAAAGAAGAGGAAAGCAAGTCCTCTGCTGAAAAAGCTTCAAAAAAAGGGAAGGATAATCGTCCTGTATTTACGGATGATAGGGGACTGAAATTTCGCTTTAAAAAGTCTGCTCCAGCATCTCTAAATATTGACGGTGTAAGTCGTAAAACGAAAGAGCTCATCGAAGACGGGGAAGTAATGCTCGAACTCGTCTACGGAAATAATAATTTCATCGAACAAATCTACTAAGTTATGCCTGATTGTATTGATACCATTGTAACTGATAATATGGACTATTGTCCAGACCAAGAAAACCCTGCAGGTGTAAGTCCAGTAGAAATTTTTGCTGCTCGTGTAGCAGATTTCGACGAAATTATGGCACCCCCTGCCTTAAATGTGGCGACTACTTTAGAAGAGGCTGGAACTATTGTGGGGCCTCATACGTTCACACCTCCAAAAGGGTTTTTCAAAATCACCGTGTTGCCCGAGACCGGAATGGTAGATACCCAAAATCAAGGCGAGAAAGGGTCTAAATCCAATGTCAATAATTTCGCTGGAACTTTACCCGGAACTAGCGCCAAGGTAACCGGTTTCATTCGTAAATATCAGAACGTGGGGATGATTTTCTTGGTAACACAAGTAAATGGTGAAATCAAGCAAATAGGCTCTAAAAACTCACCTGCATATTTGTCCGAAGCAACGGGTTCTTCAGGTGTTAAGCCAGGAGACGTTCATGGTACCCCTATCAAGTTTAGTGATGTTCAGGCGTACCCTGCTCCTGTTTACACTGGAACAATTACCGAATTCGTTCCTGAGTAATGGTTTTTGAAATTACACGCCCGGGACGATACACCATTCCCAATTGGGGACGGTTAGATACATCGAAACCCGTTAATAACGAAAGATTATTGGCCTTGTATGAAGATTCAGGTTTTCCGTGGATTACCATTATACCTGGAGAAGAAGCGGTGAAATTCTTGAAGAAACAAAAATTAGGCGTGAAGCGACTCGCGGCTATTATGCTAAAAGCAGAAAGTGAAGAGGAAATTGAAACATTGTTGCTTGTGAATGATGGAAAAACCCTCAAGGCAATTGCCGAAACAAGATATAAAGTACTTGAAAGTAAAGGTTGATCATTGTTAGTTTTTTGAGTTAGTAAAACCCCTTTAACGAGGGGTTTTTTTGTTTCCAGTAATAACACCTAAGTATGTCCTTTTTTGACTGTTGCCATTTCTCAAACTTTGGAGCATGGAAGCAATCAAAAATTGGTTCGAAAACTCTAAAGACTATTATGAGGGCGTTACTATCTATGCTTCCTTGCCCAATAGGAAACATCGGCTTTTAAAAAGGCTCAATCGCGGTAAATCAAATCAAAATATGGCGGCTTTGGTAGCTGAATTGAGGAAGTACAAAGCAAAGCCCTTGATAAAGAAAACTGTGACTCCGACGATCCATTTACCGGTTTATCCAACTCAGGAGCAGGTTACCATAGAAATGGAGCAAAAGAAAATTGCCTCTGAAAGTGCAAAGGCTGCGTTTGGCGGAATCCGAATGGGAGACCTGCCTCCAGAGCTTCGAATTCGTTTTATAAAGGCCCAAAAGGTGTTCCATGAAATGATCGAATTGAAGTTCGTACTTAACGATTTGCCAGATAGTGCATCCGAAAGTGCTTTGAAGATTCAACTGCAGATTCTTGAATTGGACGAAGAACGAGATTTGATATGGAAGGAACTACACCACTGGAAAAAGCATCGGACATTGCTAGATGTCCCGAAGGATGACTTTAGCGATTTAACCCCTGTTCAGTTATTGCGAAAAAAGAACAATTTAAAGAGCAGCATTAGCAAGATTTCAAAGCGGGTTGATGAAAAGTACATTGCATTGGATGCCGAACGGGATAAGCATAAACAATTGCTCTTAGAGGGAGCAATCCGTAAAAGCGAAAATTTGCTGCATTCCCACCAACTTAACCTCAATAAAATTGATGCCTTGCTATGAACGGATTAATGACACAATCACGGAAAGACAATACCATCGAAAACCTGATGGCGCATTATTTCGACGAAAGGGCCATCAACCTAACGCCGGTCGAAAAAGATCAAAAAAAACGCTGCGAAGCTGCTTTTACGATGCTAATTGAGGATGATAGTATCACGAAGACCGTTAAAAAGCTGATGAGTCTTTTTAAGATCAGTCAAACTACTGCGTATCGGACTATAAACATGGCCGAACAGCTTTTCGGGAGTGTAAAAAAGTTCAATAAAGATGCGTGGCGTTTTATTCAGATTGAACGAAAAAGAAGGCTAATTAAGACCTTAAAAAAGGAGAAACAATGGGATTTAGTTGTAAAACTAGAGGGTCAAATTGATGTGCTCTTGGATTTTGATAAAGGCGACCTCCTTTTCGACCCGGATAAGATTAAATCTCAGGACTACGACATAACTGTTTCCAAAAGCATGCAGGACGCCCTGGTAAAGGCCATTTTAAAGGGGCCTATCGATATGAATGAACTGGAGGTCGAAGACATAGTGCATGAAGAAGTTGATTAGCGTTCGGAAGGCCATACAACTCAATCCGGCACAGTTGGTCGCTATTCTGGCGCCTCAGAAAGTGAAGATGCTTATTTGGGGGCGAGGAGCCGGTAAATCAACCATTTTAGCTTGGTTTATGATGATGATGGTGCGTTATATGCCCCGAGCCACTTTTATCTTGGTTGGGAATACGTATGCTCAAATACTATCGAATACGTTAAAAACCACAAAAGCTGGGTTGGCCATATTCGGTTTCTATGAAGGTGTCGACTATGTGGTTGGTACCCGTGCCGGTAAAAAAATGGGATTTAGGCTACCGCATGAATCCCCCGATAAGTATGAGAACATTATACATTGGTCTAACGGTACCGTTTTTCAGCTCGTTTCTTTGGACAATGCTAATAGCGGTAGGGGAATCAACTCCTCTGGATTTTTGAGCGATGAAACAGCGCTTCAGGACGAAGATAAATTGGCAATCTCGGTCAAGAATACCAATAGGTCAATTCCCAAGGAAGTGATATGGAAAAACAACCCCTACCTCTTTTCGGAAACCTATGTGACTTCCATGCCAATCACCAAAAAAGGGAATTGGGTCTTGAAGTATGAGGATTTGCACAAAGAACAGCCCAAAAATTTCTTTTTTCAAAAAGCGACCGCAAAAAGTAATTTGGAGAATCTTCGACCTGATTACTTCGAATACATGAAGCAGTCCTACTCCAGTGAGGTCATTTATAATGCGGAGATGTTGAATATTCAGCCAAAGGAAATAACCGGGGGCTTCTACCCACAATTGAACCCTGATGTGCACTATTACACAGATCATGACAACGATTACCTGGAACGCCTGGATCTAAGGGACCTTGATGACAGGCACTTCAATTGTAAACAGGATAGGGACTTTAACCCCGCTCAGCCCCTGCTAATAAGCGTGGATTACAATGCCGGGATCAATTCTCTATCTGTATCCCAGCTTCAAGGTGATACATACAAGGTGCTCAATTGCTTTTTCGTGAAGTCACCCGATATCTTGGATCACCTGTTTACTGAAAAGTTCATTCCCTATTATGCGCCTTATCCAACTAAGATTGTCAAGTACTATGGTGACCGGTCCGGGAACTCTAAAGTTGCCAATAGTAAGCTGACGTTCTCACAACAGGCAGCTGCATTGCTGAGGGCAGCTGGTTGGAAGGTACACATTATGCCGGTAGGGAACAATCCCAGCCATATCGATAAGTTCCGGCTCATCAATGTGATGTTAAGGGAAGATGGTCATGGACCATTACCGCGTATACGCATCAACGAGGGTAATTGTAAGGATCTGATCGTATCGCTGGAGCATGCCGAAGCAAAGGACGGCCCGCAAGGGATCCAGAAGGATAAGCGTGTTGAAACCAGGAAGACCGTAGAGCAAGAGCATGCCACCCACTTCTCGGATACCTTTGATTACCCCATCTTCTCTATGTTCTGGGAGAAATACATCTTGGGCGCAAACTCAGGCGATGACATGCCGAACTCCAATATCGGGAACTGACCCCCTTGATATCTCAATTCATATTATCTTGCTTTTTTGCTATTGGCAACAGTCACCGGCCCATAGGCCACGGCGTTGGATTAGGGTGCCTGATGAAAAAATAGTTTTTGTTATAGATAGTTAATTGTTTCAAGATTAGCCTTTTAATTGAAAAAAAATGAAAATGATACTTTTCAACACTTCGTTTACTTAATAACTCTCTCTTAATGTTGATAAATGTTAAATAGTGTCATGGATTCTGGGAATTTTGTTTTCTAATTTTACATTCATGAAAATAATGTTATTCCTTTTTTTGTTATCGAGTGGATTTATGAGTTCTCAATCTTTGGGGCAAGAAAGAATTGATAAGCTTAATAATACAGTTGTAAGAATAACAATTGATTCAACCAATTCTTCTGGAACCGGATTTGTATGTACAAAGACAGGATGGGTTGCTACAAATAATCACGTAGTACAACCTGCTTTTTATAGAAATCCTAAAAACAATCAAATTGATTCAGTTAGACTAATCAAAGCGGAGTTCAGGGATGAACGGGTTGTTGAATATATAGTAATGCCAGATTATTACGGGGATGAATATTTGGACGGTGTCACCAAAGACTATATTATTTTGATTCCTAGAATAAAAGATGATAAAGAGTATGATTTTTTGCGAATCGGGAAATGGGAAGATGTAAATGAAGGAGATGAAGTTTACACTGCTGGGTATCCGCTAGCCATTAGGCAAAGAGTTATTTCTAAAGGCTTGTTTTCAACAAAGTGGAGTTCCCAAGAATATCTTCAATTAGAAAATGGAGTATTAAGACCTTTTAAACGAGAAGTGGCATGGGTTGATTTAACTTTAAACAAAGGGAATTCAGGAGGCCCTATAATTCGTATGGGAAAAAAGCCAAAGAAGGATTTAGTAGTGGGATTGGCTACTTTTCTGTGGAACCCATATGCTCAGACCTCTACCACTCTTGCTAATAAAATAAACGAATATGAAAACAAAGTAGATAGTAAGGCACTTACCACGAATAAAGTAATAGCTTATGTATTAGAAGCTGTATCAAAAAATTCCTTGGGATTAAGCGGGGCGGTTCCTAGTGACGGTATTTATTTGAAGCTACAGAAACTGAATCAGGAACAGCAGTGATATGAGAGTTATTGGATAGTTTTGAACCATCAAACCTTTCTCTTACAACCGTATTTTCCTGTTTGATATTTGACGTAGCACAACTGGCTGCTAAAAATAAAAGGAATAGGATAGCTAATTTTCTCATAATAAGGTATGGCTTTCAAAGAGAACTAAGCGAATATAGTGTATCACTACAGAAATATACAATAATTGTTGTGTTTTTCGATTAAATGAATGTTAAACAGGGTTTAGTAGTGGTCAACTTTAACAAGTCTTTCTAGAATATCAATTAAAGATTCCTAAATCAAATCCTAATTGTCCTTTTTCGAATCCACTTGATTCTTCACCTTGCGGTCAATGGATGTCAAACTCACCATACCAAAAGCATGGAACGATCTTTCGCAACGGCAGCTGGAAAATATAGCCTATCAATTTCATTGCTACGAGCAGTTGGTAAAGGATAATCCCGAAACAATACGCGATACTGAGGCTCGTTTGTTCTATCAGATTTGTAAAGAGCTCTTGATCGAGAACAAGGTGGCACATATCAAAATTGCCATGAAAGAACTCCTGCCGGAAACCCTGGTGAATTTCACCAAATTCATTTATGACGGTATCAAAAGAACCAAGTTTCCTTACTCGGTCAATATTGGCGATGAAACATATTATGGCCCCGCCCAACGATTGCGAAATCTGACCATTGGGGAGTTCTCATTTGTAGATGCAATTTTTTATCGATGGCGCACCTCCAAAAATGATCTATGGTTAACGGTTTTATGTGCATCACTATATCGAAAGAAGGCCACGTTTAGAAATGATAGGGACATACGAAAGCCATTTGTAAAGCAGGCAGTTGATGCCAGGGCCGATGTGTTTAAGTGCCTTCCGTTAAAAACCCGGCTAGCAATTGGCTATGCATATGAAGGGTGTAGAAGCCATATCAGCAATGCGTTTCCAGTGTTGTTTCCTAAACCTGTAAAATTAGAGGGACAAGTAACCCCCATTAAAAACAAATACGTCAGTTTCGGAGAAATAGTATTGGATAAGATCGAGGGAGATCCAAGTAAGCTCTCTGAAACGAATCAAGTTATGACCTATGACTTTTTGAATATATTGACCAACGACATTAACAAGCTTCGAAAAAAAACCTGATGGATATGGACCACAACATTATCGTTACCTATTTCGAATCGTTGGCCGATAACCATAGGTTGGTGAACGGGTTTTTTCGGATGGACCTTACCGAGATTCAATCATCCTTTCGTTCGAAAGTAGAATTCCCGGCATTGGTTTTGGAAAGCCATGAGGGTGACCTGTCGAACAGTAGTTTGCAGGCGACGGTGAATGATCGAACCTTTGCCTTCACCATATATTTGAAACCGAAACAACGAGACTACCCAGGACAAAATGATTCTTTGACCATAGCTGAGCAGATAGGCCTTTCCATGATTGCTAGGATGAAACATGACGCTAGTTTACCGGAGCATTTCCTGTTTAACAAATTCAAAGTAAATACTGTGAGTTATGCTAAAGTTGGTCCTGTGTTCAATGAGCATTTGTATGGCTATCGATTTGTAGGCAGTATTATGGGCAGTGAGCCGCTAAAAGTGAAGCCCGATGATTGGTTGGATACTCCAGTGATATGTGAATAGATCCGTGTCCTTTTTTGCACATACAGCTTTTCTCAACTTGGCTGTATGGTACCGGAAACCATTTACCTGAAAGATGTGCTGTCTCAAATGAAAACCTTAGATGACGATGGCCGTGCAGTACCATTTAGTATTAAGGTTAGGACAATGCAACGTTTTTCAAAGACTGGAGGGCAATTAAGGAGTTGGGCCAGAGCTAAATTGGTGATTAAGGAAGAGAACCCCAATTCCGATAGTGTATTAGCATTGCGTACCAAGTCCAAGCCACGATCAAGCATGCGAAAAAATCCCAATCATTTTGCCAACAAAACCCGGAATATAAAAATACTCCCGAGTGGCAAAATCAAGAAAATCAATATTCTATTTATAATTGAATTCAATGGTAAAAAAGTCATCTATTAATGGGAAGAGTAACCACATACGGTGATGTTTCATTTGGTCATGGTAGTAAAGCTGCTTTCGCATTTGGAAAAAACAAATCACACACAGTTGTAAATCCAGAAGATACTTCTGGTAGGCAAATTGCTTTTTGGGGTACAGATAATCAATACCCTCAAAAGTTTATGAAGGCTTTGAATTTAAATGGTGCAGGGGGTGCTGCGGCCCGGGTATTGAAATCAACCCATTATGGCCAAGGGATAAAGCTGTACAAAGAAGAAGTTACCGAGGACGGGAAGGAAGACAAGAAGATGGTTTCTGTCAAATCCTACCCGGCAATAGAGGAATTCAATACTCGTATGAAAATGGGTCGCTTCTGGACCGAGATCATTGCCGATTTGGAAACCTTTTACATTGCCTTTCCCGAGTTTATTTTATCAAAAGACTATTCCAAGATAGTATCCGTGAGACGGCAACCGGCAGCTAAGTGCAGATTTGAAACCATCAATGAAAAATCGGGGCTTATTGAAAATATTTATTTCTCGCACGATTGGAAAAGCCATGTAGATACGGATTCCGAGTATATTTCAAAAATACCAGCAATAGATAGCTATTGGCATGCAGATCAAATAAAGGAGTACTGTAAAAAGAAGAAGATCCATAAGTTTATGCTCCCCATTTTTTACCCTTTAATGACCGAAACCTATTATCCCGAAGTGGACTGGCATGCGGTGTATCATAATGGGTGGATGGAAGTTGCCAATTCTATTCCGGAATACAAGAAGAACCTGTTCGAAAACCAGCTGAATTTAAAGTATATGGTTTACATCAGCGAGGAGTATTTCCTTCGCATGTACCAAAACGAATGGGCCGACTATACCCCTGAAAAAAAGAAAGAAATTCGGGACCAGTTAACCAGTGCTATCGATGATCATTTGAGTGGAAGTAAGAATGCGGGAAAATCCATCCAGTCAGTTGTCTACAAGGATATCAATGGTGATTGGGTAAAGGGTATCGAGGTGGTTGCAATAGATGATGTTTTAAAAGATGGGTCTTATCTCCCTGAAGCATCGGCCGCTAACTCCGAAATCATGTTTGCTATGGGTGTTGACCCTTCCTTATTAGGAGCTGGTATACCCGGTGGAAAAATGAATACAGGATCAGGAAGTGATAAGCGTGAAGCATTTAGCATTCTAACCTCCTTGTTCAAAACCAAGCGCCAAATATCTCTTGAACCATGGCAATTACTTAGGGATTACAATGGATGGCCTAAAGATTTGAAAGCAGATTTCGCCAATACCGAATTGACAACCTTGGATGCGAACCCAACAGGAACCCAAACTAAATTCTAATGGCTACTCTAATCACCTCCATTGAAGCAATAAAAGAATACGTCTCGGTGAATCGTTCATTGGAATGGGATACTGTAAAACCTTACGTTAAGCAAGCAGAGCGAAAATATGTTCTCCCCATTATCGGATCCATAACTTATGATCTATTTAGTTCTGAAGAAACCTTGGAAGGCTTTTCGGAAAAAGTATATGAACTCTTAAGAGAAGCTTCGGCAAACCTTGCTTGGTTTTTGTACCTACCGCTAGCAAACGTTCAAGTTACGGATTCGGGAATTTCCGTTGCGGAAGGTGAGCACTACAAGGCGGCTCAATGGTGGCAGATAAGGGATTTAAGAAGGTCATTCATTGATGCCGGTTTCACAGCGATTGACGAAGCTTTGAGAATAATGGAAGAGAACGAAAGTTCATTTTCAGATTGGAAGGGTTCTGAAGGGTACACCGTGTTTAAGGAATTGTTTGTAAAACGAACCGATACATTCAACCGTTGGTTCCATATATCCAATTCAAGGAAAACATTTCTGGCATTACGTCCCTACATGTTAGAATCATATCATCAGTTCTTTTTAGGGAGGCTAAGCGCTGAAACCATTGCTGAAATCAACTTTACCTCCAAACCATTGCCCACGCTTTCATTAGAGCTAGGGGCGACGCCTCAATATCGTGTATTGGATCTGTTTCAGGCGGCTATGGTAAACTACACTGTTTACAAGGCAATTCATAGCGGAACCTTTGAACTTACCAGTAATGGTATATATGAGAAGATCGAAGAGTTCCCGGGCTATAAATCAAAACCCTTAGAGGAAGAACAATTGAGGCGAATCAAAAATGAACGGTTGGTTGCGGCAGAAGAGTACTACAAAAAGGCCATCAAAATTATAGAATCGAATCCCGAAAGCTTTACCAACTACCAAGCAAAGGAGACCGCCCAGTTCGTAAAGCCTAAAAACACGGGAAGTATTGTATCGTTCTGATGTCCTTTTTTTAGGAATGATTAAAAGTAAAATTTGATAAAAATAGCGTTATGCCTATTACATCTACGCCCAGTACATTTTTAAGAAATAAGTCGAATCTTCGAGCAATTGGTAATAGGTTAACCGAAGCAACTGCCGAAGATTTTAAGGAGATCGCCGACTTATTTACAGAAGTAATAGGTGTTCTAAATGCAATAACCGGCCCAGAAACACCCAATGCATTTTATGGAGTGCATAGTTCTCTTGCCTTACTTATGGCGACATATCCAACTGCCGTTGCCGGTGGATATGCAAATATTGACTCAGGAGTGGGTGAAGATGTAAGAATTGCTCTTTGGGATTCAAATGATGATATATGGGTGCTTCAACAAACTACGGCAACAACTACGCAAAAGACCATAAATGTAAATGATTCGGTAACCGATAAAGAAGTAACAGACAACAATGGAAATCTTTATTTAGTAGTATCAGGAACTTATTTGGGTCCTGATACGGAAAAATTGGAAAGTTATTCAGCAAACTCAATCACACGAGAACTATGACGGGATATGAAATATCGGCATTGTTATTGTCCAGTGTATCTTTGGTAATATCTTTTTGGTGTTTGTTTAAAAAAAGAAAAGTGCTGAAGACCGATTCTTTAGAGATTAAAGGATTTGAAGTAATAGTCGAAAATGAAAACCTTAGCATAAAACCAAAAAAATGAAAAAGTACTTTTCAGTATTTCTATTGTTATTTACTTTCTGCGCCTTTTCTCAGATACAGGTGACCAAAGAAGGTCACCCGAAATTCCCTAAAAAAGAGGCGACCACTACTATTGGTGCAAATGATACTTTGTTGGTTTCTAAAGTTGATGGTATTCAAATGGGGATCTCGTTTGGTGATTTTTCTTCTTTTATCTCTGGAGGTGGTGCTGGATCAAATTTTGGTATTGTTGCCCAAGGTAGCTACACATTCACAGGGCAAGCGATTCAAACTATAACGCACAACCTTGGTTATGCTCCAAACTTGAGTAGAATTGTCTTTAACTCATCGGGCGGGGGGCAATACTGTATAAACGTAGGGAATATTACCTCGACAACTTTTGAAGCGATTAACTATTGTAATAATACAATTACTATCAGTTGGATTATTTTAGGCGGTTCAACGGCTACCTCTATCACGGGCAGTGAAATCGCATCACTTTTAGATGGTGAGCTGGGTACTGGATGGCGTACTGGTAGTGGTTCTGGAAGCGGTGATATGACGAAGGCCGTATATGATACGAATGACGATGGTTTTATAGATGATACCGGCTATCGAAATCAAAACAATACCTGGTCAGGCACGAATACCTTTGCGCAACCAATATTTCAAAATGGGACCCCGACGGCGCCCAATCAGTTGGTACCAAAAAGTTACGTTGATGCAATGGCTTTTGGTAAGTCAATACTAGACTATGGTGCCGTACCTGATGATGGTATTGATGATCGCCCCGCTTTTCAGGCTATGGTGGCCGACAACGTTGCTGGTAATGTATTTAGGGTTACGGTACCAAAAGGTGATTATAAGTTCGACACCGATGTAGACTACAGGGGAACTCTAAACTTAGAAATAGTCGCTGAAAAAGGAACGTCTTTTTATTCAGAAGTTCAAGACGGGCAAATCATTGAGGCTACAAATGGCGATGTTCAAAACATGGCCATCTACAATGTAAAATTTGAACAGCGATACGCAGGTAACGTTACCAACACAAGTCTATTTGGTTTAGTTTTATTGGCTAGTGGCAATTTTAAAGATATTGATTTTGTCGATTGCGAATTTACTGCCCCAGACACAAATATGAACGGTGTTAAAATTGTTGTCGATGATTTTGGTGACTTAGGTTATACCGCGGAAAGGGTCACTTTCACAAGGTGTAAATTCAACCAAATAGGTCGCATGGGCTTTGAGGTCATAAACCACAATCACACACCTACAGCGGCCCGATACAAAGACATCCATTTTAATGGCTGCTCTTGGGATGGTATAGGGCTGATAGAATTCGGTATGTGTGCATCATTCAGTGGAAAAGGTGAAAGCGTTTCTATAGTTAACAGTGATTTGAAAAACTTTTCAAGTCTAGGTATTGAGATAGTGGGCGCTGATGGGGTTGTTTTTGCTAATAACAGGCTAGGGGCTGCTGCAGGTGCCCCTTACACCATCTCGGGACTAAATCAAATATCTAATAATATCACTATTGCCAACAACGTTAGTTATGGTGATCAAGGTGGGTCTATTGTTATCGAGAACGGCAACAATGTACGCTCTTCAAATAATAGGTTTGAAACACGAATTGCAGTACGAACTTCAAACAATCTTACCTTCCGTGATGATGAATATAATCACTTTGGTTTTGCTGCATTGGATATACAGGAAACGGTTGATAACATATCTTTTAAAGGTACCAGTTTCTATCAAACTGAGGCTGGAAACCCAATTTACAGGGTAAACGGTACCTCGGTCACAAATGTTGAGTTTTCAGATGTTTTATTCAGCGGTAGTAATCTTATGTTTATTTCAGCAAATGGAGGTGTTGAACAGGCTTATGAACATGTGAGGCATTTTAAAGATTCCGATCAAACTACTACATGGTATAATCGCTGGAGCGATAATATTGATGGTTCTGGATTCAGTGGCAATCTTCCTACAACAATTGATAATACGCAAAAGCTTGCTGATTTTGTCGATTCGTGGAGTGTGGCGGGTGGTTCCCCTGTTTCGGATAACGGTAATGATAATTATTCAATTCCTGGTAATTTAAGTATTGGGAATACTAACGGCGGTAACGACTTGGATATGCGTGATGCTTCGGGTACCGGGATTATGATTAATTCACGTACGTTGAGCGCGTTTAATAATGGTTCTCCAAATGCTGGTATTGATCTAAATGCCGCTCTTTATGTTGCTGGTGGAAATTTAATCGTTAATAGTGGTAGGTTTATTGAAAATAGTTCATGGATACCTGGCGGGCTTAATCTTCGAGCGTTGGGAACTGATGAAAGTGTTACTTTGAGAGGGTCTGACGGCTCCGAGTTAAAAGTAGGTAACGGCGATGTAACTTTTAATGATGTTAGTGTATTAAACTCTGACGCCGTTTCTACTAACTATAACAATTCGGATAGTGATCTAACTACTGCCAATGTTAAAGAGGCTTTAGATGAGTTGTCTTTAAGCAAGATGGGGAACAATGGTTTTCAATCAACTTTTAATGATTGGTACTTGCAAACCGATGGAAACGCATTAACTGGTTTGCTTCTGGCCAATAGTGATAATTATTCCGAAATGTTAGGGGGAACTTCAGGTAATTTTAATTCGCTAAGAGTGACAAATGACTCTATAGTTGCCTCGGTGTCAATTTCTGAAATAAAAGCTTCCAGCGGTCAATCTATAGCAACAAAAGACTATGTGGATCTTTCTAAAAATAATGAGGTGATAATAATTGACCAAGTCAATCCAGTGATTACCAATGCCAACTTTGAGAGCGATACGGCAAATAATCTAAAGAACATATTCGATTATTCGGCTCCAACAACCATCGCTTTTCCTGCTTCTATAACAGCCACTGTAAAAGGTCTTTTTGTTAATGGTGGAACCGCAAACGTTACCTTAACAGGGGTTTTTGGTGGGCAAGGAAGAGATATAAACTTCGATTATGAGCCGGTAACAGCTGGGGAGAACATCATACTGGAACCAGGCGATTCAATTGTGTTGTTTAGATGGGCCGCTGGCTGGGATGTTTTTACAACAGGATATAGCGAAACACCATGATAAAAAAGCTAACTCTTTTAATCGTTTTTATAGGTTTTTGGGCTCATTCGCAAGTGTTTCGGACAGAATCCCAGCGACTTGAACTACAATATCGTATTGCCAATGGTTGGACCGACCCCGATGGGGATTTCATCAACACCATTACAAGAATGGTTGTTGAAAAGGATGCCTTTGTAGCAAATCCGGCATCGACCAGGTTCACAAACACCGACAATAACATTCCTTACCGTTATGGTGATGAGCTTCCAAACCAGCAAGCAGAGTTTGATCATGCGCCAACCCCGGATAATGTGGCCGGTATTCTATATCCGTTTTCTGCTAGTGATTGGGGTTGGGCTATGGGCGATGTTTCAATTGCAAATCTCTTGTTTACGGAATTGTTGTGGCATGCTCGGGAAACGAATCTCGATTTTGGAAATCAATCAAAGTGGCCAAGGAATAGATATGCGGATAGATTCCCATATGTATTGATTGCTGGTTATGTGCACAAATGGGAATGGTCTTGGTATGATTACATAAAGCAATTGCAAACCATAGGAACGGCTGGTGAAGTTTCTGAAATCGAAACATGGTTTTCAGATGCTGCGGCATGGGCCTATGCGTTGAATGATACCAACATGACTTTGCTAATGGGTCCCGACTGGGAGAATGAGAATTTTAGTCTGTCCGTGGGCTGGGGCAATTCGAAAGCGACGGTATTGGAGGATGTTAACGGTAACGATCATACCGAGTTCGCCACTTCCGACGGTGCTGATGCGATTAGTAATAATCGCATTTGGAGTGGCCGCGGATTGTTTCATGCACATGGTCTGGCCACGGGGAATGAAACCTATCGAAGAGCGGCTGTCAATACGGTGAAGTTTTCATTAAAGTATAGCACTTTCCCGAACAGTATTGGCATGGAAATCAACCGTACTTTGCCCGCCCCGAATCAAAACCTTGGTCTAAGTTATCTCATGGAGGTGCTTAATGGTATGTTCTGGATTGCATGGCAAGAAGAAACGGCTTGGGAAAATGGAGTGATTACTTCCAATGGACTAGTGCGTGAGCAGCTATTTGATTATAGTACAACTGATGGCCTCTTATCCGGTCAAACATATTTTGGGCGTGTCTTTGCTGGTGGCAGCACAACAGACGGAACAACAGAAAAGAGTATACTTTCTTTTGGGCTTGCGATCAATAACTTTTATAAGTCTGCTGCGAATGGAGGTTGGCCTACACCATACTATTCTTTTGGAAGTGCGATTACTGGTGCCGATAAGAAGTTCCCTAGTGTTTTTGGAGCTATCAATACCTACTATAATAATCAAGAAATGTATGATCACTCAATTATGAGTGATGCAGCAGGGTTGCCTTCCGGAGGTATGAGTGATGCAGGTTTTGGATACGGCCAGTTGCGTGGGGTTTTCTCTTCGATTAATGGCCCTTACAGTTTTATTCAAATGGAAGGAAAAGTATTTGGTGGTGTTGGAAATGTAAATCTCGCAAGTAAAAAACGCCAAATACAACATAGAATGCTTTTAAGGATAGGGCAATAATCATTCAGAAATAAAAGGTATTCACATGACAAAATTAGTTGACAAGTTAACGGGTATACGGAATTGGATAGGTAAGTTCTTTCTGCTATTTCTTGGGATGGTGATGTTGTTGGGAGCAGTATATGCCGATCTCCTAGAAATGTTTCAGTTTACGGAAACCAAGGCTCCTGAGTGGACCGAAAAACACAAGTGGTTTCTGATTATCGGGGTTGCTTTCGTAGTTGGGGGGGTATTTTTAAACAACATGCTTGATGCGGTCAGTACCGGCCTGAAAAATTTCGCGAATAAGTTCACAAAATAACAAAAACTATGCAGTTCCCTATCGAAATAAAACTGATGGCAATGGGCATATCAGGTTTTTTCATGAGTATTCTTTTTGATTTGGGCGAGGATCCGGTGTATGGTGTTCTGAAGTATGCTGCAGTGGTAATACCAACCGCTTACACCATTTGGAAATGGGTTAAAGATTATAGGGATGAGTAGCAGTCTAAAGGAAGTTTTTTTAATCCGGGATACCAAGGTGACGAACAAAGCCACCTTGGGCACTTGCTATGTGCTCAATAATAACAGATGCATTTTTAAATCGGAATCTTTGGAACGAGCTTGGGTCGATAATCAAATTGGGATTAGTTGTCTTCCTGAAGGTGTCTTTGATCTGGAACTTGAATACAGCCATAAATTCAAAAAATTGCTTTGGGAAATCAAGGGGGCAGAACCTCGCACAGAATGTAAATTTCATGCTGCCAACTATTGGATGCAATTGAATGGTTGCATCGCATTGGGTCAAAACCGAAGGCATATAGATCGAGATTCCATTCCGGATGTTACGAACTCACGATACACAATGAGTCTTTTTCACAAAGCAATGGAAGGAGCCACTAAGGCAGTTCTTCATATCAGAAACATTTCAAACTTATGAGCCCTGGCGCCCTTTGGAAGTACGGAAAAATCATTCTGGTAGTTGCCTTGGCCTGTGGTCTGGTTGCGGCTGTAGAAGAATATCGATTCCTAAAAAAAGAAAATGCCAGAATTGTCGAAAACGCGACTCAGGAGCGAAAGGCTGATTCTATTGGCTTTTCAAAGCGTATATTGACACAAAAAGAAACAATCGAAGAACTTACCTACAATCGGCAGGACCTCGTAAAACGATTGGACAGCTTAAAAATCGACCTAAAGCAAATTCAATCTCTAGTAACGACCAAGACCGTTTATAGCAATTCTGTCGACCATACCTATGAATTGTCCAAAATTATGCAGGCCATAAAAGAGATGCGGCCGGAAAAGCAATCCTTTGTGGATGCTGATTCCACTGGGTGCCACGTAATTAAGGGTTATGTGTATTTCAACGGAAAGGATATTGAGCTAAATATTACCGACCGGCAATTCCAAAACCAAAGCGACATCGTTGCCTATGTGGAAAAAGTAGGGCTTCGCTTTTGGAAATGGTTCCGGAAGAAAAAAGTCACCGTTACCGTGCTCAATAGCTGTGGGCAAACTACCACAAAGATTATCAATGTTAAAAGAAAGTGAACCAGTCCATACACTCCATTATCGAAGAACTCCCGGATTCGTTCATTGAAGCGGTAAAAAGTTCGCAATCTGTCCCTGAACTTCAAGAAATGAGATTCAATACAACTTGCCCAAAAGAAGTATTGGTCATAAATGCACGTATTTCTAACCTAAACTATTTGGTTGCATGAGTCTCCAGTATACTCCAGATATTACGGCATTGGAAAAGAAAGCGGGGCAAGATGCTGCCCGGCAATTAAGGCGTAGGCTTAAGTTGATCTTGGCGACTACTACTGTAAAACGTACCGGTATTATGCTGAAATCTGTGGGGGCCAGTGCCAAAATGAAATTCGGGGTCCTGGATCATATCGAGGTACGCGCATCGCAGGCGACCTTTATTCAGCATTATGGTTTTGAGGGAATCAAGAAGAACGGTATTCGTATGAACCTAAAAGCCCGCCGGCACGTAGATGGCCTTTTCTCGACAACCAAGGTGTTGGATAAGCTCATAGACAAAATCACCGATATTAGGGCCGAAGCCATTATGCAGAACATCCGCTTTTAAATTTTTTATCTATCTTTGGCTTGTCGAAATAATCTAGTGCCAGTATGTATCAGAAAAGCTTATTAATAATATGGAAGGTGCTCGGTAGCGGTAACGCCCGACGGTTTTCTTCACCTTGGTGCTAGATTTACCGGACAGCGCCTTCCTGCATTAATAATTTTTTATGTCAAAAAATCTAGTATCCAAAGAACAGGCCGTTTCGGCCGCAGTTAAAGAGTTGTTATCACGCCAAGATTTGAGCGAGTATTGCAAGGAGTTATCGTTAATGCATTCGGCTTTTATTCAGTCCCATTTTGCTGATTGCCAACGGACCCGAGTAACCGTCAATGGCACCTATGAGAATTTAAGGGATTTTTTACTACAGCTATCTATACCCAAAAATTCCTCAATAGAAGCCTAGCGTAATTTCGTTTCATTATTTAAAAAGAACAGCCCCTGCATGAGTTGGGGCTTTTTCTTTGTCCTTTTTTTTAGGCGATCATTCTCGCATTTTGCCGCATATTCCCATCTAATGGCAAACAAGGCAATACGGCGAAATCTTAAAATCTATATCAACGGGGAAGAAGTCGATGCCACGATTACCAACCTTCGAAAAAATCTGGCCAAGTTTAGAACCCAGGCGAACAGGGCGGTAGAAGGTTCCGACAAATGGGAGAAATACAACAATATCGTTGCACAGCTAGAGCTAGAACTGGCTCGTGCCACCTCCGCGCAAAAGGAATTTAAGGAATCTGTTAAGCTATCCGAAGAAGGTATTGATTCGTCATCCAATGCACTGGCCAAATTTACTGGTGGCCTTTCTACCTTGATAAGTGGTTATAAAAATGGTGATGTTTTTGAAGTCATGGCCGGGTGGAAAGCGGTAAAAAAGAATATCGGTGGGGCAACCGATGCATTACTAAAATTCGTATCGACCCCTACCGGTGCAATAATTGCTTTTGTAGTGGGTATAGGTGCCGCGGCTAAAGAGTTTATAAACTACAACAAGGGCATTGCCAAAGCTGTAAAACTTACCCAGCAGCTAACGGGTTTCAACGGTCAGGAATTACAGGATTTTCGAGCCTCTGTGCAAGCTACAGCTGAAGTCTATGACAAGGAGTTTAACGAAGTGCTTCGATCGGCAAATGCCTTAAGCAAGCAAATGAAGATCAGCCAGCAAGAAGCGCTGGAACTGATCAATGAAGGCTTCGTTCGGGGGGCGGATTCTTCGGGCGATTTTCTGAATAAATTACAAGAGTACCCGGTTCAATTCAAAAACGCCGGCTTTTCGGCGCAAGATTTCATCGACATAGCCACTCAGGAGGTAAAGGGGGGAGTTTATGACGATAAACTGTTGGATACCATTAAAGAGGCGGATCTCGCCCTAAAGGAGTTTACCAAATCAACGGAAGATGCATTGATTAATGCCTTTGGTCCTGAATTCGCACAAAAAATAAAAACCGGTGTCGCCACTGGTAAAGTTTCTACAAAACAAGCCATTGATGATATAATATCGGAGGCCGATCGCCTTGGGCTTAATTTTCAGCAAAAAGAACAGCTCATTGCAGATGTTTTCAAAGGCGCCGGCGAAGATGCGGGTGGCTTTGGGGAAATCATACTTCAATTGAATGAGGCTTTCAACGAACAGAACAAGATCCTTAGTGAGGTAGAACAAGCTGAACTAAGGCTTGTCGATGCAACCACTGAAAATGAGAAGGCACTTGCCGATTTGTTCGATGCTTCACAGAGTGGTTTTCCCGAAATGCTCAGCAACCTTAAAGCGATAGGACTTGAAATTTACACCAATGTACTAGTCGGTTTAAAGAGCATGTTCACCACCATTGAACAGCTTAAAAAACAGGCCGGCATCGACGGGCAGGCTAATGCCATAAAGCGCGTGTCCGAGAATATCAAGGAGTTTGGTACTACAGCGGCGGAAGAAGCAGCTATACAGGTAGAGGCGGCAAAAAAGAACATCGCCCGGATTTCCAAAGAAATTGAGGATCTGCCTTTTTATAAACGACAACGGGGTAATAAAAAAATCCTTGAAAAACAATTAGCGGAACAGCAGGCTTATTTAAAGGAGCTACAGGCCATTGCACGGGAAGAGAGCCAGGCGTTTTTGAATTACCAAAAGTCCTTAAAGACCGAGCCCGAGATTTCTAATACCGGAGATACAAGGACGGAAGCGCAAAAAAAGGCCGATGAATTGGCTGCAAAACAGGCTGCAAAAGCCGCGGCACAAAGACTTAAGGAGCATGAGAAGTTAATGCTTGAAATAGCGAAGCTGGAAGAGGAGGCATATTTGGTAAAACTGGACTTGGATGAACGCGAGATCCAGGAGATTAAAAACAAGTTTGCCAAATTACTGAAGCTAGCAGAAGCCGGTAGTAAGGAGGAGGCGAAGTTATTACTGCTGCAGCAACAGGAAATCGATGCCAAGAAATTAGAGCAAGAGGAACGGTTTCAGAAAGAGAAGGAAAAGGTTCGCAAACAATACGACCTCCTCAGTAGTGAAGAGAAAAAGGCGGAAGAACTCAATTCCTTAAAAGAGCTTTACGATAGAAAACTACTTTCAGAAGAACAATACCAACTGGCAAAGAAAGGTATTGAGGATGCCTACCGGCTTCAAAAATTGGAAGAGGAAACGCTTCGCAAAGAAGAATTGGAAGCGAAAAGGGAGGAAGAGTTTCAAAAGCAATTGGAACGCGACGACCTAACCGATCGCGAACGGTTTTCGCTGGAATTGGAGCGCCTAAAGGAGTTATTGGATGCCAAGCTAATTCAACAAGAGGATTATGAGGCCAAGGTTGCTCAGCTTCGCAATCGAAGGCTTCTGGAGCAGGTCCAAAAAGCAAAACAAGCTTTTGCGGTTGTAGGGAATATTGTAGAAGCTGCGAAAAATGGAGAACTGGCCTCCATTGAGGAAGTTACCAAACGAAAAGGGGAAAGTGAGGAAGAATTTGTAAAGCGAAAGGAGGAAGCCGAGGAGAAAAAGAAAGCGATTAATAAAAAATACGCCCTTGCCGAATTACTGATTACAATTGGTAAGACCGCTGCGAACACTGCTTTGGCAATTATTCGAGCCTATTCTGATCTTGGTCCTATTGCGGGCACCGTTGCGGCTGCGTTGGTCGGCACCGTTGGTGCGTTACAGATAAACAATGCCAGAAAAGAATACAAAAGGGTCAAGTCGTTCTCGCGTGGGGGTGATACCGGTACCGGTAATCTGGGTCTGGGAAGAAACAGCGGAGGGTATATCCGTGGTGTCGTTGAAGAAGATGAGTATGTTGTTCCAAAGTTCGTTAGAAATATGCCAGGTGTTCCCAGAATTGTAGAATACCTGGAAGCGAGAAGAACTGGAAAAACTGATTCGTTTGCAGAAGGAGGGGATACCAGTTCTCCAATAGATGAGGGTTTGCCCGCGACCGGTGATACTTTATTGGTTCAACTCATTCAAAAGCTACTTGACCGATTGAATGCCCCTCTTAAAATCAATTTTACCCTCAATGATTTAATCAGTCTTCAAGAATTGGAACAAAAGCTTACTAACACCATAAACGAATCTAAAGGAAACTAATATGTCTTTTTCTCCGGCTTCGCCGTTAAATCTAGTCTATAAAAAGTACACTGCTATTCCTGCACCGCAACTAATCACAGTGCCAGTACCTGCCGGCACTTCTTTTATTTCTAGCCAAGGTGCTGCATCTTGGTTGAAGGTAGTGAACCCCAGTATTCAGAATGGTACCCAAGGTCGCTTTTATTTAGAGGTTTCGGCAAATGGCGCGGATGTAACTTCTCCAGGAATACACACTTCCATAATATCCTTTCAGGCGGTAAGTTATGGTTCAAGTGGGAACACGGTTACCCCACTTGGGAATTACATTGTGGTAATAGATATAATTGATACCAAGGTATTACAGCTTTCCCCTACGGTGATGTCATTCCAATACACTGTTGGTGACGCTTTACCGGCCAACAAGGCGCTACAAATAGTCTCTGAAAATAATTGGAACATTGGCACCCCGGAATCATGGTTGGTTTTATCAACAGAAAACGGGTCCAATAATGCCACGGTGCAGATAGGAGTAGATCCTGCGAACTTGTCATCAGGAACATACCAGGCCACCATTACCGTTAATGATGGGGTGTTTATTCGTACAATTTCGGTATCCTTATTGGTCACCGAACCTCAGACAGAAGAGGAATACCTTTATCTAAACCCTTCAAATCTGGAGTTTCTTGCAGAGCAAGGGCAACAAAATTTGAATCAAAAAATATTGATCGTAGATGCAGGAAGCAACTGGGATGCTACTGCAAGCGATGATTGGTTGGTTTTAAATCAATTGAATGGAACTCCAGGGATAACCGAGGTTGAAATCACCGTTGCCAGCGCCTTATTGGACAAGGGAATTTATCAAGGGAATGTTACGGTCAATGCAAATGGAATAATAAAAAAAGCCTATATAACCCTGCGAGTGGTTCAATTCTCGATTTCTGGATTGCAAAACAATCTGCTCTATTTCGCTGGGGATCGTAATGAGTTAATTGTTGAGAATATTAACGATAACTCTTTTTTGCTTCTCCAAACTGAAATTTCAACTGAATCGGAAACCTATAACCATACACTTTCTCAACCCTATTTTAAAGGAGTTGCAAAAGCATTGATCGGTTTGGAAACCGAGTATCTATTGCCCTCGATAAAACCACCTGAACTGGTTGCTGGAATTTATAGTCGGTTTAAGCCGTTGGTTATGAATATACAGGCGTTTGAAGAGCAAATGGTCAATGGTCTTACTGCAAATTTTGGAAGTTATTCAAATTTGCTTTTTTTAAAAGGGAAAACACCGGATACATCAGGTAGGTTATCCTACGTTCCAGAACAAGTATACGTCAGTTCAAAAGCAAAACTTCAGCTAACAATAGTTTCTGATGTGGCTCCTAATATCGCATCTCTTACCGATCCTGTAAATGTCACCATCAACGGCGGCCTAGCGAACGGACGCTATGTTTATAGCGTATTGGTAGACTTATCACAATATGATCTGGTGCATGGCGATAACTTTAGATTGGGTCTTGGCGGGCAGTTTGTATATATCACTATCAACAATGATTACACCGAACTACATACCCTTGCATTTGAGAATGAGTGGGGCGAATACGAACTTTTCGAAACTAAGGGTTTTTTCAAGGAAACCAGGACGGTAGCTCCCAAAACTACTGCTAAATCAAAAAATGGGTTAGATCATATTCGAATTATCGAGGCTCCTCAAGATGCCGAATTCGAATTAAACACTGGTTATATACAAACCAAACAGGAAGTAGAATGGTTTGCAAGGATACTTGAATCAAAAAGGGTATTCATTTATCTTGATGGTGAACCTATGGAAATTGTTCTTACCACCAGAAAATTAAAAGTGTACGAGACTAGAAATCACCTTGATTCCTTTAGCATAAAATTCAAAAGAGCAGTCAAATGATATACTTTCAAGCGCTCAATGAATGGAAGTGGGACCTTACTGGCTATGGCCTTACTTTTAACGAAGAATCGGATATTTTTTTCAACGAGTCGAAGAAAAACTACAGCTTTCCCCTTAATGTGGAATTCGATGAAGAAACCACGGCCAATTTGGGACTGGTTGTAATCGAGAACATTACGAGATATAGGATTAAGGTTCGTGGTTATTTATATGTTGATGATCAGTTTTTCGATGCCTATTTATTGATCAACGAAATTCAGGGACTCAAGGCAGAATTGCAATTTTTTTATGGCTCAGAGGTTTTAGCGGTTTTTGATAAAAAGCTATCTTCTTTACCCTGGCCCATCATTGATGTTGATAATGATTTTAAGGCACATGTGGCTTCTCAAATTAATAAGGCCTATCCCGAAGTATCACATAATTTTCCAATGGTCTATCGCCCTCAAATAACCCAAGTGCAAAATTATGAGAAGTTTGAAGGCTTTGTAAATAATCACGGATCAAACGGTTTGTTTGAAAATTACGATGTTGCAATAGAAGAAGAGACTACCGTTTACAACATCAATGTGGTTTCGCCCATGCCTTATCTTTTGGAGATTTTGAGAATGGGATTCGCTACCGAGGGTAAAGAAATTCGGGGTGATATGATCAATCATCCTGCATTGCGGAGATTGGTAGTCGTTCCTAAAAAGTATCTGGAGAATTATTCAAATACAGCTAGCCGCGTTTTTTTTCAGTTTAATTACCCGACTTCCCAAGAAACAATAAATAACAGTACGGTAAACGTATATACAAAGGTGATTGTTCCCGGTTCCGCTGGATACTACCATCTAGATATGACAATCAACCTTCCGGCAGGGCTGGCGACAATTTTTGATTTGCAGGTATCCTATGGAGATGAGGAACTGTATCGGGCTACAATAGAATCTCAAGCTGTTGAAATTGATGAAACCGTTAATTTTGAGGTAAAGGACTCTGAAAGTTTTGCCGATTTAAAAGTGTTATTACGATTGTCGGAACAACAAAACACGATTCAAGGAATCAATAGATTTGCATTCTATCGAGATGGAGGCGAAGTAAACGTTTATCCAAACCAATATGATTTATCCGATTTTGTGCCTGATATGAAATTCCGGACTTTCTTCAATAGGGTAAAAAAGTGGTTGGGGCTCGACGTAGAATTTTTGGAGAACGCGGTGTATTTGAATTTCTTGAACAATAGTATGTTAAACCGCAACTTTGAAGATCATTCTTCTTTACAGGATCCAGATAAAAAACGTTCATTGAGCAAAAACAACCTTTTTAAGATCAAATATAGTACCGGGCAGAAGTTGATGGTCGCTGGCACTGGTATTGTTTATAGCGATGATGAGTTTAATGAAAGTGAAACCGAAGATATAGATTTCGAAATTCGCCCTATTAAAATTGGGGAAAACAAGAGTAGGATAACGGGTGTGTACCCCGATGAAGAACCAAACGACCTTCTAGTTGGTATTTATAATTCCCCTACTAACAATCGGCCCTTGTTAAACAGTAACTGGGAAGGAGCTGATTTTTCGTTGAGTTATATGTACAAGGTATTCCATAAAGTCTTCCTACTTTTCAGAGCCAACTCCGAGGAATATAAAGACTCGTTCTATTCACATTTTGCAATGAAGTTCAACCTTCGCAATGGTATTTTCAAATACAACAAAAAGCACCTCATAAAAAAGATACGGCGTAGACGGGTAAGTGAGGGGTTTTGGAAAATTGACCAGGAGAGTGAAACTTTTTAAATCTTGGCCTCCCTTATATCCGTATTAGCCGCTAGAATTTCTTTGGGAGTGTAGGCATCTGTTTGGTTGCTGCTATGATGTCTAGCTTGGTCCCGTACCGAAATTAATGGTACACCAGCTTTTAAGAGATTGGTAATTCCGGTATCCTTCAATGAATACCATTGATACTCTTGAGGCAGATTTAACTTACTCCTCAACTTATCCCATTGGTCGCTTATTTTTTTTGGATGTATCGAAGCAGGTCCAGGAAGGAAGTTGGTGCCGAACACAAAATCTTGGTTGTTGGCTTTTTTTAAATGATTGGCTAATTCTGGCAATAGAATATCCGGGATTGTAACTGGCAGGTTCTTTTTGTTTTTAGCTGTTTCACTGGTAATGTATATTACGCTGTTTTTCAAAATTATATCTCGAACTCTAATTTTAGTCATTTCTGTTCGTCGAATTAAACAGTAATAGCACATTAAGCAAAGTATGTGATATTGGGGAGAAACCTTTTTTAGATACTCGAAGATATGCTTTAACACTTCATCCGGAATAACAATTCTAGTTTTTCTACTTACTGGGAGCGGTTCTATTCGTAATGTTGGATTTTTACTTATGTATTGCCTTCTGATCATCCATTCACTAAAAGTATTGAAGAAATGTAAATAGTTGTTTCTAGTACGGGCCGAGTTTTCCCTATCATAATAGATATGGTCAATGAAATCCCGAAGGAGAGAATGCTCGAACTTAAGAGCGAACATGTCGGATTCCCCAATCTCTGATAGAAAGAATTGAAAATTTTTTAAAAACGATGCGTAGGATCTAAGTGTATCTGGCCTTTTGTCATTATTTCGAACTTCTTTCTCAGTTCGATCAAGAAAGATCTTGCACACTTGTGAGAACCTAGTATAGCCTCTGAACTCATCTTCGTTAATAAAGGGATTCCAACCTCGACCCAAACGTTTGTTCACTTCTAAAACCATACGTTTCCCGAGCTTTCTTCGTTCTGAAACGCTCTTTAACGGCCTAACGCGGTTTCTTTTGATTTTAAGGGTATTTGTATGAGGGTCTAACGCGTAATACACTATTTCCCAAGTCTTGTTTTCTCGGAGTTCTGCTGGAATGTAATCTACAAATGGGGTAACCTTTTTTGGTTTCTGAGGTGTGGACATTTTTTTTTTACGTCGGGTAGATACCCAAAGTAAAAAGTTCATCCGATAACACGCTTTTAACACGCTTTTTAAAAGAAAATGCCGGAACCTTAATGTTTATAGTGGATTCCGGCATTCTAGTAGCGGGAACTGGACTCGAACCAGTGACCTTCGGGTTATGAGCCCGACGAGCTACCTACTGCTCTATCCTGCTATTTTATAACCAATTGATTAACAAGTTTTTAAAAATTTTAAATTTTCAGCAATTGAAAAAACTGTATACGGTTCCGTATACGATTGTAAGGCTAAGGTAGTATTAAAAAGTAATAGGACAAAGGATTCAGGAGCTTTTGATTAGGTAAGTAAAGTGAGTTCGAACTAACAAATCTAATTTAAGGGTTAAACTAATTTGTTAAAATTGTCAGATTAAGTCTTAATTATTACATTTTACCATACTAATTCAGGATTTATCACTTTATCATAAACGATATCCTTTCTTAGACTTTCATTTGGATTTTTTTTCAGCTTAGATAAAAATGCCCTCTTAGCCTCCATCTCTTTTATCATAATTTCATTACTTCGAATCTTATTTTCAAAATCCAAATCGGAATAATCTAGGTCTTCCTTTTCTTGGATAAACATATCGATTGTGTCTCTAAAAAATACACCGGTATTTATTATATGTTTTATATCCTTGTCAAGTATGAACTTTAAACATTCGTTTACAGCATTGCAAGAGTCAAGTGCAAACGAAACTGTAATTGTTGAAAAGTCATTTGTATCTGGTGTATTTTCTTCCACTTTTTCTATGACTTCGCTAATTTCAGATTCGTTTCTAATTCCTTCCGATATAAATGCCTCAACAAGATTTAGTGCATCAAGCATCACATCAATATTTCCAAAAGTTGTTTTTTCATTAAAAAAAACATAGTTATGGAAAAGCCGTTTTGTAATCCAAAAAGCAAACTGGAGTCGATTCCTGTCTGTCAACTTTTTCAAATTATTTGATAATCTTAATGAATAGTCATCCATGCTATTTTTTAATTAAAGGATTTTTCCGAATCAAGCGTTTTAATGGGCTGGCTGGTATAGCATCGTTTGCTATGATTGCTCTTTCACAACCATTACAAATTGGTCGACTTGCGCCAACTCTTAGCACTTTTAATCCATTTGCTTTTGCTGCATTCATCGCCGTTACTTCGGCGTGTCCTGTTCCTGTCACTGCAGTTTCATTTGAGTTTAAAGCTGCCCTTTGTGCGGGTCTAAGCCTTTTTTCACTTGATGCTACAAGGAAAGATACATCACCCCCCTCATTAACAACTTCAGCAACAGCCGTTGTGGTTTTAGTCTGTGTCACCTCTGATAACGCACTATGAATTTCTTTAGCTCTTTCGCCCAAATCTACAACTTCATCAGCAGCTTTTACAACTTGTGTCGAAGATTTCCCATTAAATAGGTTGGCAATTGCTTTTGGCATACCCTCTAAAAGAGGCATAAAGAAATCTCCGAATGCAGAAATTCTATTTTCATGATCAGAGAGATTTGTAGCCTCTCCATTAACCATAAGTATACGGTGACCACTCTCGTCCATCGTCATTTTCATGTGGTCGAAGTTCGCTGCCATGTCTTCAACCGAACCGTATCCCAGTGCTCCTGCTAAATTGTTTATTTGGGCATCATAATTATCCCAATCTTCTTGCGTTTTACAATCAGGGCAATCTCCTGTACTCGCACTTGGCGACATACCATCTGCATCTAAGAAATATACCGGATTGTCAAACGCATAATTATAAGGGGAATGTCTGCGCATTTGCTCGGCCAACGGGTCCAAGTTCATCCATCTACCTAGTGCCGGGTCATAGTTCCTTGCGCTAATATCATACCAACCTAATTCCAGTTTCTCCTGATATTCCTTGCCACCGAACATATAGTTTTTCGCAACGGAGTTGCCCAAAGAACTTACAATGTCATTATAACCTTTATGGGTTAATCCAAAAGGATAATAGTTGGATTCCTTTACAATTTCAGTAGTCATCGGATCATTCGTGACATCTATTTCCCCGTTGCCATCGGCATCCGTGTATGATAACCGCACGTTACCCAAATGGTCCTTATACTGGTATACATAGGCATATCCGTTCCCTTCCGCGTTTACATACCCTTCCGGAGTGCTGAAAAATTGTAAAACATTGTTCTCATAAATATAGTTTCCTGAATACTCCGTCTTCACGGTATTCACGTTGCCCTCACGTACTTGTTTACGTTGTTTAGTACCCAACGCATCGTAGTAATAGTTGATTCGATTGGCGCTACCGCTTCCGAATTTCACCAAAGTGGGCAGGTTCAAATGATTGTACCGGATAGGCTGTATAATGTTCTTGTTACGGTCCCGGGTCATGTTGCCTTCCTTGTCATAGGTATAGTCGTTATCCGTATTGGTCCCATTTATGAATCCTTGAGTCGCACTTCTGGTATCGCCTACCTTCAAGAGTTTGTTCCCCACATTCTGGTAGGTGTAGGTAAGCTCGTCTATAAGCCCGTAACCGCTGCCGTCCAATTTTCCCTTTCGATTCAAGGTCTTGATGTTCCCGTTCTTGTCATAAGTGACCCCGCTCAGGTTGTGGCGCCCGTTTCCACTGGTGGCCGCTATAATCCTGTTCAGGGCATCGTACTGGTAAAGATACGATTTTAAGCCCTTGTCGGTATTGTCGCTGCGCCATAATATTTGGCCGATGTTCCCATTGAAAAGGGCCCGTTGGGCGTCGGTAGGGTCATTATAGTTGATCTGCATCCCGAAAAGGTCCTCGCTCCCCAGGGCCACAGTGGTATTGTCCTCCTCCTGGTTATTGATTCCTTTGAGCCATCCCCGAACATTGTAGGAATAATTGAGCTCTTGCAGTCCCGAGACCTGGGCAGGGTCTTGCGAACCCAGTGTACCGCCCACTTTTTTGGATACCATATTCCCAATGGCATCGTAGACATTATGGGAAATCAGTTCGGTGTCCCCACCATCGATCTGTTGGGAATGGGACAGCGCCCTGCCTTGGTGATCATAGGTGTAAAAGTCCTTGATGCTGAGGGACGCGCCCCCTTTTGTATGCACCGTGGTACTCTCCAAGAGCCTGCCATTGAAGTCCAATTTCATGGAGGTCTTGTCCCTGGTGCCCAAAAAGGCGTTGTTGGTCCCCGTCCAGATCATTTCCCCCCGGTCGTTATAATACATCGTGGTGATGATCCATTTTCCAGTGTGAACCATACGTACCCTAGTTCCCGTCTGTAGACCACGTACTTTGGACGACCGTGATACCCCATACACCGTAGCGGGTGCCGAGATGCCCGGTCTTTGGAAGGTATAGTTGTCATAATAGTTGTAGACCAATGGTATGAGCTGGCTTCCGGGGAACGCCCCGGTATCACCGTTCGGAAAAAGGTCCTTGCTATAATAGTTGTTCCCGGAGACCGTGCCCAATTTTCGTTCGAACTGTGTCCCGGTATTGGTGTCGTCCGCCAGTTGTTGCATCTGGCGGCCGGTGAGCTTGGTCCCATGTTTGTAGATACCGGTATAGGCCACCCGCCCGAAGGCATCATACTTGGTAAAGAGCCATTTTCTTGAATTGCGGAAGCGTGTCTCCTGGGTAAGCATGGGCCTATCGAGTTTGTCATAGACAATATATTCCCAGCCCTTTCCTGGGAGTTTTTTCTCTACCAAACGGTTTCGGTCGTCATATTTATACTGGTAGGCGAGCTCGTTGAGTTCGGTTCCGTTCACACCGTTGGACAATACAATGGCAGGTGGCAGCACATAACTAAGATTGCCATGGTCGTCATATACGTAATAAGTGTCATGGTCCCCATTGTTATGGGAGCGCTTCAGCACGGTACGGCCTTGCTTGTCGGTGAACTCTTCTACCGTATGGTCGGTCCCCGATTCGTGGTTCTCGTCCTTGATAATGTTCTTTAATAGTTCCCCTTTTAAGTAGTGTCCGCCGTTGACCAAGCTAGGGGTGAACAGCCCGTTCGCCTCTGTAAGCCGCACCGAGAAACGGCGCACCTCGTTTTGGCCGTTGGTATGGTATTCGTATTCGATTTCATGTCCCGCACCCATGCGCCAATCGTTCCCGGGAGCCGCCATTTTGAGGGTCCTGTTGAGCGGTGACCTTTCGTACTCGGTCTCGCTATAGGGATTCGCCAAGTCCCATGACCCGGGAAAATCCTTGGGATACCGGTCTTTGTAAAACTGTTTGGTCTCGTTTACAATGTTGCCCGTTCGCAGGCTTGCCGCTGGCATATCGGAAGGATACGGTAGGTATTCCTTCACCATACGCCCAAAGCCGTCGTATTCCATATGGGTCACCAGGTCGGTCTTGTTAGGGGTGCCCCGCACCGCTATGCCCTGCATGGGCCTTCCCAATCCGTCGTAATAGGTGATGCCGTCGATGGTCTGGCTATCCTCCCCGATGGCGTCCATAGGGAGCTGTGGGCTGCGCACCAATACATAGTTGGCATCCGATACGAAGAGTTCCCCTTCCGGGGCGGGACAGCCGTCCGCGCTTCCCTGGCCGTTATCATTCGGGCAGGCATCCTCTGCGTTGTCTACATAGCCATTGGGTCGTTCACAGTCGGTCACCGAATCGTTCGGATCTCCCAGTCCATCCCCATCCGTGTCGGCATACCAAGTGGGTGCCGGCAAAATGTTGTAGACCACCGCCACGGCATCGCCCCAGCAGTTGGTGCCATTGCGACGGCCCCTAAGATAGTGTAGGTTGCCCGTATTGCGGGAAAGGGTGGTCCCCGATTTGGAGGTATCGGTCCCTGTTGCCAAGGATTGCCAGTACCAAGTGATACCGGCAGGCGGTTCTTCCCTTGTAAGTATGGTAGTACCACAATTCTCGGTTACCTGGGGAGCGGGCGGGACCCCGACGAACCCGTTGACCGTAATCAGTACCGTGTTGGAAAAAGCGGTATTACCACAGGAAGTGACCTTCCTTCTGTAACTGGCGGTAGCCGTCATGTTGGCAGGTGGGTCATAACTGTTGGAGGTGGCGCCCGGTATATCGACAAAGGAACTTCCCCCAGTTCCGATAGAGCGTTGCCACTGATAGGAATAGCCCCCACTGCCGCCGGAAGGGCCCGAGGTATTGGGAAGTACGGTCGGATTTTCACTATAACAAATAGTCTGGCCCCCCGAGATGGAACCCCCGTCCAATTCGGTGACCGTGACATTTACCGAGGCCGAGGCCGTACTCCATATATTCGTTTTCGTGTTTTTTGCCCGGATGTAATAGGTACCCGATCCCAAGGTGGCGTTATAGGTCGCACCGGACCCTTTGGAGGTACTGGATCCGTTGGAGGTCTTGCCCTGCCAGTACCATACGATGTCCGAACCGGTTGAAGGGGCGCCGCTGCGCCGAAGCACGGCCTCGCCACAGTTGCTGCTTTCCACGGTAGGGGCCGGAGGCGCCTGGGGAGGTCCACTGGTGACCGATACCGTTTGGGAGGCGAAGAAGGAATTGGAAAAACTATCCGTGATATTGGCCAGGACCGAAGGAGTGTTCTGCGTATCGAAATACACCTGTGCCTTGGTACTGGTAGAACTGACTATTAAATGGCCGCTGTTCCCTAGCTGAAAGACGTTCCAGGTAGTAGTGGCGATATTCGGCCCGGTCAGGGTATATTCGTAGACCTCCCCTGAATTGGGGTTGGAGGGCCCCGAGACGGTATATTGCCCGTAGGAGACACCCGCCCAGGCGAACAAGATGAGATACCTTATCTTAAAAACGTTCATTTGCACTGCTTTTTAATTTTATGATAGCTTGTTTATTGGATTTTGGAAAAATGGAGTTCCCCCAACATGGGCCTTGCTTGGCCAGCGCTTCCTTGAATCAATACCAACCGTTGCGGTTCCAAATAGAAATTTTGTTGCCATACCGCCCCATTGGCAGCGGTTATGGTCAATACCCCACCGGGACCGATGGCCCAACTGCCCGTCAAAGTCGAACCGTCGGCAATGGTCTGTTGAAAAAAACCATCCACTTGGAACAACAGGCTGCGTCCACTGTACTTGCCCAAGATCTGGTCACGGATTACGGGCAGGGAATCCAAATGAGCCTGGATGTCCGGTGCCATTTTTTCAAAGGAGGGGCCTTCTTGGAACATCCAGGTCCCAATGATATCGGTAGTGTTGTCCTGGGCCGATCCAAGGTATGTGCAAAGCATGCAAAGGAGTCCGGTAAGGATTGTTTTTTTGATCTGTTTTGTTTTCATAGATAGTATTGTTTGGCCTAGTCCAAGTAGGACCTGTTATCCGATTGTTCCGTTTTTTTATTGTCCCTTGTAACCGTATTCGTATTGTTCGACCAATTTTCCGTTCCCGTCCTTGACCTGTTCCAGCCGATTAAAGCGGTCGTATTCATAATAGATGGTATAGCCCTTTGGGTCGGTCATACTGGTAATACCGACAGAAGGACGATAGGTGTAAGTGGTCACCATGGCCTCGGGAAGCGCGTTCCTGATTTTGTTGAGTTCTGTTCTTCTTTGACCATCGGTCGACCCCAGGCCGTTCAATATGGAACGGTTGAAACTCAGGGCGTTCAGTTGGTCATAGGTGGCATTGTCTATCTTGGCCACGGGCATCATACCGTCGTATCCCCACAAATAGGTGGTAATGGTACCGTTGGCCTGTTCGGCCTCCTTGAGGTTCCCATTGGGATAGTAGGTGAAGCGCACCCGTTCCTCCAGATCGTCGGTGGATTCCTTCCCCAGCAGAATCGTCGAAGGCAGTACCACCTGTCCGGATGAAAAATATGCGTTCTCGTTTAAAGAAAGGAGTTGTTCCACGTTCCCGCCGTTGTCCAGTTTTTCCCTTTTGGAAGCGACCACCTCCACGAGATTGTTTTTTGAAAGCAGCGCATTGTATGCGTTACCGCCGGTGGAAGGGTAGGTCATCGATTCCCTGTAGGCGTCCCCCTTGCTGTCAACGGACTCGCTTCGCACGGGCAGGTAGTACCCGGTATCCATCTCATAGGAAGTGGTGGTCTCGGTGGTACGCTCCAAAAGGTCGTCGCTACCGTCCCTGAGGAAGACGGTTTCCCTTTGAAGGGACGGGCCGCCGAAGGCCCCGTAAACAAAACTCTCCTTAAAGTTGAGCCCTCCATATTTTTTGTCCATCAGCCCCTCATATTGACCACAGTCGTCAAAGCTTAGACAGGGCAAGGGAACGCAAAAGGTTCCTCCTCCATAAGTGAAGCCACGGTCGTCCGACTGGGTGCCGCCCTCGGGGCATTGGATCGCGGTAACATGGTCATAGGAATAGGTGTTGTCGGGATTTTTTCTGATATAGATATAGTCCCCCAGATATTTGTCGTCATTGATTACGGTTAGTCCCCGAACCTTTATTGGACGTTGGGCCGTCTCGTAGTAATCGTATTCCGCTCTGGAGACCTCTTCGTTGGCATCGTTCCGTACTTCTGTTGTTCGAGGCGTACCGCCCTTTAGACTTGCAAAATAATTACTCTCGTAAGGGTATGCCAGTCCCGGTACCAGCCCCCTGGGATCGGTAAAGAAGAACGATTCGGTAAACCCTTCGCTGTCCCCATTTTCCTTGATACGGTGTTCCCGCACCCTGCGGTAGCTGATGCGGTCGTCGGGCAATGTCTGGAACGCACTGCGTATGAGAACGGTCTGATTGCCCAAAGTTTTGGTACGGGAGAGTACCGGACGCACGTTCCTTGGGTTTTGTTCCAAATAGTCGTAGCGTTTGCCGTTGGCAAAGTTTGTACCCTCCGTATAGTTTTTGATCGAGGCGATGCGCAGCCCCCCCTGGTCTAGTTCTACCTGGTTCTCTATCGTTTCTTGATGATGGACGGTAAAGACGATGTCCCCATATTGTGGCCCTTCTACGGAATTGGCCGTTCCGGGCAGTTCGTCCATCAATAGGATGGCAGCGTAGATTCCGGGATCCAGGGAAATACTCTCACCGTTGGTCTTATTTCGTACCACTTTTTCGATACCTAGGGCCAGGTAATCGGAAAAATGTTCGCCATCGAAAGTAGGGAAAATATCTCCAATGGGGGCGTCACCGGTCCTAAAGATATAGGCGTCTATCACGCTATTGGGTGCACTTCCATAAAGGTCGAACTTATAATTCCGCGGGGTAGCGGACTCCTTAATGGCGAAAGATCTTAACTTGATCTTGGGCAGTACCCCGTCCATGGTATATTTGTCGTCCGGAATGCTTCCATCCGCGTTTAGGAAAAAAGCATTGTTGTCCGCATCACTTGAATGCAGGCTCATTGCAAGGTCGTTGACCTTCACCTGATCAACGATCGTTTGGGCGGCCGTCATGCCCTCATATTCAAAAACTGTGGAACCTCCCGTAGGGTAGGTGATTTTTTCGAGCATTCCGATACGGGCATACTGGCTGTTCGGGTCCCGGTTGGCCCCGGCGAACACGATATCGCCGCCATTGGCCTCGTACCGTTCGAAGAGGTGCTGATTGCCATTGGCCCCGTTGTAGTACCCGGCAAAATCTTGTGCCTTGGAACTTCTTCTGGGAAGGGAATTGGGGCGGTCGTACTCAAAGGTATACCGCTGTACCGTAGTACGGTCCCCATCCTTGATGAGCATTCCGTTCAGTTTGAGCCGTTTGTCCGTGGCATTGCTTGCATTGCTATTGAAATAGGCATTGTTCAAAAAGGTAACCTCCCGTAGGAGCCCCCCGGTATGGCCAAAAATATCGATGGAGGCCAAACGCGTGCTAGTGCCCCCTGCATGGATATCGGTCCTGTTACCCCTTGAAACTTGGGCCAAGGTACGACCGTTATGGGAGATACTGCTCAGGAACTGTTGGCTGATGAAATACCCGGCACCGCCGCCGAATTGTTCGGCGACCTCGTTGGTAGAATAAAATGTCTCGAATGGTCGTAAGGTAACCGTGGCATTGACCGCGGCGGACGCGTTCAGGTCCTGGGGCCAATAACCACTATCATAGTAATCGAATTCGAAGCGGTCTTTGGCATTTGGCGACACCATCGCGGTAAGCATCCAGGAGGATACATACTCGCTTCGTATGACCCCATTATCCGTTTCGTCGCTTCCGTTTCGTTTGGTCGTTTCATAAGCATCTACAGGAAAATCCGGGGTGCGCCCGAAGTAGTAGATCGCCCCGTTCTCGTTGATGATCTTCCATCCAGTTATTTCCTTATTGCCGCGTATACCACGATAGACCGCTTCTATTTTGACACGGGGGTTGTCCAACGATTTGGGAAGGTTGTTGTCCCCGGTATCGAAAACAAGGGTGGTGCTGAGTCCAGGAGCGGTTACCGTAAATACATCCGGTTGGGCATCGATAAAACTTTTGTTGATATCGTCCAGGAACAGGAAATAATCACGTACTGCCTGTTCATTGGGGAAAACCCGAGCCGTATTGTCCAGATATGAATCGATATCGTCCAATAGGTTGTTCCGTTGGTTGATGCGTCCGTCATTGGTAGTCACATAGTTCCCTTCGATGTAATCATCGGGCAGCCCATTGGCCCTTCTGGTGATGCGTCCCCCGGCATTCAGGTTCCAGCCCAGACCGGCCCAGGTGGCCAATTGTTCCACCTTGATGCCGGTAGCATCATAGGTGAGGGAGAGGGAAAGGTCGGTCTCGCGCCCTTGGAAGGTATGGATGGGAACCGCAATGTTGGGGACACCCGAATACAGGCTTACATTATAATCCCCATATTTTACGAAGGCCGCTGCCTCAGGGGAATTCGGTATCCGAACCCGTTTATCCAGTTCTTGTTGGTAAAGGTCGGCTTCTTGTCCAAAGGCGATAACGCCCAAAAGGCATATCAATAAGGATAACTTTTTTGATATCATATGTGGTGATGGTTTATATTGAATCTATATGTAATCACTAAATTAACCTCCTTCCCTGCAAATTTTTTGCAGGGAAGGTATTTTTTCCAAAAAAAATCGGATGGGGAAGTGGGGCATGAAATTCTATCCTTTTCTCCGTTCGGCAATCCGAATATCGTTGAAACCAGAAAATTAATAGATGAACTGTTTCGTAAACATCCATCTGAGCAGTTTGCTATTGGTTTTACCTCTTTCCAGAGTGTACTTGAGTCCAATTTACCCGAAAGCAATCCGGTTACCTTGTCATGGCTCACTTTATTGTCCGTAACAGCAGATAAATCAGTAGCGGTACAATAAGTAGGGCTTACCAAAAGGTTATCTGTATATAAATCCAAAAGGTTATTAACAGTCATACTCGAAATTTACTATTTTAGTGCGTAACATCAGTCACTAATATAAAATATAATCCATTCAAGGAAACTAAAGCTTATAAGCGACTTTAAATAGAAGCATTCGGGGTAAAATAAAAGTACTTCTGTCACTGATTAAAAAATCCAAAAATGAACTTCGCTGTTTTCTTTGCGTATTAAAGATGTTGGAGGCTCCCAATTCAAAGCCCCAAGGGCTATCTTCCACCTGGTAGAACAGGCTCGCATTACATATTTCATAAGCATTCTTTGAACCGGTGCCAAGGTTTCTGAAAATCTCCCTAGAGTAGTCCGCATCGAACTGAAAGTTCTTTAAAAACGCATCGTGCAGACCAACCAATAAGGTATTTGTTCGAAACCTTGAAGTACCGAATACCGCAGCATATCTGGAAGGGGAATGTTTATACCGTAATTCAACATTGGGTAAGGTCTCAAAGTCCGTTTCGACCTTGCCCGTCAAATTAATGGTCCGGGAGATATTTTTGTCCACGGCCGCATCTATTAGCTGATAGAACTCGCTGTAGCGCGTATTTGCATTCAGACCATATTTAAACCGCCCGAATTTTTTACCGATGTTGACCGTTGCCCTGATATTGTTTTCGGGCCTGTCGAACATCGTCATGGTCAAGAATTGGTCGATACCCACCAGTCGGGCACGTTGCTTAAAGCCTTGGCTCTTCTTGTTATAGAACAGCGCTGCGTTGATATTTAACCCCCCGAACAGGTTAAATTGACTATAGGTCAATGAATAGGAATGATAACGCTCATTGGTAAGAGTACGGTCGCCTTGGAAAACCTGGTTAAAACTTGAAACAATAGGCCGTACCAACAGTTGCTGCGCACTGGCAAAACCCGTTTGTAGCTCATAGTTCAAATTCAGTTCCTTGGATTTGCTAAAATCGACTGATACATCAACGGCCGGAAGAAGTAATTGAGCGCTTTGATCGATCACATTGTTCGCCTGTTTGCTGCCGAATCGATAGAAGTGATAGAAAAGCCCGGATTTGATCGTAAAGATGCCGGTCAAAAACTTATGCTGTACCCCAAGATATAGGTCGTTATATCGATAGGATAACAGCGCATCCGCCGGATTGTCAAACACTTCCCGGTTTCCCCCGACCACTTGCCCGGGTACCGCTCTATAATCCTCAAAGGTGAAATCGCCGCCAATAGAGGTGTATATATGGTTTAGATTGTTGATGATCCAATAATCCTTGATAAGGAAATCAATCGATAAACTCTCGGTATCCGTATCTTGGAAAATGTTCTGGGGGGATTCGGAGACCACGGGCAAGAAATCCGTAAGATAGCTTTCATCCGAAATCCAGTCATTTCTACCCTTGCCGGTGCGAAGGGCCACGTTTGCCATACCGTTGATCGTTTGGGACATGGACAACTTTTTGGTATACTCCATATTTTGCTTAATGTCCGTCCCCCTAATGCTACTGGAATTATTGAAAAAATTCGAATCATCGACCGTTGTGGAGGTCAGTCTTTCCGCCGCATTGTTTTTGTTCCACTTCACCAGACTATTATAGTCCATACGGGTATTTCGAGATGGCTTATATTCAAGGGTCAATTTTCCGATTACAAAGGTATTTTCCAACTGTCCTAAAGTGCTGCGGTCTTCCAGTAGTTCCCCATCGTTACGGCTATAACGGTTCAATACGGCCGTTTGATTTTCGGCTTTTCCATCATTGATGATCGCATATCCGTTCAGATCGATTTTTTCCCCCAATGAACGACTGATGTTCAAAGCCCCGAACGCATTTCTATTCTCCCTAAAATTATCATTCGCGAGGAACCTTGCAAAATCCCCGTTAAGCAGGTCCACATATTTATTAGGGTTGTTGATCATTTGTCCAAAACCGCCCTCGAACTCTATATAATCGTTCAAGGTAAAAGACTTCTCTCCCGTATTGTTAGCATCACCGATAAAGTTTACATTGGTCTTGGGGCTATAGTAGAATACATTCGGATGGACCAGGTAACGATCTTCCACCCCTCCCCCGGCCTCGATATCCCCAAAAGTGAATTTGTTCCGATCTTTTTTCAGATGGATGTTCATGGCCACCTCGTTGCTATCCTCCAAGCCCTTGAGCATTCCGATGCGGTTGTAGTTCTCCAGAATTTCTACTTGATCCACCACGTTCGCGGGAATATTGTTTACGGCCAGTTTGCTATTACCGGTGAAAAATGTCTTGTCCTCGACCAATACGGTCGTGACCTTTTTCCCCTTGACCGTTACGTTGCCGAGCCGGTCCACCTCCAAGCCGGGAAGCTTTTTCAATACCTCCCGCAGCTTACGTTCCTTGCCGCTTACAAAGGCATCGGTATCGTAGATGATCGTATCCTCCTTGACCTCAATGGGAATCTTATATCGTACCACCACTTCATCCAGTTGATCGACCTCTGGATACATTACAATGGTACGTTCCCCGTTTGAATCCAATGTTATTTGAAACGTTTTTTTTCGATAGCCAATATGGCTTACCTCGATGTTATAGGGAACACCTTTGCTCAAAGAAAGGCTGTAGGTTCCGTTCATATCACTAATTGCGAAGGACACGTTGGATGAATTCTCCGGGAATGCAAGTACATTCGTATGTGCCAATGGTACCTGTAAACTATCAATGATACTTCCTTTAAGGAAAACATCTTGTGCACTAATGTAATTTGCTAGGATCACGAAAAATACCAATCTTATGAAAAAATCATAAAATTGGTTCAAATATGTACCAGAACTTCCCGGTATTTTTTTTCCTATGGCTACTCTTTGATGCTTCGCCAAGCCGATTTGGTTTTCTGGTCGTATTCTTTCTGCGTAATGGTGTTGATGTTTTTAGGCCATGTAACTTTTTGGTTTTTTTTGAAAATAACCTCACTGGCCATATAACTCGCAACCATATCATCCAGTTCCAGGATTATGCCCGGAAGTGACCCTCCGTATTCCAACGGACCGTGTGACAAAGGAATATCCGTAGTATACCAAGCGACTACCTCTTTTTCCTTTCCCGGGACTCCTTTTTTTAAGATGGCCTTGTAGCATGTAAAATCCCCGATTTCCTTGGTTTCTTTTGTCAATTTCCAATCGTTCGTTTGAACCTTTCCTACAACATTCATGGTTTCCCCGCCAAACTCCGTTACAAAAAGCCTTTTATGGTCTTTAAGGTCGGTGTAATAATCCCCTTTACATACGAGCACTTTTGCAAAGGCAGTAAACTCGTCACCGTCCATTTCAAGAGATTTTTGATGTTTGAACAATGATATTGGGCCTTGATATAGCATTTCTAGGGTTGAATTTTCTGCTAACTCCGCGGTACGACTCATTAATTCATCGGAAGGATTCCCCGAATTATTCTTTTCAGATGATTCCCTAAAACGATCCATATTTACCTGATAGATAATCTTTCCGGAGGTCTGTCCAAAACCACACAAGCTCATCAATAGAACAAAAATCAAGACAATTGTTTTTTTCATAAAAATGTTTTTAAAAATAAGGGAAGGACAGTGCCCTTCCCTTCCTTAAAATAAGCAATATTTTTTAATTGATGCCGTTCACCCTATTGCAAAGCCTTAGAGCAGCTGTATAGGCTCTACCAGCCAGATCCTCATCCCCACCACTTTCCTCGTATATGCGTTCTGCATAATCGGCAGCCACATCCGTACAACTTATTCCATAAAAATCCGCCGCCAAATTCATTTTGGAGATTTCTCCTGTTTTCGCCGTCATCGCGAAGGACGTAAAAAGGAAGGCCCCTACTAATAATACTTTTTTCATTTTCAATTGTTTTAAAGGGTTAATATTAGTTGTTTATATAATTAAGACAGAACAAACTTTAAGTTTTCGTTTATACCTTTTAGGGCCGAACATAGTAGTTCCCGTCCTTATCGTGATTCAATCTTGAAATGATGGATTTTATTTGCTTTCTTTTGTCATAGGACTTTACCATCTTTAGATATTCCCTTACGTCCGATAAGGCTGCATCCCCCTTTTCCTGGAAAATTGCAACAATGTCTTTTTCTAATTTATTAGAATCTTCCATTTTTCTGTTATCTAGAAGTGTGTGCTCAATGATTAACAATAAACTTTGCCTTTAGGTATAACTCTATACACGTCAAAGGTTGCTCAATACCTTTTAAACGTTCCGATAAGTCATGGTTTTGAATAAATATGATCAGGAACTGCATCTGTAATCTTTTCGGCAGCTGACTTAACGGCCTTGGCGGTAATTCAGACTCGCTCCAAAAAACCCTGCCTTTTTTATCGAGATAAAAATTGGATTCAGAAATATCTAAATTGCGAATCTTAAAAAAACCGGGACCAATCACTTTTGGTTTACTTCTGACCATTATAATAGTTATTATTTGTAGCAGGAATCCCTTTCCCTTTTCACTGCTAGTACTTGTTTAAATAAGATTCTTATATTATCCAAAACAATTGGTATATTTAAATCCTAATTATAAAGGGGAGCGAAATCGTAAAAGCCACTCCCCAATAATGAATGCGAAAGAAATAACCTTCAAATCAGGGAACATTACTCCATTTGACTGTATGTAATATCTAACGCTTTTCGAAAGTATGTAAAAAAGTTTGTAATACAAAATTATATGCATCATTTTTTCGGAACTAACTAATTTCAATGAGTAAAAATCAAATAGTTAAACGCATCCAAGAATCGCTGGAAACCAAAAACATCACTGCGTACGAGATTGCCAAAAACACTAAACTTAGCGAGGTGGCCATCAATAGAATCAAACGAGGGGAGGTCAAAAACCCTAATGACAATACTATAAACATCCTTTCCGAATATCTGGAAACCCACTACGGAATCAATAAGGTATGGTTAACCACCGGCCAAGGAATTGAACAGTTACCAACACTACCGGCAATGGAACAATTACAAAAAATGGCCTCTGGGGAGAAGGAAAAGAAACTAAACCAAATCGCTACGTTCATTATCAAGAACGAAACAGATATGATGGAAAATGCGTTGTTCAAAAGTTTTATAGAAAAGCTTGCCTATAGAATCGTAATTGATACTATGAACCAAAAAAACGCGAAAAAGGAGGACTGAGCAAAACTTTGTTTGCAAAAACAACATATGCATCATGACTTTTAAAATTGTCTCTTTTAAACTCCGCGAGCTTCTTTTTCAGCTCATTAAGTTCTTCCTTTTGAATTTCTAAAATGGCTTGAGTATGGTGTTCTAAATCTTCCGAACCCTCTACATAGTTCAACCTGCGTAATTTCTCAAATATTGATTTTAAACCTTCTGAATCCATCCTACACCTTATTACGTAATATCATCGTACACCTTATAGGAATCGTTCATGAACTCCCGTTTGTCCTCTTGGCGTATATATTTGGTATAGGTGTCAATTGAGATAAAATGTATTAGTTTCACGATTTTTTCTCGAACGTCGTTCTTGTATGCGATTAAAAACCAAGAGAAAGCCAATGTAGCCAAGGCCATCACCCCTAGTGAGAAATGGTACATTCCATCTGGAAAATCGGATCTGGGAAAAATAACCCAACAAATCAAATAACTCGAAATGTAAATCGAAATCAAAAAGGCAAACCTCATGCTCTTGCGCAACAGTTTTTCTTGGATGTTATTCACCGCAATCAACATTAACAAGGAAAAGTAAAACATCGCAATCGGTGTTCCAATTGCATAAAGGAACGACCTGAAATTAAAATACCCCAAGTACTTCTGCTCCTTTTTCAATACCGGAAGTGCACTATTATATTCAGCTTCGGTAATATCCCCACTATCGAGTTTTGCTTCCAATTGTACTATTTCAGGAGAATCTCTTGGCGCAAGCATATGTACAAAAGGGGCCGTCCCGGACAGTAAGGCCCCCAATACAATGATAACGGACTTAGCCTCGATCCCGATCATCGGGACTTCTGACATCTTCTTTATCAATGGCATCAATTTCATAAGCGTCTTCTGATTTATCCGTTTCGCACGAAGCAAAACCGAATGTCATTACTGCAAAAAATACGAACATTAAAAACTTTTTCATTTTAAAATATTAAGGGTTATAGATATAACCCTTAATATAGCCATACCGTGTCATACCAATTACACGTACGAAAATGATTATCAAAAAGTTCTTAATACTTTGACGCCCACAATATAGAGGTAAAATCATTTTATTGATTACATAAAAACTATAGAAGAATTAGGGTTTTCCATCAAAATCCCAAGTATTCGACAAACAGCTATTTTATCAGGTTGAACTACCTTGATATCGGCCGGCCAAATCTTTGGGGACGGCATATACGGCAGACGTTCTTGTCCTGATAGGAAAAATAAATGGGACAAAATAGCTCTTTTAGCTATTAATGGTGTGTCTTAAAGTGTATCTACAAGATAAAACTTTACGGTCTTTGCACTTAGTTGATATTTCTGGAGTCATATTTTCACTATCAGTAGCATATGGTTGAATAAATAGGTTAATGGGAGAACAGTCTTTGTTTACTTTTTCAGTCTGAGCGGTTGTTGCCCATTTTGAGCTATTTCCCTCCTTACCAATTCGATGCGTAATAAAATGAGCGTCTGACGGTCAAAATTACCTATGCATCGAAGTTGGGCCCTACCTTGGCATACCAAATCCATATCCGTTATTTTCTTCTTCATTCAATAAGGAACGATGCTTAAGGAGGAAAAATACCGATTATCCATAAAACGTAGTTTTTTCTGCAAAAATGGGTAACAAATACCATCCATTATACTAATCTTTCATTTTCGCGGTTTATGATTAGAGAGAACTGTTCACTATGGAATACCTGACACGTTCCGAACTGTATGCAATGTTCGTCGATTCATTTGATGCCCTGCTCAAAGAAGAAGGCCGTCCGATAAGCGATCTGAACACTCCCGAGTTCGGCCTCTCAGAACGACAATACTACTATATCAAACGGATAGCGTTAAATCCAGAAGATACCGCCGATCGGGGACTAAGCGAAAACCGTATTAGGGAAATCGCCGAACGATTGGGATTCGAAATCCATACCCGTTATCTTAAACGCTAACGAGAGGAGCAGGTATAATTCATTTATAATCGTTATTATCACCATTTAACAGATTCATTTTAGACTTCCTATATTTGTAGGAGAACCTCTAAAATATGCAGCAGATGATATGCAGTGCTTTAAAGAGAATTACAAAAGGATGCTATACAGGTCTTGGTTGTATCCTTGTGTTGGGCAGCACTGCCTGCAACAATGATGACGATGTCTCGCTTGGGGATAGAAACCAGGCGTTGTTCGGACAATGGGAATATACGGCCATCATGTCGGATACCGCAGTGGACATCAATGGGGACGGTACGGTAAATATTGACCTGTTCAATACCAATGAGATACGGCAATGCTTAAAAGACAATCTTACTTTTTTTACTGATGGCCCAGCCGATGAAGGCAAAAATTCTTTTACGGTAAACGAAAATGGGTTAAGCTGCGGTGAAGTGGATCCCTTTGCCAATGTCGAAGATGACCAATATGAGTTGATCGACAATACCATTTTGCGCTTTGATGACCGTACGGACATGCGTATCGTAGAATTCTCCAAAAACCGTTTGGTCTTAGAACAAGACGATTTTCTGGACGATCAAAATGTGGTCATCACCTACTCCTTCAAACGAAGCTAACCAAACTGGAAAGTTCCCAGATACATTTATACCCTTACTATCTTACCAGTAAACGGTTCACTCCACTGATTATTGGAATCCCGTACCCTTATCTCAAAATCCTGGTCCAGGTAGCGTAAATCCCGCTCCTTGGCCTCCTCTTCCATCAAGAAGTACCGGTCGGCACCATTGCCCCTTGCCTCATTATAGTTGAACAGGCGCGTATCCCATCGGTTGTCCTTACGGTTGAAAATACGGATTTCCACCTGGTTCAAGGTAGCACCGCTATAGGCCTCCGAACAGGCGATATCAAAACAAGTGTAGATCCGTACCTGATAATCACAGCCGTTCAATCCGCCACAGTTCACATTGTGTTTTTCCCCTTTGGCCTGTGCCACCGGTTTTCGGACCGTGTCCACAAAAGTGCTACCGTTGTTGGTCTCTCCGGTCGAGTTTTCGACGGAAAAATCGATGGTAAAGGGCTCTTCCGATTCCGGATAAAAGGTCAAATTGGTGCTGGCATAATCCAAGGGCACGGTCTGCCCCTCATCATAGCGAGTACCGTTGTAGAAGAAGTACCCGGCCCGGTTCCCGCTGAACCCAAAGGTCATTTGATAGGTGACCGAAGGGTCGTGCGTTTCCAAGGCGTTCAATATAATGGCGATGTTGAATTCCTCACCCTGTAAACGCTGTCCAGGGGCTTGGCTTACGATCAGGTCAAAATCTTCCGTATACGTTTCAAAAACAATGTTCACTTGCCCCGTCTTTTCCACCCCCGAAGAAGAACGTACGGTAAATACCACATTGTGGTTTCCTTCCGTCAGCCCCCGATACTTTCCGGAAAAAGCACCGACCGGAACGGAAAAGCTTTCGCCCGGCGAATAGGTCGCCCCTCCATATTCAAAACTACCGTTGTTCCCACTGGACGAAAAATACATCTCATAGGTATCCCCACCGATCCCAATTTCAGAGATGTTGAAGTTCATATCGACCGGTTCATCGGTGTACGCCCTTTGCAACGTAGCGGACGCATTGAAGGTGTAATCTTTGGCGGCAACGTTTATCGAAATGTCCACGGCTTTCTCAAGGCCCGTTTCGTTTAGAACGAAAAAGACCATTTTTACGGTACCCTCGTCGGTACCTTCCAAGGTCCAATTAAAGTTGCCGGTATTTACCTCATAGCTGTTTCCCGGGCTTACCGCATTACCATTGCCATCGGTAAGGGTGGCGTTCCCGTTCATTGTGAAGCGCATGGTATAGTCGGAGGACCCCACACTTTCTGAAATATTGAAATTCAGGGAAGTGGTCTCGCCGACCGTTATCCCCGATTTTTGGGTGCCGCCCGTAAAGCTAAAATCGACCTGATCGAAAGAAATGTTCGCATTCGCGGTCCGGGTCACATCGGAACCCGATTCAACGCTGAGGACGAGGTTGTGCTGGCCCGGTTCCAATCCCGTATAGGTAAGATTGTTGGCCCCGGCACCCAACGGAAATTCTTCGCCCGGACCGTAGTCGATACCATTGACCGACAACGAACCGTTTTGGCTCGATGAGAAGAAGGCCGTATACGTATCGTTCGCTCCCTCGGGCACTTCGTCGATAGCGACGATGATGTTCACGGGCACATTGGAAAACTCCGTTGCTTTCGCAGGGGTCATGTCAACGGTAAAGTCGTTGTTACCGACCGCCACCGTAACGTTTTCCTCCAAAATCTGCCCATTGCTGTCACGTAACAAAAAAGTGATCTCATAGGTTCCCGGCTCTTGTGCGATAAAGTCATACGCAAAACTTCCGGGACCGACCGAAAAATATTGACTGGGAACGATCGGGGAATTCCCGTTGTGCAACGCGGCATCCCCACCGGAAATGAAATAGCTCAGTTCATAGGATACCCCATCATAATCCCCCCGTTCGATAAGGCTCAAAGCTATAGTGCCCCGTTGCCCCACCAGCACCTCGTTAGAATTGGCCGAGGCATTGAATTCGAGCTCCAGCTGTTTTGCCTCCAAATCGATTTCAACGGGCCCGACCACCTGCCCAAAATTGTCCGTTACGAAAAAGCGTATTTGATGGACCCCTAAGGTTTCCGGGGTATAGAACAATTGAAAATTGCCCAGTTCCACGGGATAGTCCGTATTGTTCCGGATCGTGTTGCCATTGACCCCCGTTACGGTGCCGTTTCCCTGATCCAGGTCATAGGTTAGCAAGTAATCGATATTGGAGGTGTTACCATTCGATTTAATATTGAAATTAAGCTGTGTCCGTTGGTTTACGAACAATTGGTTGCTCTCGGAATTGCCCGAAAAGGTAAACGGGATGTTGGCGACTTCGATCTCCACGCTGTCCCGCTTGATCTGACCGTTCGAATCCCTTAGGTCGAAATAAATTTTGCGTTGGCCCAGTGCATTGTCCTGAAAAGTGAAGTTATAGTTTCCGGGTACAATGCCCCTATTGGTCCCCGGTTCCATGACCCCGCCATTCTGGTCCCTGACCGTACCGTCCCCTTGACTGCGCGGTGCAAAGGCATGGCTTATTTCATAGGTGACCCCGCTTTGGTCGTCCTGTGTCTGTAAGTCGATGTTTATCGCTAGATTGGTGTTGAGTTCCACCTGTGACGATGCGGCGGTCGTTCGAAAGGTAAAATTGACATTTCCGACTTGGAGAACGAGGTCATTGGCAATGGTGGCCCCATCGGGGGCCTTCGCCGTCATGGTCAATTTATGCTCGCCCAAGGTTTCCGGTCGGTAGCCCAACTCCGTAACGCCTTTGGGCAATTGGAAAGGGATTCCGGCCTCGTAGGAAGTATCGCCCAAAAAGAGTTTGCCCGAACCATCTTCCAAGCGGTAGGTAATCTCGAAATCCCCGGACGGTTCCCCTTCCGGACTTGCGGTATTCTTATCCCGCAATAGGGTTACAATAACTGGGTTCCGGCCGTTGATAATGAAGTTATCGGTACCCTTGCCCAAAAGAAAGCTAAAGCTGGCATACTTAACGTTGTAGGACAATTCCAGCTCTTTCTCGATTTTGTTGGAATCCCAAGCCAAGACCTTTAGCCTGTGCATTCCCGTATCGATGGGCATATATCGGTATGATGGATTGAAGTTCCGCATCGGCACCGTATCGTTGGCGCGGACCGTATCGTTTTCGGCTCCAATGAAATATCCCTTTCCGTCAAGATGCAGGTATTTCATGAAATAGGAAACATGGGAGACCCTGCGTTCCGGTTCCAGGACAAAATCCGTTTTTGATCCTTCGAACACAAATCCGTCCTCCTCGTTGGAGGCTTCAAAGCTAAAGTCGAAGGAATCTTCGACGATATCCTCAAAATCCTTACTGCAGGCCAATATCAGCGCTAAACCTAGCGTTGTCAGCGCGAATATACGTTGTGTGGCATTTCGTTTCATACAATCGTTTTTAGAACAAAAAATAGCGCAGGCCTATCCCGGCATATGGATAGAAATTCCCCACATCGGAATTGATATGGTAGTATTCGTTCGCTTTGATCAGCAAGGAAAAGTCATTGCTGATGCCGACTTCCGCTTCCGCCCCCACATAAAGGCCATAGACGAATTGGCTTTTGGCATTGATCAGGGCCCCGTTGGGAAGTTCATTGTTGCCGTTGTTGATCACCTCGTATCCGAAGAGTCCGCCCCCGCCCAGGAACAGGCTGAAATTCCGTTTGCGCGGTGCAACGAATACCCGGTAATAGATGCCCGGTTGAATGGTAAAGATATTGTAGGGAATATCCTGACTTCCTTTATCCTCCGCAATGGCGGCCAATACGCTGATCTGAAAATACCGGTACCGGTCGGGATGAAAATTGAAGGTGCCCATGATACCGTAACCATCTTCTACATAGCCACCGCTCAGACCGACCGAGGAGGCCAAGTTGCCCCGCAGTTGGCCAAAGCCAAAATATGCCGATAACAGCAGCAAGACCGTTAAATGAAAATTGATTTTCCTCATAATTTAAACGCAAAGGGGTTATTGATAATACTATGGTCGATATCCAAGGAAAGGTTTCTGTTGCCCTTGTCCTCGTCCAAGTTGACCCTTAGTACTTTCCTTCGGTCCAAGGTAAACTTGTCGAAGACCACCATGAAATAGTTCTCGGAATTCCCTTCGACCCTTTTGGGCACTTTGTACCGGAACAGCGGCTCGTGTTTTTTGTCGATGTTGTTCCGACTGTTCGCATAATTGGAGGCGATCCTGAATTTGAGAAAATTCACATCGTAGGGCATATGCGCTTTGTTCTCCAAACGAAACTGTAGGTATAGCTCCTCGTTTTCATAAAAGACATTTTCAAGCCATAGGAACACATCACCGTATTTGGTGAAATAGCGTATGATCCTACCTTTGTTGAACTGGTTATAATAACACCGCCGACGAACGTATTCCATGCGGTCGAGTACATAAAGTTCCCGGGTCAGCGGCAAGGGTTTATCAGTGGTCCGTTCCTTCGAGGTAACTCCCAAATCTTCATCCGTCGTGGAGACTACCTTGGAACGCTGCATGGACGGTTTCGGCCCGGTTGCCGAAGTGTCGATAGTAGAAGGTTCATCCTGGGCTCGGTAATCTTCCGGGTTTTCGGCCATAGATCGGTCGATCGACCACCTTTTCTTTTCGGGAACTTCTACCAGTCTCAGGATAAAATCATAGGCCAGTCCATCCTTGGTATATACCGTATAATTGGTATGATCTTCGCTGTCGGGTGCCACGTCATTGTAGCTGAGCAGTACGATACGCTTCGCATTGTCGGACGCATTTTTGGCGGGGAAGGATTCGATAAAATTAAGTTCCTTTCCGTTGATGGAGAAATCAAAAATCTCCGGCAGGACCAGTATGGACTTATAGTTCTTGGACACCGGGATGGTATCCGTTTGCGCGCTTAGGGAACACAGTCCTTGCGCAAAGACAAATAGTAAAAAAATTTGAATTTTCATTGCGATACCAATAAAAGTTCGTAATCATCCATCAAAAGAATTTTTTCTTTTTCCCGTAGTTTTTTCTTGCGAAAGAAAGATCCCAATCCCCGTACGACATCCGTTACCAAATCGGGGGAACCCTTGGTCAACCCCTCGGTAGCGCCGGTAAGAAGATCGTTGCCCGCATTGGCCTTATATTCCCGCCATAGTTCCCCGGCCCTGGTGCTATAAATGCCTTCCCGTCCATCGTTAAAGTCTTTGACCAATAATTTTACGGGCCGGTGTTCGATATTGTCGATGTCCAGAAACACCCGGTTCCCCTTTATGGAGGCCATGGCGTAGATAAACGTATTCTTCTTGAACCTTTTGTTCTCCAGGACCATATCTTCCATGAGCAGCAATCGGACATTTTCATCGGGCAATATAAATTGGTCGCCGTACACGGTAGCCCTGACCGAAATTGGTTTTTTGGTATGAGCGATCGGCTCTTGGGACGAGTAGCCTTGGCTATTTTGGGAATCGCCCATCATTTTCTCCTTTCCTTCCAAAAGCTTTTCCCGATAGGCCAAGCGGTTCTCCACGAAGCGTTGTTTTTTTTCATCTTCGGTCATTTCGGGCCGCTTTTCAACGACCGATGTTGCAATTTCCGGAATTTCGGCCCTAACGGTTTCCCGGGTTTTCGGTTTCATGGACAGTCCTTCCAATTGTTCCAGAATTCGCTGAAGCGAGTCGTTTTCGGAAGGTTCTAAATTCTTCATATCGATTCCAGCATCGGAATTATCCTCTTCATTTTTTACCAAGGAATCCTTGCCCTTCCATTGTCGGCCCGCGGTATCCGAATCCAAGGTCGGTGTCTCGCCCGGTAGTTCGGAATTGAACCCGTTCAGGCTTGCCGCGCCACTATCGCCCATTTTAAAATCCTTTAGATTTTCGAGGACGAAAAAGCAGGTCAAGAGCAAAATGACCGGCAGGGCCATGGCCGTTTTTCGGTTTCCGGCCACCCATTTTTTAAAAACGTGTATGTGCTCCTTTATCTTCATGTTATCGCCGCTCCAGGTCGGAATTGTCCACGACCTGAAAGTCAATGATCTTTATACCGTTCAAATTGTTTGGGGTGACTCCTGATTTTTTTAATTGCCCTTTGGTAATCAGGTTTCTATAGGTCGTCGATGTGCCCTTTTCTATGGCCTGTTTGCCGTAAAATGTAAACGGAAACGGGTAGGTCCCATAATCGATATGGATCGAATCAAGTTCCACAAAGTAGCGATAGTCGCGCATTGCCACATCATGGAAATACTTTTTTTCGACCAAACGAGCGTATAAACGGTTGCCTGACCAGTCGACCATGTACAATGCCTTTCCTTCGATGTTCCTTTTGATCAGCTTCAAATCAGGTTCCAGGGCAAAGAACAGCTCATGAAAGTGGTACACATGGCCCTCGCAGAGGATATCGAGATTTTCCTTGGCATTCCTAATAGGGGCCATGGCCAATCGTTGCCCGCCATGAAGCACATAGGCATTGTTCTTGGCACGCTCATCCGCCTTCATTACGTAGTATATTGCCATCGCAAAAACGACAATGACCGTTGCCAAACAGCAGTATACCAATCTATTGTTGTGCCTTCTGCTCTGTGCGATGTCGTTGATGATTCCGTATTTTCCTTCCATAAGATGATTATTGTGTCAGTGTTCGGACCGCTTTGGTGGCCCCGCCGCTTTTCACGTCCATGGCCGTTTGAATCGCTTTTTTACCATAATGTTTGGGTTTGGAGACGATACCGCCCCCTGAAATGTTAAGGCCCTGGACTACAAAATTTGCCAAGGTCGGGGCCTTGATGTAAAAAAATGAGGTCATCAGGATCAGCATAGAGGAACTTAAGATCAGTCCGAGGTCATAGGAACCATATCGAAGTAAATGATCGACCAACCGGTCCACCAGATTGACCATGAACATATCCACCACGTAGAGCATGGGCATCCAAAGGCAGATACTCATGAACTTTTGCAACCATGCCTTCCAGAGCCCCGAAATAGCGGGAATGAACGAAAGTCCGATATTGATCGGCCCGAAAATGATAAGGATGAACAGATAAATGGTGGCCAATGCCTTGATGCCGACGAATATCAAGGTGGAGATAATATGTGCAAATGCCGTAATGGAGCCGGCCAGTCCGGTTAGGGCAAGGGACTGCAGCCCGTCAATGTCCATGCTGAAAAAATTCCATTCCACAAGGTTGTTCGCTGCCACATCGATCTGTGCCAGGGCTATTTTTTGCCCGATGGTATCCCAGCTTTTTTGGGTACTGACAAACGATGATCCCAGATTATTGTAAAATTCAAAAATAGCATGTGCGAATTCCGAGTAGTTGAACAGGATGAACATCAAGGGAAACCATTTTATAGCTTTGAACACATCCGCTCGGTCATTGCTTGCAAAATGTGTGATCGCAAAAATGCCCAGGCCGATTTTGGCCATGGCGAATCCGATGCTCAAGGTAGGCCCCAAATTGGCAAAAGCATCTGTGACGTACTGGTCAAAAATGGTGTTGACCGTTACCCGAAAGCCCGAACTGGATTGTAAAGCGTACATTAGTTCGTTTTTATCAATGAATGGACCGCTTTACGGTGTTCGTTTTTTTGTAAAAGGGAGGTGTTGACCTCGATGACGGCCTCCAATAGCCCGTCCATCTTTTCCAGGATCGATCTAAGTGCCGATAGCCTGTCCGCCGATTCGATGATCTCCCCGGTGGAGGCGATCTGAGAGCCTTGGGAAACAAGGGCGGACACCTGTAAGAGGGCATCGGCCAGTATACCGCTAGCCCTTTGCTTCTCCACTTTTTCCAAATTGGTAAAGCTCCGAAGGTTTTTCCGCGTGCCCTTGTAGGCGGCTATGATCTTGTCCTTCAACTCATAGAGCTCGTTCATTTCCGGACTTCCCATGACGTAGCTGGCCGGCGTCCTTTTTGCGGTCAGGTCTTGGCTCAAAATTTTCGAGGCACTGGAATTGGCGGTGACGTTGCGTTCCATCTGGGCCAACAGCTTGCCCATGGTCGCGTTCAAGGTCGCCATTTGGGAATTAAGGGTGGCCACATTGGAGTTGAGCAGCACCAATTGGGCGTTTGCCGCCACGTCCGTTGTAGGAATCTGGGCAATGGTCAAATTAGGCAATATCCCTATAAGGCATAGAGCAATAGTCTTTTTAAATTTTTTGTTTTTCATTTTTTTCATTTTTAGCGTTCGTATTGGTTCCGATCGGGGTGTTCAAGTCCCTATCGGTTTGTTCCATCTCCATGTGTTTATAGGCGATAGCGGTCCGTTCCCAATCCCGATCGTATTGTCCGTGCAGCCTATTGATCTTGGCTTTTTCGTTCGGATTCGTTTCGAACAGGCATTTGGTTGGCAAGGAGGTCTCCAGGCCGAAAACCTTGACCCGTTCCTTCCAACAAATGGCCATTTCCCGGAGTTTACGGCCTGCAGGCAGGTCTTTGTTGACAGAAAGGTTCAGTTGCTTTTGTTTGGCGTTCAGGCCCAATATTTTCTGGATCTCATCAAAGGAGTTGGCGAACTCACCGAGGTCGAGCAACACCTTGATATGACTGTTCACCACGATGGTCTTGCCGATAAATTTCGATTTGATGAAATCGTCCACCTTCTGTGATATGAATATGGGCTGTCCCCCATATTTTCTTGCCATTCTAGATTTAGCGTCGAAATAGTGGGCCATAATGGGGCTGTCGAACAGGTTCCACGCCTCGTCCACGGCCAATATTTTGTTGAGGGAAAGTTTCTTGGGGTCCTTCAACTTTTTGTCGAATACATCGATCATCAAAAAGGCCACGATGGGGAAGAGTTCGGCATTGTTGACCAGGTTCTCCAGTTTGAAATAGACCAACCTTTCCCGGCTCAGTTGCGCTATTCGTTTATCCCTACTGTTCAAGAGGTACGCCCTAGGTCCGTTGTGGGCGTATTTGCCGAGCAATAATAAAAACAAATTGGGATCGAACACTTCATGCCGAATGCCCTTGGTTTGCATGAGGGCTTTTAAGTTTTGCTGCGTATAGTCGTAGAAGGTATTGAAGGAATCATCGGAACCGCCCATCGCAAAACGATGTCCGTAGTACCCTTGGACCAGAAGTTCGATGATGGTCCGGACTACCGCGCTATCATGGGTATCCCCGGTGTCATTATCCTTGCGCCCGTACAGCAGGTAGACCAAAGCGATCAACTGGGTCAGTTTATGTTCGGTAAGCGATTTCTTGCCGTCCTTGACAACCACATCGATAGGGTCAAGTATAAAGGGATTGAAGGTAAACGGCTTTTGGTCGTCGTTCGCTATTGTGACCCCGCTCAGGTGGTCCAATAGCTTGTCATAGGAGTTTCCGTTTTCAAGGATCAATATTTCCGCGCCCTCGCGATACTCCGAGTAGAGATAGGCGTTGGTGAAAAAGGTCTTTCCCCCGCCCGATCCCGAGGCGATGAGCATCCCCCGATTGAAAATCCAGTCTTTTTGTTCCGGCTCGCGATAGAGACTGACCAACAAGGGCTGTCCCGTGGCCCTATCGACCATACGCAACCCGTGCGGGCCATGGAGCCTATTTTTATACCCTCCCTCGAAATACCATAGACTGGCGGCCATTTCGGAGGAGAACGGACTGTAGAGTTCCATACTCGTACCGATACCGTTGCCCAGTATGCCCCCGAAAAATAGATTTTTGCGATCCACGGTGTTTTCCTTGACATGGATGCCCAATTTTCCGAATGCGGCCTTCACGGAGTTGCACATCGACCGAAACGATTTTTTGGAACCCGCCAGCCCCAGTACGTTCAGGTGGTAATAGACCAGTTCCTTATGGTCGTTCAAGATGGTCTGTTGGAACTCGTGTATCTGATCACGGTAGGTACTGTTTTTGTCCCCTTTGCGATTGGTGGCATATTTGTTCAGGCGTTTCGCCTTGGCGCGCAGCCTGCCCATGGCCTTTTCCTTCTCCGGGATATAGATGTATTGGTTGATGATGTGTTCATGGGGGATGCGAAACCCCAAAGAGAACAAGTTCCCGATAGGGAAGTGGTTCTCACCGGTGGAGTACTTGCCGAAATACTCGTGAAAGGCCATGTCCTCTTTGGAGAACTGATCGAGGTTCTCCAAGGTAAAATACTGTCCTTGCTTGTCCCCGATGTGCAAGCTGTTCCCCGAAAAATCAACATCCTTGCCAGTGCCCGTTCGGTAGCTTGCTTCCAGATAGTTGTCATAGTAGCCTGCCGGGGCAAACAAGTCCTCATAGTCCAGTATTTTTGAACCCATCAGACCGGAGTCGTTGATGAGCTCGTTCACGGCACCGACCCGTGCCTCAAAATCGGCCATGAGCTCGGGGTCCAAATATTCCGCTGGCAGGGGATTTTTCCCATAGAAATCGCGCCGCTTTTTTAAAAAAGAATTGACCCCCAGCGGTGTTCGGTTGATATAGCTCTTGGGTACCTTATGGATCGCCAAAAAAGAACGGTGCCGTAAAAATGGCCTGTGCTTGAAGTGGAGTTCGTCCTGGGTCTCGAAAAAATCACGTTTCATCCGTACGGGGTCGACTGCATAGGTTTCCCCGAAGAACATATCCTGTTTGTGCAACAGGCAGTTTTCCCCCATGATCTCCAGAATACCGGAGACCAATCGGTTCAGGTTCAAATAATCCTTCCCGTCCATGGTATAGATTTCCGGAAGCTCCAATTCCAAGGGAATACTGATACAGCCTTTTTCTTTCGACACCAGAATAGGGGCCTCGTACCCGTAGATGGGAAAAGCGTCCAATAGATTTACTGTTTTTTCCATAGCACGAGGTGTTTTTTGTTCACATGACCTTTGATGGCATCGGGGCCTTTCTTGTCCGCTCGGGATTTTATAAAACCGTTTTCACCGTACGCTTTGGAATAGAAGAGCATCAGCCCGATGTACAATGCCGCGGTACAAAAGGAAAGTATCAAACTGAGAAAAGTGGGTATGACCGTGCTCAAAAACAGCCCCAACATCAAGGAGAGGAAGGTCCCTTTGAAGGCTTGGTCCACATATTTAGCGCGTAGCCCGAAGAAGAAGACATCCTTCTGAAGGGCCTTTGGGATTCTCACCAGCCTGTTTTCCATTGCTATCCGGCCAAGTTTTCCCCAATCTCGATAAGGCCGTAAAAAATGACCAGCCCCAGAATAACATTGCCCACTTTACGTGCCATGTCCTGATTTTGTTCCCTGATGATCAAGAAGGCTATCGCCGCGATCCCCAATAGAACGCTGGCAGCGACCTTAATGATTCGAAAAATGCTGTTGCCGATCTGTACCGTGCCCTGTTCCGCTTGGTTCACCTGATCGACCAATTCGTCGATTTGGGCGTGGCCAAGCTGATGGAAGGCAAGCGTAATGAGGAAGGTCAAGAAATAACTACACGGAATCGTCCACCTCCGTTTCTGGCGGCGGTTCGGAATTTTTGATAATCTTAAATTTTTCATGTTCTGGAATTAAGGATTCATTCTGAACATCCTTATCGGAAGCATTGAAAATATCCAACAGCTGGGAGCTAGTTTCGTTTTCATCGACACGGTTGAGTAACTGGTCCATATCTTTTTCTTCTAAAGATGTATTTTTTACAAATATAGTAGATTTTTGCACAAATGAATCATTTTTCCGAACTTTCTTTTCTTTTTTATCCCTTTTGAGTATGACAAAGACGATCAGGTACCAAAGTAAGCCCAAAGTACAGATGACCGCATAGACGATATGTTCCCACTGCCAATTCAAATCTTATCTATCATAGCCTTTAATCGCATAACGCTTTTTTCATGGTAGCATTCCAGTGCCTTCCGCATGATGTCGTTTCGGGACACCTTCTTGTTCAACTTATAATTGTAGGCACTTGCCAGTTTTTCATAATCTTCGAAACAGGTCTTGCTCAATCTAAAGATGAACTGTTCCTTCTTATCGGTATACCGATCTTCCTCTAGGAACCGTTTCAGCTCCAGTACTTCCTTTCGCTCGTCCAAGGTCAGGTTGGCCACTGGAAAAGGGTCGACGTCCGATTCCCTTGATCCATTGTTTTCTCGGTCCTTGCGGTCGGAACGGTCTTCCACGTTCTTCAAATCCCGTTGGTCCCTAAGACCTTTAACTTCTTTTCGTGTGTCCATATTGTCCAAGATCGCCGAATCGAGCAAATCTTTGACGTTTAGCTTATTTTTCATCTTCAGTTTTTTGCTATTTCAAGTACTTCTTCCATAAAGCGCTTCAGTTCCCGTTCGCCGTTTTCTTTCGAAACGGGAATGGGTACGAGCGTATTCCGATATTTCTCCCTGTACACCGTGCGTTCCATGACCACTTGTCGCATCATGGGCATGCCGGCGCCCGCCAAGGTATTGCGTACCGCATCGAACTTGTTGGTCTTGACCAGTTCATAGCGGTTAAAAAAAAGATTGACGGAGCGCAGTACCCGGTCGTCATTGCGCAGAAAGTTCTTCCGCAGGGTGCTGTAGAATGCAGTGGTGCTATCGATTTCCAGTTCGTCCAGGAAAAAAGGGATAAAGATATGTTCCACATAGAGGAGCCCCCTCACCATCTCCTCGTTCAGGTTTCCCGGAAAATCGATGATGATAAAGTCCACGGCGCCATAGTAGTTCTTGATCAAGGGTTCCAAGGTATGGATGGTCGCGCGTTCCACCGGAAAGACGGTAGACGGGTCCGCACCGATATGTTCCAAATCCCGTTTCCGCTTTTTATAGACCGAATACTGCGGGTTGTCCATATCGATCAAGACGACCTTTTTACCGTACAGATGGAACAGGTTAGTGGCCAGGATAATGTTCAGGGTCGTTTTGCCACAACCGCCCTTTTCGCCCGTACAGGAGATGATTTTTGTTTCCATGATGTTGTTTTTAAAATGAATTCATCAAATGATTATAGGGTCATATGACCATATGATGCTATACTGCATTGAAGCAATACGGCTGTGGTGCTATACCGCTATATTCCATTGTTGCGATATTGCTATGATGCTATACTACATTGACGCTATAACGCTATATAGCAATGCACATGGCGCTAGTAGGTATTTAGGGTAGGGGGTATGTTGTTAAGCAGCTAAAAATAAGTCGAACCGACGTGCCGAAGAATTGTTACAACTCGGACTTAAAGTCCTTGATGGCCTCCGACACACGTTCTTCCATTTCAAGGAATTTTTCTTGAAGCCCTTCCTGATAGACCATGTTCTCCCCGAGCTTGCGCTTTTGGATAAATTCATTGTCGGGCAACAGGATCCATATGGGATTGTAACCAAGGCTATAGAAATAGAGAATGATCTTTATCGAATTGACCATGGAGGACCCGCGCTCGACATTGGCCAAGGTGGCGCGGTCCATTTGAAGCCGCTCGCTCAGATTGGTCAAGGAGAACGCACTAAATCGTTTGTCTTCGATATCGTCGAGTTCGACGAGTTCCAACCGTATTTCCCTTAAACGTTCCCCGATATACCCGAGGTCCTTGGAGTCCAGTGCAATGATCGATTCAATATCCATTATTCAAAATTTTCTATGGGATGGGAGGAAAATTTCTCCTCAAAAATGTTTTCCGATGCTTCTTGTAAATCGGCCAAAATGTTCATTTCAGGGTCTTTCAGCTCTTTTTCAAAGGTATCCATAAACGCCGCAACTTCCGTCTCCGAATTGTTTAGAGACTTTGCAATTTCACCATTTATTTTCTTTTCGTCAAATATGGCACTCTTCAGTTCCTTTCCCGTATAGCGCCGATACTCTTCCTTGACCAATTCGTCCACTTCCCCGATGATCTTATCGAACTCCGCCTGGGCCACCCTGTCCATTTCGTTCCGCACCAGAAACGTTTCGACAATGTGCTCGAAAACCTGTTCCCATTCCGTACTTACGGCACCGCCTTTAAAAAGTTTTACCATGGCAGCTTTGTACTCGAAAAGCCGCAGTTCCTTGACCATGTTTTTAAAGATTCTACGCTGGGTGCCATTGGAAAAGCAGGTTTTGGCCACCTGGTCAAGATGCTTACCGTAAAACGCGATGTAGCCGATTTCTTTTGAGAAAAGCATACCGGTCTTTTTTGCCAATTCCAGTTCCCGTACGCGTTTCATTTCCGCATCGAAACGTTCGGCGTAATCCGCAGGTCTGAAATCCTTGACGATGGGGAGCTCATGTTTCATGGCCCGTTCTTTCCCTTCAATATCAGGGAGTAGTTGACCATAACATTTTTTCTCAGGTATCTGGTGCTCGAAAGTATCCGCCAACAATCCCGCAAAATGGCCCGTGGACATCGAGGCGATCTTGCTCTTGGGCAACAGTTCCATCATTTGCGTGCTCCAATTGGTGCTGGTGTCGGAACTGTTGGTGTTCTTTGATATCCGTTCTTGATGTATTTTACCAAAAAGCTCGCTCAAACGCCTTGCGGTCTCCCCTTTGGCCGCACCACAGATAACGTTGGCACAGTTCGCGTATATCACATCGGCCAGCTCCCTGCCGTAGTCCAAAATCAGCTGACCAACGCTCTGTAGCCCCAGGATGGTGGCAATTTTATTCTCGCGACCGGTGTCGATAATGGTCCGTAAGAGCATGATGAACAAGGTCGGTACCTCGTCGATCAATAGGGCCATCGGGCGTTTTCCCGGTTTGTTGACCCGTTTGAGAAGGGTGTTCATATATAGGCCCAATGGTGCAGAGTAGACCTCCTTTCGCTCGGGATTGTTTTGAAGTGATACGATTTTCGGGTAGCTGGGGTCGTTGACATCAAGACTGAAATCATTGCCCGACATTACATAGAAAATTTCCTTGGTCGCCATACTGGAAAGGCTTATTTGAACTGTACTGGTCTGACCCGATAATTGCTCCATAGCTTCTTTTTCAAGGGCATCCCGAAACGGCACCAGAATCTGGCGCACCTCGACATCCTTGGTCATTATCTCCATCAGGATATCGATCTTTACCGTGGTCAATATGGCCAGATGCCCTGGAGTACACAGATAGTTTCCGGTCTCCTCTGATTTTTTCTTGAGGTACCAGATGCAGCCCCCGGTATAGCTGATGGCGCTTCGTGAAAAATAGTCCTGTCGCTTGATCCACTCAGGATTCAGATTTTTCATAAGCGTTGCGGCCGTATCGATAGCATCCGACTGGTTTGTCAACCCGTACGGATCCATGGGATTGTTGCGATGGGTCATTCTCAAATCGTCGAAGCAGATACGGTATAGTTTAGGAAAGGGCGTCTCCGACGTATCTCCGTGCTTTTTTTTCGCTTCTTGCAGATAACCATATGCCTTTCGGGTCAAGGTATCGAACTTGAAATCGTAAATGACCATCGCAAATTTTTTATGGATGAACTGCGCCATGATCTCCTCGATGACGGAAAACGACTTTCCACTGCCCGGGGTTCCGATAACGAGCAAGGACCGAAATAGATTGACAAAATTGATCCACCCTTTTCGTTGTTTCCCTTTATGAGTATAGGTGTAGGGAATATTTACGGAGTAGGACGTCTCGATCCGTTCTTCGGTCTGCTTAAAGGTCTCGTTCGCATCGTTGAAAGGGTCTTCGTCGGCCAAGTTCCTAAAATCGAGAAACTGGAACAAACGCATACCATAGGTCATCAGGCCCAGATACCCAAAGGATAGAAACGTCAAGCTACCGTACATACCGCCCAATGAGGTTCCATACGGGAGTCCCGATAGCAAAAGAATCCCGAGGGAAACGGTAAAGCCCACCACACTCTTTGTGCGATCGATGTGTTCCTTCTTTATGGGCCGGTATATCATGATACCGCCCATTAAAAGACCCAATAACAGCATACGTGCCATCATCCCCTTGGTAGGCAATCCGGATTTCACGAAATACAAATAGGTCTTGTTTAATATAGCTTGTTGCCCATAATGATAGACATAGAGCGCATAATATTCCCGAAAGGTGACAATGGCGAAGTAAAAAGCGGACAGGTACATGCCCATGTATCCCTTGTTCTTATCTTGCATATCGGTTTCGTTTGCGTTTCTTTCCTTGTTCTTCGGTTTTGTGCAGTACCGATGCGCTAGCGGACAGGCAGACTTTTTTTTTCGAGATCAACTGATCGTTCCAGTCTTTCCTAGTCGGGGACTTGTCCATTTTGATCGTACCTTTCGTAAAACATTCGGAGAGGGTACCGATCGCTGTTTTCCAATAGTCCCGGGATGCCCCTGGGAACTGCAGTATTCTGTCAAGATCGAGATTCCAGACCACCTTGTCCCTAAAACAGATCGCCTTGTCAATGACCCGATCCATCCCTTCCGGGCCGTTGGCGATTCGCGTATTGATAATGTCGGCATCCCGCTCCATTTCGGCCAGGGAACCCGAATGATGGTTCAGGGTCAGCTGCATCTTCGGTCGCTTCCAGTGGAGTTCCATACCAACCCTCTCTGATCGTTGATTGATGCAACCCTTCAAGACCATAAGGTCGTAGCGCATTCCTTCGACATCATGGTCAAAGGCCAGATGGATCGGGAGGGCAGCGGCTCCACCGACCAAGGTGTTCCATTGGAAAAACTGCTCCAACTTGCGATCATCGATATGGCCGGACATGGAAATGTAAAAGGCTTTTGGAAAACCATGTAGTTCATGATACGCCAAAGCGTCAAAACCACTTTCTACACAAACCACTTTATCCGCCTTGACCTCTGGATTTGATACGAAAAGGTATTCGTACCGCTCGTTCAGGAACAATCGGAATTTCTTGATTGTGCCATCTTTTCTGTCCCGATAGGGTCGATTGTACAGGGTGTAATTTTTGATATGGCCGTCCGTTCCATATTTCGGAAGGGCAACATTCGCAATGCGGCCTTGGTCGTCATTGATATGATAGGCATTGAAGATTCGGCCCTTGAACGCCTCGGACCGCAGCGTTGCCATATTGAGATGGCGTCCTTCGGTCAAATAACCGGGTTTGGTCAAAAGATCGATGTTATATCGTTCCTCCAGAGTTCTAAAGGTCTTTCTGCTCTTCTGAACCGTTTCGCCGGCCATCGGATAAGACTGCTTAATAGCTGCCAATCCCGATTTTATGGCCTCATAGAAATTTCCTGAGCGCCTGTGCACGAAGCTAAAAAATCGTCCCTTGTCCAAGCTGTCATTGCGGTTAAAATAGGTAATGGGATGTCTTTTGACCTGCAGTACGATACGCTGGTCCTCTTTTTTGAATTCTTGGGACCCGTTACTTTTCTTTAGCAGTTGGTACCCTTGGGCGTTTAGATAGCCGGAAAAATCGGCCTCCTCATTGATACGGGTAATCAGCTGCTTATAATGAAATGGATTTTCAGCGTAACTTTTCATAGGAAATGGGTTGAGCGGGGGATTTCACCCTGTTGTAGTTTCGGGGTAGTGCATCACAACGCACCTTCGGGTGAGATGTACGAAAACGGCCGTCCAGTAGGAACGGCCGGCATACTACCTGATCAGCGGTCCATCAGACCTTAATGCCCCGATTGCGACGCTTTTTTTTTTCGTTCTGATGTACCTCCATAGCCATGGCTTTGGCCGGTTGGATAGTTTTGGTGATGTAGGATTCCCTTCGTGGGGAATAGGATACCAAATAGGGTTTTGTTCCGTGCTTTTTGCTCTTGATGACCATTTCCAGTTCCTGTCCCTTGTTGAGCGCATCGGCCTGTTTTGCCGTCAGCTTTTCCCCGTAGAAATAGGTATTGTTAGAGAGTGCGGATTTGGTCCGGATGTCTTGTACCCGCGGCTCATAATAGGCTAGTTTTTGAAAAACCTCCCCTTCGTTGGTACTTCCTTGAAAGAGAACGAATTCCTTTTTGTCCACCATGCGCTCAAATTCATCCGCACTGAAACTATGGTTGTAGGCTTTGGCTTTGTCCAAAGTAACTACCTCGTTTCTTCGATACTGCACATCTAGACGCGAGCCAAGATTGCGGTCGTAGACCATCTGAACCATTTTCGCGCCCTCTTTGAGTTCGCCCTCCGAAACATAGGTGGACTCGTGGAAATACTCCTTCCCCTCTACCAAATTGTCGCGTACGCTATCAGGAAGCTTTGTGTAGCTGATATATTGCCCCTCCAACTGTTCCTTTACATCGCCATAAGCGAATTTTTGCTCTTTGGAGACGATAGGTTCAAAATACTTGCTGTTTTTGGGCAGGTTGAACGACTGCCCGTCATTGGTCATAACGGAGACCTTGCCGTTTTGTTCTCCGGTTACCGTGGCCCGTTGCCACCTTTGGTTCACTTTTACGTAAACCTTTTCTGCTTGATTTTCCATTTTTCAAGTTTTAAATTAAGGATTAATAAACAATTGTTAACTTTGTTATTCTTAACATGAGATTTCCATTTTTCATGTTTTGAATTAAGGATAAAAGGGGGCGGGAGCGCCCCCTTTTTTTATACGGCCATTTTAAAGGCCTTTAATTTATCGACTCCTTTATAGGTGCCATTTTCTTCATACTCTAAGGTCCAATTCGTGTTTTTTGGTTTTACTATTTCTATAATCTTATGCATATAGTTGCGGTAATAGCTCCAAAGAAAATAGCGCAACGCATTTACCTCATAGGGAATTCGGCAGGCTACCCATTCCTTTTCTTGGTTTAGAACGATGCTTTTTCTATCGAGTAGGGACTGGTCGGTAATTTTATTGAACTTCAGATATTCCTTCAGCAGACCACCATTGTATTTCAGGATCTCATTGTGCAACTTCGCCAAGGGTTTCTGCCCCTCGGGGTGGAATTTGACGGTCAAATGGTCTTTGTCGACCCTGACCAAAAACCGGGAATCATTGATAAAGGATATCAACATCAAATCTTGTATATAGCCCTCGATTTTCGAGGAACCCGTAAAACTCAATACCATCCTTTTCAGCTTGGTACGTTTTAGGATCTGCAGCAGTATTTTGGAATTCCCATAATTGATATCGGACAAGGCGAGGAAAATCACGTTTTCCAGTTCGAACCTACGTTGAAAGGCCAAGGCCTCCATGGGGTTTCGCAACACGACCAGATTTTTGATGGTCTGGGGTACCTGACTGAACCAAACGGATTCGGATATGGCGCTTTCGGCGAGCAAGGAGAGCTTGCCCTCCTTTTCCGTGACATAGCCCGTAAGGGTGTTGGCGAGATTTCGATACGGAAAATACAGCTGGCCCTTTGCATTTTCGAAAATCCGGCCCTCGAAGACCTGCAGGGACGCCGACGGGGCGGAATGTACGGTCAATGAAAACTCCGAACCGAAATCATCGAAATGGTTGTAATCGAGTGCAACGGTCTCCAAGGGGTTCTCGGAGGTATCGTTCCCCAAAAACTTCGGATTTTTTTCCAGGCTGGTATAAAAGTCATCTATTCTTGACCATAGCCCTAGTTTCGTATTGGTCCCGCTGCGTGAAATACACTCCAATATAAAGTCAAAGGCAGTGCCTTTTTTTTCAGGTGCATTTGGACTATAGTACCGATACCCCACATCCGTGCTAATGAGTATGTAGCGGTTGCTATGGGTTCCATAACTCATATACTTGCCCGTTTTCCGATGTTGGACCATTCCGAAATGTTCCATTAGGGAAACAAGGTCAAGGGTTTCGTCAAGTTTTCGCCATTTATTCTTCATGTGTGTAAAAATTACATATATTTGTAATAATTACAGCAAATATAATAAATTTGTTGAAACGGCAAAACTTTTAGAACAGAAAACAATGGGCAGCTGGAAAAATATAACCAAAAGAACGGTCGAAGGCATACGGAGGCATGTCTCAAAAGTGGTCGGTGTGACCAATTCCAAAGATGTCGCCCATTTTACGCCCCAGAATGCCGCCTACTGGATTTTCGTCGGATTCTTCTTTCTCAGTTTTGCGGCCAACCGTTTTTTTTACGGGAACGTGCAAGATCGGGAAAACCTTGGTGCCCTGGCGCAGGATCCTGGAATTTCTGAAAACGGGGCAGGGGAAACGGAAATCCTATATCGGAAACTGAGCGAACTGCTTTTCCAAATGGAGCACTTCCAGCAATTGGAACACCTACGCCCCTTCCTTGCGTTGGTTCCCGAAGTCTTGGACAGTGTGCCATCGTCGGTTCCTTTGTTTCGTGAGCATTATGTGCTGTCAAGTCCCTATGGCCAGCGCTACCATCCCGTACACCGGGTGACCAAAAAGCATTTTGGTGTCGATCTGGCCGCGTCGAAGGGCACCCCGATATACGCCACTGCCGCCGGGCGGATTACCCGTATCGAAAATGCCCGGCACGGCCATGGGCTCCATGTGGTGATCGCCCATGCCCATGGTTTCGAGACCCTGTACGGCCATATGGAATCGGTCGCCGTATCGGAAGGCGAGGCCATCGGCCCCCATGATTTTATCGGCACCGTGGGCAGTACCGGAATATCGACCGGTCCCCATCTGCATTACGAGATCATTAAAAACGGCCGGCGTATCGACCCGACGGCCTCTTTCGATCTGAAATATGAGCTGTACCTAAAATTGAACACCCAGTAACCGATCAAAAGCCATGAACAGAACTTTCGATACTCGCAACCCGATAAAGCTTTTTTACAAAGTCAGGAATTGGGTGTCCCGTTTTCGGGACCCCGAATTCCGTACGTTCCGGAAGTTCGAATACAAAGTAAGTCCGACCGATGCCCTGAACGACCTGAAAAAACTCCGGTATGTCCGAAATCTCGAATTGGCCGAATCCGGTTTCATCAATACTGCCTTGAAGGAACAATTGAAGCGTTTAAGGCAGCAAGACCTTTTGTTCCAAAAAGACCGAACGATCGTCCCGATAGGGCGTATGGTCATTTTGGAGGGCGATACGGCTTTACGGACCATTTTATTGGGGTATTGCAAGGTCGAGGACAAAAACTACCTATCCCAAAACAAAGTGCACAACTGTCCGGTCTGGCACCCCAACGACGGTACACGGTACTTGAAGCTCGTAGCTGGTATCTATCCCTCAACATCCGATACCCTACGTATCGAACACCGCTATTTTCACCAAGACGTATCCTATTTGGACCAGGACATCCAACAAAAGACCTTGGCATTTTTCAATACCGCTTTACAAACCCTGTATTTGGGGAATAAATGCTTTCAAAACGGGGTTCAGGAAATCACGCCTCCGATCGATGGTATCAAGCAACTGTCCCTTGGATTACCCATTCAGATGGCAGACGGTCCCAAAGGCCTATATGTACCGATCGCCATTCAAAAGGACTATGTCACCTTGGTGCCCTATCTGGCCGTGGGCAATGACCAAAACCGGGTGTATTTATCGGCGGAAGCGTTCCGCTCCCTGCTCGGCGAAAAATCCATCGTCCCTTTTGCCGAGACCAAAATGGGCCTTTCCCTAGGGACTTTTGATGACCGATTGTTCTTAAAGGCCACTGCCTCGGAACGCTTTGGCGCTACCCTCGAATATTGGACCGCGTTGGACGATTTTTTGGAAGCCAAAAACGTTTCAAAGCGTTTGAAATATATGGTGGTACAGGATGTGATCAAGAAGAAGGACTTTTTCGTCAAAACCGACGACTTGCCCGTTCCCGGCGCCCAAATCGTACTGGAATTGTATACCCATTACGGTTCCGGCAAGACCTTCTACGCCTTGAACAAAAATGAGCAAAGCCCCAAACCGGAGGCGTATCGGCCGATCACATCGCTCAAGGACCATTACCCACAATATGATGCACTATACAAGGCATCTTGCGAACGGGCCGTTCCCTTAAAAACGGCAAGGTCGCCCAAACAAAAAACGTTTCACCTTTAAATGTAAACCCGATGCTATTTGAAATCAAGATTACCGGACCCAAGGAAACCATTTTATTGAACGATCTATTTGTGATGGACAGTATCACGGATGTGACGGACATCGCCACCGAGATACTGGATTATGAACGCAAAGACTCGGGTGAACAGGTGTTTACCTTAAACATCACATCCGAAGAAGCGTCGCATATCGATTGCGGCCCTGTTGATCTGGATACGGTAATGGTTTTCAAGAACACCCTTTACGACCGTTTGATCGCCCTTAACGGTCCTCCGGCCGACCAAGAAACCGATCTGGAGTTGGTTTATAAATCAAAAGAATCACAATAATAGCTATCCCATGGAACAAGAAGAACTTTTACGTACCGACAGCGTTATCGCTTTTAGGGCGGAACATCCCGAAACCATCAAGGACTGGGAGCGTCAGCTCGCCAAGGACGAGTGTACCCCTGACCTGCATTTTTGCTATCACGCCTTGGAGGACTATCCGAATCTGATAGCGCGTTTGGATGTTGCCGAATATCGACCGGATTTCGCCATCAACGCACATATTGTTCACGCCCGATTTCAGGAACAGTTTCTCGATGATGGACATACCGGGCCGATGGCCCTTGAACACGCCAACAACGAACTGCTAAAAATCTATGGCGCGCTCAATGAAAAAGAGCCCGTAGGACGGGCGGCCATTTTAAAATCCCTTCAATAGTTCAGGATGAAAGAAGAACATCTGAACCGGATTATTAAAGTAATCAAGGAGGCGAACCCCGAAAATTTTTACATCAACAATCAAGGGCTGTCCAAATTAGGACAACTGTTGTTCTATCCCCCAAAAGGAAAAAAGAGCGAAGGAGAACAATTGTTACAAACTATCGAAGAAGCTTTTCCGGAAACTTCAAAGGAAATGTTCAGTTCCCTTAAACGGTATCATCTTACCAGCTATTATACTCCAAAGGCTATCATCGAGTATAAGATCAATCTGCTGAAAAAAAATGGTTTTGAACCAAAGACCATTTTGGAACCTTCAGCAGGAAACGGGGCTTACGTTCAGCAACTGAAAAAAGCTTTCCCCAATGCTCAGATTACCGCTTTGGAACCGGATATCCTATCCTTTGAAATACTGAAGGCCAACAATGTAAGTAGTGATAACGTAACCGTTCTCAACATCCCATTCGAAGACTACTATTTAAACTATGACAAGCAGGGACAATTCGATTTGGTCATGACCAATATTCCATTCGGGGATATTCCGATTACCAAGGCCTATCAACACGATTATCTAACGGAAGGTCCGCTTAAGAACGTCGGTAACTATTTCAATGTTTTCGCCCCTAAAATGGTCGGACAAGGCGGTATTACAGCTTTAATCACCTCTTCGGCCTTTTCTGAACGAAGTGCCTACGCTGATTTCAGACAAAGGATTTTATTCGAAAACGATTTGCTTTTGGCCAATCGTTTCAATACCGATTTGTTCTCCAAAGAAGGAACCAAAGTTGTTTCGGACCTATTGTTGTATCGAAAGACATCGAACAAAAGCGTTCTTTCCGAAAGTGAAATACAATTTGTCGAAACCGATACCATTGCATTGGACGGCCAAGAATTTCTTACGAACCGGTTCTTTAAAACGAATGGCGAACAGGTTAACGGTGTACCAAAACTGGGTTTTTTTCATAACCGGCCGAGTATGGTTATTGAACCTGACGGCACACCTCTGAACGAGTTTTTGGAACGGCAGGCCAATAGCTGTGATTTTGAACAAATTGCTGCACCCGGAACTATTGAAAAAGTTCGAGAAACCGTTCCCGAAGCTTCAGCACCCGAAAAGGAGAAAACCGCTGCAGCACCGCTCTCTGAATTGGAAGTTGGTTCCGTACCTATAGCATTGCACGATGCGGATACCAAACAATTTACCCGCTTGTTTTTTGGCAGCTATAACTTCGACAAAAAGGGAGCTGTGCTTTTTTATACAGATCCTCATAGTGTTAGAAAGGTGCCGAACAAGATCAGGGAGCTTATACAGGATTATGTCCGAATGCGAAACGATTTGGTGCTTTTGGACCTGAATATCCAAAAAGGCCGAATTTCGGAAAAGAATATCGCCCAACGTTTTGCGGATATCGATTACCAATTGGATACGTTCCATTTCAAATGGGGACCCTTGAAGGGGCATCTGATATTTCTGAAAGAGGATCATTACTTTGAGCAGGTCCGTCAACAGTTGGAACAAAAACAGGAAGGCCAGGGGTATGGTAAAAACCCCGAGTTTACCCTGCAACGATTTTTACTACGACAAGCTGTAGACGCGGTACCCGAACCAACCCCGGAAACCCAGACGCCACTACCTACTCCGGCAGATACACAAGAATTCGGACATCCCGAGGAAATGGTACGCTACCAGTTCGACCGGAAAGGACGAATCGATATCGGGGAAATCGCGGAGACCTTCAAGACCACTGAAAAAGAACTGTTGTTGACCGGGCTCGAAACCCGTTCCTTTTTTCTGGAACCCGATTCCAAATCCGAGACCGGTTATAGAACGGTTCCCTATTTTCAATTTTCCAGTGGCCATATCCAAGATAAGATCGCATACGTGAAGCGGCATCCGCTGCCCTACGGAATCGCATCGGAGAAAATGCTCCAGGCCTTATCAGAACTGCTGCCCGTGAAATTGGACCTGCACGATATCGAATTCAATTTCGAAAGCCATTTTATCCCGATCGTCGCGAAAGAATCTTTTTTAGCTGAACTCATCAACGAAAAAGTGCAAATCAATGTAGGCCAGTTCAATTCGACCTTAACATTGCTATTTCCAAGGGACTATAACCCGGAGGCCCACGAACGATTCAGCGTGGTCTTGCATCAGGAGGTCAAGGCGGGTTACAAACGGATATTGCAGCATTTTGCGGAAAACCGGTATCCTGTCATCTTCACCTCGTATAAGGACCGCTCCGGAAAGACCATCAGAAAGCTGGATAAGGATGCCACCTTGATGGCTCAGAATCTGTACGAGGAACTACAGCTCCATTTTAAATCCTTTATCGAGGGGCATCAAGAATTGAAAGCTACCATTGAGGAAAACTACTACCAAGCTTTTTTGGTCGACGTCAATACCAGCGTGCCCCAGGGGTGGCTCACCTTTCCGGAGACCTTGGTGTACCCGCCCTATCCGCATCAAATCGATTCCACCTTGTTCGGCCTCACCAACGGGAGTGCCTTGAACGACCATCAAGTAGGGAAGGGGAAGACCCTTTCCATGGCGATGTTGGCCCATAAGTTGAAACAACATGGGAAAAGTAGGCGTACGCTGTTGCTCACGCTAAAAAGTGTGGCCCCACAGATCGAAGCGGAAATCAGGGCAAATTTTCCGGAGTTGAACATTCTTCGATTGAGCTCCAAGAATATGGCCAAAAGCAAGCGGTCCAAGACCTTACAAATGATACAAAACAATACTGCCATTGACCTGATCATCGCAGAACATGGACATTTAAAGCAACTACCGAAACAGCGCAAGGTCGTACTGGAGATCTTGGAAGAAAAAATCCATATGATCGAACAAGATCTGCAAACGGCCAGGGAATACGGGACGATTAAGGAATCCAAAAAACTGATAAAAGGGCTTATCAAGAGAAAAGAACACTTGGAGGACAAACTGCAGGGCACCCTAAAAAAGTTGAAAGAACGTGCAACGGAATCCGAGACCACTTTGAGCGATCTGCGTATCGAGGCCCTGATGATCGACGAGGCGCATTACTTCAAGAATATCGGTTTTACAACGCGGCATCAGCATGTTTCAGGGCTCAACAACCATTCGGACAGCCAACGGAACCTCGATCTCGAAATCAGTATCAAATCCGTCCATGCGCGGATGGGAACGGATACCAATGTCTTTTTTTACAGCGGCACGCCCTTGAAGAACTCGGTTACCGAACTCTATGCCTATCAACGGTATTTGACACCAACGGCACTGAAACGTAAGAACATCTTTAATTTCGATGCCTGGGCCTCCATATTCTTAAAGCAAAGTGTCAGCATAGAGCCCAATATTTTCGGTGATCCCAGGATGCATGCCCGTTTTCGGTACTATACCAACCTTCCTGAACTCAGCAAGATGTATAATTCCTTTACCCACATCTGCCGCGACAAGCACTTCAAGACCCACGACCTTAAGGTCGACCGGGAGTTTGTCATTTTGGAGTCCACCCCGGCCTTCGAAGCACTCAAGCAGGCTTCTTTGGAGTTTACCAAAAACCGCAACCAAAACGTACTTTTCAAGTTGCCCGTTTACGATAACGAGCAAATGAAGTCCGCACATATCACCGCATTAAACATCAATCGTTCGCTTTTGATCGATCCGTTGGCCAAGGACAACATGGCCATTGATTTTTCGGAAACCGACCAGTTCAAATTGCAACGGTTGTGTCGCGATGTCGCCGAACTTTACAATAAAACATCGGAACACAAAGGGGTGTGCTTGGTGTTCTCCGACCTGAACGTTTGGAAACCAAGCCAATACAATTCCTATGATACCGTACGCGAAATACTTCAGGAGGACCATGGCATCCCGGCAGATGAAATTGCTTTGGCCCAAGCTGAAAAAGTAAAGAACCGAACGGACCAAATGCAGGAAAAAATTCGCAACGGTACAATTCGTGTGGCGTTGGGAAGCACCCAGGTTTTGGGTACAGGTACCAACATTCAAAAAAGGGTGGTCGGCATCTTCCATATGGATATTCCCTATTCCCCCGATGCTTTTGACCAACGGGCCGGACGCGGTCTGCGAAAGGGCAACGAAGTGGCGCAACTGTATGGCAATACCGTGGTGGAACGCTTCTATGGGATAAAGGATTCGACGGATATCTTTTCCTATTCGCTCAATACCCATAAGCAAAAGTTTCGGGAGCAGATTCGGGAGGCCGACCCGAACAAACGCATTTATGATGACCTGGTCCCCGATGACAAGAGCCTTTCCTACGAGCAGATGCAGGCGGCCCTCATCGGGGACATGGACCAGTTTCAATTGGTAAAGCTTTCCGACGATCTCAAGTTTTTACAGTCCCAGAAACGATTGCACGAACTAAACAAGGCCAATTCCTTTAAGGCCGTTGAACGCATCGAAAAGGAGAACAAACAGATTGTTTCCCAACTGGTAGAACTGGAAAGTGCACAGAAGACGATCAAAGGGTTCCACTTGCCGATGGAGGAAAGTGCATTTGAGGACCTATCAACACTAAAAGAAGGATTGGCACAGCTGATCTCGAATTCCCTTTTGGAATCCAAAGTACTCATGACCAAGACACCCAAAGAATTTATCAAGCATCTGGGGCTGGCCATCGCAGAACGTTCAAAACTAAATCTCAACGTTCAAAAACACAAGCGGGTCCTGCATATTCCCTCACTTAATGCCAACCTGGCCTTTCAGGCGGACTATGTGCCTTCCAACGAGAATTACCTTTACGCCTTTCGGTTGGAATTTAAAAACATACACGTTTCCGGTAGAAAACAGCAGCGTTTCGACCCAGAGAAAGTGGCCCTGCAACTTATCAAGTTATGTCAAAAGGTTGCGCATGAAATCAAATCAAAAAAATTCGATTTGGATTATAACCTACGCACATTGGAAACCCATCGCAAGAAAACGGCCTTGGGCTTCCCTGAGGAGAAAATGGCAAAGATGCAGCTGCTCAAAAATGAAATCAAAACGCTCAAACGGAAACGGGCGATTTAAAATGATTCGAACACAATGCCCTTGCCGGCTCGAACTTTTGCTATTGGGCATACTCCACAACTGGTCTTAACAAGGTTCCCGCAGCTTCTCCATACTTAAAAACACCGCGCCTTTGTACTACGAACAGCTGTTCCAGCGCCCCTTCGGGGCGTGTTTTGTGGAGAGGGAAAGAAGAAGTCAGGGGTGGTGTTATCCGTTGTTTTATGGGGATTTTCGAAGGTTTGGGCGTATCTTGAAGGTAAGTTAAGTGATTGTATAACAAGCAAATACCTCTTCAAGATGAGCAGTTTTTTTTCGAACTTGAAACAGATGGGCATTGAAGGGTACGGCATCAGTATCCTGTTCGATGATGATACGGTCAGCGTATCCGTACTTCCCAAAACAAGGGCCAAGGACAAGGCGCTCCAAACCCTGAAACCGTTGACCCTAAGGGGAACCATTACGGAAGTGGACGAACAATTCTTCCAAATCCTTCAAAGACCATTGGAACGGACCAATACCCTTTTCAAGAACACGGTCGCCTTTGAAAAGTCGTTACGGGAAACCGAAGAAAAGACCCAACTGGCCAAAAAGCAAAAAGAGACCGCTTCCAAAAAAGTGAGCGCGTTAAGGAAACTTTTAAAGGAGAAGGGCTTTAACCCCATGCAAGACCATAAAAAAGCAACGGACATCGCCAACGAGATCTTAAAGAGCGACCCTGACCATAAGGAGGCGCAGAAGGTCATCAAGGAAATGAAAGCATACGATAACCCCCAACTATTCAACTGATGGAAGTAGCTGCCATAACCCGAATCTACGTGTACCAAAACGGCAACACCTCCATTGAGTTGGACGACATCGATCACAACCTGACCCATGAGCAGGTCATGGAACACTATGCACAGCTATATGCGGAACTGACCAATGCCCACATTATGGACAAGGGCATCGTAAACGGTCATCATGAAATCCATTTCAAGACCGTAGCGGGAACAAAGGGATAGCACCATGGACGTAGACGAATTTTTAAAACAAGACCAATGCAAGCCGACATACAGATTGACACCCCCAAGAGATTTAACAACGTTCCACGACCGACTGTTTCGGGCGGTAGAGCAGAAACATTACCAACGTGGAACGCAAAGACCGAAGGTGCTGCAACCCAAGGTTTTTCCATTTCTGACATAAACCTGTTGCCCGTTCTTTTTCAACCCTTGGTAAGCGAGGAATACGAAGTCGATATGGGGGAACTTACCCAATTGATGGTAGCCGTTACCCGAACGTTTACGGGCAGCATCGACCATTGGGAATGTACGCCAACCGATAGTTTGGACGATGTAGTGCTGCGGTGTACCCATAGGTTGAGGACTATGGGCAATATCGACCATATCGAAGTTCTTAGAGACGATGGAAACTTAAGGTTGCTATTGAAAAAGTTCATCGGCAACCGAAGTACGGTGTACTTTATTCCCGTCCGTCCGATTATGGGACTAAGGCATCGAAACCGACCCCTCTTTCACATTCTGCTGTCCTTCGTCAAAAGTCTGCCCTACGGTGGACTGTTCCCAAACGGTGAATCAAGGATCGATTGGCTATGGGAATGGCTCTTCGAGGATTTGGAATGTCAGAAGGACGACAAAGAGATCGTCCGGGACCATTCGGCCACCTTCTATACTCAGAACAAGAACTTTTTGGAAACCTATGAAATGAGGGACTGGAAAACCCTGTTGGACAAATACCGCCCCAAAAAGCCGATTTACAAACGCATCAAGGAATTGTTGCTAAAGGCGGAAACCATCGATTTTCAGGTGCCGTTCTTGCTGAGCGTAAAGGACGGGTACGACTGTATGTTCGAACATTCAGAGTTGTTTCAGGTAGTCGATAGTACCGATAGTGTATTCGCCAACGGATACATCCAAATGCTGAACGACTGCGCCAACGATGATGACCTAGTTTCCGCCTATCAACATACCATTGCCGAAAAGGGAAACATTCGACCGTTCTATGATGGCATACCCCGCCGATTGCACCGATTGGAGGCATTTATCACAGACCTGAGCGAACTCTTAAATAAACTCTAGTACATGGAACGAATAGCCGTATTGAACGCCCAAGATCATTTTCTGCCAAAATTCGCGATCATCGGATATGAACGGGAAGACGAGAACTATCGCAACGACCATTACTTTTTGTACCACGAGGTAGCAGGTACAAAATTGACCGCAGGGATGCCCTTGACCAAGGACACTGCCCGAAACATCTTTAGCTGCCTAGAGGGGAATCTACTTAAGTTCCGCTTTAAGGGAATGCTCCCGAAGAACCTGATACATTTCGATTTTAAGGGTAATCTCCAACTGATATGGTACCTACATCCCGAACAACGGATGCTCTATTTCGACGACAAAACGGGATTCCCATCGGGGAAATATCCGCTTCCCAAGTTGCTTTTTAAATTGAACGGCAATGCCTTAAAGGTATTCGCCCTGAACCGAAAGGATGTGCTAACGGACGACACCCCCTTGTACCATGCCCCCTTGCTGAATATCGGCAGGCAGGGGAATGTGTGTATGGGAAATGCCGCAATGGATTATGAGGGTTTTGAATACTACGAGGATGTTATGGGGTTTGTGGAACAACAGTTTTTTCGCTCTATTTTCACCGAAACGCACCATAACCGATTGGTAGATGGGAATATCGTAAAGGTAATGGAGCAAAATTTTGAGAAGCTGTCATTTGACGATGACCTATTGATCCCCAATAAATTGACCTTAAACCAATTGTATGAAATGAGCCATAGATAGATGTTTGGATTTGTCCGTTTCATGAAATGGCGAATTACATCTGACCTATGAAAACAATAAAAAACCATAGATGAAACCAAGTATACATTTTGCCCACAACTATTTCTATAACCCGACCCATCCCATTACGGTGGTGTTGATAGGGGTCGGTGGAACAGGCTCCTTGATGCTCGCAAGATTGGCAAGGATGGATTATGCCCTACGGCAAACGGGACATCCGGGCTTGCACGTCACGGCCTATGATTCCGATACCGTCGAGCCGAACAACATAGGACGGCAATTGTATACGGTATCGGATATCGGGGAATACAAAGTGGTCAATGCCGTAGGTAAGGTCAATATGGCCTTTGGGCTACAATGGCGTGGGATTCCGATGGACGCCTTGCCAGAAGGAGCAGATCTGCTTGCAAACATCATTATTACTTGCGTTGACGATGCCCGTTTTCGCATCCAACTGGCACAATCGGTACGACAACATTATACCCGTTCCGATGACAAGAAGCGATACTACTGGCTGGATTTGGGGAACGCTAGGAACACGGGACAGTTTGTTTTAGGGACATTGTTCGATACGGAGCGAAAAATGGAACGGGAGGATTTTGAAATGGTGGATGACCTGAGGAACATTATCGACTTTTTTCCCGACTTGGAAGCGCAGGATACCCCGACCTTACAGGGGGCGGGATGCGCTTACTCCGACAAGTTGCAAGAACAGTCCCTGTTTATCAACGATGTCTTGGTGGCCCATGCCTCCGATTGTCTGTTTCGGTTGTTGTACCATAAGCAAATCCAGAAGCACGGGGCATTTGTGAATTTGGAATCGGGCAAGGTAAACTCGATCGGGGTCTAATTTATATATTAAGCCACAATAAAACCAAGCATATGTTATCTCTTGAAATTCTTTATCAAAAGTTGCCCTTTCTGGGTTTTATCCTTTTCACGGTCATCATTTTAAAAGGATTGCTCAGGTTCAAGCGTTTCTTGAGAATCCCGTTGTTGCTCTTTCTTTTCATTTTGGTCGGCATTCCCTTCATCAAGGAATTGGTTTGGCTCTTCGGGGCGTTGGAAATATCCGTGTGGGGATATCATATCGCCAATCAATGGCCGAGATCGTATTTGTGACCATAAGAACTTTCATCACTATTGTCCGATTTCTTTCTCTCCCTCCCCATGGTTTCTGCGGAAGTTGTGTAAAAGCCACACCTTATCGGCCTTCCGAAATCCCGCAGGGATGTCGGGGCCGAACGGTTCGCTTTCGCACAACCCCCTCGAAACGGAAGGCAAAAGTACGGGCAAGCCCCTATAGCCTTGCCCGTACCCTTGCTGGATGTGATTTGCTGTTCACTAATGCAAACGTAGCACAAATTGATACAGAACTCATTTAGACTTTTTCATTTTGAATTTTCTCAAGGCCAAGACTATGAATGACAGATAGTTGAAACCTTTTCAGCTTGCGATGGTCGTATCGAATCTATTGAGCAGTGACCGGAAGCTGTCCATCCACGCATTTGTCCTTTCAACGGCATATCTCTCATCGTAAAGGTCTTGGTCGAAATATTCGTCCCTATCGTCCGCGCTCCCGTTTCGCTTGTTGAAACAGATGTTGGCATTGATCTTCTTTGCCGAACATGCCGCCCTGAAATCCTTGGAATCGAACCCTGCATCCGCGTTCAGGAACAGGCCGTCCGTCACAATGTCCGCTTGGTCGAGCGTGGCGGTGACCACCTCGAACTGCACCTCGATGTCGTAGAGATTGTTGTGGTTGCCCGCAACGGGTTGCGACATGGCCAAGGGCAGCCCCTGGCGGTCGGTCAGGTAGAGTGCTTTGGTGGTCTTCGCCCTCTCGCGCCCTTGGTATTCCACGGCCTCGCCACCCCGTTTGCAAGGGGTATGGCTCCCGTCAAGGTCGACACTGGAGAGGTCGAGCCTGTCCCGGTACTCTTCCAGTATGCCCGTCCAGCATTCGAAAAAGGTCCCCGACAGGCTCCATTTCCTGAAATGGTAATAGACGCCCTGCCAACCCAGCGGGTCCCCGGAGAGCAGCGCAGCGACTGGCAAGTACTCCCACTGGACACCGGTCTTCATCTTGTAGAGCACCGCGTTGACGATTTCCGATAAAGGTACCCTTGGAGCAAAGCCCCGCTTGGGAAGCGGTATGTATGGGACTATCTCCATTTCTATAGTATCTTTGTCAAGTACTTTGTACATGGGCTACGGTATTTATGTTCAGCGACACAAATGTCCGTAGCCCTATCTTTCGATCTAAAAAAAAGTCTAAATCACTTCAGTATACCTAATCGGTTTTCTTCAAAACTTATGGAATTCTAAAATTATCAGCATTTCCTTTTAATTTGAATCAGCTTAAACTATTCACCTCAAACCTTTATTGTATTGAAAGTGTTTGAAGACAAGAAAGCTTAATGTCCGATACATCATTAATATTATACAAGAATATTTTGTAATTAACATGATGTTCACTAAATTTAAGTGTTCATTGACGCTGAACAAATAAAAATAATGAACAAAAAACAGCTATGTATCGTAATAATGACTTTATATATGAAGCTACTTCTAAGCTTGAGCAGCTTGTAAACATTCCCATAGAGATAGATAGTAGTCGTCAAAATTATGACGCTCTACTGCGAATCAAAAACGAGCAATTTCTCATTGAGGCAAAATCTGCTGTTAGAACTTCAAATCAAGGTCTTGTGCTATCTCAGCTACAGGAGATGAAAAATAGTAACAGTAGGCCTATTATTTTAATTGCTGAATATATTTCTAAAATGGCCGCAAAGGAATTGAAGGAGCGTCTTATCAATTATATTGATGTAGCTGGCAACGCCTTCATTAAACACGATGATTTAGTAATATATATTGAAGGCCAGAAAAAACCAAAAAGAGAAAAAACAAATCAATCTCGTGCTTTTCAAGAGGCTGGTTTAAAGATTCTCTTTCATCTTTTGTCTAAGCCTGAACATCTTCAAGATTCTTACAGGAAAATAGCAGAAAAGGCAGATGTCTCTATCGGCTCAGTAAGTAATGTTATGGCAGAGCTTGAAGACTTAAACTTCCTTTTAAAAACTAATGAAAAACGAGTTCTTAAGAACACAACGGAACTCCTAGAGCGTTGGCTTGTCGAGTTCAACTCAGTGCTTAGACCACGAATTATAAGAAAACGCATGCGTTTTATGGATTCAGATTATGTTCAACATTGGCGAAATATAAATACGCATACTAATCTTGGGACAATTCTTTGGGGTGGCGAACCTGGTGGTGCAATTCTTACCAACAATCTAAGACCAGAACACTTTACTCTTTTTACTGACTTAGAGCTATCAGAATTGGCTAAAGTATTTCGATTAGTGCCAAGTGAAACTGGGGAAATTGAAGTACTACAAAAATTTTGGAAGAATGATTTTGATGAAACTAGAGTAGCCCCTCCGCTTTTGATCTATACTGATTTGATTAATAGTGGTTACGGTAGAAACATAGAGACGGCAAAACAAATATTAGAGAATGAGTTACAACATATCTAGTAGTCGATTTACTCATCCGCTATTAAAGCCCATTTTAGTGGAGCTTACAGAATACTTTAAAGAAGCGGGAATTTCCTTTTTCGTTATAGGTGCTACAGCCAGGGATATCATTATGGAATTGCATAATGAAAAATCTGGACGCTTAACACATGATCTTGATATTGCGATTACGGTCAATGATTGGGAACAATGGAAAAAGGTTGAAGAGGAAATTATACGTCTTGAAAATTTTACCAAGGACGAGAACCAAAAACAACGCTTTATCTACAAGGGTAAGTTTCAATTGGATATTGTGCCTTTCGGAGAAATAATGCAACAGGATAGTAGGATATTCTGGCCACCCGAAGAAGAGTTTGCAATGTCTGTCTTAGGATTTTCAGCTGCCGATGAAGCAGCTTTATCTGTTAGCATCGATGACAAGACTGATATCAAAATTGCCACCCTTAGTGGTATTTTTTTATTGAAAATAGCCGCATGGAAAGACCGAAATCATAAAAACAACAAGGACGCTGATGACATGGGATTCATATTAGAAAACTATCTCAATATCAATTCAGAACGAGCTGCGATGGAACACTATGATGAAATTTATGGAGTTGAACCTTTTTCAACAACTACGGGCGGGGCAACTCTCTTAGGAAAGGATATCAATGAATTGCTCAAAACCCATCAAAAAACCAAAGCTTCCATAGTTGAAATATTAACTACTGAAAACAATAAAAAGGAAGACAGTAAACTTATCAATCAGATCATAGAAACGCACAAGGCATTCTCGTTTGAAGAGGTACTAAATAGTATAGAAAATATAATCAACCAACTTAACTAAACACAATCATTATTTATATGGCCACAGCTATAAAAAGTAAAGAAGAAGTAGTATTAGAAGATAATGAACTCGTATGCATACTTACAGGAGAGGTAAAGAAAATAAAGGCGCAAGAGACCAATCTGCAATCTGTAATCTTAATGCTAAATGAAGAATATGGATTCGACCTTGATAATATGGCGCGTAATTTTACCATTGAATACGAAGATCCAGATACTGGTCGAACTAAAAAACAAAAGGTAGATTTAACCATTTTTGAGAAAAATAAACCACACGAACAAGATTTTATTATTCGTATGTGCATAGTACAAGATGATAAGGTTAAGGAAACCGATAAGAAAAAAGGTCTTGCTGCTACTTTGGAGAATGCGATGGGTGCAGTCAATAATTGTGAATTTGGTCTTTGGGCAAATGGTTCTAGCTATCATTTTCTTCAAAAAGAGGAAGATGGAATTGGCTTCGATTTTGAATTTACAGATTTATCAGACTTTCCGGGAGAAGGAGAAACTTTGGAAGATTTAGATCGTGCAGACCGCTCCCATACACGTACACCAGCGAACGACTCCTTGATAAAAGTCTTTAAACGCTCTCATGATTATATCTATGGCAATGAAGGTCGAAAAAAAGATGCCTTCTGGCAATTGCTCAATCTTATTTTCTGCAAAATCTACGATGAGAAACGGAGATTTATGGAGTTGCCAAACGGCGAAAGCTACCGTCGTAAATTTTGGGTAGGGGTCAAAGAACAAAACACTGACGGGGGTCGCAAAGCTGTGGCCAAAAGAGTTAAGGGTCTTTTTGAAGAACTTAAAAACGATAATTTGTTTTCGGAAGTATTCCAAGGAAACGAAAGCATCGACCTCACAGATAAAGGACTCGCCTTTATTGCAGGAGAACTTTCAAAATATTCTTTCCTAGATGCTTCTGTAGATGTAAAAGGTCTAGCCTATGAAACCATCGTGAGTAATACACTGAAACAAGAGGCAGGGCAATTCTTCACACCACGCAACATCGTGAAATTTATGGTAGAAATGCTTGATCCAAAAGAACACCACCGTGTATTGGATCCTGCTTGTGGCTCTGGGGGGTTTCTAGTAATGATTCTTGACCATGTACGCCAGCAGATTACAAAATGTATGTATCCAGAACTTGAGGGGCCTTTACTAGAGGAAAAATACAATTCTGTTGAAGTTAATGAGCGTGTTCGAACCTATGCGGAGCGTAGTATTTTTGGTTTTGATTTCGACCCCGATCTTAAAAAAGCTGCACGCATGAACATGGTGATGGGTGGGGATGGTCACGCCAATATCTTCCATGTCAACTCACTTGAATATCCTTTATGGGACCATCCAAGGGAAACGGAAAAGATAAAAGAAGCTATTGATAATAGTCTACAAATATTGGGTGATATTGAAAATCCTAAATATGATGATGCTAGAGGAAAATTTGATTTGATATTTAGTAACCCACCTTTTGGAGCTAAAGTAAAAGTCGAGACAGAAATTGCCTCACGTTTTGAATTGAATAAATTTAGTACTGCTCCTGAAGTTTTATTCATAGAAGCTTGTCACGATTTTTTGAAAGAAGGCGGGAAAGTGGGAATAGTATTGCCCGATGGTATTTTGGGAAATCCCAACATGCAAGGTGTGCGTGAGTGGGTTTTAGATCGTTTTAAAATTCTTGCATCAATCGATCTTCCAGTAGAAGCCTTTTTGCCACAGGTTGGAGTCCAATCTTCACTTTTATTCCTTGAGAAGAAAACTGAAGCGCAGAGGCAATTGGCACAGGGAAAAGGAGAAGATTATCACATTTTTATGGCAATTGCAGAAAAATTGGGTAAAGATCGTAGAGGTAGTCCAATATATTTAAAAGATGAAGATGGAGCTGAATTAATCTTTAATACCGAAACTAAATATTTGACGAAAAAGAAAAACGGAGAAAAAATCCTTAAAATTAGAAAGGAGAAGGTCAAGCTAATTGATGATGACCTTAAAGGAATTCTCATCGCTTATCGTGATTTTTTAAATAGATAATTTATGATTACATCTTCCGTCAAAAGTCAATTGATTCATGAGTCTAATAGGCTGAATAGTGGTTATTTTTTAAATAAAGATGCCATAAATAGTAGATTGTTAGAAGAAAATAGTGACAAGTGTGTTCAACTTAAGAAGCTAGCTGAAGTTTGGAATCCTCCTATTTTCAAGAGACAGTTCTGTGAAAATACTGGAAAAGCAATACAATATTGTCAAAGTAGCGATATCCCTAACACATTAGAAGGTAATAATGTCTATATAAATAAGGAACAAGCTTTGAAAGTTAAGGCTATTGTAAAGGATAGACAGATTCTAGTAACAGGATTTGGGACAATTGGTAACACAAGATTAGTAAATGAGATTAGTGCTGGTATTTGTTATGCGAATAATGTTTGTAGAGTAGATGTGTCATCAAAATCTTTTTATGGTTTTGTGTATGCATTTTTAACCTCTAAATACGGAAAATCTCAACTTAATAAAAATGCCTCCGGTTCAGTTGTCCGTTATATAGAGGCTCCGGGAATAAGAAAAACATTGGTGCCGGTTTTTTCGACTAAATTGACTGAAAAGATTCACAATTTAATTGTTAAATCATCAAAATTAAGGGTAGAAGGAAATATATTATTAACTGACGCTCAAAATTCACTTAAAAATTCCACAGGCTTAAAGCTTCTCAAAAAAGAAAACTTTGAATACTTCGGGCATCATTCTTCCGATAGAGCTGTATCTACTTTTACCAGGAACATTTCACAAATCACTAGCATTTCAATAAACGCCTTTAATTATTCAAAAAGAATTGAAGAGGTTATCAATGCTGTAAAAATGAATCACCATTCAGAGTTGGTTAACTGCCTTGACAGTAATAAGTTTTTTACTACAGGCTCTTTTAAAAGAGTTGCAATTAATTCTAATAAGTCCATTAAACTGTTAAATCAGTCTGATATATTCAATTTCAGAAAAACAGGAAAATTGATATCTAGAAGATATGTAAGTACTGAAAATTTTGTGCGTTATGGAGAAATTTTAGTTGCTGGTGTTGGAACTTTGGGAGAGGGGGAAACCTTTTGTAGGGTGATTTTTGCAAACGAAGAATTAGATGGGCAATTAGTTGCAGGTGAGTTCATTCGCATGAGAACAAACGATGAAATTCCATCGGGATATTTATTTAGCTGGCTTTCATCTGACTATGGATTTCGAATGATTAGATCAACACAAACAGGTACTAAACTTTGTAGGCCAATTCCTGCGCTACTCAAGGATATTCCAGTGCCTATTCTAGACAGTGCTGTCATGAATGAAATAGATGAGTCAGTAAAAAAAGCCCATACTATGTTATATCAAGCTTTGTTGAAGGAAGACGAGGCAATAGCATTAGTGGAAAAAGAAATAGAACAATGGCAAAAATAATTAAACCACCCTATTTTGAAACAGTAGTAAATGCAGGGGAGAAGCGTTTGCTAGATTTTTTACAGATAAAACTCCCCGACAACTATTTCTTGATACCAAATGTAGAGATTGCTTCTACGAACCCTCGAAACAATAGAACTCAATTTTGGGAATATGATTTGATTGTTGTTGCTCCTCATGCTATTTACAATATAGAAAATAAAGATTGGAAAGGCCGAATTGAAGGTGCGGATGATTACTGGTACATCAATGACAGACAAAAGCCCAATCCGCTCAAAACTGGTCGTCAAAAAACAGCTATACTAGCCTCAAAACTTAAGGAGGCCAATAGAGATTGGGGAAAGGCTTGGATCCAGAATATGGTAACGCTTTCCTATCCCAATTCATTCATTCCAAACCTTAGACAGGAAGCGGGTAAGCTATCTTTCATACTTACCGACGAACTAGTTGATTATATTAAAAATCCCGAACAAATTGGTAAATGGGAAGCAGCTATCGCTGATATTCAAAATGATATTGTTCAATTCTTAATAGGAGAGCAAAATAAAAAAGCTCCTAATGAAAAGAAAGAAGTACAAGGCTACGAGATCGTAGAAATCTTAAAACAAGAATCGGATAACTATGTAGAATATCTGGTAAAGCCCAAAAATGTAACCTCAAACATACGTAAACGGGTCAAGGAGTATTCACTACAGGTGGTAGGTTTATCACCTTTAGAACTGCTAAAGCGGGAAGAAAGTATCTTAAATCAATATAATGCACTTATAAAAATCCGTTCAAATCCGTTCATTCTTCCTGTCGAGTTCAAACTGGATGAAGAAAATCATCTTTTCTATGAAATTACAGATTTGATGGAAGATGATTCTTTACGTTCAGCATCAAGAAATAAAACATTCACTTTTGATGAACGTGTAAGTATTTTAAAGAATGTGATGAGTGCTTTAAAATCAGCCCATAAAGAGAATATCTTCCATAGGGACATCAATCCTGATAATATCTTTTTAAGTAATGGATATGCTTATTTGGGAAACTTTGGGAAGTCTTACTTCACAGATCATAATGACCATGGCTACACAGTGATGCCCACAATTAATGAATCGAATGCTACACCGTATCATCCTTTAGAACTGATTGCTAAAGATGCATCTAGAGCTTCGGATATTTATTCGTTAGGGGTATTAATTGCTTGGTTGTTTACAGGAAAAGAACCCATAAAAAATCCTTTTGAACTTGATAAACTAGGAGGGCAACTACCACTGGATAGATTACCGTCTGCCGAGAATAGTTCGTTGCCAAAATGGCTAGATGATATCTGTTTAAAAACCATCTTGACCGATAGTGATAAGCGTATAGATAGTACAGAAGAATTAGAAACTAATATCGAAGAAGCTTTAAAAGTTGAGTTCTCTAGCAAAGAACCTACAAAGACAACAAATACTCCCATAGTAAATGACCAACCGGATACATACGATTTAAAGGAAGGAGATCGTGTAGATGACTATATTATTCATAAGATTTTAGGGCGTGGGGGGTATTCCCGTGTTTTCAAAGCGAAACATGATTTGCAAGGGCGTGATTTTGCCTTAAAACTATTTCATGAAAGTGTAAGTGTTGCTTCTGTAATAGATGAATACAAAGCATTAGCGGAATTAGACCATCCTAATATTGTGAAATTTGTATGGAACGGACAAACCCGTTATGGGCAATTCTACACCACAACCGAGTTTCTTGATGGGGACAATTTAAGCACTTACACAAAAACCGATGCTAATTTACCAATAGGCACTGTATATAAACTAGCAGAAGATATGCTCTCTGCACTAAGCTATTTACAAAGTAGAGAGAAACCTATTCTGCACCGTGATGTAAAACCGCAAAACATTATATGGGATAATGAAGGTCGTTTTGTACTTATTGATTTTAATGTGGCTTCCCTTAAGGAGGATGATAAGGCTTATGTTGGAACCAATCCGTACTTAGCACCAGATTTAGTGGACGGGCATCATATCAATTGGGATCTTTCTGCGGATACCTTTGCATTGGGAATTACATTGTACGAACTAGTCACTAAAAAATACCCCTGGCCACAAGGTCGTATTCCTAAAATAAGCATTAAACCGGAAAATCCGAAAACGATTAATCAAAGAATTTCCGTTGAATTTTCTGAATTTCTACTAAAATCAATTGGAACCAAGAGTAGTGAGCGTTTTTCTTCTGCCCAAGAAATGTTAAATCGCTTGCGCGAAATAGGAATAGAAAATCTCCTCTCAGAGAACAAAGAAAAAGCAGATTCCGTCGTACTTGATCAGAAAGAATATCATACAGAAGTTTCAATTAGACAGGGTAGTACAGTTATTGTTCTATTAAATGAAATGTCGAATTATGGTCAATTGCGGAAAACCATATATTCTTCATTAAATAAATTCAAAGAAAAAATCAACGGCTACAAAACCTCTATTTCTTTAAAAGAAAAATTGAAAGTTGTAATCAAAGTTGATAATGAAGTCTTGATTAATGAGACTTTTTGGCAAGGTGGTGCTCGTAATTTTAATGATGGGAATATCCTAAAAGTGTACGACGCCTTAAAAAACTCCTTTAAAGAAAACACTAATCGCTTAAAGGAGCATAAGATAGATGTTGAAGGAATTGATATGGTTGACTATATAAATTCGCTTTATAGTCAATCAAAGTCTGGAAATTGGGGGACACGTGTTAATGATAGAGGGTCACAATATGATGAGGCCACATATTCACCTTCTAAACTGGATAGAAAATTAATACCAGATATACTAGATGCACAATTTAAACTAATAATAATTACTGGCAATGCGGGTGATGGTAAGACGGCTTTCATTAGAAAAATAGAAGACGCGGCCAGCGTAAAAAAACTAAATCGGTTTGAACATAAAAATGGAGCTGAATTTGAAGTAAACGGTATTCCGTTTGAAAGCAACTATGATGGCTCGCAGGATGAAGACGGAAAAGTTAATAACGAAGTTTTGGAATCCTTCTTCCACTGTTTTGAAGGACTCAAAAATTTTAATGAAGCCAGCGAAGGAAGAATCATTGCCATAAATGAAGGACGATTAGTAGAATTTCTAAAAACATCGAAGAAGTATAAATCGCTTCACGACACCATTAATCAATATTTCTACAAGGAAGGTCATTTTGACTTACTTCCAGGATTAATGATAATCAATCTTAATTTAAGATCAATTACTGCCATAGACGATGACGAACCTAGCCTCTTTAGGCAGCAAATCAAAGCTTTAACTAATAAAAGTCTTTGGACTAAGTGTGAAGGTTGCTCATTGGCAAACAAGTGCTTCATCAAATACAATGTTGATTCTTTGAATGACCCTGCTTCTGGCAACGAGGTTATTACAAGATTAGAATGGTTACTGCGCACAGTTGGTTTAAAGCGCGAGTTGCACATTACAATGCGTGACTTAAGATCCTACATTGCATTCATGATTACACGTGACCATAGTTGTGAAGAAGTTGATGATGCTTACAATCGCACATTGAACAAGCCAGAGGAATACTGGCAGCTGTATTATTTCAACATTACAAATCCTGATTATGAGGATTCTGGGGAGAACGACCGTTTAGTAAAATTACTGCGGGAAACAGACGTAGGTAGTGTGGCCATACCGAATTTAGATAGAGATTTATTTTTTGGTCAGCACCTTGCAAGACATTATTTAGAATTTGTTGATCGTGAATTCCATTTGCTAGATGATTTCAATGCAAACAAGATTTGGGTACCCGCACACGAACAGGATAATAAGGTATTGGATAAGATAAAGTCAATTCAGAAATCCTTTGTACGCCATCAATATTATGAAGGACGTGTAGGTAATTATAAAAAGCGGCTTCCGTATCAATCCTTACAGAATTTTTACAAAGCACTTAATGTGGAAAAGGAGAATAGTGTTTCAGATGTAAAAATACGTTACATCACAAATGATGAGCAGTCTAAAAACAAACAGTTCAAGTTTGATGAAGAAGATTTTGCGGATAATTCTTCTTTCACAAAGGCATGTTTAAAACAAATTAAACCTCTTGTGCAAGAGGAAGGTAAAGGAATAAAGCAATTGTCGATAATTAATCAGGCTACTGAATTTATGGAAGTAATTTCTTTAGACTCCTATAAAGGCTGTAGCTGGACAGACTTTAAAAGAGCTACAAATACACTAACTATAAAAAATGCTTTGCCTAGATTATATGAGCAGCTAACAGAAGACTCGCTATTACGTCTCAAAATGTCTATTTCTCGAGCCATCTCCATGAACGAGGGATGTGAGAATGAGGCTATTTGGCAAAAAAATTTGGTATTGACTTCCTCTGAAATCAACGATCCATTTAGTAAATCTTTCAGAATATTCGATCTTAATGATTTTGAGCTATTTGTGAGTCGTACGGATCATCTAGTTAAATATCTAGAATATGAACCGGATAGTCTTGTATTTAGACATAAACAAGAATCACATATTGAATTGGTTATTTCATTAGACCTTTTTGAAATGCTTTATTTTATTCAGCAAGGGTACAGTCCCTCCCTTAATGACATTAGAGGAAAGTTTGTGGAGCTAACTATTTTTAAAAACCTACTTGAGAACCTTACTTATAACAAGGTAATAGTCACAAGGGATAATCTTGAGTTTTATGAAATAAGCAAGGATATCAAGAATCATCTTAGCATAAAAACAATGCAATTATAATTATGGCGATAAAACTAAATAAAGAAGAGAGCGTCTTAAGGAATGAACTCATATATGCAGGAGATGCAAAAGCTGTAAACATAGATAATGTGTTCGTGAACTTGTTTATGCTTTTAAAGCACAACGGTATTAGACCTAGACAACGAGCAAGAAGTAATTCTTTTATTGATTTGGATACTTTACAGAGAGTTTTTGGAAAGTTAGAAGAAGATGGGTCTGTAAAAGGATTCAATAAGAACAAGGAAGCCGCTGAGCTTTGGATGCGAAGTAATCTCGTAAATATGGTTTATAGAGGCAATTTGGATAAGGAGAAAATATCATCTCTTAGACCAATCCACCTTGAAAGTTATCGGGTTCGAAATGCATCCCATACAAGAGATTACAACACCGCAGATCAAGTATATTTAATGCTTGGCGCCAATCCCAACGTTAAAGAAGAGCTTAAAAGTTTTCTAATGGAAGGTTGGGATAACACAGCTAATAAAATTAATATTAGCACTGGTCTAGATGTTGACAGTCTGGGACTACTTCATATTATTAAAAATATTAAACCAGGTTTTTTAGATACTAATAGTTCTTTAAATCAAATCAAGCCATTACTAGAAGAACAAGCCAAACTTTATTGTGACGATGTGAGGCGTTTACTGGTTTATAAAAGAAAAATTCCGAGAAACGTTGTGGTAGATTATTTGAAGACTATAACTTCATTTCATTTATCAATTTATATACAAAAGCTATTTTTTCTTTTGCCTGAGATGGTAGAAAAAGGTTCTATTCGTCATAGTGATGATTGGAGTATTGTGGTAGACGCAACGGATGATTTTGAAAGTAAAATTGCAAAACTTGCGAGCTATGACGCTGAGAGCTTAACTAACAGCATATATGATTATGTCAAGGCTACCTATCAAATAAACGCAGCTTTGAGAAGATTAAAGTTGGAGAAAACAAATTCACTAAATCTAGAAAAAGCTCTTAAGATTCTAGCAGAAAAGCCTATAGGTTTTGAAATATATTTTGAGACTCAATGGGATAATCTCTACAATTCACTTGAAGAGGATGATCGGGAATTAATTAAAGATATGGTAAAGTATGAAGATTCTTATTTCGATAAGTATATCGAATTAATAGTGAAAGCGCGTGGAGCGTATCAATATAGATATCATATACAACTTATTGATAATCTCTCACAAAAGAATTCGGAACGGGGCTTTATGGCTCAAGGACGAAGTAAAAGGCATCCACGGCGTTTTGTCTTAGGTACTCGATTATTGGAAACACTAGTTCAAATATTAGTACTTAATGTTGAAGATGATCATTTCGCAACAAAAACCCTTTCTATAGAGGAGTTGATAGAAAATATAAGAACACGCTATGGATTAATTATCAATGGCTTGTCTGAAGAAAGATTTGCGGACGCAGATTTGAATACCCATTTAGCTTTTAAAGAAAATGTAGAATCGTTTAAAATGAAACTACGCCAAATAGGCTTTTATAATGATTTAAGTGATGCCTACATTTTGCAGAGAATACGTCCACGATACGAATTAAACGATTAAGAAAAGAATGGAATCAATTACGATTAATATATACTATCAAAAGATAATAGGTCTTATTCTTCGATTGCACAATACTGACTTTGAAACGGCAGGTCCAGGTCATTGTATGAAAATTACGGGGCTAGGTATATTAGAATTGGAATATTTATGGGATTTGCTAAAGGAGAAACATTCACATCTCGACATTTATATTGTTTCCGAAGCGGAGAATACAAGTCACAAATTTATTTCTGCGACAAAACTCATCGAGCTTCGAAATAAGCAGGATAAAGCTCTATTGATCTTGATACCGTCGAATAGCCGCACAGCTGCGGAAGATTCCTATGGTAACGCAACCTTTAAAGAGATATCTCTAGAAGGTATGGAAGAAGAATTGGTTAATGCTCTAATAGAACAAGTTCCTGATGATGTTTATGATACTGTAGTTAATGATATAATAGATTATTTAAACCCCTCAAATACGGAAGTAATAGACTACTTAATAGCCATTAATCAAGAGAGTTACGAGCCTTCGGCAATTGGAAATTGTCTCTTTAAACTCTCTCTAATACCTGATGAGACTCTTTCAAAACATGTTGAAAAAATCAGGTCAAGATTAAATTTCAATAGAGAAAGTGTTGAGTTATTATCAGCTTTCAATAAACCACTATATGATAGAATAGCCGAACTAAGGTTAGAAAATGATTCTATACAAAAGGATATTGTCAATTTTCTCAAAATTGAAAAAGGAGCAAGAAATGCCCAAGAGATTTGTAGTGCTATAAAAAATGGATATGATGAATTAAATTTCAGCTATTGGCCCATTCCTGATTTAGATTTTACGCATATTAAATTAATAACTGATGAGATTAAGTCTAAAGATTTAAAAGTAGAAGATGGAACTAATGTGCTTTATGCGCAAGAGAGTAATGTAGCGAAGTTGAAAGTTCGTTTTCACACCAATCCAAATCCAAAGGATATAAAGGATTTACGATTCTTCAGGATTATACTGATGGCTGTAAATGGAAGTAACGGAGAAGAAATTACCGTTTTAAGAAAAATCAAAAACTCAAATTCTAATAGACCCTATAGGGATGCCACTCTTGAGTTGAACCCGAATATCATTGAGGAAGGCTCTTATTTTATAAAGGTTTTAGCGGAGGACGAACACGGTAATATGTTAAATGCCAATGATGAGTTTCGTGAATCTAAAATTCAAAAAGCTTGGGAGGAGGCTAAGAAAGAAGATGAAAGTACACCAAAAAGTACCTTTCCTTATAAGCTCAGCTGTGATTCGATTGATTTTGACTATGTAATTGAGGAATCTTTAGAACGCGATGAAAATCAGCGAAAGGATAAACTTAATAATGTTTTACAAGCGTATTTCAAATATCGCATTGAAGCATTAAAGAGTGATATTGAAATTGAATTACCAAAACCTTCGGAAACATCAAATATTTGGATTAATGACGGAAAGGAAAAACATAACTCTACATTTCACATCAATTATTCTGACCAACACAATTATCAGATCAACATCTCGACTAAACTGCGTCAAATAGAAAATAAATTTCTCGCAAATGCTGATAGCTTAGGCTATGTAAGATGTCGATTAAAAGGCAATAAGCTAGCAATAGGTTTTGAACAATTACAATTTGTAAAAAGCGAACTAAGTGAAATTGTACCAAAATCATTGCTAAAGTCAAGATTACAGCTTTTTGAAGCTATTATTAATTCAAATACAAAGGCTAATGGAATTTTTGAAACGGCAGATATATTTAATCTCAAAGAGAACATCAGAAAATATGTTAATACATATACTAAATGGACAACAAAACTAAATAACCAGTTGGTGACGGATGAAATAACGCTAGATGAAAAAACAAAACTTAGAGAGTTTCTAATTGAATTACAAATGATTGACCTTGTTAAGGTCAAAAGTAAATTACCTGACGGAAGTAAAGTCGAGGCAATACTCCTATCACCTTTGCATCCATTACGCTTGTGTTGGACTTTACAACTTTTAGAAGTTTTTGAGAATTGGGAACAAAGAACAAAAGAGTTTTCAGGGCACAAAGAATCTTGGTCGCAACATTTAGAAGAATTGTTTATTGGTCAACTCTCTCCTGAAAATAATCAACAAGTTCTAATTGAGACAATATCTCAAAAACAATTTAATTATAGTGGCGAGCTTTCATTTGGATGGGGGCTTTACTTGAGTACAGTATCCCAAGAATCTAAAAATGGAATGACTTCTATTTCTAGACAGCTTCAGCATTATTTAAGATTGCTATTTAATATCACTAAGGACAACTATGTAGAAACTGATTTAAGTATCAAATTGGTAATTCGACATATTAAGAATTATCTAGCGCAACATCCATATATAGATAAATTAGTAGTTAATTTATTCAACGCGGGCGACGCGGAGGTTTTTGCTAATGCATTTGTCGAGTTAGAAAAGGAAAAATCATTTGAGAGTATCAATTACGAGATCCGAATTTTTAAAGGTGATGACAAAATAATTGAACATGGAGAAGCTTTAAAGACTTTAATCAACCCAGAATCAAATATCTCCGAGGAAGCAGAAGCATTTTCTCAACCTTCTAAGAATAGATTGTTTCCAAAATTACGTTTTTCAATCAACGATATTTCAGACTTCTTAATAGACCCCTCAACTTATACCTCTCATTTGAGCTTTTTAGTCAGTCCATTTCCGATAACTATCGAACTTATAAAACCAACTATAGAAGAGCGCAATTTTTATTTGAATGGTTTAATTACAGAGTCTACGGTAAAGGTAGATGAAAATGGATGTCAGATTAAGTGGAATCGTTTCATTCAAGGGAATAAACTACCAGTAAAATATGATACTGCAGGTGCAAACGGCATCAAGCTTTTTGAGAACCTCCAAAGTTTTGTAAGCGGAGCTTTAGTGTCAAAACACACTTCATCCGTACCTTCTACGCAACTTAGGTTAAATGATAAGGACAAGGTGCTACTTACCCACTTACACGATTATTCCGATTGGGTAATAACGTTTGACAAAAATTTAGGGCCACAAATATTTGATCAACCATCTAAGGATGGTAAAATCCCATTTTTACTAGACTATGTTCCTGGAGAAGAGGCTTTGGGAATTTCATCATATCTCACAACAAGGCCTACTTCAGAAGTATTAGGGCTACTAGGGCCTCACTTTGAAGAATTCAACCTTGATGTTCATAATGAAGAGGACGAGCATAAAATAAAAATTCTTCTTGAAGATTTAAGAGCAGTTAGTAGTTCATTGGTGCTTCAATTGAATTCTTCGAAAAACAAGGCGTTTGAGGTAATTGGTTCTGCGTTTACCAAGCGTGTGTTGGAAAAAAAGGAAATGTTAGAAGATGCTTTTCTGATTCCGATTGATTTGCATCAAAACCTATTTGAGAATCTACCTTCTGGAAGTAAATCAAGAGCAGATAACTTGCTTGTTTCAATCGATCCAAATAGAAAAGAAATATTAATCTCGGTAATTGAAATAAAATGCCGTAAAGCCCTAGGAGAAAATGAAAAAGATGCTCTTAGATTAAAAATGCTCGATCAGATAGATAATACGATAGAAGCCTTGAGGAACCATTTTGACCCCTCATATAATCATTCTTTTGATAGACTAGATAGAGAAATAAAAAACAAAGAACTAAAATCACTATTGACCTTTTATTTGGAAAGAGCACATAGATATGAGTATCTATCCAATAAAGCTTACAATCAATATTTAGCTTTTCTGCAAAAACTTGATTCGGGGTTTAGTCTTCACTTTAGAAAACTAGGTTTGATTTTTGATTTTGCGGCTACAGAAAGACATAAAAAGGTAATTTTAGATAATGAGTCCACCTTTTTTACTTTCGGAGGAAAATTGATTGATGATATTCTTGACCCTTATTCAGATTTAAATACTAAGAGACTTGAAGAAAGTGATTTTGACAAAGACCTTATAAAAGCCTTTGGAAATATCAGTGAACTCAAACCTTTTATTCAAAGATTCAAATCAAAATTAGAACCTAGCGAAAGCACATCCGATTCTAGCGGAGACGATGAGGTCGATAATTTAACAGAAGTAGATTCTCAACTCGATAACCTTGCAATAAGTCCACCGACTAAGCAAACGGTATATCCGACAAATCGAGAAGGTACCCTTAAGGCGACCGAGACAGAAATAGAATTAGACACAAAAGATGATTCTATTGAAGTCATGTCAAATCATAATGAACATATCTGTCCTGAATTTGATATACTTATTGGTAAAACATCACCAAGCGATCAATTTGGAATTCTTGGGGAAAGTACTTTACAGAAAAAAATCGCTATTGACCTTAGCGAGACGAACACCATTAGTCTATTTGGAGTTCAAGGCGGCGGTAAAAGTTATACTATTGGAACCATATCCGAAATGGTTCTTAAGCAATTTAGCAATATCAATCTACTTCCAGCACCATTAGCAGGGGTTATTTTTCACTATAGTGAAAGTATGGATTATGCGCCTGAGTTTACCTCAATGATACACGCTAATGATGAAAATCGGGAATTAGAAAAATTGAAAGTACGCTATGGAGCTGAACCAGATAATATTGAGGATGTTATTATTCTCACACCAAAAGATAAAATTGAAGAAAGGCAAGCCGAATATCCTTCTATTAAGGTATTGCCAATAGCTTTTAATTCTAAGGAACTGAATGTGCAAGATTGGTTGTTTATTTTAGGAGCAATAGGTAATGACTCCACCTATATAAGACAGCTAAAGGCAATAATGAAACAGCATCGATCTAATATTACAATAAACGCTCTTTCGGAGAGTGTCGAAGAATCTGAACTATTGAGCAACTCTCAAAAAGCATTAGCAAGGCAGAAACTAAGCTTTGCTCGTGAATATATTGATGACAGCTTTATGATGAGAGATGTGTTAATGCCAGGAAGATTGGTAGTTGTTGATTTAAGAGATGAATTTATTGTAAAAGATGAAGCCTTGGGTCTTTTTGTCATAATGCTTAATATTTTCTCTGCGGTAAAGAATATTAACGGATTGCATTTTAACAAATTCATTGTATTCGATGAGGCTCATAAGTATATGGATAACAAAGATTTAACTGGAAATATTGTTACCGCCATAAGAGAAATGAGACATAAAGGGGTAAGTATAATGATTGCAAGTCAAGACCCACCTAGTCTTCCAAATGAAATTATTGAATTGAGTTCTGTTGTACTACTACACAAGTTTAATAGTCCACAGTGGCTTAAACATATTCAAAAGTCAATAACACAACTTTCTACTCTAACTCCTGCGGACATGAGCGCTTTGACCCCAGGGGAAGGATTTTTATGGGCGACCAAAGCAACTGAAAAAAGTGTTTCAGTTAAACCTGTAAAAGTTTCTACCAGACCAAGGGTAACTAAGCATGGAGGAGGCACTATACAGGCAACAGGTAACTAATGAAATCTATTACATCTTCATATAAAGGAAAAAGAAAAACAAATCAAGATGTGATTTGGGAGAGTAGTCTTAGTGCTGGAACAGATCTCTACATAATAGCAGATGGAATGGGGGGTTACGATAATGGAAGACTTGCGGCTTCGATGACAGTAGATAGCATTTCAACATTTTTGTCTACCGTTAGAGAAATTAATGAAGAAAGTATTCAGAAAGCGGTCAACAAGGCAAATCTTGCAATACGACAATTTCAAGAACTGAATCGGTCTAGGCTGGGAGCGACAATAGGGGGTGTCATTGTGGAAAATAATTTGGCTAGATGTTTTTGGGTTGGTGATGTAAAAATATTAAGGTATTCAGATAGCAAATTGAATTTTGAAAGTAAATCCCATAATTTATTTAATGAGACCTCAGATGATGCTAACTCTAATATTTCCGAAATAAAATCCAAATATTCACACATAGTAACACGATCTGTTCAGGGTAACCTAAGGAAATCTTACGTCTCTTATCAAGAATTAGAATTGAATGGTAAGACAGATAAGCTAATAATCTGCTCGGATGGACTGCACAATATTATAGATAGCCACAACATCGAATATTTGCTAAAGAACAATAAATCAACGGATCTAGTAATAAAAAAAATTAGGGATAGACTAAAAATGGAGGCTGAAGATAATGCTAGTTTTATATTTATTTACGCAGTATAACTGCAATTATATTGATTAATTTTAACCTATGCCCGAAACCCCATACAAGGTACTGGACTTCAGTCTACCGATAAGCAGACAGACTTATGGGGAGGTCCTCGATGAACTAGCCGGTCCTTTCCCTTTCCATAAAAAGTCAAAGGTCTCGGACAAGCAACTGAAAACCCTAATTGCGACTATTTTTACCTATGGACTGCATTATAGCGAAGTGCCGGAGGAGAAAAGAGAACTGCTGCTGAAGGCCATATTAGAAGATAAACAGCCACTGTTCGACCTTTCCCAAACTTTTGCAAGACATTTGATGAACAATCTTGATGGTTCTTCAAAATCGCAACTGGAAGCACTCCATACCATCGAGTACGATGTGAATCGTCCACTGTCCAATGAAAGGTTGGTGGATTTTGTAGAGGAAGAGTTGTTGGACCAAACCACCTCTTACCGTAAATGGGAATATGGGCACTTCTCCACGGCGTATTTATCGACATATTTATCATTGCATGACGGATGGGAAAATTTGGAGAAAGCGCAAGAAAACAACTCCCGCCCCGAGGCTTATCTCAAAAATTTTTGCAAGGAGCTTGAAAAATCCAGATATGGTCTTGACGCCCATGAACAGCTATTGCTAGATCTTATCGTCAAGGCCAAGCTGTGGCCCAAAAAGACCGTAATGGCCGATTACCTGTTGGCGGGTACGATAGTACAACAACACCTATTGGGCCTCTCCCTTCGTTCTAAAAAACTTGCCAGTGCAATGAACTTCGCTTTGGAACGAACTTCAATTATCAACAAACGCAAAGGAGGGCCAAAACCATGATACCATCAGAAGAACTGCTCAAATATCTGGAGGATCTGGCCAAGGAAGCGCATCCAACAATCAACGGAAAAGAATATTCCCGATCACAGGTCCAATTGGCGGAGCAGTTGGTACGAGATGCGCAAAAGGCGATAGGCACCGCCTCCCAAAAGCCGAAACTATCAAGAAGAAGAGCGTTTATCGTAATCTTGGAGGAACTTTATTACAATGTTCCAGAATATCCCAAAGACCTTACACTCGAAGGTATCCATAGAAGAGCCGCCCAACGGTTCGAATATATGAACAGGGAAACAAAATCCTTTACCACTCCCGCGGAAGTGCATCCAAAGGACCCATGCACATTCTATGAGAATAACGGTTACGCCAAAGCACGTTACAAATCGGCATTGCAACATTTGGTCCTGGAATCCCACCGCTATTTTGAAAACCCCGAAGCCGAAACTTCCCTTAAATTGCTGTACGCGGACGTCAGACTCTGCTAAAAAATTTACCGTACAACACACCATGTACGGCAAAGCACTTCCCAACAAACGAAAAGTTCTAGGTTAGCACTATGCTAATCGGAGGTCACGAAGCAAGCCATGTTTTTGCAAGCAAAAACCGCTCACTTCGTTTGCGAGGCTAGTTCAAAATCCTTCTTAAATCAAAATTATGGCAAGGCCAAAAAAGAGTATTGAATTATTGAAAGCGATACGCGTAAACGTTCGTATGACGGTGAACGAATACTTAATCGTTTCCAGTAATGCTGCCACACTAGGTATGGGTATACCGGATTACATCCGAAAAAAGGTCACAGGCAGACCGCTTCCTCGAACCAAAGTAACACCTGAGGATAGAAAGCTGTTTATCGAGTTGAGCCGAATCGGAAATAATGTAAACCAGCTCACAAAGAATTCCCATTTAAGAATGCACGCACCGAAAATTCTTTTCGAACAATTAGCAGAACTGTATAATCTTTTGAAAGAATTAAAATCAAATATTAAAGGCAAATGATCGCCAAACAGATAAAGGGTAAAGATTTTTATGGGCTACTCGCTTACAATCAAAGAAAGGTCGAAAATGGTGAGGCAGTCGTTTTGGATGCGAATATCGATTTGGATAGTACGGTCGAGATGACCAAAGAGTTCAATTTGATACGACAGTTACGCCCTAGACTCAGAAAAGCAGTATATCATGTTTCCTTAAATCTTCCTCCAAATGAAAAAATGTGTGACAAAAATTTCGTTTCAATAGGATTAGACTATCTAAAAGGAATGGGATTCGATGATAATCAATATATCATGTACCGTCATTTCGACCAAGGCCATGAACACATCCATATCATCGCCAACAGGGTAAAGCTGTCCGGTAATCTGGTCAGCGATAGCAAGGACTATGAGCGTAGTGAACGTTTGGTACGAAAACTAGAAAAGAAATATGGTATCGCAGAACTACCGAACACAGCTTTTATACTAAGAGCAGCACTTACTCAAAAGGAAATCGAAAAATCCCTACGTACCGGTAACGCTCCGATAAAAAGTATACTTCAACATCAATTGGGAGAGGCGTTGAAACGTTCGAACAATACGGAAGAATTCATGTATCAATTGCATTCACGAGATATCCGTCCAAAATTCAATACCAGTAAAACAACGGGAAGGGTATCGGGTATCTCTTTCAAATATGAAGGGGTCATATACAAAGGGAGCAGCTTGGGCCGCCAATATTCCTGGAACAACATAATAAAACATATCGACTATGAACAAATCCGAGACCGTACAATTGTTCTCGAAAATAATCATTCAGAACAAGGAAATAAAAGAGCTTCTTCTTCAGATTCAAACACATCAAACAACACTATCGGAAAAGCAAAAGATGTTGGGGGAGGGGCAGTCCAAACTGGCGAAAAACCAAACTACGATTTGGGAAGCGCTCAAAAAGATGGCCTGATCGACGAACCGTTTACGCCCTTTAAAATGGAATTGGAAGATTTCGACGGTCGGAAACGAAAGAAGAAACGAAGAAAAAAGAGATTGTAAGCCATCATGGAAGGAGGATTGGTAAGCGATAAATTGTTGAACGCTCTGGTAGATAGCCTGTCCGTTGAGGATTTGGAAGCTATTCTATCCCAAAAAAGGGCCAAGACATCTCGCGACCATACTCCAAAACCGATGACAGAAAGGGACCGACTAAAAAAACATTATCGACAACTTTTCCTTTCCATGGGGAAGCTCTACTTAAACAGATAGAAAAAGTCAATAGTTACGCCCTTTCAAAACTCATTTGCAGCGTTGCTTATGATCGATATAGCATTTGGTCAGTATAAGGACAACAAACCGCTATAATCTTCAGGGAGTTCTGCATCGATATCTTTCAAATAGGCTTTTAGGGCATCCAAAGTGGAATGGCCGGTAATCAGCATTAACTTATCGCAAGTTTCAGTATACGAAAAGTCCTTTCTTAATTTCCTAAAGAGCAGCGTTATAAAAGTATGTCTAAAGGAATAGATGGTATATTCCCCTCCCAATTGAAGTGTTTTGCCTTTTGAAAGAAGGTATTCGTTGTATTTCTTTTTGAGTTTCCAAAAACGCTTTGTAAAGTAATCCCTTCTACTGGATTCTGTGGCGTCCCATACTCCAACGCCATTTGGGGTGAACAAAAAGTGATTCTGTTCGGAAAAGTCCAAATCCTTGATTTCCCGAAGGACGATATCAGGTACGATCTTGGTTTTTTCGGGTTTGTTCTTTGCCTGGAATCGCAATAGCTTTTGAGCAAGAAAAACATCTTCTACTTTTAGCCTGCACACCTCAATGGGTCGTAAGAAATTATAGGAAACAAATTTTATGAAAAGCAATAATAAGGGGTCATTTTCTTTGATAAAGGCAAAAAGACCCTCTAAAACGTCCAACGAGTAGGTTTTGTGGCTTACGGATTTGGTATTCAGGACCTTGATGTTCTCGATAAAGTTTCTAGGGATGATATCGTTGTCCTCAAGTTCGGCAAACAGGGAACTCAAAACGATACGGGTATTGTTTCGGTTTCTGGCACTACTTGTCTTGACAATGCTTTGCAAATAGTTGTTGACAGTTTGCTTGGTTATGCTCAGGATACTTTTGTCAAGTAAGTTCTTTTTGTCCAGGTATTTCTTGAACCTACCATATCGACTTTTGTAATCTTTGATCGAAGTTTCCGATAGTTCGTTAACTTTTATATTGTAGGCAAAATCCAATGCGGCACTTGCCGTATACTCCAACGATTTGGAATCAAGCTTAAGCTTGTCCTTATACGGGGAATACCCTTCCTTGAGCATCTCGGACAAAACCTCCTTTATGATTCCCAGGTGGAGCAACCTTTCCGCCTTGGTCTTAAACTGTTTGTTGACGCTCATCGTAACAGGTGTTTGGCGGACCAATACAGGTTTCCCAAGTTTGTCGAAAAGGTCGGGTTTGGCGAAAGAATAATAGACGTACCACCTTTTGGAGAGGTCAAAATTATCCCCGCCATGATATATTTTCGGTTCCGTATATTTTTTCTTCTCCAAACCGTGTTTGTATGCGGTAGCGTATGCGGTTTGCAATTTATCAAAAAAATAACCCATTGGCAACAGTTTTAATTTACTGTCAATCAATGGGTTATACTAGTAGCGGGAACTGGACTCGAACCAGTGACCTTCGGGTTATGAGCCCGACGAGCTACCTACTGCTCTATCCCGCGATGTGGACGGCAAAGATACAACACATTCTTGGTTTATTCAAAACTTATTTTCATAATATTTTTTGCCCCTGTTCAGTTCAAAAAAGGTGAAAATGCATACCTTCGAAACATACAGCGGTTATGGAGACAATCAATACTTTTTTGCAAAACGCCAATTCGTACGCCAATTGGCCCATGTTTATATTGCTAATAGGAGGTGGATTGCTCCTTGTTTTCTACTCGAAGTTCTTACCCTATCGCTTTTTTGGGCATGCCATCGCCATTACGGCCGGCAAGTACGACGACAAGAACGCCAAAGGGGAGGTGAGTTCCTTTCAGGCATTGTCCGCCGCGGTTGCGGCAACCGTCGGTTTGGGAAACATTTCAGGAGTGGCCATTGCCATTCACGACGGGGGTCCCGGCGTGGTGTTTTGGATTTGGGTCACTGCGCTCATCGGTATGTGTATAAAATTCTATAGTTGCAGCCTTTCCATCATGTTTCGGGGTACCGATTCAGAGGGGAAACTACAAGGCGGTCCTATGTACTATATCACCAAGGGGCTTGGGGAAAAGTGGCGGCCATTGGCCGTTTTCTTTGCGATATGTGGTCTTTTTGGGTTTTTAGGTGTCTTTACCGCCAATCAATTCACCGATACTTTTATGACCGTTGTACAACCGGAGGAGAATCTGGTGGCACTTGGAGGCACTGCCGAAGATCCGTTGTTTTATTGGAAGTTTTTGATTGGTATTGTATTAGCGATCGTCACGTCTTTTGTAATTTTTGGCGGGCTGGCAAAAATTGCCAAGGTCGCTTCGGCCATTGTGCCTTTTATGGTGGCCGTGTATTTGATCGCTGTGGTCGTGGTAATGGTGATGAATGCCGCGCAGATCATACCTTCCTTAAAATTGATCATTACCGAAGCATGGAATTTTAATACCATCGTTACCGGTGGTTTTTGGGGGTTGATCATCATCGGTGTCAAACGCGCTATGTTCTCGAATGAAGCAGGCTTGGGGTCTGCCCCGATGTATCACGGACAATCCAAGACCGATAACCCGATCAAAGAGGGGTTGGTAGCCAGTTTAGGACCGTTTATAGATACCATTCTGGTCTGTACGTTTACGGCCATTGTAATTATCCTTAGCGGGGCCTACCTCGAAGATTCAAGCGGGATCGTAATGACGCTGAGCGCCTTTGAAAAATCGTTGTTCGGTTTTGGCGATGATCTTCTGATGCTCATTGTTACCGCTTTTGCCATGTCTACTTTATTTACCTATTCGTATTACGGGGTAAAAAGTTTGTCTTTTTTGACCAATGCCAAAATTGGAAAGTTGTACAATATTTATTTTGTTTTGATGATTGTTTTTGCGGCGATTGCTTCTTTGGAGTTGGTAAAAAACCTGATTGATCTTTCATACGCACTCATGGTTATTCCGAACATGATTGCAGTACTGTTATTGGCCCCTAAAGTGAATAAGGCGGCAAAAGAATATTTTGTAAAGCTTAAAACGAACCGACCTTAGGTTTTTAAAGCTTAGGGCATAGTGCTACCTTTGCAACATGGAAAGCACACACAAAGCGGGCTTCGTCAATATTATAGGGAATCCCAATGTAGGGAAGTCTACCCTTATGAATGCTTTTGTGGGGGAGAAACTATCGATAATTACCTCCAAGGCACAGACGACACGGCACCGCATTCTGGGTATAGTGAACGGAGACGATTTTCAGCTGATTCTCTCCGATACCCCTGGGATCATTAAACCTGCCTATGAGTTGCAATCGTCTATGATGAATTTCGTGAAGTCGGCCTTTGAAGATGCCGATGTGCTGCTCTACATGGTTGAAATTGGGGAGAAAGCCCTAAAGGATGAGGCTTTTTTCGAAAAAATAAAGAATAGCAAGATTCCGGTGCTACTCTTATTGAACAAGGTAGATACCGCTACCCAAGAATTGTTAGAGGAACAAGTACAGTATTGGCAAGCTATGTTGCCTACGGTCGAGTTGCACCCGATTTCTGCCTTATCGAATTTTAACGTGAAGAACGTTTTTGAACGCATTGTTGAACTACTTCCTCAAGCACCCGCTTATTACCCGAAAGACCAACTGACCGATAAGCCCGAGCGTTTTTTTGTAAATGAGACCATCCGGGAGAAAATCTTGATGCACTATAAAAAGGAAATACCGTATTCCGTTGAAATCGAGACCGAAGAATTCTTCGAGGATGAAGATATCATTCGCATGCGATCCGTAATCATGGTGGAACGCGATTCTCAAAAAGGAATCATCATTGGGCATAAGGGGAGCGCTTTGAAAAGGGTGGGTATCGAATCGCGAAAAGACTTGGAAAAATTCTTTGGGAAGCAAGTACATATAGAACTGTATGTAAAGGTGAATAAGAACTGGCGTACCGATGCACGGCAGTTAAAACGTTTTGGTTACAATAACTAAACCTTCGTAACCTTTTAATAGTGGTACACTAACCATAATTTTCAATTCCCCTAACCCCTACTTGGCATAGGAATTTCATCTTTGGTCAACTAAAACCGATCAAGATGAAAAATACGCTTCAATGGGCCGTTTTGGCCTCTCTTCTTTTTGTAGTTTCCTGTACTAAACTCGATGATTTTTTGGGAGATGGTCATGACGACGATACCCCCGATATCCCTGTATCGGTAGACTTTAGATTTCGCGCCTCCCTACAAGTGGGGGGAGAGGGTGCTGCCGAGATTTCGGCCTTCGACCCATCGACCAATAAACTATTCGTAGTAAACGCAGCATCGGATGAGGTGTCCGTATTCGATATCAGCGATGTGAACAATGCTGTAAAACTCCCTTCCTTAAATCTAAATGGGGTAGGAAAGCCCAATAGCGTGTCCGTGAACGATGGCAAATTGGCCGTTGCCGTTGAATTGTTCAACAAGCAGGCAAATGGGTATATTAAGATATATGATACGGAAACCTTGGCTTTTTTAACCGCTTACGGTACGGGCGCTTTACCCGATATGGTTACTTTTTCGCCAGATGGAAAATACGTAGTGTCCGCAAATGAAGGAGAACCGAACGCCGATTACACAACCGATCCTTATGGCAGTATCACCATTGTGAATATGGATAATAGTAACGCTGCTACGCTTTCTTTCGGTGGATTCGAGAATCAACTCAATGAACTAATGGGGCAGGGGTTCCGTGTTTTTGGTCCCAACGCCAGTCTTGCCATGGATGTGGAACCTGAATATGTGGCCATTTCCGACGATTCCAAGACCGCTTGGGTCACCCTACAGGAAAACAATGGTATTGCCAAAGTGGATTTAGAAACTGCCGTTATAGAAGCCATTTATCCCTTGGGGTTTAAAGACTATTCATTGCCGGGAAACGAGATCGATCCTAGTGATAAGGACGATCAGACCAGGTTGAACAACTATCCGGTGTTTGGCATATATCAACCAGATGCCATCGAGTACGTAATGATCCACGGGGCCGAATACATTATTACGGCCAATGAGGGCGATGCCCGGGAGTACGATGGGAACCCGGGATTTGAGGAAGAGGCACGTATCAAAGATATTTTGTTGGATAGTATCGTATTTCCCAACTATGCGCAATTGCAGGAAGAGCAAGTGTTGGGCAGGCTTAAGGTCACCACTACCTTGGGAGATCCGGATGGCGATGGGTATTACAACGAGCTCTATAGTTATGGGGCACGTTCTTTCACTATCTGGACGGCCAGTGGCGATATGGTATACGATAGTGGTAGTGAAATTGCCCGTAAAACTCTGGAATTGACCCCGACAGTTTTTAATGGAGGGGATGGCCGTAGCGATGACAAAGGAGCAGAGCCAGAGTCTGTTGAGGTCCTGAAGGTGGGAGATCGCTATCTCCTTTTTGTGGGACTCGAACGCAATGATCAAGTATTGGTATACGATATTTCAAATCCTAGTTCCCCCAAATTTTTGGATTTGCTTTCAACCGCCGGCGACGAAGGCCCGGAAGGACTTTTAGCCATCCCGGCGGCAGACAGCCCTACCGGAAAAGACCTACTTGTGGTGAGTAATGAGGATACGGGAGGGGTTACTTTTTATGAAAATTGAGTCCAAACATAATTCCCATTATTTGATTCTATGAAAGGGAGGTGCCAAGCACCTTCCTTTTCTTTTTATTTTGAATACCTTTGCCGATTAAAACCAGGATATGGGCGCCATTGTTGCCATTGTAGGAAGACCGAATGTAGGGAAGTCGACATTTTTTAATCGGCTGATCCAACGCAGAGAAGCAATTGTCGATGCCGTGAGCGGGGTTACCCGGGATCGTCATTACGGAAAGAGCGATTGGAACGGAAAGGAATTTTCCTTGATCGATACCGGAGGGTATGTCGTTGGGAGCGACGATGTGTTCGAACAAGAAATCGACAAGCAAGTAGAATTGGCGATCGATGAGGCCGATGCCATTATTTTTATGGTCGATGTAGAATCCGGCGTTACCGGAATGGATGAGGATGTGGCCAAGCTATTACGACGTGTTGATAAGCCGGTTTTTTTGGCCATTAATAAGGTCGACAATGCCAAGCGCGCTGCAGATGCGGTTGAATTTTATGCCTTGGGGCTGGGGGATTATTTTACCCTTTCAAGTATTAACGGTGGGGGAACGGGCGAATTGCTCGATGCACTGGTGGCCGTATTGCCCGAAGTCGAGGAAGAAGTGGACGAGTTGCCCAGATTTGCCGTAGTCGGAAGGCCCAATGCGGGGAAATCATCCTTCATAAATGCCCTCATCGGAGAAGAGCGTTACATTGTAACCGACATTGCCGGTACTACACGCGATAGCATCGATACCAGATACAACCGTTTCGGGTTTGAGTTTAATCTTATTGATACTGCCGGTATCCGCAGGAAGGCAAAAGTCAAGGAAGATTTGGAATTTTATTCTGTGATGCGTTCGGTACGTGCAATAGAACACAGCGATGTGTGCATTCTCTTGTTCGATGCTACCCGTGGATTTGACGGGCAAGTGTCCAATATTTTTTGGTTGGCCCAACGCAATAACAAGGGTATCGTCATTCTGGTGAATAAATGGGATTTGGTCCAGGACAAAGAGACCAATACCATGAAAGAGTATACCATTCGCATTAAACAAGCAATAGAACCTTTTGTAGATGTGCCGATCATCTTTATTTCCGTGTTGAATAAACAGCGAATTTATAAAGCAATTGAAACGGCTGTTGAGGTATATAAGAACCGTTCGAAAAAAATTAAGACCAGCGAGCTCAATGACGTACTACATCCCATCATCGAGCATACACCACCGCCGGCCTATAAGGACAAATACGTAAAAATCAAATACATTACACAGCTGCCCACACCCTATCCGCAGTTTGCTTTCTTTTGTAACCTTCCGCAATATGTGAGAGAACCCTACAAGCGCTTTTTGGAAAACAAGCTTCGCGAGCATTTTGATTTTACCGGTGTACCGGTCACCATTTATATGCGAAAGAAGTAAGACTGGAATACTTTTTGTGCCGTTTACAAACCATAAATGGTATGCCATGGGTAAAAAGCTGCAATTTCTTTTTCTTTTCGCTTGTATTGTCGCACACGGCCAGAATAAAAAAACGAAGGCCACTTTCGAAACGGCTACCTTATCGGAAACTCCTCCCTATGAGAACCTTCACCTTCATTTAAACAAGACCACCTTGGCCAAAGGGGAAAATTTGTGGTTTACCGCCTATGTGCAAGATCAATTAACGGCTAAACCCTCAACGAATACTACCAATCTGCATGTCGCTATTTACAATTCGAAAACGGAGGAGGTAAAAAGAAAGCTGTTGTATGTTGAAAATGGATTAGCTACCGGCCATTTTGTGATAGATAGTACATTTACCGAGAAGGAGTATCTGATTTTCGCATGGACCGGCTATATAGAAAATTTTAAGGCATTGAAGCCGTATGCCCAAAAAATTCATATTGTAGGTTTTCCAAGGGAGCCCATGGGTGAAAAAACAGATAGCGTATCGCTTCGAATATTTCCCGAAGGAGGCGAATTGGTCGCAGAGGCCTTCAATAATATTGGATTGCATAGCGTTGACAAGGGTATCGGAATTCCTTTGAAGAACATAGCGCTGGTAGATGACAAAGACCAAACCATAGTAAAAGGTATCGCGACAAATAAAGAAGGTTTTGGAAAGTTCGGTTTTGTTCCTAAAGCCGACAAGCGTTATTACTTGCGTTATTTTAGTCTCGACAACAAAGCTGTCAAGACCATTTTACCTTCGGCAAACAAAACAGCGGTAAGCCTAAGTGTCGATAATCTTGCACAAGATCGGATCGTATTCAGATTGGTAGCTTCTAAGGGCATATTACAAAAGAAAGAAGGACAAGAGTATGTATTGGCAATATATAGGAATAATGATATCTTATTAGAAGATTGGGAAATAGGAGCCGAAGAATTGGCCATAGCTGTCAATAGAAATTTAGTTTCGTATGGTATCAATACTGCGGTGTTGTTTGACGCTGCAATGCGGCCCATTGCTCGTAGAATGTTTTATAATCACCGCTTGAACGCAACTAGGATTCTCGATTTGAGGACCGAGCACTGTAGCAGTACTTCCAGAGATTCCTTACAAATCGATTTTGAACTACCTGCGGGTGACAGCCCTCCTGTAAGTGTTAGTGTTTCCGTACTGCCCAAAGGTACTTTGGCCTATAACCCAGATCAATCCCTGGTTTCATCCTTTCTAATTGCTCCTTATGTAAACAATGATAGGGCGATACCCAATCTTAATGATAAAGACAAACAAATACAATACGCATTGGATATGCGCTTGCTTGTCGAGGGATGGGGAAGATACTCTTGGAGTTCCCGAATACCTGAGGCAAATGGTGTTTTACCACCATTAGAATCGGGCATAACGGTTGCAGGGAAGGTTCTTGATGCCGATCTTACAATGGAAAAACAGGTGTATTTACAAACCGCTAATGCAAAGGAAGTCGTCATAGAACCACTCGGTTCCGATAAATCTTTTCGCACAAATATGCTATTGTATGCTGGGGATTCACTCGGAGTAAGCCTCATAGGCAAAAAAGGGAAGCTGCGTTTGCCGAAGGTAACCTTTGCCGATGAAAAAAAATCGCCTGCCTCGACCAATTATAATCTTAAGGCCTTTTTCGGTGTTCCAAATGATAAACAAAAGAGATCTACGGATTCGGACCAGGTAAGGGAAACCTTTACTCAAAATTCCCGCACGATTGCTTTGGAAGAGGTAGTGGTTACCGATAGGGCCGTTCAAAACAATGAAATTTTGCTGAACTCCTCGGTGGTGCAGGGGCGCCGTATTACAGATGATGATATTAAAAGATATCCCACTATGCGAAGGTACTTGCAAAAAGTAGGTTTCCGAGTGGAAATGATAGGGTCATCGCTCTCGGTAAGTACGAAAAGATGGCCGCATATGAGGGTGCCCGTGTATATCAATGGAATGCGTTCAGAGCCTGGCGAATTGCTGAATAGGCGGTTAAGCAGTGCGGAATCTATTATTTATGATCAAGAAACGACCGATGGGGTGGTTTTTGTTTCTATCATCCTGCGAAACGGCCATTATGTCGTTCCGGAAAACCGCAATAAGTATATTAGAACACTGATTACAAATGGCTATGCCAAACCAAGCGAATATTTTAGCCCAATATATCGTACAACCACTAAGGATTTTAAAGAATACGGAGCCATTTTTTGGAAGGGGAAATTGCTAGTAGAAGCAGATGTGCCCACCTCTTTAATGGTCCCTTTGTCAGGTCAAAACGAACTGCTTCTGTACATTGAAGGCATATCGGCAGATGGTTCACTAATCTCCCTAAAAAAAGAGATCGAACTTCAAGCGAATAACTAAGATCGTACCTTAAGAAAGAATTCAACCAAGGGGCAATCATAAACCTAAAACTCTATATTTTGAGTTTGAGTTTGAGTTTGAATTTGAATTTGAGTTTGAGTTTGAACTTGACACTTGACACTTGCACTTGACTCATACTTACCACCCCCCGGAGGCACCACCGCCCCCGAAACCGCCACCACCAAAGCCACCGCCAAAACCACCACCGCTTCCGCCCCCGAAACCGCCGCCACTACCGAAACCACCTCCGGAACCGCCGCTACGTCCCATATTACTTAGAATGATGATGTCCCATAAATCAAGCCCTGAGGAGCGTCGCCCTCCATTTCTACCACCGCGATTGCCGCGATTTCTTCGGGAGAGGATGAGTAAGATGATGAAGAAAATGATGATGGGTAAAAAAGCACCCAACGGAAAACCTTCTTGTCCGTCAAAAGTGCGTTCCTCTTTGAATTCTCCGTTCAACGCCTTAAAAATGGTATTGGTACCCGCGTCTAGCCCCCCGTAATAGTCGTTTTGCTTAAATCTAGGAATAATCACCTGTTCTATGATGCGTTTGGCTAAAGCATCGGTTAAACGGGTTTCAACACCATACCCGGTGCTGATCGCTATCTTGCGGTCTCCGCGTGCCAACAGCACTAATATGCCGTTGTCTTTTCCATCTTGACCAATACCCCATTGTTGCCCCCATTGTGCCCCTAGGTAGTTAATGTCCTCGCCCTTCGTCGATTGAATGATGGCCACCACGATCTGGGTAGAGGTACTGTCGGAATACCGAACTAGTTTTTGCTCAAGAGACCGTTGTTGGTTTTTAGAAAGGAGGTTGATATAATCATAAACGCTGGTTTCAAGCGCCGGTTTTTCGGGAATAGCGTATTGCGCGATTCCAAGCAGGGGAATCGCCAATAAAAAGAGGAATATGCTACGATTTAGAAATCTCATTGCTCAGTTCGTTGGTGTCGCCATGCTGCCATGGAAAATGGGCTTCCAGTTCTTTCCCGGCCCTTCGTACACCGTCAAGGATACCTTGTTTGTAATTTCCCTTTTTAAATTGTGTTTCGATGGCATTTTTAGTGCTATCCCAAAAAGTGTCAGGTACGGCCTTGTCGATACCACGGTCCCCATAGATTACAAACTTTCGGTCGTTGACCGCTACATAGAGCAGTACCCCGTTTTCCTGCTTGGTATTGTCCATCTTGAGCAAATGAAATACTTCCTGGGCGCGTGCAAAATGATCTAGTCGGGTGTGTGATTCAATATGAACCCGTATTTCTCCAGAGGTGTTTTTTTCCGCCTCAAGAATTGCTTGAACAATAGCAAGTTCTTCCTCCGGGGTTAAAAAATCCTCGACTCTAGACATAGGTTAGTTGAAGTCGAATTCTACGTCGGGCGCATTTTCAGACCCAGCGTCCGATTGGTAACGGGCCATTTCCTTAAAGCCAAACATACCGGCCAACAGTTTGCCCGGGAATTTTGTGGTGTGTATATCGTAGATGTTTACCTGTTCATTAAAGCGGTTGCGCTCTACATTAATACGGTTTTCAGTACCTTCCAACTGTGCCTGTAGCTCTAAAAAGTTTTGGTTTGCTTTCAGCTCCGGATAACGTTCTACGACGACCATTAATTTGCTCAATGCGCCGGTCAAGCCGCTTTGCGCTTGCTGAAATTTGGCCATGGCTTCCGGGGTAAGGTTGTTGGCATCGATATTGGTGGAGGTCGCCTTGGAACGCGCTTCGATCACATCGGTCAAGGTTCCCCGTTCAAAGTCGGCCGCCCCCTGCACGGTCTTCACCAAATTCCCGATTAAATCATTTCTACGTTGATAGGCACTTTCAACATTCGACCAAGCGGTCTTGGCATTGGCCTCGTACTCTACGGCGGTATTGTTAAAACCTACGGCCCAATTGTAAAGGCCTAGGCCCAATACGACTATTACAATCAGTGCGATGAGTCCTTTTTTCATTTTTCAGTGTTTTAGGGGTTCGTTTATAGTTGTTCTTTGATTTTGATAAGCTCTGATTTCACGCGCTCAAGCTTTTGAATGATTTCGAAATTATCGAGCGTTTTTTGCTTGTTCTCCTTTAGGTGGATTTTTGCACCGTCGAGCGTAAAGCCCCGTTCCTTGACCAAATGATAGATCAGTTGCAAGTTCTTGATGTCTTGCGGTGTGAACTTGCGATTGCCCTTCGCATTTTTCTTAGGCTTCAGCACATCGAATTCCTTTTCCCAAAAGCGAATAAGGGAGGTATTTACACCAAAGGCCTTCGCGACCTCGCCGATACCGTAATAGAGTTTTTCAGGGAGGTCTATTTGCATTAATCCAGGGATTGATTCTCTTGGTTTGCGTATTTCAGCATATTTTCAAACTCAATAGGCGATAAACTGCCGTAGTAGAAATTGATCGGATTGATCTTGTCTTTGTCCTTCCAAATTTCATAGTGCAAGTGGGGGGCTTCCGAACGCCCGGTACTGCCTACAAAACCGATGAGGTCACCACGTTTTACGCGTTGCCCTTTCTTTACGTTATAGGCACTCAAATGAGCGTACAGACTAAGGTAGCCATACCCATGATCAATACGTATGTGTTTTCCAAAGCCCGAAGAATTATTGTCGGCCCTAATAATCTTGCCATCGCCAGAGGCATAAATAGGGGTGCCCTTGGGAGCCGTAAAATCCATACCCCAATGCATTTTTCTGGCCTTGGTAAAGGGATCGGAACGCCAACCGTAACCCGAGGCCATACGGGTCAGTTCCTTATTGCTGATGGGTTGTATGGCCGGAATGGCCAATAACAGTTTTTCTTTTTCTTCGGCCAGCTTGGCGATCTCATCCAATGACTTGGATTGGATGGCCATTTGTTTTTTAATGATATCCAACCGTTTGGTGGTTGATATCACCATCTCGGAATTGTTGAAACCTTCCAGCGATTTGTAACGGTTTACACCACCGAAACCGGCACGGCGTTGTTCTTCCGAAATAGGATTCGCTTCAAAATACAACCGATAGATATTATTGTCACGTTCTTCGATATTCGATAAGACTTCCTCGATCTGTGCCATTTTACGGTTCAATAGCTCAAACTGAAGCTCGTAATTGTCCACATCCCGCCGCAAGGAAAGTTCCGCAGGGGTGTTTATGAGATTGGTATTCAATAGGAAAATCAAGCCAAGCAACCCAAAAAGAGCCGATCCCAAAACAAACAGACCGATGTTGCGATACCGGCGCGATTTTTTAGGTTCGATCTTTCGATACGAGAGCGTATCTGGATCGTAATAGTACTTAACCTTAGACATAAATGTATTTTATCCTATTTTTGTGTCGTTTTATCAGAACAAACAAATATAAAAATTGTTTTGCATAAAATGTTAATTTTTGAAAAATCGTAGCATATTCATGACTTCCAGCGAAATAAGAGCACAATTTTTAGCCTTTTTTAAAGAAAAAGAGCACAAAATTGTGTCATCCGCCCCTATGGTGATCAAAGACGATCCTACCCTCATGTTCACCAATGCCGGTATGAATCAATTCAAGGAGTTTTTTCTAGGAAATAGTGTGGCTAAAAATGTACGGGTCGCGGATTCCCAAAAATGTCTTCGTGTCAGTGGAAAACACAATGATCTGGAAGAGGTAGGGAAAGATACCTACCATCATACCATGTTCGAAATGCTGGGGAACTGGAGTTTTGGCGACTACTTTAAAAAAGAGGCGGTACAATGGGCGTGGGAACTGCTAACGGAGGTCTTTAAAATTGATAAGGACAGTTTATATGTGTCGGTTTTTGAAGGAAGCGACGATGCCGATGCCCTTGAAATGGACCGTGAGGCATTTAATCTTTGGAAAGCGATCGTGCCCGAGGATCGGATCATCATGGGCAATAAAAAGGATAATTTTTGGGAGATGGGCGATCAAGGGCCCTGTGGCCCCTGCTCGGAAATTCATGTTGATATACGTTCGGCAGAAGAAAAAGCCAAGGTCTCCGGGGCGAGCCTGGTCAATCAAGACCATCCCCTTGTGGTAGAGATATGGAATCTGGTATTTATGCAGTACAACCGCAAAGCCAACGGACAATTGGAATCGTTGCCTGCAAAACATGTCGATACCGGAATGGGCTTTGAACGTTTATGCATGGTATTGCAAGATGTGAAGTCTAATTATGATACCGACGTGTTTACTCCTTTGATTCGCGAGATTGAGGTGATTACGAACACAACATATGGTAAAAATGAGGAGTTGGATATTGCCATTCGGGTCATTGCCGATCATATCCGTGCCGTATCTTTTTCAATTGCCGATGGGCAATTGCCGAGCAATACCGGTGCCGGGTACGTAATTCGTCGTATTTTAAGAAGGGCCATACGCTATGGTTTTACCTTCTTGGGTACCAAACAACCCTTTATGTATCGTCTGGTAAAAGTATTGACCGATAGTATGGGCAACGCTTTTCCTGAGCTTAAGGAACAGTACCAACTAATTGAAAATGTAATCAAGGAGGAAGAACATTCTTTCTTGAATACCTTGGAACAGGGCTTGGTGCTACTCGATACGATCGTCAAAACCAATAATGGCAAAGAGGTAGACGGGCGTAAGGCTTTTGAACTTTATGACACCTATGGTTTCCCCAAAGATTTGACCGCCTTGATTCTGAGCGAAAAAGGAATGTCGTTCGATGAAACTGCTTTTAAAGCAGCTTTACAGGAACAAAAAGACCGTTCGCGTTCTGCTTCCGAGGTTTCCAAGGAAGACTGGGTGGTACTGAGCAAGGATCTTGAACAAGAGTTTATTGGCTATGATGTGTTGGAAGGGGCCGTGAAATTGGTAAAATACCGCAAGGTTGTTTCCAAAAAAGAGGGTGAGCAGTATCAATTGGTATTCAACCTAACACCCTTTTATCCCGAGGGCGGGGGCCAGGTAGGTGACAAGGGATATTTAGAGGTTCCCAATGGTGATGTGGTATACATCATTGATACCAAGAAGGAAAATAATGAAATCGTACATTTTGCCAAGAGTTTGCCAAAACACTTAGATGAAACCCTACGTGCTGTGGTGGATCAAAAACAACGGCAACGTACGGCCGCAAACCATACCGCCACACATTTGCTGCACCAAGCGTTGCGCGAAATACTGGGTACCCATGTAGAGCAAAAAGGTTCGGCCGTGCATTCGAAATATTTACGTTTTGATTTTTCGCACTTTTCGAAGGTCACAACGGATGAGTTGCGAGCCGTAGAGAATTTTGTAAATGCCAGGATCGAGGGACAATTACCGCTACAGGAGCATAGAAACGTACCAAAAGAACAAGCCATTAAGGATGGTGCCATGTCGTTGTTCGGAGAAAAGTACGGGGATGCGGTGCGTACCATTCGCTTTGGCCAATCTATAGAGCTTTGTGGGGGTACCCATGTTCAGAATACGGCAGATATCTGGCATTTCAAAATCAAGTCGGAAGGAGCCGTAGCGGCCGGAATACGGCGTATTGAGGCGATTACGTACGATGCGGTGAAGCAGTTTTATTTTGATAATAATCGCGTCTTGTTCGAAGTCAGGGATCTGTTGAACAAACCCCAAGACCCGGTCAAAGCAGTGGCATCTTTACAAGAAGAAAATGCCAGGCTTAGAAAAGAGGTGGAAGGGCTGTTGAAAGACAAAGCGAAAAACTTAAAAGGCGATTTGCTCAAAGAACTGCGAACGATCAACGGGGTGCAATTCTTGGCACGGAAAGTGGCGTTGGATGCAGGTGGGATCAAGGACTTGGCGTTCGAAATGGGCAAGGATCGGAACGACCTGTTTTTGTTGTTCGGAACCGAACAGGCAGGCAAAGCATTGCTGTCGTGCTATATTTCGAAGGAATTAGTGGCTTCGAAAGGATTCAATGCCGGGTCGATTGTGCGGGAACTGGGAAAATATATACAAGGCGGTGGAGGGGGGCAACCCTTTTTTGCTACCGCAGGTGGCAAAAATCCGAGTGGAATTTCCGAGGCGTTAAAACATGCCGAATCCTATCTCAACTAGGCAATACGTAGTACAAATGATCAAATGGCTATTGTTTTTTTTAACGGGCACCCTTTTTTTGTTGGGAATGGGTGATTTATGGGCCTGCTCCGTAATTTATTACGTAGATGAGGCTACTGGAAAAATCTATGTGGTAAACAATGAGGACTACTTCTACGATGCGGAGGCGTACGTACAACTGCAACCTCGGACGAAGAAGAAACTGGCGCGTTTATGGTATGGCTGGGACGATTTTGCCCAAGGAGGCGTAAACGAAGCCGGGCTTTTTTTTGACGGTGCCGTTACTCCTACACAAGAAAGGCCTTCCGGGTATACGGGCCCAAAGGGTAATTTAGGAGATCGTATATTGGCGAATTGTAAAACCGTTGCGGAGGCTTTGTCGTATTTGGAAGGGGAAAAAGTGGCCTTGGACAATGCCCATATGATGTTTGGTGACCGGCATGGAGATGCTGTAGTGGTAGAATGGGTCGATGGAATGAAGCAGGTTGTTCGAGTCAAGGAAAATCGGTTGGTCATGACGAATTTTAATTTGTCCGATACGGACCATGACGCTATTTCATGTCCCCGCTATTTGGCTATAGAAAACGAACTGCAGCGTTTGCAAGGTTTGGAGACCCCGGTAGATTTGAAGATGATCGGGAACGCAGGCGCAAAGGCCGTACAAACACCTAGAAAAACGGCGGAAGGTAGGGAAGGGGGTACCCTGTATACCAGCTTTATTGATATTACGGATATGAAGTTCGTATTAGTGTATAAATTGGACAATTCGAAGGTGACCCAGCTTGATTTAATGTCGGAGTTCGAAAAAGGTAAAAAAAGAAGGATACCCTTACGGTAATTAGTGCAATTTTATCGACCTTATTGCTTGCAGGACCTTTATGCCCAATGCAAACCTATTGTATTTTTAAACGAGCGACCCATGCAACTTCAAACCCAATTGCCTTTAGAAAAAGAAGCGGCCTCGATTACTTATGAGAGTAAGTTACTGCTGTTGGGGTCCTGTTTTTCACAGCATATGGGGGCCCAACTGCAGTACTACCGGTTCCAATCCCTTCAAAATCCGTTTGGGATTTTGTTTCACCCAAAAGCAATTGAAAACCTATTGGATAGGGCCATACATGAAAAAGAGTATGTTGCCGATGACGTATTCTTTGCAAACGAACGTTGGCATTGCTTTGAGGCCCATTCAGATTTGAGTAGTACAACGGCTGCAGAATTGCTGCAAAAATTGAATGTCGGTCTCTCGAAAACTCGTCAACGGTTGCAGCAGGCCACCCATATTATCATTACGCTTGGAACCGCTTGGGCATATGAACATAAAGAGCGTAATCAAATAGTAGCAAATTGTCATAAAATACCACAAACGGCCTTTTCGAAGCAATTACTTTCAATAGCCGATGTATCGAAGAGTTTACGAAATTGTGTGGAAAGGGTTCGATCGATCAATGATCAGGCCCAATTTATTTTTACCGTGTCCCCGGTACGGCATTTAAGAGACGGCTTTGTTGAAAACCAGCGCAGCAAGGCCCATTTGGTCGCTGCAGTTCACGATACGATACAGGATGGGCTTTTGAAAGAAAAAACGTCTTACTTTCCGGCCTATGAACTCATGATGGACGAACTGCGTGACTACCGTTTTTATGCGGCAGATATGGTACACCCTAACGAAGTGGCCATTCAATATATCTGGAAAAAATTTACATGGGCCTATAACGGCCCGGAAACCCGAACAACCATGGAAAGGGTAGCAGCGGTTCAGAAAGGCTTGGCCCATCGCCCATTTAATCCGAATTCAGCAGAACATCAACAGTTTGTGAAATCGCTCGAGGCGAAAATTACGTATCTTCAAAAGAAGTATGCTTGGATGCAGTTCCCCGGCCCCTCAAAATAACCGCTCGTTTTGCGCTGTTTAAGGCCTGATATGAATCCTAATTAGATCAAATGAAAAAAATACTTGTTGGCGCGCTCATTGCCCTATCCGGGGTACTCATTTTTCGTTCATGTTCAGAGGATAAGGCGAATAAAACCATTTTGGCCGAAAACTCGATGTTGATACAAGAGCAGATCAAAAATGTCTCCAAATTGATCGTTACCGAAGGTCATTTTGCCGAGGTGTACAATTACAAAGATTCGCAAGAATTGTTTGGACCGCTCATTACAGCCGATAAAAAAGCGTTGGTGGTGGTAAATGCAGCGGTAACCGTCGCGTACGATTTAAGTAAAATCGATTTCGAAGTAGATGAAACTGCCAAGACAGTACGGATCAAAAGTATTCCCGAGCCCGAAGTAAGACTAAATCCCGATTTTGAATATTACGATATATCGGCAGATTACTTGAATCAATTTAACGCAGCTGACTACAATAAGATCAAGAAAAATGTAAAAGCGTCCCTCCTCAAAAAAGTGGAAGCTTCGAGCTTAAAGAGAAACGCACAAAACCGCTTGATGAGCGAATTGCAACAATTCTATATTCTTACAAATTCGATGGAGTGGACCTTGCTATACCAAGGGGAAATCATCGAAGAACGTTTTCCTACACTAGGGTTAGACTAAGAAGCTTGCTTTGTTTTTTTTAGCTCCCATACGGCAATGCCTACAATAACAACCATTTCAAGGACAAAATAAGTAATCCCCCAAGCCGTCAATTCGGGGTAGTAGGTACATACCAACGCAAGTGTAAGGCCACAATATCCGATATTCGTAAAAGCGATTCCCTTTAAAAATAAACGCCAATTCCTTGGTTTTTGAAAATAGCATAGGAAAGAGCACAAGGCAATTAAACCGGCAATCAGCGCCAAGCCATATAACACCTTCGAAGGCATCCCGATAAAGGATTGAAAGCGAACCAATACCACACCGAGCAGCAGTGCTGATAATACCGCTCCGAGGCCATCTATCAAAAAGTACCTACGGGAGTTCATACGACGCTGGTTAAGAATTGTTTCATAGGTAAAAATGCATTTCCATTCTGGCCATGACCTGGCCTTGAAGGTACAAAATACCCTTATCTGCGATAGGGGTGGGATCGCTTAAATAAGGGGCAGACCACCTTCAAAGACCATATTTGTTGTTATATTGCAGAAAATCAGACAGATGCAAGGTTCTCAAAAAATAAATTTACGCAGAAATTTTCTTAAATCGACCGGTATCTTGGGAGCCGGTTTATTGGTCCCGACCATACACCTCACCGCTGCCCCTGTTCCTTTAATGAATGGCGGAATACATGAATTCGGGAAACGGGAAGGTTATGATAATCAAATGAGTATATTGGTTTCAATGATGGACTGGATGCGTGAAGGAGTGCTCAGTTCTGTAGCCGGCCTGTCCCAACGAGAGCTCGATTTTTTATTGGATGAAGCATCGAACTCTATCGGGGCCATGTTAATGCATTTGGCCGCCACGGAACGGTTTTATCAGATTCATACGTTCGAGAATCGAAAATGGGGCGATTTTGATGAAGTCGACAAAGACCAATGGAGCGTAGGAAGCCGTTTGGGGGCAAGAGCCAGAAAAGAAATTAAAGGGCATCCTATTGCGTATTATACCGACAAACTGCAATCGATTCGAGAGAATACCTTAAAAGAACTGAAGAATAGGGATGATAGCTGGTTGATGGAAGCCACCGATTTCTTTGACGGGCAACCTACCAATAACTATTGTAAATGGTTTCATGTTGTGGAGCACGAATCGAACCATAACGGACAAATTAAATTTATCAAAAGTAGGATCGTGTAACGCTTGTTTTGCAACATTTTGAAAGTTGGCTCGTCTTTAAGTAAAGATGCTTTATTTTATGTTCAAAACCAACTACTTTTTGTGCACTTTGCTTCTTTGTTTGCTTGTGTTCGGCAGCAGTTGCACTACATCGGAATCAAAACAGATCGTTTATACCATACGTCCGGTTACGCAGACCGATATGGTTCCCCGTTTGGCAGTGACTATGACTTTTGCTGCCAATGCAGCAGGAGTCACCAAGGTCTTGTTCGATGATGCCGCTTGGGGCCAGGAAAATCTTTTTGACTGTATTGGTGGTGCCAAGACTCTGGAAGCAGGTACTGAAACCTTGGTAGAAAAAGATAGTGGATGGGTAAAAATAACCCATTCCAAAGAGTTGCGACGGCTTACGTTCCGTTATGAGCTTCAACAAGAGAATTCAGGTCTTGACTCACGGGCAGAGAATTACAGGCCCGTAGTACAACCAGATCACTTTCACATATTTGCGCATAATTTTTTTATGATTCCGGAACATTTGGGAAAGGATGGCGATGCCTTGCTCGATATTGAGATGCAATGGGTGGGTTTCCCGGAAGACTATACCATTCATAACAGTTTCGGGAGTAATGAGCGAACGCAGCATTTGTCAGCAATTCCCTTGCAGGATTTTCATTCGGCAATTTTTGTTGGCGGCGATTTTAGGGTACACCATAGAACCGTAAAAGGGAATGATGTGTACTTGGCCAGTCGCGGTGATTGGGTGCCCTTTAATGATTCTACGGTAGTCGAAATATTGGATAAAACCTTGGAGGTGCAGCGGGATTTTTGGAACGATCATTCCCAGCAATACTTTACCGTTACCATGCGGCCCATTGTACAGGAACGCGGTAGCAGTTTTCAAGGAACCGGGCTCACCAATTCCTTTGCTACGTCTATCTCCAATAACGACTATACCGATGTTGAACAATTGGTGTACTTATTTAACCATGAATTACAGCACAATTGGATCGGGAAGGCCATTGAGAATGATAATGAAGAAGAACAGTATTGGTTCAGCGAAGGTTTTACCGAGTATTATACGATTAAGAATATTGCTCAGAATCGCATTCATGGGCTCGGTTGGGACTACTATATGGAACAGTTAAATGAAAATATCAGAAACCTGTACAGTTCTCCGGTAAAAGAGGCCCCGAATAGCGACATTACCTATGATACCTTTTGGTCGAGTCGGGAGTATGGAAAACTTCCCTATTACCGCGGGATGTTGTTCGCCTTTTGTTTGGATGAAATGATTCAAAGCGATAGTGAGGGCACCTATAGTCTCGACGACGTAATGCGCACCTTTTTAAAGGCTTCGACGGAAAGCGGGCAAAAAATCACACATCCCTATTTTATAGAAAATGTAAATCGTTTCTTAAACGGGGATATCACGAATTTTTTTGAGGAACATATTGAAAAAGGAACTTGGCTCCCTTTAACGCAAATGTTCGGTGATAGGGATTTGGAATACGACCCTACCTGTGAGGTGTTCGAAATTGGATTTAAATTAGATTCTGAACAGCGGGTCGTCGTTTCGGTCGATGAAACCGCTGCGGCCTACAAAGCAGGGGTTCGAGAGGGAGACCTTGTAGGTTCCCGAAGTATCTACTACGGTAGTACGACCATGCCGGTAGAACTGACCTTACACCGGAATGGGGTGGCCATCCCCATACGTTATTTGGCAGTCAAAGAAGTACCGGCACCCCAGCTGAAAATTTCCGATAAAAACAAGAACTACTTTACACGTTGACCGAGTGGGTATCTGTGAGGGAAATACCATCATCTATTAAATGGCCCACCTTTGGATGCCGTTGTTTTACCTTTTCGAGATGCTGTGCAATCTCATTGGCGAACTCTTGGTCACCGTTGCTCTTGGCAAGTTCATACAGTTCTACCGGCAATAGCCAGTCGTTGGGGTATGCCGCCTTTACTTCTTGAAATACTTTATTTCTTGAAATAGTGGTGTTTGTACCCTCCCGAAATTCGCGCACCTGTTTATAGTATTGTTCTAAGCGTGCTTTTTCTTGTGAAACCGCGGGTTTGACCGTGCTTGAATTCACTTCATGCGTAACGAGGTCGAAGCTGTCTACGTCCGCAGGACCGTTAAAGGCCGATACGATCTGTTCTCCCACGGCCATGTTATATAGACGGTCTTTTGATTCGAACAGCACTTTGTTCTTATGGGCTACTTTGCAGTTTTTGAACGTAATCAAAATTATTTCTCCCCGCAGGTTGCGCGTGCCTGTTATAATTTCACCGCTTATTTTGATGTTTCCTTCGAATTCCAGGGAGATGGTCTGACCTTCAAAAATGTTATACGCCTTTAGATCACGCGGTCCCATGTCCTCGATGGCCAGATTAATACCTTTGAGACGCCCAAGGGGCGACCCAAAACCATCATGATGTTGTAAAATACTATGTCCTACCAGTTCTTTTTCACGATAGGCCAAAGCGGTAGGGCCTTTTGTTTGAATGAAAACGGGTTTGTGGTCATACGCTATTACCTTGGTAAAATTCCCGGAAATCTGAAGTCCAGTACTCAGTTCAACAGTCCCCAATTCCTTGGAGTCGATTAGTTTTTGAATGCCGCTCAATCCACCTTTTCGCAGGGCCATAGTATTGGCAAACTCCTCGAGTACTTGGCTAAGAAAGGCAAAATCGGGTGTGACGAACAATTGGGGTTGCGGTTGGGTAATATCGAAAGGGGTTACCGCCGCCTCCAGGGAATACGGAATCTTAGTCACCTTGTCCGTCATACACAGGGCACTTTCCCCAATCGAGGATAATAAGCCGGCCCCATAGATCTTGGGTTTATCAACGGTGCCGATCAGGCCGTACTCTACGGTCCACCAATGAAGGTTTCGAATAAGGGCCATCTCGCTCGGTTCTCCCATATTTTGTTGCAACGCTTCAATATGCTTTTCGGCAGTTGCTATCTCGCTCTCTGGAGTGCCGCTGGCTTCTTTGATGATTGAAAGATGGCGAACCGCTTCATACAATTCAAAGTCTTTGGCGCTTGAAATGGCCTTACAGCCGATTTCGCCAAAGCGTCGTAGGTACTCTGCATATTCGGGATTCGCTATGATAGGCGCATGCCCGGCGCCTTCGTGAATAATATCGGGAGCAGGGGTGTATTCAATATTTTCGAGCTGCCGAATATCGGAGGCAATAACCAATACATTGTAGGCTTGAAATTCCATAAAGGCAGCGGGAGGAATAAACCCATCGACCGCTACCGCGGCCCAACCAATTTCCTCTAAAATTCGGTTCATCCCGTACATATTGGGAATGGTATCGATCGAAATACCTGTTTTTTTGAGCCCGTTTAAATACGATGTATGGGCTACCTTGCTTAAATAATCCACATTTTTCCGCATCACATAGCGCCATACGGCCTGGTCGATAGCAGAGTACGCTTCATATGCTTGCGGCTTAATATATTGCTGCAGATGCGTGGGAAGTTTATCGAGAATGGGATTGCTTTCGTATGACATGCGATTCCTTTGGTATTTCACAAAGTTACGAAAAGGGCACTATTTTACTTTATATCCATTAGATGCAATGGAATTCCATGGAATTTTAAGATTTCGATTGTGTTTTTGATTAAGTTTTTATGATTTTATGCTTGGAGATCAGTTCCAACAAATCATGATAATCCTTTAGAAATATTCTATTCCTTAACTCGTTAGAAAAGTCCTTAGCAGGTCTGGTAAAAAAGGAAGAAGTTACTATAGCACCACCAGAAAGCTTTTCTTGTTCGACAACTCCGTATAGTTTTTGAACAATGGGTCTTCCTACTTTGTTGCCCGGAGCAAATCGTTTGCACTCTACTGCCAACAATGAATTATTCAGCCCTTCCTTTTTGAAGGCGTAGATATCTTTTCCTCCGTCTGCTCCGTTTGGTGTAAGTTCAATTGAATATCCTTCATTTTCAAATAAGTTAGCAACGAGTTCTTCGAATTTTCTTGGGTTAAGCTGATACAGAAGTTCCGGTTTTCTTGTGAGGTGTTTAAGAAGACTGGTATTTATCACTTCGAGGTCATATTCTACAAGGGTCAGTTTATTTGGGTTCTTTTTGTTTTTGTATAAAAACAGTAGTTTTATTATTTCGTCTATCAACTGATTTTTTAAATATTCAGTCTCTATTATAATATAGTTTTTATGGTTCGTTTTGGGAGTTGAATTCATTAATTCCGCGACCTCTTTAGTATCTAGGTTATATAAAAAGGCAGGATGCGAACCCGTTTTCCGAATCAAATTATTATAGACCCTATCAGAACCAAGTAAGGCACCAAACCTATTAAGTACAAAAATTTGGTTCGGTTTCTTGAAATCCGCTAAATTGAGTAAATCTAGATGGCTTTCCGTGTACGTGGCATGAATATTGAATAGTTTCAGGGAATCTTCTACTTCCACTCTTTTTTGTAATTCCTCTCGGATCGTACGGCTGTGAATCCAAAACCCTGAAATATGAATTTGGCAGTCATAACTATCCAATTCCTTGGGAAATGTCGAGTTCATTGTTTGTTGGGTTGATGGATAGTTTAATTTAAAATTAAACAAAATTTTGGTCAAATTTAAAAAGAGAAAGCCCTTGATTTTGACAATCAAAGGCTTCCGAAAAAAATGCTATACAATTGTATTAGTTCGCGGCAAGCGCGTCCGGCGGGTACTGCTGTAGTATTTCGGCAACGAACTCGCGAATTCTGGCCTCTTTCTTATCAATATTACTGGTATTGTGTAAGGTGCCCTGGCCTTTTCCCTGCCAAACCAATTCTTTGTTTTTGGCATCGATCAAATCAATATAGAGCGAACCTTGAGTACTCGTACTTACTTGGGTGCCACCGCCCCAACCAGGTCCCCAGCCTCCCCAGCCAAAACCGCCCCAGCCAAAGCCTCCCCAGCCCCAGCCGCCCCAACCCCAACCGAAGTTGTTATTGTTGTAGACGTTCACGCGTTCTTGTTCTTTGGTGAAGATGCTTACTAAAATATCAGGGTTTTCCGATTTTACGAACCCCCTTGCGCCCATTTCGGTTTCAATGGCTTTTAAGATACGTTTCTTGTCCAAATCGGATATTTGCGCTTTGTCAATTCCGGTTTTATAGAATGCGTAGGATTTGTATTCTTTGAAATTTGCCTCTCGGTCATAATCGGACAGCACTTTTACTGAGCTGCATGAACTAAGGAATAAGACCAAAAGCATCGGTATTGCTAACATTTTAGTTGCCTTCATTTTTCACTTTTTTTGAGTTATCACAATCTTTTTTATCGTTTAAAATATCCTCAATAATCATGCCGAAAACAAGATGTGTTATTGGGAATTAGTCTTGGGATCATAGCCATATGGGCAATGTCTACAACCACTCTCACAACAGTACCCTCTTTTCAGGTGATACTGTTTGGTAAAAACACGATAACCATTTTCGGCCCAATAAAAATCACCTTCTTCAATAGGAATGATCTTTTTCATCATTTTGAATACCGTTTTATGTGCAAATGATCGTTTCCAAAGCGGACTAAATAAGACCGTTCAACGAAAAGTTTGCCCTTCAAAATTAGCCTATTTGTGTTAATAACGACCAAAGTAGCCTCCTTAAACGTACATTTCATAGGGATTTATAGGGATTTGGACCGTTAGATACAATTGTTGGCAAGAATATTGAGTTCCTGTCTAAGGTGCTTTTTTAACAATTATCTTTGAGAAAGGCCGTTTTAATCATGCAGTATGATACTAGTCTTTAAACATTTTTTCTATAGTAATTATGTCGGACTCTCGGTATGGCCCTTTATTATCCTAAAGAGCGATGCGCTTAAAGACGATCCCGTGTTGATCAATCACGAGAAGATTCATTTGAAACAACAACTAGAACTGTTGGTGATTCCTTTTTACCTTATTTATGTAACGGAATGGTTGCTGCGCTCCCTATACCATTTTAATTTCTACAAGGGCTATCAGAATATCAGTTTTGAACGGGAAGCCTATTACAATGAGCACGATCTTCAATATCCCGAACAACGTACGGTTTTCAGCTTTATTAAATATCTTTAAGGCCTATTTTCCGATACGTGACCTCACAAAACCAGCAGGTGTTGCTGCCCTTATTATCTGAAAAAAAAATCACGCTTTACCTGAAGCGGGAAGATTTATTACATCCTTTGCTCTCCGGGAATAAATACCGAAAGTTGAAGTACAACCTGGTAGCTGCACAAACGCAGGCCTTTAAAACGGTACTGACATTTGGAGGCGCCTACTCGAACCATATTGCGGCAACTGCCTATGCTGCTAAGGAAGCTGGTTTTAAAAGCATCGGTATTATTCGAGGGGAGGAACTGGTAGATCGCTGGCAAGCGAACCCTACTTTGCGATTTGCCCAGCACTGCGGAATGCAGTTTCAATTTGTTTCAAGGGCCGCCTATCGGGAAAAAACGACCCGGGCATTCCTAACCGATCTGCAAGCCGCCCATGGGCAGTTTTATCTTATCCCGGAAGGAGGAACCAATGCAGCGGCGGTACAAGGGTGCGAGGAAATCCTTACTGTCGAGGATGCCGATTTTGATCTGCTTTGCGCTTGTGTAGGCACCGGTGGTACCTTGGCCGGAATTATAAGATCGGCCTTTAGGGGACAAAAGGTGTTGGGTTTCCCCGCGTTAAAGGGCGATTTTTTAAACGAAGATATTCGTAGCTTTGTAACGCGGAACAACTGGTCATTGCAGTGCGATTATCATTTCGGGGGGTATGCAAAGACAAACGAATCATTGATACGGTTCATCAATGATTTTAAGCATCGAACGGGTATTCCCTTAGATCCGATTTATACAGGGAAAATGCTTTTTGGAATCCTTGATTTGGTGGAGAAGGATTTTTTTGTCCCCAAAACCCGTATTCTAGCGATACATACGGGAGGCTTGCAAGGCATTGCGGGAATGAACAGAAGATTGAAAAAGAAAAAATTACCACAGATAGACCTATGATTAAAAAAGGGGTGTTTTGTATCATTTTGGGAGCAGTACTAATCGGTTGTAAAGCCAAAAAACGTGCTACCTATTCAAAAAAGAAATCGACCGAAAAAGTCGTTAAACGTACCCGAACCGAACCGAAGGCACCGAAGTATGAAGACAACGGATACTATGCCTTGCCAGCAGACAACGGAACCTTTGTGCGCTTTACCATTCATTCGGTAGAAGAATACATAGCAACCTTTTCCGAAATTGCCCAGATGGAAATGAAAGCCTACGGAATACCGGCCAGTATTACCTTGGCGCAGGGACTGTTGGAAAGCGGACTGGGTAAGGGGGCATTGGCCTTAAAGACCAATAACCATTTTGGAATCAAATGTCATAAGGGATGGGAAGGCGATCGCGATTACCACGACGATGACGAGAAAGGGGAATGTTTTCGAAAATACAACCATCCCATGTACTCCTTTCGAGACCATAGTATTTTCCTTTCGAGCCGTTCACGGTATGCAAGTTTGTTCGAATTGGATACAGACGATTATAGACGATGGGCGAAAGGCCTGAAGCAGGCAGGGTATGCAACGGATCGAAAATACCCGCAAAAACTAATTGCCCTGATCGAAAGACACCGCTTATATGAATACGATGTTCTTGACGGTTCCCGGAAAAACGTACAAGAAAGCGTTGAGGACGCAGCGGGTCGTTTGGTATATACCGTAAAAAAGGGGGACACCTTATATTCCATTTCCAGAAGACACGATGTATCGGTAGCTGCCTTGAAAGAACTGAACCGAATGGAGGGAAATACGATTTCTATAGGACAGGAACTTACCATACGCCCATCTCGGGTACATAAATAATCAAAGAATAAGATGATATATCAGCGAAGTAGTGCGCTCTTTGCGGAAGCTAAAAAATACATTCCGGGCGGTGTTAATTCCCCTGTAAGGGCCTTCAAGGCCGTGGGGGGGGACCCCATTTTTGTAAAAGAGGCCAAAGGTGCTTATTTATACGATGCCGACGGCAATCGGTTGATCGATTATATTGCCTCTTGGGGTCCTATGATTTTAGGACATGCGCATGAACCGGTGGTCAATGCGGTGGTAGAAAAAGCCAAAAAGGGCACCTCTTTCGGGATGCCGACCGAAATTGAGACGCAGCTAGCGGAATTAGCGGTCTCCATGGTGCCAAATATCGACCAAATACGCTTTGTGAATAGTGGTACCGAGGCCTGTATGAGTGCGGTACGTTTGGCGCGGGGTTATACGGGAAAAGACAAGATTATAAAGTTCGCAGGCTGCTATCACGGGCATTCCGATTCATTTTTGATTCAGGCGGGCAGTGGCGCGGTAACTTTCGGTAGTCCAAATAGTCCGGGTGTGACGCAGGGCACTGCAAAGGATACCCTTTTGGCCGATTACAATGATTTGGAGGGGGTACGGGCGCTGGTAGAGGCCAATAAAGCTGAAATTGCGGCCATTATTATAGAACCCATAGCGGGTAATATGGGATGTATCATTCCCAAAGAAGCATTCATGAAGGGGTTGCGAACCCTTTGTACCGAGGAAAACATACTCCTTATTTTTGATGAGGTAATGACCGGTTTTCGTTTGGGGAAGGGAGGCGCTCAAGAAGCACTGAACATCCCTGCCGATATCGTGACCTTCGGAAAAGTAATCGGGGGCGGACTCCCTGTTGGGGCCTTTGCCGCGCGAAAAGATATTATGGGGCATTTGGCCCCGGAAGGACCGGTATACCAAGCCGGGACCCTAAGCGGGAACCCCCTGGCAATGAGCGCGGGTCTTGCCATGCTTACCGAACTCAACGAACAGCCCGAAATTTTTGAAAGTTTGGCCCGGAAAACGGCGTATTTGCATGAAGGTTTGGATGGCGTACTCCGGAAGAAGGGAATCCCTTATCAAATCAACCGTTATGGAAGCATGATTTCCGTTCATTTTACCGACCAAGCCGTGGTGGATTTTACCTCTTCTGCAAGCGGCAATAACGATACGTTTAAACGGTATTTTCACGGCATGCTCGAAAAAGGGATTTACTTGCCACCCAGTGCTTTTGAAAGTTATTTCCTGAACAACGCCCTGTCTTACGCCGATCTGGATGAGACCATTGACGCGTTGGATGGGTTAGCGTTAGGGTAGGGGATTTAGGATTCGTACGAAAGACGGAGCTTTGGTGTACCCCTTAGGCGCAAAAAAAAAGACAGCTTAAAGGAGCTGTCTTTCAATAATTCATAGTGCGAATATGATCGACTGTTTTTAGGAATTATCTTGAACGGTCGCTTTTGGAGCGTTCTTTTTGATAGAAGCTATTCCTTTGGCCATTGCGGAAGTACTGGAGTACATTTCACTGCTGCCGATAATCTGCCCGTTAGTGGCCTTAAGGCTAAAGTATGGAGAGCCATCTTTTGCTTTTTTTCTATCAAACATTTTGTCTTCTTGAGAGTTTTTTCGAACAGATTCGATACCATTTTCACAAGATGATTTTGTAGCGTATCCTTGGCTACTTAAAATTACTTGGTGGTTTCCTGCTTTAAGATTGAACCTGAATTTTCCCGCTTTGTCTTTGTTAATTTCGAATTTTCCCATACTAATCTATGTTTTAGGGTTTTTCAAATAACTCAATTTTCCCAAAGTTATTTCATAGTACGCCAAAAAAATCTATGTTGCGATTGAATCGGGATGGTATGAAACAAAAAATCAGTCCTTCATTTCAACTTTCTTGAGTTTGCCTAGATGATTGTTGGCAAGCTCGATTGCTTTCTCCAAGAATTCATCTTTTCCCGACTTTACGCCCTGTATGGTTTTTGAGACATATATATCTGGTGTAACCCCCTACCGCATGATGCTGGGAACCATCATGTTTGTTTACTTTCATTCCGGTCCAGCTTATGCGATATCCTCCAGGCAATTCAAATGGATTTGAACTCTAATGAGCTTGACATTATTGGTTTGACCACGGTCTTCGGAAATGTAGCTGTTGATCTTACCACCACGAACGCCCTAAGACTGCTCGACTTGGCCCAAAGAAGCGATATACCGGTTGCGAAAGGTGCGGAAAACCCTTTGGATGGCACTTTTAGCGGGGGTGTGCCGTTTGTTCATGGAGACGACGGGCAGGGCAATACTTGGAGTTCGCCAAGCGGAAATTCACCTATAGCAAGCTTTGCCCCAGACTTTTTAATAGAAAAGATTCTTGCCCATCCAGGGGAAGTTACCATTGCGACTTTGGGCCCTTTGACCAACCTGGCCATAGCATTGGACAAAGAACCTAGGATTCAAAGGATGGTAAAGGAAATAGTGGTAATGGGGGGCAATGCCTTTTGCTGGGGGAATGCGACGCCGGCTGCCGAGGCAAATATGTACTCCGATCCCGTAGCGGCCGATAGGGTATTAGGTGGGCACTGGCCCGTGACCATGGTTAGTCTCGATGTGACCCATAAAACCCTGCTCTCGAAGGATGATATCCTGGATATCTCAACTTTCGACAGCCCACTGAACAATCATGTGATGGAGGCCTATAAATTCTACCAGGCGTTCTTTCGAAAGGTGAATAAAATTGAGGGAACCTATCTTCATGATGGATCGGCAATTCTGTATTTGCTAGACCGAAATCCTTACACCCTTGGTAGATATCCCGTACGCGTTGAAGCGGCCGAATGTTTTGGGAAGGGAAAAGTATGGCCTTCGGAAGGGACCTCGGACCATGAGGAAAACCTAGCAGTAATCCCATGGCGTAATAGGCCGTTGGTCAACATCTGTGTCGACGTTCGGGCCAAAGAGGTTATCGAGTTGGTAAAAAAACGTCTTGTGCTATAGTCGTTTAAGTAGGCAACTGTCTTTAAACCGAAAACAAGAGGTAGGTAAGATAGCATATCAACGTGGCCGATAGCACAAACGAGATTGCGAATACCATGACCTCCTTACGGGCCCTCGTTTTGGCTTCTTTCCGAATTTCCTTTTTTAAGTGAGCCAGTTCTTCGACACTCACTTTTTTAAATTCCAATTCGGTCTTTCCCGATTTTTCAAGCAGTACATCTTTTAATTCTCGGATAGATCGCTTTTTTAAAAGACTTCTGTTTTGCTTTAAGCTTAAAATTGCGCTCGCCATGCTACCTTCTCCACCCATACCTTTCTTTACAACCATTGGTCTGGCTAAGGGGCGTTTCGTTACAAATGATGAGATCGGTCAAATATGAATTTAGCGATTTTACAAATTCAGAAAACCTCTTAGGTCATCTACCCACCCTTTTTTAGTTATTAAGAGGTTTAAGTTTTTTCATATTGGCAAAAAAATGATGCTTTTTCATCCTTTTTTCGACTTTTTCTCCTGTTGTAGCCCACTACGCAACTTAAAAAAGACTTCATCCGGCACAAAACACGTCATTTTCGATTCAAAACAAAAAGTTTAAACCACTTCTATATAACAATACATACAGTTCATCTTTAACAATGAAGCTATCTTTATAAGAGCAATACACTAGAAAAGGAAAAATGGCAATGATCAACATAAAGGAACCAATGTCCAAACAGTTATGCGCCCCTCATTTATGGTTTCCCTTCTTCTTGCAGTTTTTCTTTGACCTTACGGTTTTTGACATACTTGTCGAACCATTGCATTTGTTCCCACAAAACATGCTCGATCGATTCTTTTGCCCGGTAACCATGATCTTCAAATGGCAATAATACTAATCTTGCAGTACCACCAGAACCTCGCACCGCCTCATAAAATACTTCGGATTGAAAAGTAAGTGTGCCAGGATTAGAATCATCATCTCCATGAATTATTAAAATTGGTTCGTTGACTTTATCTGCAAAAAAAGTAGGTGAGCAATCAATATAGGATTTGGTCGCTTCGAAAAGTGAACGCCGCTCACCCTGGAAACCATAAGGCTGGTTTGTTTTGTTGTACGAACCGCTTCGCGCAATACCGGCGGCGAACAAATCGGAGTGAGCAAGTAGGTTGGCGACCATCAAACCACCATGACTGTGGCCAATGACACCGATCCTATCTGGATCGGCTATCCCCATATCTATGGCTTTCTCAACGGCTGCCTCTGCATCTGCCACTAATTGTGGAACAAAGGTATCATAGACCGTTTCTGGATCGCCTATCATCGGCATCGCTGTATTGTCCAAAACGGCATATCCTCTCATTAAAAAGTATTTATGCGATGGCCCATATATACGCATAAAGCGATTAGATGAACCCCGTACTTGGCCAGCCGTCTTTGCCCCGGAGTATTCCAATGGATATGCGTATACAACGGTCGGGACTTTTGTACCTTCTTTGTAACCTGGAGGTAGCAGGAGTTGAAAACTTAATTCAACACCGTCATTTCTTTGGTATTTTACAATCTTGTTTTCAATCTTTCGCAATTCGGGGCTTGGATCTTTAAATTTGGTAATCGGCGTTTTCGTGATTGTCTTGGTCGCCTCACCTTCCGCTGCAGTTATGGTATTTCCAAATTTGCCTAGGTAGTAGTTAGGCACATCCGTTGCCGATTCAGAACTCATAATAAAGCTGTCGGTTCCTTGCGCAAAATCTACAAAATATTCATACTTGCCTTCTTCACTTCGAAACAACCTTTCTACCACTCCGGTTTCAATGTTTCGTTGATCAACGAACGGGCGATCTCCATTCTCCGTTCCGCCACTTCCACGGAAATACATAGACCCATTTTCCACCTTAATTGCGTACTTACCATTATCCAATTGCGTAAACAGTGGATAACCAGGGTCATTGTAACGATCATTCTCATCAAGATCAAACCATTTTTTGGAAGTTCCTTTATCGACATCCAATAACCAGACATACCTCCATCTTTTGATACGCTCCCTTTGATAGACCATTAGCATTCCGTCAGACTGGCCCCACATGGTTGCTTGAATTCTATGTTCAGCTTTGAAAATTTCTTCCGGCTCTCCATTGAACGGTGCTTCCCAGCGCATAATTCGATCCCTAAACTCGGCTTCTGCAACAGGGTTACCTCCATCCAAGGCTTCCCGCCAAAATAGGGAATGAGGCGCTGTAGGTTGCCAGTTTATAGAACGAGGACCTGTAATTACCCCATGAACGGGAACTTCATTGGCAGTAGGGTGGTTAACAATCGTTTTTAATAAATTTCCTTTTAGGTCCCATACTTCTGCGTCGTTGGCGAATCGCCACCAAGTGACTTCATGTGACCAAGGTTTTTTCAATCTTTCTACCAATAGGTAGTTTCCATCTGGCGATGGCCCTGCCCATATATAAGAAGCGGCTGGCCCCACTACATTTGATTTTTTTGTTTTGGTATCATAAATAACCAATTCGCAATTGGTGTAATAGCTAAATAAGGCATCATCATGTGACGTTTCCAATAGGTTTCTTGCTTCGTAAGTGGATCTTGCTTTAGCTCCTTCATCTTCCAAAATTTTTGGGCCGCTAGGCATTGAAGGTTTATGTGGTGCAGGACCGCGATCGGTAATTCTTCTTACCAATATTTTTTCTTGATCGGGAAACCATTTTACCGGAGAATCCATAAGGGGGTTTAGAATGATGTTGGGCACTTTTTCTACATGACCATCAATATTACCCATCCACAATTCAATCCTATTTTCAAATCCGACAGACATGGCAAACCGTTTACCATCCAAAGCCCAGTAAGTAGATAGAACCTCTGCTTTTTCCGGAATTTTCAAGGGTATTGTTTTTCCATTTTTAATAGTGAGTATTCTAGGAGAAGTACCACCATGACGCCCATGATAGTAATTGTTTTTTGGATTGACACGTGTCCCTGCAAGTTTGAGCATCGGTCCGGCCAACTCCGACAAAGTAGGATAGATAATAGGATCCGTCAATAGCATGTGCGTTCTTGGTGGAGACGTTGATGTTCTAGGTAATTGTGGTGCATGCAGAATTTTAAGGATATCTTCTTTTGGAGATTGCCAGACATTTGAATTGTCTTGGGCCATGGTTTCGTGATTAAATACGAGGCAAATAAAGCCTAGTAATAGAAGAGCAAAAGCTGATTTTTTCATGATGAAGATGTTTGTTAACCTGATTAATGAATAGAAAGTTATTGTCATTTATTAAATGTTGTTGTTCTATTGGTGTAACCATACGACGATTTGGCCGTGATTGCCGCTCTAAGAAATCCGGTGTATTTCCAGAAACAAAGCTGCGTATTTTGACCTGCCGGAATGTCCACGATGACCTTGGGGGAAGCATCTTGCTAATGAATGCCTTGTTAAATGGACTTTTGCTAACTACCGATGCGGTAGGGTTTTTGGGTTGGTCAGAGTAAAATTCTATCCGAATAGCTATCACAATTACACTTCCTAAAAATAGACAAATATTTCAGTAAAACCTTAGCTAGGTGCTATTTAACAGGTACGCGATTCTCAAAAAGACCCAAATAATCGGAAGAAGGGATATTGTAGTTGGCTTGGCCAGCGATAGTGAAAGCGAATAGTAATAGAAAGTGTAGAGAGTGCTTTATATGAAGCAAATTTGATTATAGCTGTAATATTTAAATTAGACTTCCTGTTTGTAATTTCCTAAACACAAAGCGTTAATAATTAGCTAAAAATAGAGATGAAATGCAAAGTCGAAAAGTAAACTATGATTATAAATAAGGACCGTAATTGATAGTACAACAATGAATATTGAGACCTAGTTAATCTATTTCCTTACCGTTTGCTCTTCTCTTCCGGTAACAAATCGTTTTTAAACGGGTTTTTCGTAAAAGGAAAGAATAGTTGTTTGATAAATCCTTTTGGAAAGGACGCATCTACCAGTCCCGTGCCTTTTGGCCATTTATTTCCTGGTAGGTAATAGGTGCCAAAAATTTTATCGATAAAGGGGAAGACGACGGCAAAATTGTTTCCGTAGTGCTCAGGTTCCTCACAATGATGCCAGTGATGGTATTGCGGGGTGGTGATGATATACTTTAAAAACCCAAAATTGATTCTGGTATTGGCGTGGATCAATACGGCATGAATGGCGATGAATAAAATATACACATTGAACGTGAGGGTAGAGAAACCCAGCACATATAACGGAATATAGGAGACACTACGCGTGAAAAATATGTCTATAAAATGCGTGCGTGAACCTGCGAGCCAGTCCATGTTTTGAGTAGAATGATGAATGGAATGAAACCGCCATAGGTAATGGTGTGAATGAAAAAATCGATGCGCCCAATACTGAAAAATATCGGTTATGAATAGGGCCAAGAACAATTCGATCGCAAATGGCAATCCGGAAACCCAGGCTTGCACGTCCTCCAAATTCATCCAACCAAAAAAGGCCACTGCTGGTTTTTTTGTGATGACCCCGAACAATTGAATTGCCAAATGACTGATGCCAAAATACACGAGATCGGTTCGCCATTCCTCATGAAATTTAGACTGTAACTTGTTCTTGGGAAAAGCCAGTTCTATGGGTACGAACAACAAGGCCATTATCAATAAATCTAGGATGAGCCAGTCAAGACCTATACTCCAGGCGACCTGTTCTACGGCCCTACCTTCGACCGTGACACCCCCCAGTACAATGGTAAGTACTCCCAGGCAAATACCGATCGCTGCGTATTTTTTACTTTTATTGAGCAACAAACTGACCAGCCCAAAGAGAAATGTTGCGATGATTCCGCCAAGCATAAGATTTTCGACCATCTCTGCCGTATATATCTCGCGAAATTCTGGGGTTGTCAATTGTTCGGGAAACTTAAAGCACAAGATAGCGACCAAGGATAGCGCTCCAAGAAAAATGGAGATAGCACCACTAATTCTTCCTTCACCCACGCGCATTCGTGTAATTTGCTTTTTCATATGTTAGGTTTGTGTTGCGGCAGTTGCCTGCGACCATCCAATCATACTACCAACGTTTTGGTGGGTGTGTTTAGTGCATAGGCCCAGGTATTCCGTTCATTTTTCCTAGGCATCAAAAGGGAGATTGGTTGGGGCCGGCCAAAAAATACGCACTTAATCGTTAAGGGCATTTGCAAATGCTTTGGCACCTCCCACAACCGGTAATTGAAGGGTGGTTGCGCCTAAATCGATGGTTAGTTCGGTTCCCGGGTCGGGCCAAAGGGTAAATTCTTTATCGCTTGAAAATACCATGAACCCTATTTGCTGCCCTTTGGGAATAATTTGATCATCTGGCATTAAATCAAAGCTTAGCTCGTAGAAGGTTCCCGCTTCCAAAGGTTCCCCTTTGGTAATGGAGGCATGGTTTTGAGGGTCTGCCCAGCCTCGGGTGATAATATTATCGGTAATCTTTGCGGTCTTTTTTTGGTTCCATGGCAAGGATACCAACCAAACAGAAAGATTCGCCGCTGGCTTGCTACTGGCCACCTTAATGGTCACTCTTGCAGTACCGGATAGGTGAACCGCTTTTGACAGTTGCGGGGTTACGTATAGCAACCGATGATCTGTACTTTCCGCCTGGGCCAAGGCAGCACCGGAAAAAGAATAGTTGTCAATCAGTTTTTCGGTGGTTTTACCCTTGGGCCTTGCAAGACCAAGGCTTCCTTTTTCGGGCGCGCCGGGATGCGGATACAGGGCCACGTTCGACGCTTCTGGATGTGGGTACGCGTCATAGGGAGTAGGGTTTTCCATTTCGTCATTTTCCCTGACAATCCACGCCTTGGCATCATTTTCCACTCCATTTTCTACGCCATGCAAATAACGGGTAAACCACCGATTCATCATCTTCATAGGTGGGGGACCCCCGTGCCCATTTTGATGGTAGTAAATTTGAGCGGGGATTCCCTTGTCTTTTGCGGCCTTGTAAATTCGATAACTATGCTCGGGCATCACATTCCAGTCGTTGAATCCGTGGGACATCAACAAGGCCGCTTTCATGGGCGCCATGTCGTTTAAATAGTCACGTCCTGCCCAAAAGTCGTTGTAATCTCCTGTAATTCTGTCCATCCCGTTCTTCATTTCCTGGTCCCTTACGGTGGCATTGTTATAGGCTCGTTTTGATTCATCACCACTATGAATAAAATCGTATAGTACATCAATATCTTCCCCTAAATACCCTCCGGGAGAGCGTACCAAACCATTGGATCGGTAGTAATGATAATAGGAAGTATTGGGAGCTATGGGAATAATGGCTTCCAGTCCGGCAACGCCGGTCGTCGCAGCGGCCAGCGGGATGGTGCCGTTATAAGAGGTGCCCGTCATCCCTACTTTGCCGGTTGACCAAAAGGCTTTTACCTGTTCTTTACCGCTTGGGGAGGCGTAACCCGGAATACGCCCGCACAACCAATCAATAACCGCTTTGGGTGCTAAAGATTCATTGTCGCCGCCTACGGTGGGTGCCCCTTGTGATAGTCCGGTCCCCGGGGAGGAAGAGTGTACCACAATATACCCTCTGGGGACCCATTTTTGAATATGGGAATTGGAGATAATCGGCCTGTTCCCGGTTCGCGTTACCTCTGGGTGTACCCGTTCTTTGGCCACCTCGCCAAGTTCATGTTTTACGTCCCAGAACAAACCATTGGTAGGGGGCGCCACACCGGCAAAATACGGACTGGAAACGTAGATAACGGGAAGTTTCAGGTTTTCGGTATCGGTCTGATAAGGTCTGGTGACCGCTACATGCATGCGATCCAATTTTCCATCACCGTCGGTATCGAACTCCGTCTCTACCCAAAGATCATGTCTGATCCACTTTTCGGGATCTTCAAATGCCTGCACGATTTGGGCCTCTCCATTTTTGAAAAAAGGAACGGATTTTTCTGCCGGTTGAGCCCTTAAAACGCCAGCTGATAACAATAGAATGGCAGTCAGGATGGTACTTTGGGTACTTTTTTTCATAGTATTTCTTTAATGGTTTGCTTCAAAAGAATCTTGCATAAATTTCTATGGACGTTAGATGAGGGCTATTGCCTTGACTAAAAGACTATATTTCTTCCAGTACGGAGTTTCCCTTGGATTTATCGCCCGAGGTCCATTCCCAAGTTTCGTGCAAACGTATTTTTCCGTTTTTCAAAATTTCTGGCACCGAAAAACAAATCCCGGTCATAAATGTTCCTTTTAAATCAATTTGATGATACCGCATTTCAATTTTCCCCTGCGCATCCACTAATCCTATCAAATGGCCCTTTTGGATTTGGCCCCCGTGGTAGGTGGCCGTTAGGATGTTTCCCTGCTGCTTGTATTCAAAGATGGTTTCTGGGGACGTCTCACCATTTTCAGTGGTAGAAACGGGTCTAAATCTTTTGTTGTTATAATTCATTTTTTGCGGCATATAACTACCTCTATTCGTACCGAGCATCGGGATATTCCCATCATAAAAATACGCAAACCACCTGATTCATCCGGCGGCATATGATTTTTTCGGATTTTGTTTGGTTCAGGTTGTTTCGGGATAAGACCTTTTAAGGTGAATTGAAGGGTAATGTAACCGATGTAACCGATTAAATCGATGTAGAAGATACACCATAAACCCAATCTATTGGGAAGGTTTTGAAAATCAACCTTTCACCGTACTTTCGGTACCAACTGGTCAGCCGATGAGAAGACACTGGTCCCATTTGGTTTCGAACGGCGCCAGATACGAAATTAGGGCAAGCCCGATGCCGGCAACTCCTTCCAATAAATTCGTTTCCCTTCTCCATTGTGCCTTTCCGTCACCACGCCACTGCATGTAGCCCGCGTAACCTTCTTTATGCGTATCCATTTTTAGGGCTTCTTCTAGCCAAAACTCGCTGGTTTCCTTGAAATGCGCAAGCCCCGTTTCCTTATGTAGGTAACGATACATATGTGCCACTCCGAAAGTTCCATGGCACAGGCCGGCATCTAAGAGCCTATTCTCTTGAAGATTCCTTCTTTTGGTCGTCTGTTCCAAAATATGCAGGGCCTTCTTTTTGAGGGTATTGTCCTGGAGCGTTTGGGCGGCATGCCAAAGGGAAATACCGACCCCGAGATCTCCATAGCACCAGGCCAGCCGAGTGGGCTGGTTTTCCAATTCCCCGTCAATGACCCATGCAGGAAAGCAATCGGGTATCAGCGGGTTGTTTAGCTGTGTGCTCAGAATATAATTTACCGCAGGAACCAGTAGTGCTTGGGCCTGTGGTGCGAACGCACTGTGCTTGGCCATCCTTGAAAGAATATTCACAATACTCGATATGCCGTGTGATAGGCTTAGGTTGTAGCCGCGAACGGTATCGTTGTGTATTAAAAAAGATTCCCATTTGATATGGTCACCATTTATTTGCGCCGTTTCCAGAAGTTCGTCTAAAACGTCGCGGAGTATGTCTTCGTACTTTTTTCTAAGTGTAGCGGATTTTGTTTTTTGAAATCTTTTAAAAAAATAGAATGCAATACCCATTAGGCCATGTAGAAAATCATAAAAATTTCGTGTATTCCTATGGGGTTTCGCCTCCAACAAATAGTCGTCTAAATCAACCAAAAAAGCATCCGTGTCCAATTCGATAAAAGCTTCCTCTTCGAGCAATTCAATTGCCCAGGCGGCTCCCGCAATTCCCGAACAAAAAGTAGGTAGGTTGTACCCTTTGTTCAGCTGGTCAACAATTTCCGAGAGGATATGCACCCCTTTATCGGCGGCTTCTTCCTGCTGGGCCAGTTTTGAGTAGTAAAAGAAGAACAGTGCTATGCCCGAACGTCCTGTCAGCACCCCGATTTCTTCAGGCTCTTGGTAGTGCCCCTGTAAAAGTTCGTATATTTCTCGAAGTTTTTTTTCAGCTGTTTGCTGTAAGGTCAGAGGGTCGCTCAATGCACTAGTCATAAATTCAGGACAGATAAATGGGATAAGTTAAGATGTATTCTTTGGTAAAGAACTTCACCGAACAAGATGCTCGTTACGATTCGAACCTACGATATCTTTTTTTAAGAAACTTTCATAGAAAAGCTGCCTAAAATGTAGGCAGCTTTTTGATTCCTCGATCGGAAGTTGATGCCGCGTGATATACGACTGCCAACTTTCAAAAATCTTGGGTAGGCTTCTCTTAGAAGCATTGCATTCCTGGAGGAGGGCAAGAATTTAGCGCGCCTTCGGTAGGACAGCAGTGTGTTACCCCACCACCTTTGATATTTTCACGCTTTAGGTTGCTAATGACCTCTTTTTTTAACTGCAATTTTTTCAAGGACTTTTTCATATTTTACTATGTTAATTGTTAAGATACCTACTCTAAGAAAGGTTTTCGGTTTCCCCTATGTTGACTTGGGTTCGTACACCCAGAATCTGCCTTGAAGTTATAAACCGATATACAGAGTAAAAAACGGTAGCACGCCAGATTCATCAAAATGAGGCATCAAAAAAAATCCCAAGGTTTTGTTTTGTAAAGCCTTGGGAAAGTATTAAAAAAATATCCTTTATATAGGGAATGTGATAAGGGTAGAACCTCTATGGTAAATGCTGCCCAGGGCACACCCAATCTGTGTGGGCTATTTCGGTCGGAATACAGTCTCCACCGCGAATGCTCGCCATATTTTCTTTGGTAATTTTCGCGACAACACCCTTGTTGAAAACTATTTTTTTGATCGTTTTTCGTTTCATAGTCTAATTTTTAGTTTTAATAAATGAATGTACTTAAAGATACCTTTTGCGAACCGAAACCAATAATTATGATACCCAAAATTGAACAAAATAGGGTGCATGATTTGGGTTTTTTCAGGTAGTTGCCAAAGGCTCTGCCGGCCGTAGTTTTTTAATATAGTCCGACGGGTTAAGCCCGGTTTTGGACTTAAAATGTTTGGCAAATGAATAGTCACTTTTATAGCCGACTTCCGAGGCGATGGACTTTACCGAAAAAGATCGGAATTTCTTGTCTTTCTTTAATCTTTCGATAGCATAGTCGATGCGCAGGTCATTAATATAGTCCACGAATTTTTTATCCTTGTACTGGTTGATGATCAGCGACAGATAGGTGGCATTGGTTTTTACTTTTTTTGCCATGGCCCTTAGATTGCAACCCATGGTCAGAAAATATTCTTGGTTTTCTAATTTTTCCAATCTTTTAAGCACTTCTTCGACCTTGATGCTATTTATTAAAATTTCTTTGCCGACGGGCTTTGCGCTTGCACTTTCTGGTTTTGGGTCTAGTAGGTAAGACCGATCATCGACTGGTTTTGCCTCCTTGTTGTTTTTGCCCGTTGGCCTTTTCAAATGTAACAACAACAATACGCCGAGCGTAAGGGTAACCAATAAACCACCCAGCCAGAGGTATTTGTTTCTTTTTTGTTGTACCACGTATTCCTGCTTCAGAAATTGAATTTCGGCACCGAGTTGTTGGGTATCTTTTTCATATATCTTGTTCACTACCTCGTCTTTCTTTTCCAAGTACGCTTCGTTCAACGTAATATAGGTGTCATACCATTTGGCGGAATTTTCCGTGTCGCCTAGTTGCTTGTAACTATCGGCCAACAACTTATGCGCTTCAATGGTGCGATATTTTTGACGCCCTTCCACCTTGGTGGCGCTATGCGTTAAGGCGAGCAGCGGAATGATAGCTTCCTTATAACGCCCTTGGTCATGGAACGAAATGGCGGTAAAAAAATGGATATTTTCCATAAAGTACGATTCCGCTATGGCTTCCTTCTTGATAAGGGTGAGCGCTTTATCAAAATAGTCGGTCCCAAGCGCATGATCCCCTTTTTTACAATATACATGACCTATTTTGGTATAGAGGTCCGCCAAGCCTTTGCGGTAATCGATGGTGCTGCTGATGGCAACACCCGTTTCAGCATATTCAAGTGTTTTGCCGTATTCGCCAAGGTCTAGATAAGAATCGCTGATAATGGTCAACAGATTTACGTGGTTTTTTGTATGTCGCAAAGAGGTGCTATCAACAATTTTTAAGGCATTTAAACAGCTCGCAATCGATTGGTTCAGCTGGTTCATACGACGGTTGATGATGGCTATATTTATTTTGGCAATCACATTTTTGTTCAGTTGCCTCGTCTTTTTGGTATAGGAAAGCACCTTGTGATACGCGTCGAGGGCCCGTTGATTTTGCCAATCCAATAAGTACGAATTTCCTTGCATAAGATACACTTCGCCAAGCAGGACATCCTCTTTCGAGGCTTGAGCCAAAACAATTGCCTTGTTGATATAGTGCAAACTTCGTTTATACGTTCCTTGTTTATAAAAATAGCGTCCCAGTTCCATAAGGTTTTTGGCCTGTTCCGCTTCGGAATAGGGAAGGGTCATCAGTCTTTTTTCGTAGGGGACCGCCGCTTGCTCGTCGGCTGCTTTAATTCGCTCGATCAGCACTTGCGAAGATTCCTTGTCCGAGCTTGGTTGCCCTACTATAACCGCATTTACAAATACAAGCAACATCAAAAAACAACATACTTTCATAGGGGAGAAATGTTTTTGAACCATTTAGCCTTATTGGTAATAACAACTTTCCGGTTTATTCTGTCATTGATTTTGTATTATACCTACTTTGCCACAGCAATCGTTCTGTACGGCCATTATCCAAAAAAGTAGGACTTTTCAAGAAAAAAAATAAGGTTTTTTAAAGGTAAAGATTTTTTGCTGAAGTAGGGATGGTAGAATGGCAAGGAACCCGAGAAGAGGTGTCATCGTTGAAGCATGATACATTCTTTATCGGGGAAACGCGTTGGCAATGTTCCCTTCTGGATGCATTGGTTATTTTCGGAAACACCGTTTCGCGGGCTTGGAAAGGGAGCGGTACAAAAAAACCACTCTTGGTCGAAGAGTGGTTTACTTACTTGAGCGGGATTCAATTTTATTGAATTCTATCGTATTTTGCGTAAATATAGGTATCGCTGTTGTTGTCTTCACAGCCATAGACCCCCCATTTCATAACGTTTTCCACGTCTAGTTCAATGACAACATCAAAGGTGCGAAGATCGTCATACACATTTTCTTCTTGGATAATTTTATAGCTCCCGTCTTCATTTTGTTCCCAAAGACCACTTTGCGATAATGAATTATCCTCTATTTCGATATACGTACCATCTTCCTTAAAGGAAATGGTGTTGACGATTTCGGCATCGGCCGGTCGCTCCGTTTCGATTTCATCATTTGAGCAATAGTACGAATGTTCAGAAACAAATGACCATTCGCCAATGATCGCATTTAGCTCGGTGCTTGTTATTTCTTCTGTGTTAGTCGGTTCCGAATCTTTCGAACAAGAAAAGGACACGACAAGGATTGCCAAGAGCAAAATTAATCGGGAAGCATACTTCATAGTTGTAGGTTTAAGCGTTGGTGTTATTACAACGCGGTACCTCGCGCTAAATTGTATTTGTCGAATCGCTACGGTTGGGACAAACACCCGCTCCCTACACCGTGCTTAGGCGATTACCTTTTCCAAATGCCATATTTTTGAAACAATTTGCCAGCCAGCTTCCCCCTCAACGAAACCCAGATGGTCAACAAATACGTTTTGGTGTGCCCGAATTCTAATTTTTACCGTGGCACAGGCCGGTGAGAGCCAATCGATCAGTAAGATTTCTGTTTCGGGTTGCTGTCCCTTACTGGCCGGTGAGATCCTTCCACCGACATCTTTGCTAAAACTTGCAATAGGCTCCACAAAAACGGTGTCTTCATCGACATCGAAAAGGCTAGCGCTTTTGTGAAATACTTGGTCGAGTTTTTTTGTGTCGCAATGATAAAGTGCATCGAAATACGTCTGCACCGCTTGCAGTAGGGCTGTAACTGAATTTGGTTTTTTCATAATTTCTATAATTTGTTTTGTCAAAATTACGGCTGCAGTAATTGCGTTTTTAACGATTGAAACTGAAGGTTTAGCGCTGTAAGCTGAAAATTTCTCAGTCTGGACATCCACGCAAATCGCTACCTTTATGCCGTATGGAAATCAAATATTTTAGGCTTATTAAAACAATCAAGGAAGAGGGGAGTATTGCCAATTCTGCCGAGAAATTGTTTTTAACCCAATCGGCGTTAAGTCATCAATTGCGGGAGTTGGAAGAGCGTTTGGGGTTCAAGGTCTTTCAAAGAACCCGCAATCAATGGCAATTGACCGAAGAAGGTCGGGAACTATATAAATTGAGCAAGGTTATTTTTGAAAACATGGAGAAGAGTTTTCAGAACATTGATCAATTGCGGAGTGGTTCTGCGGGAACGGTAAAAGTGAGCACAGAATGTTATAGTTTCTACCAAGGTCTTTCTGCCTTCATTCAAAAATTGGGGCTGCTATACCCGGAAATAGAGGTTGATTTGATTCTGGAAGCTACGCATCAGCCCATCTCCAAAATTTTGTCCAAAGCCATCGATATTGCCCTAGTGACCTCAAAACCAGTGAATGAAACGCTGTCTAGCGTCGCAGTATGCGAGGATGAGATTTTTGCCATGATGCACAAGGAAAATCCGTTGAACAAGGTTGGGTTTTTAGACACAAACCATTTTTCGGATGCCCATCTGATTATTCATTCTTTTCCTTTGGAAACGGTTTCTTTGTATGAACAGTTCTTAAAACCCAATAGGATCACGCCTTTGAAAATCTCAGCGATTCCCTTGACCGAGGTAGCCTTGGAGATGGTCGATGCCAACATGGGTATCATGTGTATGCCCAAATGGGCGTTAAAATCGTTCAAGGTTTCCGATGATTTGGTTTTTAAAAGAATCGGCAAAAATGGGTTGAAACGAACACACTATTTGGTTTTTCGACAGGCGGATAAGGGTAAAAAATACATCAATGATTTTATTTCAAATTTTGAAGAGGATTTTTCAAACATGTAAGGGTAAACGCTATTCCGTGGGTATGCAGATCTTTTTCCGCACAACCAACCAAGCAAGCAGTACGGTAGGGAAGCCTTCTCACGGCCGAAACGCCTGTACCAAGGCCTAGCTTGAGGAGATATTTTTTAGGACGATACATGGCCCATGTTCGGTTTTGTTCTTAATTCTTTACGAAGTATTCGACTAGCATATAATCTGGTCTGGCAGATCCATTTTTAAAACGCCTATGATTGATCAGTTTAAGTTTCCCATCTACAATTTCATAGGTGATCACACTTTCTGCAAAACCGGCGTCCCAAAGCAGTTCAAACTTGGTGGTCCCTTTTTCGATTTCATCCGTTTGGTTTTTGCCCCAATCACAATCTTGGGGAATGCAAGAACCCCACATTTGAACCTGATATCGGTTTTCTTTAAATGCGATTTTACAACGGGTTATACCCGGTTTTTTTTGGTCCTCATTGACCCATAGCCCCTCAAAATCCGCAGGACTGTTTTCCCTTTGATCTTGGTATGCGGCCTGATCGTTGTTTTTTGGAGCATTCATAAGAATGGTCCCAAGGAACATGGATAAAAAGAGAATTGTTATAAATAATTTCATCGTGTTATAGTGCGTTTTGATGCATGAAACCTAAGGTGTTCGGCTATGAACGGTACGGGAGCAACCTGGCGTTTGCTTTGCACCATGTACATAGCAAAATCGTATTGCCCGCTCGAACGTGCCTTTTCGGTACCAGCGGGTTTAGTTTTATTTTTTTGTTCTAAAACTACCTCGAAGTGTCGGGGCATAAGATTTAGCGACTTCATAAACATACACAGACCATTTGTTTAAAACCTAAAGTCCATATTATGTTTAGGTTTTCTTACAGCACGTATTTAATACTCAATTTTAAAAGTTGTACCATCTAAGAAGACACCTTTAGATTCTGAAATTTTCAGCTTTTGTTCGGCAGAAAAGCCTATTGTTTCCCCATCCTTTAGGGCTACATTATGTCCAATTACGTAATGTGCTAAATTATATATCAGGTCGCTCAACTCTCCGTGGCCCTTAGTTGAATTAAGTATCTCCATTTCTTTTTTGCCAAAATCCTTAAGTCCATACGTGTATACGGATCGCTTTTCGTTTTCACCTGTTAATCCAAAATACAGCCAAATATACAATGGCAAGTCTTCCGTACTCATATTCTGTACACTTGCTATGTAGAAATCCTTTTCGATTGCCAAAGACCTAGCTCCAATATAGATTCCTATAGATTTACTATTACTTAAAATGGTACTAGCAACTTTGCTAAACAAAATGTTCTCCCTCACGGCATTTTCTCCAGCATTCAGTATAGACAAAATAAGATGAGCTTTATGCTTTTTGACTTGGTCAGCCCCGTTGTCCCAGAAAAAATTATATTGGGCGGCAGTAATAGCCTCGTCCGTCGGAATAGGTGCTGCTATCAATCCAACAGCAATTCTATATTCGTCGATTTCAATTATTGCAGTCTCACCTGAATTTTCACTTTCTTCTTTTACCGTTAATCCCCATTGGGTTTCTAGTTCGGTAACTACTTTAGAAATATCAAGCGGGTGGGCTTCTTTAAGCAACACCATTCCCAGAATTGGTGAGTTCGATCTGTTTTCTTGAATTTTCTCCTTTTTCGAAAAGCTAAAAAGTCCCATTGAGATAAATAGTAGTGCTAATATGATTAATCTTTGTTGCATATGTGCCGTAAAGGTCTCGGCTATGATTAGTACGGGAATAAAAGTGCGCTTTTGTTTCCCTTTAAGCGATTGGCCGAATCTTTTTGTTTGTTTTTATCTTTTCAATTTTAAAATCCAAATCCAAAAGATTTGGCGGACACTCTAAATAAACAAAACCTTAGCTTTATAGCCCAAAACCCGTATTAATTATAGCCATTGTTGTAGTGCGTTTTTTTGTCCAGTTTTTATATTCCATTATAATTTCAATATTTTGGTCTCCGTGAATTTTTTCTTTGTAGTTAAATTTTGTTTTATAACTAATTTGGTATTTTTCCAAAACAGAATCAATTTTATTTTTTTTGGTTAGAGCAATTTTCCGCTTATTCATAAAACTGCTTAAATTAAAAAAAGCAATCATTATTATTGTAATTCCGACTGCAATTGGAAGGAATCTATCCAACCAATAATAAGGTGAATTTGGTCGCCATTCAGCAAAAACCTTGTTTCCCATTATTGCAAATATTCCGATAACTAATAAAACGAAAAAGGTCAAATATTCTCTATTTCTAAATTTACTTATTCGTTCCAATTCAAGAAGAATAGTAAGCAAATCTTGTTCAAACTTTTCATTCAATTTAATGTCCCTACAACTTTTAATGAAATCGGGTTTTTTCTTAGTTAACTTACAAGTCACGCCTTTTTTCAGACTGGTAATTTCATTTTCACATAAAGCACAATGTCTTGTAAGCTCCATTATAAATTATTTCGGTTGATTCTTAAATGCTCTACAACTTGTTTATTTAGCTGTAAAATACAACGATTCCCAACCAATTTGACACGCTACAGATGTATCGGTAGTTGATATACAACCAACCAAAGCCATGGGGAGCCATCCTTGGAAAGAACAGCGGCGTCCCGAAGATAGGAAAATAGTACAAATGCTTCTTTCCGATATCCACACCAAAAAATACACTTTTTTGTAGGTGTGATGTTGTTGTTTAAGAGCGTATGGGGTGTGTACCCGCTCGTTCCGAACCATGTGCATAATAAAGATAGAAAAAGAACAGGTTGCTATTTTTTTAGGTTCAATTTAAAAAGGGTAAACTCTTTTTAAGACAAGACCGCCTTCTTTGGGGCACGAGCGTGACGCTCGTACCAGCGGGGGAAAAATGGGAGAGTCTTCAGCCTGCCCTTGGTAGTGATCGCATCCGTTAGCAAGTGACCGAACTTAGTATAACATAAAATCATGCAGATACTGGTGACCCCAGGTATTCGGAGGTGCATATAGGATGCCGAGCAAGTTAGGTCAAAAAGAAAAAAAGTGGTTTAAAGCAAGAAAGAAAATGGTGATCAACTTTAGGAAGCTAGCCTATGGCTTTTCTTAGGCCCCCTTTTTACCTGCCAGCCTTACCATTCAGTATGAATTCAATAGGAAGATTCTGTCCTGTTAGGTATTCCTTGATGGTCGGAACCACTATAAAGTCCGGAATGATGCCTCTTCCGAATTCACCATTTTGAACATTCATTTCGAATTTTAGAGCGGGAATATCGATCAACAATTTTGAATGTGGTAAAACCAATTCACTACTGTAGCCGCTTGTATTTCCATAATATCCACCACCTGTTTCCTCGCCAACAAAAATGCCTCGATTACTAGTTTTAATCATATTTGAAAATTCACTGCCACCAGAATAGGTTACAGGGCTAATGATGACAAAAAGTTCACCTTTATATTTATATTTTGGTTCTTTCTTATACGCCATTAAGCCAAATCCCTTGTTAGATTTTCGACAATAGCTTCCGTCACTCATTTTATCATTTGCAAAAATCCTTTCAAAGAAACCGAAAGTCTTAAGTTTTATAGGCTTGTCAATTTCATTATCGAGAATCGAAACTTGGCTCTTAGCACAAACAGATTTATATTTTTCATAGTTATCGGCGAGATAAGAAAATAATAGATTTTCATTACCCTCATTGCCACCACCATTATTACTTACATCTACAATTAGATTGCTAATTTTTGATTCCTCAATTGTCTCAAAGCTTTTTTCTAAAAAGTTCGATAGATTTTGATGGATTTCATTTTGTTTGTATAAGCCGTTAGAAAACGTATGAACCCCTAAATAAGCAATGGTGTCATTCAATATTTTAAATTCTAAGTTTTCGTTGTTCGTCTTGCTTTTTTCATTATCGGCTAGACTGTTTTTAAAATCTATTAGTTTTTGTGATTTTAATTTTAACTCAGTAATTAGGCCATTCGAATCTTTAACCGCTATATGGTATTCATTTATAAAGCCATATTTAAGAAAATGATGTCTTGAAAATGAAAACCCATTTAAATCGGAAAATTTGACCGCTTTAATAAATCCGTCTGAGGCAAAAAGTTCTCCGAGTTCATTCAACAACTCTAAAGGATTTTCACCATTTATACTCAAAATTTCATGACCGAGAAGAGGTTTATGATACAAGTTACTCTCTTTGGAAACATACATTCTCTTATTAAGAAAAATGACATTTAGTGGAAGATAACGTGCTTCATCAACTAAGAACGTTTCTGTTTCTTTTGAAAATTCAATATTGGTATGGTCTTCTCTTGAAAGACCAACCAAGGGTGCAACGATATTAAAAAATTCAATCTCATTTAAGTCTTTGTTGATGTTCATTTTTGCATTTGAAAACGCATTATCGACACTATCTTTATGGGTATACCAATACATTCCCGAATGATGTTTGTCAAGACCTTGATGAAGTAATTCTAAATCTTGCAGCAGTAAGTGGTTGTCGATCTTTTTTAGAGAACCATAATCCTGTGCAACGGTTATCGAAATGACATGGAATAGGGTGGAGACCAGTATTGCTTTCTTCATTTATCAATTGATTTTTGACAAAAGGAAGAAAATTATACGGTCTGGATTGGTATAATATTGACTTTTTAGGTCAAGAACTCATTTTGGAAGGTTTTGGGTCTTACACCAATAAATCTTTTGAATGATTTTGAAAAATGGGAAGTGTCGGTAAAATTATATTCATAAGCTTTCTCTGTAATCGAACATTTCTTCGTTAAGGTTTTTTTACAATGAAAGACCTTTTTCATTAAAGTGTAATGGATTGGGGAAATACCGGTCGTTTCTTTAAACTTTCTTGCAAAGCTATATTTATTAAGATTTACAACTTCTGCCAATTTCTCTAAGGATATAATTTCTTTTATATTCTGTTCAATGTAGGTGTCAATATTGTCCCAGTATGCTAGTGGTTTTCTAATCTTTGATTTTGTGGTCAACTCGCCAAAAGATGATAAATGCAAAATAAACTTTTGTAGTAAGTCCCCAACAGCACTATCTTCAGGATGCATTAGGTTTTCAAACAACGCATTCAATTCGCCATTTCGGATAACTCTATACTCAAAATGTACGGTTTGTCCTAAAGGGAGTATTGCTCTCACCGTTTCATCTGAAATATACAACGTATCGAACGATAGCAAATTTGTGGAAGAATATAAAGGATTCGAGTGCAGTTCGTAGGGGTGCGTAATAGTAATATCATTCACGTTTCCAACAAATTGTTTTTCCCGAATATTGATTAGTTCTACACCACTTTTGATTATCGATATGCAAAATTCAGGATGAAAATGAAGTGGAAAAGCTTCTTTTTGGTTTTTGAATGATAATTTATTCACGGTATTCTTTGGCTTGCATGTAACGCTCTTTTGTTTGAGCAGTAGTGGACTTTTATAAAACTACCTTTCGGAATACAATATACCTTATTAAAATGGAATAGCGGTTTAAGTTAAAACCCAAACCGCTATTGCTTATACAGGTCGTCGGCAACAGTTATTTCTTTAATTTATTAAGTGCTTTTACAGAAGATTTACACCAATGACAGTCGTTTTTTGGTGCTAATTCCAATGCCTTTTTGTAACTTTTTATTGCTTGTTCTTTTTGGTTATCAGCGATGTAACCCTCTCCTAATGAATCCCAGATATTTCCTTCGTCAGGAAAAAGTTCTGTATTCAGCTTGAATAGTGCCACAGCCAATTTAGAATTTTTGTTTGTTCGCAATACATCATATCCAAGTCCATTTAGGTTTTCTGAATATTTTAAGTACGAATTATACTTTTCCTTAATCATTAACATCAGTTCATTAATTTTCTTAGGGTTACGAGTTTCCAGATTATCAAAAACCAAATTATTAAGACTCTTTTTTATTGGTTCGGGTTTAAAATCCTCATTGAATATCATTTTTTCAATAGTCCAAGTAACTTCTGTTTCCCTACTACTTGCATTAGTAAACTGTATTATTAACATATCTTCTTTTGGTAACCAAATAAAGTCGTGAAAGAAAACGGCATTTCCTCCATTATGACTGATAATTTTCGTGTTTCTATCAGAATTATAGATTGCCCAGCCGTATGCATAATAACTTGATTGTCCTTCATATTCCAAAATGTATGGCGTAGTCAATTTTTTAAATAATTCTTTGGATAAAATGGTGTTATTTTTTAAAGCTTGATACCATTTATACATATCTTCAATAGTTGAATGGATACCACCATTGCCCTTTAACGTCCAAGTTACTTTCCCAATCTTATTAAATCGTGATATCATAGTCCCTACATTCATTGTGTTTTTATAATATCCTTTAGCGATTTTATTTTCATCCCATTTTGGAATAAAGTAACCTGTTTGATTCATTCCGGCAGGGTTAAACAAAAATCGGTTCAAAAACTTCTCGTAATCCTGACCAGAAGAAATTTCAATAATTCTTGCCAGAATACTGTATCCTACATTTGAGTAAGCGTATTTTGTACCTGGTTTGTGTAACAACTCGGTTGAAAATATTGTTTTGAAAAATTTATCTCTGGGAATATCATCAAAATCTCCATCGCCAATAACATCTATAAATCCTGCAGTATGCGTCAATAAATGATGTATAGTAATTTCTCTTTTATCTTCTGGTAGGTTTTTGAAAAACTTATGTACTGAATCCGTTAGCTCCAGTTTATTTAATTCAACAAGTTTCAGAATAGCGGTTGCTGTAAATTGTTTTGTAACAGAGCCGATAGTAGAAACTGTTGTGGTAGTGTAGGGAACAATATCCTCTTTATTCGCCATTCCATACCCTTTAGCAAGTTTGGGTTTGCCTTTTTCGGAAATGAGTACCGCACCAGAAAATCCGTTTTCTACTCCGTCATTTAAGTACTTGTCTATTTTGTTTATTCTGGTAGTGTTTACTATTACTTGTTGTGCATTTGTTATGGCTATACCTGAAAATGTTAGAACTATAGTCCATACCATTAATAGTGTTTTTTTCATTTTGATTATGCTTGATTTGTTCATTTTTGGCAAGGGATATCCTATTCATATTACCATGAGGTCATATAACTACGGAATAGAAAGAAAGAAATGATTTTCAGATTACTGACCGAAAAACTTTAGATAGATAATGTAAAGAAGAAATCCAAAGGCTATACTAATCGTCATTATCCCAATAGAATGTAAACCTAAAGGCAGATATTGATTGGTGATAAATAAACCTACTCCTGTAGTTGTAAGAATAATAAACCACTTTATGCTGTTTTGAGTTTTATCGTTAGACTCTGTGTTTAGTACAGCGGAGGCTAAATCCTGTGATATTTCTTTATCAAGAATTTTATTCTTCAATTTGTGTTCTAACAATCTTTTCAAAATTGTTACCGTGAACCACATTATCAGTACGATAATAAAAATTACCACAATTACTTTATATACATCTGGGTCGATATATTCTGTTTGTGTTGAAAATAATAGTTTCATATTCTTAAGTTCTTTGCTTGTCGTTTACTAAGATTAGACAGACCATTTGGATAAAGGTTGCAGATAACACTTAAAATTTCAGCATTTTCATTTTTCTACTGTGTGATTTCATTATATCGATTATTAAAATCATTAAAATTGAGAGTGCAATACATATAAGGAAAGCCATCGAAACTGTTGAATTACCTTTAAACCAATTGATAAAAACCGAACTGAAATAAGCTATACAAAATCCAACCACCGTTATACTTAATATAATGAACGCATAGACGAAATAATCCAATAAGGTTTTCTTTTTTGAAGTTGTGTCAAATTGCATCATTACTCTATTAGATAGATCAAATCCTAATGCTGGGTCTGGTATACTTTTGATCGAGGTTGATAGCAATAAATAAGCTTCTACTCTTTGTTTGCACAAACTACAAGAAGATATATGTTCTACTACTTCTTTTTTACATTCGGCCTTGTCAAATGCAAATTGTTGTATTTCGCTGTCTGTTAAGTGTTTATTCTTCATAAATCTTCTCTTTTGTATTTATGTAACAGGTTGTTTTTCAATTGTTTTCTCGCTCGGTATAAATAGTTTTTTAATGTTCCTTCAGGTAAATTTGTAATTTCTCCAATTTCTTTATAGCTCAGTTCTTGATTGTGATATAGAGTAATCAGTGTTTGATATAATGGTGGGAGATTTTCTATTGCTGATGTTATTATTTGATGTTTTTCTTTTCTGAAAAGGTATGATTCTACCTGACTATTGCTATAGCCAGGAATTTTTTTATCTATTAAATCCCAAGATTCTGAACCATCTTCATCTACTATGTTTAGAATCGGTATTTTTTTCCTATCAAGAAAATTCAAGCACGTATTGTATGTAATAGTGCCAATCCAAGTACTTAGTTTGGAATTGAACTTAAAACTCCCAAGTTTGTTATAAGCTTTTAAAAAGACTTCTTGGGCTAAATCTTCTCTATCTTCTTGATTTTTAATCATTTTATAAATGATTTGAACGACCAAACCTTGTGTATTCACAACGATAGTTTTAAAGGCATTGGAATTTCCTTCCAACACCTTTTTTACAAGTTTTCTGTCTGTGGATTGGTCTTGTCTCATTTATTCTTATGAAATATTAGACCAGATAGTTTAGAAAAAGTTGCAGATAAAGACTTTTTTTTGTTGAAGCTCAAAAAACGTTGGGCGAGTTCTTAATTGTTGCCAACTGGTTTATATAGCTGTAAAACACAACGATTCCCCACCCATTTGACACGCTACAGATGTATCGGTAGTTCATATACAACCAACCAAAGCCATGGGGAGCAATCCTCTAAAAGAACAGCGGCGTCCCGAAGATAGGAAAATAGTACAAATGCTTCTTTCCGATATCCACACCAAAAAATACACTTTTTTGTAGGTGTTATGTTGTTGTTTAAGAGCGTATGGGGGGTGTACCCGCTCGTTCCGAACTGCGTGCGGACTAACGATAGAAAAAGAACAGGTTGCTATCTTCTTAGGGGCAAGATTAAAACAGGTAAACTCTTTTTAGGAGGAGACCCCTTTCTTTGCGGGCGGGAGCGTGACGCTCGTACCAGTCGCGGGGTTTCATCTACAAGCCGTTAAGTGTAAGGGGCCCTGCATTCTAGAATCAAATTTTGAACTCTTTTCGTGTCATAACCAACGGAAGTCCGATCAACACCAAGGCCACTACATTGATTAGCACTACATTATGAATGGCCCCATAATAGATAGATATGCCGCTGTCGATACAGAACCAGGAAAGTAATCCCAACCACATCGCCTTATAGGCCCAAGGTTCCTTTTTTTTAAAGGCGTTTTCAGATATCATGATCATTAAGACGTGATAGCCCACGATGGTTGCCCCAATAATACCGAAGAGCCAGTTTTTCAGTTTCAATACATTTGGATCGAACTCATTTGAATGTAGGAACACTTCTTTGGTAAAGCTGTTATGTAGTTCGAACATAAATGAATTTCCGGCAAAAGCGACCAAGATTCCTACCCCGATCGTCATCACATTGGCATAGGTCAACCATTTTTGCCAAAAGATAAATTTGTTTTCTTTCATTCGTTGCATTTTTCTGTCGTTGTTTTTGCTTGTTACTGTAACGCGTGGCGCGTAACAAGGTATTGTATTTCTATTGTGGCGCGGATGTTTGATCCTGCTCACTATTTCGATGTGGCAGTGAACATTGCGTTTCAAAAGCTGTTTCTTTATGCTTACAAAAGACTGTTTGTATACCAGCCACAAACAGTCTTAAGTGATCGGCGGATACAGGGGCTATTGCGCCTCGGGTGCCGTATAGGTTACAATATCGATTCCGACCCCGTTAGGGTCCACGATCGCGAAATGACGGTCCCCCCACGGTTCGTCACGTAGGTCAATCGCAATGGCAACTCCTTTTTTCTTTAAGGTGGCGTATACCGCATCTACATCTTCCACTTCGATCGTAAAATAGAGACCATTGCCATTGTGTGCCTTCTGAAACAACGGTTGTTGAGTAGGATGGTTCGGGAGTAGAAAACCAATTTCGGCCTGTTCGTTAGGGCTATGCAATAAGAGGTAAAAGTCATTTTCAAAGCGGACGCCAAAGTCTAGGACTTCTGTATAGAATTTTTTGGTTTCAGATAACTTTTCGGTGATAATGCCTGCGTTTAGTTTCATGGTAGATGATGGTTTAAAAGTGTTTTGTGAAATGCTTAAAGTGCTTTGTACTAAGGTTATTACCAGGATCAACTTTCTCATAATGGGTTTGTTTTATTGTTCGGTACAAACATACCACCGTCTTTGGGGGTGCCATTGTAAAAAACGGACATCCGTTATTGGAAAGCACGGGTAGGGGTCACCCCGTAAAAGTTTTTAAAGTCTTTGATAAAATGCGCCTGATCGTAAAAACCCACGTCGTAGAACAGCTTGTCTGCTTTTAAGCTTTGGGTAGAAGGTTTGGCGTTTAGAATGTGTTGAAAACGTACCACCTTGCTAAATACTTTGGGGGTAGTGCCGATATAATGATTGAATACCCTGCGCAGTTGCCGCGGACTCAAACCGGTATGAAGGCCTTCTTCAATTTCCAAATGCCCCGATTTTTCCAAGATCAAGACCAAGGCGCGGTAAAAGCGCTTGTCAAAATCGAACGCCGTGCTTTGAACCAAGGGGATGAGCCGGGCATTTAAAATAGCGCCCATGGCGGCTAGTTCATGAGTGGCCTTGATATGGTCTTGTATAAAGGAAGCCAAGCCCGGCACTATTTGATCGAGATCTTGCGATTGGTTGCTCAAGTCCTTCGCATTTACGCCGAACAATTGGGGAAAGGCGGCCGGGAAAAAACGGATTCCCACATAATCAAAAGCGGCGCCGATAGGAAATTCGGTGTACTTGCGGCAGAAACCCATGACCGAACTTTCGGCGGGTTGGGCGTGATTAAAGAAAATGTCGATACAACCATCGGAAACCACCCGGTATACAAACGGGCGATCCAGCTCGCGGGTTGTTTTTAGTTGCCAATAACAGTAGATAAAATCTTGAAGTGACGCTGAAGGTGGCACCTCGGTGTAGGTCACATGCCCGCGTCCCGATCGAACGCTTGGTTGTCGGGGTCGGTACAGTTCCTTAATACGTTGATAGGCTTCCATAGTATAGCGGAACTACTGTTCTAAAGTATTTTTAATAAGCGTTTGGAACATGCTCATGCCCGTCTCCAATAGCGCGTCGGGAAAATCATAGGAAGCATTGTGTAAGGCCGGAGTCTGCAACCCCGCACCTAGTCCGAACATGGCTGTTTTGTATTGCTTGGAAAACCAACCAAAATCTTCTCCAAAGGCAAACGGATGGGGTCTATGTATCAATTGAAAACCATTGTCATCGGCTGCTTTGGCCACCTGCCGGTTTGCTAGTAGGTTGTTGGCACTGGCAGGGAAATGTTCGAACCATTTTACTTCAAATAACAACCGATGGCGGGTGCATACCTTCTGAAAGATATCTTGCAAGACTGCTTTTAGGGCTTCCATTCTTTCACCGCTGCGCGTACGGATGGTATAGTGTAATTCCCCGTTGGCAGGGGAGATGCCATATGATTTTTGTCCCATGATCATATGAACGGGGGTCAATACCTGATAGTGGGTCGCTTCGGGCTCTAGATGATTCAGGCTGTCCAAGGCCTGTATGATCTCAGCCAGCGCCAACCCGGGATTGATACCATTTTCAGGTGCTGCGGCATGCGATTCTTGGCCTTTTAGTGCAATGGAACAACTGAGCACTTCCGAGGAAAAGCCATTTTCCATAAGCAGAATGGAATGCAAAGACGCACCGGGAATGTTGTGCAATGCGAAGACAAAGTCCGGCCGTAAATCTGTAAAACGGGGGTCTTGCAATACCGAACAAGCACCTTTGCCAGTTTCTTCGGCGGCTTGAAAAAGCAAGACGATCTTCCCTTTTGAAAAAGTTTGTGTTTTGATCCAAAAAACCAATCCGGCAACTATCGCCATGTGACCATCATGACCGCATTTGTGCGAGACTCCAGGGATGGTCGAGGCATGGGCGAAGGAGTTTTCCTCGGCAATGGGCAATGCGTCTAGTTCGCAGCGTATTACAATGGTTTTTCCGGTTGCACCATATTCGTAGATGGCCGCCAGGCTATGTCCGCCTAATTCGTCCAGTATTTGGGTGGGGTGGTGGGTATTGATGAAGTTGCGAATTTGCTCGGCAGTGGCCTTTTCCGACCCTGAGACCTCAGGGTGGCGGTGTAATGCTTTCCGAAGTTTTTTGATATTTTGAATCATAGTAAGGGTTGGTATTTTGATACCAAAAAATCTGGAACTTTTGTGGTTCGCAGTGTGATTAAAATTCCAATAAAAAAAGAACAAATGCAACCGTAACCGGGCATTCCCCCAGATGACGGGCGAAAAGCAGGTCGGCACACTATTCAAGGAGTTCCTTTAGTGCAATGCGTTTGATCAGGGCTTCTTTGCCGAAAACCCATAGGTACTCCTCATTGGCTACCGCTTCGTGAATATGGGGCCAGTCTACCGCTAGATAATGCCAACTGTCTCCACCATTGATCGTCTCATAGACCACGGCCCGTTGATTTTCCGGATCCAAGGCACCGCCAAAAATATATCCTTGGTCTGCATTCAGAAAGAGTATCTTGCGAAGCATGGCCCGTTTAAAGGGTGTTTTTCCCAACAGAACGGTGTCTTTGTGCCGGGTAGCATAATCGGTTCGGACAACAAGATCTTTGGCACTATTTTTTTTCGTGATTTGCCAGCTTTTGTGCGGAGTTCTAAAATACTCGTTGTTAAAGGTGATGTTGAACTTTGAAAGGGAATTTTCGTATTTCAGCAGTGCTTGTCGGTGACCTTCCCATGGGATCTTGCTCCAAGAAATACCTCCATCCGTGGTTTCCATGAAAACACGATCGAACGAAGTGCGCACCGTGTCGGCGGGATTATACGTAAAACCAGATACGTAGCCCGCGTCCCGGGTCATAAAGTGCATATCATAATAAGCAATGAACAAACCATCTGGTGGTTTGATCAAGGTGGTATCACTACGATACTGCGTAGTAATTCTATTTGGTAATTTAGGGCTGATGTCGCGCCAGGTATTCCCCGAATCGTCCGTTTTGTACACATAGCCGTAATCTCCGCATACGAAGCCTTCGTTTTTATTGATGAATTGAATTTTTTCGAAATACTCCGAATCTAAATCTGCCAATTTTTTCCATGTCGCTCCCTGGTCGTTGCTTCGATAAATGATTCCGTTCCCATAATCAAGACTCCAAAGGGTTCCATGGTGCTCATAGGCTTTGTGAATAGGATGTTGCAATTTTTCAATAGTGAGATCTTTCCATGGTTTTTGAACAAAATCATCCCCTTGCGCTTGCACAAACAGGGCCAGGAAGCAACAATATATTGAAAGAAAGCGGTGATAGGTCTCCATAGGGTGATTTAATGTTTGATAAGCGGTGAGGCCTGTATGGCATTAAATTGCAAAGTGTGCCATTTTTCTTTTTCCGTTCTTTCTGAGTTTGCGGGATAAATGGTCTCCTCAAAATCCTCAATACCTACCATATTGCGCATTTCGATGCGCAATTTACTGTTTTCCAACGGCCATTTTTTCTTCTCGAACTGAAACTCAAAACCGTCGTACGGAAGCACGGTCGCCATAAAAAGGTTGCCTTCGTACGCTTCTTGTCGCAATTGTTGCAGTTTCGCCCGATCAAAAAGAACGGTATTCGAGGTCCAATTATTAATATACCCCCAGTGCGTTGTTGGTTCCGTGTCCGTCCATTCCGTCCCCCTTAGGAAACGTTCTCCCAATTGCGAGGAAGAATGGATGTTGTAGACCGAATCTTGAAATGCGACAAACATATCGGTGTAAAAAGGTTCTTCGGTCAAATTTTCGATTGCCAAATAGTAGTAATGGGAATCCTGTTGTAAATGAAGGGTATATTTATCTTCTATTGAAATCGTATTCGCATTTGCCCATTCATCCTCGGTAATTTGGCCGTTAATGAGCGTATGGTAAACCGTTTTCTGTGTTTCGGGCGATCGCTGACAGGCCAGAAGGCTTAGCAGGCAAACAATGCCGAATAGGGTAGGGATTCTCATTTTGTTTTCTTGTTAGCACGAATGGTACATTCGGTACTGGAAAATTAACGAAAACGACCGGTGCTTCTGTAAGCCGGTATAGGCATTCGCAAAGGTTTACAGTTTTACACATCTCCTTTTTGGTAGACGCACCTGAACCAAGGAGCACCCTTGCCTCGCTAAAAATAACACCAGGGTAATACGTATTAGTGAAGAACGACCTTTTTTTATTGGGTCAACCGACGTTTTTGGAGGCCATAATTTCGTGTCTCAATTTCAAAATATCGGTCAGGTGGGTATAGAGTACAATGGGTGCAACAAGCCCGGGCAGTAAGATAAATGGGAAATAGGTGATTCCGCGATTGGGTTGGTCGAAGGCCAGTTGTTGAAAAGGAAGTTCGGCGGACAAGGTAGCGATCAGAAAAATACAACAAATCAACAGCAGCCCAATCACGTTCCATACCAATAGTGCCTTCTTTGAAAGTTTCTTCTTAAGAAAAAGAATCCCCATAATGGGGGCAGTGATACCCGCTAGAATATCAAAATTATACCCCTCAAAAGTCATCAAATCCGGGATGGTATGATGTAAATATAGGTAGAGCAATACTATCTCTACGTGAATCCGAATAGTGTGCAAAAAAGTGCTTGCCACCAGGTTTCTGTTTGCATAGACCCACCGACGCTGTTTGCGGAATAGACCGTAGATCGTTGTGGCGAATACGGGCACCATGACCAGGGCAAAGCGCGGTGGAATCGTATCGGTAACCCGATAAAATTCATGGTATGCCAGCAAACTTTGTACAATGCCCCATACCACTAGTATACCCATTAGACGTTTGGGCTTACCGTTCGAATAGTAAAAGAATACCAGGGTGATGATGGTGGTCAATAAGAATGTCAGATAAATCCAGCTGGGTAGGTGTTCGATCATTTTAGTGCGTTTTAGAGACTTTGCCCATGAGGGTGTTCAGGGCTTCCTGTCCCTCTTTTTCAAGTAGTTCTTCTGCTTCGGTCATGGCTTTGGTCCATATTGGAATAATAACGGTTACCAGTTGTTTTCCTTTTTCGGTAATATTGATTTTGGGAAAATCGGCCTTGGTAACGAGCCCTGCTTCAGACAGTCGATGCAGGTTTCTGTGCAGCGAAGATTTCTCAAGGATGGTCATATCGGAAAGCTGTTTTTGGTTCAGGTCCTTTTTTTTGGTAAGGACGAATAATAAGGATACTTGGCTATTGCTTACGCCCAACGGTTTTAAGTGCTTGCGAAAGAGTTTCGCAATAATGCGGTTTAGGCGCATTACTTTCCCGGAAATGCAATTTTGAGGAGAAAAGGTATCTATAGATGCTAACTTCATAGGGTTAAGTTACGATAATAAGTTGTATATACAACTTTTAGAAGTAGATTTTGATTTATTCAGGATGCCCTAAAGTGATTGGTAGAAAGGGAGTACGATAGGCACCAACGGGAACCAGTGGCACAAAAGGTTCTTATAACCTGGGCTTCCTCCATAGCTCACAAGGGCCGACAATATCGAGCGTTATTTTAGGTGGCGACCGGTGGATGTCTTTGTAAAAATCAACGATTTTCAAGTAGCGATCGAACGTACGAGATCCACTGGTGACTTGGAATACTAGGATCCAAATAATAGTCGGGAGCGATGCCTTTTTCATCCACCGACATATCCGGAATGCGCATTCTTCGACTCAGCGCGTAACTTAACAAGAAGTCCTTACAAGGAGAAACAACGTCATTTACGTTGGCCATATCGAGTGCGCCTGCCGTGGTAATTCCATATAGTTTTACTTTGCGACTTTGTTTCATTTCCAGCAAAAACTGTTCGGAGGCGCTCGCCACATGATGGTCAATTAGGATGGCAATGTTTTGAGGGCTTGCATAGATGGTATCGTATTTGCGGATACTTACCGTGGTGGTATCCATGGGTACGAAACTACCGTTATTTTTTTTCGCTTTATCAAGCATTTGTTTTGCCCAACTGCGTATTTCCTGATCTAATGAGGGTTCGTTGACGACCGAGCGGAGCATTTCATTGTTCAATGGGGTGGCCCTGAATTCAGCACCTATCGTACGAATCGGATTGGTAAAGGCTAACGGAATCAGGGATTCGTATGTATAATCACTACCACCCCCATTATTGCGGATATCAATAATTAAATTCTCCGTACTGGTAAGCGTTTGAAGATTGTTGCTTACAAGACTGTCAATAGTGGTTTTAAACTGGTACCACATATGCGGTATGCGCAGTAGCCGGGTACGATCGGATAATTTGGTAAGGAACGGGGTCTGCGCGCTCATATACCGTTCGTGTTTCAAGGTTTCCTGGTTTTGTTTTGTTGTTTGGGGCGTTTGTGCCTTTTTTACCATCGCTTGCAAGTCGGTCGCTTTAGCAGTTTTGTTCGTCAACGCAATGCCTAGATGTTCCTTCCGGAAAAAATAGAGCCATTGGGCAAGTAAATTTTCACATGCCGCTGGGTCCTGTATACCGTTACTTTTAGCAGCGATCATTTTCGAATGTACCTTGTATTGGTCTTCCCCTTTTTGGGCAAGGTGAACGCTAAACCCTGCATCGTTTTCCTCGAAGGTTTTTTGTACCCATTGAAATGAGGTATAGCAGTCACACTCCTGGGAAAAAAGATGGGAAGATGTGAATAAAAGCAATAGGATCAATAGTTTTCTCATGTATAGGGGTCATTTTTTACAGGTTTGTAGGATATTATAGTCGGTTTGTAGCGTAGTTTGAAAATGTGCAGCAACAGTCTATGGTAAGGGATTCTTGGGTTTATTGTCTGATCGTATTTTCAAAAGCACCTCGCTTAATACGACTCACGACATCTGCTATGGATACCCTGTTTACATACACATCGGGGGCAATTCCGATTTTCTCATACTTTCTTCTATGGTTGTATCTGAACATGGTACAGGTAAGCCGAAATTGGTAACAAGGGGTGCTCACGCCACCATTATCGCCATATCCGATCATACCGGCCGAATTGGTACCTATTATCTGGGTTTTGGTAGATTGTTTTGCATGCAATAGGAATATTTCGGCTGTACTTCCTGTTCTGTGATTGGCCAAGATGAGTATGCTGGCCGGATTGTTCAATATTTCATAATCGCTTATCGGTTCTGGCGGGGCCGTTTCAAGGTATTTTTGTCCGTTATCATAAGCTTCCTGTAGTTGCGATATATGGTTTTCTAAATCTGAAATATCCTCTGCCGAAAAATTATCGGGATCCTGTTTGAACCATTCGAGCCACCCTTCATAGGTTTGTAGGTTTCCTTCTCCGACCCGATACTTGATAGTATCCCGTTGAATAGGATTCGTATAGATGTATTTGTTCAATACCTCGATGTTCTTCTCATCGCCTCCGCTGTTGTTTCGTACATCAATGATGAGGTACTTGGCCGCTAGGATGGCCGGTTCCGAGACTTGATAAAGCGAGTCAATTTTGCGGTTAAAGTTAAAATCAAATGACGGTATTCCCAGGTAGACAATATTGTCCGCTAGTTTTTTAAAACGAAACGCCTGATTCTCTAAATCCTCCAAATTTCCATCACAGTCCTTTTTGACCCAATTATCCCCGAGCGCACATTGCTCAAAGTAAAAATGACTGATCGATTTTTTATAATTGTCCGCAGTTCTCGTGATGGCTTCGAATACATTGTCGAGCCCGGTTTCCTTTAATTCCAACACCACATGACCGGGTTTGAAAATTGGATGGAGCGCCTTCGTAATGACACCCACAAAGTCCCGGTGCTTGTTTTCCGCATCCGGACTGATTTGCATGGTAAGTGCGCCGTCTAAAGATTGGTATGTGCCACCTATGGGATGGGTACCGGTGGGTCGGGGCATATCTAGTATTTCCCAATCTTTGTAAACGGCACTGGTAACGAATTCGTTAATTTCTGTGTCTTTGTTGAGGTCAACAACGTATTCATAATCCATAAGACGCGCGTGCTTGTCTTTAAATAACTCTACATATTCGTTGATCAAGGTGTAGCATTCATCCCGCGTGGTTACTTCTTTTGCTTCTGATTTTAAATCCGCGACAATGGCGGCATAGGCCGCCGGATCCGGCACAACGTAGTCATCATAGCTTGCCAGGTTTTCGGAATAGTAATCGGCGACATACACCAACTCGTCAAGGCAATTACAGTCTTTGTCCTGAATTTTGTTTTCTGCGGACTTATGAAGAAATGTTGGTGCCAAAAATAGCGCTAGTAGAATGATTGGTCTCATACGAAAGGTCGTTTTTATCCTGAAAAGGAAGCTAACCAAATCGTAAGAACAGCATGTAAACCGGTGTCCGCTTTTACGAAGGTTTACAAACTAAGAACCTGCAGATCAGTGCGAGACAGGATTTTCTTGGAAATCTAGGACCGGTGTGGTTCGCTCCATTTTATTTTTCTCCAACAACGCCAGGTAGGCGGTAAGTACCATGGCGGTATCCGAATCGGGATTCTCCGAAATGAGCCTTTGGTATAGCACCTGCGCTTCCTTAGTAAGCATGTTCCCGGAGTCAAAGACCGGAATTGACGGAACGCCCTTGAGTAGATTTTTGAGGTGCCATTCCCTAAAATGGTAAACGGTCATTTCTTTGAGCACGAAATCTGGATTTTGCTGGTTGAAACGTTCCCACCAAAGGGTGTTTTGGGCAATGGTCTCCAGTGTTGCATATCCATCGAATTCCCTTAGCTGCTGATTGCAAAACGCTTGCATGGGCCCGGATAGGTATGGTATAATTCTGTTGGTTAGATACGGGCTGGTGGTAGGGGTTAACACCGTTTTTCCCGAACGCATTTCTTTGCGAAAACCGTATTTAGAGAGGCTATCCTGTGGTTGATCCAAAAGAAGGGTGCGTCCTACATTATAAAAATTAAAATACGGCATGAAGAGGGAATCTCGGGTAGCCAAATTATCGGTTGCCAGTGCTTGTTCTTTGAAAAGGTCCGTGGCCTTATCCAAAGAGGTAAGTTTACTCTTTTCGAGTTGGTCCAGGGCTTTTTCAAAGGTTGCGACAAGGCTCGTATCCTCGTTGCTTTGGCCCAACATTCTCCCGGAAGCTGTTAGCAGAAATAAAAGCAATAGAAGGGTGTGGTTCTTCAACATCTCTCCAGAAAAGTGGTTTTTCTAAAGATACTTAAAAAGACCACACCCCTTGTCTGTTCCTACACGGAGATCTTAAATGGCGACATAGATAGGCACTTCCCCATTGCTCCGGTCCAAGGCCTTCTCTCCGTATACTTCAAAGTCTGCCGTATATACCCGGTTGAGCTCTTTGCCCCATATGTCGACCCAGGCTTGGTAGACCGCTCCCTCTTCCAAATTGCCCGTGGCGGCGAATTCTAGATAGTGGCCTCCTTCAAAAGTATGCCCTTCCAGTCCCTCGGGTATTTCCTCCAAGGTGGAGACACGACAGCCCAAAATGGTATCATACGGTTTGGTGTGATCGGTTTCATAATTGGTGTAGATCGATAGTACTTCGGAATCAGTTTTGTTGGGGATACGGTTCATGACATCGGTGGTCATAAACTGGTTCCATAACTGTGGTATGTCCTGCGCGGCCTGTCCGTTTTCATTGGTGGTGCGAACACGAATTCCGATAATCTTAAAAGGGGCGATCCTTACTTTTTCCATTGTCTTTGTTTTTAAAATTTGAAACAAAGCTAAAGGGCCGCAGTGTCATAGGGGTGTCAGGGGTGGTTTTTAAAGTGAACAGTGAATAGTAAACGGTAAACAGTGAACAGTGAACAGTGGACAGTGAACAGTGAACAGTGAACAGTGATTGGTATATTGTACAAAGTACAAGGTACAAGGTACAAGGTACAAAGTGAAAAAGTGATATAGTGAAGGAGTATATTGCTGTTTGTTTCGGTCTTGTGCCAAAAAAGAACCGTTATGGTTGGCAGTAAACAGTAATGAGTTAAGAGTGATGGGTTATGGGGATACGTTTGTATTTGAGTTTGAACTTGAGACTTGCGCTTGCACTTGTATTTGATTCCACGGTCTTTCGTCCTTCTTCCTTCAGCGCAGCGGTCTTTCGTCTTTTTCCTCTTTATTCAATTGTTTGATATAGTAGGAAGGGTAAATACCCGTTTTTCTATAAAAAGCGGTAGTAAACGACTCTGCACTTCCAAAGCCGGTTTCCGCCGCGATAGCTTTGATGGTGTACCTACGAAGTGTACTATTGTGCTTTAAAGCCTCTAGGGCATAGGCTATACGCAGGTCCGAGATGTAGGAACTAAAGTTTTTACCACGGTATACATTGATAATTTTCGAAAGATAGTTGCTGTTGGTATCCAATGTTTTGGATAGATTCTGTAACGATATGCCCGGTTGTAAATAGCCTTGCTCTTGTTCGTACGTTTCGAGTAGGGTAAGTACACGTTGTACCACCTCCTCAGAAATATGCAATTCCTTGCTTTCTATTTTTTGTGGCACTTTGGTAGGAGCAGCTGCTATTTTCTCGTTCATCAGAGCTTCAAACTTCTTTTTATAACCTAGGCGCTTGCGGCGGTAGTAAAAACCCAGGACAACCGCTCCGCCTAGTGTTAAAGATAACGCATAGAGCCAGTTGGAGTAACGGTTGGTTTTGGACTCTAGTCCGTCAATAAGTTCCTGACGTTCGGCCAGGAGCAAGGGAATATCGTATTGGTTTTTGATTTCTTGGCTGAGATAGAGAGCATCGGCATCTAATACACTATCCACATAGATCAGTTTGTCTATGTATTCCTTCTGTTTTTTCGGTTGTTTCCGTTCTCGGTAATATGCATTGAGGGTTGCATAGACCCCAAGCATCTCCGGTAAAAAATCCTGGGTTTGCTGTACAATGGAATCTGCCTTTTCAAAGTCGAACAGCGCTTTTTTCTTTTGGTTAAGGTCCCAATAGGCTTTGCCTCGAAACACATAGGTGTTGGCTAAACCATAATCCTCTTGGCGGTAAGGTAGGCTTTTTGTGAGTAGTGGAATCGCTTCTTTTGTTAAACCCTGTTTATATTTGATTTCACCCAAGGAGCCTTTGTATTGCCAATATGTTATAGTGTCCTTTTGAAACGCTGCTTCTTGTATCGCTAAGAGGCCATATTTTTCGGCTTCACTCTCATTATTAAGTGCAAGATAACCTGTTGATAGATTAAAAAGTGCTGCTCTATAGAGTCCACGAGACTCCGTCCTAAAATTGTCTTCCTTCTGTATATCGGTTAATATCTGTAGATGTATTTCGAGCGCTTCTTGGAAGTTTCCGGACCTACGTTTAAGAATGGCTATTAACTGCTGAATCTCCAATGAAAGCCATTTGTTATCTGGATCACAAGCTTTGTGGGCTAGAATAGCATCGTCCAAGGCCTCTTGATAGTTTCCTATATTGAATTTAACAACTGCAGACAAGTGGTATCCCATTGCCGGATACCGATAATGTCCTTTGATATTTTGTGTGAATTGGATAATACTATCCGAATAACGTAAACTATATATATGTTCTAAAACAACGGCCATATTGGTATATCCAGCTGCCTGTTCAAGGGTGTCTTTTTCCAATTTGGCCTTTTTGATGTGGGCGTTGATGTAAAACGCTGCATTGGTGGAACGCCTATCCATTAAAGGATAATAGATATCGCGCAATTCTTGATATCCTGTGTTTATGAGTGAATCTGGAATATTCCCATGCCCTATTTCTTGCGCCTGTATCTTAGGCCCATACCATAGTATGCCGAAAAGCAATCCTAAAAAAATGCGGTACTGCATACTGATTTTTGTGGGTTTAAATATAGAGAATAGCCCCATGAGAATGGTCTTTTTTTAGTTGAAGTTTCTAAAATGAGAGATAAAGAGGTTTGAGCGCTTGATCGAACATTTCTATAATTTAAGTCGCTCTGGTGACCCTCTTTTGTCTTTATTCCTTTAGCGCAGCGGTCTTTTTTCAATAAACCATAAACCATAAACCATAAACCACGCCCCCTTTGTATTTGAATTTGATGTTTGTATTTGCGTTTGAACTTGAGACTTGCGCTTGCACTTCAATTTCACCAATGCTTGCTCGATTGTTCAAAATACTGTTGAAGGGTAATTTTATGAGGCTCGAATTGAGTGGTCGAAATGACCAGATTTTGAATACAATCCAGCCGAAAAGCACGAAAGTCATTGCGCAATCTACAGAAACCGATCAATATCCAATTCTCCTGGGTATGAATCATCGCAAAAGGTTCAACGGTGCGCTGGCTACGTTGGTTTTGCAACGAAAGATAGTCAATTGATGCCAGTTGATAGTTGGTCACGGCAGACTGTAATCGGATCAGGTGATCACTGGTTTGTTCGTTCCGGGCATTGGAGCGTATTACCAAGCGTTCGCTCAGTAGGGCTGTTTTGTCTTTTTGGGTGTATTGCAATACCGCCTTTATCTTTTCGATGGCGTTTTTACATTGGTCGGCCAACGACTTGTCCTTGTTTCTACGAATGATCTGTTCGGCCGTGATAAGGGCGTTTGCCTCTTCTTCGGTAAACATCACCGGGGGCAACTTGTAGCCTTCCATGATCGAGTAGCCTTTGCCTTCTTCGGTAAAAACCGGAATCCCCGATTTTTCGAGCGTACGAATATCGCGATACACGGTACGGATACTCACCTGATGTTTTTCTGCTATATCCCGGGCCGTCACGACGCGTTTTGACTGCAATTGTGTCAATATTGCCGTGAGCCGTGCCAGTCTGGGTTTTTCCTTGTCCATTTTTAAAGTGAAAATGTGCTTTCGATTCATCGTTCGACTTGCTGGGAGGAACCGATAGGGATTAAAAGTCCTACAAAAAAATGAAAAACCCAATAGCGGGTATAAAAAAAGGCATTCCGATAGGGGAACGCCTTTTAAAAAGGGTACTACATTGTGGGTACTAGTTACGGGGTTGTATTGGCAAATACGCTTTCGGTTTGTGCAATGGTTATTGGTTCGGAATCGGTATTTTTTTCTGAATGATAGTAGGCTACACTTACTGCGAATAAACACGTAAAATATAAAAGGCTTTTGATTTTGTAAGACATCGTTTGGGGGTTTTTGAGTTGTATTGGTTACTTGTTGATTTCTTCATCTAAATTAAGAAGGAAGTACCCGCATTTCGGGTATTTGTTGTGAAAATCGCCCTTTTTTGATGTCAAAACGGCTATTTATGTGGTGTTTGTTTTAAAAAGGTAGCTACCCGAAAAATAGCGTGCAGATAAAGGGCTTTGTTTCTTCGACAAACACCATACTCAAAATGGGAAGGTAGTAGGGGATACGGACGTAAATGCGGTTAAGGTTGGATGCAAGGAAGGAGTATATAGGTGGTAGAAGGTTTGAATTCTTTGTAAAAGACAGTACTATCAAAAAAAAGAGGACCATACCGATAAGTTGATCCTCTTTTTTTATTTATTATTTTCGGGCTTTCCGGCCTTTTTTACCTTTCTGCCTTTTTTGCTTTCCGCGTTTTGCCATTAGTCGCTGCCACTTATCGTATTGCTCTTGCGAAAGAATTTCTTTCATTTTCGCTTTTTGGGCGATTTTGTGGTCCAATCGCTCCATTTGCATGGCGTACCGTTCCTCTGGGGTGGGTTTGGTTTTTTCTCCTTCTTCTTTTTTTGCGGCACGGGCCTCCATTTTCGCTTTTTTCAAAGTGGCTTCTTCTAGATGAATGGCCTGTACTTTTGTTTGCTGTGCTTCATTTAGATCAAGGGCCAAAGTCAGTTTTTTGGTGTGAAGACTTGCCAATTGTTCCGCAGAGAGGTCTTGCATAGCTCCGCGATGTCGTTCTCCGCTTTGTGCTGTGGCAATGACTCCGACGAGAAGTACAATTGCCGATACTACTACTTTTTTCATGTGTTTATTTATTTTGATTTACAGTAGTTCGACTTTCATCAGAGGCAAAGGTTTAATGCTGGTTACGGGTTTGGGAATATTTTAACGCTACATAGTTCAACAAAAAAGACGCAGCAAAGGCCGCGTCTTTTATTGGTAGGTGAATTTGAGGTTATTTCTTATTCCGGGGTATTGGTATCCATGGTCTCTTCGATCGAGATGGCACTCATCTCTACTTTTGCCAGTTCTTCCTTCACTGCGCTTTTGTTATAATCGTTTTTACCATGACTGTAGTAGGTGACCACTGCGGTAATAAAGCAAATGAGGTAGAAAAGGCTTTTTAACTTGTAAGACATGTTGGTTGGTTTTTTTACCCTCCAATCCGGGGGGTGATTCTGAGACCAATTTATAAAAACCCTACTGCCAAAAAAGCCCATTGTTGTCAAATGGGCCTTTTCTGGTGGTCAATCACCTAAAAGTTGTGGTAATTGGTATTTGGTAATCGGATTTTTAACGCGCTTGGTCGACAAATCTGCTAACAACGCCCGGTATCGATTTTCTTTATTTAGGGTCTAAAATCGTATCGATTCGTTCCAATGCGTCTTGTAAATGGTACCGACTCATACTATCCGAGGTTCTTCCGATCGCTGCCCGAATGGTTCTTTTTAAGGTATTGAGTTCTGCACGCGCTACCGAACGTATATCGGATTGGCTGGTATGAACAACGGTCGATTTTTGATACCCTCCAAAAGCGGGTCGTTTGCCTTGGTTCTCAGCGGTCATCAAATAGGCCAAACGATCAATATGGGCCTTTTGAAGGTTTCTACGATAGGTGTCGATGGCTTTGCCGTTCCTCAGCTCGGACCATAGTCCGTTTCGTAGGTCACGCATCATATCCAAAAGACGATAGGCTTCGCGGCCATTGGCAGTTTCGTTCTCTATTAACCGGGCCATTTTACCCAAACTCAACATGGTGTTCAGCGAACGTACCTGCATTGAACGTAATCGCTCTACGAAGCCGGAGTACTGCGTCTTGCTAAAAATGTTTTGATCCAATAACCATTCCGGGGTATCAAATAACTGTTCTTGTAAAAATTGCATGCAATTTTCTTGATGCGATTTGCTTACATGGGTGTATACGGCCCCTTCCTGATCATAGGTTTTCTGATGTTCGTAAACACCACCAATATTGTTGGCGACATGGCCCATATAACGATTAAATTGGGACATCACCTGCCGATGCATGGTAGCTAGGTCATCGTAGTTTTTACCATCCTCGGCAGTCCATTCCTCGAGCTTGGGGACAATTCGCTTTAGATTCGCAATACCGTACAGGCCGGCCTTGATCGCATCATCTCCCAAATCTTCCGTCTGCGAGCTGGGGTCTACTACATCGCCCACTTGCTGGTGTCCAAAGCGGTATAAGGGGTCTCCGGCATGTTCCAAGATCCAGCTATCCAATGTTTTTTTCTCTTCTTCGGCGCTGGTATCCAAAATAGGTTTGTATCCCCATTGAATGGCATATTTATCATATACGCCAATGTCGGGCATTAGGGCCACCCCTTCGTCACCGGGTTGTGCAACGTAGTTAAAACGGGCGTAATCCATAATAGACGGGGCCGTACCATATTTTTTTGTAAAAGAAGCAGAGCGTAGCGAGTCTACGGGGTAGGCGACACTACTCCCCATATTATGTGGTAAGCCGATCGTATGGCCCACTTCATGGGATGAGACGAAACGAATAAGCCGCCCCATCACCTCTTTCTTAAAGCCGACTCCTCTCGCATCCGGATTTATAGCCGCGGTCTGTACAAAAAACCAGTTCCGTAACAAGGTCATTACATTGTGGTACCAGTTGATGTCGGATTCCAATATTTCACCGCTTCGGGGATCGCTCACATGCGGTCCGTTCGCATTGGGAATCGGGGATGCCAAATAACGCACTACTGAATAGCGCACATCTTCGGGCGACCATTCCGGATCTTCCGCTACGGTAGGGGGATCCTTGGCCAATATTGCATTTTTAAAACCGGCCGCTTCGAAAGCAACCTGCCAGTCTTCGATACCTTGTTTAATATAAGGCACCCATTCTTTGGGTGTGGCCCGATCTACGTAGTATACAATCGGTTTTTTGGGTTCTACAAGTTCTCCTCTTTTATACTTTTCAATGTCTTCTTCTTTCACTTCCAAACGCCATCGATCTAAAAACCGAACCGTTTTACTCTCTTGTGCATCAAGGCCATAGTCTACCTGCCCTCTTGCAAACCAACCTACCCGCTCGTCAAAATACCTTCTTTTCATAGGGGTTTTGGGCAAGAGGATCATCGAGTTGTTGATTTCCACTGAAATGGAACCAATGCTACCATTACTAGGCGGCTTTTTAGCAAAATAGGTCTTCACATGACGGGCCTCCAGGTTCAATGGATAACTCTTTATAGATTCAACATAACTGCGACTTTCGTCTAAACGGGATACCTTATAACGCTCTCTGTAAAAAGTTGGCATCCCAAGGGCCTGTACATCTTTGACCAGTAAATCGTTTACCTGAATTACAGTGGCAGGGTTCAAAGAATCTTTTTTGAAGGCTTTGATATCAAAAGCATGAAGGATCGGCTCAAAATTCGAATTTACCACCGCCTCATGCACGGGAAGCGAGTCGGCGGCAACAATATCATACGATACGACGCGCAATAAAACCTTGGTGGGCCTTTTTTCCCATCGCAGTACTTGCGTATTGATTTTTCCCCCACCAAAGCCAATACCGCTGGCGGTCTTTGAAATTCGCGTGACCATCAACATTTCTTTATTGAAAAGCGAATCCGGGATTTCATAGTAATGGTTCTCCTCTACTTGGTGGGTGGTAAACAAGCCTGCGTCAGATTTGGCCTCTTTGGTGATGACCTTATCGTACGGCTTTATTTTATTTTTCTTGTCCCCCGGTTTCCCATTGGCCTGTTCGGTGGTCTTTTTTTTCTTTTTAAAAAGCTGTGCATCTACCGAAGTAGTGCTTAAAATAAAGAAGGCCATAAGAAGTCTGGCCCAGTTCGTTTTTGACATTTTTGGTTTGTTTTGGATTTTTTCAAAGAACCGAAAAATTAAGGAATCAAATTGTTAACGAAATCATAACCCAAGCATGATTTTGGGGTCGGCCAAAATACTCAAATTGGGATGCCGTATCTTTACTTTTAAATCATTTTCACCCGGTAGTAGACGCTCATGAACGACATCGAAAAATTCCTGATTATAAAAAAGGTACGGCCCACCGCGATGCGTATCCTTGTGTTTCGGTTGTTGGCCCAGCGAAAAAAAGCGATTACCCTTAGCGACATCGAGAACCGTTTCGAAAAATCGGATCGAACCACCCTTTATCGTACCATCAAGACATTTGAAGAAAATGGGATCGTGCATGGGGTCAACGACGGGAGCGGTGTTCCTAAATATGCGCTTTGTGAGGAGGGTTGTGAATATGGGGTGCATAACGATCTGCATCTGCATTTTCATTGCAACCGTTGTGATGAAACCAGTTGTTTGACCGAGCACAAAATTCCACAAATCAATATTCCCGAGGGCTACTTGGCAGAAGATGTGCACTTAGTGGTGAATGGCCTTTGTAATACGTGCAATGTTGATTAATGCACTTCCATTGCATTCTTTTGACTCCTATTTTTGGAGCGTAAACAAAATGTATGTGTACCACTTGTGAATCACATGATCATTCCGGCGGAGTTTTTGGGAAGTACACAGAGCTGTACTTTGCAATCACCAGCGGGATTTTTTTAGTGGGCGGATTTCTTCTTGAAACATTTTCCGGGCCGAGGGAGACCATCTCCTTCTACTTTTATTTGGTTGCCTACTTCTTTGGAGGCTATTTCATTTTAAAAGAGGCAATCCTGGTAATTGCAAAGGGCCGATTTGAAATTGATTTTCTAATGTTGGTAGCCGCTGCCGGAGCGGGTTTTTTGGATCGATGGGCAGAAGGTGCCTTGCTACTATTTCTTTTTAGCCTAGGGCATGCGTTGGAGCATTATGCAATGGGAAAAGCCAGAAAATCGATTGCCGCCTTGAGCGATTTGGCGCCTAAGACCGCCTTTTTGAAAAAGGGCTCGGAAGTAGCGGAAGTGGCCTTGGAGGTTTTAGAAGTTGGAGATGTTATCATGGTAAAGCCCAATGGTAAAATTGCTGCCGATGGCATTGTGATCAAAGGAAAGGGAAGCGTGGATCAATCGGCAATTACCGGGGAAAGCATTCCCGTTGATAAGATTGCCATTGCCGATATGCAAGAAATACAAAACACCTCAAAGACCATTACAAATGAACATCGTGTATTTTCGGGAACTTTGAACGGCGATAGTTTGTTAGAGGTATGGGTAGAAAAGGTAACGGCAGATTCTACCATACGCCGCTTGGTGACCATGGTGGAAGAAGCACAGCAACAAAAGTCGCAAACCCAGTTGCTGACGGACCGTTTTCAGAAATACTATGTACCAGCGGTAATCCTATCGGTATGCTTGTTAAATTTTGCCTTTTTGGTCATCGACGAAACTTGGAGCAGTAGCTTTTATCGATCCATGGCGGTGCTGGTGGCCGCTAGTCCGTGTGCTTTGGCAATTTCCACTCCGGCCGCAGTGCTAAGTGGTATTGCACGTGCGGCAAAAGGCGGTGTACTGATAAAAGGAGGGCGTCCGCTAGAAGACCTAGGGGCCCTCAAAGTATTGGCATTTGATAAGACGGGTACTTTAACCGAGGGAAAACCCAAACTTACCGATGTAATTCCTTTCGGAAATACAGATAAAGATACCCTGCTTGCTACGGCAATTGCGGTAGAAAGTTTGAGCGATCACCCCTTGGCCAGGGCTGTTGTGCGGGACGGGCAGGTACAGCTGGCTGGGGCGAAACTGCCCATAGCTGAAAATTTGACCGCCATACATGGGAAAGGACTTACCGCCCAATTGGAAGGTAAAAAGGTGTGTATTGGAAATACAAAACTCTTTGAAAAGAAATATAAGGACTTGAATGATTCCCTTCGGGAACTCATTTTGAAACTGGAGAAAGAAGGCAAGACACTGATGTTGGTGCAACAAGAAGAAACCTTTATAGGGCTGTTGGCCTTGAGGGATGTACCCCGCTCGACCACCAAGGAAACCATAGCGCGACTGCGACAATTGGGTATTCAAAAAATGGTGATGCTTACAGGTGATAGCCAACTGGTGGCCGATGCCATTGCCAATGAAATTGGACTTACCGAAGCGCACGGTAGCCTGCTCCCGGAAGAAAAGGTGTCGGAGATACAAGCGTTGTTGGCCTCGGACGGGAAACTTGCAATGGTAGGCGATGGGGTGAACGATGCCCCGGCAATGGCCCATAGCACCGTGGGGATCGCAATGGGCGCGGCTGGCAGTGACATTGCTTTGGAAACTGCAGACATCGCCTTGATGGGAGACAAATTGGAAACCCTGCCCTTTGCCATTACGCTCAGTAGAAAAGCACATACGATTGTTCGACAGAACTTATGGATCAGCCTCGGGATGGTCGCCCTGTTGGTACCGGCTACCATATTTGGTTGGGCAAACATCGGAGTGGCCGTCGTTTTTCATGAGGGGTCTACTATTTTGGTGGTACTCAATGCCTTGCGCCTCCTGGTATTTAAAAATCGCTAATTGCTGCGGTTTTTGGAATTATTCATCGGGTATTGTAACATTTTACTTTTTTTAAAGTCATATAGATAGCAAATTTTCATTTTTCACCCGAAAATTCGGGATTCGAATTAGTTATGACAAAGCTGTCCCCGGGGGAGGACGGCTTTGTCTATTTTATGAGCCGCTATATTCTAAAATGGCGGCGGACTGTGTATTCATTGCAAGCCATTTTTGTCTTTTTCAATTACCAGCGATACTGTCTGCTAGCAGTACTGAAACGCGATAATCCTCGATAAACGGTTCAATGGCAATCCCTTAACAAAAAAATAACACGCAAAAGCTCCTTTTTTAAGCTGTAAAAATTCTCCTAGAAAGCTGCCAAGCCCTTAAGAAATAAATAGGGAAATTGCCATAATCTTCACAAAAACCCCCAAAGGTTACGAATCTGATAGTTGACCGGGACCCTTAAAAATAACCTGTTCCATACAGGCGGCAATAATTCTGGAAAGAGACGTTATACACATTCATACAATTAACCTAAATGTTATGTGCAATAAGAATTTTAAAATAAGCATGGTATTCGCAATTGTTTTCGCCAACGGTGTTTTTGCCATGGATTCAGATAAAGAAAAAGAGGAACTAGATTTAAACACTATTGAAGTAGTGGAGGAGGAACCGGATTTTGATCTCGGGTTCGATACTGCGGAGTATCTGCCAGCGGATTTTGATGCCTATGCCTACCCAACGGATGTACAAAGTATCAACTATATAGACCCCAATGACTCTTTTGAATTGGATTTTGATACCAGCAAATACCTACCCGAAGGGTTCGATCCTTATAAACGAAAGTAAGATTGCTAAAATGGGCTCCGATAATCAAGCTTTAAACCGTCACCCGTAGTGACGGTTTTTTATTTCCTTCTAAAACACCATCGGTATCACAAATTGAAATAGTAGCACGAGCAATAGCACGGCGATGAGATTGAGGATGACACCTACCCGCGCCATTTGATGTACTTTGATATGACCGCTTGCAAAGACAATGGCATTGGGAGGGGTAGCCATCGGTAACATAAAGGCACAGCTGCTGGCAATGGTTACGGGAATCAAAAGGTAGAGAATAGGAATTTCGAGCCCAATGGCGATTCCCGCCACTACCGGGGCAAGTACGGCTACCAAGGCCACATTACTCATAAGCTCGGTCATAAAGAGCATTAAGAATATCAACAAGACAGCTGTAAATAAAATACTAACGTCACTAGCGGCAATTGCACCGGCCACTACATCTACGATCCCGCTTACCGACATGCCCTTGGCAAGTGCCAACCCCCCACCAAATAAAATCAAAATACCCCATGCCAATTTGGAAGTGTCTTTCCATTCAATCAAAAACGACCCTTTCTTAAAGTTGTATGGAACGGCAAATAGCGCAATGGCCGCAAAAATACTGATCATCGTATCATTCAATTTCAGTTCGGGAAAAATCTCATTGATCAGCGTTCGAAAGATCCATAGAAAAACGGTCACACCAAAAATGATCAGTACCATCTTCTCCCGGCCGCTCATGTTCCCTAGTTTTTTAAGCTCATCGGTAATTACTTCATTGGAGGCGTTGAACTTTAAATTTCGGTTGGGAAACATCCATTTCACCAAAACCAAGTAGCTTATGGTAATCATGATGATAGAAAATGGCAGGCCAATGACCATCCATTTTAGAAATGAGATTTGAATATTATACTCATTTTCAAGAAGGCCGATCATGACCGAATTCGGTGGTGTACCGATCACGGTCGCAATACCTCCTGCGTTCGCCGAAAAAGCAATGCCCAACATAACGCTCAAGGCAAAGTTTTGGTCTCCTTTTGTAAAGCCATCTGCATCGTTGATCAACAAACCAATGACCGACATGGCAATCGGGAGCATTACTACGGTACTTGCCGTATTGCTGATCCACATACTTAATGAAGCTGTGGCGATCATAAAGCCCAAAACCACCCTATTCGGGCTGGTACCCGTAAGTTTGATAATATTCAAGGCGATGCGTTTGTGAAGATTTACCTTTTCAAGGGCAAGGGCCAGTACGAAGCCACCGAAGAAAAGAAATATAATAGGGCTCCCATAATTGGCACCGACCTCGCCAATGGGCATTATTTTTAGCAAGGGGAACAACAAGAGCGGTAACAGGGCGCTTACCGAAATAGAAACAGCCTCGGTAATCCACCAGGTAACCATCCACAGTGCCACGGCAATAACCTTATCTCCTTGTTCGGAAACCAGATCGAAGGGCAATAAGATAGTGATGAAGAATAGGAAGGGGCCGAGAAGTAGCCCTACTTTTTTGCTCAGATGCATAATGCTGAATTGAAACCTCTAAACTATGCTATTTCTTTTGGTCTGAGAAATTTTTGAAAAAGAAGGTTGTCCCAAGATCCTCACAATAAATGGCGTGAAATCGGGTTCTTGATTAAACCATCTGCATTTTAGTGCGTCCCATAAATCCCAAGTAGCCCATCAGTGCCTGAAAAAGGCGCTTTTGACTTGTGTTTTTTAGCAACTTAGAATGAACCTACTTATGACTTATTCAAAAATCGCGACGGTGAGGTCCTGTCTTTTAATAACAGGGCTCTTTGTTTTTATGGCTTGCAGCAGTGACGACGCCCAGGACCGCGGAATTGAAAATGAGGGTATACCACCCGAACCCACAGCGGCCGTTTCGCCCAATATTCTTTTCATTATTTCAGACGATATGGGGCTCGATGCCACGAATGGATATTCCGAAGGAACCCTTAAACCAAATACGCCTCAATTAGATTCGATAATGAATGCGGGACTCCGTTTTACGAATATCTGGGTGAATCCTACCTGTTCCCCGACCAGGGCCTCGATCATCACAGGGAAGTATGGTGTTGAAACGGGTGTATTATCCCCGGGCGATGCGTTAAACCCACAGCATACTACCTTGCAGGCGTATATCAACCATGAAACGGATAACAGTTATGCTACAGCGGTAGTTGGAAAATGGCATTTGGCCGAAAATACGAGCTTTAATCCGGAAAGTTTGGGAATCGACTACTATGCCGGCCTTTTATCGGGCGGTTCCAATAGTTTTACCTCTTGGAACTTGACGCAAGATGGCGTTACCACGACCGAAAGTAGTTATATCACCGAAAAATTCACGGATTTGGCCATTGATTGGGTCGGCGATCAAGAGAAACCTTGGTTCTTATGGTTGGCGTATACCGCACCGCACACGCCCTTTCACTTACCGCCGAACGAAATGCATTCGCAAGGGGCATTGCCCACCGATGCTGCGTCTATCAATGCAAACCCTTTACCGTATTACTTAGCGGCCATCGAGGCGATGGATTTTCAAATCAGCAGGTTGTTGGACGCCATGGATACAGAAACCTTGGCCAATACGGTCCTTGTTTTTCTGGGAGATAACGGTACCCCCTCAAAAGTAGTGCAAGCACCGTATGTGCGTAGAAAGGCCAAAGGTTCGTTATACCAAGGTGGCGTACAAGTACCGCTGTTTGTCTCGGGACCCACAGTCACCCGTACCGGCACCGAAGATGCCCTATTAAATGGCACCGACCTCTTCGCCACCATCGCTAGTATGGCCGGCGTGTCTGTAGAAACCATTTATGATAGCAAGAATTTTAAATCATTATTGGAAACGGCTACCCCGAACTTTCGGGAGTATGTGTATTCTGAGGTAAAGGACGAACAATCTGGCACCGAAGGCTGGTGTATTCGCAATGCGGAATACAAGCTTATCGAATACGTCAACGGGGATCAAGAGTTGTACGATATGTTGTTAGACCCCTACGAAACAACCAACCTACTGGCGGGTACCCCTACTTCGGAAGCGAACGCCGCACTGCAAACGCTTGAAGGTGCTGTTGTAGGTATACGGCAGTAAAAAGGATACCTAATGGAAAATAAATCGGTCGAAAATCAGGCTTTTAAATGAACCGTTTTAAGATCGCCCTCAACCACGACTTGTATGAAATCGGCTTTGGTAAGACCCTTCATCGACTTGTCCCATTTTTTACCACTGAGTGCGGCTTGGGATTTCAACTCCCCAAGAGGCATACTCCCAGCCGGTTTTAAAAGAGCCATGATGATTTTTTCTTCATCGGTAAGTTCCACGGCCTTCTTTTCGGGACGCATCTGGGGAAAGAACAGTACTTCTTGAATGGAAGAATTATTGGTCATCAACATTACCAAACGGTCAATGCCGATGCCGATTCCCGATGTGGGCGGCATCCCATATTCCAAGGCACGTAAAAAGTCTTGGTCAATGAACATGGCTTCATCATCCCCCTTTTCGGAAAGACGTAGTTGTTCTTCAAAACGTTCGCGCTGATCAATGGGGTCGTTCAATTCCGAATAGCAATTGGCCAATTCCTTTCCATTGACCATCAACTCAAAACGTTCGGTCAATGCCGGATTGTCGCGATGCTGCTTCGTCAACGGACTCATTTCCTTTGGATAATCGGTGATAAAGGTGGGCTGTACATAGTGGTGCTCACATTTCTCGCCAAATATTTCATCGATGAGTTTCCCAACGCCCATGGTCTCATCCACTTCAAGGCCCAACTCTTTGGCGGTCGCACGCAATTTAACTTCGTCCATTCCGGCCACATCGATACCGGTATGTACTTTAATGGCTTCCAAAATAGGTACTCGGGCATACGGAGCCTTGAATTCTATTTCATTGTCCCCAACGGTTACTTTAGAGGTGCCGTTGGCATCAATGGCTACTTTTTCTAGCAGTTGCTCAGTAGTATCCATCATCCAGTGGTAGTCTTTGTAGGCGACGTAGAGTTCCATTACGGTAAACTCCGGGTTGTGGGTACGGTCCATTCCTTCATTACGAAAGTCCTTTGAAAATTCATAGACCCCATCAAAACCACCGACAATCAATCTTTTTAGATATAATTCATTCGCAATACGCAGGTACAAGGGCATATTCAACGCATTGTGATGTGTTAAAAAAGGCCTGGCCGCCGCTCCCCCGGGTATCGGTTGCAAAATAGGGGTCTCTACTTCCAAATAGCCACGATCGTTATAAAATTGGCGAATGCTATTGGTAATCTTGGTACGTTTTACAAAGGTTTCTTTTACCGAAGGGTTTACGACCAAATCAACATAGCGCTGTCGGTAGCGCAATTCGGGATCGTTGAATTCGTCATAGACATTGCCTTCGCTATCTTTTTTGGGAAGGGGCAAGGGCCGCAATGCCTTGCTCAACATACTAAAATTCTTCACCATTACCGTCTTCTCGCCCACTTGGGTGGTGAACAGTACTCCCTCAATACCAATGATATCTCCGATATCCAACAGTTTTTTATAAACATCGTTATAGAGCCCTTTATCTTCCCCCGGGCAGATTTCGTCCCGATTGAAGTATACCTGAATTCGACCGGTACTGTCTTGCAACTCGGCAAAAGACGCTTTTCCCTGAATGCGACGCGACATTAGGCGCCCGGAAATAACGACCTTTTTATCCTCGGCATAGTCTGTTTTGATACTGTTTGCAGTCGCATCGACGGGATACAAAGCTGCAGGATAAGGATCTATTCCCAATTCCCGTAGTTTTCCCAGTTTTTCCCTTCTTACGATTTCTTGTTCCGAAAGTTGCATATCATTGGTGATTAAGGGTGCAAATATACTACTTCGAAGTATGAATGTAAAAAAGGATTTATGGGTTTGGATCGTAACAAAAATGGGAAAACAACGACCAATAGGTACATCAATCATCATAAATCCAAATCAATGAGTTTTTTAAGAGTATTATTGGCTATTATCTTCCCCCCTTTGGCCGTTATTGGCAAGGGATGTGGTTCTTTTCTAATCGTGTTATTGCTCACCCTATGCGGATGGGTGCCCGGTGTGATCGCTGCACTGGTCATTTTGAATAACCCCAACTGATTTCCTATGTGTATGCTGCCCCGGCAATTTTGTACTTTTGCACCGAATGAACAAGAAAGTACTGTTACAAGATTTAGGGCTTAAGGATTACAAAGAAACCTGGGACTATCAAGAGCAATTGTTTCAGCAAACGGTAGACCTTAAAATAAAGAATCGTCGAGAGGATGCCGACTTGGAAACCCCGAATCATTTTTTGTTTGTTGAACATCCACACGTATTTACTTTAGGAAAAAGCGGTGATATTGACAACTTGTTGATCGATCAGCAGCAGTTGACCCAAAAGGACGCCCAATTTTATAAAATCAATCGGGGAGGGGATATTACCTATCATGGCCCTGGCCAAATCGTCGGGTACCCTATTTTGGACCTTGATAATTTCTTTACCGATATTCATAAGTATCTACGGTTGTTGGAAGAAATGGTCATCCTCACCTTGGAGGAATATGGTTTAAAAGCGGAACGTTCTGAAGGGGAAACAGGGGTTTGGCTCGATGTCGGAACGCCTTTTGCCCGAAAAATTTGTGCCATGGGCGTACGGGCCAGTAGGTGGGTGACGATGCATGGTTTTGCCTTAAATGTGAATACGGACCTCGGCTATTTTGATCTCATGATCCCTTGCGGTATCAAAGACAAGGCAGTTACTTCGTTGAACGTGGAGTTGGGAATGAAAAAGGTTGATGTGGAAGCGGTGAAACATCGGTTGACCTATCATTTTGAACGCTTGTTTGAAGCAATATTGGTAGCGGAACAGCCTTAGTCTATAATCCAAATCGCATCCGTAGAAAGATCATCTTCGACTACCCCTCCAATTATCCAGAGTTTTTCGTTAAATGCGCTAGCGGTGTGGGCAAATCTACCCAAGTAGTCTTGGTTCGTTTCCAGGGCCTCCCACGCAACCCCGTTGTCGCTATACCAAATATCATCCCATTTTTCGGTCTCGAAACCGCCTATTATCCAGAGTTTATCGTCAAAGGCAACGGCGGTATGATTGCGCCTGGCAGGAAAGGTGGTGGTGAGATCCTCCCTTTTCCATTCCAAACCATCCGGACTAGACCATACATCATTTTTAAAGGTACCGTCAAAACCACCAATAACCCATAACTGGTCTCTAAAGGCGGTTGTTGTATGAGAGTCGCGCGCTGAAAAAGGGGCCATTTCACTAACCATTTCCCAATGGATCCCATCGGTCGACGACCATACATCGTTTAGCACATCGGTACCGTTAAAGCCGCCGATGACCCATAACCTGTTGTCAAAGGCGGTTACGGTATGATAATACCTTTCTTGAAAAGGGACATCGGCAGTGGCTTCTATCCAGTCGATGCCATTCTCGGTATACCAAATGTCGTTTCTAGCATCACCGGTGAAACCACCAATGAGCCACATTTTATTATCAAAAATGGCAGTATCAAAATACAATCGTGCCTCAAAGGCAGCATCTTCAACTACATTTTCCCAATTTTCAGGGCTTCCGGTGTTCCAAACATCGCGCCTGTATGTGCTATCAAAACCTCCCAATACCCATAGTTTGTTTAACCAGGATTCGGAAGCATGCCAACGACGTGCGCTGAATCTTGGACCGTCGGCCATGGTGTTGGCCCCAAATTGGTATCCCCGAGTATTAAATGAAAAAATTTCACTTTCTGTCTGGTTTCCCTCAGTGTCCGTAGCAATTACCTTCCAATAATATCGGGTGTTAACTTGTAACCTCTTTTGAACGGAGTAGAGTGGCTGTGAAAGTTCATCGGATATGGGCGTGACGGGACGTTCAAGGGTATCTAGAAACAATTGATACTGTATCGCATCACCCTCCGGATCTGTGGCCAGTTCCCAGCGCATTTCCGGGAGTACGTCAATGTTGGTACTGCCATCTTCCACAAGCAAGAGTGCAAATTTGTTGGGGGGTTCATTTTTATTGTTCTCCACATCATCGGTTTCACAAGATAGGATGAGTAAAGAGGTAACTGTCAATAATTGAAGTTGAACCGTGTAACGGCTAAGCGGGCTTTGAAGTGCTGTCATTTTAAAGATGGTGTTTTATAATAACAGCGGTAAAATAATACTACCCGACCATACAACTGTCTTCGCTTACAAGAATATACAGGAATAAAAGAACCACGACCTAGGCCATGGTTCTTTTACATTGAATCTTTAGTTGATTTTATAGCCTTCGAACCAGCTACCCGTGCCATCGATACGAACATCGGTGCCGGGAGAGAAGTTACGGAGAAGCAGAAATACCTCTTGCCCCTCGGTCAAACGATAAATACCACTGACATTAATCTTTATGTCGTCTCCATCTACGATCTGGGTGAAATCAATACCCGTATCGATATTGAAATGTATTCTGAAAAAAGCGTCGGTAACGGTATTGGATTGGCGCACATAGCCTTGTAAAAAATAGTATCCTGTTTCCGGTATCGTATACCGTTTGGTGGTGCTGTTAAACCCATTGGCGGTGTCAAACTCCACAATATCCCAAATATCGGTTTCTATGGTGGTGCCCCCGTCCAGATCTTTGACGGCAAATCCGTTGCCCCGAACCTTAAAGAATATAGGATTGAATTCAGCATCTTGCCCGTCCTCGCCATCGGCGCCGTCTTGCCCATCCAAACCATCCTGTCCGTCTTGCCCGGCGATGCCCTGTTCCCCCTGTGGGCCTGCGGGTCCTATTGCACCCATGGGCCCTTCGGGGCCTTCTTTGGTACAAGAGGTGAATACGATTGCGAATAAGAGGAGCATGCCGCTCAAGAGTTTAAAAGTTGTTTTCATAATTTGTTTTATTAAGTTATATGCTATTAATGCCTGATTTCCAATAAGGTTAACATGAGGTCATTAAAAAAAGTAGTCGGGGTTTCTGATGTTTTTGACTCGGTAAATTTTAGTAGTCCAACCCGAAGTAATCCATTACAGCTTCATAGTCGTCCAGGTGTACGCGGTTTTTTTTAAGCCTCTCCAAAACAGATTGGTTTTCAGTTTTACCTGAAATACTTGTAGATCTTTCAATGAGTACAATTCGCACTTCTACACTATCGGGTACGTCTTCATCTGGTACTGATTAAGCATCCCAGCCGTGTTCCGTTTTGGCCATAAGAAGGGCGTTTCTACTAATAGAAAATTCCATTCGAAGCCCAAAATCGGAACCCATACCGCTCACTGTGGTCATAAAAGGAAGTTGTTTTTGTTCCCTTTCGGTCTGGTAAGCCGCATCGTCATATTCGATAAATGCGTACAAGAGTACGATCCCACCTTCGGTGCTTAATGAACGTATGTCGATACCACCAACATTCTCTAGTATAACGTCGTAGGCCCGGTACAGGTTGCCTCCGCCATAATGTAGGTTTGGCCCCCAGTCAGCCTTGTTCACTACGATGTCAAATGCTTGCACATTACGTTTCCATTTTCTCCAGCAATACCTTGCGCTCCGATAGCTCCCTGAGGTCCTTCTGGCCCAACAGGCCCTTCTTTCGTGCAAGAGGTCAATACGAAGCCAAATGCTAAAAGAACGCTTCCTAAAAATTTAAAAGTCTTTTTCATAATCTTTGTATTAAGTTATACTTCTTCATGTTTTATCCGTGAAAAGGTTAACAGAGGGCATAAAAAAACCGAGCTGTTAATCTCGGTTTTTAATTCTGGGAACTACCTTCTAGTAGTCAAGACCAAAATGGTCCATTACTTCTTCATAATTGCCAAGGTTTACTCCGGCATTTTTCAGGCGCGCACGAATGGTTTTTTCTGAGGATTTTCCTGAGGAAGAGGTTCCTTCAACAAGAACAAATCTAAAATCAAGTGTTTGGCCAACCGTGGAGTAAAGGTTAAGACTCCCTACATTGATTTCTGTGAGATCTAGAAGTACCTCTCCACGAGATATCAACGGTATACTCTCCCAGCGAGTAGTGGAACCTGAAACAGTTAGATACCCTATGACAAAACCTGTATCAAAGATTTCTTGTGTAAGTTCGGGAATCACTATTGTATTGTTGCCAATTTCAATTCTAATTGCAGAAAGAAATACGGAAATCACATTGGCATTCCCATCTTGCCCGTCTTCCCCAACCGCTCCTTGAATTCCTTGTTCTCCTCTAGGGCCCATGGCACCATCTTCCCCATTCTCCGGGTTGCATCCGATGGCAAGTACCACGATTATACTTAAGAAGAAATACTTGAATTTAGTCGTAGTTTTCATAGTCTATTAATTGCGTTATACCTCTTAATGGCCGATCAGTAAAAAGGTTAACAACCAGACACAAAAAAACCGAGGTAGTAGCCTCGGTTTTTTACTTTAGGAGCGTCTAGTAGTCAAGACCAAAATGGTTCACTATTTCGTCATAGGTCATTTTCTCGAAATTTAATTGCTGGGAACGTCCTGTTAGTAAAGTGCCACCGGGAATCAAGACATATTTGAACTGTGCCCGGAGCGAAGTACCCGAACCATTTACCTCGTCTTCGGTGAGATCGCTATCGTCGGTACTTTCCAGCGAAAATCGTACTTCTCCACTGTCTCCAAAGGAGATAGCGGTCATGCTTCTTCTCGTGTTTCGTATAGAAGGTTGGTACGGTAAATTATATTGTACCCCTTCTCGGAATCTGAAAAAACCGAGTACAATACCTCCTTGTTCTAAAAAATCATCGGTCAACCTATTTTCATCAACCTTCATGCTCTTGAAGGAAGTCCCGTCAATAAAGCTATAGTCTTGGTCGAGCCAGTTGCTATAGAGCACGTTGGCAGTACCTTCAACTCCCTGTTCTCCCTGAATTCCTTGTTCCCCTTGTGGCCCCATGGCGCCGTCTTCCCCATCCTCAGGGGTGCAGCCGATGGTAAATACTACCAATAGGCTTACTATACTATTCATTACTTGAATTCCTCTTTTCATAATTATAAATTTTGCTAGTGTGTTATAATTCGTTTGCTTTTTAAGGGCACGATACATGGTCAAAACCTTTTCAAAAAGCCCTTGTATGGCTTTAAATGCAATACTACTCGCCGTTTGAAATTGTGGTCGCTTGGTAATGCGCCATTTTAAAGATCAGATCTGCCGACCATATTTCCTCGGCAGAGGGTAGATGAAGCAGTCTCGCCTCGATTTGCGGGTTATTCTCGTCCGAAGAAGGTGCCATTGCTACCAGTAGGTATTCTTTGAAAAATGCCAGTTTGGTCGTATAGGTATCGTCTGACATGGGGGTGTCGAAGGAGGATTCCAATTCCCCATTTTCGGTATTGATTTTAAGTAATGTCAAGGTTTGGGTACCTGTTTGTTGCGCAAGATATAAGTCTTTTTCATTGGTATGAAATCCCAAGGAAAGACGTTCTGAAACCGCGGTTTCCCAATTCAACACCCCCGTATTTTTATTAAGCGAATAGACATGACGGTCTCTCGAAAAGAAGAGGTATTGGTCTTCAAATACGAGTCCGTCCCCAGGGTTTTCGGCCCCTGTGCTAAAACTCCATACCGTGTTCAAGCCCCTGTCTAATGCAAATACCCGATCATTCCAGGAATTGGCGATAATCAGATCGCCGTCGAACGTATAATCGTCTACTCTTTCCGGAATGGTTCGCTCTACTTCAACATCACCAAGGAATTTGTTTCTATATTGGAATACGGTTGGCGCATTCCCATTGGGGTATTGTACGGTAATCAACCTGTTTTGATACAGGTATGGGTAGGTATTGGCCCCTACATTTAATCTCCAAATGGTACTGCTACTTTCAAGATCAAGTGCCTCCATAAAGTAACGACTCTCATAAGTATTCGTATCGAGTTCTTGATAGGATATGAATAGGGTATTCTGGGAGAAGACGGTATTTGCCCGATGCATTCGTATAGATTTCCCAATCTCTTCAGGATACGATTTTTCCCAAACCACGGCACCGTTGTTTGCAGCTTTTTTCACAATGGTGTTCGTGTTAAATTCATAGAGGTTACCTTGGTTTTCTTGGATTTTTACGTCATCTGCAAACAGGGTTTCTTCCAATATGCGGCCATCATTTAACCCTATTTTTAATTGTTTCTTACGAGTGGTCAGTGTAATTAGCCCATTGGGAGCGGTTAATTCTTCTACACCTTCGACTTCATATGTGCTCTCCGTTTCGTCATCTTTGTTACAGCTTGCAAATAGTAGTGCAACAACTAGTAATTGAATAAGAGCGATCAAAGAACTATTGATATTTTTTGTGATTTTCATGACCTTTTTTTTATGTTTTCTTTTAATGTAAATTGATTGGAGAGGGTTAACAGAAAAACATAAAAAAACCGAAGTTTGACCTTCGGTTCGTTGAAGTGGAACTTTTTTTTAGTAATCCAACCCAAAATAATCCATTACAGCTGTGTAGTCATCGAGGTTGATTCCTGCTTTTTTAAGCGCTTCCAAGGGAGATGCTTCTTGTTTGCCCGCGACAGACGCCGCAGATTCAATAAGAACTATACGAACATCGACTTCGTCTGGCACATTTTCATCTGCCATATTTCTCGCATCCCACCCATGTTCTGTTTCTGCTAGTAAAAGGGAGCTTCTACTGATTGAAAATTCCATTTTGAGACCAAAACGTAATCCCATGTTATTTACCGTTGTCAAAAAGGGAAGTTGTTTTAATTCGTCTTCGGTTTGGTATGCCGCATCCTCATAGTCGATAAAGGCATATAGTAGAACGGCGCCTCCTTCAGCACTTAACAGGGGTATATCTATACCCCCTACATTTTCGGGTAAAATAGTATAGGCCCTGTAAACATTGCCTCCTCCATAGTGTAAATTGGTACCCCAATCTGTTTTGTTAATGACTAGGTCGAAAGCTTGTACGTTTGCATTGCCATTTTCGCCGGTAGGTCCTTGAATGCCTTGCTCTCCGACCATACCTTGCGGCCCTTCGGGACCTGACGGTCCTTCCTTGGTACAAGAGGTTAGTGCGAAGCCAATGGTCAAAAGAGTAATGCCTAAATATTTAAAAGTCTTTTTCATAATTTCTTTATTACGTTATACTGCTTAATGGAGCGGAATCAAAAAGGTTAACAAAGGGGATAAAAGAGCAGGTGCGTTTCGCCGTTGTTTTGCTATCGGAATATTTGGGGATTATGACCAATATGACAAAGACTTGCAGCGTACATTTTACTTGACCCCATTATAAAAAAAACCGAGGTCTACACCTCGGTTTTCAGAGTACCAGTGAAACTTCTCAGCATACTGGTAGCGGACAATCGGTTTTGGGGGGTGTCCATTTTCTATGTCTTTTGCTACAGGTTTTTAGAAAAGATCGGGCAACTCCTATAACTGTATTTTTTCTGTATCATGATCGCCTATAAGGATATTCAATTCTCCGGAACTGCTATTCGAACGACCACTTTCCCCACCAAAATCGGTAAGGTAGAAGGTCATTCTTACGCCGATCGAGTTCCCCCTTGTTCTGAAAGTCCCGGCCAAAATGGAACCTGTTACAGGGTTGTTTCGATTTCCGTTCCATGAGACAACATCCACTAGCGCGCTGCTAGCTGTAACGCTCCATGGGCTAATAACTTCGCTCTCTAGTTCTATGTAATCATGAGCAAGATACCATTCGATTCTTTTGAGACCGTCTACATCACTCCCACTTAAAATGAAATCATAGTCGGTATCTTCGCGAAGATTCAATTGAAAGCTACTAAAATCGGTGTCTTGATCAAACGTTTCACTGAAACCATCTCCTGTAATCTGAAATGTAAACTCAGGAGGTATTACATCGGTTTCTGGAATTTCAGTTTCACAGGCTATGGCCAACAAACAGGTCAATAGCGCCACCAGTAATCGATTCCCGTTGGGTTTTAAATTTTTCATGATGTTGTTGCTTGTGTTCATGTTTCTTAGTCCTCTTCTATGGTCGTAATCTCCCCTCGTGCTTCGCTGCTGCCGGTACCATCATCTTGAAGTCCGCCAAAGAGCCACAGGGCATCATTGTAGTTCAAAATGGTATGCGAGCTAATGCCGTCGGAACCGGGTCGTGTGCCCGAATAGCGTTCCCAAGTATTCATATCTAAAGAATACCAGATTTCGTTGTTAAAGAGTGAACTGCTATCTTGGCCGCCAATGACCCAAACCTTGCCATTGTAAACGGTTGCGCTATGGGCATTCCGTCCTCCGAACGATGGGTCGGTTCTGTTCCAATCGCGTCCATTGGTACTGGCCCAGATTTCTGAAAGTTTGGCTCCTGCGATATCTTCTCCCCCAACAATGTACATGACGTCATTGAAGACAACTCCTTTTTGCCCCGCACGGCCTGGGAAAGCATTCTCGGTTTCCCGTATCCAATCAAACCCATCTGCGGTAGACCATACTTCCGTATGTCCTGTGGTAGCGTTTCCAGAAATTACATACATACGATCGTTGTATACCAAGGTGGAATGATCGGGTATCGGACCAAAGGGAGCGGTGATTTCAGACCAAGCGCTTCCATCGGATGAATACCATAAATTGGCATACTCCGTATCGGTTTCGTCTCTACCGCCAATAAGCCATAATTGATCTTGAAAGACGGTCAGAGTATGACCCACCCGAAAACTACGGAAAGAGGCGGGCGTAGTCGCAGATGTGGGGACCGTAGCCCAGTTGATGCCATTGTCGCTATTCCATAAAAAATGGGAATCGGCAGCGCCATAATCGTTGACTCCGCCAACAGACCATACCTGTCCATTAAAGACGGTCATGGCGTTTTTTGCAAACTTGCCCATCTGATCTTCCTCGGTTTGAACAGTGAAAAGAAGCGATAGGTCGTCTCCCTTTGGAAGTTCGCCTTCTTCTGGAAGTGGATTTGTTATTTGGGTGCTAGGCCCGTTCAATTCGTCTTTTTCACAGGAAGTAAAAAAAGCAATGAACGCTACGAGATATAGTAAATTAAACTTTTTCATGATGCTGTATTTTGTTATATACTTCTTTATGCTGTAGCCTGATGAAGGTTAACATTCGAACAAAAAAAATCCAGGGAATTCCCTGGATTTTTTTTAATATGGACCTAGCTTAGAATAAATCGTTGATTCCCATACCACTTTCTAGGAGTTTGTCATTGGTATCGTTGTTATCATCATTTTAGTTTTTACAGTTATATCCTGTTATGGTTTGTTCAGAAAGAGGTTAACACTGATACAAAAAAGACTGGGGATTTCCCCAGTCTTTTTAATCGATTCGCATATTCAATCGATACTGCGTATGTTGGCGGTTGGGATGTCTGACATGGAGGCATCCGGTCGGTATCCGCCAAAAATCCAAAGTTTGTTTTTATAACTAAGCGCCCCATGGCTGTGCAACCCTTTGTAAAAAGGTGGCTTGCCATCGTATTTGGTCCAGTACTTCATATTGTCGGAATACCATATGTCTCCATGAAATGTACGGCGGCCACTGGCATCCCAACTGTTCCCGCCAATAACCCAAACTTTTCCGTCATAAACAGTTGCACTGTGATCGATACGCGGGGCAAAAATAGTGGTTGCGGGGTGTTTTTGATACCAATAACGCCCGTCCTTGCTGGCCCATACTTCATTGGTTAAAGAGGGCCCGTCTCGCAACCAACCTCCGTATACATATATAAAATCGTTAAAGATGACCGTTTTATAATGAGTCCGTACCGGGAAGGCATTTTCGGTTTCCAAACGCCAATTGCTTCCATCCGCAGAGGACCATACTTCCTGATTTTCAGCACCGTTTCCCCTGAATACGAATAATCGATCATTGAAAACAACCGAATTGTTTTGCCCAATGTCTTCGAGTGGGTTTAAAGAAGTTATCCTTGTCCAGTTCTCACCATCGCTTGAATTCCAAATATCACTCAATATGTTGTTCGCATTATCGATACCGCCAATGACCCAGAGCTTGTCTTTGTATACCAATAACGAATGGTTTCTTCGTTCGGGGAACTGCCCTTTGGTGATCAATTTCCAATCGGTACCATTATGACTTGCCCATACTTGGGTACTTGAGGTCCAGGGTGGGGTGAAGGAGTTATCACCTCCAACCAGCCATACTTTGTTTTTGAAAAGGGTCATTTCTTGACTAGCGAAGGGCCCCGTGTCGTTCGTACTGCTTTGTAAAGTGAAAGTTAGAGGGTCTTCTGCGGGGAACAATCCTATCCCCTTGGTTTCAGACTGTTCACTGTTCTTTTTGTTTGGGATTACGGGTGTCAGTTCTTCTTTTTCACAGGAAAACATGGCAAAGAAGATGGCTAAAACAAATGTTATTTTTACTATTCTCATGATTCGTTGTTTTAATTTCTGATAGGATCGTTGAGGCTTTTGTCCATTGCCTCTTTCAGTTTTTTGTTGATTAGTAGGGCCAAGGAGTCTTTCTTTTTCGGGTCTAGGCTCAAATCGTAGATTTTATACTGTTCTTTGAGTTCCTTTTTAAGTGCTGGGTCAAAATCCCCTTGCTCCAATAGTTCCATATAATTTGTGGCACCTCCAAACGGATTTTCAGTTGCCCCGCCCAATTCGAAGACGGAGTTCAAGATCTTTACCTGCTCGTCCATCAGGTTCATTTGCTTAGCGCTATCGGTTTCCGCGTTTTGAGCAGTTTGTGAATGGCCAATTGCCATGGCTCCAAACAGCCATATCAAGGTGATTGTGATTGTTGTTTTCATCGTTATCGTTTTTTTTGTTTGCTACTTAATGGATAATTTTAATGGAGGTTAACATTTGTCAATGAGAACTTCACCTAAAAACTTACTTTACTCGGAAAAGCCGCTTTCATTAATTTATGGGAGTCGTGTGCCCAAGTATTGGTGCTTACCCAAAATTCAGTGCCGTCGAAGGCGATTCCGTTAATGCCGTTTCCAGAGCTTTTATATACGGTAGGGGTTTCATAGTTTTCATAGTGGCATTTTTTAAAGTTCTTCCTTCTATGAACCGAAAAGAGGAAGTTGAACAACGGGGCTGACTTTTTATATTGGAAATTCTGAATTCTAAAAATAATTCGGCAGTAGTATAAGTACTACAACCCCTTGTTTTAAAGTGTTTGCGCCGAATTTGGTCTAGTTGTTTTCTTAAAAAATCGTTACATTCGCTAGATACGGTGTTAACCTTTTTTAGTTCCTATCATTAAAGTGCAAGAATCAAGTAGAACCAACACACTGGACGAACTGCGGCAAGGCTCTGAAATAGCTTTAAGGCGCGTATACGAGGAGAATCGGGACAAGTTCCTGAATTTTGCCCGCAGGTATCATCTATCCGACGAGGAAAATATAGACATCTATCAAGATGCCTATATCATCTTTCACAACAATGTGATGAGTGGCAAAGTCGAAGAATTGACCAGTAGCGTTTCTACCTATCTTTTTAGTATTGGCAAATATTTAATTTTTGATAGGATGCGAAAAAATAAAAAAACAGTCGGGTCTTCCTACAACCTTGAAATCGTAAAGGACGACGCGTCTTTGGTCGAAACCCTCGATTTCGATGAAGGCGGACTCACCCCCGAACAAGAACTTTTAAGAAAGCACTTTGGAACCCTTGGCAAGCAATGTCAAGAATTACTGACCCTTTTTTACTACCGGGGGTATAGTATTGATGAAATTATGGAGGCGGGCAACTACAACAGTCAAAATGTTGTGAAAAGCGCAAAGTCTCGATGCATGAAAAGTTTAAAGGAACGTATCGCCGCTAATAGTAACTGATCATGGACAAAGAAACACTGCTATATCACTACTTTTCCAATAACTTGGCCCCTGCCGAGGAACAGCAATTCAAGGAGCTGTTAGAAACAGACGCTGCTTTTCGTGCGCAATTTGAATTTGAAAAAAGCATCAAGAAGGTTATTCTTCACAAAGAGGATGAAAGTTTAAAGGAAAAGCTGAGAGGCTTTGAAAAAGCAATTGTCGAGAAGTCGGAAACCAGCACTCCAAAAAGTCGTTTTCGAAATTGGTCGGTTGCCGCTTCGATCCTACTTTTGATGGGCCTAGGTTGGATCGGATTTCAAACCTTTACCGGTGAAAACCTCGATGCAATATACGAGGAAAATTACCAAGCGTATCCGAATACGGTCTTTACCATTACAAGGGGCGATGCCGATACGTCTCCAGAAAGGAACGCTTTTGTGGCCTACGAATCTGGGGACTACCAAACGGCCATTGAACATTTTGAAAGTTTGAAAACCGTCGAAAACCTAGGGTATATAGATTTTTATTTGGCGCAATCGTATTTGAATTTAGAGAACTACGACACCGCTATAAGCCTGTTTGAAAAGGTAATTGAAACCGATACCGTTTTTGTCCCGGAAGCGAACTGGTATCTCGCATTAACGTATTTGAAAAAAGACGATAAAGCGGCCGCCATTGAACGTTTGAATACCTTGGTGAAAAAATATGATTACAACAAGAACAGGGCGAACCAATTGCTCGAAAAACTGCGCTAAGCCCTTTTTTTGCGGTAGTATACAATACCTCCAACTAGTAATAGGGCCCCTCCAAGACCCCAGCCATACCAATTCCCTTTTTTGCCAAGTGGTTTGGTATTGCCAGAGACCACATAGCCGGCCCAGTAGTAGGGATGCCGTAAGCCATTCTGACTGTTTTTTTCTAGAAAGGTTCGTTTCGCCGTTCGCAATGCCCGGTCTTTAGATAGACCATTTGCCAGTTGTTCATAATAATCGCCCATCACCTCTGCCGAGGAGGCATCGTTTACCTTCCAAAGTGTACTCGTGATACTTTTTGCCCCGCTATAGAAAAATGCCCTGGCCAAGCTTAGGAACCCTTCTCCACGCTTTAATTCTCCGATACCTGTTTCGCATGCACTTAGGGTGACCATGTCTGCGTTGAGTTCCAAATTATAGATATCCTTTACATATAATAAATAGCTCTTTGCGGGGTCAGGTGAAAAAGCGAGGTAGGAGTATTCGGGAATGGTGTCGTTAAAATTACCATGTGTTGCCAAATGCAGCACATTAAAACCGTTTAGTTGATCGGTAAAGTTCTGTAAAGAAGCCTCTTTGTCGATAAAAACGGTACCCTCAAAAAATGATTGGATGGTTTCTACTTCTTTTTTGTTATTGGGAAGAGGCTGCAGGGTGTTTCTGGTTTCGCCCGGGACTACATTGGTTCCTTTAAAGGTAGGGGCAAAGGCCATGAGTTTGCCATTTTTGCTTGCTTTTTTATTCAATTCTTGGGCAAGCGTTGCCGAGTTGACATAACTTACGGCAGACTGTTCGATCAAATAGCGTAGGGCGTGCTCTTTGGTATTTAAAAGCTCGAACGGGAGATAGTTCAAAGGACCATCGGGCATAATTTTAATGGTTTCGAAGGTTTTGTTTTGAATTAGTGGTTGTAACAAAGTAGTGTATAGGTCATATCCGTATTGCGCTAATTGTCCGATATCCGATTGCGGGTCTTGGGCCATGCTGCGTATCATAACGATCTTATCGGTAAGAGCCGGAGTAATGGCCACTTTATGAAAGGTGGTAGTCTCGTTTGTTATACCGATGACATAGATAGCTTTGTTCCCATAGAAATAAGAGGCGACCAATTCGCCCGGTAATAGATTATTCTTAAAATCGGCTAAATTTTGTACCGCTGTATTGTACTTTAAATTGTAATAGGGGCGATAGTCATTTTCTAGGGTTTCCAGTAGCTTGCGGTACCGGTTTTTAAGATCGAACAATTCATCTTGAAGGATGTGGGTGTCATCGGAACCCTGATCGATGCGTTTTTCATGAATGGCTATTTTTGATTTCAACTCTTTTTCGGCTTCCAACAATTGGGTGGGTACCTGAGAAAAGGTTTGTGCCCTGGCGCTTAAAAGGGCCTCTAACAATACCACCCCCTTGCTTTTTTCAAATAGATAGAATGCGTTGGAAATATCCGCGGGCTTCTTCGAATCACTGTACAGGGCGAAGAGCGCTTCCAAGCCTGTTTCAAAAGCAGGGAAGGCGTTTTCAATTAGAAAGGTTTTGTCTTTTTCATTTTTAAAGCCGGGCTTAAGGGAATCGAGGGTGCGTACGGCCATAGTGACCGTTGCGTGCGCCCTTCGTTTGTCTTCTAGGGTTTCCAAAGCGTTTAAAGCGTTTGCTTTGGCTTTTAACAAGCGAAGTAGCACTTGTTTTTGGGTAGTTTGATTCGGATCGGGGTTTTCAGAATAGCCCTTGGAATCAAAATTCGGAGCCAATGCAATAAGTGCCATTTGATACTGCTCCAATGCGAGTTTAGGGGCACCTTTTTGGGTATACAGATTGCCCATTTTTTGGCGTATATCCGGTTTTTGACTATTGGGGGCAAGTTGTATTGCTTTGTCAAAAGCGGTGATCGCCGCCTCGTATTTTTTTTCACCCTGCAGTATGGCGGCTTGGGTAGAGAAGTAGCGATACGCGAAGGGATCCTCCGGTATTTCGTATTTTTTAAATTTATTTAGGTAAAAGTTAGCGCTATCGGTCTTGCCTAATTCCGTATAAGTTTTGGAAAGCAACATACTTGTGGTGACAATACTGTTCCGACTACTTGGCGCATAATTTTTTTCTGCATAATCTAATGTTTTTGCCCAATAGTTTTTGGCTTCATCGAACTTTTTTTGGTCAAACAAACTACCCGCATAAAGGTTATAGACACTGTGTAAGCCAGGAATGTCATTTGGTCTTGTTTCACTATAAAGCCGAATATTTTTTTCGTAATACTCGCTGGCGACTTGAAATCGGTGCTGAACCGAATTTATTTGGGCAATAAAGCTGTAACAAGTAAATAGAAAATCGATATCTCCTTGGCGGTTTTGATAATCAGATTTGCTAGTGATTCTTCGGATAATTTCCTCAAAATAGAATTGAGATTTTGGATAATCTTCTAGTTCACTATAGTAGTTTCCTTTGTTATATGCTAAATAATTCTTTTCGTAGGCCCCTTTATCAGGCAATGTGTCAAGGACATTGGCATGGATGATTATTAAAGAGTCAAGCTTATCAATGTTGTTTTTAAGTATATCTAGGTCAAGATGATAACCGGCAGCATTACAGAATATATTTACGAGGGATATTTGGCCACTGTAATCATCCTGTTCTAAATATATTTTTTCGAGTTGCTTAAAATAGAGATTGGTAGAATCTAAATTACTGTAGTAGTGCTCCAAAAAACCGGCTTCAAGCTGTGTAATACGCTCTTCTATTTCTTGACCATTTAAACTGGCAAATAGTGAAACGAATAGGAGAAATAAAAAGTTCTTGGTCATTCCTTTTGGTTGTTGACCACCCTAAAGTACGAAAACCTCTAAAAATCTAGTGTATAACGGTCGCTTGCTGCATAGAAAAGGAATAAAAAAAAGATACCTCCGCACAGGAGGTATCTTCATATTGTTTAGATAGAACGATTAGTCTATTGACGAAGTTATGAAAGACTCTATAGGAAAGCCATCTTGGTCTTCTGCAATTGTTTTCACGAAGATTTCTCCTTTATACCCCTGTGTGTCCCATTTCAGTTCTATGGAGTTAAGCAATCCGCCAGAACCTTCCAACGCTTGTAACTCACCGCTGGTTTCACCGATGATTTCTTGGTTGGCTGTATAGACAGTCATGCGGAACCCTTTAAAAGCTACAGGAGGTGTAACCTGTATGATTTCCAGCCAGTCGCTGCAACTTCGAGGCTTTGGGCAAGGCGGTCTTGGAGGAACAGGAGTAATTTTAAATACTTGCTCCCTGTAGGAAGCGATGGCATCTATTTCCAAGGTGTTTGCTTCCTTTTCCGCTTCCGCTTCTTCCAAACGTTCTTCAGTGGTCTCATCTGCTTGGCCGTTGGCGATGATGTCTTTGAGTTCTGCGATTTCTTCATCAAGCTCTACTATTTCTTCCTCTAAGAAAGAGGTACGTAGGTCTTCGGAATACAGATAGTTGGTTTCCGTAAGGGGTCCTTTGTAGGGTTCATCCCCATCACCTCCGTTGTAATCATCGATGCATGCGGAAAAGAGGAGGAATACAATTCCGTATGCTACTAGTTTAGTTTTCATAATTATTAGTTTTTATGTCCACCGTTTAATGTTGGGCTTTCAGAAAGGTTAACGGTTATTTTTTAAAATTATTCACCAACGGACGCATGTAAAAATAATTTCATGAAAGAACTTTTTAGGTTCAATTTGTACTTTCGGTACAAATACATGTACGAATGACATGTATTATGCTATGCTTGACCAATCGCTTGGGAAGAACTTTGTAAGAAACAGTAAGCCAAGGGAGTACCCTGGCTTACTGTTTCTTACAAAAAACTACTTATTCGGAATACTTTGAAAGTTCACTCCTACTCATCAAATTCCCATTCTTTTTATAGGTTTCTTGCTTCACCATCCCCACACCTTCTGCCAGCCATAGCTTAGAATGCATTTCTTGTGAACCGCCCATCACTTCCGAGGTATTGGTTTCGGTAAGTAGGTAGCATTCAAAAGTACCGGCTGCGGTCGTGACCGTCTCTTTTTTTTCTACTTTTCGGTCGGTCATATCCACGGTAACCTTCATATTCATTCCTGACATGCTCATGTTAACCGTGACATTGGCATCTTCCAATGCTTGGCCTACAGAGAGGTCGCGCGGTATTTCGATGTCGGTTCCACTGAGCTCCATTTCCATTCCCATGTCTTCGTATTGCTTCATCATGGCAGATGGGAATAACGACTTATAGTCTATGTTGATAGTGCCATCGGCGCAGCTAATTTGATATTCCGAGTTGTAGGCCTCTTTGCCTTTCTTATCGGTGAAGGTCAACGCCATGGTTGCATTGGTAGTATTGCCTTCGTTGGAAACCGATGTGATTTTATAAGAGGTCGTCCCGTCTACTTTCCCCTTTTTATTATAGGTCGTATATTCAAAACTACTACCCTCGGTGAGTGGGTAGTACTTGCTGCAGTTGTTCTGTGCTGTCAAGGCAATGGTAGAAATTAACAGGAACAGGAATAGGAATGTATTTTTCATTTTTTTTGATTTAGTATTAGTGTTATTGCTTTACGAACTCTACCCGCCGGTTTTTGGATTTACCCTCGGCCGTACTGTTGTCGCCCACAGGTTCCGATTCCCCTTTGCCTTCGGCCGAAAGTCGGGCTGATGGTATGTTGTAAATATCGATAAGTGCACTCCTTACGGCTTCTGCCCTGCGTTGGGAGAGCGTCTTATTTGCTTTTTCGTCCCCGTCCGAATCCGTATGTCCTACGATATTCAAGTTCATAGTTGTTTCTTGCAGCAACACCTGTGAAATTTGACGTATAATCCCCATTGACTGTGGCAATATGGTGGCTGAACCACTGTTGAACAAGATACCGTTGGTGGAGACCCTGCCCTCTGAGATCAACGTACGCCTTAGATCAGATCCGCCTTTGGCTATTTTAAAATTACTCAAGTAAATATTTTCCCTGTTGATATCGGTACCTCGCAATTGCAATTTGATGCCCTTCATTGCTACATTCGCAGGAAGCAGTCTGGGAATATCGACCAGTTTTAGTTCGTTGATCCACATACGAAACCGTTGTTTGTTGACGGCAACGGATATATGGTGCTTTTTCAATACCACTTGGCGAATGTCTACCTTGATGGCATTTCGAATCTCACGGGTACCGTTCACATTATTTTCAACGATGGTTCCCGGGTCAATGAACTGGCAAAGGGGATATTCCACCATACCCATGTTTTTAGGCTTGTTGAAATTGTTGTTATCTCCTACCAATATTTTTAGGTATGCTTGCGAAGATGTTTTGTTGTTCAAACCATCTGCGATTACATCGAACTCAAGGGTAAACTCTTCGGGTAGATCGGTAAGGTCGGGAATATAGTTGGTGTTATATCCCGGTACTATTTTTAACCATTTGTTGGTATCTTCGTTAATTTTAGTCAATTCTCCACTGCCATTGGTATTCCATTTGGATGGAAAGTCCCCGATGAAATCGTTGCTGAGGTCGTCATAGAAGAGCAGTTCATCACCCGGGACGAAATCAAATTTTCGATAGATTTGTATGCTTTCCGAACCCGCACCCGAGGCACTCGAATTGCCGTTTTCTTTCTGGGAGACACCCGTACTATTTTCGTCGGATTCTGACTTTTTCTCGGCCTTGGTAGTAGGTTTTTTGGTGTTTTTGCCATCCTTGCCAGGCTCTAAAATACTATCCATGGCCGCTTCGGTCTTTTTAGTGGTTTCTTTTTCCACGCGTCGTTCCACAGCGCGTTCCGCTGCTTTTTCAGCTTTTTTGCCTAATTTTTTTAAGAACTGGGCCTCTGTGTTCTGGGCGAAGCCGATACAAAAGACCAGTACAGTCGCAATTTTGAAAATTCTGTTGAATGTGTTCATAGCTTTTCTAAATAGTTTAGTGTTAAAAAACAGTGCTGAAAGCATGGGAAGTTTGGTAGGCCAGGCTTTCATTTATTTAGTGTCGGCAAAATAGAAAGGTTAACATCAAGTTTTGAAAAAACTATGCAGTTGGTACATGGCACTGTATAATTGGTAGTGCTTGCTGTATAATTTGCAAGAAGAAAAATTAATTTAACTGGTACATAATCAATGAGTTGTCGTCTTTCTGAGATACAAGTGCGAGTTTTCCGTCCCCTTTTAAAGAAGTAAGTTCAACCGGCCCTGTTCCGAAGAGGGGAAAGTTAGGAATCGGGACCGCTTGGCTGTCAAACAAATATACTTTTTCGTTCTGTATGTCAGTCACCGAGATGTATATTTTGTTATGTGCCAAAAATACTTTTGGGGGAGTGTAGATACCGAGATCTAGGGTTATTTTTTTACCACCTATGCTCAGTTCATTGTCATTTTGGTATACCAATACTTTTTGGGTGCTTGCTAGCCCATGTTCGGTATTTAAAGCAAGCCGTGAAGCGCTGACTTTTCCGTTTTGATCAATTTGATGCAGTATACCTTGTGTATCGGTAAATGTAAACTGACGATCGTATACGGTCACCTCATTATCCGAAAAATCAAATTGTTTCGCGACCTTGACCCTTTCTTGCCCCCGTCGGTTTAAAATTTTAAGCCTCCCGTTGGCCAATTTGAATACAAGATGGTCTTTGTTGCCAATGACAAGATGTTTGGGAGCCCCTGTAATCTCGCTTTCGGCTTTTGTATAGGTAAACCCTGTAACGGTTTTACCCTTTCGGTCGTACATATAAACCCGTTTTCCCTGCGTCACGACAAATCGGTACTCCCTATTTTTAGCATAATCAAATACCGCTAATGCATTGAGGTTTCCTCCTTCATATTCTTTGGTCAGGGCACTTACTTCTTTCCCTTTTCTATCCAGGACAATAAGACGGCTATTGGTAGTGAAGGCCAGTTGCAATCGTCCGTTTTTAAAAAGGTCGACCTGATGCACCCTGCCTTGTATTTTCTCTTCTAATTGTTTTTTCCAAAGGATGTCTCCATTATCCGATATGAGGTACAATTGGTTTTGGTCATCTTGTACCAGTACTTCTTTTTGCCCGGTTATATGATTGGTAACGATTTGGGGATTCATGGCAATTTTACCATCCAAAGAGGCTTTAAAAAGGATTTTTGGCCCCGATGGCCTATTGCCCTTCCTAATTTTCTTGAAGGCAATATTTGTAAGGAAAAAATCACCGTCGGCCACTACTTGCGCGGTATAGGCATACCCCTTGAACAGTTTTTTTTCGATACTGGAGAGGAGATGCTGATCAAGCTCTTCTTTTGATACCTGCTCCAGATATGAAGCATTTCCAATAAACAATAAGGTAGCGGAGGAGGCCGCGGCTTGCCCTACGATGTCATAGGTGTTTGTCTTGTTAAAGGTATTTTCGCTATTAAAATCACTGATAATCGTTTCCAAGATCTCTTGTTTTTCGGCGAATAGGAATGCATTGTCAAGAATAGTGCAATAGTTGGCCTTGAAATCACGTATCAGGGGATTAAAAGCAGTATTCAGAAAGTCGTTTTCAGCCAACGCTAGAATAATGTTACCCTGATAATCAATGGCACGTGTTCGAATACTGACAAGGAAATCGGTCATGGTTTCAGAGCCGTAGGTATTCAGGGCAATAGCCTTTTTGTCTCCCATATAAATGAATCCTATTTCTTCCACAGCGCTAAAAAGGGAATCCGTTGGAATAGGGGTTTGCAGGTACGCCTGCTGGTTCTGAAGGAATGAGGCAAAATTATCAAAGGAGTAAGAAAGGAAGGCATCTGTACGCGATGGGGCCAAACTTGCCGTGATATTCGGAAGGGGTCGGGTATTTTTAAAAAGGCTCAGATACTTTGTAGCGGTGGAGTCTATGGTGGAAATTCCATTTAAAAGAAATTCGTGTTGGGAAGAAAATACATCCAAAGAAACCCATTGCGCAAATTTCTTAAGGGGCGGTTCTGAGTTGTTTTTAAATAACCGCGATACCAAAGAATCACTGTTTTTTAAATGTATGATGGCGGTCGCGATGGCGGTTGGGTCGGCTTGTACAAACAGCTTTTGTAAAATAGGGTTTTTAAAGTCGGATTTTGCCTGATCTAATGCAGCGGAAACAAAAGCTTCATTGGAGCCCACCAGAAACTTATTGCCCGAAATCGTGGCAAAGAAAACGGTTTCATCAATGGTATGTTTGGAGATAGATTCCGCTGATAACGATAATTCTTCTATGGTGGATACTGCTAGAGAGTCTTTCGATGGGAATGAAACAGCTTCCCCGATATATAAGACCTCATTGGTTCCGGAAAAAACAAGCAGCCCCTTGCTTGAGGCAGGTACATAGTCAAGGATGCTTAATTTCCGTAAAATTTCTTTGGTCGTTTTTAAATGTTCCAATCTTGACAAGAAAAGATGGTTCGATACACTGTCTTTCAAGGCAGATAGGCTGTTTATCTTTAAGGTCAATCCGGTATCGGAGGGTATATAGCTGTAGAGGGGGGCATTTTTAGAGGGGTCCTTGGCGCAGTTAAGGATTAGAAAAGAACAGAGTAAAAACATCAATTTGCGCGCCATATACAACCTTTGTTGCAAAGTTATACTATTTCGTTTTTTTAACGGAATAGGGTAGGGTAAAATCAATTGGGAAAAGCCCGTTAGAGTGCTAAGGACAATTGTTCCGGAAGCAAACGGAAACTCTTGCGATGGTATTTGGTAATACCATGCGTGCGAATGGCCTCGCGATGTTCTTTGGTGGGGTATCCTTTGTTTTGTTTCCAATTGTACATGGGGAACTCTTTATCGATCTCCTCCATATAAGCATCGCGATAGGTTTTGGCCAATACCGATGCTCCTGCAATGCTCAAGTATTTACTATCTCCTTTTATAATGCACTCGTGTGCTATCTTTTTATACGGTTTAAAGCGGTTACCATCTACGATGATAAACTCGGGAAGCGGATCTAATTGATCGATCGCTTTGTGCATCGCCAAAATGGAAGCATTCAAAATATTGATTTCATCAATTTTTTCCGGATATATATGCGCAACGCCAAAACATACCGCTTCTGATTCCAATAAGGGTCGTAAGAGTAGCCTTTTGCTTTCAGAGAGTTGTTTTGAGTCGTTCAGGGTATTGTTTTTGAACGATTTGGGAAGGATCAATGCCGCGGCGGTTACAGGGCCGGCAAGACAACCGCGACCTGCCTCATCCGTTCCTGCCTCGAAAATCGATTTTAAAAAAGGTGCTAGCACACTATTGGTATAAGGTACTAAGATACTACAATCAATCAGGAATGGTCCTTTTGTTCCCTACAATAAGCCCTCAAAACTTTCACATTTTATTACGAACAAAAAAAATTAACTTTACCCCCGTAATCGATTTGAATGAAATATTTTCTTTTTGTTGTCTTACTCTTTTTTAGTCTTCAACTTTTTGCGCAAGAAGACTCGATTCCTCCAAGTGGCAAAGCGGAGCGGTCGGTAAAATTTGGAAAGTCTCGAGGCAACAAGGGCCCTGCGGACAAGGAAACCAAGGAGCCAGAGCGTACGATCAAGGATTATAAAATCATTTCCCATGCGCGCGACACCATTTTTTTGGATACAACGCTAACCATTCAAAAAGAGTACCGATACAATTACCTTAAAAGAGATGATTTTGAATTGATGCCCTTCGCCAATGTGGGCCAGCCCTATAATTCCTTGGGGGTTGATTTTGAAAGGAAATCATTTTACCCACGACTGGGCGCATCGGCAAAACACTTTAATTATTTGGAGACACATGAGATAAGCTATTTCAATGTAGCTACCCCCATGACGGATCTCTTTTTTAAGACCACCTTTGAACAGGGGCAATTGCTTGATGCGCAGCTGACATTCAACACCTCAAAAAGGCTCAACTTCTCTATTGCCTATAAAGGTTTTCGATCTTTGGGCAAGTATCTTTTCAACCAATCACAATCAGGAAATTTCCGAACAACGGCCAACTACGAAACGAAAAATAAGCGGTACAATCTAAGGGCGCATATTGCTGCACAGGATATTGAAACCGAGGAGAACGGGGGATTGGCCCTTGCAGAAGAGCAGTTTATAAATCCCGCCCAGGATGCCGATTTTTCAGATCGGGCGCGGTTGGAAGTTCGTTTTGACGATGCCGACAATCGTATTTTGGGGAAAAGATACTATCTAGACCATCAATACAAACTGCTTCGAAAACAAAAAGATTCCAGTAAGGTTGAGGGTACTTCTTTGGCCATAGGGCATGAGTTCGAGTATGAGACCAAATACTATGTGTACGAACAAGCGGCGCAGTACGATTTTTACGGGGATAGTTTTTTAACTTCCATTGATGATAAGGCCATTTTAAAAACCATGTACAACCAATTCAGTGCTACCTTTTACAATTCGGTTCTCGGGAGCTTAAAAGGGAGCATCAATCTGTACAATTATAATTATTATTTCGATAGTGTAGTCATTAGTGATGATGGTATTATCGAAAACCAACTTAAGGGAGAGGAAGTGGCTATCGGAGCCGATTATAAGAAATTCATAAAAGGCTTTGATATACAAGGGTCTTTACGGTATGCCGTGTCGGGCGATCTCACTGGCAATATTTTAGACGCTTCTGCGGGTTATAAGTTTAACGAGAATAATCGCGTTAGGGCATTGCTTCATAGTTCTTCGCGCTTGCCCGATTTTAATTATCTTTTGTATCAGAGTGATTATCGGAATTACAATTGGCAAAATTCGGCCAGTTATGAAAAAGAACAAGTAAGTAGCTTGCAGTTCATTTTAGAGTCTAAGCTTTTGGGTAATCTAAGTGCCAAGTACACCCGGCTTGACAACTATACCTATTTTGCTCCTGACGCGTCCCAAGCTACCGAAGCGCAATTGACAGACAATCTTGTTCAATCCTATCTAAAGCCATTTCAAGAGACCAATACGGTCAATTATTTGAAGGTGAAGTACAACAAAGAGTTTAGGTTGGGGAAGTTTGCCTTGAACAATACGGTGATGTACCAAAATGTTGCCCAAACAAATAAGGTGCTGAATGTACCGCAATTGATTACCAGGAATACGCTTTACTTTTCCTCGGAGGTATTCAAGAAAGCCATGTTCTTACAAACAGGGGTGACCTTCAAGTATTTCACGGCCTATAATATGAATTCGTACAACCCTGTGCTTGGGGAGTTTTTTGTGCAGGATAATCAAGAGCTTGGGGGCTTTCCCATGTTAGATTTCTTTATCAACGCTCGGGTACAGCAAACCCGGATCTACTTAAAGGCAGAGCACTTTAACTCTTCGTTCAATAGCACCAACGAATTCTTCGCGGCTCCCGATTACCCGTATAGGGACTTTGTGATTCGTTTTGGGTTGGTATGGAATTTCTTCTCTTAGACCGATTGGCTTTGGAGGAGGTCGTTCTATTTGGTCGAATGCAGCTCATTTTGCTGCTTTTTTACTTTAATATCGTAAGATTTTGTTCATTTTCAGAAGGTTAGCTGTACACAACTGGCGTTTTCAAGCGGAATGTGAAATTAAAAAGGATCGGAGATTATACAATTACCGAATTTTTTGTGGTTTTTTTTGGATTATTAAAATTCTGATTATCAGTATTTTGAAACTAATTTTCAAAACCTTTTTAAAAAAAATCAATTTACTATTGTGTAAAGAAAAAAACCCTCTTATATTTGCACCCGCTTTGAGGCTGAGGGATTGGATGTAGAGAGGTAGTCAAAGTGGATCGAGCGTCTTAGGACGGGAGATATTTTAAAGTTCATTGGCATATTGTAAAGACAACAGAGTACGGCGAATGATCGTCGTACGACTCGCACTTTTTTCTTTTGAAGGAACAAGTGTAGTATAGAATTGAATCGAGAGACGGGGCCGGGGGATATTTTTCGTTGGATATACTTAATATATATAAGAATCGACAATGAAGAGTTTGATCCTGGCTCAGGATGAACGCTAGCGGCAGGCCTAACACATGCAAGTCGAGGGGCAGCATATCCAGCTTGCTGGATGATGGCGACCGGCGCACGGGTGCGCAACGCGTATGGAACCTGCCCTTTGCAGGGGAATAGCCCAGAGAAATTTGGATTAATGCCCCATAGTATGCGCTTATCTCCTGATAGGTGTATTAAAGGCTTCGGCCGGCAAAGGATGGCCATGCGTACCATTAGCTTGTTGGTAAGGTAACGGCTTACCAAGGCTACG
>CANMSA010000009.1 GCA_947500385.1 uncultured Flavobacteriaceae bacterium | reverse complement strand
GGTACGCTTGTTAACCGTAATCTTTGAATGTTTCATAAATAAGTCGATTTTGTGTCAACTTATTTCAGGACGGGACAAGGACATAAAAAAAGCCATGGCTAAAGTGCCCAGCTTTTTTATAATAAAACGGTGAATTATTCCTCTTTATCCATTTTTTTTGTCACGAAGAAACCGGTAAGTAAACCAATACCCGCCATCAGAAAAATGGTTCCTGGATAGGCAACTTCACTATCAACGCCTATTTCGGATAAAAAAGAACCTACAAAAATGGCGGTCCCCACACCTATCAAAATCAATGCGATATTTAATATCAAGATTTTCCAGATAGGGGTTCTTCTTGTTTTTCCCTGTACAAAAATACTTGCGTCGGCGCCCTTTTCTATAAGCGCCATGCGTTCTTTATTTCTTGTCGAATAATGCAGGTAGGTAATTGCGAAAACGACTAAGAAAAAGCTGATGGGTATTAAAATTGCTGCTGCCATTTGATTATATTTAATTGATAAATAAACTTGTTTGCTAGGTATGACGGTACTTGTTTGGCAAAGGTTACACCTTTTTATATTTTTTTTAAATCGATGTAACCTCAGAGTTGTTTTTTACGTCCTATAGTTGTAATGAACCCAAACGCAGACCAACCCTGTATCGATAGAGTCATTCAAGGCGACACCCAAGCATTTGCCGTTTTGGTGGATCGATACAAGTATATGGTATTCACCGTGGCAATGAAGATACTGAAGAACAATGAAGAGGCCGAAGAGGTATCTCAGGATGTTTTTTTAAAAGTATTCCAGGCTTTGCCTACCTTTAAGGGAGGTTCAAAATTTTCGACCTGGGTTTATAGGATAGCCTATAATCGAAGTCTAGATTATCTAAAAAAACTAGGTAGGGGCATTGCCACTGCCTCTATTGACGAGTATCAGGATTTTCATATCCCAACACTTGAAAATGCCTTGGAAGCCTTGGAGAATAGAGACCGCAAGCATACTATTAAAGAAGCAATGAAGGAATTGGCCGTGGAAGACTCGTTGGTACTGACATTGCACTATTTTGAAGAGTTATCTTTGAAAGAAATATCGGAAGTGATGCAGATTACGGTCGATAATGTAAAAGTTCGTTTGTTTAGAAGTAGAAAACGTTTGGCAACGATATTAACCCATAGATTGGAACCGGAAATTCTTCGAAATTATGGAAAAAAGTAGGGAGGAGGAACTCGAAATTTTTGTAAAAAAGACCGTCAGGGAAGCTGGGGTGGAATCGCCTTCGCACAGTTTCACCGATTCGGTGCTCGACAAAATCGCACACCAAATACCTTCCGGTGCGACCCCTTACAAACCTATTATCTCTCAAAAGCATTGGATTTTAACCATTTTATTAGCTACGGCAATCGTAGTGCTTGTACTGCTTAGCGGTGCCACTCTAAGTACACCATGGTTGGCTTCTTTTGAAATACCCGACGTATCGAACGGACTGTTCGATAGTATTGCTGCGATGAAAATCTCCAATACCTATTTATATGGTGTAGTCGGGTTTACGTTTTTTATGGGAGTGCAGGTATTTGTGCTAAGAAACCATATCAATAAGCGATACGCAATGTAGGTGCTACCATCGTTATAGGCTCCCTTGCCTGGATATAGAAGGCTTGTTATGCGTATTTTTACAAGAGATGGTCTTCCTTACTTTTCTTTTATTTACGGCATTTGTTGCCTGTTATGCAACCTGGAAACTACGGAAGGATTCACTGCATACCAAGGATGGGTATTTCTTGGGAGGCAGATCGCTCACGGGCATTGTGATCGCAGGTTCGTTGTTGCTTACCAATATCTCTACCGAACACCTTGTGGGGATGAATGGGTCTGCCTATCGTAACGGGGCAATTATTATAGCCTGGGAGGTCACCTCGGCCTTGGCCTTGGTAGTGGCCGCTTTGTATTTCGCTCCCCGATATTTAAAAATGGGATTGACGACCATCCCCGAGTTTTTGGAAAAACGCTTCGATGGGCTTACCCGCACATTAGTAGCGCTCTTGCTTATCATCTCCTTTGTAGCCACCTTATTGCCTATTGTGTTATACACAGGGGCCTTGAATATCGAAGCACTTTTTGAAATTTCCGATTTGCTCCAGGTTACACAACAGGAGGCCATTTGGATAACGGTTTGCATTGTGGGTGGCCTAGGGGCTGTCTATGCCATATTCGGAGGGTTGAAAATGGTCGCATATACCGATACCATTAATGGGTTCGGACTCCTCGTCGCAGGGCTTATGGTACCTATTTTGGCATTACTCGGTATAGGAGATGGTAACCCGCTACAAGGTTTGCTAAAAGTGTTCGAAAACAGCCCGGATAAGTTCAATGTCATTAGTGAAGAATCGGGTGTAGGGGTAGGCGCCCGATCGGCTATTTTGCCATTTGAAGTGTTGTTTACAGGATTGATGATCAATCAAATTTATTTTTGGACGATGCACCAGTCCATTATTCAACGGGTCCTTGGGGCGGTAAACTTAAAGGAGGCCCAGAAAGGGCTTTTGTTTACTGGACTGTTAAAAATTTTAGTGCCTTTGATTATTGTGCTGCCAGGTCTTATAGGGTTTTACTATTTTGGCGATAGCCTATACGATACCCCTGATAATGTGTATCCCGAACTGGTCAAAAAAGTACTCCCCCTATGGTTGACCGGCTTTTTCGTCGCGGTGATGATGGGGGCGATTTTGAGTACGTTCAATAGCGCTTTGAATAGTGCTGCGACCGTTTTTAGTCTTGGGATTTTTAAACGCTATATACGCCCTAAAACCAATGAGAGGCAACTGGTTCGGATGGGAAAATGGACGTCTGCGGTATTGGCTCTCTTCGCAATCGGCATTGCCCCTTATGTGGCCAATGCGCCGGAGGGCCTTTATCAATTGCTTCAACAATTAAACGGAATTTTCTTCGTCCCTATCGCAAGTGTCATTATTGCGGGCTTTTTGTTTCCCAAGATATCCGCCACAGGAGCCAAGATCGGACTGCTTTTTGGCCTTTTGTTTTACGTTTGTACGTATTTTGTATGGAAGGTCGACTTACATTTTGTACATATTTGGGGAATGGAATTTGTGCTGAACATATTGGTAATGCATCTCGCCTCTATAGGCCCACCAAGGAAAAACAAGTTTGTTATAAAAGATGCACACGTTGTGGATTTACAGCCATGGCGCTATGCCCGTCACTTCAGTATTTTTTTAATTGGCGTTACAATTATTTTGTATCTTTTGTTGGGCAACGTGTAATACAGAGACCAAAGAAACAAGCCTTCATTAGATGATAAAGAGGCGTTGACTACTTTAATCAAAAGTTGTTTATGGCGAATACGTTCAGAAATTACGATCAATCGGATGTAACCATTGCCGTTCGAAATCACTATCGAAAAATGCGTCAAAATCAAACATTCGAGTACGTGCACCGAATGCAGCAAAAGTACCTCACCTATGACAAACCTATGGATCTTTGGGATGCGATGGAACATCTTAACGACCTTATTGACGTAAGCGATCCCGATTTGGATTTGCCCAATGTACAACACTTGATCCAAAGTGCCGAGGCGATTCGTGCGGATGGTAGGCCCGACTGGATGCAATTGACAGGGCTGATACATGATTTGGGAAAGATATTGTTTCTATGGGGAAGCGATGCCGATGGTACCAGTCAAGAGGAACAATGGGGAACCGTGGGAGATGTTTTTGTAGTAGGTTGTGCATTGCCGGATTCTTGCGTATATCCCGAATTTAACAAGTTGAATCCAGATATGAACGACGAGCGATACCGTTCCGAAATGGGAATATATCAGGCAGGCTGCGGTCTTGATGAACTTACCTTGGCATGGGGACATGATGAGTATCTTTTTCAGGTATTAAACAAACATGTCGGAAATAAGCTTCCAGAAGAAGCCATGGTCATGATTCGCTATCATTCTTTTTATCCATGGCATACCGGAGGTAGTTATACAAAATTATTGAATGAAAAAGATCAACGGTATTTAGAAATCATACGTGATTTTAACAAGTACGATCTTTATACGAAAAGTTCGAAAACCTATGATTTAGAGGAGATAAAGAAGTACTATCGTCCCATAGCCGATAAATACTTGGGAGACGGCCCCATTTATTGGTAGCTAACCTCCTGCCCCTATGGTACCGCCCCTGTGTTTTATCGATTTTATTTGAAAAAGTACCTTTTTCCAAAATATTTGTTACATTTTAGGCGACAATTCTAAAGAATGTACATAAAAGCCCCCATGAATAATTGTTTTTTGATTATTCTGTTTCTTTCCCTTTTTATGCCGGCAAATGGGCAGGCACAAGACATACCGGATCCACTACAGCAGATTGATAGCCTTTGGGGGGCACTAAAGAAAGACACGAATATCGCGGACAGTTTGCGCACCTATCATGAATTGATCAAAAACTACAACGGTATTCAAAACGATACGGTCTTGTATATGACCGACTTTCTGATAAAAAAGGCCCCCCCCGGCGATACGGAGAATATCATGCTTGGCAACTACGAACTATTGCGTTATTCCGTCAACCGTAATAATCTTGCAAAAGGGGATTCATTGGCCAAGGTAATCTATACCATTGCCTCCAAAGAAGAGGATAAGGTATGGCAGTTTAGAATCTTAAACCTTCGAGCCGTGTTATTTTCTTTTACAGGACAACGTGATTCCGCAGATAGCTATTTTGATAGGTCAAAGAAGCTAATGATCCATGTGGAAAATGCAAAGTATAAGGCAGATTATTACCAGTTCAAAGGGCTGCATCACCGAAGAGGGGACGAGTTGGGAAAGACCATGGAAAATTATATGGAGGCGTTGGATATGTACAAGGAAGAAAAAATGTTCGACTCCGAAGCAGGGATTTACAATAACATGGGAACCATCTATGGAGAAAAAGGCAATTATCAAGAGGCATTAAAGAGTTTTGAAAAGGCTTTGGAAATTAACAAAAGACTTAATAATAGGAGGTTAATGTCCAGTAATTATGGAAACTTGGGTAGGACGTATCAAGAGCAGGGCCAATATGCGAGGGCGATTAAATATTATATGAAAAGCCTTGAAATAGAAGAAGCCGATCGTGATTTTCAGGAAATGGCAGAAGTATATAATGAAATGGGCAATTCATACACCTCTCAAGGCAACAATGCGAAAGCGTTGTATTTCTATAATTTGGCATTAAAAAATCACGACAAGGTTAGCGACGAAATAGGCTATGCCCGCACCGGCCTCAATGTGATCGAATATCATATAGCGAATCAAGACTATCAAAAAGCCACCTATTACCTTGAGAAAATTGAAGTAATCTTGAAGAAAAAGAAATTGTACCATTTTAAGCAGCGGTTTCTTTTAAGTCAAAGCCGACTTGATTCGGCGAAAGGAAAGTACAAGGAAGCTTTTTTCAATTATATAAAGTACAAAGACCTATCCGATAGTATTCTAAAGGTGCAAAATGTGGATAAGCTTCAAGAATTACAGACAAAGTACGAAACACTTGAAAAGGAAAAACAGATTGAAAACCTAAATACCCTTAACAAAGCGAATGAATTGGCCATTGTTCGCAAAAAGTATCAAAATTTTGCCCTTTGGGGCGCCCTGTTATTCGCAATCATGATTACGGCAGGGCTCTATAGCAGATTTCATGTGAAGGGCCGCCTGAATAGGGCACTTGCACTTCGGAATCAAGAGGTGAAAATGAAAAATAGCGATTTGACCGAGAAAGGGTTACAACTCGAAAATGCCCTGGCCGAACGGGAAGTATTGATCAAGGAGATCCATCATCGGGTGAAAAACAACCTGCAACTGGTTACGAGTATGCTAAATCTTCAAGGAGCGCATAACAAAAATAAGGAAGTGGGAAAATTTTTAAAACGGAGCCAGGCAAGAATTTCTTCAATGGCTTTGGTACATCAAACCCTTTACAATAGCAATACCCCCGGTACCATCGATTTTAAAAAATACTTGGAGAAGCTAATGAAGGCGGTATATCAAAGCTTTGAATTTGATAAAAAAACCATTGATTACACGATTAACGCCGATGTTATTATGGTCGATATCGACACGGCGATCCATTTGGGAATCGTAGTTAATGAGTTGGTTTACAATGCTTTTAAACATGCGTTCGTCGATAAAACATCCGGCCTCCTCGAAATCAACGTAGATAAAAAGGAAGAACGTCTCGAAGTAAATGTATTGGATGACGGAATCGGTATTTCTTCCGATTCAAAGGGCAAAAAAGACGATTCCTTTGGTTTGACCCTGGTTTCTCTTTTAATTGAACAGTTAGGCGGAAAACTAAAGGTTAATTCAGATGCTTCTGGTACTCAAATCAATATTTCACTTAAAACCCCCAATCCTGAACTAGTATGAAAAACATATTGATCGTTGAAGACGAATTGATTATCGCCAAAGACCTGGAACGCATTCTGAGAAGCCAAAATTGGAACGTATCCGGTATTTGTACCCATGCCGCGGAAGCTTTTCAGAAAATCGGCACGCTCTCACCAGATCTCGTCTTGATCGATATCATCCTCAAAGGAAAAAAGGAAGGAATAGATATAGGACGTTTTTTAGCAAATTCAACGGAAATCCCTTTCATATACGTTACGTCGTTCACGGATCGCACGACGATAGATGAGGTTACGAGTACCACCCCATCGGGTTATGTAGTGAAGCCTTTTCGTACCGCGGATGTTGTTACTGCCGTAGAAGTGGCCTTTGCGGCGAAGCACAAAAGAAAAAAAGCAATAGAAAATCCCATACCCATCCCTTTGGAAGAGGTGCCCATCAAAATTAGAAGAGTGGCCGAGTACATTCACGATAATTTTGACAAGCGATTAAAAATAGACACCCTTGCAAGTATGACCCCTTGGAACCCACATCATTTTATTAGAAATTTTAAAAAGTATCTGGGCGATACACCCTATCAATATATTTTGAAATACAAAATGGGAAAAGCGAAAATCTTGCTCGAAAAAACGAAAATGCCCATTTCTCAAATTGCTGCCGAACTCGGTTTTTCGAACCATTCGAGTTTTAGTACTGCCTTTTTAAAAATTGAAAAACGTACCGCCGAATCCTATCGTAGAACCTTTCAGTAGGTGGTTGACAGGCTGCTTTTACTGGAATTCCCAATGTAAAGAAGTTGTTTTTTCTAGCGAATGCACTTTAACAGTTTCATCCTTATTGCGGTCGTTTATGTATAATTGATACTAATTTGTACATTTTATCGACTTTCGATAGCCTTTCGCCTACATCTGCACTTTTTTTAACAATTTCACGGAAAGATTGAGAAGTATTCGAACCACTTTTCAAACTTAGATTTAACCCTAAAATCTTTAATTCTATGAAAAAATCTACACTTTTTTGGTGTACGGTGTTGCTGTGTGGTAGCGCCTATTTATTTTCCCAAAATACCGTAAGCTTAGAGGCAAACGGTAGCTACATTACAAACAATGGTACGGGCGATCAAGCCTGGGGAGAGGATATTATCATGAACGCTATTAAAATTGGCGGTGAACCGGGCGCTGTGGTATACGAAACACAGTTCACAGATGACGGATTTGGTGTCAAAGGCGGCCGATGGGATCAAATTGATTACTATCAAGACTATCAAGGGCAACGAGTCAACGCTAGCGAGAAGTTTGTTTTGACCTTTAGGTCGCCGGTTAGTGACGTCGTATTACAAGTAGGGCAAATGGATCCGCGAGAAGGCCGTAAACGTGCCCCTGGACGTGATTGCGATGATAGTAATGGAAGGACCAGAGTTGATGAATCTGGAAAATGGACGGCATTCGATGAGAACAATGTTTTAATAGGATCCGGAATTTTACTGGATGAGTTCTCCATAAACGGTAAACTAGCCAACTCAAAAGGAGCTTATCGTTTTAATCTTGATACGCAAAACCAACTGATCAAGCGAATTGAAATCGAAGCCACGCAATGGGGCGGGGAAGAATTTGGCTGTCCTACCTATAGGAGTAGTTATAACAACGAAAGTGGTAACAAAGAAAATAACTCCGAATTCAATATTGGGGCGATCAGTTATACCAAACAAAATGCCTCAGAAAACAACCCACCTGTAGCGGAAGAAGACGGCGCGATTTCCGGCGACCCCGATTTTACCTTGACCTTGGGGGAGACCCTTGCGATTCCGTTCGAAACCTTGTTGGCCAATGATACCGACCCCGACGGTGACGAGCTTACCATCATCGCGGTACAGCGCGAGCGCGGCGGCGATGTGGCCATTGTGGGTGAAACGGTCGAGTTTACGGGAACGGGCGCTTTCCCTGGAGCATTGTTTATATATACGGTGAGCGACGGTAGGGGAGGTACCGATACGGCGGGAGTTTTCCTGAACGTACTGGATCTGCCCGAAGAACCAACTTTCGATGCGGTCGACGATGCCCCCGGCCCGGTACGTGAAGACATTGGCCTTACGGCCTTCTCCTACGATGTGTTCTTGGCGAACGACATCGGGGAGAACCTTCGGATCACCTCTTTTGATTTTAGTGGTTTCCCAGGAACGATCGAAGACCAGCGGAGCGATCGTAGGATCCAGTTCCGCACCGCGGTGAACTTTAACGGGGAGATCCGTATCCCTTATACGATTACCGATGGCACCGATACCGATACAGCGGTCATTACCCTAACCATTACCGATATCAACGATGAATTGAACCTGGGCCAAGACGGTCCCTATACCATCGATGAGGGCGAGTCGCTAACGGTGTCCGTTTCAGAACTGCTCTCGAACGATACGGCCAGCAATTTCGGTGGCCCCATTACGATCGAGCTTACAGGAGTGGGCAATGCGGTGAACGGCAGCGTTTCCTTGGTCGGCGATGAAGTGGTCTTCACGCCCACCGCCGGCTTTACTGGGCAGGCCTCTTTTACATATGACGTGGATGTGCTGAGCGGATCGGTGTTCGGAGACGACAAACGGGTGGACGAGGGTACCTCCGAACCCATCGTGGTGAATGTGGAGGACGATGGTGTTTCGCCGCCTTCCATCAATCAAAAAGCGATTTTGGTGTCCAAAGCGGACGAGAAGTCATACTTACAGGTAAATGCAAAGGGCAATAGAACAAGTGCCATAGTAGAAGATTGTGATGAAGAAGGACAGGTATGGACGATTTCCGATAGGGGCGATGGTTTTCATAAAATCATCAATGACTATGCCGATAAGGCTTTGGAAGCTTGGAGAAGAACTCCTGGAAATGGGGATGATGTAACCATTTATAGTTCCAATAATTTGGATTGGCAGCGATGGGAGATATTGGACGCAGGAGACGGATATTTTCACATAAAGGGAAAATACAATGAACGTTATATGACCCTTGAAAACGGAAATGCGGTAATGCGTGATCAGAACAACGCGGATAATCAGCGATGGAAATTTTTGGACCCGCAGCAAGTAGACTGTGAACAGGAACCTATTAACAATCCTCCGGTGGCAGGCGATGATGGAGATTTTTTTAATGACCCTGCCTACACTCTTACCGTTGGAGAGACCTTGGTATTACCATTTTCTCAATTATTGGCAAATGATACCGATCCGGATGGTGACCCATTAACTATAACGGCTGTTGAGTTTTTAAGAAATGGAACACCGGTTATTGTAGGCAACACCGTTGAATTTACCGGCGAAAGTGCTTCTCCGGGAGCATTGTTTAGCTATACTTTGAGTGACGGTAGAGGAGGAGAAGATGTTGGCTTTGTAAGCCTTAACATACTCGATGTGGAAGATCCAACCATTAATGCGGTCGACGATGCCCCCGGCCCGGTACGTGAAGACATTGGCCTTACGGCCTTCTCCTACGATGTGTTCTTGGCGAACGACATCGGGGAGAACCTTCGGATCACCTCTTTTGATTTTAGTGATTTTCCAGGAACGATCGAAGATCTGCGGAGTGATCGTAGGATCCAGTTCCGCACCGCGGTGAACTTTAACGGGGAGATCCGTATCCCTTATACGATTACCGATGGCACCGATACCGATACGGCGGTCATTACCCTAACGATTACCGATATCATCGATGAATTGAACCTGGGCCAAGACGGTCCCTATACCATCGATGAGGGCGAGTCGCTCACGGTGTCCGTTTCAGAACTGCTCTCGAACGATACGGCCAGTAATTTCGGCGGCCCCATTACCATCGAGCTTACAGGAGTCGGCAATGCGGTGAACGGCAGCGTTTCCTTGGTCGGCGATGAAGTGGTCTTCACGCCCACTGCCGGCTTTACTGGGCAGGCCTCTTTTACGTATGACGTAGACGTGCTGAGCGGATCGGTGTTCGGAGACGACAAACGGGTGGACGAGGGTACCTCGGATCCTATTGTGGTAAATGTAGAAGGCGATGGGGGAACAGAACCCTTGGAGGAAATAGTGTTACAATCCAATGCTATTGATCCAGATGGTTCTACGGCGGCTCAATTATGGGGAAGTTGCACGGAAATTTCGGCAAGTTCTGCAGAAGGGAACCCAGCGGCTATTGCAAGAATAAGAGGACGACTGGGTGTCAAGGGTGATCGCTATGATTCTCAATTAGACTATAATTCTACCTTGGATAGCAGTGAACGGTTGGAAATCAACTTTAATAGACCCGTAACAGCGGTTTCATTTACCGTAGGTAATCTGGAAGTTGATGAGTGGGAAGATGCCGATGAAACAGGTACTTGGCGATTGTTTGATAGCAATGGAAACGAAGTGGGACAGGGAATTATTTCCCCGTCTACGGGAGCCGAAGCCGGCAAAAGTGTTTATCGTTTTGAAGCGATCTCCGGCACCCCGGCAGTACGTTTACAATTGGAGGCAACCGCATATGACAGTGGGCAAGGTCCGCCACGCACGGGCAATAACTCTGACTATAGCCTGATCAATGTGGCCTTTACCCCCTTGCAGGAATCCTGTGGAGGTCAGGCAAGTAGTATTGCCAGGCAAGCCCCTCCTTTGGTTTACCCCACTTTAGTATCCCAAACAATGAATGTTGAAGTAGGAAAACAGGCGCAAAAGGCGAAGCAACAAATTTTAGCCGTGTATTTCTACAACGGCGGGGGTACGTTGGTCAAAAAGGATCTTTTAAATGGAAAAACAAAAGGGGCTTGTGACGTCAACGAATTAAACGCCGGAGTTTACATTGTACGCGTAGTAACAACTACCGGTAGTTACGGATATAAAATTGTAAAACGATAGTAGGAACCCTAGTTGTAGGAGGCTAGGGTGGTTTGGTAGAAAAGGCTGTTCGAAAGAACGGCCTTTTCACGTTTTTGAACGCGAACAAAGTGGGTGTTTTGTTACGGTCTTGATATCTAAAAACCGCTCCGAATAGATCAAAGCGGCTTCATTATAAATAGTCAATGGTTCTATGGAATACCTGCACAAAAAAAGTATTGTGACTTGGTTCATGTTCATTTGAAGGAAATGAAACAAGGTTTGTTGGTGAAAGTGGCGGTCCGCACCTGCAAAAATCAAATGAATGAATGCAGAAGGTAGGAATTCCTATGGGTATCTAAAATACCGGAAAACCAGTATTTTTTAAAATCCATTAAAAAAGCCGGTTCCTAATCGAAACCGGCTTTCTAAAGAATGTTTTCAAAGCGCTATTCGCACTTATTTTACCATCTCGTAGCTTCGTTTGATGAAATTGGTAAGTTCTTCTCCTTTCAATAGACCCTTTGAAAGTCGAGCCAGATCAATCGACTGATTGATCAAACGTTCCCGTTTTTTGGCCGTTTTAGTGTTTAGGATTTCCCCGACCAATTCATGATTGGTATTCACGATAAGATTGTACATATCGGGCATGGAACCCATTCCATACATACCACCGCCCCCACCGGTACGTTGCATATCTTTCATGCGACGCATGAATTCAGGTTCTGTGATAATGAAGGGAGACGAATCACTGTCCATCGCTTCCAATTGAATGGTGTATGTTTTGTCTTCGATAACCTCTTCCAAATTGGTTTTAAGCTTTTCCTTTTCTTCATCTGAAAGCTTCGAGATTTGGGTATCCTCTTTTTTGATAAGGTTATCGAGATGATCCGCATCAACACGGGCAAAAGAAATTTTCTCTTTCGAAGTCTCCAGTTTTTGCATCAAATGTGCAATGATCGGCGAATCCATCAAAAGTATTTCATACCCTTTGGCTTTGGCCGCTTGAATGTAGCTGTGTTGTGCTTCGGCATCAGTGGTATATAATATGACTAGTTTCTCATCCTTATCAGTCTGTGAATCCTTAATTTTCTCTTGAAGTTCCTCAAATGTATAGTAGGAGCCGTCTACCGTTGGATACAGTGCAAACTTATCTGCCTTTTCGAAAAACTTATCTTCCGAAAGCATGCCATATTCGATGACTATTTTAATATCGTTCCATTTCTTCTCAAAGTCTTCCCGGTTGTTCTTGAACAGAGAGTTTAGTTTGTCGGCAACTTTTCGAGTAATGTATGAGGATATTTTTTTCACCGCACCGTCTGCCTGTAAATAGGAACGGGACACATTCAAGGGAATGTCCGGAGAATCAATGACGCCACGAAGCATGGTGAGGAACTCCGGAACGATTCCTTCAACGTTGTCTGTTACGAATACCTGATTTTGATAGAGTTGAATGCGGTCTTTTTGCACATTCAAATCGTTGGTCAACTTGGGGAAGTACAGAATTCCAGTGAGGTTGAACGGGTAATCTACGTTCAGGTGAATATTGAACAATGGTTCCTCGAACTGCATTGGGTAGAGTTCTCGGTAGAACCCACTATAATCTTCCTCCTTTAAATCGGTAGGTTGTTTGGTCCAGGCGGGGTTGGGATTGTTAATGATATTGTCTACTTCCTGAGTTGGCGCCGGATCCTCCTCTTTTGCATCTTCCGGCTTTGGAAGTGTTTCTGTCTTGGTACCGAACTTGATCGGGATCGGCATGAATTTATTGTATTTGCTCAACAACTCCTTTATACGCGCATCCTCAAGAAATTCGGTGGAATCCTCGGCGATGTGAAGTATAATTTCGGTACCTCTATCCTCTTTTTTTCCTTTTTTCAGATTGAACTTTGGTGAACCGTCGCAAGACCAATGCACCGCAGGCGAATCCTTATAGCTTTTGGTTACGATTTCTACCTTGCTGGCTACCATGAACGCAGAGTAAAAGCCAAGTCCAAAGTGTCCTATGATTCCTGTATCCTTGGCTCCATCTTCGTACTTATTGAGAAATTCTTCCGCACCGGAGAAAGCCACTTCGTTGATGTACTTTTTTACTTCATCCTCGGTCATCCCGATACCTTGATCGATCAAATGGATTTTTTTTCCCTCTTTATCCACTTTCACCTCGATCATCGGATTTCCGTACTCCACTTTGGCCTCCCCTATAGAAGTAAGATGTTTTAGCTTTAGAGTAGCATCGGTTGCATTGGATATAAGCTCACGAAGAAATATTTCGTGGTCACTGTAAAGAAATTTCTTAATCAGCGGAAAAATGTTGTCTACTGAAACGTTGATTTTACCTGTTGCCATACTATATAGTTTATTACTGTATTGAGATGAGGTGTTAATTTTCTAAAACCCCTTTTGTGAAATATGTATTCTCTCAGGACAAAAAAAATACCATTGTAAGAGAATATGACAAACTGACATTAAAACATGAAGTCCTTTGAATGCTTTGCAAACATGTCAGTAGTCTTCGAAGGCAAGTGCGCTGAGTACCAAAGTTTAACATAGTTTTTTGTTTAATTATTTTTTAAATAAGTTAAACAATATTATCTTTGATTAAATGTTATACATAAGAATCGCTATGAAAAAGATTTTACTGTATAATCATGTTTGATTATTTATTGGTTAGGTTGTTTGAAAACGTGCTTTCCCCCGAAAGCACGTTTTTGCTGAAAGCATATTTCTTTAGCAATGACTTAACACATTTTAAATACGGATTCCCGTAATTTTAAAGTCTAAAACACTGCGCATGGCTACAAAATCAAAAACAAAAAAAGTTACCGACGATGCAATCATAACCGCTTACATGGAATATGTGTTAGAACATGAGACCACCCCTAAGTCTATTTTTAAATTTTGTAAAGCGAATGGGTTTAGTGAAGCGGATTTTTATACCTATTTTGGATCAATGGAAGGCCTACAGAAGGCAATATGGATAAAGTTTTTTACCAATACAGAGGCCCTGATGACCAAGAACAAAGAGTACGAAAGCTTTTCGAATAAAGAAAAGATGTTGACGTTCTTTTATTCTTTTTTCGAATTGATGACCTTGAATAGAAGTTACGTACTATTCTGTCTTGGAGAAGGTAAGCAAATCATGAAGAACGCAGGTCAACTAAAAGGTCTCCGAAAACATGTGGTAGCCTTCGGAAGGGATTTGATCGAGGATGCCAATGCGGATAAAACCTTAAAGATAACAAAACACAATCCCAGACTCTTTTCCGAAGGGGCTTGGTTGCAGTTTATGTTTGTCTTACGATTTTGGATAGAGGACGATTCTCCCGGTTTCGAAAAAACGGATATGGCGATAGAAAAGTCGATCAACACCATTTTTGATGTATTCGACAATACGCCGCTAGAAAACATCATCGATTTTGGCAAGTTCTTATTCAAAGAGAAAATTGCTTAAAAAGTAATACTTCCTTAAAATAGCGCAAGATGAAGACGTTGGACAAAATTCCTACCGGAAAAATAGAACGTGCGAGCAAGTTGGTAAAGACCGGCGTCAAAATCGGCGGAAACTACGTCAAATACTATGGCAAAAAGCTTATCAATCCGGATTTGGATCGTGAGGAATTGAATGAGGACAATGCCGGGGATATCTATGACGGCCTTAAGAGTCTCAAAGGCAGTGCGCTAAAAGTAGCACAAATGCTTAGCATGGAGAAGAATATGCTTCCCAATGCGTATGTAGAAAAATTTTCCTTGTCCCAATTTTCGGTACCGCCTTTATCGGCTCCACTTGTTCGCAAAACTTTCAAAAGTTATTTGGGAAAGTACCCCGAGGACTTATACGATACCTTTGAAAAAGATTCGATCAATGCGGCCAGTATAGGCCAGGTGCACAAGGCGACCAAAGACGGTAAAATGCTTGCGGTAAAGATACAATACCCCGGAGTGGCGAAAAGTATCAGCAGTGATTTGGCTTTGGTGAAACCGATTGCCGTTCGCATGTTCAATATCAAGGGAAAAGACTCTGACAAGTACTTTAAGGAGGTAGAACACAAATTGATCGAGGAAACCAACTATATTTTAGAGATAGCGCAAAGCAAGGAAATTACGGCAGCGTGCAAGCATATAGAAAATTTAGAATTTCCTTGCTATTATGAAGCCCTTTCCAGTGAAAAAATAATCACTATGGATTGGATGCAAGGCCTGCATTTGAGCGAATTTGTAAAAACTGATTTTTCAAGGGAAACAGGAAATCTTTTGGGACAGACGCTTTGGGATTTTTATATGTTTCAAATACACGGTCTTCGCAAAGTGCATGCCGATCCGCACCCTGGTAACTTTCTAGTAAGCAAAGAAGAGCGATTAATAGCTATCGACTTTGGTTGTATCAAAGAAGTACCCAACGAGTTTTATGAACCTTATTTTGAGTTGGCCAAAAAGGAAAACATTGAGAATGAAGCTTTCTTTACTGAAAAACTATACCAACTCGAAATTTTGAATAAAAACGACTCCCGGGAAGAATTGCAATTCTTCACCGCTTTGTTCAAAGAAATGCTTACGTTGTTTACCGCCCCTTTCAATGAGGAGCGTTTTGATTTTGGTCAAGATCTTTTCTGGTCTAGAATAGCGGAATTGAGCGAGCGGTTTTCAAAAGATGAACAGCTTCGTAAAATGAATGGCAATAGGGGTTCCAAACATTTTCTGTATATGAACAGAACGTTTTTCGGCCTGTACAATTTACTACATGATCTAAAAGCCGAAGTGACCGTCCAAAGTTTTAAAAAGTACCTTGATTGAGCCCGTTGGAACAACTCCTTATGGCAACATTTATTTTTCAGTATCTTAGTCATTGCATTTGAAACGAAACTGTTTTAAAAGAACATAATCAACCATATATGTACAACTCAAAAATTAAGGGACTGGGGTACTACCTGCCTGAAAATGTGGTGACCAATAATGACCTTTCCAAGGTGATGGATACCAGTGATGAATGGATTCAGGAGCGAACCGGTATTCGAGAACGCCGACATGTGATCAAAGGTGATGGTGATACCACCACCACGATGGGCGTTAAAGCCGCCAAGGTGGCCATTGATCGTGCGGGTATCGACAAAGATGACATAGATTTTATCGTTTTTGCCACTTTAAGTCCCGATTATTATTTTCCGGGACCTGGGGTACTGGTGCAACGTGATTTGGGAATCAAGACCGTGGGTGCACTCGATGTAAGGAACCAATGTTCGGGATTTGTATATGCTGTTTCAGTAGCCGATCAATACATCAAAAGTGGGATGTATAAAAATATCTTGGTCATCGGCTCCGAATTGCATTCGCATGGGCTTGATATGACTACACGCGGTAGGGGGGTGTCCGTCATTTTTGGGGATGGCGCCGGTGCTGCTATCCTTAGTAGGGAAGAGGACACCGACAAAGGAATTTTATCGACACATTTACATTCCGAGGGGCAGCATGCCGAAGAACTTTCCTTAATAGCTCCTGGAATGGGAAAACGATGGGTAAGCGAAATCATTGAGGACAACGACCCAAACGATGAATCCTATTTCCCATATATGAACGGGCAATTCGTATTCAAAAACGCCGTAGTTCGTTTTAGCGAGGTCATAATGGAGGGGCTAGGAGCCAATGGGTTAACACCGGCGGATATCAATATGCTGATTCCACATCAGGCAAACCTACGTATTTCACAGTTTGTTCAAAAAAAGTTCGGGCTCACGAACGATCAGGTTTACAACAATATTATGAGCTACGGAAATACCACCGCCGCCTCTATACCAATAGCGTTGACCGAGGCATGGGAACAAGGAAAAATCAAGGAGGGCGACCTCGTGGTACTGGCCGCTTTTGGAAGTGGGTTTACTTGGGGAAGTGCCATCATCAAATGGTAAGAAACAACAAAGCCCTGACGGTAAACGTCAGGGCTTCTTCTATCAACAAATCAATTAATCAGGTTCACCAACCAATCCCCTGATTCACTGGTTTTGTCAATACTTGTTTTGTATTTTCAGGCTATCTATATAATAGACGATGTGATTGAAAAGATGTTACACGCAGAGAAGTTAAAATGATGCCAATTCTAAAAATATATGATAGCGTTGCGTACAGAATGGGAAAGACACCCAATCCCATCAAAAATAAAACCCTGACATTGCTGCCAGGGTTCCTGTTATCGACTCCGCTATACTAAACACTAACCATTAACTATAAACATACAGCATTGTCAATAACTATTTTTTACAATATGATTAATAGACGTTCTTTTCTTAGAATCGTTACAATATATGGCAAAACTTTAACACCCCACATAAATGCTTAAAACACTTGTAGTTGGAGCTTCTCTAAAATCGAACCGTTATAGTAATTTGGCAATAAAGCGCCTAAGGGACCATAACATCATTACTGAGGCATTCGGTTTAAAAGAAGGTAACATAGGGGACGTACAAATAAAGACCAATTTAAATGATTTTCAAAATATTCACACGGTAACTTTATATATCAACCCAAGCCGCCAGCCTGATTTCTACGGGGGTTTGCTCAATTTAAGACCCGAAAGGGTCATCTTTAATCCAGGTACGGAAAATCCAGAATTCTATAAATTGCTAGAAGACAATGGGATAGCCGTAGAAGTTGCCTGCACCTTGGTATTACTCTCCACGGGACAGTATTAAATAAGCCCTTTATCTTTTAATAAAAAATATGGAAAAGTTTAACATTTACAGATTGTCTGCAGGTCGGCTTTTTTTGCATTTTACCGAATTACGCAATGTCGGCTGTTTTTGTTTTGTCACGTATCACCCACATTCCTAGGTAAGTAAGTAGTCCGTTCATAGGTAATAATTCGTACCCAATTTGATATCCTCCTAAAGTTTCTGTAGGAATTTGTGCCAATCCAAATACTAAAAGCACCGAACATAGTGCAACCAACCAAACATAATTGTCTTTCACTTTATGTTTGGTAAAAATACCGAACGCAAAAAGACCGAGCAATGGTCCATAGGTGTATCCCGCGACCTGAAGAAGTCCATCTATTACATTCGTGTCCAGTACTTGTTTGAATATGATGACCACCATGATCAATAACAAGCTCATACCGATATGGGTCGCTTTACGAATACCCCGTTGCTTGCTTTCCGGTCTTTTCTCGATTCCCAAAAAATCTACACAAAAAGAAGTGGTAAGTGAGGTTAAAGCACTATCAGCGCTGCTATAGGCCGCTGCAATAAGCCCCAGCATAAAAGTAACGGCTACCGTTATACCAAGTCCCGAGTTAAGCGCTATTTCGGGAAATAGTAAATCTGATTTTGGTTTCCCGTCCATCAACGGAATTCCGATTTGATTCTTCTCCGCATAGATGTATAACAGCGCCCCCAATAGCATAAAGATGAAGGTAACGACCACTAATACGACGCTAAAACTTACCATATTTTTTTGCGCATCCTTTAAATTTTTGCAAGTAAGGTTTTTTTGCATCATATCCTGATCCAAGCCTGTCATACTAATGGTAACAAACATTCCCCCTAAAAACGACTTGATAAAATGATTTTTGGCCAAGAAATCATCTGTAAAGAAGACCTTGTTGTAGTTTTTGAATTCGTCGGAAGCCAGGAATTGACCAAAAGTCCAATCAAGTTGATCCAGGATAAAGTAAATGGAAAACCCTACCGAAACGAGCATGAACAGTGTTTGCAAGCTATCCGTCCATACAATGGTCTTGATGCCTCCCCTAAAGGTATAGATCCAAATCAATACGATGGATAGCGCAACGGTCGCCTCAAAGGGAATGTGAATTTCCGTAAACTTATCAAAAACAAACTGTTGCAGTACAATGGCGACGAGGAATAGTCGAAAGGATGCACCAAGAACACGCGAGATAAAAAATGAAATCGCCCCTACTTTGTAACTTACAAAACCGAAGCGCGCGTCTAAATATTCATAAATAGAAGTTACATTCTGCCGATAATAAATGGGCATTAGCACATACGAAGTGATCAAATATCCTATGAAATACCCAAAGACCACTTGCAAATAGCTGAATTCGGAAGAGGCCACCCAACCCGGAACCGAAATAAAGGTAACTCCCGAAAGGGAGGCGCCTACCATGCCAAAAGCGACCAGATACCAGGGAGACTGCTTGCCTGCCTTGAAAAAGTCAATATTGGAATCATTTTTTCCCGTAAAATAAGAGATAAGGAGCAGTACTACGAAATAGGTGCCTATTAATAGGAGAATATGGGTGGGTGTCATGCGGTAAAGTTAGCACTTGCAAAGTACAAAATACGAAAAACAACGATCTACTTGTGCTTCAACAAATAGGTTGTAATTTTGTCATCAAACGCACGAAATGGATTTTTCATCCAAATTATTGGAAAATGCGGTGTACGAAATGTCGCAGCTACCGGGAATAGGAAAGCGAACGGCACTTCGCTTGGTACTGCATTTGCTAAAACAGCCTATTGAACAAACGAACGGTTTGACCAACGCGTTGGAGCAGTTGCGGTCTACGGTTAAGTTTTGTGAAAGCTGCCATAATATCTCAGACGTGGCGTTGTGTGAAATTTGCGCTAGTACAAAAAGGGATCGCACCTTGGTTTGTGTAGTAGAGGATATTCGGGATGTTATGGCCATTGAGAATACGAGCCAGTTTAAAGGGTTGTACCATGTGTTGGGAGGAAAAATTTCGCCTATGGAAGGGGTTGGTCCGCAAGAGCTAACGATCAGCTCCCTGGTGAACAAGGCTAAAAAGGGGGAAATAAAAGAGCTGATTTTTGCGTTAAGTTCTACTATGGAAGGGGATACGACCAATTTTTATATCTACAAACAGTTAGAAGGGCTCAATATCAATACGTCTACCATAGCAAGAGGGATCGCGGTCGGGGATGAATTGGAGTATGCCGATGAAGTGACCCTGGGAAGAAGTATCTTAAATCGAGTGCCTTTTGAAGGCTCTTTAAAGATGAAATAACAACAATTTTTTATGATGTAAGTTCAATGATAAGGCTATTTATTTGTTATTTTTGCAACCAAAAGCCTTAAAAGAGCATCTAAATTAGGAATATGTCAAAGTTTGAATTAAAACTACCCCGAATGGGCGAGAGTGTCGCAGAGGCCACTTTGACTTCTTGGTTGAAGGAAGTTGGAGATACTATTGACCTAGATGAGGCGGTATTGGAAATAGCTACCGATAAGGTAGATTCCGAGGTGCCGAGCGAGGTAGAAGGTGTATTGATAGAGAAGCGATTTCAAATAGATGATGTCGTTAAAGTAGGGGAGACCATTGCCATTATTGAAACCAACGGAGCGGTCACGGCCACTGCCTTGAACGGTGCCGTCGAAGCAACGGTCTCAACGCCCGGAGCAGCGGAAAATACGGCGAAAATTGAAGAGGCGATACAGGTAGCAAAGGAAACTGTTGCCGCTGAAGTACCGGCAGCCGTGGTAGCGGATGCGGGTACGGAGCGCTTTTACTCTCCCTTGGTCAAGAATATTGCCAAAGAAGAGGGGATTACGGTATCGGAATTGGATACCATAACCGGAACCGGTAAAGATGGCCGTGTTACCAAGAACGATATCTTAACCTATGTATCCAATCGAAAAGAGGTGGCAGCGCCTGTAAAGGTTGCGAATGATATAGCGCCGGCCGTGGTGGAACAAAAGCAGCTTAGCCAAGCTTCCACCGCTACCCAGCAGGTTGAAACCACCACTACCAAAACGTCGGTGGGGGATGAGGTCATCGAAATGACCCGAATGGGAAAATTGATCGCAAAGCATATGGTCGATAGTGTAAGCACTTCGGCACATGTACAGAGTTTTATCGAGGTAGATGTAACCAATGTGGTGAACTGGCGGGCCAAAACAAAAGACGCGTTCGAAAAACGGGAAGGGGAAAAACTCACCTTTACCCCAATTTTTATGGAGGCTATTGCCGTAGCATTGAAGAAGTATCCCTTGATGAATATTTCGGTAGAAGGGGATAGGGTCATCAAAAAGAAAAATATCAATATCGGAATGGCTGCGGCCTTGCCCGATGGGAACCTGATCGTACCGGTCATTAAGAACGCAGATCAATTGAACCTGGTCGGCATGGCAAAAGTGGTCAACGATTTGGCAACGCGCTCTAGAAACAATCAATTAAAGCCGGACGAAATTCAGGATGGTACCTATACGGTGACCAATGTTGGGACTTTCGGAAGTGTGTTCGGAACACCCATTATCAATCAACCACAAGTAGGTATACTGGCATTAGGGGCGATTCGAAAAATTCCGTCGGTAATCGAAACACCGGAAGGCGATTTTATTGGTATTCGCAGTAAAATGTACATTTCTCATAGCTATGATCATCGTGTGGTGAACGGTGCCTTGGGCAGTATGTTTGCGAAGGAAGTAGCAGATTATCTGGAGGCTTGGGACGTGAACCGTACCGTATAACATGCGCCTTATTAGGATAAAGACAACCGCCTTTCGAAGGGGCGGTTTTTTTTTGCATGTTACAAAGTATGTCGGCGAATGGGGTGTGAAATAGCGCTCTTTTTCTACCGGTTTGTCGATAAAAATTCAAAATCAATTTTTGAAAGCTGACGTAACAACTATCTTTGTTAAAACAACGACCCTGATGACACTTACCCTAACGCGCCCTATTTGTTTTTTTGATTTGGAGACTACCGGTACCAATGTGGCCAAAGACCGAATAGTAGAAATATCGATTCTAAAGGTTTTTCCCAACGGAAACAAAGAAAGCAAAACCTGGCTGGTGAACCCGGAAATGCCCATTCCTAAAGAATCATACGACATACATGGTATTTCGAACGAAAAAGTTGCCAATGAGCCGACTTTCAAAGAACTTTCCAAAGAAATTTATCAAATGATCAAGGAATGTGATTTGGGTGGTTTCAATTCAGACCGTTTTGATATTCCCTTGTTGGCAGAGGAAATGCTTCGGGTGGGAGTCGATTTTGACATGAAAAATATGGTTTCGATAGATGTGCAGACCATTTTTCATAAGATGGAAAAGCGCACCTTGGGGGCCGCATACAAATTTTATTGTGATAAGGATTTAACAGATGCCCATAGCGCAGAAGCCGATACGCTGGCGACATATGAAATTTTGTTATCGCAACTAGATCGGTACCCGGATTTGGAAAATAACGTAAAGAAGCTTGCGGAGTTTTCGACCCATCGAAAATTTGTAGATCTTGCCGGTTTTATTGGTTTGGATGACGATGGAAAGGAAGTATTCGCCTTTGGTAAACACAAGGGTAAGGGAGTGCACGATGTGTTGGAGAAAGAGCCGGGTTATTTCGGATGGATTCTAAATGCCGATTTTCCCTTGTATACAAAAAAGGTGCTCACACAAATAAAGCTAAGTAAACTAAACAATAAGTTAGGGTAATGCGTATTACTTTTTGGTTCTCCCTAATCATGGTGTGTACAATAAACGCCCAAGAAGTGCTCTTTGAAGGACACGTTTACGATACCAAGACCAAAGAACCCATCCCTTTTGTTAACCTAAGTTTTTTAAACACCCTTAAAGGGACCTCCACAGATGAAAATGGCCATTTTTTTATCGATGTTCCCAATGATTATCTAGAGCGTCAATTGCATATTTCTTCTTTGGGGTACAACGATAGCATCATTTTAGCAAAAAGCTTGTATAAGACCAAACGATTTGAAATGGTCGAAGAGTCTTTTGAACTCGAAGAGGTGGTTGTGACCGAGAAATTGAGCAACACCGCTTTTTTAAACCCTATCAGCAGTTATAGTATCACCAGCGGATTTGCCTCTACTTCCACCCCATGGGTATTGGCCCTATATTTCCCCAATATCGGTGCTCAAGACAAGTTTGTAGATGTTGTGACGGTTTTCATGCAGCCTACTCAAGGGTTTGATAGGGCCGCGGCGAGCTTTCGCCTAAGAATCTATGATGTGGATCCTTCCAACGGAAAACCAAAAAACGATATTTTGCGAAAGAGTGTATTGCTCGAATCGCAGAAAGGCAAAGACTATGTGTCGGTTGATTTGGCGGCACTTCAAATAAAAGTTCCGAAAGAGGGCATCTATGTAGGTTTGGAGTGGTTGTTCGTTCCAAGTAACTGGTATACCAACACCTACATGCACCCCATTAGCAAGGAACAAGTTGTAGAAGATCGTTTTGCACCCACTTTTGGAGCTGTTTATAGCAAGAATCAAAATTTTAAGGCAATGGTATACGGAATGGGTGAATGGAACGATTTCGTAACCAAATCAAAAGACCGAACAAAGAATCTCATACCGGCCATAAGTATGAAGATTAGACGAAACTAGCGCGTTGCCGGCAATGAAAATATCCATACGAGGATGAAAGTTTCTAGTTGCTGAACAGTGCCCTTTTTAATAACCAAATAAAACCTATGAAGTTAATTTGCATCGGCCGCAATTATACGAAACATATCAAGGAGCTCGATAATGAAAAGCCCGAGAACCCCGTGGTGTTCATTAAGCCAGATTCTGCGATACTTCCCAAGGAACAGGATTTTTATATTCCCGAATTTTCAAAAGAGGTGCATTATGAAGTAGAGGTGTTGGTGAAAATCAAAAAAGTGGGAAAGCACATTGATCCACGATTTGCACCCGGTTATTATGATGAGGTTAGTTTGGGAATAGACTTTACTGCACGAGATCTACAACAAAAATTAAAGGAAAAAGGACTGCCATGGGAAAAGGCAAAAGGGTTCGATGGCGCTGCGGTGATAGGAGAATGGTTGCCTAAATCGAATTTTAAGGATTTGAACAACGTCGGTTTTTCGCTCTTAAAGAACAATGAAACTGTTCAAAAAGCAAGTACGGCCCAGATGCTCTGGAAGCTCGATGAACTTATTTCCTATGTGTCTCGATTCTTTACATTAAAAAAAGGGGATATTATTTTCACGGGCACCCCCTCGGGGGTTGGTAAAATAAAGCCAAATGACTATCTTTCGGGCATACTGGAAGGAAAAGAATTGTTTTCCGTAAAAATTAAGTGATGATTTACAGCTTGGATAAAATAAATGAAATGGCCGAGGGCGATGAAGAATTCGTACAATCTGTGATCTCGGTTTTTTTGGAGGAGGTGCCAAGTGATTTAGAACAGCTCGAAAGTGCATTACAGTCCAAAAATTACGATCAAGTATACAAGTTGGCCCATAAAATAAAACCCAATGTGGATTTGTTGGGAATGGAGCAAACCCGGGCCGCTGCCCTGGAAATAGAGACCTTGGGCAAAAGTGAAGCCAATATGTCTGAAATCGAGAAGGTTTTTCCAACCCTTCAAAAAGACATAGCACAGGTGGTTTCCGAACTAAAAAAAGACTTCAATCTATAATGCTTGCCGAAATTATTACTATTGGTGATGAGATTCTCATTGGTCAAATAGTGGATACCAATTCCGTTTTTGTTGCCAAGGAACTGAATAAAATAGGTATTTCCGTATACCAGATTACATCGGTACAGGATGAGCGCCTACATATTTTAGAAGCATTGAAGGCCGCAGGGGAACGGGTTGATCTCGTTATCTGTACCGGAGGTTTGGGGCCTACCAAGGACGATATTACAAAACATACCTTTTGCGAGTTTTTTCAGGATACGTTGGTAGAGAACAAAGAGGTATTGCAACATGTTGAATACCTCTTCGCGAAATACATAAAAACCTCAAAAATATCCGATGTAAATCGCCAGCAGGCCTTGGTGCCTTCCCGGGCCATTGTATTAAAGAATGAGTTTGGTACGGCACCCGGTATGTGGATGGAAAAAGAAGGAACGGTATATGTGTCACTTCCAGGGGTGCCTTTTGAAATGAAGGGACTTATCAAGAACGAGGTGGTGCCAAGAGTGGTAAAGAAGTTCAAACGGCCGCACATTATCCATAAAACCTTGGTAACCTATGGTAGCGGGGAGAGTTCCATTGCCGAAAAAATCGCAGACTGGGAAGAAAACCTTCCCGGCTTTATCAAATTGGCCTATTTACCAAGTTTAGGGAAGGTACGTCTAAGGCTTAGTGCCAAGGGTGCCGATCGGGATTTGCTGGAAAAAGGGATTGCCGAGGCATCCGAAAAACTATATCCCATTATAGGGGACTTTATCTACGGGATTGAAGATGAGGAAACATTGGAAGAAAGCTTGGGGAAATTGCTTACCCAGAAGAAAAAAACGATTGCCACGGCCGAAAGTTGTACCGGGGGTAAAATTGCCCAACAGTTGACATCCGTCCCAGGGGCTTCGGCCTATTTTAAGGGCAGTGTGGTGAGTTACGCGACCGAGACCAAAATAACGGTGTTAGCGGTGCCGGAGACCTTGATACAACAACACTCGGTGGTAAGTGAGGCGGTCGCGCTATCCATGGCCCAAAATGTGCGGGCTTTGATGAAAACCGATTTTGCGATTGCCACGACCGGCAATGCCGGCCCCACGAAAGGAGAATCGGATGCCGAAGTCGGTACCGTCTGTATCGGAATAGCCACCCCGAGCGGCAGTTTTGCAAAACAATTTATGATGGGAAATCATCGAGATAGAATTGTTCAAAAAGCGGTTCACAAGGCCTTCGAACTGGTGCAAAAAGAAATTTTAAAAATCTGAAGTAGAAGCTTGTCCGTCCCGGAAAAATCACCTAAATTTGCAGCCTGTTTAAAAAAATCAGCGTAATGTCAAAAGTTTGTGAAATTACAGGAAAGAGAGCAATGTTCGGAAACAACGTTTCTTTCTCTATCAATAAGACCAAAAGAAGATTTGACGTAAATCTTTCCAAAAAACGTTTTTACATCCCTGAGGAAGACCGTTGGGTAACACTTAAGGTTTCCGCAAAAGGTTTGAAAATCATCAATAAAAAAGGGATTTCCGCTGTTTTGAAAGAAGCAAGGGCGCAAGGATTGATCAAATAGTCCGAAAAAAAGACAACGATGGCAAAAAAAGGTAACAGAGTACAGGTTATTTTGGAATGTACAGAGCATAAAGAATCAGGGCAACCTGGAACTTCTCGGTATATCACTACCAAAAACAAAAAGAACACTCCGGAAAGAATGGAGTTGAAAAAGTACAATCCCATTCTAAGGAGAATGACGGTTCACAAAGAAATTAAGTAACACGATTTTCGCGCTTACGAAAATTATTAAATATACGTTGAGTCATGGCAAAGAAAACGGTAGCAAGTTTACAAACAAGTTCAAAAAGATTGACGAAAGCCATCAAAATGGTAAAGTCTCCTAAGACAGGGGCTTATACGTTCAGTGAGTCCGTAATGTCTCCTGAATTGGTAAACGAATGGTTGGCTAAGAAATAAAAGGGCCTTCATCAAAATATACAAAGCTGCTTTCGAAAGAGGGTGGCTTTTTTTATGGACCATGCCTACCTAAGATTTGACAGTTTCGAATCGAGCATGGCAAAGCCAAGTGTTCGAAAATCACAACTGTAATTAATTCTGTATTCTTCGTATCGGCACTCTTATTATTGCTTTTTACTTTCTTATATTTGAATCAACGTATTTACATAGAAAATGAGTTTGTTCAAGAATATATTCTCCTCCAAGAAAAAGGAAAATCTAGACAAAGGTCTCGAGAAATCCAAGGATAGTTTTTTTGGTAAATTAACCAAGGCGGTTGCGGGTAAATCAAAGGTAGACGATGATGTCCTCGATAATCTTGAAGAGGTATTGGTATCCTCTGATGTGGGGGTTGACACCACTTTAAAAATAATCAAACGAATAGAAGCGCGGGTAGCCCAGGATAAGTATTTAGGAACGGACGAACTTAATAAGATCTTAAGAGAAGAAATTGCCGGATTGCTTTCGGAGACCAATACGGGAAATGCCACTGAAATTACTATTCCGCAGAATGTTAAACCCTATGTAATCATGGTAGTCGGGGTCAATGGCGTCGGCAAAACTACCACTATCGGAAAACTGGCCTATCAATTAAAGAACCAAGGATACAAAGTGGTACTCGGTGCCGCAGATACCTTTAGGGCGGCGGCGATCGACCAGCTTGAGGTGTGGGCCGATAGGGTAGGAATCCCAATCGTAAAGCAGCAAATGGGTAGTGATCCCGCATCTGTGGCGTTCGATACGCTTAGCTCTGCGGTTACCCAAGGTGCCGACGTGGTTATCATCGATACGGCCGGCCGTTTGCATAATAAGGTGAATTTAATGAATGAATTGACCAAGGTGAAAAGAGTCATGCAAAAGGTAGTGGAGGATACCCCGCATGAGGTGCTTTTGGTGCTGGATGGTTCTACCGGGCAAAATGCCTTTGAGCAAGCCAAACAGTTTACAAAAGCGACAGAGGTTACTTCTTTAGCCGTCACTAAACTAGATGGTACCGCAAAGGGCGGGGTGGTAATAGGGATATCGGATCAATTTCAAATACCCGTTAAGTATATAGGAGTAGGTGAAGGTATTGAGGATTTGCAGGTCTTCAATAAATACGAGTTCGTAGATTCATTTTTTAAAACCACCGATTGAAAACGGTTGCTACCATAGCACTGTTACTATGCATGTCGCTTCTTTCGGCGCAACTACAACATCCCAAAGCAAGTCCTGCTAGCCATTTGACCCAAGATGTAGGGCTCACCACCATTGAGATACAGTACTCCCGTCCCGCGGTAAAGGGTAGAACCATTTTCGGTGACTTGGTTCCCTATGGTCGTATTTGGCGTGTGGGGGCAAATGCTTCCACAAAAATCACCGTCGACTCCGAGGTTACCGTTAAAGGCCATGTTTTGCCACCGGGTACCTATGCGCTGTATGCCTTTCCCGAGGCCGAAGAATGGCAAGTGGTCTTCCACAAAAACACGGCCCATTGGGGAGATGGTAGAAATGATTACGATCCTACGGAAGATGCCTTTAGGGTGGCGGTCAAACCTGAAAAAATTCCTTATTTACAAGAAAATTTCCTTATTTCCTTTGAGCATTTGACGCACGATTCCGCACAACTGACGTTGATTTGGGAACGTACCAAAATTAGTGTTCCGCTAAAGGTGGATACCCATACCCAAATGTTGAAAGAAATCGAGGGGGAATTGGCGAACAACCCAACGGCGCAAACCTACTATGAAGCGGCACGGTACCTTCAAGAGCAGGAAACGGATTACGATACTTCTTTGGCCTACCTAAACAAAGCCTTGGAATTGGGAGGCGACACCTATTATTTTCACAGGGTAAAGTCGTTGGTGGAAGCTGCCTTAGGACGGTACGATGCCGCTATTGGATCGGCGAAGAAAAGTCTTAAACTTGCAGAAGCGCTTGGAAAAGATGAGTTCGTTCGAATGAATCAAAAGAATATTGAAACATGGAGCATCCTAAAACAAAAATAAGCTGGCTCGTCTTTTTACTTTTCATGTTGCTCTATATATCCTGTAAACAGGACAAGCCGGTAGGGAAAGAGGAGCTATTGCTGTGGACTCCCTATAATGACTCTTCAGAAGTTGCCGCGAATCAAGATCACGAAATTAAGCGGATGCGTTACCAGTTGATCCAATCAAAAGTGTTGGATAAAAACGAGGTTTTTGCTCCCTTGTACCAGGAAGTTTCTAAAATGTCCGGGGCAGATTACAGGGCGTTAAGGCCATTGATTTTAGAACAAGACATTCCAACAATACAGGCACACATCGCCAGTGGGATGCTTACCTACGAGCAACTGGTGTTGTTTTATCTCTACCGTATTTATACGTATGAATTGGATAATGCCACTACTTTAAATACTGTAATCGCGCTTAATGAAAATGTGGTGGCGGAGGCAAGAAAACTGGATGCACTGCGAAAGAGAACTACTTTAGGGAATCAACATCCCATTTATGGAATGCCGATTTTGCTGAAAGACAATATCAATGCCCAGGGCATGACAACCACCGCCGGATCCATTGCCTTGGAGCACAATATTACGGGAGATGCTTTTGTAGTTCGGCAATTGAAACGAAATGGGGCTTTGATTCTGGGAAAGGTAAATTTAAGTGAGTGGGCCTATTATCTGTGCGAGGGATGTCCTGTTGGGTATAGTGCCATTGGTGGGCAAACCTTAAACCCTTATGGGCGCCGCATATTTGAAACCGGCGGCTCTAGTTCAGGTAGCGGAACGGCCGTAGCAGCGAATTATGCGGTAGCGGCAGTGGGGACCGAAACATCGGGCTCCATTCTTTCACCAAGCGGCCAAAATTCGGTGGTGGGTCTAAAACCTACCATCGGGCTGTTGAGCAGAAGTGGTATTGTTCCCATATCAAGCACCCTTGATACTCCCGGGCCAATGACCAAAAACGTAACCGACAATGCCATTGTACTATCTGCGATGACGGGTAGGGATGAAGCGGATACCAAATCGGTGGCAACGAAACATGTTTTTCATGAGACCGTACACAAATCGTCTACTTTGGAAGGAAAACGCCTTGGCGCACTTAAAAAACTACTGGAAGAGGACCCTATTTACAAAATGACCGTAGAAAAACTTCGCTCACAAGGAGCCGTGATTGTCGAAGTAGATCCCCCATCCATTCAGTTGAAAGGGTTTCTCAGTATTCTGAATATTGATATGCGCAATGATCTGCCCCGTTATTTGGGCTTGTATGCGAATAGAGCGCAAGTGCCGGTGCGTTCGATAGCGGATTTGGTCACCTTTAATGCAGAAGATTCCGTAACACGTATTCCCTATGGGCAAGCATTGTTTCGGGGTATTTTGAAGGACACGACTACACAGGAAGCACTAAAAACCAACATAGCCGACTTGGAAAAGAAGGCCCGTACTTTTTTTGATGCAGCTTTGGATACCTATCGGTTAGACGCCATATTATCGATCAATAATTACCATGCGGGTTATGCGGCCGTTGCCAAATATCCTGCCTTAGGGGTACCAATGGCCTACCAAGCTACGGGGCAACCAATGAATCTTACGCTTATCGGAAAACCTTTTCAAGAAGCATTGCTGTTGGAAGTAGGTATCGCTTTTGAGCAAGCCACCAACGTTCGTAAGATTCCACCGGAAATGGCTAATTGATCAAGGCATTGATCTTTTCCCATAGCTCATTATCAAAACTAGAGGGGCCCAAAAGGGATTCTCCGGCATCGTCGCCCATACGAACAAGCACCAGTCCTTCACTAGGAACTATATGTAATTTCTGGTCATTCTTGCCAAGGCCCGCTATTAAGTCATTTGGCGCATTTGGAATCAACATACCAGGGAAGGTCAACTCCAGGCCAGGCGCTTTAAAACTATCTTTCCCGTTCAACCACCATAGGTAACCATAGGCTTTGTTGAGATCTTGGGAACTAGTGGTCATTTCTGTAAAGAAGGAAGCCTCTGTAAGGATGGGTTGGTCTTCCCATGTGCCTTTGTTTAGGTTCAACAGTCCAAAACGTGCCATGCTTCGGGCAGTGCTGTAAAAGACACGCGCATAGCCCAATTGAACCCAAGCACCGTCCATACCAATTGTGTTTTTAAGTTTTGAATTGAAATAGGAATCATAGTCCATTCCTACTGCACCTGCTACGATGGCATGATTTAAGGTGTATGCGGCGTTATGGTAATACCAGAAACTGCCTGGCTCATTTAAAAAATCAAGGCATTCGGCATCGGTGCAGTTTTCGTTGGCTACATTATAATCCAGGCCCGTGGTCATCGTAATGTGATGTTTCAAGGTAATTTTTGCTTCTTCCGTATTGTTGAGACTGGACCATCCCTGGCCCAAGTAGTCCGAAGAGGAGTCTGACAATGATAAGAACCCTTCCTGTTGCGCCACCCCGACCGTAAAGGCCGAAAGGGTTTTTCCAACGGAATACCAAGGAAGGTTACTAGCCATGTCACCATCATTTAAATAGGCTTCAATCACTATTTTTCCATCTTTTAACAGTAAGAACGCCTTGGTGTTTTTTTCGGCTAAGAAGTCTAAAAGGGGCTGTTCCGCGGCCGTATTCCATCCTGCTTCTGAAATGGAAGTAGTTTCCCATGTATCGGAACCTATGGGAGGGAAATAAAGTCCCGTAGATTCTGGCGTTTGATCTGTTGGCAGGGTGGGGTTGTCAGAACTGTCTTTTGAACAACCATTAAGTACGAACAACAAGGTAAAAAGAATACCAATTTGGGTTTTCATGATTCTGGTTTTTCTTTGGACCCCTAAAACACCTGAAGGTTTAATATTAGGTGGTGTTAGAGGTAGTCGTATAACGTAGAAAAACGCTTATATCGTATTTTCTTAAATGGTATTCTTGCAGTTTAAACGAATGGAAGACGAGGTCATTTAAAGCGACAAAAGCGCATGCTATATCTCATACATCACAGATGTAAATACCTTCCTTCAAAGCGGCAATTTTATCTTTATAGGTCGGAATAAACTCTTGTGCTACATGGCCCTTAAATCCTGTAGCCAGGATCGCCTTCATAATGGCCGGGTAGTTTAACTCTTGAGAATCGTTGATTTCGTTTCTCCCAGGATTTCCCCCGGTATGGTAATGGCCAAAATATTCATGATAGTCTTGAATGTTTCGAATGATATCTCCTTCCATGATCTGCATATGGTAAATATCGTAGAGTAGTTTAAAGTTCTCGGAGCCTAACTGCTTGCAGAGCGCAACCCCCCATTCGGTATGGTCGCACATATAGTCTTTGTGGTTTACTTTTGAGTTAAGCAGTTCCATTTGAACCACCACCCCATGTTCCTCGGCCAAGGGGAGTATTTGTTTGAGTCCGTTTACACAATTGGTTAACCCGACCGCATCGTCCATCCCCCTTCGATTTCCACTAAAACAGATTAGGTTGGTATATCCAGCTTCAGCTACCTTGGGAATCATTTCGGTATAATTTTTAATAAGCGTTTCATGGTACTGGGGGTCGTTCCAGCCTTCCGTAAGGCTTATTTCGGCACCCCAGCACATAGAGGCGTGTATGTTGTACTTTTTTAACAAGGGCCAATCTTCCGGTCCTGTCAAATCAATTGCTTTCATACCCAATTCGTTCAAATCCTGTAAAAACTCTTCCAAGGGAATAGATCCATAACACCAATAACAGGCACTGTGGTTGATGTTGCCTTTCAATTTCAAAGGAGTGTTCGTTGCAACTGGCATTGCGTTAGTGGTATTGCAAGCCAACATTCCCACGGATGCAGCAGCGGAGCTGCCTATAAATGTTCTTCTTTTCATATGGTGTGCATTAAGGTTGTTGTTTAAAAGCGGTGGCCCTGAACGATACAATCTATGTGACCACAGGCCCCTAGCGGTAATATCAAAGATAACAATAGTATCTTTACCCGCTAACTTACGTGGATATGTCCAGAAGCTTATGTCGAAATAGAATGTGGAACCTACTTTCCGAGGTGGCAACCTTGTTTGGTGATTTACTTCCAGTTGTATGATGCCGGATTCTCAAAAATTAATAGAGTTGGCACATTATAGAATGCCATTCGGGAAGTTCAAAGGGCGTTATTTGGTCGATTTACCGGAGCCGTATTTGATATGGTTTCAACAAAAAGGCTATCCCGAAGGAAAACTTGGTGTGCTGCTACAATCAATGACGGAGATTAAGATAAACGGACTGGAAGGGCTTGTTCGAAAAATACAAAAAGATTTTCCGAAGCAATAAGGACGATTTCTGCTTGCAATTTGTATTTTTGCCTGCGGTACGAACTCAATCGAACGCTACATGTCTCAAACGAAATATATTTTTGTAACCGGCGGGGTTACTTCTTCCTTGGGAAAGGGAATCATTGCCGCATCATTGGCCAAATTACTTCAGGCCAGAGGTTACAAGACCACCATTCAAAAATTAGATCCTTACATCAATGTAGACCCGGGAACCTTGAATCCATATGAACATGGGGAATGTTATGTCACCGATGATGGAGCCGAGACCGATCTTGATTTAGGGCATTATGAACGTTTTTTAAATGTGAGTACCTCCCAGGCGAACAATGTGACCACCGGACGCATCTATCAGAGCGTTATTGAGAAAGAGCGCAGGGGAGAATTTCTAGGGAAGACGGTACAGGTGGTTCCACATATCACGAATGAGATCAAGGAACGGGTGCAGCTCTTGGGAAATAGCGGAGAGTATGACATTGTAATTACCGAAATCGGCGGTACCGTGGGAGATATAGAATCCTTACCTTATATAGAAGCCGTACGTCAGTTGCTTTGGGAATTGGGTGACAATAATGGTATTGTCATTCACTTGACATTGGTCCCCTTTTTATCCGCGGCGGGGGAATTAAAGACCAAACCTACCCAGCACTCTGTAAAAACATTGATGGAAAGTGGTATCAAGGCCGATATTTTGGTCTGTAGGACCGAACATGAGATTTCGAACGACATTAAGGATAAATTGGCGCTGTTCTGCAATGTAAAACGGGAAGCGGTCATTCAATCGATCGATGCCTCTACCATTTACGATGTGCCGATTTTAATGCAGGAAGAGGGTCTCGATACGGTAACGTTGAAAAAATTGGGCCTGCCCGATGAGCGTACTCCCGATCTAACGCAGTGGAATGAATTCTTGCATCGGCATAAGCATCCGAAGAACGAAATCAATATTGGCCTGATCGGAAAGTATGTTGAACTTCAAGATTCGTATAAGTCGATTTTGGAATCCTTTATACATGCCGGCGCCATCAATGAGGTACGCGTACGGGTACGATCCATACATTCGGAACATATTAATGCCAATAACCTGTCTGAAAAAATGGCCGATTTAGATGGCATCCTGGTGGCTCCTGGATTTGGGGAGCGAGGTATCGAAGGAAAAATACAGGCGGTACGCTATGCACGGGAAAAGCACATTCCGTTTTTGGGAATATGCCTCGGTATGCAAATGGCGGTAATCGAATATTCAAGAACCGTACTGGGGCTCACAAATGCCAACTCTACCGAAATGGATGAAGCGACCCCGAATCCCGTCATTAGTTTAATGGAGGAGCAAAAAAGTGTCACCAACAAAGGCGGTACGATGCGTTTAGGTGCATGGAGCTGTCAATTAAAAGAGGGGAGCTTGGTTCACAGTGTGTATGCAGGGGCCGAGACCATTTCCGAAAGACACCGTCATCGCTATGAATTCAATAACGCTTATAAAGAACAGATCGAAGCGGCCGGGCTCTTGGCCACGGGAGTAAACTCGGATACCGGACTGGTAGAAATTGTTGAGTTACCCGACCATCCGTGGTTTGTAGGGGTGCAATACCACCCTGAATACAAAAGTACCGTCGCCAATCCTCACCCGCTCTTCGTCGGGTTCATAAAGGCAGCTTCTACCCACAAAAAACAACAAACTAATGCCAGTTTGGCATAAACTGTAGAATTGGGCATATATTTGCCCTTGCCATAGTGCGTATGGTAGTTGCTTGTAACAAACCACACGCAAGGTGTACATATAGATCCTAGCGGTAAACGAACATACATGGAAGAAAAGAAGTTAGACATAAATACCATCATAGGTTTTGTGCTCATATTTGGTATTTTAATTTTTTGGTTTTATCAAAATCAACCTACTCCCGAAGAATTGGCTGCTGAAAAAGCCAAACAAGAACAGGTAGAGGCAGAAAAACAAGCGGCGAACCCCGTTGTGGAGGAAGAAAAAGCGGCTGCACCTTTAAATATGCAAGACTCCACGGCAGTTGCAAACTACCAAGGCAGTATTGGTGCATTTGGTTTTACGGCACCCCAAGAAGGTACGACGGTGCTTGAGAACAACCTGTTGTATTTAGAAATCAGCAACAAAGGCGGCCAGATTGTGGAAGCCCGCATGAAGCAGTTCAAGACATATGATTCGGTTCCGGTCTATTTGGTAAAAGAGGGCAACGCAAACTTTGAATTAAATTTCAGTACCTCCGATAATAGGGTGCTAAGCACCGAACAGCTGTATTTTGAGCCTTCGGTGAGCAAGAACGGCGATAATCAAGTCGTGTCGATGAAGGCGAAGGTGGCCAATGATAAGTTCCTTGAATATCGGTATGAAATGAAACCAGATGATTATTTGGTTGATTTTACCGTGCGGTCCCAAGGCTTGAATGGGGTGGTGAACGGTTCCCAACCCATTTCCTTGAAATGGAACCTAAAGGGCATACGTCACAACAAGAGTATTCAGTATGAAAACAGGTATACCCGGTTGACTTATAACCATGAAGACGATAAGATCAGTAAACTGTCGGAAGGTAGTGATGATGAAGAAACGGAGGAAGATGTGAAGTGGCTCTCCTATCGACAGCATTTCTTTAGTTCTATCCTAGTTACCAAAGAAAATTTTGCCACCGCTGAACTTACCTCTAAGAATCTTGTAGAGGAAGAAGATAAGGCCGCTGGTTTTACAAAAGAATATACCTCGGTCGTTCCTTTGAAATTAGCGGGTGGAGAGTTTTCGCAAAATATGCATTGGTACTATGGGCCAACCGACGTGGCGGTGCTGGATCAGTATGAAGATTTAGGATTGGTAGATTCCATTCCGTTTGGATGGGGAATTTTCGGTTGGATCAACCGCTATATCTTTACCCCGTTCTATACTTTTTTAAGTTCGTTCTTGCCCTTCGGTATCGCGATCGTGGTCATGACCATTCTGGTGCGACTCGCCATGTCGCCGGTGACGTATAAATCGTATTTGTCGCAAGCGAAGATGAAGGTGTTGAAACCGGAGATTACCGAGCTTGGTGAGAAATTCAAGGACAATGCAATGAAAAAACAACAAGAGACCATGAAGCTCTATAACAAGGCGGGGGTGAGCCCTATGAGCGGTTGTGTACCTGCTTTGCTGCAAATGCCCATTTTTTATGCGCTGTTTATGTTCTTCCCGACCTCTTTTGCATTGCGTCAAAAATCATTCCTATGGGCTGAAGATCTTTCTTCGTATGATACCATTGCCCAACTTCCTTTCAATATCCCTTTTTATGGCGATCATATTAGTTTGTTCCCCATATTGGCATCCGTGGCCATCTTCTTTTATATGATGATGACTACAGGGCAGAATATGCCGAGCCAACCTGGAATGCCGAATATGAAGTTCATTATGTATTTAATGCCCTTTATGATGTTGATTTTCTTTAACAACTATGCCAGTGGTTTGAGTCTGTACTATTTTGTTTCAAACCTTATTACGATCGGAATCATGTTGGTCATCAAGAATTTCATTATAGACAATGATAAGATTCATGCACAAATTCAAGAAAATAAAGCGAAGCCCAAGAAAGAAAGCAAGTTTCAGCGTAAAATGCGTGAAATGATGGATCAAGCGGAGCAACAGAAGAAACTGGGAAAACGGTAAACCTATTTTTCAGGAATCGAATTGAGAAAGCGGCCTATCTAGGTCGCTTTTTTTTATGGGTTATATTGCGTCGTGTTTGGGCGCCGAAGGTATTGGCTCGTGAAAAAAGACGGAAACAAAAAACCCTGACGTTTAAGTCGGGGTTTCTAGCGTAAGTAGGTTTAGTTTGGTAAGATTTGGGACCGTAAATATGTGACTTATTCCTTGTTAAAAAAAAATAGAGTTGTCAAGTGGCCATTTTTGTATGCTAACCATAGCGATGCTGTTGTCTGATTTCTTTTTGACTTGATAATCGCGCGATATGTGTCCTAGCGCCTGTATCGAAATCGACTATTGATTTTCATTTTGATATCTCTTGACCCTGGTTTTAGATAGTGCTTATCAATAGAAAAAACTTCCAAGTAGCGAGTGACCGCTACCGGGAAGTTTTTCAACAATCAATTTAACATTGATCAACTAACGAACAAACTTTTTTAGTGCCTTCCAGGAAGTCCTAAAGCATCAATAATGGCTTGTGGTAAGAGCACCTTGTTTACTACATGAACGATTCCGTTACTGGCCATCTGATTCGCCAAAATAACATCTGCATCTACGGTACTTCGATCTCTAATACGAACCCCGTCTCCAAGAAGCGCAAACAACGACTCGCCTTGTACGGTCACTAATTCTTGATGGTCGGTAAGGTCTCCTGAAGCCACTGCTGCTCCGGCAACCACATGGTATGTCAAGATAGTGGCCAACCATTCTTTCTCTTCCGCAGTATCAAAATCGGCCAAGCTATTGTAGTCATCGCCCAAGGTATTTAACAAATCGGCAAACGCTGCATTTGTAGGGGCGAAGACGGTGAAAGGTCCGTCGCCGCTCAATACATCTACCAACCCGGCATCTGCTTGGATAAGCGCATCGACCAATAAGCTAAGATCATCAACAGATTGGGCCAACCCAACGATATTCGGTGTTGGAGGGTTTAAAAGATCCAATACTTCTTGAGGTAACAATACCTTGTTGATTACATGGACTACTCCATTACTTGCTTCTACATCCGGAATAACAACACTGGCGTTTTCATCGGTGGCATCCTCAACGTGCACGGTGTTGTTTTTAATATTGATACCTACCTCTTCTCCTTGGAAGGTGGTAATCTTTTGGCCATTGCTCAAATCTGTTGAGAAAGCGGCCGTTCCGGCGACTACGTGATAGGTAAGTACTTTTACCAACAATGCTTTTTCATCGTCCGTATCAAAATCGGCCAAGCTGTTGTAGTCGTCACCCAAGGCCTCCAATAAAGCTACGAAAGCTGCGTTGGTCGGGGCGAATACGGTGAATGGCCCGTCACCGGAAAGGGTTTCAACCAACCCCGCATCTGCTTGTTGCAAGGCACCTACCAATAAACTTAGGTCATCTGTGGCAACTGCTATTTCAACAATGGTTTGAAGGCTTAGAGAAGCAACGAAATCAATGGCAGATTGTGGGAGCAATACTTTGTTAATGGTATGGGCAACACCATTGGAAGCCATAATATCGGTTCCTGTAATTGTGGCATCGACATCGGAAGCATCACCGATAACGAAGGTATCTCCTGAGGCGATTACTTCGATCGAGTTCCCGGCAAGTGCGGTTTCGACCGCTCCTGGAGCCAAGTCGGCTTCTTTTACCGTAGCACCGGCGATTACATGGTACAATAAGATGTCTTTTAACAACATCATTTCGGCCTCGGTATCAAAATCATCCAAACCATTGTAGTCATCACCTAATGCTTCCAACAACGCAACGAAAGCATCGTCGGTAGGGGCAAATACTGTAAATGGACCTTCGCTTGAGAGTGTTTCTACTAGTCCCGCTTTGATAACCGCAGCTTCGAGAATAGAAAGCGCCTCGGTTTCAACAACGATTTCAACCAAGTTCTTACTTTCTTCTTCCATTTCGTCTTCTCCGCTAAGGGCATCCAAAATCTCTTGTGGAAGCAATACTTGGTCAATAACATGTACCACTCCGTTGTTCGCTTCTACATTGGGAATGACTACGGTAGCAGCGGCTGTTTCGGCCGGCTGTTTATCCTTAATGGTCACTGTCTCGCCATCAATACCAACGGTTACTTCTTCTCCCTGAAGGGTAGCGATCATTTGGCCATCGCTCAAATCGGTCGACTTGGCAGCGATATCGGCTACAACATGATAGGTGAGAATTTTGGCAAGCAAGGCTTTTTCCGCGTCGGTATCAAAATCTTCCAAAGAATCAAAACCTTCCAAGCCTCCCAACAAAGCCTCGAAAGCGGCATTTGTAGGTGCAAAAACAGTGTAGGTAGCATCTTCATTGCTCAGCGCTTCTACCAATCCGGCATCTGCCTGTACGAGTGCACCTACTAAAGAACTTAGTGCCTCAGTGGCTTGTGCGGTCTCTACAATAGTATTGCCATTGTCTTTTTCAACGTCATTGTTATCATCATTTTTTTCACATGAGAATGCGAAAAAGGTAAAAACCGCTAAAAGCAACATACTTTTTAATCGGATAAATTTTTTCATAATAGTGTGTTTTTAAGAATGTAAAATTGTTTAATTACGTGTGGGCTGTTTGTTTTTGGTCAGATTCTTTTTCATTCGGTTCCAATTTTCAACTGAAATAGCGCTTTGTTTCAGTTTTTTGGATTACGGATTCGAAACGAATCTATTTGGTTAAACAGAACAGCAGTTTTGTTTAATATATTAGGAAGATTATTAAACGATTAAAAGGTTGCTTTTGTTTACTATTTTTTTTGAAAAGTTTAACAAAATGAATTTGAGAATTGTCTTGCCTCCAAGATGGTAGTTCATCGATCGGACAGACCTATTGTTGTGAAAAACAAAAAAAGGCCACCCTTTGTGGGTGGCCTTTGAAAAATAAAAGTTTAGTTTTTTTTAAGAAAATTTAATTCGTGGTATCCGGCAAAAGTACTGTATCGACCAAGTGAATTACCCCATTTGATGCTTGGATATCGGTGACGGCAATTTTGATGCCTGCATTGCCACTGCCATCTGTAAGTTCCAATTCACCACCCATGTTTGCAAAGAGCAGCTCATCACCTTCGAGTGACATAACCGTTTGTCCACCATCGATGTCCGCCGCTAAAATATTTCCTGCAACAACATGATGCGAGAGAACCGAAATGAGTAGATCTTCCGGGATATCACTTGAAAAGTTCCAGTCGGGATTGGTATCCAACAAGGCTTCGAAAGCCATTACATCGGGAGCAAAGATCGTGATGGGGCCTTCAGCTTCGAGGGCTTCATCCAATTCGGAGTTCGGAGAGACCACGTCGATCGCGGTATCGAGTTCTTTAAAGTTGTCATCAGTAGCGATGAATGTTTCCAAGGTGGGAAGTGCAATTACCGCGTCTACAATGTGTATAATACCGTTCGACGCAGGGATATCGGGTGTGTCAACAGTTGAAGCACCATTGAAGCGAACGCCATCGGTAGCATCAAAATACAATACCAGGTTTCCTGTCGTGGGACCATCGGCCAAGGTAGGGACATAGTTTTTTTGGAGTCCGGTCAACAGACTGGATTCTACACTGTTTTCTAATACATGATACTTCAGCAATTGCTGAAGGGTCGCTACAGGTACTTGTTCCAAACTTGAAAAACCTGCTTGGCCCAAAAATGCGGTAAATGCTTCGTTATTGGGGGCGATGATGGTAAAACTTGTAGTTCCTTCAAACGTGTCGGTCAGCCCTGCACGATCAATAGCCGCGACCAGGTTGGAAAGGTCCGCGTTGCCTTTGGCCACATCGATTAAATTGGTTTCCGGTAGTTCCACAGTAGGGCTGTCATCATCTAAATCACAGGCTAAGAAGAAAGTAAGGCCGAAAACAAGGGTAAGCATACGGGTCAATTGAAAAATCTTTTTCATCGGTTATTTTTTTGTTTTAAAGATACTACTTTGATAATTAGGGGCAGTATTCTCCTAAATCACCTTTTAATCGGCAATTTTAACCACTGCCTTGAGTCTATTCTAAACGTTGCGATTACAAGTTTATCACAGATTTTTTAGAACAAGGGCCTTGTTAAGAGAAGTTTAATAAACAGAAAACCACCCATTTAGAGGTGGTTTTCTTATAAATATGTGATAGAACAATACTTCCTAGTTGTCGGTATTTGGGATTAAGACGGTGTCTAAAACATGAATAACACCATTTCCTGCTTGTACATCAACAACATCAATTCCGATACCTGTATTGCCGGCACCATCGGTGACATTGGCAATGTTACCATCGGTACCCGGAAGGGCAATGGTAAAAGTATCTCCCTCTAAGGTCGCAGGGGTAACCGTATCCCCGTCAGGGGTTAAATCACTGGAGCGTATATTGGCACCGCCAATTACATGGTGTTGCAAGATAGTGGTCAAAAGTCCCTCTTCCGGGATGGCCGCTAAGGCCGCAAAAGCATCATTTGTAGGGGCAAACACGGTGAAGGGCGCTGGGGCCGTACCATCAGCAGTACTGAGAACCGCCACAAAATCAGTTGCGGGAGTTAGGTCGGTCAACGCAGATACCAAGGTAGAAAAGCTAGGGTCTGCCGTGGCAAAGGTAACAATGTTCGGGATGTTTATGACAGCATCGACGATGTGTACCACGCCATTGCTGGCTTCCACATCAGGGGTAGTTACTTTAGCACCTCCATTAAATTGTACACCATCGCTGGTATTGAAATAAATACTGATTTTACTATCTGTCGAAGGACCATCGGCCAGTGTACTGGCATACCCTGCCCCTAAGGTGGTCAGGTCGGCTGCCAGTAGTGCATTGTCTCCGGGTATTACGTGATTGAGCAATACCTGTGTCAAAAGGTCGGCAGGTACTTCTTCTAAGTTGGCAAAACCATTATCGGCCAAAAAGGCTTCAAAGGCGGCGTTGGTGGGAGCCAATACCGTAAAATTACCGTCGGCTTCCAGTTCCGAGACCAAATTGGTATTTTGCAAAGCGGTAACCAGGGTTGAGAGTTCACCGTTGCCACTAGCCAATTCTACTATATTTTTTGGATCTTCCATAGGGTCTGGAATCACTGGATCATTATCATCGCTGCTACAGGCAACCAACGTGGTCGCTACAACTGTTGCGATTAAAAATGATTTCACTTTCAAAAACTTTTTCATGGTACTTGTTTTAAGGATTATTATTATAAATGTTCTCGGGAAGCGTTTTAAGTAGGATTCTTTTGTTCATTAATTTTGCTTGCAAAGAACACTTCCTAGATATAAGGATGAACGGAGGGTTGCTTTTGTTTATTCTTTTTTATAATAAGTTTAACAAAATTAAGTTTTCAAAAGTACCTTGGTAAAAAATTTGTGAGGCTACTGATAAACAGTGCTCAGCGGGATCGAGTAGGGCAGTCGTTGCAAGATTATTTAACGCACTATTGGTAAATGCGATTCTGGGCATTTTGTATTTTTGCAGCTAACTCTAAATGTCTCATGAAAAAAGTCGTTGTCGGACTTTCCGGCGGAGTAGATTCAAGTGTAGCAGCCTACCTTTTACAGGAACAGGGCTATGAGGTTATTGGCCTTTTCATGAAGAACTGGCATGATGATTCTGTGACCATTTCAGAAGAATGTCCATGGTTGGAAGATAGCAATGATGCCCTCATTGTTGCGGAAAAACTGGGGATTCCCTTTCAAACGGTCGATTTAAGCGCCGAATACAAAGAACGTATCGTAGATTATATGTTCAACGAATATGAAAGAGGGCGCACCCCAAACCCGGATGTATTGTGCAACAGGGAAATAAAGTTTGATGTATTTATGAAGCTGGCACTTCAATTGGGGGCCGATTTCGTGGCGACCGGACACTATTGTAGAAAAGAAGTGCTTGTGCATCCTGACGGTACGGAAACATATCGATTGCTGTCAGGGGCCGATTCAAATAAAGACCAATCGTACTTTCTTTGTCAGCTTTCCCAAGAACAGCTTGCAAAAACCTTGTTTCCCGTAGGAGCGTTGAACAAGCCAGAGGTACGAGAAATTGCCAGCGCGAAAGGTCTGGTGACCGCCGATAAGAAAGATTCCCAAGGCCTTTGTTTTATTGGGAAAGTACGCCTGCCCGATTTTTTGCAACAAAAGCTAAAGCCTAAAAAAGGGGTCATCGTGGAAGTGCCTTCCGACGTACCTCAATTGCATAAAAAACGGCCTCAATTTGAGAGTAAGGAAAAGGAGTTGGCCTTTGATTCCGAAAAGCCGGTATATCAGGTGAACGATGGAAAAGTAGTTGGTGAACATCAAGGGGCCCATTATTTTACGAAAGGGCAGCGCAAAGGACTGGATGTTGGCGGCACCAAAGAACCCCTATTTGTCATTGAGACCGATGTTGAAGCAAATGTGATTTATACGGGACAGGGAAAATCGCATCCGGGCCTCTATCGCAGTACCCTTTTTGTGACCGATGACGAACTGCATTGGGTTCGAACCGATTTGGCATTGAAAATAGATGCCACGATGGCGGTAATTGCGCGTATTCGCTATCGTCAACCACTCGAAAAAGCAACGCTTTATAAGGTAGATGGAGGACTGTACGTTGATTTTGAAAATCCACAATCGGCGATTACGGAAGGCCAATTCGTGGCCTGGTACATTGGTGAAGAACTTATTGGTTCAGGGGTCATTTCGTAAGATACCGCTTTTGGTCATGGCGATCAACCATCAAATAGCAAATTAGTATGCAAAACAGGATCAAACAACTTTTTGGTATTGAGTATCCCATAGTGCAAGCGGGAATGATTTGGGCCAGTGGTTGGCGGTTGGCCTCTGCGGTTTCAAATGCCGGCGGCTTAGGAATTATAGGGGCCGGATCTATGTATCCTGAAGTGTTGCGCACCCATATAACAAAGTGTCAAAAAGCCACGCAAAAGCCGTTTGCCGTGAATATTCCTATGTTGTATCCCGACATTGATCAACTTATGCAGATTATTGTTGAAACAGGGGTGAAGATTGTGTTTACCTCTGCGGGAAACCCCAAAACATGGACCCCTTTCCTAAAGGAAAACGGAATTACGGTAGTACACGTCGTTAGCAGTGTAAAGTTTGCCCTGAAAGCGGAACAAGCAGGTGTTGACGCTATTGTGGCCGAAGGCTTCGAAGCAGGAGGGCATAACGGACGTGATGAAACGACCACCTTGGTCTTAATTCCCGCGGTAAAAGAAAAAGTTACCATTCCAATACTGGCAGCTGGCGGAATTGCTACGGGTAGCGCCATATTGGCCGCCATGATACTAGGTGCCGATGGAGTGCAGGTAGGAAGTCGGTTTGTGGCAAGTGAAGAAGCTTCTTCGCATGATGCGTTTAAGCAAAGTGTAGTGGCCGCAGGCGAAGGGGCCACCCAGCTTACTTTAAAAGAACTAGCGCCGGTACGTTTGTTAAAAAACAAATTTTACCAAGATGTACAGGATGCCTACGCGACCGGCGCGAATACCGAGCAGCTAAGGGAACTGTTGGGCCGGGCACGCGCAAAGAAAGGCATGTTCGAAGGGGATTTAGAGGAGGGGGAACTTGAAATTGGGCAGGTGGCCGCTTTGATTCATACCATAAAACCTGCCGCTGTTATCATCGAAGAACTGATGTCTGAATTCGAAATTGCCAAGACCGACATAGAGCGCTATTAACCTATACCAAATAGGCCGTATACGTTAGTCACTTTTCAAACTGGCCAGGTATTCAATGAGGTTTCGTAGCTCCCGTTTACTGATCAGTCGACCCATTGCCGGCATAGCGGAAGGACTATTTTCGCGCGCAACGATTCTAGAAGGTGCTATTTCCATGGGTTCTGCATCCGATGTTCGAATAATCAAGGCCTCCTCGGTTTCTTGCTCAACCACACCGGTCACTTTTTGCCCGTCTTTAAGCGTTACGGTAATACTACCATAACCGGGTGCCAAGCGTTTGCTGGGTTCGATCAAAGATTCGAGCAACTCTTCCCTAGTTAACAAAGCTCCGATATTATCGAGGGCAGGCCCCACTTTCCCCCCGGCGCCACTAACCGCGTGGCAACGTACGCATTGGGCGGTGGGGTTGCTGGTGAAGACATCATAACCTGGCCACCAACTGCCACCGTAAAGGGTTTCTTTATAGGCTTCTACCGAGTGTCCGTTGTTTTTGATCGCTGCCAATTGCGAGGTCAGCTCGTTTGAATCGGTGGCTTCGACAGCTTCGATTAAATCTAGGGTCACATTGGGTGATAATTGGTTCCGTTTGGCTTTTTGAATCAAATTGGTCAATACCGGACTACTTTTTTCCACCGGCATTGCCCCTAGAACAGCCAACATACGCTGCTGTTCCCCGGCAGAACCGTTTTTGAAAAAAGAATTCACAAGTTGTGGGAGCCGTTCTTTTGAAATATCGAGCTTGCCCAATAGGCCTACCGCGGTTTCGCGTACCCGCTGCGCCGTATCGCCCATGCCTATGTTCAATGCACTTTCAATATCGGCGGCGGTGCCAAGGGTGCCCAAAGCGGATAGCATGGCGGCCCTCACATTTGGGTCTTGATGCCCTTTAAGAATCTTCAATAGTTTGGTGTTATATGCGGCAATGCCCAACGCTCCTGCCATTTTGGCCACCCCTTGTAGGATATCAGGATTATTTTCTTCTAAAAAGGCAGGAACCCCTTTTTCAATTTTTGCCTTGACAGCTACGGAGTCGCGTTTTATTTCACCCCTAAACCGGCCATCTACGCGGTCTAAAACCGACGGATTTGCCCAACCTCCCAACACTGCCAAGGCCTCACCTCGTAGTGTACTCGACACTGTGGTTCTTTTTGAAAAATTTAAAAGTGCGTCTAGTTCTGTATCTCCTCCTACCCGCAGTGCCGCGTTGATGGCACGTCGAAGTAGCGGTTCTGATGTTCGCTTTGCTTTTGTGAGTTGGTTGGCCAAGGCAGGGAGCCCTGCAGTAATGGAGCCATCATCGTTGATGGCTCGAGCGGCCTCCGTGGCGATAAATTCATTTTCATCCTCTAAGAAGTCGGCAACGGCTTTATGGCCCATTCTGCGCAAGGTCAGCACCGCGGCTAGGCGAAGACTCGCATTCTCATGGTTGGAAAGGGCAATTATAGGTTGTTCGTCCCCAATTCGGGAGAGTGCGAGCACCGCAGCATGTCTTAGATATAGATCTTCGTCATTGTTGGCGGCCAAGAGATCAAGAAGGGGCGTTATAGCCGCTTCATAACGAAGTCTTCCCAAGGCCTGAGCAGCAAAAAACCGTACCCTCGGTGCTTCACTTTTTAACAGAGGAAGTACTTTGGGAGCTATGGCGTTGTATCTTACATCGCCGAGAACTTTAAGGGCCTGCGCCACTATTTCAGGGTCTTCATCGTCTAGGAGTGCCGCCAATGGGGCGGCTTCTTCCGGATCGGAGTCGGCAATTTGCCCAATCCCCCAAATTGCGTGTATACGAGCCAATTGATTCGTTTCTTCCACAATGACCTTTTTCATGGCCCGATATCCCCAAAAAGTACGGGTGGCCAATTCAAACTGCGCCTTTTTACGAATACGCATGTCTTGGTTTCGGAGCAGGGCGACAAGCTCGTCGGTATCGGCCTCTTGGTAATTCATTCGCATTAGGCGCTGCGTTTCCAAACGCTCAGTTTCCAAATCATTTTTTGCCGCTGTTACATCCAACTTCCAAACGCGCCCATAGTTTTTGGTACCCCAACCGTTGATCCAATCGGCAAGATATAAAGCACCATCGGGGCCAAACTGTATCCCGGTAGGGAGCACCCCGCTCAATACATCGGTCTCTCCATCCAATTCAAATGAAGCGCCTTTTGGCTTCAAGCCGAATGACCATATATGGGAACGTCCCGGATCACCTACAAACTCGGTCAAAAAGAATTGGTTGGTCCATTTGGTCCCAAGAGCGGTCCCCGGATTCACGGCCATGCCCGTGGGGCCGTTGTGATAATTCATAATGGGTGGAAGAATATAGGCCGCCTGTCCTTCCCAGTGTGGCAGATATAGCTTTTCATCCATCCAAACATTGTAGCCATTGTTCTTTGGATCGGTATACTTCCCATATTGCCAATTGGATCGCCAGCCGGCATCGGAGCCTTCTACAATGTGCACCAAGCGTTCGCTTTCCCCGGCATGGTCCCCATCATTGTCGGAGGATATCATATTGCCATAGGCATCAAAAACGAATTCATGGGTATTGCGCAAACCGCGGGCGAATACTTCAAAATTACTACCGTCGGGATTGCAACGCACAATGACCCCCTGGTTCGGGTATGCATGTTGGGCCCCTGAAACCGTTGTGATGTTTGCACCAATGTCCCCAATACCCCAATATATTTTTCCATCGGGACCTTCGATGGCACCCGACATGCCGTGTCCGCCAAAACCAATATGAACGGCAAAACCATGGGCAATGGCGGTTTTTTCGTCGAGTACGCCATCGTCATTTGTATCCCAAAGGCGCCACATATCCGGACCCACGCCTACAAAGATATCGTCCTTGCGAACCAACAAGGCCCCAGCAACATCGGTTATTTCTTCATTAAAATCCTCGAGAATTCGGATAGACTTATCTGCAATACCATCTTTATTGGTATCCTCTAACTTCCATATTTCTTCTTTTTCAACGGTCAGATCCTTCCAATCATGACTTCCGTCATTATTCAAGTCAGGAAGCCATTCGTTCTCTTTGCTTTGTTCGGGTGCAAAAGTCTCCTTCAAAAAGGCGCGTCGTTCTTCTACGGTCTGTAAGCTTATAGATTTCGTCATCCAATGCTGGTAGCCTCGAATATCGAATTCTGAATTTTTTTGACGGTTGGTCCGGGTCAAATAAATACTTCCCTCATCATCGATTTGCATGGCGATGGGATCTGGTGCCAACGAATCATTCGCCCATAGACTTAGCGTTAGACCGTCTGCTACCACCGCGGCAATTGTTTTACGCGCATCGGCGGCCCTTGAAGCGGCGAGCAACGAATCTTCCGTGATCGTTTCCGGAATCTCTTTGGGTTTTGTTTGGTGGATGCAAGAATTTAAAGACAGAGAACCTATTGATAAAAGCGATAGTATTAAAAGCAGTTGGTACGGTTTCATGTTTGGTCGATTTACGCTCCTTAAAAATACGCAATCCACAACAAGCGAAATACCTGCATCGGTGCTTTTTATAACCGAAAAAAAACATCACCGACATAACGGTTATTGGACCGCCGATAAATGTTGTGCCATTTGATGTGCTTTTTCAAAAGATCGTACAGACCTGCTTACATCATTTGCCGTGGTGGCCCATGAGCAGACACTGATACGAATGACCTTTTTACCATTCCACAGGGATCCGCCCACCCAACATTCTCGAAGTTCTTGTACGCCTTCCATGGTTTTTTGGGTAATGTCATCTGTTTCACATTGGAGGAGTACTTGGTTGAAAACAACTTCGTTAAGTACGGTGAAACCCTTAATACTCGAAAGTTCTTCTGCGAATTGCTGCGCTCTTTGGCACATCCCATAGACCATTTCATCAATACCTTGTTTTCCTAAGTTTTTAATCGTGGCCCATAGTTCAATTATGCGGGCCCTACGAGACATTTCAGGAGTATAGAACATCCCGTCACGTTGGTCACTTGTTACAATATAACTACCGCTCATATGCAAGGCCGATTGCAGCGCTTCCTCATCATTACATAATAAGATGCCACTGTCATAGGGGGTATTAAGGGTCTTATGCCCATCAACGGCCCAAGAATTTGCATGTTCAATGCCATTGGTCAGGTGGGACAATTTCGCCACCGCACCTGCCCAAAGTCCAAAAGCACCATCAATATGGATCCAGGCCCCTGCATTCTTTGCCTTTTCACAGATGTTCTCAAAATTATCGAAGGAACCGCTATTCACATTGCCCGCTTGTAAAATTAAAATACACCGATCATCCAAATCGGGAATCAGTTCAGGGCGAACGCGACCTTGGTCATCCACATCGACCCATTCAATATTGTTTTTCCCAAAACCAAGCAGGGTAATCGATTTTAGAATCGTAGAATGGGCATGTCTTCCTGTAATGATCCGTAGTTTGGGCGCATCGAAAACTCCGTTTACATTCATATCCCAGCCGAGTTTGGAGAGTTGTCGGAAGCGCGCAGCGGCCAAGCCGCAAAAATTCGCCATGGAGGTACCGCTCACAAAACCGGCCACCGTACTTTTAGGAAGGTTGAAAAGTTCTATTAGCCACGATTCCACAAGGGTCTCCAAAGCGGATCCAATAGGTGAAAGTACCTGCATAGCTGGGGCCTGATCCCAAAAAGTGGCCAGGTTTTTCGCCGCAAGCCCTGCCGGGACGGCGCCGCCGGAAACAAATCCGAAATAACGCGCTCCCATCGTAGCAACGGTAGCGGGGGAACCATAGGTATTCAATAATCGTATTACCTCCTCTGCAGGGGTAGGGGAAGCTGGCATGGCCTCCTCAAAATGCACCAGATCGGCAAGGGCTTTTTCGGTGGGGAAAACATTGCGGTCAAAGACGGTTTTGAGATATTCATATCCTAGTTTTTGTGCCTTTTGAAACAATTCTTCGTTGCTACTGTCGAGATATAATTGCGATTGTAAGGATGTTTCTTTTTTCATATGTGAAAAGGAATTATGTTGAAAGGGGATGCAGGTCGGGGAACCTCATGATTTATCGCAGGGATCTGGCGTTCCCAGACCAATGTCGTTTAATAGGTTTTGCAAAGGTGAATCGGTACTGGGGGGCTCATGGTTCGAGGTGGTTGAGTCTAGATAACTGGCTTCCGTCTGTACGATTGCCTGTGTCTCTAACAAGGAAAGGCCCAGGAATTGTTCGAAGCAACGTTCCAATTCGGCAAGCGTCATATAGTGGAGTCGTGCCCATTCCCTAAAATCTACGGCCCCCTTGAATAACTGCAGGGTTTCGATACATTTTTGAGTCGTTTTGCCCGCTTCGGATAGGGCAGTGTTCTTTTCAAGTTTTAAAAAGAAGTTCTTGATCCGTTCGCAGGTTTCTTTCGGCGAATGCGCTTTTTCCAGTTGCCCGTGCAGCGGTACTAGGGAAGCATTGTCAAAATGGTGCAAGGGAAGATGCTTGTTCAACGTGCGCATCCCTTTTTCTTTAAAGAGCTTGTAAAATGCCATCGGATGAAACTGAATGCCAACGCTTTTAATACTCCCGATAGGCCTGCTCATAATTAATTGCTCCTGCATACCAATAACAACCGACTCTGTTACTTGGAAGGTCATATCCTTTGAAGAACCCTTTCTTTTTCGATAACTGCCTTCAAAAAGAAAGACCAATTCTTGATGTAGTCGCGGCACCAATATGTCTGGCGTACGTTGCTTATTCTTAGAAATGTCTGCGTACCAAATGTGCTTAATAAGATGGCTTATTTGGGCAGGAACAGGAATGTTTTGTGAGTACCCTTGCATTTGATGTGATTTTGGACTTGAATAACAATACTCAAAGTTCGATTAAAAATGAATACCATAACAGATTCAGTTTTTGTAAATTTGACCAGTACAGATACTTTTTTTAGGCTATGGGAACCAAAAGAAACTCTTATTTATATAACGATATTGCCAAGCATATCGAACAACAGATACTCGAGGGCGTTTTGCTAACCGGTGACAAGCTGCCTTCCGTACGTGTCTTGAAGCAAGAATATGGGGTAAGTATCAGCACCGTTTTGCAGGCCTATTACCGTTTGGAGGCCAAGAGCCTTATCGCATCACGGCCACGTTCGGGGTATTATGTATCGTATTGTGCCCAACGCATACCCGCCTGTCCGGTAAAATCGAATCCCAAGAAAAAGGCAGTGCAACAAGGCGTCACCGAAATGATCATCGATTTCTATCAGAACCTGAGCAATACGGAAATGGTGAATTTGTCGTTGGGCGTACCCGCTGCCGACCTGCTGCCGGTAGCCAAGTTGCGTAAGACATTACATGAGACGGTAAGTAAACTTCCGGCGGGTGGTACCTACTATGATAATATTCAGGGCAGTGAAAATTTACGGCGGCAAATTGCCAAGCGTACCATGCTATGGGGCGGCGCCCTGAGCGAACAAGATTTGGTAATTACCGCGGGCTGTACGAGCGCCTTATCGCTATCGTTGATGGCGGTTACCAAACCAGGGGATACGATCGTCGTGGAAAGTCCGGTTTTTTATGGAATCCTTCAGTTGGCAAATACCTTGGGATTGAAGGTGATGGAACTCCCGACCGACTCTAGTACCGGTATTGATCTGAATGAGCTTGAAAAAGTACTTAAAAGACAGCGCATTCATTGTATTTTGTTAGTCTGTAATTTTAGCAATCCCATGGGCAGTGTAATGCCGGAAAGTAACAAACAAGAATTGGTACGTTTGATACAGGCTTATGAGATACCCTTGATCGAAGACGATATTTGCGGAGAAATCTACTATGGAAAAAAACGGCCCATTCCCTGCCGGTTTTATGATGATAGCGGTTTGGTGCTTTGGGTAAGCTCTTTTTCAAAGACCATTGCCGGCGGGTACCGAATTGGCTGGGTAGCTCCTGGAAAGTATTTTGACGAGGTCATGCGCTTAAAGTTATACCTTTCCTCCTCTACACCGACCATTATGCAGGAAACCATCGCCAATTTTTTAGAAAATGGGCGGTACGATCATCACCTGCGTCGTTTACGGGAAACGCTTCACGCAAATAGCATCAAATACATTCGTGCCATTGGTACGTACTTTCCGGAGGGTACTCGGGTCAGTAAGCCCAAGGGTAGTTTTCTGCTGTGGGTAGAACTTGATCGTAGGGTGGCTACTGAAGAATTGTACGACCTGGCACTTGCCAAAAACATCGCTTTTACCCCCGGAAACATTTTTACCTTACAAGACCAGTATAAACATTGTATGCGACTCAGTTATGGGATGTTATGGACAGCCCGTATTGATCAAAGTTTGGCACAATTGGGAAGGTTGGTAAAGCAATTACTCGCTGCTGAAACTGCCGTACGTATTGCCTAGACCTTGTATGTGCTATACCTCTTGGGTACATGCGTTCACAATGACCATTGCTTTTTCCAATTCATCTTGATGTACTTCCAGGTCAATATGCCCTGTCATAGTATTTCCAAAACCGGCCAATCGGGCCGATTCCCCTTGGTTTTTAACAACGGCTTCGATGCCTGCCTCCTTAAGTTCAGCGATGATACGATTGCCTAACAACGAATTACCGCTAAATATTTTTGTATAGTTTGAGCTCATAAGGTTTACTTTAAAAGTGTTTATTCATCTCTGCAATATGCGTACCAAACTGCTTTAATGTATTTGCCAGGATGCCGATTTGTTCCTGCGCTTCTTTCCAATTTTCCTGCTCGATCGCTTCTCGTACCCCTGGCAATGTTTTTACTCCATATCCGGTATAAAAACCAGGGGCATAGATTTGATGTGTATACCATGAGCGCCTTGGAAGCCCATTGGTATAAGTCAGTGCCTGTTCTGCCTGCATCAGTTGCTTGTTCAGGTCTAAAAGTTTTGCGGTCGAGAGGGTTGTTTTGTCGGCTTTCTGCCACTCTTGAATGATTCCTTTTAGCTTGGAAAGCTCGTTTTGCAAGGGGGTAAAATCAAGATAAGGAATGGGTGCCTTTTTTTCAGGCTTCACAAAGGGTTTCTTAGGGTCAGCTACCAGTTCAAAAATATTTTTATCGACCATTGTATTGTGCTTTTCCACCGATTCCCGCATGGCCTTGCACGATCTCATGATTTCCGTTAAATATCCCGATACGGTCTCATGCCACTGTTCAAATTCAAAGGGCAGTACGTCGGCATTGGCCATTCTTAAAGAAATTCTCCCTGCCGTATTGGCCAGGGCCACACCATAGGCAAAGCCCGGATCTTTAAAACGTTTGTAATGCGGATAGGTGTCATAGATAGTGTGGTATTCCCCCCCGGCATTTTCTCCTCCAAAACCAAGATTCAGCGCCGCGATTCCGGCATGTTGTATAAAAGGGGTATAGTCGGACCCAGAGCCCAGGGCGTAGAGCTTGAACGCCTCGTTGCGTCCATTGATCAAATCAACGGCGCTTCTACGTTCTTTGATAGAAACTCCCTTTTGTGGATCCGTTACCGAACTGGCTACTTCTCCTACCATTTTCTGCAAACTGTGTGATCCGCCGGCTCCTAGAAATCCGCGCCCATTGCCGTCCGTATTAATATAGGCAACGACCTTTTCCTGTAATTCATTTTGATGATCTTCGACCCATTCCGTGGATCCGATCAGACCGGGTTCTTCTGCATCCCAAGCGCAATATACCAGCGTGCGTTTAGGCCTATTGCCTTCTTTGGCCAGAACACCGATCGCCCGTGCTTCTTCCATAAGGGCCACCATACCGCTTACAGGGTCGTTCGCCCCATGTACCCATGCATCGTGGTGGTTGCCACGCATGACCCATTGATCCGGGAATTCACTTCCTTTTAGGGTGGCGATAACGTTATTCGCAAGGGTAAGTTTCCAATCAAATTCGAGTTGTAGGTGCACCTTGGCCGGACCCGGACCTACATGGTAGGTAATGGGAAGGCCACCGACCCAAGATCTTGGAACAACCGGACCCTCCAAAGCTTCTAGGAGGGGCAAGGCATCTTCATAGGAAATGGGTAATACGGGTATTTTGGTAATGGTAGGCGCATCTTTGCGATTCAGACGTTTGGCATTTTTTGTCGCGCCGTAGCCGGGCGTAAGCACATCACCGGGATAGGTAGGCATGTCCATAACGGAACCGCGTTGTACACCAGTTTTATTTTTAAAAGCGCCTTTCGGATAAACATCGCCCCGTACGTACCCATCATCTTTTGGGTCGGAATAAATGATACAACCAATGGCCCCTTTTTCTGCTGCCAATTTGGGTTTAATGCCCCGCCAGGAACCTTGGTATTTGGCAATAACGATTTTTCCCTTAACATCGATCCCCAGCTTATCCAACTCTTCGTAATCTTTCGGAATACCGTAATTCACGAATACGAGGTCGGCTTCTACATCACCATCTGTTGAAAAGGCATTGTAACTGGGCAACAAGGCTTCTCCCTGTGCGGTAAATTCATCACCTTCTACCGCCACAGCGGTAAGTTTTGCTTTATAGCTTGTGGGAGCGGTCAATTCAAGCACGCGTAGCTTTGGGAAAGGGAATAGGATGTAATAGGTTTCGATTTTGGCATCGTATCCCCATGATTTGAATTGTTTTTGAATCCACTCCGCATTTTCCTTCCCATATTCGGTACCTACCCAATGGGGTTGAGCCGCCATTTTTTGCATCCATTGATCCAGGTTATCGGGATTGAGCTTCGCTTCGAAAGCACTTTCCAAACTCAGTTGTTTTTTAGCACTTTCCGTGGTAAATCCTGTAATGGATTCTTGGGCCGATCCAGAATGAAAGACGAAAAGTAGCAGTAGGGTGCAAAGGGTGCGTATCATGGTTGGGTTTTTAGTGGAAGGAAGGTAAGGAATTTGAAGGAGATTTTGAAGAGCGACGGAATTGGAGTTTCTGGTCGGGGTCTAGCAAGGTAGGTGTATCTGCGTACATGGGTTTTATTGCCAACTTTGTAGTTCTATCAAATTCCCTTCCGGGTCTCTTGCGTATACAAAGGTAATTTCACCGACCCCTTCAATGGTTCTTTTAGTGACTCGTCCAACCGCCTTTCCCCCATTGGCTATCAAAACTTGAAGGAGCATCGCAACATCGTCTACTTCAAAGGCAATATGACCAAAACCTCTTGTATTGGGTGTTGCCGGCCCCAGGTCTGCAATTTCCCTGTATTGGTAGATTTCAAGGGTCGGACCGTTTTCCGAATGGCCTGGAAGTGCCAAGTGCACTCCTTCCAAGGAGGCATTTGACACTCCCGTTCCGGCATCGAGCCATGCACCCCGCTGTTTTCTAATGGGCGGTACAACTTTGCAGTTAAAAGTATTGATATAAAAATCGGCCAGCACTCTCCAGTCTGTGCTCACAATATTGGTATGGGCAAATCTCATGTTTTACAAACTAAATTTTGTCCAGGCGGCGAACCGTTCGTTCATTTTTAATCCCTCCGGTATTCAGGGTCGATACCGGTTCAAAAAGCAGTACGCTCACTTCTTTGGGTGCGTATGGTTTGTGGAGGATCCCTTTGGGAATTATCACGAATTCACCAGCATGCAGTTCCATGGTTTTATGTTCTAATTCAATAAAAAGCACTCCATCTATCACATAAAAGAGTTCGTCTTCTTTTTCATGTGAATGAGGTATAAACTCCCCTTTGAACTTTGCTAACTTAACGAATTGATCGTTCAGTTCTCCTACAATTTTAGGGGACCAGTAGTCATGAAATGTGCTTAGTTTCGTTTGAAGGTTTACTTTATTTATGTCCATTACCGCTTTTTTAAATGTACAGTCTATCTAATGCGCGATGGTCTTGGGTTTGTGCCCAATTTCGAAGTTGCAGGAGTTCGCTATAAAGCACATTTTATGTGCCGCTTTATGCAGGGCATCGGCCTCTGCGATCCTTTGGGGATCATCGATGGTAACTTTGGGGTGCAGGGTCACGGTTGTAAATCGCCCGCTTCCATCTGTCGCTTCCACCATTATTCCTGTTGCCTTATCTGTATATTCGGTGACTATGATCTTATGCGCCGAGCACAAATGCAAATACCATAACATATGACAGGTCGCTATCGAAGAAAGAAAAAGATCTTCTGGATTGTACCTTGAAGCGTCTCCTCGAAACAAAGGGTCGGAGGATGCGTTGATTTTCTCATATTTTCCTTGAATGTAAATCGTATGATCTCGGCTATAGGAGGTGTAGTTCTGCGTACCTTTCCCTAGATTTCCTGTCCACTCGATTTGTGTTTGATACTGGTGATTTTTCATTGCCTTACGCTTTTAGTTTTTCAAGCATCCTTGCTCCGAATGACTGTTGTTCCAAATTAGACTCTAGTACCTCTATATGTTCGATAATCGAAACATCTTCATTGAGCATTTCGAAGATGGCCACTTTTCCATGTTCCCATATTTGCAGGAGCATGGGTAGTTTTTCCGCTGCTTTTGGAGTGAGTTGAAACACGGTTTTTCGCTTGTCAATCTTGTCCTTGGCATTTTTGAGGTACCCATTCGCACACATTTTGTTGGTCATGGTCATGATCGATTGATGGGTAAATTTTAAACGGTTTGCTATTTCCATCACTGAAATCGAAGGGGTTTCTTTTACGAGAATCAATACCAGGTACCAGTTCGGTTCTATATCGATGTTCAATTCCTTGTACATGGCTCGAATGCTATGCGACATTTTATCGCTGATGCGCTTTAAACGCGTGTCGAGGTTGGAGTATCCCAGTTCCCTAATCAAATCGTCGTGCATAAACACATACTTTTAATCAAAGGTATATAAAAAAAACGCAGTTAACTGCGTTTTTTTTATAATATAAGGCTAAATGAAAGGTGTTACTCGATTAATTGGTAGGTCTCGATAATTTCAAAACCCAAGAATCCTTTCCTTACATTCATTTGTATGGTCTTGTAGTCTTCATAGTTCTTTGAGGAGCTGTATCGCTCCGGTAGGTCATGAGCTATTAATTCCCCATCTTTTTCTATATACACGGTGGGTACCCTTCTTCTAACAAATCTTCTAACCCCCTTTCTACTTTTTTCTATTTTGTCGATTTTATAGGTGACCGAATTCGAATCCCTGCCTTTCCCCAGATAATTAAGGCCTAACAAAGTCCCATTTATGACATTCCCCATAAGCAAGGTAGCCCCCATCAATAGGAGTGTACAAATAAGGAAAATTGACAGGTGCAGTTTGACCCCCTTTATTTTTTGATAGCTACTGGTTTTGTGCAAACCCGTTTTTGCTATGATGTAGATTCCCGAAACCAATCCGCATACTATAATACTTCCCCAGAGGAGTTGGTAGTTGTAGAAAGTATGATCGATGAGCAGGTATACGATGCCATGAAACACTGCCCCGATAGTAGAAAATAATTTATAGTTAAGGACGTTTCTTTTCCCTTTTTTCTGAGCCTTTTTCGACTTCTTTTTTTTGCTTTGTTTTTCGGACATACAAATAGCATTCCCTTCAAAACGCTTAAAATGACCATAGATTTTATGGGGAGGTATTTATTTTGTCCAATCGCGTGCCGGTTTTCCTTATAATTTGGGAAGTACAGGCTGTTTTTGTGCGTGTAGCATTTTATAAAACGTCGAGACCAAAATTGATTGTTCTATTTCCGCTTCTATTTCCTTTTTGTCTAAGCCATGGCGTAGATTCCAGGTGGGTATACGTATCTCGGTATCCTGAAAACGAATATAATAACTAGCCCATGCATCCTTTGAACGATGCTTTTTCGAATAGATAGCACGTATTGACTGGTCGAATTTTGCTTGAATAGCGGATATACTATTGTCTTTTTTTAAAGTTTCAATCGTCAATTTTACAAGAAACAAATTATTGGCCAAACCATGATCGAAGAGGTGGGGTAACAAATATTTCAGGGCTTTTTCAGTATCTCCCTTTCCATTATAGATTTTGGCATATTTTTCTGCGGTTTTTAGTTCGTCTTCTGCAAAAGCATTTCCACAAAAATGTTGAAAGGGATATTTTTCATTTAGTTTTTGATAGGTTAGGGCTTTATCAAAATCACCTTTGTTGATGTAAATTTCTACCAATCGATTACTAGCGTCATTTTTAAAATTGGCATAGGGATTTGACATGAGACCTTTTCTACCACTGTCTTCTTTATCATTGGCATCGCTGTTTAAAATCTTTTTTAGATAATTGATTTCGTCTTGTTCATATTCCAAAATTGAACAAATGTGGGCAAGGTTGTATAAAGCTTTGGGATACAATTTTGAATCAGGGTACTTATCCGCTAAGCTTTCAAATTGTTCAAGTGCAAAATCCAATATATCCTCTTTTTTGGTAGCAAGGGTTTCGAACTTTATTTGACCCTCTGTTGTGGTAGTATCTATTTTTTCCAATTCATAATCAAAACCTGCTTCTTCTATGACTTCAAAAATTGCCAACCCCTTGTTGAATAAAACCGTATCCATATCGGAATCATTTTTTTTCAGGGATTTACAGGAGGCGAAAAGCAGCAAGAACAACAGCACCTTATATAGTTGTTTCATGTTTTAGGGTATTGTTTTTATCCAAAATTAGGGCGGTAGTACAACTCGTAAAACATGTAATGAGCAAAGCATGACTTTCAATTAGTAAACCATACTTCTTTGGGGAACTTCAGAAAACATATATCGCAGTTCTATGTTAATTAAATGTATAGCCAAAGCCTCCTTGTTTTAAAAAACAAACCTCGCCAATACCGATACCAATCACACGATTTCAACCGTATGGCAGGCAGTAAGTGGTTCATTTTCTAAGTAATATTTAATTTTTCAATTCTATTTCCAATCGTAACATCCCTCATTTCATGTTCAAGTTTCCCAAAGCCTTCTTTTACAACAGTGTTAATCAATTCCCCTTTTTTTAAAAGATGCATTTCATCGCAGGTTTCGGCCAAGGTTGAAAAGATATGCGAAGCGATCAATACCGTTTTGCCCAGCGCTTTTAGCGTACGAATTATTTCAACGATGAGGATATTACTTTCAATGTCTACTCCGTTAAAGGGTTCGTCCAAAATAAAGAAGGCGTTGCCCTGCAAAAGAATGGCTGTCAAAGCCAATTTCTTTTTCATACCGGTAGAGTAGGTAGCGGCATATTGGCTTAAAGGAAGGTCAAATACATTGTTTTCTTGAATGTTCAGTGCTTTTATATTTCGGGCATTTCCGAGCAGTCGTAGGTATTCAATACCCGTAATTTTTGAAAAGAAAAAAGGCTCGGTCATTAAGAACCCCAAGTGATTCTTTAAGTTTTTGAAATCAGATGTTATCTGTCCGTCATATTTTTCAAGTCCCGCAATACATCGAAACAAGGTGGTTTTTCCTGCCCCGTTTTCGCCGATAATGCCATATACTTTTCCCTTTTCGAATGTGATATTCACATCTCTAAGCGCTTGAATTTGGCCGTATTGTTTTGAGAGCTTCTCGATTTTTATCATGGCAGCAGGCTGGTTAACCGTTTTTTAGATTGAAAAAAGAAATATGGGATAATGCCCAATAAAATAGGTGGAAAAAGCAAGCTAACGGCGATCAGTATTCCTTGTGGGATGTTCATTTCGTTTGGATAGACTGCGTACTTGCCTAAAATTACGGTTATTAGATAGGCATACGCAATAAGTAGAAAAGTGAATAAGGTGGTCAATTCTGTTGTAAAATAGATGCTCAAGGTGATTAAAATTGGGAGCACCAAGACGGTTATATACCCCAATGCCGTTTTGATTTTTTCGATAAGGAAAAGATGGCTCGATACACCGTAAGACCAGATATAGTATTCATCTTCAAGCTTGGAATAATAAGACATTGCGACTAAAAAGACCAGTATGATCGAAAAAAGCCCAAGATTAAAATTGCCTTCAGAAACAGCAATGTAAGTGAGTATATAGGCGATAGGGAAAAAGAAAAAAGTGTTTCTAAAGCCCACACTGAATTCAAAGGGTTTTTTGTAGAACGGAGTAGGTATGGTAAAATGTAAGGTGGTGTTATTGGTGATAAAAACAAAAACAACGGCGATCACCACCAGTGGAATAACGAAAATGGCTGCTTTCGCAAAAATCAAGTACATGGCGAAGGGAAGCATCAACACGAAGTTCTCTAGCAGCCTTAGTTTTATATAATCTGTTCTTGTAAAACAGGACTTTAAAAATTCGTTTCTTTTTCTTCCGGTTTGTTTGATGAGTAGTGCAAACGCCAGTAGAAGAAATATATATTCGGCAAATTCCGTTTTGGAAAACAAGTAGCCCGATAGCCCCACAAAACATGCCGGTAGCAGTATGTAGGCCAACAAGGGAGGAAAGCCAAAGGCTGTCAACGACCGGTTAAGCATCTTGAACTGAAGTAGGAAATACCCTTTCATCGGTAACTTTTTCTAAAACTACTAAAAACGCTAAAATAAGCCATATCAAGAAGCTGGGCTTACAGAATAATGGATGATAGTAAAGTGCGGCGCCTCTTTTAATAGTATTTTTAAAAGCCGAAATATTTGTTTTAGAAAGTTGCCAAGTGTATGATGCATAACGAAGAGAAGCCCATTCGCACAAAAAAGCCATGGCCAACGAAAGCGGCCATGGAGCAGGTATATGAAATGAAGCTATGGGGAGGCGACCAAGCTGATTTTTATTCAGGTACCGGTTCCCATGAACCTGAGCTTGTAGTACCTTACCTGAAGGCGGTTACCGCATTCTTAACTTCTTTTGAACGACCGTTGGTGGTATGTGATTTGGGGTGTGGGGATTTCAATATCGGAAAGGAATTGGTACCATATGCCAAAAAGTATGTTGCCGTAGATATCGTGTCGGCGCTTATCGCACGGAACAAAGCAAAATTTAAAGCGGAGAATCTAGTATTTCATTGTTTGGATATCGCTGTGGATGATTTGCCCTCCGGGCAGTGTGCACTGCTGCGACAAGTATTGCAACATGTATCAAATAGTGAAGTGCAAAGCATCCTTTCGAAGCTTAAGGCTTTTCAATATGCAATCATTACGGAACACCTGCCCGAAGGCGATTTTGAACCCAATAAAGACCTGATTTCAGGACAGGGGACAAGGCTGAAAAAACGGAGCGGCCTATGCCTGACCAAAGCCCCTTTTCATTTTAGGATAATGGAAGAAATAGAATTGGTACGGGTTGTTCCCCTAGCTGGTACGGGGGTTATTGTTACCACCCTGTATCGGATGTAGTTTTCTCCTCTAATTAGTAATCGTCGCTTTAAAGCGACCTTGGGTAAAATTTAACTCGTTCAAATCGTTTTCAGGGTTGCTCCACTCTTTGACAAGTACTATTTCAAAATTCCCCTTTATGGTGTTTTGTTCCGAATTGTAAGCCGTGATCGTTATTTGGGAAGACGCGGTTTCCCCAAGGGTATATAAACTGGTTAGCGCATCACCGCCGACGGTTGTATAATAGTTGGCTTGTGTTCCGGACAGATCATAAACACCTTCTCCATTAAATTTAAGTTTGAAAGCAATGACCTGTTCATTTCCTACCCCTAACAACGTTAGGGTGTCGGTCCTGGTATCGATGGTAAGCTCGGGCAGTGCCTTCCAGCTTTGGGCATTTAGGTTCGCTGAGATAAAATCAGGTTGGAGTTCATTGTCATTATCGCAGGAAATGATACCAATACATAAGCTGAATAAGGCCACTTGGAGTACAACGCTACTTTTCATGGTACGAAGCTATTTACTAAAAGATGCGGATGATGATATAGGGTTGCACCATGATCAACCAACAATGCCCGCCTCAAACATGTTTTCAAATACCAGTGCCATATAGGACAAGTTTTTGAGTGCGTCATTTTTATTTTTTTGTGTAAACCGGATACTTTTTTCTTGCTCCTGAATTGGGGGTTTTTTGCCTTATAACATACCTAGGTAAAGCAATGTCATAACACTATGTTGGTTTTAAAAGAAAGTCGCTTTAATAGGGAATTGTTTGCAAGGACTGCAAAGCACCTGGTGTTCTTGGGTCAAAAGAGCCTTTCCCTTTTCAAGCATGTACGAAGTAAAAAGGAATTACATGTACCGGTTACCATAGGTTTTGTATTACTAAGTACAGCTATTGTCATTTGTGCGGAGCAATTAGGGGCGAAAAAGGGACACACCGCCTTTAATATGGCCATGATAAAAACGGCAATAGTACCGAATACCAGGTCATTGCCTTCGGCCTTGCCAATACCTTCTTTAAAAAAGAAACCTGTATCACCTCTTTTTAAGCCTGCTTATGGCTTTAAGACCTTTTATACTTTTAAGGAAGTGTTAGGATATCGCGAATCTGGAGGGGATTATGGTATCGTAAACAGCTTGGGGTACTTGGGAAAATACCAATTTGGTGCGAGCACCTTACGGGTTTTGGGAATTCGGGACACAAACTTTTTTTTGAACAACCCAAAACAGCAAGAAACAGCTTTCGTCTTGAATGTGTCTCGCAACAAATGGATTCTTCGCAATGAAATTAGAAACTTTGGTGGACGACGGGTCAATGGAGTCTTGATTACGGAATCGGGTATTATTGCCGCGGCACACTTGTCGGGGCCGGGGAACGTACAAAAATACCTTCGCTCTGGTGGAAAGGGCAATGTAAAGGATGCCTATGGGACCTCCCTGCAGGATTATATGGAACGTTTTGGGGGCTACAACATTTCCATAATTCCGGCGATACGAAACCCAAGGTGGTTAGCATCATAGCTTTGAAACAATACTAGTAGCGAGGAGCTGAATGGGTACCGCTGGTAGTGAACCATGTTGGTGCTTATAGGAGCCTTGTATGTTTAAATTTTGGAAGCTTGCGTTTTACAGCGATGTCCTGTGATACTTTTGTGATGCCTGATGCGACGACAGGGATTATATTTGTATCTATGGGACTGTGTTTCAGTCTTTTTAAAGGTTGCTATGAAAAAGACGATTTCGTATTTGTTTGTATGTTTATTGGTAATGGCTTGCTCCTCCGATTCGGAATCCCCTTTGAACGTGGATCCGCCCATTCTCCCGGTTGCGGACTTCGCTGCGGATGTAACGATGATCGAAAGTGGGGAGTCTGTTCGTTTTAGCAATGCATCCGAAGGGGCTACCAGTTACGAATGGACCTTTGCAGGCGGCAGCCCGGCAACAAGCACGGACAAGGCGGTAGAAGTGACCTATACTACTGCGGGGAATTATTCGGTGACGCTCAAGGCGGGTAATGCAGATGGGGAGGATGTAGAGACCAAAGCAACCTATATTACGGTTGTTGATCCCGGTATGCCACCGGTTGTGGGTTTTTCGGCCTCGGCTACCGAAGCGGAAACAGGGGTTGCCATTGTCTTTACTGATGAAAGCACCAATATGCCCACTAGTTGGTCATGGGAATTCCCGGGAGGCGATCCGGCCGCTAGCGCGGACCAACACCCCAGTGTTTCGTATGCTGCCGAAGGTACCTATAGTGTGACACTCACGGCGACCAATGAGGAAGGGGAGGGCATGGAAACCAAAACTGATTATATTGTTATTGCGGATATCCCAATACCGCCAGTTGCCGCCTTCAGCGCTTCGCGTACCAATATTGAGACAGGAACATCGGTTGATTTTACCGATGAAAGTACCAATGACCCTACTAGTTGGATGTGGGTTTTTGAGGGGGGCGACCCCGGTACAAGTACCGATCAAAACCCCACGGTTACCTATGAAAACGCCGGTACGTATGCGGTTAGTCTTACCGCTATCAATGCCGATGGGGATGATCTGATCACTAAAACCGATTATATCACCGTAACCGTTCCCGTAATCGCACCGGAAGCGGATTTTTCGGCAGATGCAACGATTATCACTAGCGGACAGGACATCACCTTTACAGATGCCAGCACTAATGACCCCACCACTTGGGAATGGACGTTTCAAGGGGGCGACCCGGCCACCAGTTCCGAGCAAAACCCGGTTGTACGGTATCCCAATTTTGGCACCTATGAAGTGCAATTGATGGCAACCAATTCGGCCGGTGGGGATACAGAGACCAAAACGGGCTATATAACCGTAAACCAGCAAACCGCAACCTATACGGTAACCTTCCGTACGAATTGGACCGCCGTCAATCACCCAACGGATTTCCCTACCGGAAGTGATCATTTCTCCCAAGCAATCGGGATGGTGCACAAATCCGGGGCTTCCTTTTTTAAAGCGGGCGAATTGGCGAGTACAGGCATTAAGGACATGGCGGAAAGAGGAAGGAACAGCCCCTTGTCAGACGAAATACAAAACATCGTTGCAACGGGGGAAGCCCTTCGTTTTATAAATGTGGGCGGTTTGGGCACTGGGACCACGGAAGTGTCGGCCACCGTACAAGTGACCGAAGAATTCTCCTTGGTCACTTTGGTAAGTATGATCGCCCCAAGTCCGGATTGGTTCGTAGCGGTCAGAGATGTTAATTTGTTCAATAACGGCATGTTCATAGGGTCAATGATGGTCGGGGGAACTTCCTACGATGCGGGCACCGACAGCGGCCCTACTTTTATTACGGCGAACGATCCTACTGTCCCCGCCGCTCCTATTTTTAGAATAACCGAAGCGCCCTTGGGGAACGGTTCTGAAGTGGATCCTCCGATAGCCTACTTCACGTTCGTAAAAAACTGAGGATGTTTCGATTTTTGCCGAATTCGGCACAAAAAATACTTTAGCATAAAAAAATACAGCTTTGTTGTAACCTAACTTTTTTTGTGTCGTCGTATGGTTGTTGTTCATCAATCTAAAACCATACATATGAAAAAAATGACGCTTGTGTTGCGGGGTGCCTTTTTATTTTTGTGCCTTCAAATCTCCTATTCGCAAATTTCCGAAGCAGCGTTCGATGCTACTTTACAAAACCTACATCGTCCCGATGCGCCCGGACTCACCGTGCTGATCGCCAAAGAGGGGAAAGTACTTTATCGAAAGGCATTTGGAATGGCCAATCTGGAACTAAAGGTACCCATGAAGCCCGAAAATGTCTTTGAAATAGGGTCTATGACCAAGCAGTTTACGGCGATCAGTATTCTTATGTTGGTCGAGCAAGGAAAGCTAAAACTCGATGATGATATTACTACCTACCTTCCCGATTACCCGACTCATGGAAAGAAATTGACGCTACACAATCTGTTAAATCATACAGCTGGAATTAAAAGTTATACCGAGATGGAAGGCTTGAATACCTTTGCCAGAATTGATCGGACACCTACCTCCCTGATCGACCATTTTAAAAATGAGCCCACAGACTTTGATCCCGGCACCCAATGGCACTATAACAACTCGGGTTATGTAATTTTGGGGCAGGTGATCGAAACGGTTTCGGGTGTTTCCTATGCCGAATTTGTGACGACCCATATTTTTGAGAAGTTGGGCATGAAGAACTCCTATTACGGTAGTAAAACCCGGCTCATTCCGAACCGGGCGAGTGGGTATATGCCTGCCGAAAAGGGCTTTCGCAACGCAAATTACCTGAGTATGACCCTGCCCTATGCGGCCGGCTCCCTCATGTCCTGTGTAGATGATATGCTCTTGTGGTACAAGGCTATTGAAGCGAATAGCCTTGTAAGCGCTGAAAGTAAGAAAAAAGCATTCACCAATACCACGCTTAATAATGGGGAACCGACCTATTATGGGTATGGCTGGTTAACCAATGAAGTTAATGGTGTACCGAGTATAGAACATGGCGGTGGAATTTTTGGTTATGCCTCCCAAGGCGTCTATTTGCCGGAACAGGACATCTATGTGGTGATTCTTACGAATCGGAATGGCAATTCACCGGAAGAAACAGCTATTCGTCTGGCAGCGCAAGCCGTTGGGAAACCATTCCCTAATGCCGAGAATGCGATGTCCTTATCAGAGGCCCAACTAAAGAAATGGACTGGGCGCTATGCGTTTGATAAAGAGATATATCGTACTATTTCTCTAAAAGATGGGGCCTTATACAGCCAGCGAGAGGGTAGCGAAGCGCTAAAACTATTTCCGGTATCGAAAAACAAATTTTGTTTTGAAGATGGTTTGGGCGCCTATGAATTCGTTAAGGAGAAGGGTAAAAAAACAGTTGTTTTCTCAGAGCGTATCCGAAAATCAAGAGGAGTGTTCGTAAGTAATCAGTAATCAGTACAAAGTAAACAGTATTGAGTACTAAGTATTGAGTACCAAGTAATGATTACATTGTATTTGAGTTTGTACTTGGCACTTGTACTTGAACTTGTCTGGTAGCTGTGTTTGACATTTGTATTTGAATTTGTTTTTCGCTCTTAGGTCTTTTGTCTTTTAGCGCAGCGGTCTTGGGTCCTTTTTCCATCCACCAACAACTGATTTTGAACTTGAACTTGATTCTTGCGCTTGTGCTTTTGAGGACAAAAGGACGGTTATTTTATTTTCGATAGCTAAAATACCTATTTCTCCAGCGCCGAAGTATCTAATCTTAGCACTCCTTTGTATTTGATATTTGAGTTTGTATTTGAGTTTGTATTTGAGTTTGATGTTTGAGCTTGCGAAGCACGCAGCAGATCTTGCAATAGAAGGGACTCTTGAAGGTTCTCGCGAACGACCGCTATATGGTTTGGAAGAGTGAGAATACTCGTTGTTTGTACGATTTGCCGATGGGGATCTTTTGATCGTCAACATACAATAAATTACCCTCGAAGCCGGTAACGAGATGAATGTTCACAATATAACTTCGATGTACCCGTAGAAATGTTTTTTGTGGAAGCTGCGCTGCTACTTTTTTTAAGACGATGGAGTACATATATTTTTTGGTGAGCGTATGAATAGCGGTATAGTTGTTCTCTGCTTGTAAAAAAAGAATTTCTTTCAAAGTTACCCGTTGAAAGTGATGCTCTTTTTTCAAGAACAAACTGTCCTTTATCTTCAAGGCCGTATGTTCATTGGCTTCGAAAGCAGGCGGTTGTAGGAGATTTTGTACCGGTCTTTTCTGCATGTAGTTTAGTAGGGCGACTTCAATGGCGATCATTACTTGCCGATCGTTAAAGGGCTTTAATAAATAGGCATAGGGCCGAACGCTTTTGGCGCGTTCAATAAAATATGCGTCGGCATGGGAGGTTAAAAAAACAAAAGGGATATCATACTGTCTATTGATCAATCGGGCAAGTTCAATACCATCCATGGTTCCCTCCAAGACAATGTCGAGCAGCACCAGATCTATTTCGTTGCCTTCATCGAGCTGTCGCAAGGCCTCATGTGCCGAGTTTACAATACCGACAACCAAATAGCCGAGATCGGTAAGTCGATCTGCAATATCTTGGGCCAGTAGTAGTTCATCTTCTACGATGAGCAATCGTACTTTTGAATTGGTGTTTGGCATGGGTAGGGTGCTTTAGGTATCATACATTGTCTTGATAGTGATATTCCAATGGGTACCACCGCTAGTAACTTTTTCGATACTTCCCTTGAGCTGGGTTACCAGGGTATTTATAAGCTTCAGGCCAAAGGAATTTTTTCTATTTGCATCCTCCGGAGTAAAACCAATACCGTTATCGGCTACCTGAATAGTTAAGAACGCGTCGTTCTTCTGAATCTGAATCGAAAGGGTGGGATCGCTAATTTTTGTATAGGCATACTTCAAGGCATTCACCACCATTTCGTTCATGAGCAAGGCCAACGGTATTGCCTTATCTACATCGATGCTGATGGCAGGGATGGTAAGGGTGGGTTTAAAATTGGCATTATAAGCATGAAAAAGGCCCAAAACAAGTTCCTCGATGTACTCTTTTAAGCATACTCGGGCTTCGAGATCTTTACGATATAATTTGCGATGTACCAAGGACAAGGCCTCTACCCGGTTTTTACCGGCAATCAGGGCCTCTTTGGCATCTTGCTCTTCCAGTGTTCGGCTCTGAAGGTTAAGAAGGCTCGAGATCATTTGCAGATTGTTCTTCACCCGGTGGTTCAGTTCTTGCAACAAGACTATTTTTTCCTGTTCCCGCTTTTCAATGATTTTTTTTTGCTTGGAAAGGCGTTTGTTCGCCTTTTTGATTCGAATGTTTCCTTGAAATAAGAGGTATAAAAAGAAAACAACGATCAGTACGCTGGTAACCAAGAGCGTCACCATCTTTTTTTGTTTTGAAGTGATGGTCTGTAGCAAGCCTATTTCAGATTCGCGTTTGTCTATTTCATAAGCGGCTTTTAGCTGTTCTATTTCTTGTATATTGGTTCTGTTCAGAAGACTGTCGTTATACACCTGAAAAAGCGATTGATACTGAAAAGCTTTTTGAAATTCTTTCTTATCACTATAAAATTGGGTAAGTACCTTGCTGAAATCCCGTATTTGCTCTTTGAGCCCTCCCTGTTGTGCCATGCCAAGGGCATTGAGCAAGGTTTCTTCCGCTTTCATGTCAGATCCCGCCGCTGCATAGATTTCCCCTAAGGTGGCTTGGTAAATGGAAACGGAATAGGCATCCTCTATCGGAGTCAATATTTTGAGGGCGTCGATCAGTTTTTCCTTTGCGGTGTCATATTCCTGTTGGGCGAAGAGGGTCATTCCTAGATTGCCCAGGGCATAGCCTTCCGCAATCCCGTTTCTAAGGGAGGTATTCCTGCGCAACACCGCTTCGAATGCGGCTTGGGCTTTTTCAAGCTTACCCGACAAACGATATGCTTCCCCGAGGTTGATCAGGGTAAAAAGCGCGTTTTCAATCTGGTCGGAACTTTCAAAAATCACTTTTGCCTTTAAAAGGTACGCAATGGCCTGGGGATAGTCTTCATTGCTTATATAGTTATTGGCAACCTGGGTATACGAGGCGGCCTGTCGTTCTTCAAGTCCTTCTTTCTCATATATTCGCAACGCCGCCAAAGAGGCCTTCAAAGAGGCGCTATTGTTGCCCAATTCGTGCTGTATGTGACTGATTTCCTCATAGGCTTCCGCCTCAAGAACGGGCATTTTTATTCTGGCGGCAATGCCCAGCGAACGCCGGGCGTAGTACAATGAGGAGTCCAGGTCGGGATGATAAAAAGCAAGGTTGCGTAAACTGGTTGTACGTTCGGCCTCTGAAAGGGTGTTTGTTTTTAATTGGCGTATGATACTATCTACAACGGTAGACTCCTGTGATCTAAGAAGACCGGATAGCAGCGAACAAAACAGGAACGGCAAAAGGTGAATAGGGCGTGGTAAAAGTATGTTCATGTTATTATTTAGGAGGATTCGAACGAATGCGGACAACCGGATCTATAATAAAGTAATACCTCCTTTTAATGCCATTCATATCGGTGATGGTCATAGCAAGAATGATGCTGTATGCCAAGTAGGTAATATCCAAGACCGTTTTTGTAGTGAGTATACAAACATTGTCTTTATTGGGCGATACGTATAGATAACCATCAGGAGTGGCCAGTAACCTTTTTTTATCAAAGACAAAGATATCTTCCCAACGCATTTCCGGTACGAGCTGATCGTCGTTGAAAGAACGTCCCACATTTCGAATTTTACAACATAAAATTGCCGGTTGTAGATCGGGGTATTCGGGATGTTCGTTTTCATAGACCAATTGTAGGCTTAGGGTGGTTTGTTGGTCAATTTCCGGACTTTTGGTTCTCGTTTGCGTTACAAAATCATCGATTAAAATGGGATCATAAGCAGTACCCAAACCGAGATAAGAATCCTTTACCACGCTTACAAGTTGGTCAATGGCTATGGGGAATTTGTAAAAGGTTGTTTCATCTGTCTTTACTCCTAGTGTCAGGTGCATATACAATTGTTTACGGTGTTAACGCTATAAATATGGGGGAGGTATGAGTTGAAACTACTCAAAATGATATTTACAAAGATTACAAAAAATAGTTAAATTTCGTACAAAAATATTTTTCTACTCAAATTTTTGCCCCCTTTACCATGATTTGGCGGCCCTTTACTCATTTCTTTTTGTATTCCTTTTTAGTCCGAATAGTTTAGCTCCAAGAACGAAAGATATACTGTTCGACTCCTAGTTGGCAGATGAAATGTAAAAAATAGAGGGACTGGGGGAATCCGAAAAACCAATTAACAAAAGAGTAGGAATAAAATAAATTTTATAATATGGATAGAGTAACAGGAGTATCAAAAGAAGATTGGGTCAAAAACATAAAACGTTCTCCAGAACTACCTGACATTCCCCAACTAGACGGTCTAAACCCGGCAAATTCTTATGCTACCGATGCTTACAGGACTCAAGCCACTGCAATGGAATCTTCTGGAACACCTCCCCAGAGTATTTTTGAAGGTATACAAACAGTGGCCGACCTTGCACGTGTACGATCTAAATTTAACCCCTTAGATCCGGAGGGAACAGGAAACAAAGCGCATTTTCTCAAATTCTCTCAGAGAATAGCCAACGCTCCCTTTCTTGCCCTGATTACGGGCGATACCATAACGGTGCAAACCTCTAGTCATAATTCTAACGAACTTGTGGATTCTTTTGTAAAGGGGTTTACGGGTATAGGGGAGAAGGATAAAGATCAAATTATTGGTGCGGTTACCGACTTGGCAAATGCGGCTCTTTCTTATTCTGATCGGATTGAAAAATACTCCAACTTCGCCCAGAATATTTTAGATGTTGATGGTGATGGCAATGTACTTTTTCACTTATATAGTAGTCAATTTCAAATTGAGGCCAGTGAAAGAAAAGGTTCTATTACGTTCAATACTCAATATAATGTGGTCCGTGGAGTTTATCAACTTTCTGTGGCGAAGTGGGAAGAGATAAAGGACCTGTTTGCTTTTAAAACCAAAGTGTCTACCCAAGAATGGCTTTCAAATTTCAAAACACCTTGTAAGCCGGGCGCTACAGCCAAAACTCCCTGTCTAACCAATAAAAAGTGAATGATGCCAAATTACGAAGACGATTTTTATAAGAAAGAAAACATTATTGGGTATACGGGAGACCCAAATGTGCAACCTACGGTTTATTTTAGGGAGGGGGACCGCTTTGGCCGCATTACCCAAGCCCATGCGAACCCGGCGAATGTAGGCCGAAACCTAGTGCGTGATTTTGAGGACTACAGAATTGAAAACACGGGCCGTGATGGGAAGGCCCAAGAGTTTTATGACGCAGGAATAAGACATACCAGCCGAAACCCTTTTGTTCCTGTTGAACAGGGTAGTGCAATTATAGAGGAGTTGGCGACCGCAATAAACCATTTCCCTGCCATCAAGCCAAAATTTGAAGATGCTTAGTCGAAGTATCTAGTTTCATAGGAAGGCAACCGGTCCATTTCCCTTTTGGGCCGGCGGCTTTTTTAGGTCTATGCCTGAGATAAAATATCATACGCCATGAACATTTTTAAAAACGATTGAAAATATGAGATCGCTTCAAAAGAAATTGCTTTTTACCTGTGCCGCTGTTTTGGGATGGATTATTGTGTTCAAGCTACTAGGCAAATTTTATGGGACGACTACCAGTTGGGGGCTAATGCTCATTGGTGCTGCCATTATTACTTTTTTTTCAATTCTGGCATTGCCTGGTGGGGTGGAGATGGAAGGTACGATCAAGGAGTCCCGTATTCGTTTTGCAATTGCCGGTAGCCTTGTCATCCTATACTTGGTGTATTTTGGAAGCGTAGTCTATTTGGAGTACGAAGTAAACCATACGGAAGAAAAAACCGTTTCGTCTTTCGCCGTAGGTTTTCTACGTACCTTGTCAAACGTATTGATGGTCACTGTTTCTTTTTACTTCGGGTCAACAGCCGCTATTGACATCGCGGGGAGGTTTACCAAAAAAAACCAATAGACCTGTGTTACGCAAATAGAGTATCCCGACCATTGCGATGCTGCATGCACCATGGGTGCGCATCGTTTTAAGTTGGTGACCTAGACAGCGAAGGGCACATCGGCTTTTCGTTCAAAACCTTAGGTTTATGTTAAAAATACGAGCGCTCTTAGGGGATTTTTATCATCAAGTATACTATCTACACAGACCGTGCTCTAAACGTAAGGGGGTGGTATCGAGAAGCGATTAAAATAAGCTATACAAATCGAAAAGGGTGGTAGTGGCCCAAGGTATTTTTTTAAAAAAAAGCAACGGACAATAGAGCAAATCTGGCCTTATGATACCTTCTATTACGCAGGAAGGCCAGCTATTACTTTCTGCTAGGCAGCCTAAAATAATCATTTTAATTTGAGATACAACTTTTAATGAAAAGATAGGCTTACCTAGCTTCACGGCACCCTTTATGCATGAGCAGCGTAGGGATTTCTAAAATATCACGGTAATGGAAAAAAAAACTAGTCGGACAAAAAAGCTATTACAGTACGTAAGAAATGGTTTTAGCAAAAGGCAAAAATTAGTACAAGACCGTACGGGCACCACTCCAGTAGGTCGTTATACTAAGGGTAAAAAAGCAAGACATGTACCAATACATCCCGATGTTAAAGAGGGTGAGGTGAGTTCAGAAAAAATGTTCCCGGATGGCCCTGAAGCGGCGCAGCGCAAAGTGAGGGCTCAGGCCGATAAGGATCTGGAAACGGCTAGGCAAACCTTATTACCCAGAGTAAGGGCGGAATTAAAGAAGGCCATCATAAGCGGGGAGGTAGATAAATCGTTGCCCCCTGAAATAGCCTTTATGGTTTCTATGGCATCCCAAGAGGAAATCAATGCAATCATAGAGGAAATCGTACAAGAAAGACAAGAACAACAGCGAGCAAACGAACATGTTCCGCAACAGGACGTTCCTACGGAGTTTGACCTGGCTTTTGGGGCTGACTTCGAAGCTGAAGAGATATTAGAAGCAGCTACTATCGAGGAAAATACTGCTACTGCATCCACCGAAACGCTAGCGACAACCAAGGAGGAACAGATTGGAAGTGTTCCGCAACAGGACGTTGATCCTACACTGTCGAATGACAGTGGAATGAATGGCAGTATCCTGGATAACCCTGCTACTGCGCCGATCGAAAAGCCATCGACAACACAGGAAGAACCGGTATCAATGCCCCAAGAGAATAAAGTTAGGCGACAAAAGCCAGTAAGGGTACAACGATATATTCAACAAGCAGGTTTAGATAAAATGAGAGAACAGGAAGACCGGGATAGCGTAAGCAACGGTGTGGGACAGCTGGAAAAATTACATCCTAAAGGTATTAAGAATTTGAATAGCACACAAAGGGCTAAGCTGTTTGCTAAACCTAAGACCGATATGCCAGGAGATGAAGTCGTCCTTGATACCCTTAGAGGCAAACCGTTGCCGCCCATTGAGGAAGGGAAGGAGAAAAAAGTGACATTTAAGGATACTCCTGAGGTATTTTATAGTGAACAAGCGGAAGCTGTTCCAGTTGCGAATCGGGAAGTAATTCCTGAAAAAAGCAATACGGAAGGCACGGTAAGAAGGGCGGATTTTAGGGCTAGAGCTACGGCATTTCGGGGAAAACGCACCCACACAAATCGTACTTCCAATACACCGAAACCGGAACCCATAAAGGTGAATTTTGGCAGGTCATCTAATAAGGACTTACCAAAGGATCTTAAAACAGCCTCTTTACAGGACCCGATAACGGTAAATTTTAAGGAAAAAAAATCTACTGATAAACCTGCGCAAGTCGACGATTCTAAGAAGAAGGAATCAGCAAGTGAAAAAAGGAGCAAGTACAAACAAAGTTCTTTGGCCTATCGCGATAGCGTTTCACCCATCCGAAACGCAAAAGCTTTATCAGGATTGACCATAGCTGTGCTACCGACTGATTATAAAGAAACTAAAGCGGACCAAAGAAGGTCGACCCCAACTCCAACAAATCGAACGAGAAGTTCAAGCCGCCATAAACGGGGTAGGCCAAATGGTAGGTAAACATGTTCTAGCAACGGGAAATGGGCTTTCACCCTTATGGGGTACCAAAAGAAACTATTGGTACCCCATAAGGGAGAATAGCGTGCAATCCTATCAGAACTCAAAACGGCATCGGCAAAGTCGTATTCCCTTAGATAAGGAGGGTTGTCCCCAAATGCATTTCGTTGTACTTGCCATGGAAATTCCCCTACCTAAAGCAGTAAAAATTCTGAACATCAATCGTTTGTCAGTATGGTCGTGCTTGTTCCCACGCCCCCTGTCGTGTACTTAGCATCTACCGCTTGCATTCACAAGGCACCAAGGTTTACCAAAAAAATGTGGGTTTAGGTCTATAGTGGTTCCAATTTCCATGAAAGCTGTTGCGCAGGTAGCGTTACCAGAGACTATCATAACGTTTAAGTAACTCTTGTAACTTTTCCATATCCATATCCCCACGTTTTTTTAGTAGGGCCTTGGTATATTCATTGTTGTGAAGTGCTTTGTTGATCCGCCCTTTAAGCGCTGCCATCTCGGTATCGATGTCGCCTTCGTCAAAAGTGGCCAGTTTTTTAAGATGCTCCAGGCGCTCGGTAAAATCAAGGTCATTTGTGTCAAGATTTTGCAGTTCTTCCAGAGCTACCTGCTTTAGCCATTGGCTGTTCGAATCAAGTTTTTTAACCCACTCCTTGTCATGGAGCGTGCGGTTCAATCGTTTTTTGAATGCATTTAGTTCGCTATTGAGATTCCCATTTCCAAAAGTGGTCAAGGCTTTAAAATCGTTGACGCGGTCAAGGAATCCGATGTTACTTTCTTCAAGATCTCGCATTGTGTAGCGCTGCAGGTGTTTGAGCCACCCCACATCCAAGTCGCTATTCTTGCTAAACACATTGTCGTATATTATGCGTTGAATCCGTTCCCCAAAAGCGCTTATTTCTGAGGATGGTGTGCCGTTCCCAAAGGTGGTCAAGGCTCTAAAATCGTTGACACGATCTAGGAACCTGATGTCTTTTTCATCAAGATTCCTAAGTTTATAGAGCTGCAGGTGTTTTAGTGGCCCTGCCTTTAGGTCGATATCCCGGATAAACTCATTGTCGTAGAGCATGTGGTTGATCCGTTCCCTAAAGGCTCTTATTTCGGCGGAGGGGGTACCGTTTCCAAAGATGGTCAAGGCCCTAAAATCGTTAACGCGATCTAGGAACTTGATGTCGCTCTCATCCATATCCCTAAGTTCATAGAGCCGTAGCTGCTTTAACCACCCTGCGTTCAGGTCGGTATTGCGAATGAACTCATTCTCAAAGAGCATATGGTTGATCCGCCGTCTGAAGGCTCGTATTTCGGAGGAGGGCGTGCCGTTTCCAAAGGTGGTCAAGGCCCTAAAATCGTCGACACGATCTAGGAACCTGATGTCGTTTTCGTCCATATCCCTTAACTCGTAGAGGCGTAGATGCTTTAGCCAGCCTGCATCCAGGTCGATATTTTTGATCAATGCGTTATCATATAAGATATGGTTGATCCGTTCCCTGAAGGCGCTTATTTCTGAGGAGGGGGTACCATTTCCAAAGGTGGTCAGGGCTCTAAAGTCGTTGACGCGATCTATAAAACCAGTTTCCTGTACCTCTAGGTCCTTTAGGGCGAAAAGGTTGATGTCCTGTAACCACTTCACCTGTAAATGGGTCGTGTGCACCTTATTATGCCCTTGCATGGTAGGTTCTTCCTGTTGTCCTGTTATAGGTAGCACACCTAAGAAGATCAACATAACAAAAAATAGCTTTTGGAGTTTCATAGCGCTGCCGTTCGAAAGTAATAGCTACAATTTACGTGCCCCGTTGCCCTAAAAAAATGAGGAGTAATAAGCGTACCATAGTGGTGATAAGTGATCAATAATCGGTAACAACTGGTCTGGGCTCCTGCAAAGTTGACAGGCATATCTACGCGCTAAACCCCTTCTTATCAAAGAACATACCATCATAGGCGGCGAATGCTATGGCATGCGAAGTCGCCGTTGAACGATTTTGGAATGTGAACTTGGGTTTGAATTTGTATGCGAAGCTTATGCTAGTGCCTACCTACGGTCAGGGTCGCTTTGGCAGCCGAATAAGATTTGAATGCCCTTTTGCCAACAAGCGGCTTCGATCTGCATTCCAAATTTCGCAGGATGTATTGATGATTTGATGTCCGTTTTTGGTAATACTTGTTTTTGCAATAATTGTATCGCCTGCCTTGGCAGAAGCAAAGTAATCGACCGCCAGGTTGACCGTTGTATACCAGTCTTCTTTTTCCAAAGAGAATACGGCAGCGCCTACCGCATCATCAACAATAGCAGCAGTGGTACCTCCATGTAAAATGCCCATAGGGTTGGTCATTTCTTCCCGAATCACATAGGAAAACTCCAATTCACCGGGAGCTACGGTTAATAAAGTAGGATTTAACCAGCGCATCAGGGGAGAAATTGAAGCTGACGAGTCCTTGCCGATGCGTGATGTAAAAATATCCATTGCTTTCTTCATACGATAGGGATTACATGGGCTAAAAGTAGCCATTTTGATACTAACAAAATAGCAAGACGTCGGGATATGCAACGCGGACCTTTGTGCTTTTATGGGAAACCCGGTAATCGCTTATACCTTGGCCCCGAAGGAAAAACCATGCAAGTATCATCCATTATGAAATACTATTTGAACAAGAACCGGCAGAATCACGTTGACTAAAAAGTGGAAGAAGATAAGCTCGTATAAGTTCTTACGACATACCATCAACAATCCGAAGGAAAGTGAGATAAGACACAGTGCATAGGTCATGGGTATCTGCCATAGGTGATAGCAGGTAAAAAGTACGGAATGTAGCGACCAATTGTGTTTCCCTAAGAAGGCACTTCGTTTCATCAAATACCCTCTAAAGTAAATTTCTTCGCCCAGAAAGTTACCGACAAACAAGAGGGTTAGTTGTCAAGAGTACTCCCCCCTTTCCTTCACCCATCAGGATATCGGGCTCAAATACGTATCGGGGTACTTATTTTAAGCTACTGAGAACTACTCTAAAACCGCAAGGGCGGTTTTGACCATTTGTTCCATTTCTTCTTTGGAAGTCCCGGTTCTATTCAACACTTTCATGCCGTTATTCAAGGTGAAAAGATAGAGCGCCAATGATTTTAAGTCCTTTTGGGGCGAAATTTCCCCGTTGGCTACGCCGATTTTGAGATGGTCCAGAAAAGCATTGACGAAGATGTTTTGATTTTCTTGAATTATGGATTTGATTACCTCGTCGTGACCTGTAAGTTCGGTAGTCGTGTTGACCACAAAACATCCTTTTTGATCTTTGTCCGATACCGCTTCGTCCGCGATGGCAAGAAAGAGTTTTACAAACCCCTTTTTTACGGAGTTTTCACTGTATAGCAATGATCTTAAACTAGCGAGCGAGGTCTTACGGTAGTGGGCAAAAGCCTTTGAAAAAAGCTGCATTTTATCCCCATAGGTATCATATATGCTGGCCCTGTTGATGTTTAGTTCATTTACCAAATCTTGCATGGAAGTGGCGTAAAAACCTTTTTTCCAAAAGAGGAGCATGGCGCTTTCTAAAACTTCTTTTTCGTCAAATGCTTTGGTTCTTGGCATAGGGTATGGGAAAAGCAGACCAACTAAAAGTAGTGGCCTGCTTATTTTTAGCACTTACTTAAAAGGGTTCTTGCTATTTTTTTTCAGTAGGTAAATTTACAGAAATTACGTCATACGGATGGTAGTCGGGGGTACTGTTGCTAAAAACTTGCAACATATTGGGGGCTTTTCCGGCTTGGATTAACTGCACGGCCGCTTCAAGTGCGGCGGCATCCTTCCACTGTGCATAGACGATGACATGTTCACTGTCCAAACTTTTGTGAATATTGGCCGAAATGAACCCCGGCTGGTGACGCATGGTCTGGGTCATTCCTTTTTGCAACGAGGCTACGATTTGTCCCTGTTGTCCTTCCTTAGGGGTAATTACATTGATGACCGTCAGTAGTTCCTTGTCTGCATTGATGATCGCGTTGTGATCTTTCCGCTTTGTATAAAGATTATGTTCAATTTTACTTGCGAGTGCAAAACTCATTAGGGTCATTGTTGCGATAAGGGTTGCAAGGAGCAATACACCTTGGCGATTTACGATAGTTTTCATTTTTGTTTTTTTTAGTTAAAATTATATTGGAACAATCGTTCTGAAATAAAGCAAAAAAATAATTTGCGAGATTAATATATTTAAAATAGAATGAACGTTCTGTAATATTAACAATAATTTAATATTTACACGCTAGTAAGCAGTTCCTATGGGCACCTACAAAAACCTGTTGAGGAGCTTTTATCTCCTAAAAATTCAGTACGGCATCGTTGTTTTAAACGCCTGTGAACCAAGAAAATAGAATTCCCTAAAGCCCTAGAAACAGGACGCCTATTTTTTCAATCCCCATGTCCGGTATCAGTTGAATCACCTTGTTGCGGTTGGAAAACGAACCACAAGGGTGTAAGGCCACTCCCGTTTGGCTATTGACCGCCTTGCAGTTTGTTCAGCGCTTCCTGGGCGTCTTGATGTTTAGGATTCAATTCCAGCGATTTTTCTAGGCATTTTCTGGCTTCCGTATAATTGCCATACAATGCATAGGCATTGCCCAACAATTCCCACGAAAACTCATCGGGAATTGCGCTTACATACAGTTGATAGAGCGCTATTGCCCCGGGAAGATCATTTTTAGCCACTAATTCGTTCCCAATTTCCTCAAAATCGAAATCAATAAAGGGGGTATATGCTGGGTCGGTATGATTTTTTTCGTAAAAATCAAGTGCAGCATCCATCCCGTTTTTTACATATTCACTGCAGAAGGCCCGCGCTAAGGATATAGGGTCCAAATCATAATCTTGCTGGTTCAAGACCTTCATAGGAAATGAAAAATTGTAGCGATTCATTTCTTGATTATTGGTTAAGAAAATAACACATTGATCTTTCTCAAGATTGCGGATCATAAAGTTTCGACCGCCAATGCTGCCGCCCGAGTGATACACGATCGAGGAGTCTTCCTTTGCGATGCACCAAGATAACCCCCTATTGGAGGGATAGTTGGATTTAGGACTTATCGTATAGGGCTTGTTTTTTTCAAGTGCAAAAGGGGTATACATCCTTTTTAAGGAAGCCGCACTTAGCAAGCGGCCGTTTTGCAAAGCCTTATGATACTTTAAAAGATCCCTGGCCGTGGTGTAAATGGCACTGCTGCCATAATCGTTCATAAAAGTAAGATCATCACTTTTACGGTTCTTTAATTGGCTAACTTCCTGAAAACCGTTCGATAACCAGGTTGGTTTCGTATAGTATGATACGAGCTGATGTGTCAACACCTCGGGTACTCTTTTCTTTCGTAGAAAGGTGTGTTGCATGCCGGCTTTGTCAAAAACCTGGGTTTTTAAGAATTCGGGAAACCCTTGTTCGGAGACCTTTTCGATGATGAGAGCCAACAACATATAACTCGTATTGGCATAGTGCTGATGGGTACCCGGGCGAAAGTGTAAGCTTGGTTTTTTCTCAAAATATACCTCCTTTATTTCGGTATTGGTATAACCTTTTCCCTCGATTTCCTGGCGAAAAGGTGCACTTTGCATTCTGGGAAGGCCAGAGGTATGGGTTAATAGGTTTTCGATGGTAATACCCTCATAGGGAGCGTCTGGAAAATACAAACTGATATCATCTTCCAACCGTAGTGATTTCGCCTCTACTAACTGCATCACACAAAGAGCTGTAAAGGTCTTGGAAATCGAGGCTATATTAAATAGTTTTTCGTGAGTGAGGGTGTCTTTCCTTTCTATGGAGGCATAACCGAATGATCTTTCATAAACGATGTTTCCTTTCTCTGCAATGAGCACGTTGCCATTAAAATTGTACTGTTGGTGCAGATTGTTCAGTTCGGTATCTATTTCGACGATACGGGAATCGGGTTGGGGGCTACAGGACGTGACCACCCATAGTAGAAAACCAAGTATCTTTAGATTACTTCGAACGGTATAACCTAGAAATTCACCCAAGTAGTGGTAAAAATACTTCCTTATGAAGCCGTTAGGATATATGCCTGTGCACCCCATGATCATCTTTGTACCCATGTATTCCAGTAATTTCATGAGACAATTATAAAAAGGAATTTATATTAAAAATTGTACGATGGGGACATGGGAAAAATCATTTTAACTTGGTCCATATAGTGTTGTTCGCTCCAAGCACTGATACGTTTGAAAAAAGTTTCTTCGGAGATACACCGACCAAGGATTTGTAATTCTTGATAAAATGGGATTGATCGTAGTAATTGCTATCGTAGGCGATTCGGGTAAGGTGCCGTTGACTATCGCATTGATGCATGGCATGCCTAAATTTAAGCAAGGCTATGAATTCACTGGGGGACATGCCCAGGTATCGTTTAAATTTTCGCAGCACTGTTTTACGGTGAATGCCCATCTGTTGGGCTATGTCATTCACGGCAACCGGTACTTTTGTCTCCATGAGGAGACCCACCAATTCCCGGAATGCGGTGTCTTGAAAACCAGCATATCTTTTCAGGAAAAACCGATCCAATAAATTCCTCTTTGTTACAGGTTCATAGGTTTCGAATAGTTGCGTAGAAAGGGCCAGGAATGAAGTGCCGAAATAATCAAAGGGGGTGATCACCCCTTTGGAAATATGGGCCAACTCACAAGCGATAAAATGATTGATACCCAAGGGATTGAATACAATACCTATTTTATCGACCGATCCCTTTAGGGTCACATGGCGCGAGAGTTTGGTATTTCTGGTAAAGAGGCATTTAGTCGAAGCCTGCGTACGATGCCGTACAATTCTGCCTTCATCGTCCCATTGCACTTCGGCATTTCTGTAAAAGTTAATGGCCGTGTGATAGTGCGGATAATAGATAACGCTGTAGTCGCCGCCTTCGTTCGCTACCGTATGGAAGTAGTAATAGGCGATCCATGGTTTCAATTGCGGATGCATCGGTTTAATGGAGACAAAATCTTCTTTCATAGTAGTTACCCACTAGTGTAGTGTTCTTGAATGTACGGAAAAAAGGTGTTTCGAACCTGCTATTGGAATAAAATTAACTCCACCCAGTACGCCTTCATTAGGCTTTTAGGTACCGTCCGCGGAACGTACTTGGATTCTCTAGGGTAATTTTTTTAAAGATTCTATTGTAGTAACACAAACTCTGGAACCCCGATCGGTAACAAGCTTCGCTGACATTGCCCCCTGCCATGAGATACCTTTTGGAATGGCTTACACGATAGCGATTTAAGAACTGGATAAAGGTGTAGGTAGTCCTCTTTTTAAAATAGCGACAAAACGCCTCTTTGGTCATAAAGCAGTGGGCCGCAATTTCATCCAACGTTATTTTTCGGTGATAGTGGGTATCGATAAATGCATGGATCAATCGCATACGCTCTTGCTCTCTCGTACTGAATTTATTGATATAGGGTTTTTCATGCAAGGTTTCAACCTTAGCTATGTTGGAGAGCAACTGTAAAATTTCGATCAGTTGCACATATTGTTGAAAAGGCTTTAGATGCTCCAAAGCAAACAACCTTCTCCCAATAATTGCCGTTTGCGCCCCGGAAAAGGCAACTCCTTTTTTCGATTTATCGAACAACATCCTAATGGCCCTTAATTCCGGGGCATGTTCAAAATGATGCTCTACAAAGTCTTTTTTTAGATGTACCACCACTTTACTGTATTCGGTTTGTACACCATAGTCGAAGTTCAAGTGCGGAATGTCAGAACCTATCAATACCAGATCACTGTCGGTATAGGTCGAAATATGATTCCCTACATGCCGTGTACCTGTTGCTCCCTCGATATACACCAATTCGTATTCGGGATGGGAATGCCAAAAGAAAAGATCGCTCAGCCGCGGATTGAATAGCATGCTAAAAGAGCGGTTGACTTGACTGGTAATCGTTTCGAGTTGAACCTTCATTGAATACAATATTGAATTTGGGGACTTTTAAAATACAATAAAATATCAATATTGTATTAATGTTCATCAAAAACGGTCAACTTATACTCCTTTTTCTCCTCTTACTTTGCCGTATCGTTTATAAAATACATGTGATATGGCGCTCAAAAATGGTACAAAAGAGAACACCCTGATTCCTAATAACCAACATACCGATATTCCGGGAAACCCCTCTACGGCAAAAAGTAGTACGGCCCAACTGCGACAGACGGCCACCGCCGATTCGTTGCGGGTGCTGAGTATGGAAGATTGGGCATTTTGGAAATACAATGGCTATGTGGTCATTAAACAGGCAGTTTCTTCAGAACAAGCTACGGAAACTGCGAATTTCCTATGGGAGTTTGCTGAAAAGGACCCTGAGGATGCTGCAACCTGGTATACTGCGTCTGCTGTGGAATTACAGATGAAAGAACTGGCCGGGACGGGCATGGTTGAAGTATATAACAATCAGTACCTCTGGAACAATCGCCAGACCCAACGCGTGTATGATGCTTTTGTAGACATTTGGGGCATGGAGGAACTATGGGTCACGATCGATCGTGCCAATTTAAATTTCCCCATCAGGCCCGGGCACGAGTACAAGGGTTTTATCCATTGGGATTATGATCCGGAGACCAACCCACAAAACGTGCAAGGGGTGTTGGCACTCGCGGACCAAACCGATGCCCATATGGGAGGCTTTCAATGCATTCCCTGGCTGTATCGCAATTATGATCGCTGGAAACGGACCCAGCCCAAAGATCGAAACCCTTTTAAGCCCGATATGAACGGTTTGGAGGACAAGCTGGTAAAAGTACCCTTGGAGGCAGGCGACTTGTTGATATTCAACAGTGCAGAACCCCACGGTATTCGTGTCAATAATTCGCAAAATAAAGTACGTATTGCCCAATACATATCAATGATGCCCGCGCAGGAAGAGAATGAAGCCCTTAAAGAATGGCGGGTGAATTCGTGGAAAAATCGCATTGCCCCGGAAGGCTATGCCTTTGCGGGCGATCCGCGAAATTGGGAGCAGACCCGTTATGAAAGAGCTGCCTTATCGCCATTGGGAGAAAAACTGTTGGGATTGAAAAAATGGTAGACCATTGATCTGGAACCAACGGGGAGGCGATTGAACTCCAAACGGACGGCACACGCACCGTGAACCGTGTTGAGTGGACTAAAATCGGTAATCTACACCAATATGGTGCAGGCGTTCTTCCTTATTTTGGGTGCGGTAGTGGAAGTGATTTTCGGCCTGTATGAATTGTTTACATACGGGATGACCCCTATTGGTCTTACTTTTGGATTGTAAGATTGCTTAGTGATGATTCTTTTAGGGAATTCCGAAGGTCAGCGCTTACTTTTCTTTTTCTTACCCAGAGATACCTTGTAGTCGTCTACGGTGCCTTTGATTTTTAGACGGAGGTATTTTGTTCTTTTACTGGTATCGACAGCTACAATCGTATCTTCTTGGGCCGGATCCACAATAGTATCTTTCTTGCTTCCAAATAGTTTTTGCCAGGCAGCTTTTTTTACCGATTTCCAAGGAATACTAACCAAATAGTCGATGTTTTGATTGCTATCGTGGGTACCAGACAATTCCATATGGCCTAAGGTAGACTCGATCGTCATTGCCGGAATATTAATTTCCCCTTTGTCTATTTTCAACCGGTTCTGCAGGGTATCGAACCGAATGTTCTGCAGATTTTTATCGCCCATATAATCCGACAGTGCCAGCATGGGATCGTAATTTTTAAGTTTGCCATCCAATACTTTCACGTCCATTTCAATAGTGGATTGATCTAGATCCGGCACCATGTCTTGGTATACTCTGATCTTCCCTTGAATGCGGGTAGAGAGTTTTCCTTGTAAGTTTTCGGAGACGAGATGGTCTTGCCCAAAATTTTCAAATTTAAAAAGCAATTTGTCCAGGTCAATGTTGTTCATGACCAAATCGGGTTGCATATAAATGTGGGTTGGATCGCTACCGTTAAAATATCCTTTCAATCGTATATTGCCACCGGCGGCATCCATATCCAATGTATCAATGTAAATAAAATGATCGGGAGTTGTTCTTAGACCCGCTTTGATGTTTTGAAGGTCTATGCGATGGTATATAAAATGTGCGATATCCACTTTGAAGCGCATATCGGTAAATGGCAACTCATATATATTAAAGGCATTTGCATGTTCCGGTACATCTTGGGTTTTTGAACTTACGACGGCGGCAGTTTTTGGAGGGCTTGCGTCAAAATCGAAAAGGGCATCAAAATCGATATGGTTTGCCTTTACTTGCAGATAGTTATCTCTCTTTCTGACCTGTGGGTCATCTCCCAAATAGTAGTTTAAATCAAAATTAAAATTCGTCCTTCCTATTTCCCCATGAAAGTCTTTTATAACGATATGTTCGTCTTCATAATGGATGTTGCCCCTAAAATCATGAAAACGCTGTGGATGCAGTTTCATTTTAGTATCCAGCTTGTCCAAAGAAAGGTCGGTGGAATGCAATGCTGAATCTTTGTAGTGCATACCGGCGTTGAAATGCAAGGCCAAATTATCGAACGATTCATGGCTGTACTCTTTGGGAACGTAATTTTCGCCCTTATATGAAAAGATATCCTCCAGTCTTAGGGTACTAGAGGTAAGATTGAGGTCTAAATCTACATCGCCGTTTAGCTGTGGTTGCATCCAAAAGGCATAATCATGTATCAACCCATCCAAATGAAAATCGCTATCATCGATATAACCGGTGAAATCCACTACTTGCAAATCGTTGTTATCTATTAGCACATCGGCATGAAAATCGTGTAATTTATGTGGATAATGCTTCAAGTCTGCATTTAAGCTATCAATAAAAAATTCACCTCTGGGCAAATAGTCGGATGTTGTAAAGTCTTTTGCGGATGCTTTAAAGGAGAATCCCATACTCAGATTTTCAATTTGTTCATCAAAACCGGTTTGCAGGGTATCTGTTACTGAAAAACCACTGAGTTGCGCAAGGTCAATATTTTTTGAAGTAATATCCAAATGGGCTTCCACGGGGATATTGGTATGATGTACAACGGCCGGGAGGTCTGATAGAAATCCACTTATCGACACATCTGAATTGCCCATCAGTAGCTCAAATTGCTTCAGGCTGGCTTTCTTTCCGTTCATCACTAAATGCACATTCAAATCGCGCAGGGGTGCGGGGAGTTCTTTGGCGGTTAAGCCTACGTTTTCAACTTTTAATTCTGCATAATACGCCTGATTCAATTGTTGCAATGCCTTTTCCGGAAGGTCAATATCAATGATATCATGAAAATTCATTTTTAACGAAACTTTTCCAACGGATTCCTGTACTTGTTCCAGTTCAAAAAAGTCTGCGATAAAATCCAGGTTAAAATCGGCATTTACTTGCATATCCACTTCCGGGGATTCAAAATTCTTTACGAAAAGAGCACCTTTAAAGGCGCCTTTTTCCAAGGAGGCGGTCATATCGGTAAGTGAGAACTCCATGGTGCTTATGTCTCTATTTTCCCCATTGGTAAAATGCCCTTTAAAGCCCATCTTATCGATCTTTTTTTCTCTTGCGGTGTTTTCTAAAAAAGCGTCCCCCGCGCCAAAATTGGCGTTGATAAAGGGTTTATTTCCTTTATTTGCCGGTCCTTGAACACTGGCATTGAAATAAATTTCACCGGCATTTTTGTATTTCTCCAATACGGGAATTACATCTGTTGGTGCAAAAGCGATAAGCATATCAAAATTGGGCTTGGTGCCCTTTATTGCGAGGTCTAGGTCCATATCATTCTTGGTATCTATGGTCCCTTCCAATTCAAAATCGCCATTTTCCATGACAATTCCTGAAGGCTGTATCTCAAGAATCCCTGTAAATTCATTAAATACCAAGTCGGTATGAACTTCAAAATGTTTTTTGCGGATAAAGGTCGTATCTCCGTCTTTTATCACATTTAATTCAAAATCGGTGTCTATATGGCCCGCGATGACACTGTCCTGCACGCTGAAGCCCCCTTTGCCTGTATAGATGAATTTTTCGACATCGGTATTGGTGGCTTCGTCCAAGGTGTGTACATCCAGGTTTTTTAGTGTAATCTTTTTTAGGTGAATATTGGTCGATGCTGCCGTTGTATCGGATGCCGAGGTCAGGGAGTTTTGAAGGTTGGTCGTATTATTTTTATGAATTACAATGTTAAAAACGCCTTCTTCAACCAACAAGGACTGAATGTCATAATTTCCATTGACAATATCCCACAGGTTAAAACCAACGTAAATGTCTTTTACATCCATAATCAAGGGGGCATGGTCCTGTTTTGTTTCAAAAACTTGAACGTCATACACCTTTATGGAGATATCGGGGAAATTGCCCAAGAGCGTTAGCTCACTTTCACCGATACTGATAAGACCTTTGTGTTCTGTGTTTAATTTAGCGATCTCCCCTTTAATAATGTCTGCCTGATTGCTTTGTATGTAAAGCAAGAGGGCTCCTATTATCAAAATGGGGGCAACGATAAGTATCCATAAAATCCGTTTCCAGTGTTTTTTAACCTTCAAAGCAGCGGCATTTAGTATAGGAAAGTTGTTTCTTTTTAAAAATAACGAATTCGAATAGGAATGTATTGTTTAGCTCGGGGTTTCGTTTTTGATTTGTGTGGTGTTTCTTTTCGGAAGCCCCTAGAACCATAATTTTTTTGGATTTGTTGTCTACATTTGAATTTTTCACCTTCGATTCTCGGGCGTTAAAATCAACATGCATCGATACGGAGCAGCAATCTTTTATCACCACTTTCCTCAATGGTGGGGCTGCGATGTACCACCGCTTTTGTCCCTTCTTTTGGATATTTAGCTCCTTTTAAAATTAAAACGGATTCTGTTTTGGCTTGTTTTATGTTACTTGTATCGCGTACGATAGCTTGGTTCCCTCCACAAGTGCCCAATGCGTTTCGGTTCATATTGTAATCCGTAAGCCATAAAGTGCCCGGACCACTGTAAGTGCAAAGCATGCGTAAAGTATTGTTGTCAATATGGAATTTTCGGCACATGTTGGAATTTATGGTCGCCAACAACAATCGAAAATTGTCGGTTTTGGTAACTTCTTTAAAAAGGTGTAATAGGCTGTTGATGTCTTCCAGAAGCATACGATGCCGGTTTGGTCCAAGAATTTTTTGGACCTCATCTAAAATAAGGTCAATATTTCCTGTGGCGTTGCATTTAATAGCGCGTTTTGCGAGGCTATCGATTTCTTTTTCCAATAAGCCTATGTCTCGATTGTAAATCGCAATGTTCGTGGTGTTTTGATGAACGTTTTTAAGTATTTGAGGAGTCGTGCCTTCAGCCCAATTTTCAATGGTTGTTGCCGTTTTCATACTGAAAGTTTTGAAGCTTTCCTGATTATTTTGGTATTTCTTCGTAATAAAGCCATTGGAAGCCAAGCAATAGTGGAACCGTCATTGTTTTACATCCTTAACTTCGGTAGTTATGGTGCACAATCCATAATGCAACTCAGTTGCAAAACTAAGCAATTATTTTTGACGCGAACCGGTTGCATTACATTTGTATTGTCTTTATCGGTTCAAAGAATGCAATGTGGCGTATGTTTCTTTTTTTGGTATTTTTCAAGCTATATTTATAAGTATGAAACGAAGAATTGGAGTTATTGTAATGATCATGACGATGGGCCTAATAGGCTGTAATGAAGGGTTTGAGCAAGGAAACTGCGACGAGGGATTTTACCAACAATCCGATGGGAACGGAGGTTATTTTTGTGTTCCGGTCACCGAGACGGAATCAGTTGAGGATAATGCGAAGACGCCCACGGATTAATGCAGCCGGTGGTCGGCAATGAATAATGATCAGTAATTAGTACAAAGTAATCAGTACAAAGCAGTCAGTATTAAGTAAGGGAAGTATTGGTTTTGTAGTTGCGTTTGAGTTTGAATTTGAGTTTGTTTTTCTCTCCTACGTCTTTTGTCTTTTAGCGCAGCGGTCTTATGTCCTTTTTCCATCCACCAACCACTGATTTTGAACTTGAACTTAATTCTTGCACTTGCGCTTTTGCGGACGAAAAGACGGAAAGACAAAGGATGAAGGACAATGGTGAATGAACAGTAATCGGTATTAAGTAAGGGAAGTATTGGTTTTGTAGTTGCGTTTGAGTTTGAGTTTGAGTTTGAGTTTGAATTTGAGTTTGAGTTTGAATTTGAGTTTGAATTTGAGTTTGAGTTTGAATTTGAGTTTGAATTTGTTTTTCTCTCCTACGTCTTTTGTCTTTTAGCGCAGCGGTTTTATGTCCTTTTTCGATGCACCAACCACGGATTTTTAACTTGCACTTGATTCTTGCACTTGCGCTTTTGCGGACAAAAGGACGAAAAGACGGAAAGACAAAGGATGAAGGACTATGGTGAATGAACAGTAATCGGTATTAAGTAAGGGAAGTATTGGTTTTGTAGTTGCGTTTGAGTTTGAATTTGAGTTTGAATTTGAATTTGTTTTTCTCTCCTACGTCTTTTGTCTTTTAGCGCAGCGGTCATATGTCCTTTTTCCATGCACCAACCACGGATTTTGAACTTGCACTTGATTCTTGCGCTTGCGCTTTTGCGGACAAAAGGACGAAAAGACGAAAAGACAAAAGAAGGATGAAGGAATATGGTGAATGAACAGTAATCGGTATTAAGTAAGGGATGTATTGGTTTTGCAGTTGCGTTTGAATTTGAATTTGAGTTTGAATTTGTTTTTCTCTCCTACGTCTTTTGACTTTTAGAGCAGCGGTCTTATGTCCTTTTTCCATGCACCAACCACGGATTTTGAACTTGCACTTGATTCTTGCACTTGCGCTTTTGGAATTTGTATTTGAGTTTTTTCAGCCAAAGATCTGCGAAAAGGCAAACACGATCAAGATTCCCGAAACACCCAACACCAGGGTGCCGAGGGTAAGGGTTTTGTTACCATCTTTGACATTCAGGCCCGTTAATTGGGTCAGTACCCAAAAGAAACTATCGTTCGCATGCGATACGACGACTGATCCGGCACCAATGGCCAGGACCGTCAATGTACGCAGAAAAGGGGCATCCAAGCCCAATTCGGGTAAAATGGGCGCCACGATGGCGGCCGTGGTAATCAGGGCCACCGTTGATGATCCTTGGGTGGTCTTTAGGCAGGCGGCCAATAAAAAAGGGAAAAAGAGACCGATATTCAAATCGGAAAAACTACTGGTTATCAAATCCCCAATACCGGAGTTTTGTAGCATACTGCCGAATATACCTCCCGCACCGGTAATCAGAATAATGGGAGCGGCGGTTTTCAAGGCGTCGCCGAACCATCCATTGGCCGAAAAAACCTGATGGTCGAGTTTTTTAGGTAGGAGCAGCGAAAGGGCAACCCCGATCAAGAGCGCAATCACGGGCGTACCTAAAAACGAGACGGTGGGGTAGAGTGCACTTCCTGTCATATCAAGATCGGGGTACTCAAAGACCGATTTCAGAATAATGAGGACAATAGGGACGGAGATGGCCAGGAGGGAAGTCCATACTTTGGGACGGTGTTCTGTAGTGGCGGACGCTTCCATTGCAATGGGCAACGCTACTTTGGAGGCCACTTTTACCGCAAAAAAGTAACTGGGAATCAATGCCAATAGACTTACGAGAATCCCCCATAAAATGACACTCCCCAAATCTACTTCCAAAATACCTGCAGCGGCAATGGGTCCGGGGGTAGGGGGCACCATTACATGCGTGGCCATTAAACCCAAGGCCAAGGCGACCGAGGTACCGGCAAAGGAAAGTCCGGCTTTATGGGACAACGCCTTGTTCAACGGATTCATCATGATAAATGCACTGTCGGCAAATACGGGAATAGACAGTAGATAGCCTGTGAGCATCATGGCCAGATGCACCGATTTTTCCCCGATCAACCGCAGCATACGTGCGGCAATGACCATGGCCCCGCCCGATTTTTCGAGTACGGTACCGATGACCACCCCAAAGAAGATTAAGAGTCCTATTTTCCCCATGATACTACCAAAGCCATCATTGACCGAGGCGACGATCTGCGAAACTTCCATACCGCTAATAAAACCATAGGCGATTGCGGCGATCAACAACACGAAGAAAGGGTGTATTTTCCAACGTACAATGCCTACAATGATAAAAACGAGGGCAATGAGCAGGGCGACAAGATACAGCATAGGATAGATGGTTTTGTTCTAAAATAAACAATAAAATTGAAATGTCCGGAAAGGTGGCAACTCCGGTCGACGAGATGAAACAATGGTCGGGAAACGGTATAGGAGTAGTCGTTAATTCATTTGAGCTTGATTTCGATGTTTGAATTTGAATTGGAACACGCTTTGCAACCGTCTTTTGTCTTTTTTCTTTCAGCGAAGCGGTCTTTTGTCTTTTTACATCGACCAAATAGGCATTTGGCATTTGATTTTTTTTAGACTTGCACTTGATTCTTACCCTTGAACTAGTTGGGACAAAAGGATGAAAGACGAAGCACACAGGATGGTTACGCGATCTTCGACTTACGTATTCCCTGAGCTCCGAGCATCTTACCGTTGCCCTTCTTTTCTATTTGAGTTTGTCAGGCTCGATTTGTACGATTTGACCTTTATATGCAAAAAGCGGTAACCCTTGGTAGGTGAGGTTGCATCGAGGGAATCTTTGCGATTGTCTTTTGTCTTTTTTCTTTCAGCGAAGCGGTTTTTTGTCCATGTTCTTTTTAGTGGTGGTCTTTTATTTTTTTTCTGAGTTGCTTCAATAAAAAAAGCACCGCTTTCACGGTGCCTCTCATCAATCAAAAAAATACACGTACTTATTTGGGCATCACTACATCTTCGATGATATGAATCACTCCGTTAGAGGCCGTAACATCGGTTTTGGTGATTTTACTGTAGTTGCCGTTGGCATCTTTTAAAAAGATACCCCCGTCTTTGCTCACCGCGGTGAGTGTACCTCCGTTCAAGGTGGTGAGGGCCACCTTTCCTTTTCCTTTTTTCAAGGCCTTGGAAACATCGGTGGCCATCAACTTACCGGAGACCACATGGTAGGTAAGGATCGCGCCCAACTTTTCTTTGTTGGCAGGCTCTAGTAGGGAGTTTAAGGTGTTTGCGTCAATCTTGGCAAAGCCCGAATTGACAGGGGCGAAAACGGTGAACGGTCCATCACCTTTTAAGGCGCCTACCAAATCCGCTGCTTTGACCGCGCTAACCAAGGTAGAGAAATCATCTACCGAAGCGGCGACATCAACGATGTCTTGTGATCTTACTTTTTGAGCGAACAATAATAGGGTGACTGCTGTGAAACTTACAATTAATTTTTTCATGGTTTTGTTTTTACTATTTTAATTTTACAAACAACTATTGTTTGTTTTCACTGGTAAGTACACCGTGATTTCCCTGTTGGATGAGCGTGCTGTTTTTTTATCATATCTTTAACATTGTAATGCCGTCGCCAGAAATCCATATAGCATTGATCAAACGCCTTCAACAAGGCGATAAAAGTGCCTTGTTAGGCTTGTACGATGCCTATTCCAAAGCATTATATGGAATTGTCATCCGTATTTGTGAGCGCGAAGATTTGGCACAAGATGTACTCCAAGAAAGTTTTTTGAAGATTTGGCAAAAGATCGATAGTTACGATGCTGACAAAGGACGATTTTATACTTGGGCCTATCGCATTGCAAAAAATACCGCCCTAAATGCCGTACGAAAAAGCGCTTCGCTCATCCAAACCGATGATTTGAGTGTATATACGGATAAAACTGTTGACCTTCCTACGGACTATTCGGAGCTGAACGGCATGCTTAAAAAGTTGGAACCGCACCACCAAAGGGCCATTGAGCTGGTCTATTTCAAAGGACTCACCCATCGGGAGGCCCATGAAGAAATGGACGTGCCCTTGGGAACCTTCAAATCGTATGTACGCCAAGCCTTGTCCCAATTAAGGAAGGCGTATCCGAAAGGAGTATTGCTATGGTTATGGCTAGTTGAAATGATTGGACATGGATAAAAAGAAAATCTTGGAAGACGGACTCTTGGAGCAATACCTCCTTGGGGAACTGGATGCTGAAACCCGGCAGGGCGTGGCAGCTGCTTTGGCAAATGATATGGACTTGCGGGCGCAGTTTGACGCGCTTGAGGAAGATTTTGAACGAATCGCCTTTGAGAATGCCGTGGAACCGCCAAAAAAGGTTCGCGATGCCTTGGCGGCAAGTATCACCGACACAACGGAAGAAACTCCGGTGCGGACCTTATCGAATACAAACACCCAGCGAAACACCGGTTTTTGGGTTGCGGCGAGCGTAGCGGCAGTGGTCGCTTTTGGTGCCGTTTGGATGTACAACCAATGGCAAGCATCTGAAGAAAATCTAAAAGCATTGGAAACGCAAACGGCCGCCCTGCAAGAACGCCTTTCGAATTTGGAGGCCAATTACGAGGAGACCGCTAGTAGGTATCAACAAATCAATAATACCAATGTTGTGCCGCTGCTATTGATGGGGAATGAAAAATCGCCCAGTTCCAAGGCGACTGCCTATGTGAACCATCAAACCAAAGAGGTGATTCTGAATGCCAAGGGATTACGGGTATTGGATAAAGACCATACCTACCAAATGTGGGCCGATGTGGAAGGCGAAATGATCAATATGGGCCTGGTAAAAACAGATGAAGACTATATCATCCTTCGCTATATCGACCATGCCGAATCCTTGAACATTACCATTGAACCGGCTGGGGGCAACGATCATCCTACTGTGGAGAACCTGATTTCCAATGTAGTACTGTAGTTGGTATATAGTGCTTGGTAAACGGTAATTCGAAATCAGTAATCAGTAATCAGTAGTAAGTAGGCGAAGTATTGGTTTAGTAGTTGATATTTGAGTTTGCACTTGAATCTTGCACTTGTACTTGTTTTATAGTTGTGTTCGAGTTTGAATTTGTTTTTCTCTCCTACGTCTTTTGTCTTTTAGCGCAGCGGTCTCATGTTCTTTTTCCATCCACCAACAAGGGATTTTGAACTTGCACTTTATTCTTGCACTTGTACTTATTTTGCAGTTGCGTTTGAGTTTGCACTTTTCAGGACGAAAAGACCAAAAGATGAAGGACTATAATGAATGAAAAATAAACAATGAACAATTATCGGTAATCATTGGTAAGTAGGGAAGTACAGTATTGTATTTGACATTTGAGTTTGCACTTGATTCTTGCACTTGCACTTGTTTTATAGTTGCGTTCGAGTTTGAATTTGTTTTTCTCTCCTACGTCTTTTGCCTTTTAGCGCAGCGGTCTCATGTCCTTTTTCCATCCACCAACAAGGGACTTTGAACTTGCGCTTGTTTTGTAGTTGTGTTTGAACTTAAAACTTGTTACGTCTTGAGACTTCCTTTGTCTTTCCTCTTTTGTCTTTCTTCTTTTGTCTTTGTTCTTTTGTCTTTGTTCTCTCTTCCTTTGTCTTTTTTCTCTCTTCCTTTGTCTCTGGTCTTTTAGCGAAGCGGTCTTGGCTCTTTTTCCACTAAATTGATTTTGTAGTTGTATTTGACGTTTGAATTTCTATTTGACCTTGAACTTTTTCGGATAAAAAGATAAAAAAAGATCTGCCGCAAGAGAAACGACTATGTAAACTTTATTCTTGGGTTTGACACTTACCATTGAGTGCTAGTACGTCAGTTTTTACGCTATACGACCTCTTATCGGCTAGGAGCGCCAAGTATTACCTTCCTTTAGTATATAGAGTACCCTAGGTGTATCTTTAGTGTTTAGGTGGTTATTGGAGTGATGAATAAAAATGCAAGAAGCCTTCGGTGCCAGTCAACGCGGCATTTTTTAATCTAACGCCGAACAAATATAGAACACTATGGAAAACGACAATGTGCGAAAAACATCGAAACAGGGGAAAGAAGCGCGCTCGAAGAAGTCACCGCCAGTTGGAACTAAAACCTTGCAGCAGCAACGGAAAAAACTAGAAGCTACACTCCGAGTACGGAAAGGTAGCCTTGATCCCGATCGATTTAGAGAGACAAACAATAAGGGGGCCAAAAAATATAGAAATAGAACTAAACACAGAAAGAATGTCCAAAACGCTACAGAAGAAGTGCCCGGCGATATTGGGGCCGCATCGGATAGTTCCAATGATACCAATTTAGGTGTTGAAGTAGCTGATAAGGAAAGTCCAAAAACCGAAGTATCTCCAAAACCCGAGGGGGAAGGAATATCATCAACCAGAAAAGCAGAGATGGCTGATACGGAATTAGGAGGCATTTCTGATAGTTCCACTCAAAATGCTAATAAGCACGATATTACCCGGGAAAAACCCAAACGAAGGCTTTTGGAAACTCCATCGGCCGTGGAGGGCATGCGCGAGACTGATCCAGTTGCCCAAAAAGCAGGGCGCGTAGTTACTGAACATGCTTCAGAAAAAATGGCCCGGACCAAAGGCCATACCGATAGAACTTCTGAAGGTGAAAGGAAGGTTAGGAGTACGGCTGCTGCATCGAGTAGTTCCAATGATCTTAAGCTAAATGGTGATCAACCCAGACTGCAGGGTGAAATTGTCCGAAATTTGAATGAAAATAGGGTTTTGTATGCTAAAAACCGGGCAAATAGACTAAACAAGAAAGGTGTAGGTTACCCCGAAACGCATGGCGCACCAGCTGTTGAAAGAGGCCCCTCTGGGGACGGTGTTTCTAATTTTGTTCGCTTCGTGAGGCGAACTTTTCAAGATTTCAAAGAATTTCTTGGAGTTTCTCCTATAGCTGGCAGGATTCCTGGCCCCACGGATAAAAGTACAAAGGTTGCTCAAAGTGCTGTTTTCAGGGATATTCCAACAGATAGGATATCTCAAGCTTCCTATTTTAAAGGTGTTGGGTTGGTATCGGTATCCAAACTGTCAAAACCAATTAATCTGCAAAAGGGTTATACAGGCGAAGTAGAAAAACGGCCACGTTTTACGCCGCATTCAGAAGTAGAATCAACCCGAAAAAAACGTACCTCCAGAAGAGGACTTTCATAGCACATCGCTACTTATAGCGGTATGATTTCATGAGCTGAATGGTCTTTTCTGCCTATAGGGAAAAAAGATGACTGTAGGAGCACCAAGATTGCCGCTTTCAAGAAGGGTATGGGTTCGGGGAAATAGAAAACAGGTCCTGCACACAATCGTACCAAATTGGGCCGTATTTCGCCTTTATTTGCCGGGAACATGATGCATTATTTTTTGTTAACGGTCATGAAAATATTGGTATTTTTTTGGAAGTAAGAAGTGGTAGGGATAAATAGTATGTACCTAGCTTGTTCCTATCACGAGGGGCGAAGCATTATAGGTTTGTTAAAAATGTATGGGTTATGGAAGAAAAAACTTTTAGAAATGAAAACAGTAAAGTTAGTTCAGTATCAAAAAGATTGAGAGCTATCGTAGAAATAGCTGGGAAAGCGTTAAGAAATTTACGCTCTTTTACCAACGGAAATAATCCGAAAAGCCAAAAAACCCAACAACGGGTCATACGACATGTACGTCGGGCAGGTTCGGAAGCTGCCGAACAAGAGGATTTTAGAAACGAGGTAAGAAATGGTAATGCGAGAATCCGTCGTTTGTATGCTAAGGGAGTACCAACAACGAGGGCAAAAGATATATCCATGCTATATGCTCATAAGGCACCCCCTTTGCCCGAGAGCCATGTTTATTCAACTCAAGGTCACCGCAACCGTACACCATTGGCTAGCATTGCAGAAGGAAACGAAGAGACGGTGGCTTTTAAGGAGGAGCCTGAAATAGCCCCTGATGAAAAAGCTGAAATACCCGCAATGGAAGAGAAGGGACCCAAGGAAAAAGGGGGCGAATCTACATCGTTGACCTCTGATCAAAAACCTAAAATGTCAGCAAAGGAAAGAGGGGGTGATGTTAGGAATGACAATATAGAACACCGTAAGAAAGGCGCTGATGAAAAGGCTGAACTACCCACAAGGAAAGAGAAGGGACCTAAGGAAAAAGGGGGCGAATCTATATCGTCGGCCTCTGTTCCAAAACCTAAAATGACAGCAAACGAAAGAAGGGATCATTTTATAAATGACACTAAAGAGCGCCGGAGGCCCAAGGTTAAAGGAAGAGGTGGTAAGAAAGAAGGAAAAAAAACAAAAAGGAAAAAAGGGCAAAAAGATGGCACTTCCCATGATGCTAAATCTTTGCAAAACTTAACAATAGTTATACCGCCTGCCGCTGCCAAAGGTGCTCCGATACCACCGCCAATACGTCGTGTAAGACAACCCAGCACTGGAAAAAAACCTGGCCGCAGGTTAGGATAGAGAATTTGAAGTCGAGTTTCCTTGTCGGGTACCATACTTGATCCGTACGCGGTTATCAGAGAAGTACAGATCAGTCCTCGTAGTTGAATTTGATGTTTGAATTTGTTGATGGAAAAAAACGTAAGACAAGGTAGAAAGGCCTGTTTGAGCTTGATTCTTGCACATGCACATGCACATGCACTTGAATTGATATTGAGTTTGTATTTGATTTTTGAGTTTGAATTTAGACAGTTGGTTCCCCGTATAAATCAAAATCGGCGGCATCGGTAATGAGGATCTGGGCGAATTCCCCTTGTTTTAGGTAGTGCTTTGTGGCATCGATCAAGACTTCATTGTCAACGTCAGGGGAATCAAACTCTGTACGACCTATAAAATAGTTTCCCTCTTTACGATCAATGATACAGCGAAAGGTTTTACCGATTTTTTCCTGGTTCAGCTCCCATGAAATTTGCGATTGAATTTCCATAATTTGGTTGGCTCGTTCTTGTTTTACCTCCTCCGGTACATTATCTTCCAGATTATAGGCATGGGTATTCTCCTCATGGCTATAGGTGAAGCAGCCTAACCGCTCAAAACGCATCGCTTCTACCCATGATTTGAGCGTCTGAAAATCCTCCTCGGTTTCCCCGGGATAGCCGACAATCAGGGTGGTACGAATGGTCATTTCGGGTACGGCCGCCCGGAATTCCTTCAGTAATTTGGTCGTTTTGGCCTGGGTAGTGCCCCGTCGCATACTTTTTAAAATGGCGTCTGAAATATGTTGCAAGGGAATGTCCAAGTAATTACACACCTTCGGCTCCCGTTTCATGACATCAAGCACCTCCAATGGGAAACCGGTCGGGAAGGCATAGTGCAGGCGAATCCATTCAATGCCCTCTACTTTTACCAAGCGCTCCAAGAGTTCGGCGAGATTACGTTTTTTATAAAGATCCAAACCATAGTAGGTGAGGTCCTGTGCAATTAAAATAAGTTCCTTGACGCCTTTGGCCGCGAGTTTCTCGGATTCGGTTACCAGTTCCTCCATGGGCTTACTCCGATGCTTGCCCCGCATAATCGGAATGGCGCAGAACGAACAAGGTCGGTCACAGCCCTCCGCAATTTTTAGATATGCGTAGTTTTTAGGGGTAGTCGTTAAGCGTTCCCCTATAAGCTCGTGTTTGTAATCGGCACCCAGTGCTTTCAATAGATTGGGCAGCTCACTTGTACCGAAATAAGCATCTACATCCGGAATTTCTTTTTGAAGGTCTGGCTTATAGCGTTCGCTCAAACAGCCCGTCACAAACACTTTGTCTACAGCACCCGCCTCTTTTTTCGTGACATATTCCAGGATGGTGTTTACGCTTTCTTCCTTGGCATTGGCAATAAAACCGCAAGTATTGATGACCACGATATTGCCTTCTTCTTCATGGGCCACCTCCTTATTGTTGGCTTTCAATTGCCCCATCAACACTTCTGAATCATAGACATTTTTCGAGCAGCCTAATGTGACTACATTGATTTTATTCTTCTTGAGAGTCTTTGTGCGCATAGCATGTAATGAGGGCGCAAAAATACAAATTGATAAGGGAAGAACGGGGGTTTAGCAGGTAAAGTTGTGGGGTTGGCTTAGCTATTAGTGATTAACAAGGATCAATGAACGGTAATCAGTACAAAGTAGTCAGTACAGCGTAGTCAGTACAAAGTAGTCAGTACAAAGTAATCAGTACAGCTTAGTCAGTACAAAGTAATCAGTATGTAGGCGACGTACATCAACCATCAACTCTTCACTCATAACTCCAAACTCATAACTTGTTTTGTATTTGAACTTGCACTTGAATCTTGTTCTTGAACTTGTTTTGAGTTTGCAATTTTCAGGACAAAAAGATAAAAGACAAAAAGAGGAAGGACAGTAGTAAATAAACAATGAACGGTAATCAGTACAAAGTAGTCAGTACAAAGTAATCAGTATGAAGTAGGCGACGTACATCAACCATCAACTCTTCACTCATAACTCCGAACTCACAACTTGTTTTGTACTTGAACTTGCACTTGAATCTTGTTCTTGAACTTGTTTTGAGTTTGCACTTTTCAGGACAAAAAGATAAAAGACAAAAGGAGGAAAGACAGTAGTAAATAAACAATGAACGGTAATCAGTACAAAGTAGTCAGTACAAAGTAATCAGTATGAAGTAGGCGACGTACATCAACCATCAACTCTTCACTCATAACTTGTTTTGAATTTGATTCGTGCCCTTGTTCATGGGACTAAAAACTGTCCTTTCCAACCGTCACCTTCCATACGATAGTGCACCCGCAAATGATGGGGGCGTTTTAGTTTTAGATACTCGATTTCGTACGGGAGAATATTGACCATACAAAAATGATGTGCTTCGTTGAGGTAGTCCACCGCATCTGGATTTGACACCGTACTACCGGGTGCTATGTGCGTCGTGTAGTCCTTTCTGCTGCCTTCTGTGATTTGGTTCCAATGTTGTTGCAGAACAGTGGTGTCTTTTTGTAGGATCGCCATTCCCTCGATTTTTATTTGCAGCAATTTTTCCGGATGGTAGAACAACAGGCTTACCCTATTGTTTTTTGCTATATGGCTAATCTTTTTGGAACGCCGATCGGTGTAAAAACCAAGATGCAGGGTATCGGACACGGCGCGAAGTACAATGGTGCGCTGTCGGGGCATTTGATCGGCACCTACAGTGGCCAAGGTGCCATACCGAAAAGGGTGCCCCTTTTCAGAAACTCCCAATTGTAATTCTTGGGTAAGTTCTCGAAAAAATAGGTCGGTCATAGGGGGGCATTTAGGCAACAAAGATACGGATATTGCCCTATGAGCATGTTTAAAATTACAAAAAACCAAAAAATCCAAAGTGCGAACAACCCTAGGAATGGTCGATGTTGCGTATACTTTTCATGAAAAAAAACTAAAAAAAAGCCTCATTCAAGTAGGGTATTTATACAATGGGTTGTTTTATATGAAAATTGCTACGAAAAAGAAAATAAGTTAGTATAACAATAGTTCATGTGTTTAGGTTGGTTTTTTGATTTTGATTCAAAAGCCTCGACGTAGGGTCGAGGCTTTTTTCATTTCATAGGTGCCTTCTTTTTATGTTGTTTTCCAAGGAAGGATTCTTTATTGTTTTCAATTGGTCAGTGCATCCACCGTAATTTCTTTCTGTGTAATTTGATATCCTTCAAAAATACCCAAGGCATCTGCTTGGCCAAATAGGTGTCAAGCTCTTGGATGTACAAAAGGGTTGCCTTCTGTATCTTGGATTCGTACTGTTGCATTAGGAATGCTGTAAAGATCATTTCCGACCTGTAAATCTATAGGTGTTCCAATAGCAGAAAGCGCTTTGTGCACATTTACACCTGGTACCGTATGGTTCAAATACGAAAGATTATTTTAGAAATGCTGTTAACAAAATTGTAAACTGTTGCGGAAGTATCCGTATGGTGCTGTTTTTTAATACCTTACAATTTTAATGATCTATACAACCAAACATAACGGCTAAATACTAAAAATGAAAAACCACCGTATCCCTAGTTTCCTGATTGTTTTAATGTTTGCTATCCCCCTCTTGCAACAATCGTGTGCCCCAAAGGAAGAAAAAGAAACCAACCCGTCTACTGTTACAACTTCGGAAGCTGAAAACAAAGCGGCATTCCATCAGGTTTTGAATACCCATTTTGAAGCCATTAGCGACCGGGACTTGAGTAGCTTGAGAAGTACCCTTTCCCCAAGGGGGGATATGCAGTTGATACTAGAGGGAGAGGAAATCATCGATAAGGTCGATGGTTTTATGGAGTATCATGCTGCTTGGTTCCAAATGTCCGGGTGGACGATGAACAACACCGTTCTCAATAGTCGTGTGGGCGAAACTATGGGGATGGCGGTCGTAGAGGCAATGTACCGCGAACCCGAACGGGATGGCAAGCCTTATTTCAATAGACTGAACGTAAGTTATGACTTGGAAAAAATCGAGGGTCAATGGTATGTTGTTAAAGACCATGCGACTTCGGCCGAGAAATCGACCGATATTTTGAAAGGGGAGGAGTAAGACGAATGGCTTAAAAGTTTGAAACACACGTTGGTTTAACAAATAGATGGTACGCAAATGGATGGTAAAAATAGGATGCTCAGAGGTCTTGGAAGTCTTTTCTTTGTGGTGCTTTTAGCTTGTGGCGAACAGAAAGAGGCAGCGCAGCAAATTCAGGATGACAATGGCACCTTTGTGGATGTGAGGGATGGCACAAGCTATCAATACATCCAAATAGGTACTACGGATTGGATGGTCGAAAATGTACGATACCAAGATAATCGTGGTGTGGATTACTATGTGGAAAAAGCAAATAATGATGAAGAATTTGGGGGGTATTATGGTATGCAAGATATTACTTCTATTTGTCCCAAAGGTTGGCAGATGCCTTCTTATGAACACCTGCGCGAGTTGATTCATTCGTTGGCAGGAGAAACCTTGGCCGAAAGAGGCGGTAAAAAAGTACCTGCGGGTTCCTTGACCGATCTACGGCTGCAATATGGGGGGTTGGCACAGTTTGAAAAAGAATCGGTAAGCTTTATTGGAACCCAAAACATGGCGGTGTTGCCTACCGTTTCGGATACGGTATTTAATTTTGATGATGAGGCGCGAAAAGGAATCAACGGAAAGAAGTTTTCAATAGGATTGCATATATATGCGGCAAACAAGGCCAAGGATTCCTTTATGATTGAACCTACCTATGACGACGGAATCAAAAAACGATGGTATAACTGTAGATGTGTACGTCTTTCTGAAAAATAATATGTATGAGACTTTTTGTTGGGGTGATTGTAATAGTGATGTGCTCCCCGATGGTACGGTCCCAGCTGGATATGACCGGGATTACCATTGATGGGAGTGTGCGATTTCAAGAATTGAATGATACGGTGTATTGGAAAACGGTCATCCAAAATGAACACTTGGTGGTCCGGGAATCAAAAACCAGTTATTACGTCGCCGTTTTGTCCAACGTTTATACTGCGGTAAATCTCTATTCCCTAAACGACAGTCTAGTACGGGTATTTCATGTTTCGTATTCTTTGGGAGATGCCCAATACAAACAGGTGGAAACGCAAGAGTGGCAGGCCAGTTCGGCAGTAAAAGATCCGGAAACAGGTAAAATGGTCTATGAATGGAAATTTAGAGATCCTATACTACGCCCAGATGCAACAACGATTGTTATCGAAAAAGAGCTTTCAGAATTCTACGAAAACCATTTATGGGTTGGCAGTACAATGCCCATGGGCAGCCATCGAGAAGTAGAGTTTTTAGTTTCCAAAAAACTACTGCCCAATATAGAAGCAATGCGGATCAGCTATTTGGTACGGACAAAGGAAGGGAGCCGAAGTATGCGGTATTTTCCTGAAAAGGTGGGTGGCATTACCGGTTCTCCCGAAAAAGATCGGGAATTACAAAACGGTTATCTACCTGCAATAGAAATGTTCAATTTGGAATGAAAAACAGGCCCTAAGGCCTGTTTTTTTACTAACTCAAACTAACGGACCTAATTACCGCACACCCATGGGGCGGAAAAGTTCTTGTTTTCTGAATCCCTTGGATTCCAGATGGTAAACTCGGTCCCTTTTTTATTGAAAAATAGTTGCCTGTGATCAGTTGAACTGAATGTGATCAAGCACGCTGCCCCCACTTCCTCAAAGGGCATATCAGTAGTGCTCGATGGGTTCCAGCCTTGGGTCAAGATTTTGTCCGACCATACTCCTGTTCCTGTTAAGGTATAACCGGCATAATAGTCTCCTTCCTTTACAAAGTAATGTTGTATAGTGTCACCACTGGCGCTGTCAGCATAATATCTTGAGGCCGCCCCAAAATTTTCCCCGGCAAAAGGGTTGTTCACGCTATCCGCGAAAATATCGTCTTTAAAGAAAATCTTGTTTTCACCAGTTGGCTCTATGGAGTAGTTGCCGATAGGGGTGCTTGGAACACCGGTAATACCTGGTAAACTCCCCTCATCATAGTTCATTACTTCGGCCTGGTTTCCGGCTTCATTATAGATGTAAAGTTGCCCGGTTTTAAAATGAACGGCCGACCCAATCGCATCAAATGTAGAGACGCCTAATGGACCCGTGGCATCTTTGATGCTAAAAATTTGCGCGGTTTCACCACCATTGGCAATGTTGTACCAGGCGTATTCCGTGCCACTTTTGTTATATAGTATTATAGCGGTTCCCGAAATTTGCGTTGCGGCTCCAATGCCTTCATCGAATATATTACCTATTTCCTCGTAATTTCCAGGGGCCAATAAGCCCTTTAACTCACAATCAACAACTTCTAGCTCGGTCGAAATATTGGTTCCCACCACCTTGTCGGGGCGTTCAACGCTTCGTACGACATACGATAGGGGCAGGCCCGATCGTATGTCATTGGTTTCGTCCAATAATTCGGCGATACGTTGAATATTGGTCTCTCCCACCAATTTTGAACTACCGTTTCCTCCATAGGCGATTACTTTGACCTTGACCTCTTTTAATTCTTCAAATGCGCTGGTCTTCACCTCACCGCTCACCCCCACCGTAACACCCTGATAGGTGGCACTCAGTTTGGCCTCCATTTCTTGACGACTCGAAGTGGATTCGACCAACATGTAGAATATTCTTCCGTAGACCACCGATGATATAAAAGTTGCCGGGTTGTCGGCCTGAACGTAGGTGGCTAGATTTTCAGGAGTGACACTTTCGTCAAAAATCGCATCTAGACTTGTGGGCAGGTCAAAACTCATGGTGTAGAATTTTTGGGTAAGTTTCACAAGCGTCCGGTTGTATTCTTTATCGGTACTGAACGACATATTGGACTTTACTTTTGCTGTGAAAGTTTCCACTTTAATACCCATTTCAAGTGCCAATTCTTTTTCTGATTCGACTTGAACAATTTGAAGGTCAAAATTATCTGGAAGTGCTTCACTGCTCGATATTATTTGGTTCATACCATTTTGAATGCTACTTTTCTTGACTTCGTCGACATCGAAAAAAGGCTGTGTATTACCGTCATTAAGATCATAGGAAATGGTGCCGTCGGCCCTCTTGACCACAATGGGCGACGGGGTTGTTTCTTGAAGCGTTTTGCCTTGGAGTAGGGCACCTGGATAGATGACTTCGGCATTGGTGTCGAATAACGGAAATTCACCGTTGCCATCGGTGACACTTACACTTCTTTTAGTGCAGAGGTATCGTTTGGTGACATTCTCACCGTTTTCATCGATTTCGGTTGAGGTTTCGGCTACAACGGATAAAGTGTCATTGGTTACCTCACTTCTCGATGTGGGAAAAGATTCCGTATCCCCCCCTAGTTTGATAACTTCTTCAAAAGAAGTCGGCGCTGGACCCGGCCCTGGGTCTGCGGTTTCATCTTTGCTACAGGCCCATAATAGACCAACAAGAGCTAGTGCCATCAATTGTCTGAAATACTTGTTTTGCGTTTTCATGATCTTTTTTGTTTTGTGGTTAAACTTAATGTTGGTTTTGTGTGACTTACCCAGTTGTTCGACTGCAGTGCTAAACTGAGTAAGACCACAAAACGGTTGTCATCGTTTCGATTGATTTTCAATGACACCACAAACCTAAAGCGCCGTCGTTGGGAAGTAAAAAAAAGAGGGTGGACAAGCGGTGGACACCTCAAAAATAGCGGTGGGACAAGTAGTGGACAGGCCTGTTAAGCCTTTGTTTTAAAGGGATAATACTAAATCTTGTAAAGACTCTTCGGTGGTAAGGTCTAACTTCTTTCGAAGACGGTACCGGGCTTTTTTGATCCCTTCATGGGAGATGTTGAGGATACTGGCGATTTCTTTCGAGGAGAGATTCATCTTCAAAAGCGCCAACAAGCGCAGTTCGTTGGAAGTGACATCGGGGTACTTTTGTTTTACATTGCCATTAAAATTGGTATGCACCTCTTCAAAGTATCGGCTAAAGTTTTTCCAATTGTCGTCGTCTTGTAGATCAAAATTGATGGTACTGATCAATTGGTTGTATCCGCCTGAGGTCCTTTCTTTTGCTTTCAATGCTTGCGCGGTGGTCTTGAGGTTCTCCAAGGTCTCATTTTTACGCGCTAGGTTCAGGGCGTGTATCGTGAGTTCTTTCTTTTTGAATTCCAGTTCGGCATCTACCTTTTCCTTTTCCAGCTTGTTGCGTTGTAGTTTTTGACGAATGGCATAAAACCCGATCAAGGATAGTAATAGAGCAATTCCCAATAAGAGGCGTTGTAAATTGCCGATGGATGCTTCTTGTTCTAAAACTGTTATTTCTTTTTCTTGAAGGTGAATTTGTTGCTCTTTTTTTTCTGTTTCGTAAATGGTGCGCAGCTCCTCTATCTGCTGCGACTTTTTAGAATTAAAAATGGAATCGTTTAAGGTTATGAACTTGTTTTTATCTTGCAGCGCTTTGCGGTATTGTCCATTTTTCTCATAAGCGATAGCACGCCCTTGATACCCATCTTTTAGTTCGGCGAGACTGCCTATAGAATCTGCGATAAAAATAGCCTTATCATAATAACCGATGGCTTTGGGAATTTCGTTTCTGGCAAAATATAGGTTGCCAAATTCATTGTAGGTTGAGATATTGTTATTGGCCGAACTCCCTCCCAAGGCGATGTTTTTTAACAAATATTCTTCGGCAAGTTTATAGTTTCCTTTTTTTCTATTGGCAAGGCCTAAATTAAAATAGCATATTGCTTCAAATACTTTTCTACCTTGGGCAATCGATATTTTTAGGCTTTCATTGAAATTTTCAAGACTTTCATCGAAGTTGCCCATATTCAAATGAGCATATCCTATTTCAGTATGTGCAATACACTGCCACAAAGGGTTATTGAGTGACGTAAAAATTGAAAGTCCTTCCTGTAAGGGCACCAAGGCAACACTGTCATTCCCTCTTAATGATTCTATTCTTCCAATTCCGACCAACATATCGGCCTTTTTATCTGGATAGGGTTTGGGCAACGAATCAATCCCTTTAAGACCACTGTACATGAATTTCGCACCAAGTTCATAGCTGCCCTTGTCCATATGGATCGTAGCGATTTCACGATTGGTTTCTGCCAATCGGATACCACTTTTCATAGCATGCGCTATCTTGACCACGTCCTCATATATTTTTAGGGCGGTTTTGAAGTCGCCCGATAATTGTTCCACTTTGGCTAAATTGCTCATCGTTTTGAATTTGCCGTAGTGGTCGTTCATTGTTTTAAATATATTGTTGGCTTGTTTGAAATAGTACCTGGCAGAGTCGAACGCAAATGTTCTACGGTGGTAATTGCCAATATTGTATAAGGCGTCACCCTTGCCCAATTCATACGCTATTTTCTCTGAAAGTACCAGCTGTTCCCTTGCATAGACCAGGGCATCTTCGGGAGTTTTCAGGAAGAATGTTTTCTGGTAGAGTTCTTCCAGTGTTTTTACTTTGTCATTACCATCTTGTTGACGTTCATACACAGCAAGCAAACTATCCAATGCTTGATCGCTCTGAGCATTGATAGCTTGAAGGGAAATACATATAAACAGCAATGTAAGGCTTGCTGACAACTTGTTCCGTAACTCCAGAATTATTGATGTAACCATTTTTACTAGAGGTTTAAGACCAGATCTTGCAAGGAATCTTCTGTGGTGATATCCAGCTTTTTTCTTAACCGATACCGGGCTTTTTTGATGCCTTCCCCCGAAATATTAAGGATACTGGCAATTTCTTTCGAGGAGAGATTCATTTTTAAAAGGGCCAATAACCGCAATTCGTTCGGGGTCACTTCGGGATATTTTTGCTTTACGTTGCTGTTGAAGTCTTTGTGTACTTCTTCAAAATAACGACTGAAGTTTTTCCAGTTATTGTCATCCTGTAAGTCAAAATTGATTGTACGGATCAGCTGATTGTATCCGCCCGAGGTATTTTCTTTTTCTTTCAAGGCCTGCGCGGTGGTCTTTAGATTTTCCAGGGTCTCATTTTTACGCGCGAGGTGCAATGCATGCGTTGTCAGCTCTTTCTTTTTAAATTCCAGTTCGGCATCTACTTTTTCTTTTTCGAGTTTTTTGCGTTTTAGTTTTTGACGAATGGCATAAAACCCGATCAAGGATAGTAGTAGGGCAATTCCCAATAAGAGGCGTTGTAAATTGCCGATGGACGCTTCTTGCTCCAACACGGTAATTTCCTGTTCTTGTAGGGCGATTTCCTGTTCTTTTTTTTCGGTGTCGAATTTGGCACGGAGGGCCTCGATCTGCTCCGATTTCTCCGTATTTAAAATACTATCCGAAATCGTATGGAAATCAACATGGTGACTGTAGGCTTGTTGATAGTTTTTTAGGCCTTTATGTAGTAGCGACCCATCAAAATAGGCTCGTTTTAAAAGCTCCTTATTTCCTGTTGACCGTGCGTTTTGTATCGTACTGTCTAAATAGGCAAGGGCTATTGTAGGCTGATTCAATTTGCTATAATAAAGACTGGTTGACAGCCAGTTTTCCCCAAGAATGGACGGCCGGTTCGCTTTTTTCGAGATTTTGGTGGATTCCTTTATATAGCTTATGGCCTTGTAATAATCCCCTTTTTCGGTGGCAATATCCCCGAGAGCGCCAAGCACCATGGTTTCAATTGAAGGGCTTTGTATTTCGCGCGCCAGCGGCAAGGCCTTGTTCAAATAGGGTAAGGCGGTATCGTATTCCTTTATTTCAATGTAGGTGTCGGCAATGGTGAGCATTGTTTCGGCCTCGTAAAATTTGTCATTTAGCGCCCTGTAAATGGCAAGCGATTTTTTATCATATTCCAAAGATTTGTCGATGTTCCCAAGGTTGTATTCTATTTCGCCCAACAACGAAATGGCGTCTGCTTTTCTAGCCGGCTCCACCAGTTTTTCAAAAATCCTAAGGGCGTTCAAGGTTTCTGTCAATGCGATTTTGTAATCCCCTTTTTGCATATACGTGTACCCCTTTAGATAGAACGAGGAAGCCAATCGGCTAGAATCCACTACTTTTTGAGTAGTTTGAATGTCAATGTTCTTGTCAATAAGCACGAGCGTTTCGTCGTATTCGGATGCTGCAAACTTTAGTATGGCAAGGCCATGGGTTACCGCAGTCTGTCCTGAAATGTCTTTGATGGCAACATATTGGTTCAACGATTTTTCATAGTACCAACCGGCAGAGTCTTTTTTGCCAATATTGTTATAGTATACTCCTACATTGTAGGAAGATTGTGCAATACCCTTCTTATGATCTATTTTTTTTGCAAGTGCCGCGCTTAAATCGGCATACTTTTTGGCGGCGGTGGGGTCGTTGTAGAGGGTGATGTCATAGGCCGCTGCCAAGGCCTCATATTTGGGAATACCATCCTCTAAACGTTCATAAAGACTTAGCAGACTATCCAGTTTTTGATTTTGCTGGGCACAGAGCGGGGGAGATATGACACAAACAAGCAAAAACCATACGAATTTGCTGGTTTTCATAGGAGTTTGGTTTGTAATAAAGGTACTGTTTTCCTCTAAATAGTAGCCTATTATTGAAAAAAGTTGCTAGCGTTGCCTTAGTCAATAATGTACATCTTTTTATCCGGTCCGACACCTTTTAGTGTCAGCGAGTTCCATTCCTTGGGAAGTATCGGGTTCTTTTGAACGATACCTTCTTCGGTGATGTCCAAGCCCCCAAAACCGAATAGCACTACTTGTAGCATACCACCGGCTCCGGTGGCAAAATAGGGGTTGTTACTGGTGGCCGCCTCTGCCAAGGCTCCAAATGGAGGCCGTTTGTTGGGTTCATAACTTCGCCGAAACAGTCGATATGCCTCCTTGACATTCCCCAAACGTGCGTAGATGACCGCAAAGACCGATTGCCCCATGGCGGGACCTTCTTCTGCCAGCTTGGGTTCGTAGTATTTCAGGTCTTTTAGGACTGTTTCTGGGTCGTTTACAATGTTGAGCGGATAGGTAAGCAAGTTGACATCGGCCTGTTTGATCCGTTCGCCCTCGTAGGCAGCGTGTTCTTTGGTAGTACCATCCTCGAATTTGAGAATACGAATGTTACTGGCCACTTCGTTCCAGATCAACGGCACCGTTTCTCCCACTTCGGCTGCGGCCAATATGGCAAATTCCAAAGCAGTGATGGCAGCTCCGTTGGTAAAAGCATTGTCGTCTACGTTGGGTGCAAACTCGTTGGCCCCGACCACGTTTTTAATACTATAAGTACCATCTTCGTTTTTGGTGGCACGACTCACCCAATAATCGGCTACTTCTTTCATTAACGGGTACCCACGAGCTGAAAGCCAATCTTTGTTTTGCGTAACGCGATAGTAGTTCCAAAAGGCAATGGCCACGTCGGCGGTAATATGGTGCTCAAAGGTACCTGTCAACGCCCAGGCAGGAGTGGCTTCTTCCCCGGTATCATCGCTTTCCCAAGGAAACATAGCCCCGTCATATCCAAAATTGATGGCTTTCTCCTTTGCTTTTGCTAAGCGATTTGATCGGTAATTCACCAAGGACCGGGCAATGTCTTGATTCAATAACAGCAATGGTGGGAACATCCACAACTCCGTATCCCAAAAAATGTGTCCGTTGTAGCCTTGCGAAGAGAGGCCCATAGGCGCAATGCTCAAATCGGAATCTCCACGGGAAAAAGCATACAGGTGATACAGGGCCAAACGTACATCCAGCTGATCTTGTAAGTTGCCCTCAATAATGATATCTCCTTCCCACAACTCGCTCCAGCGCTCTTTATGCTGGCCTAACAGGGCTTTTCTAGGGGTCAACAGGTTAAAAATGACAAAGCGTTCCGATTCGGTCTGAGGGTCTTCAAAATCTTGGGTGCTACATTCGGCCCCCGTCCATGCAAACTCATACACTTCCCCTTTTTTCAATTCTTTTTCGAACGAAAGCCTGTTATCGTATGCGGAGACCTTTTTATGGGTTAACTCCGGGCGTTGGTGTTCGCGGGTAGAGTTAATGGCATGCCAGATAAACGTCGCCGAGGTCCCGACGGTATGCTTTCCTAATCGACTTTTCGCGACGGTCTGTAAAATCGGCATGGTCGTTTCCAGATCTTTAAGAATTCTGAAGGTACTCACAGGGTTTTGATATTCTTCGGGTGTGCTAATGATTCCGGTTGTTTTTAAACGGATCTTTTTCATGGCGGTTACGTTGATATCCACATAGCCGGCATATTGTACATTGCGTAGTGCATAAATGGTATAGGATATTTGAGCCTTGTCCTTAAAGGTGAAAGTAGTGGTAAATGCGGCATTTTTCATGTCGAGCTCCTGCCTAAAATCAGTGCAATTTTCTTCGGTGATCAGCTCCCCGTCAATTTCCATATCGAGGTTTACGAAATTCATCCCCAAGAGGATCTTGCTGACCCCCAAGGGCGATTCCTTATCAAAAACATTATTGAGAATCACTGATTTGGTTTGAAAAGGCTTATCCTCGGGTAAAATACCGATACGGCCGTTTGCGGCGACAATACCCGTATATTGGTCCACTTTTCCTGAAGAGAGAATCCACCCTTCTTGCTGGCAGAAAATAGGCAGGCTACAAAACGTTAGGATAAGGATGAGGTAATTTTTCATGATAGTTTTTGATGGGTTGAAGCCTTTAAGATACTAAACGGAAAATGTTTGGACAACCGATCCAAACATTTTCGTACGTCGATACTGGGGATAAAATCACTCGACACGCTCTAGGGGAATCTGTAATTGATGCGGTCTGTTTTCCACTTTGTCGAAAGGGGTGCCATCTACATGTTTTGCCCCCATGAACAACAGCCCATTTTTGAAATAGATGAGATCATAGTCGGATACGACTTGGCCTTGCACAATATGGAACATGGGAAAGGCCTTTTCTAGAATATCATTTTTGACATTTTTTACAAAAGGCGGCATACCTACTGGCAGCCCTGCATTGAGCATCTGCGCTGTTTGATCCTGTAAAGGAGTAACTCCAAAACCTTTGTTTAAAATATAATCAATGTTCCAGGCACCTGTAGCAATGGGATGTGCCGGTCCCCATACCAAATCGCCCTTGAATTCAAACTCCATTAAAGGGAGTTCCCCGTAATTGTCGCCGTAAAGGGTAATGGTACCAATGAATGTATGATTGGGCAAGTAGGTGAAATGGCGTCGTAAAAAAGTGGGTGTTACGGTGCCCGATCCCGATCGGTCTTCCGTGGGTCGCAGTTCTACAGAGAGACTCTGCCATTTGCCGAGGCAATAGTGTTGTACTTGTTGTAAAGTCTTTGGATTTTCCATTTGTTCTTTTTTGAATGAAGTACAAAGGTTTTACATTTGTATGGTATTGACAAGTAGTCATCTTTTAGTTATATAGTATTATTAAATAGACTAATATTGATAATCAAATGGTTATGGATAAAAATAATTTTAAAAAAGAGATAGGAAGTGCTTGTCCGGTGACCTATTGTATGGGAATGATCGGCGGCAAGTGGAAACCGATCATCCTGTATTTGATTTCAAAGGGGGCGAATCGTTTTGGAATATTGCAACGTGGTATTGAGGGTATCAGCAAGCAGATGTTGACCAAGCAATTACGCGAAATGGAGCAGGACGGCATTTTAGACCGAAAGATCTTTGCTGAGATTCCACCTCGTGTGGAGTATTCGGTAACGAATAAAGGGAAATCGTTGTATCCCATTATTGACAGTATGCGTCTTTGGGGAGAAAAAAACAGGCCCGAAGGCCTGTTTTAAAAACTAACTCAAACTACATTTTTAGCTACCACAATTAGGCTCGACATTATCCGCTGAAGTACGGGTATCAATTAGACGATCTATTGTATTGGTACCTCTAATCGTTACTTCAATAAAGTCAGACCCTATTTCGGTGACTACTCCAGAAAAACTATTAAAGTTGAATTGAGTAAGGATTTCCTCGCCGCTTAAAGGGCTACCATCTTCTTGGAAATCTCCTCTAACCCTAAAACGCTGTACGAAGGGTACTTTAATGTTTCTGTAGGTTTGGTAAAGATCGGAAACCTGTGTGGCACGTTGCGAAGGTACAGTAATACTTCGTTCAGTCGAAATGGTTACGCTTCGGCTATTTTCCAGTCCACCAGATCTGGTATTTGTTTCGGTTTCGGTCTTGGAAAATTGGTAGCCCCCGGTTACTTGTACCCCTACGGTGGCTTTCTTGCCAAAGAATTTACCTTCTACTTCTGCACTTATGGTTGCAGATATCGAATAAGTATCGGTGGTGCTTACAGAAAAAGTATCTTCCCAAGCGGTAAAAGTTGTGGATGTTAAGGTTTCCGCTTGGCCTACCGTTTGTACTAGTGCTCCACTGCTGCAATTACGTAACGTACTATTAAAAGCGGCGTCTGTATTTGCGGGGGGTAAAATAGGTTGTGTAAAACGGGTTTCCAATTCCTGTACATCCCAATCTACGGCAAGTGAAATAATTCTGAAGTATGCTGGCTCAGTCCAGTTACTCGACATTGCAAATCTACCACCTCGTTCACCTGCTCTTTTTAAAGTGCCTTTATCAAAAGATGTGAGTTCAGTAGAAAAGGTATACATACCTTGACCTACTTTTTCAATATGAAATTGGTAATTGGGTAAATCTGAAGTATCCGTATTAACCCCATTTCTTATTCTATTTGCACGGGTCTGAATATTTAATTCGCCACTACGGCCATTGACATTGATATAAGCATATAACTTATCTTCCGGTCCATCTTTAATACCAAATGAGAATACACCTGGTTTTCCTGGGATTTCTTCAAAGAAATACGCTGTAGAGGTGTCGACGGTATAATCAATTTCAGCAGCATCTCGGAAGTATATAAGTCGAGATAAGCTAGTAGTACTGTTAAATGTTCTATTATCTGGCCCGCCTATAATTTCTTTTCCGTCATCACTATATAACTGAATATAGTAGGGGATACCACTTTTAAACTTCACCACATCGGTTAGGTCTTCTAGTTCTTCGCCTTCCATTAGTAGTTCATCTGGGCTATCACTAAAAGAGGTTTTAGTAAAATTTAAAACCTCTAATACATTTTTAGAGTCATCTTTTACAGTAACCACCAAATCTACGCCATCTCTAAGTTCAGCTTCTTGTTCTTCTGTTAGGTCGTCAATTTCTAAACGCAGTACAGCTAAATTTGTAAATTCGTCTATTGGGACATCAATTTGACTAAAGTTTCCTGATGATGCTTCTACTAGAATATCTGCAAATGCAGTAGTATAGCCTTTTTTGGTAATTTCACGTGCGTTGACCATGAGACCTAGCTCACCATTATCCTTTTCTACACTTTCCAAATCAATACCCGGACTAGTTTCAATGTTACCATCTCCAGGAATGGGCTCCCCAATTTCTTCTACCGGAGGCGCCACGGGATCCTTACTGCAGCTTGCACTTGCTAGTAGCAAGGTGGTCAAAAAAATACTCAAAATTCGTTTTACATTTTTACTGATTGTTTTCATCACTTTTTGTTTTGTGGATTAAAATTGATTGGTTGTTTTGTGTGACCTACTCGGTTTAGATCTGCAGTATCGAACCGAGCAAGACCACAAAACTTTTGTCAATGTCTAGATTGTTATTTTCATCGACACCACAAACCTAGAGCCTTGTTCTGCTACTAAAAAAAATGAAGGGGGTACAAAGGGGGTACAGCCTATAACGTCATTATTTATAGGTGTTTTCAGAGATTGGTAAAATTACACTAAATCGCTAAAACGGTATTTTCAAGTGAAATATCAGGGGTAAGTGACATCTTTTTTCGAAGCCGTTGTCGCGCTTTTTTGATTCCATCTGGGGAGATATTCAAGATGGTGGCGATCTCTTTTGAAGACATATTCATTTTTAGCAAGGCCATAAACCGAAGTTCGTTTTTGGTCACATCGGGGTACCTCTTTTGAACATTGGCAGCAAAATCTGTATGTACCTGTTCAAAGTATTGGGTAAAGCTTTCCCAGTTTTTATCATCTTGCTGGTCAAAGTTGATGGTCTTAATGAGTTCTTGATAGCCTTTTGCATCACCTTGTAATTTTAAGTCTTTGGCCTTGATCTTCACATTTTCCAATACCTCGTTCTTTTTGGCCAAATGTAGGGCATGAGTCGTCAGTTCTTTTTTCTTGAATTCCAAATCAGCTTCTACTTTTTCTTTTTCAAGCTTATTTTTCTTTGTTCTTTGACGAAATCCATAATAACCAAACCCAAGTGTAAGGATAGATAGTGCTAAACCACCGCCCAATAATATTTTTTGTTGGTTACTTATTTTTGCTTCCTGCTCCAATACGGTGATTTCTTTGTCTTGAAGTGCGAGCTGTTGTTCTTTTTTTTCGCTTTCGTATTTTGTTTTAAGCTCTTCGATCTGACGTGATTTGGTAGTGTTAAAAACGCTATCGGTTGCCAATTGATAACTTCTTTGGTCGGCCAGTGCATTTTTAAAATCACCTATATTTTCATAAGCTCGCGACCTTCCATAATACCCGTCCCTAATAATATCTACGGATTTAATGGAATCCGATTTTTTAATGGCCTTACTAAAATAGGTTATGGCATTTTGATACTCCTTTTTACTGGCATACACAGTGGCAATGTTGTTTAAACCAATTATATTGTTGTTAATATTGCTGATGGCTCCACCTTGTTGCTCCAATTCCAATGCTTCAAAATAGGCTTCTAGAGCCAAATTGTAATTGCCTAAAGATTGATTTAATAGTCCAATATTACTTAGATTCATTGCAACGAATTCCTTGTTGCCTATTTTTTTGCTGATTTTCAAACTTTGTTTATAATTTATGAAGGCCGTATCATACTCTTCTATGTACCAATTTAAATTGCCCATTTCCATTAAGGTGGTTGCCTGCCAACGTTCATCTTTTTCTTCAATAAAAATTACTAGGGCATCTTGTAAGGGTTTAAGAGCCGCTTCATAATTTCCCTGTACAATATCAATACGGGCCAAACAAACCATGGTTCCTGCTTTTTTTAAAGGATTGGGAGGGTTTAAGGTATCTGCTATCTTCGCTGCTAATATGGCTAGTTCCGTTGCAGCTTTAAAATTACCCTTGTCTAAATGGGTTACAGCTTTGTATTTTACACTTTCTGTTAGCTTTTCACCATCTTTTAAATCCATTGCAATTTCGCTGCTGTAATGTGCGAGTTCATAAGCAATCGTATAGTTTCCCTCTAAGTTTTCAAAAATTGAACGTTGGTAGACGGCATCCCACAGGTTTTCCGCATCGCCTATTTTTTCTAAAGTTTTAATGGATTTTTTAAAGTATACCCTTGCAGAATCGGCATTGGGCGCTAATCGATAGTAATAGGCCATACTTTTATAGGCAATTCCTTCGCCAGTAGTGTAATCTATTTTTTTTGCAATTTCCAGCTGTTGCTCGGCATAGTAGAATGCCTTTTTTTGTTCTTTTTGAATGAAGGCACGGAACAGTCTTTCTGATGTTTCTACCTTTTCAATACGCTCAGGTAGTGTTTCAAAGGCTTTTAGCAAACTATCAACTTCTCTTTTTTCCTGCCCCCAAGAGCAAAATGAAATACATAGAAAAAAGAATACGAATAAGGTGAGGATTTTGGTTTTCATCTGGTTTGGTTTGTTGGGTAGCGTTCTAAAATACTGATTTTTTAAGCCATTTCAACAGTTGTTAAAAACCTATCGTAAATATCCTTGCAGAAATCTTCTTCAAATTTTCGATTTTCCTATTTTTGCCCATGCAAAACAAAGTCCTGATTCTAGACTTCGGTTCTCAGTATACCCAACTTATTGGGAGACGCGTACGGGAACTGAATATTTTCTCCGAAATAAAACCTTTTAACAAACCCCCGGAAGACCTTTCTGAATACAAGGCGGTGATACTTTCGGGATCTCCTTTGTCTGTTCGTGGCGAGGATGCCGCCCACCCGGATCTTTCGAACATTCGGGGCAAGATCCCCTTATTAGGAGTTTGCTATGGGGCGCAATACCTGGCCCATTTTAACGGAGGCAATGTGGCCAAATCGAACACCCGGGAATACGGGCGTGCCAATCTTTCTTACGTAAAAGAGGATCAGGTATTTTTTAAAGGAATTGAGAATGGAAGTCAGGTCTGGATGAGTCATGCCGATACCATTAAAGTACTTCCGGATAATACAACCTTGTTAGCCAGTACCCACGACGTAGAATTTGCGGCCTATAAGTTCAATGGTGAGGAAACGTACGGCATACAATTTCATCCGGAGGTGTACCATTCTACCGATGGCAAGCAACTATTGGAAAACTTCTTGGTGAACATTGCGGGAATTGAACAAACCTGGACACCAGATGCCTTTGTAGAAACCACGGTAGCGGAGCTGAAAGAAAAGATCGGCGATGAAAAGGTAATCTTGGGTTTGAGTGGGGGAGTAGACTCTTCGGTAGCGGCCGTATTACTCCATAAGGCGATCGGTTCAAACCTCCATTGTATTTTCGTCAACAACGGATTGTTGCGTAAAAATGAGTTCGATAGCGTTTTAAAGCAATACGAAGGAATGGGCCTCAACGTAAAAGGGGTCGATGCTTCGGCACGCTTTTTGGATGATTTGGCAGGGGAGAGCGATCCCGAAACCAAACGGAAGACCATTGGTCGGGTATTTGTTGAGGTGTTCGACGACGAATCCCATTTGGTAGAAAATGCCCAATGGTTGGCGCAGGGTACCATTTATCCTGATGTAATCGAATCGGTTTCTGCAACAGGAGGCCCCTCGGCGACCATCAAAAGCCATCATAATGTAGGCGGGTTGCCCGATTATATGAAATTAAAAGTGGTAGAACCGTTAAAAATGTTATTTAAGGACGAAGTGCGCCGCGTAGGGGCCAGTTTGGGCATCGATAAAGCGCTTTTGGGCCGGCATCCCTTTCCTGGACCGGGATTGGCGATTCGTATTCTGGGGGATATTACCCGGGAAAAAGTGGCCATCTTACAGGAAGTGGACCATATTTTTATACAAGGATTGCGCGATTGGGGATTGTATGATAGTGTTTGGCAGGCCGGGGCCATGCTTTTACCCGTAAATAGTGTAGGGGTTATGGGAGATGAGCGCACTTATGAAAAATGCGTAGCTTTACGAGCGGTAGAAAGTACCGATGGTATGACCGCCGATTGGGTAAATTTGCCCTATGAATTTTTACAGAAGACCTCGAACGATATTATCAACAAAGTGCCAGGGGTAAACAGAGTGGTGTATGACATTAGTTCAAAGCCCCCGGCGACCATAGAATGGGAATAAGATGAGCCAATTTTTGAAAACTATTTTTTGTGTATCCTTTTTTGTGCTGCTAGGTTGCAAGGCAATGGCGCAGAAGTTTACGACACATGCCGTAAAAAGAGGGGAAACCCTTGAAAGCGTAGCCAAACAATATAGGGTGCCCCCTTCTACGATCCTGAAGTACAATAAAGAAATCAAAGCCGGGCAGACATTGGCGCCCAATACGATCTTGGTAATACCCGCAGAGGGCACTACCGCCCCGCCCCCCTCACAAAATACTGAAGTTGCCACCGACCATGTCACAGCACAAGAGGATCCAATTGGTTTTACATCGCACAAGGTTAAAAAACGAGAAACCCTTTACAGTATCTCCAAACGTTATGGAATTACCGAAGAGCAGATCAAACGGTATAACAAGGAATTGTATTCGTCCCAACTTAAAAAGAAAATGGTATTGCGTATCCCAAAGTACCGTAAGATTGCACCCTCGGAAACGCCCACTTTAAATCCGGACGACTACGAAACCTATACGGTTGCGCCCAAAGAAACAAGATGGAGCATTGCACATAAAAACGGAATTACCATTGATAGCTTGTTGATGTTGAACCCTGGCCTGCCCAAAGACACCGATTATTTGCGGGAAGGCCAAGAGCTTAAACTCCCCAGAAAAGCTGGAAGCTCGATCAAGGCCCAAGAAGCCCGGTTGTTTACTTCCTACACCGTACCTCCCAAAATGAACTTCTACCAATTGGAAAAGCAATTTGGAGTCAAATCTGATGAGATCGTGCGGTTGAATCCCGAAATCAGTGAACGTGGCGGATTAAAGGAAGGCATGGTGATTCGTTTGCCGCAAAAGAGCCTGGATGCCGGCGATGTGAATACGGATAATTATATTTTTTATGAGGTGAAGCCCAAGCAGAACGAATTTAGGCTTACCCGTAAATTTGGAATGACATGGACAGATTTGCTGAAGTATAACCCGGCATTGAGCAATGGGGTAAAAGCGGGGATGGTTTTGAAACTCCCCAAAGGACAAGTAGGAAACTTCGAAGTCCGTAATTCGTTGGTGCTAGACAAAATTGATTTGTTGGATAGTATCAATACTCAAAATGTTCCTCAAATTTTGGTCTTGTTACCGTTTCGATTTGACCGTTTGGACATGGCCGATGAGGCTGAGGTAAAAAAAGATATTCAACTTAGAACCGATATAAAAGCAAGTCTACAGTTGTACTCCGGTGCGCTGGTAGCATTGGATTCGATTGCAGATTTGGGCATTTCCGTGAACGTTAAAACCCATGATAATGAGTTGAGTCTAACAAAGACAAAAGAGTTGTTGGCACGGGAGAATCTGTCGAATTACAATGCGGTTTTCGGGCCTTTGGATGTTCCTTCCCTAAAAGAGGTAGCCATACAAACCGCTTCCGCTGGAAACGCTATCCCTGTCATCGCTCCTACACGCATACAAAGCGACCTAAGCCTACCCAATGTATTCTTTAGTTATACGGCCGAAAAATTGCTTCGGGAACGTATGCTTGCCTATATGGATACCTTGGTGACCGATCAGAATATTATTATCGTGGCCGATAAGAAAAATGAAGCAACACAAAAGCTGATATCGGAGCGATTTCCCGAAGCGAAAATCGCCATGCTGATCGAGGAGGAAAAAAATATTTCGCTTCATTTGGATAAATTTGTTGCCCTCTTATCAACCGAAAAAGAGAATTGGGTCTTTGTAGAGACCGATAATGCCAAGTTGGTTCCCAGTGTGAGTTCGATATTGAACTCCAACAATACAAAGGAAGTAAAAGTGCGTATGTTTACCACGAACAAGAATAAGGCGTTCGACAATGAAGCCATTTCCATCTCACATTTGTCGAACTTAAATTTCACCTATCCGTCGGTATACAGGGAAGTCGGGTCGAACGCATTCGTAAAACGATATTCCGAGAAATTTGGAGATGCTCCCGATCGTTTTGCGGTACGTGGTTTTGATATTATGTATGATCTTCTTTTGAAACTTGCGTATAAGAACGACTTGTTCCTGATCTCAAAAATGGTGGGGGAAACGGAGTACAACGGTACGAAATTCAGCTATGAAAAAGATCCCGTTTCGGGCTATTACAATCAGTCTTCCTATATCATTACGTATGACGAAATGCGCGTCAAGGAAATAAAATTGTAATACACCATGTGCTATTTGGTAAGCGTTTCTTGGTAAATACTATTCCATTCAAAAACCCGTTTATATACCAACGGGCTTTTATAGTCGCACTTGTTACCAAATTAATAAAACAAGCATCATTCTTTGAATACCATTAACCCGCTAAAATACCTCGGATTTATTTGTTTAAGCTTGGTCCATTTTGTGGTTATGGGCCAGGAAGAAGAGTCGATCGAATGGACTTCCGATGCCAAGTTGACTTGGCGCGACTTTAAGGGGAAGCCTACCAATACAAGGGCTGCTGCGATAACGGCCAGTGGTATTTCGTATCGCTTTTCTACCATTTCGAATGGCAAGGAAATTGAGCTTGACTTTGAGGTAAGTACGTTTTTCTACCCGAACCAATCTTGGTATCAGCCTAGCTTATGCGATGAGGTCATTCTGGGCCATGAACAATTGCATTTTGATATTTCCGAACTGTTTGCCCGTAAAATGCGGAAACAATTGCAAACGACACGATTTACCAAAAACGTAAAGGCCGAGGTAAAGGCAATCTACAGAAAGATCAATAAGGAATTGAGCGATTTTCAAAACCGTTACGACGACGAGACCAATTATTCGCGTAATCTGGAAGCACAGCTAGAATGGAATGAGGAAATTGCAAAAACATTGGGGCGTAACTGAGTGTTTTCTAACGGATAAGCAAGGGCGAAAGGAAGACAAACGGAAGGATGTAGTATGTATGAAAATTGAAGGTGAGCTGTGTTCGGTGCGCGGTATATATAGCCAGTATCCAGCGAACAATTCTACTCACTTTACCTTAACCATTATAAAACCATCAACTTCCCTCATATTGGTTAGTTGCATTGATTCCTAATTAACTTCTTTGTTCTTTGAGAGAAGCGGTCTTAGGTCTTTTTACCACTTAATGCTAATACGTAAGAATCAAAAACTCCCTTTTTAAAGGCTCCAAGGCATGAATCAATGCGGGAATCATGGTTTCCCCAAGCTCCAAGTACATTTCGGAGAAATTTTGGTTTCTCTCTTGCAGCGAACGCCCTGGGAAAAGTTCGTTTTGCAAGTCGGTCATACGAATTACCTGGTCCTTTAGTGTTCTTTTCTGTGCCTTCAGCAGGCGTTTTTCAAGATGTTCAAGTCCTTTTTTCTGCTTTACTTCCTGAGCTTTTACAGCGCCTAGAAAAGAAGGGTCTGTCTGTTCCGCAAGGGAATACAGGTTTGCAAACTGTTCTTCTAAGTGTTTTTTTTGAGGCCCAAAATCGATATCGATATTGGATATCTCCCGAATTTTTTTATTGATAAAGCTGTGTTGCCTGGCAAAAAGATCGGAAACGGATACATTCATTTTTGCCAATTTTCGCTGCTGTTTTGAAGAAACCAAAAGGGCTGAATTACGAACCAGTAGAACGGGAAGGGGAACCCTCATGGCCTCGAACATGGCCTTCAATTCAAGCCAATACGCGATTTCACCACCGCCGCCGATATAGCAGAGGTTTGGCAAGATCACTTCTTGGTACAAGGGACGGGCGATCACATTCGGCGAAAACCGCTCGGGATGCTTTTTTAGTTCTTGTAAGAGCGCTTCCTTTGTGAAGCGAATATCGGTATCGTTAATGGCAAAGCCCCCGTCTGTTTTAACAATGCGTTCACGAAGCCCGGGACGTAGGTAAAAATAATTGATTTCCCGTGGGTTTACCTGAATGGTATAATCGCCTTCTACACCTTTGAGCTGTTGAATGGTCTGGAATACTTCGGTATGTGCCAAGTGCTCAAAAATGTCTTTTTCAGCATACGGAATTAAAAGTCTTTTTAAATCTGAATCGTCTCCATCTACAATAATCAAGCCTTGCTCGCCGAACAATGCATTGGCCAGATAACGAGTGGCCTCCGTGAGGGTTTTATGCTCTAAATAGGCCTTGCGAAAGAGTGTTTTTAAGGCTTCGGCATTTTTGCCGATACCCAGTTCTTGCGATAGCGCCTCGTATACCTCTTCCAGTCCGTTGGTGTCCAAATGGCCAACAGCGCCCGACGCTGCCTTATTCCATTGTATTTTTTTACCCTTTAGATTAAAGTAATTGATTTCATCAAAATCATGATCTTCCGTCGCCATCCAATAAATGGGCACAAAGTTGAATTTGGGGTATTTTTTCTTAAGGGCCGCTGCCAAATTGATGGTGGCGATTATTTTATAGAGGAAGTAAAGCGGTCCCGTAAACAGGTTGAGTTGGTGCCCGGTAACAATGGTAAAGGTAATGGGCTCCTTGAGTTGTTTTAGATTATCAAGGGTTTTTTTGGAGGTGACGGTTTCCGCATATTGCCTTTGTAGGGCGTTGTAAAGTACTTCCCTATTTTCAGGGGGAAACTGGGCAGCCTTCTCGTCAATTTGGGCCTTAAAGTCTTCTATGCTTCCAAAGCGATTGTAAAAAGGTTTTAAAGCGGGGTTTTCATCGATATAATCGCAGATAAGTTTGGAAAAATAACCGGTCTTTTTAAAGGGTATACAATCACTATCCATATAAAGGCTAAAAATGCAGGTAAATATAAAACGCTTTCGAGCGCTGAGTTCCTAAAAATACGTTAATTACTTCAATACGAGTTTTAATCCAAGTTTTTTGCAAGGCGTCGGATTTTACCACTTTTTTTGCTTTAAATTCATTAGATTTGAGAGGTTGTGTGTACCGTATTTTAAATAGGGGAGTAATCCCTTTTTTCATACCGCCAACAAAACTATTTAAGAGAACCTAAACTTTGTCGCTTGAGAACACTTTTACTTTCATTTTGTCTTCTTTTTTCTGTTGCACTGATTGCACAAGAGTTAAAATCGCCCTCCGAATTTCTGGGATATGAATTGGGCACCCAATTTACCAGGCACCATGAGGTAGTAGATTACTATCAATATGTTGCCAAGACCGTTCCGGATCGGATGCAGTTAACCGAATATGGCAAAACCAACGAGCGCCGCCCGTTATTGCTTGCCTTCGTTTCTTCTGCAGCGAATATGGCAAATTTAGAGGACATCCGTCAGGAACATTTAAAAAATACTACGGGTGGTGGCAACGGCAGCAAGGCAATCGTATGGCTTAGCTACAATGTGCATGGGAACGAGAGTGTAAGCACCGAAGCCTCTATGCAAACTTTGTACGATTTACTCACCGGTAAAAGCGATTATTTGGAGGAAACGGTGGTGCTAATGGATCCCTGTATCAATCCCGATGGTAGGGATCGGTATGTAAATTGGTACAACCAATACAAGAATAGTCCAAACACCATAGATCCCAATAGTAAGGAACATCACGAAGGTTGGCTTAGTGGCCGACCCAATCATTATATGTTCGATTTAAATCGCGATTGGGCTTGGTTGACACAGGTTGAGAGTCAACAACGTCTCAAATACTTTAATCAATGGTTGCCCCATGTGCATGTAGATTTTCATGAACAAGGCGTGAACAGTCCGTATTATTTTGCCCCCGCTGCCGAGCCTTTTCACGAGGTAATTACTGATTTTCAAAGAGATTTTCAGGTGACTATCGGCAAAAACCATGCGAAATATTTTGACGAAAAAGGATGGTTTTATTTTACGAAGGAGGTCTTTGATCTATTGTACCCCAGCTATGGGGATACGTACCCAACCTACAATGGTGGTGTTGGAATGACGTATGAACAGGGGGGAAGCGGTCGCGCCGGACTCGGAATTATGACCAGTATTGGAGATACGCTGACCTTGAAAGATCGTATCGCTCACCATCATACGACCGGACTTTCAACGGTGGAGGTAGCATCGAAAAATGCCGAAAAATTGAATGCCGAGTTCAAGAAATTCTATCAAAACAAAAATTTTAAATACAAAAGCTATGTGATGAAAGGCGATGCCGATAAAATGGATGCGTTGGCCCAATTGCTCGATCAACATAAAATTGAATACGGTACCACCGGCAATGCGGTGGTAAAAGGCTTCGATTATAAAACAGGAAGAATCGGTAGTATGCGCCTAAGTGGTGCGAATTTGGTCGTTTCTACGAATCAACCGAAAGGAACATTGGTGAAGGTGCTTTTTGAACCGAATGCCAAACTAAGTGACTCCGTTACCTATGATATAACCGCTTGGTCTTTGCCCTATGCGTATGGTTTGGACGCAGTGGCTTCTTCGAATTTGGTCAGCGCAGGGAACAAGGAAAAAGAAACACTTTCGAAGGCAGTGCTATCCAAGGATGCCTACGCTTTTTTAACCGATTGGAGCAGTATGAAAGATGCCCGCTTTTTAGCTGCCCTGCTACAGCAAAAAATTAGAGTGCGTTATGCCCAGAAACCTTTTACCATGGATGGGAAAAACTACCAACGGGGAAGTCTTATCATCACACGGGCCGATAATAAAAACCACCAAGACTTTTTAAAGACCTTAGCTGAAGTGGCATTCGATCATCAGATACTTTTGACCGCCACGGCCACTGGCTTTGTTGAAGGAGGGAAGGATTTTGGCTCGGGCTATGTACGCATGGTACCCGATGTGAAAGTAGCGGTACTTTCAGGAAATCCTACGTCTACCTTACGTTTTGGGGAAATATGGCACTTTTTTGAACAGCAACTGAAGTACCCTTTGTCAGTAATTGACAGCGAGTATATGAATCGAGTTGATTTTTCGGAGTACGATGTACTGGTGCTACCGGGAGGTTGGGGCTATAAAGGCTTTATGACCGAGTCAAAGTTGAAAGAGTTAAAGAGCTGGGTAAGTGCCGGGGGTAAGCTGATCGCCATGGGAGGGTCTATTAAAGGACTCACTGGTAAAAACGGCTTTGGACTCAAGACCAACGAGCAGAAAAAAGATAGTACGGTCATCAATCTTCAATCGTACGACGAATCGGAACGTGGCCAAATCAAGGATGCGATTACCGGGGCCATCTTTAAAACAAAGGTCGATAATACACACCCATTGGCCTATGGGTACGGTACAAGCTATTTTAGCCTTAAACTGGGTGCGGACACCTATTCGTATATGGACAACGGAACCGTCGTATATCTTGAAGAGGGGAATACCGACCCCGTATCTGGTTTTGCCGGTAGCGACGCCCAAAAGAAAATTGGAAAGACCATGGTTTTCGGAGTGGAAAATCACGGGCGCGGTTCCGTAGTGTATATGGTCGATAACCCGCTGTTCAGAGGTTTTTGGGAAAATGGGAAATTGTTCTTTGCCAACGCCTTGTTTATGGTGGAATAACACCTGAAAAGACGCGTTTTGCAGCTGTTACTTGAGTTATTTGCTGATTTATTGTTGCTTTTTGAGGACCTAAAGTTTTGGCATAAGGAGCGATGGGAAAAAAAACGGCGTCAACGGAAAGGGCTGCCGCCAAAGTCTGGAAAAATTGAACCGTCTACCTACTACTTTTTATTTGCCTGGCTGGTAGTGGTCGTCTGCATCACTATGTTCTCTGTGTTAAGGGTCATTTACCTTAACCCTTTGGAGGTGGAAGAAGATCTTTTGGAAATCGAGCATTTATTGTCTGCCGAATATGAGTATTCAGGTAGGTACCCGGAGAAACTGACCGCCGTCATCCGGAAAAATCCGTTGAGGGCGAATATCCATAAGGATGTTTGGGATCATGAATACTTCTATGAACCGATGAACAAAGGGAACGGATATAGGCTTATTTGTAAGGGTAAAGATGGTATTTTGTTTACGGATGATGATGTGGAGCGAACTAAAAACCAAAACGATTAACATGGCAAAGAAAAAACCACATCTTCGAAAAAGCAAACTACAAAAAGAGGTAAATATCGATGAGGAGTTGGCCTACACCAAAAAAAATCCCTTACAGGATGGCTTTAAGTTGACCAAAACAGCCAATGGATATGAGGTGGTTTGGCAGGAACGCCTTGTTACTTCCGGTAAGCGTACTTTTAAGACCAGAAAAGAAGCCGAGACGTACTTACGAAGTCTTCGAAGCAACTAAGATTTCATACAGCCCCTTGAATGATACTTAAAACCACTTTTTCCTTGCTTTGTTTCCTTATGACTTTTTCCATGCAACAAAATGTACTCTTTGATTTTCACGAAAACGCCGATATTTCTAACTGGTATGTGGTAGATGATGGGGTCATGGGCGGTAAATCGGCCGGCACATTCTGTTTAGGTGCTCATGGGCACGGTGTGTATTCCGGGAAGGTATCCTTGGAAAACAATGGGGGTTTCTCTTCGGTACGTCACCGTTTTGATAGAACGTCGGTAAGTGCGTTCAGCATGTTTGTATTGCGTATAAAAGGGGATGGCAAGGCCTATCAGTTTCGGGTAAAAACCGCTAGTGGGGACTACTATTCCTATATTGGCAAATTTAGTACTAAGGGAGATTGGGAAACGATCAAAATACCGTTTGCTACAATGTATCCGGCCTTTCGTGGACGTACGCTCGACCAACCCAATTTTCCCGGAAAGGAGTTTCAGGAAATCGCCTTTTTGATCGGAAATAAAAAGGCGGAAGACTTTCAATTGATTATTGATACGATTGCATTGCAATAAATCCTTTAGGCAATATTCATTTTCTTTTTCATTTTAGTTCGCCAAAATATAATGTATACCGTGCCCAAGACCGAAGGGAGAATCCAAGCAATGAGGCTCCCGATTCCAAGTCCCGCTACAATAAAAGCGGTAACCGAGGCGATTAGGGCGGCCATCATTCTTGTAATATGAATCAGTAGCCAATCTCCTTTTGAATTTTTAAATTTCCTGTAGAAAAGAAAATCCCGTACGGTCAAGAACAATCCGAAACCGCCGAATACCAGATAAAGTACACTATTCCCGACACCGTTTAGGACCCCGATCGTACCAAGGCCTACCATCAGCAAGGAAAACAGGAGCATTCCCAGGGAGATAAGCAAATCGACCTTTGCCGCTTTTTGCTTTTGCTGTGGTTTAAACGTTAGGGCACGGTTTCCTGCGAGAACCAAGTAAATAGTAAACAACCCGATAAGAAATAGAAATAGATTTTTGTGTCCGGGCATCCAGGCAATCGGGAGCGAGATAAGGGAGCTGCCGACCATACCAAATGAAAATAGTTTTCCCATCCGCTTGTGCAATCTACCGCCTTTTTTTACGATCATACTGCCTGCACCTGTGATAAGGCCGATGCCCCCCAGAAAGGCATGTGCATAAACGGCATACGTGATAAATTGTTCCATGGTGGTTGGTTATAATTGTTGTCGCAAAGATGGGTGCGATTCTTTCAGGAAGAAATTTTTGTGTACCCAGTTGTTGGTTTTGAACGATGAATTGGAAGAAAAGGTGCCATCGTACCTATTCTTCTTCTTCGATGCGTTTAAGATCCAAGTCTTGAAAATCGAAACTAAAGTCAATGTTGGGAGAAATACCCTTCATTTTAAGCCCTTGGGCCTTTCCTTCTTCATCTAACGAAAAAAGAGCAAAAGCATCGGCATTCATATCTTGGTATTCCCATTTAACGGCAAAGGTATTGGCCTTGTAGAAATGCATGGGGCCGTTCAATTTTGGGGAGCGATGGCTTTTGATCCATAGTTGGCCATCCTTATCAAAAACTTCCATTTTCCCAAACCACGGGTCCTGATAGGTGCCGACAAAATGTTCTTTCCTGATGTTCTTTTTCTTCGCTTTTTCAACGATTTCCCAAACAAGTTGAGAGCTGGCATCTCCTTGCTTTTTCTTTCGTTGGAGGTATTCGTAGTTACGACGTACCCATTCGGCATTGTCCAACCCTAGATAACTATCAAGAATGGTTTGGGAAACCGAGTTAAAATACGCCCCACCGCCGGGTTCGGTATTGGAAAGAATTACTATACCCAGATTTATATCAGGAACCAAAAGGGTTTTAGAAAGCATTCCCGGGAGACCTCCCGTATGCGATACGATCATATTGCCCAAGGCATCGTTTAGGAACCACCCTAGTCCATACCCGCTAAAATGGCTCTTATAGCGTGGGTTTGTACTGGCGCTCAATGACGTATGTATTTTCCAAAGTTCGCGTTGGCTTCTAACAGTGAACAAGGTATCTTTTAACTGCGCACCATAGGCCCCTTGGTTCAAGTGGACCAACATCCATTGGGTAAGATCATCTACATTGGCATAGATGCCCCCGGCGGCGCCGTTTACCATCTCCTCATAGTCGGGGAACGTTTGTAAGGCACCGTAAGCGGTAGTATGTGGGGAAGCAAGGTTCTTTTTATCTTTCACATGTCCCAAGGAAGGATAGGAGTTATTCATCTGTAAAGGGTCGAAAATACGTTTCTGAATAAACGCCTCCCAAGACATTCCACTTTTTCGCGCAATCAATTCCCCGGCAACCAGATATAATAAATTGTCATAGTCAAATTGTGTGCGGAAAGCGGAAACAGGCTTAAAATGTTGAAAACTTGCCAAAATATCATCGATCGTGAAGTCGGATCCGTCGGGGAAAATCATTAAATCGCCAATTCCGAGTCCCAACCCGCTTCGATGGGTAAGCAGATCTTGAATATTAAAGTTTTCGGTCACGTAGGCATCATACATTTTGAATTCGGGAATATGTTCAATAACGGGATCATCCCATGCTATAGTCCCTTCTTCCACTAGCAAGGCAAGGGCCATAGTAGTAAAGGCCTTGCTGTTAGATGCTATGGCAAAATTGGTATGCGCATCCACTTTTTCCTTTGTCGAAATCGATTTGATGCCGTACCCTTTGCTATGTACCACCTTTCCATCTTTTACAATTGCGACCGCCGAACCGGCAACCTCAAATTTTCCCAGGGCATCAAGTACTATCGAATCAACCTGTTGGGAGCTATATTGGGCAAACAACATGCCGGGAATACAAGATAAAAAGAATAGAAAAAGACGTTTCATAGCGTATGGTTTAGGTATAGACAAGGTACCAAATTTAAGTGGGATACGAATCGTCTTCGGTCGCTATTGATCCTGCGGAATTTGAAGGATGACATTCCCTGTTTTCTCCCCACTTTCGACGTATTGGTAGGCCTCTTTTATTTCCTTGAGCGGATACTTGCGATCTATGACGGGCTGAAAACTTCCTTTTGCAAGAAGTTCGCTGAGGAACAAGATACTCCGCCTACAGTTCACAGGAATAGGAAAAATAACCCGTTTGCCCCGTTGAAACCAGGTTAACAAGGGCAAATAGATGTTTTCCGAGCCAGGGCCCAGTTCCGAGGAGATGTATACGCCTTTGGGAAGTAGTAAATGCTTGATGCGCCCAAAGGAACTTTTGCCTACGGCATCGAATACGAAATGGTAGCGTTCGCGGTCCAAAGTAAAATCGGTCGTTAAATAGTCAATGGTTTTATCGGCTCCCAAGGCATTGATCAACGTGATGTTTTTCGTATTGCCTACAGCTGTTACGTACGCCCCAAAATGTTTTAACAGTTGAACCGCTGCCGAACCAATGGCTCCCGTTGCCCCATTCACTAATACCTTATCGCCTTTTTTTAAAGGTACTTTGGTAATAAAGTTATAGGCATAGTGGGCCCCTTCGGCGGAAGCTACTGCATCTTCATACGAAATATTCGCAGGAATTTGTACAATGGACTTGTCTTCCCGTATGACCATGTATTGGGCTTGTGTTTGAAGACCTTCGTCGTGTAATCCCCAAACCCGGTCGCCTACGCTCAGGGTGCTTACTTTTTTCCCGACTGCTTCGATTTTCCCGGCAAAATCGGTTCCTGGCACAAGGGCACTTGGGCCGAACAGACCGGTGAAAAGACGAATTAGATAGGGTTTTCCCCGCAGAATACCGCAATCGGTTCGATTTACGGTAGTGGCGTATACTTTTACCAAAACCTCCTTGTCTTTAGGTTTGGGTCGGGGAACCTCTTTTACCTCCAGTACTGTTGGAGCTCCATAATGCGTTCTAGTGGCCGCTTTCATTATCTGTTGTTTGGTTTGTTAAAGTATATGAATGTACTCATTTTAGAACAGCTTATAAATAGGGTTGCCACATAAATAAAAAAGCGGCAACGATTCCCAATGCCATGAGAAGGGTCAATAAAACCAGTATGCCCGCCATAGCATACGTACCTTTGGTACCTGCACGTTTTTGCGTGTAAAGGTATCCTTCCAATACGGCAAGGGGCAGTAAGAAGTTGGCATAGGCCCAGAAGAGGTCAAACGGCCCGTCTAGGTTTTCGGTAGAACCCACCGGTCCTTGGTTGATCATGATCCATGCCATGAAGCCGATTCGAAAGAACCATACGCCATTCACCATTAAATAGAGGCGAAGGGCCCATTTGCGATGGGCGGGGATGTTCCTTGCCTGTGCAGTTCGAATGGCCAGCGTGGCAAAAACAAGGATCAATGTTGCATTTAGGGTAATTGCCCAAGCACCGTTCGTACTTAAAACAGCACCACGTACCCACACCAGGTACAACCCCCCGATGGCCATCATATAGGCGGTAAATATGAAAATGCGACCATTCCAACGATGCAGGGCAAGTGCTCGTTTGCGCAGTTGGGGTATCAATTGTAAGGTTCCACCAAAGGTGATGACGGCTGCCATAAAAACGTGCATGCCGAAAACAAGATTTCCTACAGTGTCGCCGGGCACATGGCCGGCAATGGTAGAATCGTTCCAAGATGCGGTATCCCCGTTAATGGCGGCCCCGCCAAAATGCACGATAATGTAGTATACAAAGGCCCATTGCCCGATGACGGCAACGAGAAACCAAAAAACGGCCGCTATATGAAGCGCTTTGTCCGCTTTTTGTGTACTGGGAGTCGCGTTGTAAAGAGTATTTGTTGTGGTTTTCATGATGTTTGTTTTTTTGCCCAGTTGGGCAGATATGTTTGTATTGATGAAGAATGGTAGGTACTAGACTGTTTTCAGGATGAAGAATGGGAAGTTCTAAACTTGAACAGTGGTTTACCGAAATGCCGCCAAACATACCGCCAAGGAATTACCAATAAATCAATGGGGATGGCCATGGCAAAGCTGCTAAAGAGTCCAGATTCCGAAAGGTTCATTTCCCCTGCCGACCACAAAGGGTATGCGACACAGAGTAGCCATACCGATTTGTAAAACAGCTGTAATAATACCAAGGGAAGCATTTTGATCGGATAGCGCAGCCCTAATCCCATTAGCGTAGCATACGCAGCCCAAAAGCTAAAGGCCACTCCTTCCATGGGGATCCACTGTTCCGTTGGGAACAACAGTGCTGACCAGGCTGAATGGCCCAAGGTTAAAAAGGTGAGCAGATAAAGACCTTTTAACAGGTATGTTCTAGTTTTTGACAATGGTCGGGGGTTCTTAGTGGTTGGGCCGTGCCGGTCCGAAATAAGCTGATTTGATTCCATGAGGTTCGTTTTTTGATGAAGTAATGTTTAAAGAAAGTGCTACGCTATCAAAGCTGGGTTTCTGGATGAAAACCCTTTCAGAAGTAACCAGCTGAAGGTGAGTATTTGACCAATTGCCAAGGGCATAAACAGCTGCATTGAACCGGACCCAAAGAGCATTAACAATACATTGGTCAGCAGTAACGTACTGGCGCAGATGCCCCATATTGAAATAAAGCGGGGAATTAGTTTTGAACGGTACATGAGATAATAGAATGCCGAAAGTGAAAAAAAGGAAACCAGTAAATCAAGCATATGGGTCCACCCACGGGTTTTTTGTAGTAGATTTCCCAAAGTGACAAAGTACGCAGCACCCGCATCACTGCTTGCGACGAAATCTTGACCAAGGGAGCTGATAGCATAGACCAAAGTATAGTCGAGCATACCGGCCGTAAAACCTGCAATGCAAAATGCTAGGTACAAATATGCCAAACGGTCATTCCGTTGTTTAACAATCGGAAGGATCAACAGGGCTATTGTGATGCCGATAATACTGAGTGACAGACCAAGGAGGATTGCCGTAATGATTTGGTCGCTTTTTGCCCCTGCTGATCTAAGAAAGTCTTTGGCAAAAACAATCGGCCCCAATAGATATAGGTTTACGGTTACTCCTATGATAAATTGGCTGAGAAATAAGGCGCCCACAAGACGACCCACTTTAGTGTTGGATTTCATGATGTTCGTTTTTTGATTGATGATTGATTGATGAATAAAACTCGCGTGTACTATGTAATATGGTAGTAGTTCATTTTGTTTTTTTTAATTTGAAAAATCGATTTGTTTTGAATTCCCGGTAATCCGCACCTTTGCGCCTGGGGCTGCCTCGCATTTCACTGATTGGTATGACAGTTGTAAGGTGCCGCTACTGTTATCTAAAAAGGTTAGTTTTAAATGCTGACCCGCTAGCGTATCTACCGTTGTAAAAGCCCCTCCCTTGGCAACATTCAATTGCTTTAAATCTTGGTTGTTAAGGTATACTTTGATGCCGGCCTTCGAACGTGTATTTTCCGGTAGTTCTAAATAGAGCTTGGTTCCTTTTAAGGCTTCCCTTAGTCGGGAGATACTGCTTTCCGGGGCTTCTACCCGTAACCGACCAGGCATACTGTCTTGCTTAAAAAATACCTGGATTCCTTCACCGACCGAAAGTTGGTTGAAACGACCGATTTCCCTGGTTCGGGAAACTATTTTGTCGGGTTTTTCGTCAAAGGGTTCTGTGTCCATATACCGGTGCATTGACCATTGAAACGACAGGAAAAAAAAGGCGATGGGCAACAGGCTCGCCAATACGATACGTTTACTTTTTTTCATGTTCCTTGGTTTTTAGATATTGGTTATACGTCTCGGTTACTTCTTCCATTTGAACGTGCAGCAACCCCATTTTTTTAAATACATCCGGTAGGGTCTGTTTCATAAATTCTGATTTCTTGATGTTCAGTACCGATTGGTAACCATTCTTCGAAACAAAATACCCAATGCCCCTGATGTTGTGGATGACATTTTGCTCTTGTAAATAGGTAAAAGCACGTATAGCGGTGTTGGGGTTCACCTCTACCATCATGGCAACCTCCCTGACCGACGGGATTCGCTCTTCCTCACACCATTTTTTCGATAGGATGTTCTCGTAAAAAAGATCCACGATTTGCAGGTAAATAGGTTTACTGTTGTCATAATTCATGCTTAGACTTCCTTTTCGATGAATTTGTGATAGCAAGCCCAGAGCATTATGGGCCCAAGAATAAAACCGAACAGGAGGCCTCCGATCCCCGAATATTCTTCAGAGGCCCTTGCAAAAGCTTGGGTAGTAAAAGGATCCGACTCAAATAGATCAAAAGCCCCCCCCGAAAACATAAAACACAGTATCACATTGAACAAGAATACCCCCACTACCGAGAGAATCACCAAAAACAAGGTTTTTCCAATTCTATTTTTTCGAAAAGAAATGGCCCCTAACAAGAAGGCCGGCTGTACAAACGTATAGAACTTAATGAGCGACCAATAACTTTCGGTAAAGGGGTGCACAAGATGGAAATCTACGCTAGAGAAAAAGCTGGCCAAGCCGATGGTACACTGGCTAACAACCACTCCAAAGAGGGTAAAGACCACGGTATAGAGTAGCGAAGTGGCTCCCCAAATGGCCATAACTCGCTCTAAGGGCGAGATGGGAATTAAAAAATAAAAGTGATTTGCCTTTTTGTAATGGGCGTCCTTTAAGATGACGAAGGTAAACAGGATTCCTACAATGATATATACGGGTCGTAGCATCCCAACAAACGCTTCGGGAGTGAAACGCAGATCTCCTCGCAAACCGATAAGACTTCCAATAAAGAATAGCACGGCGATTACAGATGCAACCGTTCGGATACTACCTTTGAGCAGTATAAGGTCACGAACTATAAAACGCCCTATTCGTTGTAAACTAAACTGCGGGTTCATGATGAGCGGTTTTTAGTATATGGTTGATTTCTTCTGGTCTTGCCAATGCCGCATTGAACAGCAATTCAAGGTCTACCTCGGTCTCGTGCCTTTCGTTACGGGGAAGTACCACTTTACCGCCAAAAGAGGATTCTGAAAAGAGGATAGGCTCCGATATTCCTTGTGGTGGCTTGCCGAACCAAAGGGTATTGGAAACGGCGGACAACGATTGGTCAAGTATGACACGCGCTTGATCTAGGATTACTAGATGATTGATCAAACTATGAAGGTCCCGTACCTGATGTGTGGCTATTATGATGCATTTTCCTTTGTCGACCGCCTCGGCAATGATTTTTCGAAACTGACTCTTAGAGGGGATATCGAGACCATTTGTTGGCTCGTCCATTAAGAGAAGCTTGGTATTGGTCGCTATTCCAAAGGCAATCAGCACTTTTTTCTGCTGACCAAAAGATAGGGTAGGAATAAAATCTTGGAGGTCGAGGTGAAACTCTTTGATAAGGTGGTGAAATTGCTCGAAAGAAAATTTGGGGTAAAAAGCACCGTTCACCTTGGCATAAGTTGCGATTCGCAAAGGTGATAATTCAAAATCTTCGGGGACGATGAAACTGTCCTGCAATCCTTTTACTGTTCTCGCCGAGGTGGGTTGGTCAAATATTTGGCAAGCTCCGGTTTTGGGAAAAAGTAGGCCGCACATCAGTTTCATCAAAGTACTTTTTCCTTCTCCATTGCGCCCGAAAAGGCCATAAATGTTTCCTGGAACAAATTCCAGGTTGATGTTGTCGAGGATTGTTTTGCGCTTCGGGTAGTTGAATTTTAGACTTTTGACCTGTATCATATCTAGTGTATTAGTTAACTAGTACACATCAAAGATAAAAAAGTGAATGGAACGACCAAAAAAAACAATTGTTTTTTCGCTGTACCGCTTGTTTGGAATACCAATTATAAGGTTTAAAGTCTCAAAAATGGCCAATAAAACTGGAGGAAAACCAACCTTTCTCCTGAATTATGGAAGTTATTGGGGGTGGGGGAGCGTTACGGTGTTTTTTGCTTTGGCACTGCGCAGCGCGGCATCTAAAATCTCCATGGTTATCATATTATTCTCAAGGGAGTACACATCATATGGTTCCAAAACGGTCTTCCCTTCTATCACCGCGGCAAACAATGAAAAGGGGTCATGGTATGGTTTTGCGCGTTCCTCCAGTTGAAAAGTTTCTTCCGAAAAACCGTCGTACCCTTCTGACATACGTACACGTAATTGATTGCGGTTATCGGCATAAATGGCACCTGTTTCACCATATACTTCCATATCTTTTCTTCCAATAGGCCAATTCCAAGAAGGTTCCAAAATGGCCATGGCACTTTTGTAGGTAAGGATGATGGTCGCATCGTCGTCAACCTTCGGATTGTTTTCGGCCTGCAGCTGTTGGGTCACCGCGGTAATAGATAAGGGGCGTTCCCCACCTTGCAACCAAGTCATTAGATTGGCCCCGTAACAGCCGAAATCCATAATGGCTCCGCCACCGCTTAGCGTCGGGTCGGTCAACCACTGTAAAAATTCGGGAGGCACTCCGATTTTCTTCGGCCCTTTGTGCCCGTCTCGGACAATTACTTTTCGCAGCGCTCCTATTTTTCCTTCCTTTAGCAGTTGGTGCGCCTTTTCATTGGTAGGATACCACGACGTTTCGTAGTTCGTAAGCAAGTGAATCTGATTTGTTTTGGCAAGGGTTTCCATTCTCTTGGCTTCCTTTAGATTCATTGCCATGGGTTTTTCGACCATCACATGGATCCCTTTTGGAGCGCAGGTTTCTATCACCCCTAAATGGTCTTTGATAGTACCAAAGGCCGCAACGGCCTGTGGGGTTGTCGCCGCAATCATCTCGGGTAGGGTCTCATACACTATTTCCTTGGAGAAACCGAACTGATCGGCTAATTTTTGTACCAGTTCTTTATCGGTTTCAACGATTCCGACCAATACAATATCACCTAGATCTTCACGACCTAAAATCCACCCGACATGTCCATGACTGAGTCCGGCAACCCCTAGCCTAAGTGGCTTTGATTCTTGGGCGTTCATCGTCAGGAACGGAATGAGTACCATATATAAAAGCAGCGGTAAGTGTCGGTAAAACATTTATTTGATTTAAGTATTTGCAATGGTTTCCAGGGCATCGACCAAGAAATCGATCTGTTTTTTCGTTATAAAGATGGCAAACGACAAACGAACCGCGTTCAATCCGAACTTGGTCATGGGTCTGCAATCTATACCATATTCTTCGAAAAGCCGATTTTTTACATCCCCGACCTCCTTGCCAATTACTTCCACTACCTGAATGCCGGCCGATAAGGCATCTAAACCGGGGGTTTTAAGGACCAATATGGAATTTGAAGCTACCTTAGATCTAAAGTAGTGTTTGAGTGCAAAGGTACGATCATGTATTTTTTGCGCGCCGATGGTTTCTCGATACTCCAAAGCAGCACCCAAGGCCAGTACCTCGGGCAAGTTTCGGGTATTATAGTTTTCCAAGCGACGAATACTCGGGTCGTCATAACCTCTCGCTACGATCAACGGTTGTAGGTGGTGTTGAGCGGTTTTTTTGGCATAGAATATACCTACTCCTTTGGGGGAGAAGAGCCATTTATGAGCGCTTACGGTATAAAAGTCACAGTTTATGTCATGTAGATCGGTATGTATCATTCCAGCTCCTTGCGCCCCATCTACCGCGACTAGAATGCCTTTTTCATGCGCCATTTTTGAAATTTCTTTGATGGGCAACAACATCCCATTGGTATTTACCAGATGACAGATTGATAGGACCTTGGTTTTGGGCGTAATAGCCTTGCGGTACACGTCTACAATTTCTTCCACACTTTTTGGAAGAATCGGTAGGGTAGGGCGTACCAGTTGTATACCTTTTGAAGCTTGCCATACCGTCCAAGGTGCTACAGCGCTGGTATGCTCGTGATCGGCAAGGAGCACTTCGTCGCCCTCATTAAGATCCATACTTCTTGCAATGAGGTTCATGCCTTCGGTCGTATTGTGAATCAAGGCGATCTCATCTGGCGAAACCGAGAAGAGCGTGGCCACTTTTGTACGTACCTTTTCTTTCTCGTCATCCCACCCGCCCCACATATACTTCGAGGGAAAGTCGTCCAAAATATCGCGAAAGGCATTGGTAGCTTCTCGAATCGGTGCGGGGCAGGCGCCCAACGAACCATTGTTGAAATAGGCAAGCCCATCGGCAAACCGAAACTGCGATTGTATGGTTTCCCAAAAGGCCTCGTCGGTTCCAACATTTTTATCAAAAGCGTCCAAGGTGTCGGCTAAGGTACTTCCGGTATTTCCCCATAATTGAGAAGAGGCGGTCAATACCATCGCGGTACCCGAACCCATCGATTTAAGAAATTTTCTGCGATCTTGTGGCATTCCCTAAAGATAGGAAATCGATTGGTTTTGCCTTCCTATGATAGCCCTCATTTTTTTTCTGAAAGAAGTATAATATGCGATACATTGGCAAAGAACCATGCCTTTACATGGGTACGTTTTGCCGTAACGAGTTACTTCAAATATTCAAATACATCAACTGTTTCGTACTTGGGGCTTCGGTTTATAAATTCATTTAAAAAAGCAGTATGGCTCCCTCCGGATAGAATAAATACCCGGTCTTTTTGCGTCATGGGGATACGATTGAGATTGGAATAAATACGCAAGTTGCGTTGGTAGTACTTGGCGGCCTCGTCGGCCCCCTCAAAACCATTTTCAGTGCCTACAAAGGCAAGTATATCAGCGTTTACAGTAATCAGAAAATCTAAGAAAGTAGGATGGTTCATCAACTTCAATTTGTCTAGTAGTGGAAGGGTATCCATGTTTACGGCGAGTGCTGGTGTCGACTTAAAAGGGTCGGCATAGTATGAATCGTGGGTTTTGGGGTCAATGGCATTTTCAATTTCTCGCCCGATTCTATAGTTATATCCCATTTTATGATCAATGCCATATATTTTGGAAAGCTCGCTCAGCCGTGCTACTTCAAAAGCAACCAGCCCTACTTCCCCATAATAGGTAGTTGGTTTCTCGGGAGCGGCCAAAAAGGCTTGGTATTTTTCATCAAGGGCCTCGTTTTTTTCCCAAGGTACCTCTACACAGATAATCGTTGGTTTAAACTGGGCGATCATAGAGGCAATTGCTTTTGCGTCTTGCTGATTTTTTTGATCATTCTCATCAAACTCCGTACTGCTCTCATCGGTGGTAGTTCCCATATGAAAGGTCGCAAAATTAAGTACCTGTATTTTTTGAGGGATAGCGGTCCCTTCTTTCACCACCGCATTTTCCGTTTGTTCAGTAGCGATGGAGGTCTTTTTTTCTACCGCTTCTTTGCAACTGCTTAGGGCAATTAGTCCTGCCAACAAGAGTATTTTACTTTTCATAAGGTTCGTTTTAGATGGATGTACCGTATTAAGACTACTGAAAAGAGTGCGACTTCTTTTGTTTGTTACAGTTACGAAAGGCTATTTTCTGCTCATTAAAAGGAAAAACCAATGGTAAATGCTAGATGATAGTAAAAAGGAGCTGTTTCTTTTTAAACTGGAAGTAAACCGAATTCGCTCTTTTCTGTTTGATGAAGTTGATTTCCTTTTTTGAAACCACGAAACTTAGTTCGGTAATAAAACAGTTTGATACATTGGAATGATCCGATTCGATAGTGGTGTTGTCCGATGGCAATTCCAATAGATCTTCTGAAGTGGAGAATACTAATTTACCGCCCTTATGGGTACTAAGGTTCACATTGCTAAGGAGGGTGGCATTCAAAAAATCATGACCGGCAAGCGACTGAAAATGAATCCACAGTTCCCCTTCCTTCGATTGGGCAATTTTGTCTCCTTTAATTGTTCGGATACGGTTTTCGGTATAGGTATCTACATGCGTACGTTCCAAAGCCTTTATGTTTCCAAAGGCCGCTAGGATTTTATCTACTTTTTTAAAAATACCCATTAGAATGTATGGTCTTAATTTAACAGTGATAATAGAAAGTGATGGGCGTTTAACACCACAAAGGTTATTACTCCCATGAAGATAAACTTTAAATGTTTTTCTACTACATTTTTTTGCAATGTATGCCGCTGTTTTTGAAAGACTACCAGCAGCACACTGGCTACTAAAGCAGGTAGAAAGCCCGCACTTATAAAATACACAAAAACATACGCAACAGTTGTTTTAAAAGATTGGGGCAGTGCAAGATGGTAGAGCAAAATCATCAACAGGTTGCCCAGGCATGCACAGGCGTAGATAAAGTTGGCAAATTGGGTAAATCGGTTTAACAGTGCCCCGATATAGGCAGTTCGGTTAAGTAACATGTTAGGTTTGGTCAAAAGTTTTGGCAGCCGGCTTTGGAGCAATACCACCCTATTTAGTTTGGATGTTATGATAACGGAGGGCCTTGCCATTTCGTATTTTACCTAGCAGAAATTAGACAAAATGCCGCAGAGTGAAGTTCGGACCATCATTCCTTTCCTTTTTTTGAAGCTTTCCGATTATTGTAATGAGCAGGTTTAAAAAAATAAACAGGTATTTGAAAAGCAAGGCAGCGTTTTTGCCGACAAATGCATTCTATAAATAAACACCCTTGTTTCATCTAAAATGTATTTTATGAAAAAAACGTTGATTTTTTTAATGATTTTCGGTCTGTTTAGTATACCACAATATGGAAATGATATTGCCCCATCAACAACACCGCCAGCTGTTGTACATGTATATCGACCCGCTAGTGTCGCCGGTTTTGCTTGGGTTTTTCATCTTTATCGGAATAATGAAAAAACAGCTAAAATTAAAAACGGAAAACACCTAGTTTTGAATGTAGCAGCGGGAGAAACCACCTTTCGAATTAAAAAGCAACGTGTGCATTTAAAACTCGAACCGGGAAAGCACTATTATCTTCGATCTAGCTTAACACGCAATGCTTTTTTAGGCCGGCCAGAATTAGTCGAGGTAAGTGAACGACAAGCGAAGTACGAGCTTGGACTGTAGGTGGCAATTAAGATTTTTAGGGATATTTTGATATATAATTTGGAGTTTAGTTGATCGATCAAAAAGTAATAGAACAATGCGTCAAAGGCAAGAGGAGGGCTCAAAAGAAGCTGTATCATACTTTCGCCAAAAGGATGTTCTGGCATTGCTATCGCTACATAGGCCAAAAGGAAGATACTGAAGAGGTAGTGGGGGAAGGGTTTGTGAAAGTATTTCATAAGCTATCGGTCGAAACGTTTCGGGATTCAAAAAGTTTTGAAGGTTGGATACGGCGCATTATGATCAATGAAAGTTTACTGTTCCTTAGAAAGCAAAAGTTCCGTTTTGAGGAAATAGGGTAAGATACTGAAACAATGGCCATCGAAGCCAGCATTGAAAGTGATTTGGCGGCAGAAGAGCTGCACCACCTCATACGTAAACTACCTCTTGGCTATCGTACGGTCTTTAATCTTTATAGTATAGAAGGGTATTCTCATTCTGAGATTGGTAAGGCTTTGGGAATCGCAGAAAGTACTTCAAGGTCTCAGTTGACGAAATCAAGAAATATGTTACGGCAATTGATTCATAAACACAGGCTATGAGGGAAACTTTTGATCAAGCAATTCGTGAAAAAATCATTGGTACCGATACCGTTCCTGACATCGATTTTGATGAGGATGTCGTATGGGAGCGGATCCGTTCGCGATTACCTGGTTCCGATTCTAGAAATTGGTTGGGTCGTTTCGGATTTATTATGGTGTTTCTTGCCGTTTTTACATACTTCTTTAGAATAGAGGAACGCGCTTCATTACCAAAGATTCCTACTCTGGCACAACCTGCACAATTGGATACGATTCAATTTCGAAATGAATTCAGGGGCGATTTGTTATTGCATGGGATTCCGGAAAAACAAGTTGGGACTATGAATAGTACGTTCGATAAAAAGTCCGTTCAAGAAGTAGACAGCATACAGGTTATTCCGTTGAAAAACAGTATGTCAAAACCAACCACTCCGCTGTTTCGCGAACCTGTCCACAGTCATATTCCAAATCAGAATTTTAGTTATACTATGGAGGAGAATGCGATAGTATATGTATATCGTCCCGCCAAATTAATAGGTTTTGGTTGGGTTTTTCACCTAAAATCTCATGGAAAGACTATTTTAAAAATACCCAATGGGAGTCAGCACGTATTGAAACTTCCAGCGGGCCTTACCCGCTTCAAGATCAAAAGGAAAACGGTCGAAATAGACTTAAGACCCGGGAAAGTCTATTATTTGAAAGCCTCGCTGATCAATGGCATTCCGATAGGACGTCCGCATTTGGAAGAAGTCACAAAAGAGACGGCCACTGTAGATTTTGACCGATAGCGGCCTTTTAAGACGAAAAAAGCAGTACTTTTTTATCTTCTCCTGGAGGGGTCATTTCGGCTACTTCGCGAAGTCCGATTTTTAGAAGCAGTTTTTGCGAACGAGCATTTTCTCTGGTGGTTATCCCAAGAATGGTTTCTAGTTCCAATACCTCTGAGCCATACTTCATGATTGCCAAGGCCGCTTCATGGGCATATCCTTGCCCCTCGTAGGTTGGTAAAATCGCAAAGCCGATATCGGGATGTTCCAAATAGGCGCGTTTCACAAAACCACAAATTCCAATTGGGGTCTTAGAAGTCTTTAGGGTCATTTTAAAAAGCCCGTATCCGTGTTTTTTGTAGCTAGCTTGTAGACTATTTTTAATGTAGGCGGTTGCTAGTTCTTCGGAACCAATGCCTCTATTGCCAATATATTTTAGCCAAGTACCCGTATTCATTAGTTGTAAAAAGAATACGGCATCCGCGGTGGTGGCCTCTTCCAATACCAATCGACCTGTTTCTGCAATCATATGCTAAAAATAGTGATAAGTTAAGGGCCGGGAAAAGACAAATATATGTAGATTACAGTGGTGTGCTCCATGCATAGGTTTAAAAGGTTATTGTAGAGCGATAGGGTTATTTCCCCGTAATTTCTTTTCCGATTCGTATGTATTCGTTCATGACCTTACTGGGCATGCCCCTCGCACCTATTGAATTAGGACTGTCAAAACCATTTGGCCAAAAATATCCTAGCAAAGCAATGGTCTTTGGTTCTTCTTTTGCCAAGCTGTAGTAACTACTGGCCACCATCTGCAAATCGTTTAACGCGATACCCCCCAATGCCCCATGCGCCGCCTCGATGTAATGACTGTCAAGAATTAGGACCAACCGTTGGGAAGCCGATAACTTGGTTTTGAGCAGTTCTAGCTCGTTACGGTATTGGGTATCGTTCTTTGGGTCTTTGATAAAGTAATGATCGAACCCCACCCAATCTACTGAATTCGGGACCACTAAATTTGTGATGGTAGACGAGGCCTCTATAATCATAATAGGGTTTTCGGGATTCCTGGCCTTGATATAATCGGCGGCGTCTTTGAGTTCAGCAGCGTCAATGCCATTCCAGGTCGGTTCCTCTCCCAAGTAAAAGGTGGCTATAAGCGATCTATTTTTGCTCAGCTCATTGGTACGGTTAAACAGATCCCATCTATCTTTATAATCTGCTCTCAAAGAATAATTGTTACCCGAGGGTGCGCTGTCTCCTCGCCGTTCGAAAAACAACTCGGCCACGTGTAAAATACTTTTCATACCTACTTGCTGCATTTTTTGCATTCGCGCTACAACATCGTCTTGTGGAGCTACCACTAGAATATCCGCTATATTCGAGAATGGAGCAACCTCGTCGCAATAGTTCGCCTTGGTGTTGGTATCGGTAGGGTCATCCCAGTAGGTGTCTACCAAGGTAAAACCAAAGAACATTAAATGATTTGGGTTCAGAATTTGGCCATCAGAAGTGTTCTCGGAGTCGGAACAACAAAAAAATGGGAGTAACAGAAATATGGCCAATCGCCGCATACCATCTTCATTTTAGCGTTTTAGAATCACTTTGTTCAGGTACCTTTGGTAAACGACTTTCTGGCAGATTTTCCCGAATAGGTACATGTATATATTCAACGAATGTAGCAAATAGAATTTGAACAATTCTTGTGGTCGCCAGAAAAGGATGATGAAAACATATTGACACACCGCCCCTTTGGGAATATTAAAAGAAAACAGAAGGTTTTTCAGAAAAACACTAAAACGATTTTTGGATTACATCATCCACAATCCGATAGCTTGGTTCCTTGACCAATTCGAGCTTCTTTTTGTAGCCTGCTGCCCTGAAAAGACGTTTTAAACGATTGAAACGATGCCCGCAGCTTGAAAGTTCCAACTTTTGATCTTTGGTAGTAAGAATTATTTTAGTGTCCCCTACCTCATATTCACTTGGGTCCAAACGAAAGTGACGGGCAATACAGCTCGAAGCACCTAATTTGGATAGAATATGAACCGGCGACATACGGAAGGTGTCGATAGTATGTTTACCACGCACCAAGGTGATGGATATGATTTCATCGGCAAGTATGGAAATGGCATTGTGTTTGTGCGGAAAGTCACCTTTTAACATCAGCCCGGCCTTGTAAATCTCAACAGCGCATTTGGCTTCCTCTACAAGGAAGTCGGTCTTAAAATACTTGTTTTTAAACCCTTTTAAACGAAAATGCAATCGTTCTTTTTTTGAAGACTGTAGTTGATTGATGATGGGCAATTTTCGTATACCCTGTTGTCGTAGTTGCAACAATAATTCCATACCCCCTTAAGTGGTTTATCAGTTCGTTTTTATAAGATGTTGGGCGATAGCTAGCTATCCTCGGGGGGAGCGCAAGTTACAAATTTTACCTAGTTTTTCTAGGGTTTTTTCTTTGTTAAAGGGTGTAGAACACCTGATATTTTTGTATTTAAACGATAAGCAGTAGTAAATAACAGGAGTGGGATAGTACCACTTTTTGTGTTAAATTTCGAAAGAAGGGCAGTAATGATGGGAAAGCCATCAACAAATTGGTGTTAAGGAGGCCGAAGGTTTTGGCAGGTGACCAATTAGGCGCTAATATCAGGTTGATCTAGATCAGTCCGCGGGCCTTTATCTCCAGATACTTGTTGATGGTATTGATCGTGAGTTCTTCCGGTTTGGTAAGAATGGTTTGTATCCCGTGCTTTTGAAGCTCTTTCTGCATGAGTCTTTTCTCAAAGGAAAACTTCTCGGCAATTGTTTTGTGATAAATGGTTTGCAAATTTTCCGCATCGGACGCCACGAGTTCTTCGAGCTCGGTATTTTCGAAAAAAATAACCACGAGTACATGTTGTTTGGCCATTGCCGTCAAAAATGGCAATTGTCTTTTTAAGGCCGATATATGTTCAAAATTGGTGTAAAGCAATAGTAGGCTGCGATGGGTTACCTTTCTTTTGACATGAGCATATAACAGTCCGAAATCCGAATCGGTAAACTCTGTTGAAATATTATAAAGCTTTTCAAGTATCGTATTCAAATGGGTTAACTTTTGAACTGCAGGTACAAAGGTTTCAATGCTTTTAGAGAAGGTTAGCATGCCGGTTTTATCGTTCCGTTTCAATGCCACATTGGAGAAGGCCAAGGTCGCATTGATGGCATAGTCAAGTAACTTAAGCCCGTTAAAGGGCATTTTCATGACCCTGCCCGTGTCGATGATACTGTATATGGGTTGCGAACGCTCATCTTGGTACTGGTTGACCATCAGCTGTTGTTGTTTGGCGGTCGCTTTCCAATTAATGGTTCTAAAGTCGTCGCCTTGCACATATTCCTTGATCTGCTCAAATTCTTGCGTATGCCCTATACGCCGTATTTTTTTAAGACCAATTTCGGACAATCGGTTGCTAATTGCCAAAAAATCGTATTGCTGCATTTGAATAATACTTGGATACACCGGTACCATTTGATCTTTTTGAAATACAAAGCGACGTTTCACAATTTTTAGCGGGGAAGACGCGTACATATTCAAATTCCCAAAGAGATACTCCCCACGATCTACCGGACGTACACTGTAATCGAACTCCTTTTTTTCTCCTTTGATCAGGTAGGTGTTGAATTCAAAATCCCTTTTTTGAAACTGCACTGGCAATTCATCTATGACAGTTACAAAAGTTTTAAAAGAGTAGTTGGTTTCGAAGGTAATTTTGATTGGGTTCAAATCACTGTTCGAAAGCTTTTTAGGCAGTTTACGTTGGGCGATAATGCCTTTGCCCGCATATAACAAAGAACAATCAAATAGAAACAACGCCCCTAATAACAGGGTTAGTAACCATGCGATGGGGTATAGGGCAGGAAACCAAAATGAAACCATAAAACAGGCAGATAGGATGGCGATATACCAGAAAAAGGTACCGTGTATGTAGAACGATTTCAAAAACTGCATGGGTTATCTGGGTATTTCGACCGATTCGGTTATCATACCCACTACGCTCTCCGTGGTCATCCCTTCCATTTCGCGCTCCGGGGTCAGTATTACCCGATGGTTTAGCACAGGTACCAAAGCTCGCTTTACATCTTCGGGGATGACAAAATCACGGCCATTGATGGCCGCAAAAGCTTTTGCAGCGTTCATTGTGGCAATAGAGGCCCTTGGGGAACCGCCTAGATATAGGTGCGGGTGATTCCGGGTCTTGGTGATAATATCGGCAATGTAACGGATAATTTTTTCCTCAACCACCACCTCTTGAATCTTGCCTCTGAACGTTTTTAGCTTTGCCGGAGACACGACATCTTTGATGCGTTCCTGTGGTTTTTCTCCCTTGCGTTCGTGATGGGTCTGTAAAATACGCACCTCTTCGTCGACCGTTGGGTAATCTACTTTAATTTTAAATAAAAACCGATCGAGTTGTGCCTCGGGCAGGGCATAGGTGCCTTCTTGCTCAATCGGATTTTGGGTGGCAAGTACCATGAACGGAGCATCCATGGGGTAGGTGGTACCATCCATTGTTACCTGGCGTTCTTCCATTGTCTCGAACATTGCGGCTTGGGTCTTTGCCGGTGCGCGATTGATTTCGTCTATCAGAATAACATTTGAAAAAATAGGTCCTTTTTTAAATTCGAATTCCGAACTTTTTACATTGAAGATCGAGGTGCCCAAAATATCACTGGGCATGAGATCTGGCGTGAATTGAATTCTACTGAAGCCTGTTTTTAATGTCTTGGCAAACAACTTGGCCGTAACCGTTTTAGCAATGCCGGGAACGCCTTCTATCAGCACATGGCCATCTACCAAGAGGGAGACAATCAATAGCTCTATAAAATTTTCCTGGCCGATGATTACTTTTGCCAACTCCCGCTTTATCGCATCAACGGCAATCTTTAGATCCTCTAACGGAATTCGACTGTCGAAATTCAAAGGGCTTTCTTCCTTGGTTGACCCTGTTTCAGGAGTAGAATCCGTAGGGGGTATGGGTTGTTGCTCTTCAGGCGTGTTGTTCGTTTCTTCCATCTGCTCGTTTTTTAAATTTTTCTATCGCGGTGTTTAATTGTGTTAAATCTTGGGTGCTTACCACTTCTTGATTTTTTAGGCGTTCCAGAAAAGTAAAGAGTTTTTTCACTTCTTCCATGCTGTGGGAACTACGCGCCGCCAAGCTTCTGTAAAAGTGATCTTCCCGTTCAATGGTTCCCAAATAGAATCGGGACCGTATGTATTCTAAAAAGTATTCAATTTTAAATGCCACAATCTGTTTTTGTTCGTTTTTTTCATAATACATGTCGGCTATGGTACGGGTAAAAGCCAAGGTTTGATTTTTAAGAGGGCGAACGATGGGAATTGCTCTTTGTTTGCGCTTGCCTTCAAAAAAAATGTAAATGACCGCCCCGATCAAAGCCAGGTAGTAGGCCCATTTTAAGGCCTTGTTGTTCAGGAAAATGTACATTGGCGAGGTGTAGAAAGCTTTGCCTTGTTTGTAATAATTGTCGAGGTACAACGTATCGTTTGAGGGGATATAGGATAGTAGCCCCGCCGTGTAGTCCTTGTTACTTCCCTTTAATATAAAATAGTTCGTAAACGCTTTTGGAAAAGTGGTCAGGATAATTTTCCCTTGCCCAAAGGTTTTGGATATGACATTGAAGTATCTTGAATCAGTGTTTTTCGAGAGGTCTTTCACCAGGCCGAGTACCTTCGTATGCAGCGTATCTATAGTATTGAAATAAGAGGTGTAGTCCATTTTTTGAAATGGATATTCCGTATCGGGGGATAGGTCGGGGTGTACCATGCGAAAACCGAAACCATTCACCTCTTCAAGCCCATTATATAAATTTTGGGTATCAAGCCCCAGGGTGTCCAAGAGTTTTTTTTCAAAGCTTTCAGAAGCTATAAACAGGGTATTCCCAATAGCGGTCCAATCCAGCAAGGCTTCTAGTTCGGCGTCGGCAAAATTAACCGTGCTATTCACAAAAAAATAAGTGCCTTCACTCTCAGGATGGTCATTCAAGTATTGGTATGGAGGGGAACTTACTTGTTCAGTATTTGGAAAAATATGTTCGGCAATATCATTGAAGACGTAGGTGCCAAAGGGTATTTTATGATGAGAAACATACGAAGGGAACCAATTTAGCTTCTTGGGTTGATTGTACTGAAGCAATAACAATACCAACACGGTCAGAACAGCAATTACAATATAGACTCCACCTTGTTTACGCATTTTTGTCAAGGGTTTGTTGAAGTTCTAAAAATACCAGTTCCGCCTTGCTGTATTTTTTTTGGTCTAAGGAGAAGCCACCGTACCAAATATAATCGTAAAGGCGGGTAATGGCCCGAAAGGGGGTCTTAAGTTCGCTTGCCTCGATTTCTTGGTAATAGTCCTCATTTGTTTTTTGCAGTTGCCAGTCGATCAATTCCTGGTCGGTCATTTTCTGTAAGATGAACAAATAGTAATACCGAATGGCCAGGCGATAATCACCGTTGGCAACGGCCTTACGAATCAACTCTTGAATGTCTTCGTTCTTTATGATGTGTTCTTCTTCCGAGAGCGACACCGAAGAAGCTTCTTTCTTTGCTTGCTTCATGGCATTGGCGTTTACTTTTAAAAAGAACTTGATCAGAATAAATATCAATACGCCCAAAAGTATATAGGGCAAAGTTCTCAGAAAAACGGCCAAAGCACCCACCGCTTTTTCTGCACCAAATATCCATTCAAAAAAGCGTAAAAATAGATTTCCTATCCACGCTTTGAAATCGTCCCACCAAGTGCGTTTGACCTCGACTTCCTCATAATTTAATTTCGGATCGTTACGGTAGGTTGTCATATCATCCTCTTTGATTTCTTGAATTTCCATAGGGGCCGAATCGTATTGCACCGGTGACGCTTCCTGTGAGGATGCGGGCCCCAAAATGGCAATACATAGAAAAGTAAAAAGGAATCGTACCATGCTCAGTTTTCCGGTGTATTTCCTAAGTTTTGGATACGTTCAAAAGTACCGGTGAAATTTTTACGTTCGTTAAGATTGAAATAAACGAGTGCCCCGGCGACCAAAGAAATGATGTTCAACATAAATTGGGCGATACTACTTACGATATTGAGCAAAATGTAAACAGGATCCTTAAAAGAGTTTGACAATGCCTCGGCATCTGTCTCACCGCTTAGGATTCCCATTTTGGCATAGGTATAGATCGTGGCGGGTATGCCGAACGCCCAACTTGCTACCCCCACGATAATGGCCATTACGAACAAAGTGGCAAAGGTAATCCACCAATAATCTTTCACGAGGGAAAAACTATCACTGTAGGCATCCATAACATCTTTTTTCGCAAACACCATGATACTAAAGGCAAGGGAAAGAGGTACCCATAGGTACACCGCGGGAAGACAACAAAAAAGCACCGCAATACCCAATGAGATAGCGACTAGGAATCCCATCCCTATAAATGACGGTAGGGAGGCGTATACGTCTTTTCGAATGGTCAAGAAGTCTATTTTGCCCGATTCTTTGGTATAGGATTTTATATAGTGCAAAACGGTAGATTGCGAAACTGTGTAGACCAATACCAATGAAATGAAGTAGAATATCGCAAGCCCAAATATTAAAACGAGATTGTCGAGATTGGGAGCATCATTGGTGAGCATTAGGTTGAATTGGTTGCCTACATAGTAGAGATACAGCCCCAAGGCGATGACCATCACCAATAAAAAGGGGCCGACAATCTTAAAAAAAGTTCCAAAAAAAGGTTTGAACTGGCTTCGCATGAAAGCAAAGGTATCTGAGATGATATCCCCTAGTTCTCGTTGTTTTTGAAATTCAATGTATTCTTCTTGGATCATAAAGTGGTTTTTTTATGCAGTTGGTGTGGATACAATACGTAATAAAAAAGGATGAATGCGAGCGAGCCGCCGATGATCAAAATAGCAAGCCAATCGGGCATTTCGGTATGTCTTGTGACATAGCCTTCCAAAAACCCGGCAATGATAAAAAAGGGAACGGTACTTAGCATGATCTTCAAACCGTTTATGACCCCTCTCCGAAATGATTCCATGCGGGAAAAAGTACCGGGAAATAACATACCCTTTGCCATGACCAGGCCCGCGCAACCGGCAATGATGATCACCGAGATTTCAATGGTACCATGGATCCATATCGTACGGGCCGATTCCCACAACAACCCTTTATCGTAAAAAAAATATTGAAAACTACCGAGCATAATGGCATTTTGCATCATAATAAAGAGGGTTCCGATGCCAAACAGAATCCCCAGCGCAAAAGCAAAGATTGCCACCCGAATATTGTTGATCGTAATACCAAGCGACATATTGAATTCGCCCATTTGTTTGTACACTGCCATCGGGTCATCATTTTCAATATTTTCCAGGGTCATGTTTACATAGGCATCCCCTAATATGGAGCGCACAAAATCCCCTTCATTGGCAGCTGAAAAAGCGCCGACCGCCGTAAAAAAGGCAAATACCAAAAAAGCGACGAGCAAGGTACGTTGGTGATCATAAAACATGGTAGGAAATTCGGTCTTCCAAAAACTGATGATACGGTTTTTGGCCTCTTTTTTAGTTTTATAAATATTTTGATGTGCTTGGGAGGCCAGGCCATTTAGGTAAAACTCGGTATTACTTTTAGGATAAAACGTTTTTGCGTAGCTGAGGTGGTCGGTAATTTCGATGTAAAGGTCGGACAATACATCGGGCGCTATCTTCGTTTTGTTCGAGAGTGCACTTTCAAATGTGGCCCATTTGTCTTTATTTTGCTTGACGAAGGCGGCTTCGCGCATTTCCTATTTGGTTTATACCAAAGAAACGAAACTATGGAACAATTTCAAATAGAAACGGCTCAAAATATCAGCATCAATCAGAATACGGCCCATCTGGGAGATCGCATGTTGGCTTATATTATTGATAGTTTTGTCATCATTGTGTATGCCGTATTGATCATTGTTCTTTTGGTATCGATGGATGTGGATCCCGGAGACCAATGGGCGTTGTACTTGCTGTTAAATTTGCCATCCTTTTTGTACTATTTGCTCTTGGAAACTTTTATGAACGGCAAGACCATCGGAAAAAGTTTGATGAATATTCGCGTCGTAAAATTGGACGGTTCCAAACCTAATTTTTCCAGTTACTTTATCCGTTGGGTACTGCGAGTGGTTGATGTGGTCCTTACTTCTGGCGGACTGGCTGTACTCGCTATTTTAATACGTGGCAAAGGACAACGCATAGGGGATATGGCGGCCGGTACGACTGTCATTAGTGAAAAGAAGCGTGTAAGTCTAAACGATACCTTATTGCGTGATCTTCCAGTCGATTACAAACCTACCTATCCTCAAGTAACGGTTTTTAAAGATCCCGAAATGCAGACGATCAAAGAGTTGTACGATAGTGCCAAACGCAACGGGAACCATCAAATAATCATATCCCTTAGTGAAAGAATCAAGAAGGTCACCCAGATTACTACAGATATGAAGCCGGTTGATTTTGTTGATGTAATTATTAAGGATTATAATTTCTATACCCAACAGCTCTAGCACATGTTCTATTTTGCCATCGATATTTTAGGCACTATTGCATTTGCCATCTCCGGAGTGGTCGTGGCAATGGAAAAAAAACTCGACTTGTTTGGGGTATTCATCATTGCCTTTGTAACCGCGGTGGGTGGGGGCACCTTAAGAGATGTCTTAATAGGGGCCACGCCGGTGGTTTGGTTAACCCAACCCGTTTATTTATTCACGATTCTGGGAACCGTGTTGCTGGGAATCGTTTTCATAGACCAATTAAAGTATCTCCGAACTTCACTATTCTTGTTCGATACGATCGGTATAGGGTTATATACCATGGTGGGTATTGAAAAAGGTTTGGCGAACGAGTTATCACCTATGATGTGTGTTGCCCTGGGAACTATTACCGCTAGTTTTGGAGGGGTCATTCGAGACATCCTCTGCAATGAAATTCCGGTTATTTTTAGAAAGGAGATTTACGCGACTGCCTGTATTATAGGGGGTAGCAGTTACTTCTTGCTGAAACTCGCTCCCATCGATGCCGCCTATGCCTATATCGCGGCAATTGTGGTCATCATTCTTATACGGCTTCTGGCAGTTAGGTGGCATATTTCGTTGCCAAACATTTATAGAAGGAGGTGATTCGCCAATACGAAGCAATAAACAGCAAGGAACGGGGAATTTATTGTGGGTAGTAAGCAGTTGGAAGTAACCGCATCCGATACCTGAGTTTATCTTTGGTTCCTATTCAACATTCAACTTCATTCAAGCACTTCCATTTTGTGAATATAAATGTTTTGAAAGGGCCAATCTCCTTTTCCTACCGGCTGTTCATTTATTTTATCCACGATGTCCATACCTTCAATGACTTTTCCGAAGGGCGTGTAGTCGCCATCTAAGTGATAAGAGCCCGGTTTGGTTACCACAATAAAGAACTCAAATGGCGAGGCCAACATATGGGGGTTGTTAATTTCACTACTGGGCATGGAGAGTGTACCACGATGATGTTTATATCCCTTTCGGGTATCGGGCGGTAAGAGGTATCGTCCGATAACGCTTCTTTTTTTTGAGGTTTCCAAATCGTCGGAATTCCCTCCTTGTATGATAAAATTCTTTACCACTCGGTGAAACTGGGTATCGTTAAAGTATCCTTCACGGGCCAAAAAGATAAAATTGGCCTTATGATAGGGTACATTATCATATAGTTGTACCGTAAAGTCGCCCAAACTGGTGATTATCTTTACTCTGTTTTGGGTGAGCCCCTTTTGATAATTAAAGAAAAAATCGATGGCATTTTCCTCATCCAGTTTAAAAGGTTCGTCTGCGGCCACTTCTTCTTCCACCGGATCGTTTTGAGGTGTTTCCTGTTTTATGGCCGGTGCTTTTTTTTGCGGCTCCTCTTTGCAGCCGACCCCGAAAAATAATGGTATTATTGTAGCAAGAGCGATTTTTTTAAACAACATGGATTTTCAATTATTTCAACAGCGAGTTTCAAAAGTAAAAGATCTACCGCTTTTGGGCGAAGCGTCTCACTATAAAATGGCACCCGCGTTTCGATTGCAGGAATTGGAAGCGATTCGTTTAAAAAAGAAAAACCCCAAAAAAGCGGGGGTCATGGCCCTTTTTTACCCCGATGAGGGGCAAAACACCCATTTACTTTTAATTCTCAGAAAGACCTACAAAGGGGTACATAGCAATCAAATTGCTTTCCCTGGGGGAAAGACCGAACCCGAGGACGCCGATTTGCTGGCGACAGCACTTCGGGAGACTTATGAAGAAGTGGGCGTCCCAACCGACGCTATAACCGTTGTTCGTGCATTAACAGAAGTGTACATACCCCCCAGTAATTTTGAAGTGCAACCGTTTGTTGGTTTTTGTCACGAACCTGTCGTCTTTAAAGCCCAGGAGAGTGAAGTTGCGTCATTGGTGAAAGTACCTTTGGTCGATTTTATGGACGACGCCAACCTGTTTACCCAAAATCTTTCCACGTCCTATGCCGAAAATGTCGCCGTACCGGCTTTCAAACTGAACGGCTATACCGTTTGGGGAGCTACCGCTATGATGTTAAGCGAATTAAAAGACTTGCTGAAACAAGTACTGTAAAAATGGGATAGCCCCATCGTATGGTACTTTTAAGTGGGTTTTGGCATTCTTTACCCTTCTAACCAACATTTCAAGACCTATCTTGTTAATTGTTATACCTCATTTTGTACATTAGCATCTTATGGGATTATTTAAAGAAAACCCTTTTGGACATATATTGTTTTTAAAGAAATTGCTCATTCGAGTCTTGGGAGTGGCAACCCATGCGCGCTACAAGCAGTTTAACAAGCTAGAGATAGAAGGCTCCGAAGTCATTCGTAATCTTCCCGATACCAAAGTACTGTTTGTTAGTAACCACCAAACCTATTTTGCCGATGTAGTGGCCATGTTCCATGTATTCAACGCCAGTCTAAAGGGCAGGGATGATTCTATTCGGAATATGGGATACCTATGGAATCCCAAACTGAATTTGTACTATGTAGCGGCCGCGGAGACAATGAAGAAAAGTCTGCTCACCAAGATTTTGGCCTATGCCGGATCCATTAGTGTGCAACGTACATGGCGTTCTGAAGGGAAAGATGTAAACCGGCAGGTGAAAATGAGTGATATTTCGAACATTGGTCTGGCTTTGACCGATGGGTGGGTTATTACGTTCCCCCAGGGCACAACCACTCCTTGGAAACCCCTGCGAAAGGGAACGGCTCATATTATAAAGAAGTACAAACCGGTTGTGGTCCCCGTGGTCATTGATGGTTTTAGAAGATCCTTTGACAAAAAGGGATTGCGCATCAAGAAAAAGGGCATTCTACAATCAATGGTCATAAAGGAGCCACTGGAAATCGACTATGACAATGAATCTACAGAATCGATTATCGAAAAACTGGAATACGCCATTGAGCAACATCCATCTTTTTTAAAGGTGATCCCCCAAGAAGAATTGTTGGTCTTCGAAGAGGAGAACAAAATGCGCAAATGGCGACAAAACGGCTAATAGGGTTAGACTTCCAATCTTCTAAGTTCGGTATAGTTCGCTTTTAGTTTCCGCAATAACAGTCCGTACAGGAGAAAGTAGATAGCGCCCATGGCTATGGTAAGAAATACGCCTACGATCCCTACGGCGGCCATTAGGGTAAATTTTAATTTTTCAGGAGAAATATCCTTTGCTTTGCCATCTAGATCCATGCTCATCAAGAAGTCGTTTTCAAGATAAATACCGATTACAATTACGACTACCATTATCAAGACCATCGTTAAGGAAAAGATAACATAGTTTTTGACCGTTCGACGTGTTTTGATGATTTTCCGCATTAGATTTTTAGAATTGTCCAAGACCGAAATTTCTCGATAACGTTTGTAAAACTGAAAGATAAAGTACAGGGCTACTATGTAGGTGCAAACGGACATTGCCATGAAATAGGGCGACATACTATTGTCGCGATACACGCTCAGCACTTCTTGGGAAGAAGGGATCAAATAGACAAGATGCGGAAGGGTAAACTCCAATACGCTGATAATCAATATCCATTTTACAATAGACGAGGACTTCTTCCAAGTCATTTTATGAATTTCGTCGTACGACAATCGAGGGAGGTGTTCTTCCTTCTTTTGCCAGTCTTTTTTTAAAAGTTCGAGTTCGTCCATCATATCCTTAGGGATTCAGTATGGTTCTTAATTTCGTTTTGATACGATTCATTTTCACACGGGCATTTACTTCTGAAATACCCAAGGTTTCGGCTATCTCGTTATAGTTTTTGTCTTCCAAATAAAGGAATACCAAGGCTTTGTCGATATCTCCTAATTGCTTCACGGCCTTGTACATCAGTTTTAACTGCTGTTCCTGTGTTTCATCGTATTCGTCGGCTTTTATTTTAAAAATTACCGATTCATAATCTTGTGTTTGTACACGCTTTTTCGATTTTCGATACAACGTAATGGCCGTGTTCAAGGCAACACGGTACATCCATGTACTGAATTTACTATCGCCACGAAATTTGGGATAGGCTTTCCATAACTGAATGGTGATCTCTTGAAATAGATCGTTATGGGCGTCCCTATCGTTCGTGTACAGTGAACATACCTTGTGAACAATGTTTTGATTGTTCTCAAGTTCCGTCACAAATTGATGCTCCAGTGTTTTGTTCACGTATCGGTTGGGTGGGTTGTTTTTAAGTTAGTATGCGAATCGTATCATTTGTTACAGATCGGCCATACTTTTATGAAAGAACGTTCAAATCGGGCTACCTTACTAGTTGGTTTTTTCATTTTCTATAGTCCAGTGCCGGAGCTCTGTCCCCTAATAAGGGAATGTATTGGAAGTCGGGCCCGCGACGTTCCAGAAATTCTTCCTTGGCTTTTTTGACCAGGGCGTTATCTTGAAATAGCCCAATGGCGGTAAGTGTCAAGGTTTTGGCCGCAACCATCATTCCTTTCTGACCAATTGTAGTGCCGCCGGCCGCTACGGCTTGCCAGCTATGGGCGGGGGTACCGGGAACCCAAGTCGCGGTGCTCATCCCTACCGTTGGCACGGCGAAACTAACATCACCTACATCGGTAGATCCATATGCCTTTGCTTCCGTCTTGTAGGGCTGTACATTTTTGGCGGTGACCAAGTCGGCTTGCTCCTGCCCAAGACTTTTTGCTATTTTATCGGCAAAAACTTTTTCCTCCTCATTGTATTCGATTCCGCCAATTTTTGAGAGGTTGTCGTGCATCAATTTTTGCAAGGTGAGATTTGGCAACAATTCATGGGTGCCCCCGATCATCTCATAGTCCATAGTGGTTCCCGTTCCCATGGCGGCTCCTTCCGCCGCTTTTACGATACGGTCAAAAATTTCGATTACCACCGCTCTCGAATTATGTCTTGCATAGTAGTATACCTCGGCAAAATCGGGTACTACATTGGGTGCTTTTCCGCCGCTGGTGATCACGTAATGAATCCGCGCTTTTTCGGGTACATGTTCCCGCATCATGTTCACCATCATATTCATAGCTTCGACCCCATCCAAGGAAGATCTTCCTTTCTCCGGGGATCCTGCCGCATGGGCAGAAACGCCATAAAAACGAAACTTGGCCGATTTATTGGCAAGCGCCGCCCCGGCACTGGCCGCATTGCGAGCCCCCGGATGCCAATGCAAGGCTACATCTACATCGTCGAAAAGCCCCTCACGCACCATATATACTTTGCCCGATCCCCCTTCTTCTGCGGGAGTACCGTAAAAACGTATTGTTCCTTTTACCTTGTTCGCCTTTAACCAATCCTTGATGGCGATTGCGGCGGCCGTTGAGGCCGTTCCAAATAAATGATGACCGCAGGCGTGCCCCGCCACTTTTCCGGCCGATTTTTTTTCGGGAACCGCTGCTTGCGACAGACCCGGAAGCGCGTCGTATTCTCCCATAATCGCAATAACGGGTGCTCCATTTCCATACGTTGCCGTAAAGGCGGTCGGGATACCGGCTACGCCGCTGTTAATGGTGAAACCGGCATCACTGAGGGTTTTTTTCAGCAATGCGGCGCTTTTTTCTTCCAGATATCCCATTTCGGCCAAATCCCATATTTTTTGGGCAATATCGGCGTAGGTTGCCGTCTTTTGGTCCAGGTCTGCAAGAATATCCGTTGTATTTTTTTGTCCCTGTATCCCTATGGCAATCAAAAGGGTGAACAAGCTAGAAAGGAGCTTCGATTTCATTTTTAGTACCTATTAGAATTCGCTTTTAAATATACTGTATAAAATGGTTCCCTTTGCGTAATTTTGTCTCATAAACGTTCCGTATGAATATTCCCAAGTCAAGCTATCCCCGTGTTGTAATCGTCGGGGGTGGTTTTGGAGGTATTTCCCTCGCTAAAAAACTGGGTCACAAAGAAGTGCAAGTGGTTTTGCTCGATAAGCACAACTACCATACCTTTCAGCCCTTGCTATATCAAGTATCAACTGGAGGTTTGGAACCCGACTCCATTGCGTATCCGATTCGAAAGGTACTACAAGATTACCCTAATTTTTTCTTTCGTTTGGCCGAGGTGACCCATGTGGATGCTGCTCAAAAATCCGTGCAAACCAATATTGGCACCCTTAGTTACGATTATTTGGTATTGGCCACAGGGTCTGAAACCAATTTTTTTGGGAATACCGAAATCGAACGGCATGGTATGGCCATGAAAACGATTCCTGAATCGTTGAATCTGAGAAGTTTAATTTTGGAAAATTTTGAGCAAGCATTGCTCACCGATGATTTGCACGAACGGGATGCGCTCATGAATTTTGTGATCGTTGGCGGTGGCCCTACCGGCGTAGAACTTGCTGGAGCACTGGCCGAAATTAAAAAAGGGATTCTTCCCAAAGACTATCCCGACCTGGATACCCGAAGAGCTCAAATAAATCTAATTCAATCAGGAGATCGCATTCTAAATGCGATGAGTCCAAAGGCGTCTCAAAAAGCGGAAGATTTTTTGGAAAAACTAGGGGTGCATGTTTGGAAAGACACCCGTGTTACGGGATACGATGGAAAAGTCGCCACTACGAAGACAGATCTCACCTTCGAAACGGCCACTTTGGTCTGGGCCGCCGGGGTACGGGGTGCGCTTATCAAAGGCGTGGATGGCGATGCGTTGATCGTTGGAGGACGCCTTCGCGTCAATGAATTTAACCAATTGGTCGAGTGGCCGAGTATCTTTGCCGTTGGCGATGTTGCCTGTGCAGCGAGTGATGCACATCCAAGAGGGCACCCAATGATGGCACAACCGGCAATTCAACAAGGGAAACAGTTGGGGGACAACCTTGTTCGTCTCCTCGAAGGCGAACCGATGAAACCCTTTAAATATTGGGATAAGGGTAGCATGGCCACCGTGGGGCGTAATAAGGCGGTGGTGGATCTTCCCAAGTTCAAATTTCAGGGTGTTTTCGCTTGGTTCGTGTGGATGTTCGTTCACCTGTTTTTCCTTATCGGCTTTAGAAACCGAATGGTGGTATTCGTGAACTGGGTATACAACTACGTACGCTTTGATCGTGAGGCAAGATTGATTATTCGACCTTTTGAAAAAGACTATAGCGCGTTCAAAGAATAGCGTTGATTCCTACGATGGGTATCAACATTTTACTAGGATAATTTGTATACGCTTGCTTGATACGGCGTAAGCTCAAATGTTCTTTTGGTGTTTACCAACAGCTCCGAATCGTTCGAAATAAGCAATTTAGCTGTTTCAAAATCAATTTCATCCAAATGGATCTCCACTTTTTTGGTAGAAAAGCTTAAAAGTATCAAAAAACGTTCGTCTCCCAAGGTGCGGGTATATGCGTAGACCTCCTCATGGTCCTCCAGCAATAACCGATACGAGCCATACACCAGTCCTAGGTGGTCTTTTCGTACCTGTACCATTGCCTTAAAAAAATTCAACACCGAGGTTTTATCGTTTTCCTGAGCGAGTACATTGATGCCTTCCTTGTAGTTTTCGTTCACCTTTAACCAAGGCGTACCCTCGCTAAAACCCGCGTGTATATCTTCATTCCATTGCATAGGGGTACGGGCATTGTCACGGCTGGCCGATTTTTCGTTTTCGACAAACGCATCTAAATCGCCGCCCTCGTTTTGAATGATGTTGTACCGGTTAAGGGTATTGATATCCTGATAGTCTTTGATCTGCTCGAACTTGATATTGGTCATCCCAATTTCTTCTCCATAATAGAAGTAGGGGGTACCGCGCATTGTTAGTAAAAAGGTTTGTAACATGGTAGTGGAGTTGTACCAATGTGCCCTTGTATCATTGCCCCATCGACTTACGGAACGAGGAAAATCATGATTGTTCAGGAACATACTACCCCAGCCTTTTTCGGCAAAAACCTGGTCCCAACTGGTGTGTATTTTTTTAAACTCTGTTAGTTTCCACTGGTCTTGGCGCATTAGGAATACTTCATTTTCGGCCCGATCTAACGCCATCAGATCAAAATGGAAGAACATATTCAGTTCCGCTCTATCGGCATCTACAAAATCAAGGGCCTTATCAAGACCAATACCCGGTGCTTCTCCAACGGTCATTACATCGTACTTACTAAGTACTTCGGTATTCATTTCGTTTAGATAGGTGTGCAATTCAGGACCGTTCGAGTAGTATGCCACAAAATCCCCGTTGTATTTGGCCGGTAATTCGGGATAGTCGATTTCCTTTGAGATAAACGAGATAACATCCATTCTAAAACCGTCGACCCCTTTTTCGAACCAAAACTTCATAATATCATGAATCTCTTTTCGAACGGCGGGGTTTTCCCATTTTAGATCCGGTTGCTTTACGGAGAAGCAGTGTAGGTAATAAGAATCGGTTTGCTCGTCGTATTTCCATGCATTGCTTTCAACATCAAAATAACTCCATCTTTTAGGAGGGGTTCCTTTTTCCGCCGGCCACCAATGATAGTAATCACGATACGGGTTTGTTCTTGACTTGCGCGATTCTTGAAACCATCGATGTTCATCACTGCTGTGGTTCACTACCAGATCCATGACCAGTTTCAGGCCTCTCTCCTTCATTCCGGCCAAGAGTTCGTCGAAATCTTCCATGGTGCCAAATTCAGGCATAATACCCCGATAATCGGCAATGTCATATCCGTTATCGTCATTGGGAGAGCAGTACACAGGATTCAACCAGATAATATCTACCCCAAGACTCTTAATATAATCCAAACGCTGAATGATACCACGCAGATCGCCTACTCCGGATCCGGTCGTATCTTGAAAACTTCTTGGATATATCTGGTAGACAATTCCCTCTTTCCACCATTTTCGGTCTTTTATCTCTTGCATTGATACGCTATTTAGAGCTTAAATATATCAATTCCCACTAGAAGAAAATAGCTTTCAAAAGCTTTAAAATAACTATAACGATTGCGCTTGCCATTTTTTTAAAATTCTGAAAAACCAACGCTTTTTTGAATTGGAAGTTTGGTGCTTTATCATCAAATGGGGAACGTTAATCTTATCAGAATTGGGAAAATCTTTAGAAGATCTATTTTTATATTTAGTTGGAACATCTAGACCAACACTATGATACGACTATTACTTTTTTTATTGTGGTTAATTGTATCGAATCTTACTGCCTTGCTAGGGCAAGGTACTCCGGATCAACATACTACACCTCCCAAGAATTCAGTACTGGTAGGCCGTGCATATCCTACTGGCGCGCTTAGGGAAATACATGCGTCGTTCCTATATGAGCATTCATTTTCAGATACTTTTGTCGCAGAATTACAAGGATTTTATGATACCTATGCCTTGGGAAATAGATTCAGGGCGATGGCTTTGTTAAAATGGAAGGTACATCACAAATGGAGTTTGCTTTCCGGTCTACATGTCGAGTCTGAATTGACAGGATTCAATAAAAATAAGGGGCATACCAGGGTAGGTTTTGTGAGTGGCGTAGAATACCGGTTGATGGAAAATATACTGCTCGATGCCAAAATCGATTTCCAATTGAACAATGCGTCCATAGGGGCCTATGGTGAACCCAAGATTCAAATGCCCCAACTATATTCAGTAGGCGGTAAGATCAAACTGTAGACTTTTAGTGTTGTCTTCTAGGGTGAAATCTGTTCATGACCGATGCCAAATGAGTACGGTCAACGTGCATATAAACTTCTGTAGTGGTGATACTTTCGTGCCCAAGCATTTGTTGTATTGCCCTAAGGTCTGCGCCATTTTCAAGTAGATGGGTGGCAAAGGAATGACGGAACGTATGCGGGCTAATTTTCTTCTTAAGATCGATAGCAACGGCAAGTTGCTTTATAATAGTAAAGATCATTGCCCGAGTGAGTTGTTTACCCCTTCGATTCAAAAACAGGATATCCTCAAACCCTTTACCAATAGTATGGTGAACGCGTACTTCATTGCGGTACATGTCAATGTATTTTTTGTTGACATTACTAATAGGAACAAACCGCTGTTTGGATCCTTTCCCGGTAACCTTGATGAAATCTTCTTCAAAGTACAAATCTGAAATACGCAGACCCGTTAATTCCGAAACCCGTAAGCCACAGCCGTAAAGCGTTTCTAGCATTGCCCGATTACGTTCACCCTCTGGCTTCGAAAGGTCAATTGCCGATATAAGGGAGTTGATTTCGGTGACGGACAGCGTATCCGGTAGTTTGCGGCCTATTTTGGGCGATTCTATTAAATCCATCGGATTATCGGCCCGGTAATCCTCGAAAACCAGATAGTTGAAGAAGCTTTTAAGGCCCGAAATTACCCTGGCTTGGGATCGGGGATTCAGCGTTTTTGCAATTTCATAAACAAATTGTTGTATCGTTTCTTTAGGTATGCCAATGGGGCTTTCGGAAATGTGGCTGGCCTCAAGAAAAACAATCAACTTGGCAACATCCATTTCATAATTGGCAATGGAGTTTTTAGAAAGGCCTCTTTCAATTTTAAGATAATGCCGATAATCTTGTAACGCACTTTGCCATTTCATAGCTCAAAGGTAGCATAAAATACAGGTTTTTGTGGGGTTCACTTTTCGTTCAAATGCACATTTTAACTAGTTGAACCACTACATACTTTTTTATCTTTGACGCCAAGACCCAAACTGACGTATATGAAACGCACCTTTATTTACTGCTTGTTAATAGGAATGATTTGTTCTGGACTTTCGGCACAAACACTTCGGCTGGGAGCCGCTGCCGGTTTGCTAAATGCGAATGCAAACTCCGATTTTTCGGTAGTTGGGGTCACTATTGAAGACTTGGATGACGTACGCAACATTGGTTTTTATGTTGGAATAGTAGGGGATATTGGAGTTTCCGATCATATTAGTCTCCAAGCGGAATTGAACTATGGAAATGCCGGGGACCTTGCCTTTTTTTACCTTCCCATACAAGCAAAATACGAAGTGCTGCCACGACTCTACGTCCTTGCAGGACCCCAGATCAGCCTTTCTAGCGAAGTAAAGGGGATTAAGGAAGTATTACGCGATATCGACGATGTTGCTGGAAATGATGCGAATTTAGATTCGGTGTTACGAACCACTGGAATCGATTTTAGCCTTGGTGCAGGCTTCGAGATTACCAGGTCGATAACGGCCCAGCTTCGATACTCTTTTGAACTTACCAACCGGTATAACGGCCCCTTGAAAGATTCTTTAAAGGTTAGAACGGCGACGATCAGCGTTGGTGCCATTTATTTTTTATAGGACGAAGGCCCTAATTTGATTTCCTACGTATATAACCCAAAATATCTCTTTTCATGAAAAAAATACTTTTAGTTATCGCTATTGCCCTATTCGGATTCCAGTATACCGATGCACAGGTCATAAAGGGAACCACCTCAATGAAGAATAACGGGGATTTGCGATTCGGGGCAAAAGCAAGTTTAATGTTGACCGATTTGGTAGGGAAAGATTTGGTAGATAACACCCCTGCTGCTGGTTTTCAATTGGGAGGAGCCGTAGAAATACCGATTCAGGATGAAATTTATTTTGCACCTGAACTCCTTTTTTCCTTACAAGGGGCCGCTGGTGGTACCGATAATGTACGATTGTTTTACATGAACATCCCATTGATGGGGAAGTATTATATAACGGATCAAATAGCGGCCGAATTTGGGCCCCAAATAGGTATTTTGCTCTCTGATAACCTCGACAGTATTTTTGTGAATACCAACAGCATTGACGTTGGCATCGGCCTTGGGGGAGGGTACGCCATAAATGACGAAATTTATCTCCAAGCCCGCTTTAATTATGGCTTTGTAAAGGTTATTGAAAACGTGCGGGCGTACAATGCCACTTTTCAAGTAGGTGCCATCTATTATTTCTGAACAATAGTACCCACAATACAAAAAGCGATACCACTGTATCGCTTTTTTTGTACCCATTAAGAACCTTACATGGTTTTTCAGTGGTTTTTTCAGAACTTTGTTATGCTAACTATAGAACGGGTTTGAACCAGTTCGCATTAAATACACCAATATGAAAAAATTAATTTTAGGAATCCTGTGTTTTGCATTCGCAGGACAGTTTTTAATGGCACAATCTGATGGCGGACTCTCATTTGGAGCCAAAGCAGGAATTAACGTTTCAACGTTTTTGGGGAGGGATTATGTAGATATTACACCGAGAGTAGGCTTATATGCTGGGGGACTGGCCGAGTTTCAGCTGACCGATGCATTATACTTTCAACCAGAAGCGATCCTCTCTTTTCAAAGCGCTGATTTGGGACCTGGGAATTTAAAACTGGTTTATTTTCATATTCCCGTTATGGGAAAATATCATATTACCGATGAAATAGCGGTAGAGTTGGGCCCCCAGCTCGGGATACTGCTTTCTGATAATGGAGAGGACTTTTTTATTGAAGATACCGCCCCAATCGTAGATACCAAAACCTTGCATTTAGGACTTAATATAGGGGCCGGATACCGGTTGAACCAACAACTCTATTTTCAGGCACGCTTTAGCATTGGCTTGAGCAAGGTAATCCAAGATACCGATACGAAAAACGGACTTTTTCAGGCAGGGGCGGCCTACTTCTTTTAATGACATTCGACCGCTGGTCTGAAACGCTGATTTTCCAACTACTCCAAGGGTATAAAGAAAACTATTAAGGGTGATGGCATACTAAAGATGGTACGCTACCACCCTTTTTGGCCGTTTGGCAACAAAAATTGTTTGGAAAGGAAGTAAGGTGATAGTTTTATACCCATTACCACCAAACCCAACCACTCATGAAACAAGGAATACTAACACTGATTTGTATAGCACTAGGGGTATCATTACAAGCACAAAAAGGTTTTAAAATAGGGATACAGGGAGGTATACCCATTGGTGATTTCAACGATAGGGTAGGAGTTGTCATAGGAGGGGAGCTAGGGTACGTTTGGCCCTTGGGTGAAGTCTTGGATCTCGGTGTTACTGCCGGTTTCCTAAACGGATTTCCCGAAAAGTATCGGGAGGAAACGGTAACCAATAATTTTCCGAATGTTCAATTTATACCGTTGGGCGCAGCGTTGCGCATATGGCCCTCAAATTCATTTTTTGTTGGCGGTGACATTGGGCAGGCCGTAGGAATCAATGAAGGGAATGATGGCGGCTTGTTTTATAGACCCCAATTAGGCTTTTTGATGGGCCCCCAAACACAGTTGAATTTCTCCTATACGGGAATTGATCTCGACGATGCAAGATGGGCGACCATCACTATGGGAGTCCGTTACACAATCGCTCCCAAGAAGAACTATTAGGCATCTCTGGCTATTTGATTGTTTTTGGACTTCAAAAGGGCCGTATGGCCTTTCATGATAGGGAGGGTCCCTTTTATAATGGGAAACAATTCCCTACTTTTATCTACTGAATTAGCAAACAACCCCGTACCAAGTTCGATCGGCATCGCGTTGAAATAGCATCTTGAAAAGGGTTGTAGCAAAAATTATCGATTAAATGAAGCTGATTATTATTAACGGTCCCAATCTAAATCTGTTAGGAAAAAGGGAACCCGAAGTGTACGGTAAGCAAACCTTTGAGGAGTATTTGGCCGATTTAAGGGCTAAATTCCAGGAAGTGCGATTGGAATATTTTCAATCGAACATCGAGGGAGAATTGATCGATAAAATTCAGGAGGTCGGTTTTTCCTATGACGGGATCGTTCTGAATGCGGCTTCCTATACACATACATCGGTCGGGATCGGGGATGCGGTGAAGGCGGTAGAAGCTCCGGTAGTAGAAGTACATATTAGCAATACCCACAAGCGTGAGGAATTTCGGCATGTCTCTTATATATCATCAGGGGCCAAAGGGGTGATTTTGGGTTTTGGGCTACAGAGCTACGATTTGGCGATACAGAGTTTTCTCTAAACCGATGTACGCACTTGGTTTAAGGTAAGCCAGATCTATTGTTGGAGTGAAAACCAATGTTGAATTTCTTTGTGATACCCCATGACAGGCTATTTGCCTGCCTCATTTTTAATCTTCCTAAGCTCCTTTGTTTTTTTCGCACCACTCCAAATGAGTACCCCTCCTAAAAGAACAAGGACACCACTAACGAACCATTTTCCTCCTAAATCATACAAAAGCCATAGTATGGCATTCATGCGTTTTTCTTCAGTACTGGTTTCCCATGCCGCTAGATCTACATATAAGTAGCATGCAAAAGCTATAAAACCTACTCCTAGAAGTGCTGCGCCGATCAAGGGTTTGTTCGGATTCTTGGAAGATTTACCTGTATACATATTATCCATAACCAATTTTATTCAATATCCATAATATAACCGGAAAACTGTTGGGCGGTATAATCGAAGCCCGCAAGGGTACGTTTTTTAAACAAGGGAAGGGAAGCTTTAAAGGTCTCCCCATTGAAGTTGTCATTTGAAAGATCAAAATCAAAGTCCTGTTGGTTATTGAAGTCCTTATGTACTTTTAACCAGATGGTATCTGTTTCTAACTGCGTTACCAGTAACCACGTATTACCCGTTGCCTGGGTTTGATGGTTTTCGATCAGACTCAGCATAACCTTTACTTTGTTCCCGGTTTGAATCTTTTCGATCAGGGCATTTTGATCTGTATACTGCCGATTTTCCCATTCCGAATAGGCAATGGCGGTCCCTATTAACACCAAAGGAAGGAGAAGTAGTATATAAAACCATTTCGAAAAGTGTAGTCCGCTGGGTGTCAGCTTCAATTTTCGTTTTTCGGTTTCGAAATAGTACTCGATGCCTGGTGTCCAGAGAACTGGGGAAATTTCTGTTTGAGTGTATCTGCAGTAAAGTATTCCGCTTACTTTTTTGGAAATTTTTTTGGAGAATGGGGTTTCTATTCTTTTTTGATAAAAATGCAGCGCTAGGCAATTGCTATTCTGACAATCCGGACAGTTGTCCGGTATTTGTATAGTACCTACTAGGTCATAGCAATCGGTGATAGAGTAAAAAAGCATACCTTCAACATTTATGGTACAAATATCGAAGGAAACAAAGGAGTTGGTATCCCTGATTTCAGGGTTTTTAGACGGTTTCTTGCAAGGCGGCTTTTGAAAAGTACTTTTTATCTACGTAGAACGTGGCAAAGGGTAGGAGCGAAGCCAGTCCTAAAACGAACATTTTTTTAAACCCCCATTTTTTCATGAGACAAAAAACAAGTGCCAAAACAAGATACGCAATAAACAACACCCCATGGGCATAGCCGACAAACTTGTTGGGCAATGGCAAATCGGCCAAATATTTTAGGGGCATGGTGACGGCAAAAAGCGCCAAATACGAAATGCCTTCCAGAATTGCTGTTATTCGTAACAATGGTAACATACCTTATGGGAATAAAATTAAAAATAAGAGCGGAAAAATTAAGCCTGCCAACGCCAATTTCCAACCGCGCTTTTTGAAACTGTTGCTACCTTTTGTAATTAACATCCCTGTAATTGCAATGGTAAGCATGGCCACCCCAAAAATATCCGAATACCAAATCCAAAAATTATTGGTCGATTTGTGCAAGGTCATGGTATGCCCCAAAAGAGGAACTTTTCTCTTGTACTCCAACACAGCTTTTCCTGTTTCGGTATTGGCATCTAAAATAACATTGTCCTTATAAAAGACACGAAGCTCATTACCACGTATTCTATGGCCGTCATAAGCGTCGCCAAGCTGCCATTTTTTAGATGCCTGCCTAAGATAGGCCTCCGAATCCCATTCGGCGGCATTTGCAGGGATAGCAAGTTGTACATCCTTCGATTCATAACTATACTCCATCGGGTACCAATCTTGCCGATGGTTCAGAATAATTCCTGAAAAAGAAAACGCTATGATAAGGCCGATATAGAAATAAGCGACATCTCTATGAAGGCTGCGATTGGTCACTTTCATATTACAAGTGAATCACCTCGTCATAGGCATCTGCTACTGCTTCCATTACGGCTTCACTCATAGTCGGGTGCGGGTGTACCGCTTTTAGGACCTCGTGACCGGTCGTTTCAAGTTTTCGGGCAACCACGGCTTCAGCGATCATATCGGTTACGCCAACACCGATCATATGACACCCTAACCACTCACCATATTTTGCATCAAAGATTACTTTTACAAAACCATCGGACGCTCCCGAGGCTTTCGCTTTTCCGCTGGCGGAAAACGGAAATTTACCTACTTTGATGTCATATCCTTTCTCTTTTGCCTGTTTTTCTGTCAGACCAACAGACGCTACTTCGGGCATACAGTAGGTACAACCGGGAATGTTTCCATAATCCAAAGGCTCTACATGCATACCGGCTATTTTTTCAACACAAAGAATACCTTCGGCCGAGGCGACATGGGCCAGCGCTTGCCCTGGAGTCACATCACCAATGGCATAGTATCCCGGGATATTGGTCTGGTAGTAATCGTTGACCATGATCTTGTCGCGATCAGTGGCGATTCCTACAGCTTCGAGGCCTATATTCTCAATATTGGATTTAATGCCGACCGCGGAAAGAACGATATCGGCTTCTAAAATTTCTTCCCCCTTACTGGTTTTGACAAATACCTTTACACCATCTCCTGCGGTGTCGACTTTGGTGACCTCGGAAGAGGTTTTGATTTTTATTCCTGTTTTTTTGAAACTGCGTTCCAATTGTTTGGAAACGTCCTCGTCTTCTACGGGAACAATATGGGGTAAATATTCTACGACGGTCACTTCGGTGCCCATGGCATTATAAAAATAGGCAAACTCGATACCGATCGCTCCACTACCAACCACCACCATTTTTTTAGGCTGCGAATCCAGGGTCATCGCCTGTCGGTATCCGATAATTTTTTTTCCATCTTGAGGTAGACTGGGAAGCTCACGGCTTCTAGCCCCCGTAGCAACGATGATGTGGTTTGCACCATGCTCGGTTTCCGTACCGTCTTCCGCCTTGACGGTTATTTTTTTACCTGCTTTTAAGGTTCCGTACCCGCTGAGTACCTCTATCTTGTTCTTTTTCATCAAAAACTGTACGCCCTTGCTCATCCCATCGGCCACTGAGCGACTACGTTTTACAACGGCATTGAAGTCCTTGTCAACGCCTTCGGCTTTAAGGCCATACGCCTCGGCATGCTTCAAATATTCGAATACCTGGGCAGATTTTAGAAGTGCTTTGGTCGGGATACAGCCCCAGTTAAGACAGACTCCTCCGAGACTTTCTTTTTCAACGATAGCGGTCTTTAAACCCAACTGTGAAGCCCTGATCGCGGTAACGTATCCCCCTGGGCCACTACCTAAAACAATAACATCGAAATTGCTCATACTTAATTACGTTTTAATAGGTTAATGAAGTCTGCCTGTAAGCAGCTGCAAAAGTACATAAATCCAATTCCAAAAACCAACAAGGAAATCCCAAAATCCGCGAATGTTTTGTTGGATTTTGGGATTTACATTTAAGATTTTGTGATATATGATTTAGCTTTTCTCCTCTTTGTTGAAGTACACCAGGTAGTAATACATCTGTCGCTCCTCGTCCCATCCTTTCTCCACAAACTTATCTGCCGATTCAGGGTTGATAAAATCCATTTTTATTTGGATGTTGGTATCCAAATTGATGACGTTCTTGATTTTTCGTCTTGCATCGGAGACCGCTTTGTTGGCAATATCAAAGTTTGACACATCTTCAATACTGTATTTGGGTCCCTTTTCTACTTTGTAGTGTTTGAATTCGGGTATCAGTTCCGGGTTTTCTATTACCTCGTTCATAAAACTGGTTTCCTCGAATTCGTCATTCTTTGCAAAATGATTTACCGCTCGGTTCATGAACAAAACTTCTTGCTGTTTATCCTCTGCGGGCAACACAACATCCTTGGCGAAGTTTTGGCAGAATTTTAAATAGTTTTTGGTATAGAAATTTTCGTCGGCCAAAACGTCTACCGCCAAAAAGTCCTCCAACCAATATTTGGTGTCATAGCGGTTGCTGTCTACCGATAGTACTTTATACCCTTCTTCTTTGTTTACATTGAAAATAAGGCAGCCTTTATCCAATTTGTTTACGTTGATTCCTTGTTGCACCAAAATCTCAAGATTACTCCCTTTTTCTTCAAATTGCAAGAAGTCATGTTTGAGCTCACTTTTAAAAATACCCAGGGCATCGACCTTTACATTATCGAGCATTACTCCTGTCAGATGGGCTACATAAACTTCCCCGCTCTTTATATGGGGATGATTCGATTGTTCGAATAAATGTGTAGCGATTTTCTTTGAATTGCTATGCAATGTAGCCGGGTCCTCAAAGATTTCCGACGCAATTTTAAACAGGGTGTTGAACTCAACATCGACCTCGTTGGCAAGTCTGAAATAACTTTCTTCTTTCTCCCGAAAAGGCTTGAAAAAATATTCTTTTAACAACCCTGTAGTTTCATCGTTCAGGGAAAAAGGTTCGGCAGATAAAAAAATGCCCTCACTTTTATTCTTGTTGCCCACCCGGTGCAAGGCGATGCTTTCTATTTGCGTAGAATAAAGATTGATCATGTATAGTGGTAATCGTTAAAGGTTAATGCAGGATTCAGTGAACGTTTTTAAGAAGGTTTAGTTCCAATTTTCATCAAAATCCAGGTCGTCGTAATTTTCAAAGGTGTCGTCAAAATCGAAATTTGGATCTGCTTCAAACTTTTTTTCCGGAGGTGACTCGGGAAGTTCCCCAAAACTAAATAACAGGTTTGGGTAGGCACGACCGTCCTCTTTTTCCACAATATCGGCAAGTTCGACGAAAAAGGTCCACATGTTCAAAAAATCATACACATAAATGAGTTTCGGGTTGGTTTCACTCATAATATCCTCTAAAAAGGTTTCGTTCATGAGCCGCACCGTTCCTCCATTTTCACTCATATCGAAAAGGGCGATTTCTTCGTCTTGATTCCATTGATCATCACAAGTGTAGAAAGAGGCCATTTCGTTCCCAAGAAAACCAAATGCTTGTGATACCGCATTGTGGAGCTCTTCCAAACTATTGTCGGCAGCAATTTCAATATCCCTAAAGATATCTTCTTCCGCATCTAAAATTATCCTGATTTTATAAATCATTGCCTCCGTTTAAGGTGAAGGCAAAGTTACAAAGTTTTGGGACTTCTTTTGGCATTTAATACTTCCAATACCAAATAAAACTGTGTCCCGAACAAGAAAGTCGCCAAGATGAGATGAATGGGTTGTGACGAGAATGGGAAATCGAAATAATACATGGCCATACCACTGATTATTTCGAGCAGTATGAGGCTCATTACCCATCTTATTTTCTGATAGCCCAGTGATTCACGGCTTATTCTATAGGCAATCAATGCATTCAATATTACTACCAAAATAGAGAATGACCTATGTACGTAAAAGGTAATCGTAGGGTTTTGCAACCACAGATGTTTGGCAGATTCGCCTACCAAATCTATTTGGTGGTCCACGAATTGCCGTACTTGCGTACCCATAATAATTTGTAGCAAACTTAGCAGGGCCGCAAGGAACAACAATCTGTAGAGGTGTTTATCGAATAGCAGGTGTTGCCCACCTTCTTTGGTTCGTTCTATGAGGTATAGTAGCATGGCGACAATGACCAGGGCCATGACCATATGAATCGTAATCTTGGCAGGTTCTAAGACAGAGTAGACCACTGTGGCCCCTAACCACGCCTGAAACCCCATCGCAAATACTACCAATACCGAAAGAATGGTAATGCTCTTTTTTTCTTTCCAATACCGGAAAGACGCAATTGCCAATACAAGGGTAGCAAGGCCTGCGAGGGCTCCAAAAAGGCGGTTTATAAATTCGATCCAGGTATGCCACGGATTGAACAGTGCGTAGGCATGCTTGGTATATGATTCCCAATGTGCGGCAGTATATGCGTTGGACGTAGTGAAATCCTGTTTCGCTACCCGGAGCGATTCATCCATTATAATTACCTGTCCTTTCTTATAGTGATGGTTACCCTGCCAGGTAAGTTGAGAGGCTTCGGTAGGAGGGATGTAGTAGCCAAAGCACTTTGGCCAGTCGGGGCAACCCATGCCACTACCCGTCATACGCACAATGGCGCCGGCAGCAATTACAAGGTATACTAAAATCAAAGATATTTTGGCAATTTTGCGAAAGTGGTTACGCATGTGTACGCTTTAATTTTACACAAAATTACCACACTTTGGTCAAAAAAACGCTCTTTTATAAGTACGTTTATCAGTGATTTAAAAGAAACGAGGTGTGATGACCTTTTTATATCGAGTCAGGAATTCATAGCGTAACATAATTTCAAAAGAACCGTCATTAAAAGAGGTGTTTCCTAATTCGGTGATTTCGCGGTCATAGGCCAGGCCAAGCATGAGTTGATCGGTTATTTGGAATGCAAACAAAGCGCTAAGTGCCGCATCCCATCTGTAAGCGACACCTAATGTGAATCGCTCATTGACTAACGCATTGGCAGAAATATCTATTTGTAATGGCGCACCGCTCACCGCTTTTGCAAGCGCCGCAGGTTTCAGCTTTAAACCTGGATTGATATCAAATACATAGCCTGTAATAAAATAGAAATTAAGACGTTCTTCGGCTAAAAAAGAACCTGCACTGGCAGCATCATCAAAATGTTCAGTTTTTAGAAAATTGGGAACTGATAATCCCACATAAAAAGTATCGGTATGATAGTAGATACCAGCTCCAAAATTAGGTGCGAATCGTTTGTCGATTCCGTTTCCAGCAATTGCGTTTGCCTCGTTGTTATAATTTACGAGTTTATTAAAATCGATATTGAGCAGATGCCCGCCTGCTTTTATGCCAAAGGATAATTTCCCTGTATTGGAGGTAGGAATGGTATATGAGAATACCCCGTCAAAATAGGTATCCTGATTGGTTCCATTTCCAATTTCGTCGTTCACAATAGACAGTCCGAGTCCAACTCGGCCCGTAATCGGAGAATGAACATTTAATGTCTGTGTATTCGGAGCCCCATCAAGTCCTATCCATTGCGAACGGTGTAATCCAGTAACACTTAATACACCTCGAGATCCCGCATATGCTGGGTTTACCGAAACGGTGTTATACATGTATTGGGTGTATTGGGCATCTTGTTGTGCGGTAAGTTCGCCAATAGTAATCAAGGTCAAAAACAACAAAACTATTTTTCTCATGGTATACTTTTTTGGGTCGAGATTGCTTACCGGTTGATATAGAGGTAACCCGATTTCGTCTTGGCTTCACCATTGTTTACATATTCTATGGTGTAGAAATAGACTCCTACGGGAAGTTCCGCGTTCTTTTGAATGGTTGCCCTGCCGTTCGAAATACCCTTAAAGGCATTCGTATTGTTGTCGTACCCATTGGTATTGAAAACCAGAACTCCCCATCTGTTGTATATTTTTACCGTGTTGTTCGGGAATAGTTCTATGAAGTTGATTTGGAAAATACCTTCATTGCTGTTCGGGTTAACCAGGTCACTTTCAATTTCAATATCACATGAAAGCCCATTCGGGGGGGTACCTCCTTTGGAGTCACAACCGTCCAGCGGATTGGTGTCGTCCACAGTCTCTTGACCATCTAAAATGCCATCCCCGTCGGTGTCGGGATTCAAGGGATCGGTTCCTAATGTAGCCTCCTCTTCATCGGTAAGGCCATCGTTATCATCATCGGGGTCATTCGTATCCGGAATACCATCCCCGTCGTTGTCAAAAAAGCTTAGGGTGGGGTCTTCAAAATCCCCGTCCCCATCGATATCTATATTAGTAAGATCATCGGGGTCATCCGAATCTTCAGCAATTATGACACTTCCGTTGGGCGCTGTAACGGTAGCGATAGCGGTGTTTGCAACCGACCCAACATCAATGTCTGCCTGTACCACCACATGTTCCGCCGTAAGTGTTACACTATCGCCCGGTACTAATACCGGAATGGTCGACGCTGATGTAATTTGTGCATTGGCATCGGTAACAGTTATTCCATTTAGGGAAATATTTCCTGTGTTGGTAACGACAATTTCATACACGATCAGGTCTCCAAGGTTGGTATAAAAAGAGTTCGTAGTAGATTTCTCTATCGTAAGGGAAGCGAATTGTGGTATTCCGGTAACGGTTGAATCATCTGGATCCGTGGTTGTGGGGTCGTCACTATCGTCCATTACTGGATTTCCACTAGGGTCTTCTCCTTCTGCCATAGCTTGGTTGGATACCGAACCAAAATCCAAATCGGCCTGAGTAATACTATGACCTGCACTAAATAGGACAGTTTCACCTGGGGCCAAACTGGTAACGAGCACTGGAGAAATACTACCTGCATCCGCATTGGGATCTGTGATGCGAACATCGGTTAGGGTCACATTCCCCGTATTGACAACCACAATTTCATACAGGAGTACCTCTCCGGCAGTGTCATAGGCACCATCCATTGCAGGCAAGGCACTTTTTGTGGTTGTAAGTTCGGGCATTTGATCAACATCGATAATCGTTGGATCGTTCGCCCCAATTGTACTTGGGTCATCACTATCATCGGTCACGGGCATGTTCATGGGATTATTGCCATTGACTGTTGCCTGATTACTTACCAGACCGGCGTCAAGATCGGCTTGGTCTATGGTATGTGTTGCCGTAAATGTGGTAGTGACCCCGGGGGCCAAACTTGCGATACTAGCAGGAGAAATGCTTCCTGAATCAGCATTAACATCTACAAGCGTAACATCGGAAATGGTCACATTTCCGGTGTTGGCCACTGTAAGGGTATAGGTAACTACTTCTCCTAGTGTATCAAAAGCGCCATCTGTAGAAGGTTGTGCTATTTTGGTGAGCAAGAGTTCTGGCGATTGTGCCAAGGTGGTCACGGTGGGGTCGTCGGTAGTGGTGGTAGGGTCGTCGGGGTCGTCGCTGGTGTCCCCCGCACCGGTGCCCCCCGGGCTATCGGCGACCGTGGTGGCTGTATTGGTGATGCTGCCTGCATCGATATCGTCCTGGTCGAGTGTATAGCTCGCGTTGTACGTCCATGTCTCTGTAACGTCGAGCTCCCCGTCGCCGTCGCTGTCTCCACCGGCCGGTCCGGTGAGGTCGCCTCCGAGCTGGGGGTCGTTGACGACCACGTTGCTCAGGCTTACGTTCCCGGTGTTGGTAAGGGTAAAGGTATAATCGATGGTATCGCCGGCCTGCAGTCCGTCGCCCCCGTCATCGAGGTCACTTGCCTTGGAGAGTTCCATGGCGGGGCTCTCGGGCAACTGCGTCACGGTGGGGTCGTCGGTAGTGGTGGTAGGGTCGTCGGGATCGTCGCTGGTGTCCCCTGCACCGGTACCTCCCGGGCTATCGGCGACCGTGGTGGCGGTATTGGTGATGCTGCCTGCATCGATATCGTCCTGGTCGAGTGTATAGCTCGCGTTGTACGTCCATGTCTCTGTAACGTCGAGCTCCCCGTCGCCGTCGCTGTCTCCACCGGCCGGTCCGGTGAGGTCGCCTCCGAGCTGGGGGTCGTTGACGACCACGTTGCTCAGGCTTACGTTCCCGGTGTTGGTAAGGGTAAAGGTATAATCGATGGTATCGCCGGTTCCCAGCCCGTCGCCCCCGTCATCGAGGGCACTTGCCTTGGAGAGTTCCATGGCGGGGCTCTCGGGCAACTGCGTCACGGTGGGGTCGTCGGTAGTGGTGGTAGGGTCGTCGGGATCGTCGCTGGTGTCCCCCGCACCGGTGCCTCCCGGGCTATCGGCGACCGTGGTGGCGGTATTGGTGATGCTGCCTGCATCGATATCGTCCTGGTCGAGTGTATAGCTCGCGTTGTACGTCCATGTCTCTGTAACGTCGAGCTCCCCGTCGCCGTCGCTGTCTCCACCGGCCGGTCCGGTGAGGTCGCCTCCGAGCTGGGGGTCGTTGACGACCACGTTGCTCAGGCTTACGTTCCCGGTATTGGTAAGGGTAAAGGTATAATCGATGGTATCGCCGGTTCCCAGCCCGTCGCCCCCGTCATCGAGGACACTTGCCTTGGAGAGTTCCATGGCGGGGCTCTCGGGCAACTGTGTCACTGTGGGGTCGTCGGTAGTGGTGGTAGGGTCGTCGGGATCGTCGCTGGTGTCCCCTGCACCGGTACCTCCCGGGCTATCGGCGACCGTGGTGGCGGTATTGGTGATGCTGCCTGCATCGATATCGTCCTGGTCGAGTGTATAGCTCGCGGTGTACGTCCATGTCTCTGTAACGTCGAGCTCCCCGTCGCCGTCGCTGTCTCCACCGGCCGGTCCGGTGAGGTCGCCTCCGAGCTGGGGGTCGTTGACGACCACGTTGCTCAGGCTTACGTTCCCGGTGTTGGTAAGGGTAAAGGTATAATCGATGGTATCGCCGGCCTGCAGTCCGTCGCCCCCGTCATCGAGGTCACTTGCCTTGGAGAGTTCCATGGCGGGGCTCTCGGGCAACTGTGTCACTGTGGGGTCGTCGGTAGTGGTGGTAGGGTCGTCGGGGTCGTCGCTGGTGTCCCCCGCACCGGTGCCCCCCGGGCTATCGGCGACCGTGGTGGCTGTATTGGTGATGCTGCCTGCATCGATATCGTCCTGGTCGAGTGTATAGCTCGCGTTGTACGTCCATGTCTCTGTAACGTCGAGCTCCCCGTCGCCGTCGCTGTCTCCACCGGCCGGTCCGGTGAGGTCGCCTCCGAGCTGGGGGTCGTTGACGACCACGTTGCTCAGGCTTACGTTCCCGGTGTTGGTAAGGGTAAAGGTATAATCGATGGTATCGCCGGCCTGCAGTCCGTCGCCCCCGTCATCGAGGTCACTTGCCTTGGAGAGTTCCATTCCGGGTAGCTCAAAAAGTGAGACCACCGTTGGATCTTCCGTGGTCGAAGTGGGGTCGTTGGGGTCGTCAGATAAATCAGTTACACTTCCCCCAACGGTATCTTGACTTCCCACGGTAGCAACATTGGTTACTTGTACCGCATCGAGGTCCTCTTGTGTAAGGCTGTGGGTAGCGATAAACGTGGCCGTTTCATTCGGTTCCATGCTATCCACAATGTTGTCAAGACCATCATCGGTACCCGTTGTACTGTCTAAAGTGATGGTATCTGCATTGGGGTCTACAACATTGATATCGGTTAGTGTAACGTTGCCCACGCTTGTGGCCACGATCGTATAAGAAATAACTTCTCCAACAGTATCATAAGCACCGTCGGCCGGTGGCGCCGCAACTTTTGTTACACTAAGTTGTCCCTCTTGTGGAATTCCTACTACCGTAGAATCCTCGGGCGCTGGGGTAGTAGGATCATCAGAGGTATCGGTTATGGTGGTACCTTCGGTAGGCTCTGTACCGCTAACCTGCGCTTTGTTGGTTACGGTACCATTATCAAAATCTGCTTGAACAATCGTATGCTCTGCCGTAAAAACGACCGATGTCCCCACGGGTAAATTGGCCACTGAGGAAGGACTAATACTCCCTGTATCAGCATTTGGGTCGGTGATAACGATATTGTTTAAACTTACATTTCCGGTATTGGTAACCGTTAATTCATACACGATTACCTCGCCTAGTGCATCATAAAGACCATCTGGGGCGGGCTGTGCTATTTTTTCAAGAACCAGCCCCCCCAATTGTTCTATAGGTGTAATGGTAGGGTCGTCGGCAGCAGTAGTGGGGTCATCCGGGTCATCTGAGGCATCTGTAATGGTTGATCCATTGGCAAGATCGGCTTGTGCCGTAGCAGTATTAACCACTTGTCCCGCTTCAATATCGGCTTGTGTAATGGTGTGTGTTGCGGTAAAGTTGGCAGAAGCACCAACTGCCAAGGTCGTTACCGTGGCCGGACTTAAACTTCCGGTATCGATATTAGAATCAGTAATGGTAATATTGCTGAGCACGGAGGAACCCGTATTGGCGACCACAAAATTGTAGGTTATCAGTTCTCCTACGGTATCGTAGCTTCCGTCTAAGGGAGCGCTATCTTGTTTGGTAAGATTTATTTCACTGTTCACAATAACCAAATCCTCTGTTGGGTCATCGGGTAAGGCGTTGGCTTCAACTTCGTTTTGGGTATTACTAACGGTATTGGTTACCGTAATATCCGCGGGAACGTCATTCACTCTAGCGACCACTGTAAGGGTATGCACCTCACCGCTTAGCATGTTGCCTATGGTCCAATCTGGATCACTCCAAGTTCCAAAACTAGGTGTGGCACTTACCAGTGTCAACTGGGATGGTAAAGCCTCGTTTATCACCAGATCGGTCACTGGGTCAATGCCCAGGTGTTCTACTTCAACCGTAAACGTAACAATATCGCCTTCTAGTGCCGGACTTGTGTTTACGGTTTTGGTAAGTACGATTTCCGGGTCACAGTTATAAGCGGATATGACAGCCGAATCATAGGTACATGACCCTCTGGTAACGCGCACAAAAAAGTCTCCTGGAGCTGTAGGGGTATAAGCATTGCTATTTGCACCAGGAATAAGCACGCCATTTTGAAACCATTGATACGCGTCAAAATCGGCAGAAATTTCGATGACATCTGCACCGGGAAGACATCCTCCACCCGTAATATCAAGCTCCACGATCGGTACGGAGTCAAAACCTGAAAAATAACCGGCTATCCCGGCATTACTGTTAACACCTAAAAAGCCAACCGCTATGGGTCCAGTGGAATTTACCTTCACATTCCCGGTAAGTCCAGGAACATAAAAGGACTTCCATTCCGTGGTCCCCACAACGGGATTAGATGCCGGTATGGCCACAATACCGGTATCATCGGTAACTACAATGTTTGTATCTGGTGTAAGAGTAGAGGCAATAATGGTAATACCACCATTAAAATTAAGACCGTCCACATCACGTATGTCCGCTAGATTGTCCAAATCTGGCGGAAGCAGGCAATTTACCGGAGCAATGAAATTCAACCCTATCGTTTGTATCCCAGTAGAACCGGCCAACGATTGATAGGCATAGGTTTCTTTTGAAGTAGTTACATACATATTGGCACCGGCAGAACCGCCAGAATAGTTGGTTCCGGGAATTTCAAAATATTCTCCCGTGTTCAAGGTAGCGCTAGGGGTGGTCGATCCATTGACAAAAACCTCGGTATTGTTCCGTGTTGCAATAATAATGGGAAATTCGGTCTCATCGGTTCCATTGCCTCGTACAAAGACGTATTCCCTTCCCAATACATTTTCAGGAACAGGTTGGTCAATGGCCGCATCCCTGCTTCCAGAAGTAGTTCTTACCCCTACATTTAAACCTCCATTGCTAATGGCGATTTTTTTATCCGATTGAATGGTAGCTCCCAACCAACCGTCAATATTTGCGGTTGTTTCGGCCTTTCTAGCTTCTAAAACAAACGATTCCCCAGCGTTTAGGTTGATGATTTGGGTGTCCGCGGTAATGCCATCCGGATCGCCCTGCAATCTAAACTCACAACCTGGGTCATACCCAAAAATGGTGACGGTGGTACCGTTCTCAGTGGCCATAATACCCAAGGTGCTCGTTAGGTTGGCGTTGTTAGCTCTATTAGGAATCCCTCCCCATTTAAAAAGTGTCCCCAAAGCCTGCCTTCCTTTTGAAGTCAAGGATGTCGCCTGTGCAGATGACCGCCCTCTAAAGTTGACATAGAATTTTTCCCCTCCGGGAGACTGAAATCGCAATCCACTGTTGTTGAGAACAATTCCGGTATTTGTATTGGTAACTAAGGTAATATTGTTATCGCCATCCGCGACATTGTATTGAACTGGGCTGGCATTGGAAATGGTCAGTGTCGCTAACGGTGCAGCCCCAGATCCCCTATATACTTCCACATCAAATGGAGTAGTTTCTGGCGTGGACAAATAAAATGCCTGTTGGCGTATCGCTTGGTTATTGCTTATTTGTTTTAGTGGTGGTAGATAGTGTAAATCGCTAAGTTGACCAAAACCTTGCACTGCAAATGCAAGCAATAAAATTAGTAGTAGCGAGCTCTTTTTCATTTGAGGGATTTTTGAATATTCTAAAGTTACCGTTCATCGAATAGGACCCAAACTATATGTTGTCAGAACAGTGCTATATGATGTCTGGCAAGGCATTTTTGTGGTCAAATTCTTTAACGTTCTATGGTCTGGTAGACCGACGCTTCTAAACCCTTTTACACGGAAATTTACTTGATGACAAACCACACTAACTGTTTCCAAAAAAAAGAGACGACATAACTGCCATCTCTTTTTAAGCCTTCCCTAATTCGGTTTTTTGAAGTTTTAGTTCGTTACTACAAACATCGATCTTCTGTTTTCCTGATGTCTTTCATCTTCACAACTTTCACGCGTATTACAATCGTTGGTCAATTGTGTCTCCCCAAAACCTTCCCCTGATATACGGGCCTCGGAAATGCCATTGGCCAGTAAATAGGCCACGGTATTTTTTGCCCTTCTTTTGGAGAGGCGCATGTTATAACTATCACTTGCTTTGGCATCGGTATGCGAACGCACTTGCACCTTCAATTCAGGGAATTGTTTCATGTAACGAATTACCTCGGTCATTGTACGGGAAGCATCGGGTCGTATATCTGCTTTGTCCAAATCAAAGTATATTGGTTTAAGACCAAGAAATGCAATCAAATCCGTTCCTACTGGCGCTTGCTTGATCGTTTTTCCTAAAACGACTTCCACACCTTGGGTATCATTGCCACTTACAACGGCAAACATTTTGTCCCCTTTATTATAATCTTCTTTGGAGGCTACGACCGTGTAATTGCCATCTCGGCAATCCCCTAAGAGCATAAAAGATCCATCTGCCTCGCTTGTCGTTTCCGCTATAAGTTCATTGTTGGTGTTAAAAATTGCAACCATTGCACTGCCTAGTGGATTTCCTGTATCCTGATCCAATACTACTCCGCTTACACTGGTTGTACAGACCAAGTTGATTTCCTCGTTCTCGGTAAACCCGTAAATATCATCACTTCCCATTCCGCCACTTCTATTGGAAGCGAAAAAACCTTTCTTGGTCTCTTCATTGATGATAAAAGAAAAGTCATCTTGCTCACTATTCACCGGTTTGCCCACGTTTACGATAAAGAGGTTGTCCAAATCATCAATTTTAGTCGCAAAGATGTCCAGTCCGCCTAAGCCAGGGTGTCCGTCAGAGGCAAAGTATAGCGTGTTGCCCGCAGTTACAAACGGAAACGTTTCTCGCCCCTCGGTGTTGATGGTATTCCCTAGATTTTTCGGTACCCCAATACTACCATCTTCGTAAAGATCAACCACAAAAATATCGGATAACCCTAAGCTGCCCACCATATCCGAGGCAAAGTACAGTTTTGACTCATCTGCATTAAGGGTAGGGTGTGCGGTAGAATAGTCATCTCCGTTGAAAGGCAATTCAACGATATCTTTCCATACGGTACCATCTAGTTTGGCACGGTATATTTTTAAGCGACTGACCCCCTCATCATCTCTTGAAAAATTACCATTGTTAGAATTATTCCGAGTAAAATACACCGTAGTACCATCTTTGGTGAATGCCGTTGAAGATTCATGCGTCTTCTTATTCAGCACAGATGCTAATTTTGAACTGCTGTTATACTCCCCGGATTCTGAGGGACTGGCACTATACAGATTCAAAAACGCACCGTTGTTCCATTGATGGATTCTTTTTGTTGCAAAGCCAGAATCCCTAGCAGTTGAGAAAACCAACTGATCTCCGCGAAAGGAGGGCGCAAAATCGGATTGTGCCGAATTGATCGATAGGGTTTTTACATCATACCGCCCTGATTGTGCCTCAATTTGTTCTAGATAGTCTTTGTTTTGAGCAAACTTCTTTGCTCTTTGATCACTTGCCTTTGCCGCCTCAAACTTTTGCATCCAAGCATCCGAAGCCTCGTACTCCTTCATCGATTTCAACGTTTGTGCATAACGATACATATAATCCGAATCTACCTGGATACCCTCTAATTTGAAGAGCCTGCTATACCAGTCGGCAGCGGCATCATACTGGGCATTTTGGTAATTGGCATCCCCTAAATTCTTGTAGATTTCTTCATCGGTATAGCCTTTTTCAACCAATTGCTCATAGGCATCAATGGCATTGCTATAGGCATAATCTTCAAACTTATCTTCTGCTTTTTTTAATTTGGCATCTTGGGCCATACTGAGTGAACCCATTAATATGCCACAAAAAACGGTGTAAATTAGTCGTTTAGTCATGTTTTTTTATTTAGAAGAATCTTGGGGTTATTACTTTTTTGTATTTGGTAAGGAACTCATAGCGGAGCATTATTTCGAATGAGCCGTCGTTGAAGGCGCTGTTGCCCAGTTCCGTAATTTCCCGATCATAGGCCAGACCAAGCATGAACTGATCGGTGATTTGAAAACCGAAAAGTGCACTCAGCGCTGCATCCCATCGATATGCAGCTCCCAAAGTGAACTTTTCGTTCAACATGAAGTTCGCAGAGACATCTACTTGCAGTGGAGCACCGCTCACCGCTTTAAGGAGCACTGCCGGTTTGAATTTCAAATCCGGGTTTAGGTCAAATACATAGCCGGTGATCAGGTAGAGATTTAAGCGTTCTTCCGCTAAGAAAGAAGTTGTTTCCGAATCGTCGAAATGTTGGGTCTTTAAGAAATTGGGAACTGAAAGACCTGCATAAAATTTATCGGTATGATAATAGACCCCAGCGCCGAAATTGGGCGAGAACTTTCGATCGATATTATTCAATCCTACCGCATTCAAATCGGGTCGGTAATTCTGAAGTTTGGTAAAATCGACATTCAATAAATGGCCGCCAGCTTTTAAACCAAACGATAACTTTCCTGTTCTTGAAGTAGGTATGGAATAGGAAAAAACGCCGTCAAAATAGGTGTCCTGATTGGTGCCATTCCCAATTTCATCATTAACGATGGAAAGTCCTATACCAACCCGCTCGGAAACAGGTGTGTGAAAGTTCAAGGTTTGTGTGGTAGGTGCACCATCAAGACCTATCCATTGTGAACGGTACAGACCGTTGATGCTCAACAATCCTCTTGAACCAGCATAGGCCGGGTTTACAGCAATGGTATTATACATATACTGCGTATACTGGGCATCTTGCTGGGCGATAAGGCCTCCTAGCGAAGCTGCGATACATACAATAGTTAGAATGAATTTTTTCATGATATGTTTTTTATACTATAGGATTGGTAAATTTTATCGATTGACATATAAATAGCCCGACTTTGTTTGGGATACCCCATTGTTGATATAATCAATAACATAGAAGTATACACCTACCGGTAATGCTTCATTCTGTTGAATGGTAGCGCGGCCGTTTGAAATTCCCCTAAAGTTATTGCTTCCGCTATCATAGCCATTGGTTTCAAAGACCAATATGCCCCAGCGGTTGTAGATACGAACCGTGTTGTTCGGGAAGGCATCAATATTATTGATTCTAAAGAAACCTTCATCTATCTGAGGTCCTACCAAGTCATTGTCTATCGTTATGTCACAAACGGATCCAGCGGGTGGTGTACCACCTCTAGAACTACAGGGATCGTTTGGATCGGTTCCATCTATAATTTCTTGTCCGTTCGATATGGTATCGCCATCACAGTCAGCAATTAAATAGTCTCCCGAAGGGTCTAGGCTCACGCTTGCAACATTAAAATCGCAGGGGTCATTCGGGTCTGTTCCATCGGTAATCTCCGTTCCGTTGGTCACTCCATCACCATCACAATCCGTAATCAGGTAGTCTCCGGTTTGTACCAAGGTGATACTATCGATTGTAAAATCACAAGGATCTTCCGGGTTGGTACCATCGGCTACTTCTTGTTGGTTGGTAACCCCATCACCATCGCAATCGGCATCCAAGTAATCCCCAGTCTGCATTTCGGTAATATTGGCGATCACAAAATCACAAGGGTCGTTTGGATCGGTACCATCGGCAATTTCTTGTTCGTCCAATACGCCATCGCCGTCCGAATCTACGATACAAGTTGCAGAATCGGTGGCATCGGTAACGGCCGCGACCGTTCCCGTATCGTAGGGTGCGGCACTCACAAGTCCGTCGGCGCCTGTAGGTGCGGGAGTTCCCGTTCCGAATTGTCCGCCGTCGCCTCCGTCGCCGTTGGGGTCCACATAGGCCTCGTTGGCATCGGAACAACCGTCGCCGTCGCTATCGAGGTTCAGGTGGTCTGGCGTACCCGGTGTCGTCTCGGTAGGGTCGTTTCCTGTCCCTGCCGAGGTGGGTATCCCGTTGCTGGCGGTATTGTCGGCATTGTCGTCGTCGTCGTCGGCCCGGCCGTCGGCGTTTACGTCGTCGCCACCTGATTCGACCACGTCGTATATCCCGTCGTTATCGGAGTCGAGGTCCAAACGGTCCTCGGTCCCGTCTCCGTCGGTATCCTCGTCCGGCAGTGCGGTCCCCCCGTCGCCGGTGCCGGCCACGGTATTGTCATCGGTGTCGATGGTGTCGATGAACCCGTCACCGTCCACGTCGACCATGGTGGTCGGATCTCCCGGGGTGGCGTAATCGACCTCCCCGTCGCCATTGGCATCGGTTCCGCCGGCCTCGACGATATCGGTGATGCCGTCGTTGTCGGAATCAAGGTCCAACCGGTCCACTACGCCGTCGCCGTCGGAGTCCTCGTCGGCCAGGGGATCGGCGGCAATGCCATCATCCAGGCCATCATTGTTTGTGTCGTTCATGGAAGTGGGGTCGCCCGGGGTGGGGTAGTCCACCTGTCCGTCGCCATCGGTGTCGGTTCCGCCGGCCTCTACGATGTCGGGAATACCGTCGTTGTCGGAATCCAGGTCGAGGGCATCGATGATGCCGTCGCCATCGGAGTCCCCGGTACCTTCGGCGGTATCGGGAATGCCATCGTTGTCGTCGTCAAGGTCTGTCACATCGGGAATCCCGTCGCCATCGGCATCCTCACATGCGGTGGCATCCCCTGCATCGGTAACGGCCGCGACCGTTCCCGTATCGTAGGGCGCGGCGCTCACGAGTCCGTCTGCGCCCGTAGGTGCCGGGGTACCGGTCCCGAATTGTCCGCCGTCGCCGCCATCGCCGTTGGGGTCCACATAGGCCTCGTTGGCATCGGAACAACCGTCGCCGTCGCTATCGAGGTTCAGGTGGTCGGGCGTTCCCGGGGTCGTTTCGGTAGGGTCGTTTCCGGTCCCTGCCGAGGTGGGTATCCCGTTGCTGGCGGTATTGTCGGCATTGTCATCGTCGTCGTCGGCCCGGCCGTCGGCGTTTACGTCGTCGCCACCTGATTCGACCACGTCGTATATCCCGTCGTTATCGGAGTCGAGGTCCAAACGGTCCTCGGTCCCGTCTCCGTCGGTATCCTCGTCCGGCAGTGCGGTACCCCCGTCGCCGGTGCCGGCCACGGTATTGTCATCGGTGTCGATGGTGTCGATGAACCCGTCACCGTCCACGTCGACCATGGTGGTCGGATCTCCCGGGGTGGCGTAATCGACCTCCCCGTCGCCATTGGTATCGGTTCCGCCGGCCTCGACGATATCGGTGATGCCGTCGTTGTCGGAATCAAGGTCCAATCGGTCCACTACGCCGTCGCCGTCGGAATCTTCATCCGCTAGGGGATCGGCGGCAATGCCATCATCCAGGCCATCATTGTTTGTGTCGTTCATGGAAGTGGGGTCGCCCGGGGTGGGGTAGTCCACCTGTCCGTCGCCGTCGGTATCGGTTCCGCCGGCCTCGATGATGTCCGGGATCCCGTCGTTGTCGGAATCCAGGTCGAGGGCATCGATGATGCCGTCGCCATCGGAGTCCCCGGTACCTTCGGCGGTATCGGGAATGCCATCGTTGTCGTCGTCAAGGTCGGTCACATCGGGAATCCCGTCGCCATCGGCATCCTCACATGCGGTGGCATCCCCTGCATCGGTAACGGCCGCGACCGCTCCCGTATCGTAGGGTGCGGCGCTGACGAGTCCGTCTGCGCCCGTAGGTGCGGGAGTTCCCGTTCCGAATTGTCCGCCATCGCCTCCGTCGCCGTTGGGGTCCACGTAGGCCTCGTTGGCATCGGAACAACCGTCGCCGTCGCTATCGAGGTTCAGGTGGTCGGGCGTACCCGGGGTCGTTTCGGTAGGGTCGTTTCCGGTCCCTGCCGAGGTGGGTATCCCGTTGCTGGCGGTATTGTCCGCATTGTCGTCGTCGTCGTCGGCCCGGCCGTCGGCGTTTACGTCGTCGCCACCGGATTCGACCACGTCGTATATCCCGTCGTTATCGGAGTCGAGGTCCAAACGGTCCTCGGTCCCGTCTCCGTCGGTATCCTCGTCCGGCAGTGCGGTACCCCCGTCGCCGGTGCCGGCCACGGTATTGTCATCGGTGTCGATGGTGTCGATGAACCCGTCACCGTCCACGTCGACCATGGTGGTCGGATCTCCCGGGGTGGCGTAATCGACCTCCCCGTCGCCATTGGCATCGGTTCCGCCGGCCTCCACGATATCGGTGATCCCGTCGTTGTCGGAATCAAGGTCCAATCGGTCCGCTACGCCGTCGCCGTCGGAGTCCTCGTCGGCCAGGGGAGTGCCATCGGTAACCTCTCCCGCACCGCTCCCGTTGTCTATATTGTCCACGCTATCGTCGAGCCCGTCACCATCGGCATCGACCATGGAAGTGGGATCGCCCGGGGTGGGGTAGTCCACCTGTCCGTCGCCGTCGGTGTCGGTCCCTCCGGCCTCTACGATGTCCGGGATCCCGTCGTTGTCGGAATCCAGGTCGAGGGCATCGATGATGCCGTCGCCATCGGAGTCCCCGGTACCTTCGGCGGTATCGGGAATACCATCGTTGTCGTCGTCAAGGTCGGTCACATCGGGAATCCCGTCGCCATCGGCATCCTCACATGCGGTGGCATCCCCTGCATCGGTAACGGCCGCGACCGTTCCCGTATCGTAGGGTGCGGCGCTGACGAGTCCGTCGGCGCCCGTAGGTGCGGGAGTTCCCGTTCCGTACTGCCCGCCGTCGCCTCCGTCGCCGTTGGGGTCCACATAGGCCTCGTTGGCATCGGAACAACCGTCGCCGTCGCTATCGAGGTTCAGGTGGTCGGGCGTACCCGGTGTCGTTTCGGTAGGGTCGTTTCCTGTCCCTGCCGAGGTGGGTATCCCGTTGCTGGCGGTATTGTCGGCATTGTCGTCGTCGTCGTCGGCCCGGCCGTCGGCGTTTACGTCGTCGCCACCGGATTCGACCACGTCGTATATCCCGTCGTTATCGGAGTCGAGGTCCAAACGGTCCTCTGTTCCGTCTCCGTCGGTATCCTCGTCCGGCAGTGCGGTACCCCCGTCGCCGGTGCCGGCCACGGTATTGTCATCGGTGTCGATGGTGTCGATGAACCCGTCACCGTCCACGTCGACCATGGTGGTCGGATCTCCCGGGGTGGCGTAATCGACCTCCCCGTCGCCATTGGCATCGGTTCCGCCGGCCTCGACGATATCGGTGATCCCGTCGTTGTCGGAATCAAGGTCCAATCGGTCCGCTACGCCGTCGCCGTCGGAGTCCTCGTCGGCCAGGGGAGTGCCATCGGTAACCTCTCCCGCACCGCTCCCGTTGTCTATATTGTCCACGCTATCGTCGAGCCCGTCACCATCGGCATCGACCATGGAAGTGGGATCGCCCGGGGTGGGGTAGTCCACCTGTCCGTCGCCGTCGGTGTCGGTCCCTCCGGCCTCTACGATGTCGGGAATACCGTCGTTGTCGGAATCCAGGTCGAGGGCATCGATGATGCCGTCGCCATCGGAGTCCCCGGTACCTTCGGCGGTATCGGGAATGCCATCGTTGTCGTCGTCAAGGTCGATAATATCAGGGACTCCGTCGCCGTCAGCGTCTGGGGAGTCTCGATAATCTACATCCCCTCCTGGTATTTGTGTATCCGGCAGGGTCGTTGGATCATTTATTTCATCATTCACATCGGCAGGGTCGTTTAAATTAGCACCCTCAAAAGCATCATTTAATCCATCTCCATCCGTATCCGCATTTGGATCTGTTAAGGTGCCGCGTCCCCCTTCGACCACGTCGGTTAGGGTGTCGTTGTCAGAATCCAAATCCCTATAATCAGGATTATCGGTCCCATCTGTATTTTCTATGGTAATAAAGGGAGTACTTCCCACAAAATCGGGATCGTATTGGTTGTCAATACCATCACCGTCATCATCGGCATTCAGTGGAGGGTTGTAGGTTGCAGTTGGCTGCGCCTCTATATTATCAGGGATACCATCGTCATCGGCGTCAATGTCCAAATAATCCGGATTGCCATTTCCATCTGTATTCGTCAAGGGTAAGGGCGTACCATCGGAGACTTCGCTTCCACCGCCACCGTTGTCTATATTATCCTGTGCATCGTTCAGGCCATCATTATCGGCATCCGTAAAGCCATCAACAACACCATCTCGATCTACATCTGTGGCTCCTGCTTCTACGGTATCGGGAATACCATCATTGTCCGAATCGCGATCAAAACAGTTGGCAATCCCGTCCAAATCATCATCTGCTTGTGTTAGAAATCCAAATGTTAAAGCCTGTCTCCCAGTTGGCCCTGCAGGAATATCCGTAGTTCTAAACGTGAGTTCGGTAACGCCATTGGAACGCAACAGGGGTACCCCAAATTCCGTATCGTTCAAGGTTACCGCCGTAGTGCCCAATCCGCTAATAGAGGCACCGGCACCCGTGTAGGCAACCTCTTCTACCACTATCCAAGGCGTACCATCTGTAGTAGCCGAATTGGTTTCACCACTATCGGTACGTTCCCCATCGGTAAAAATGATGGATGGTAAAAAGACATTCCCGATCGAAGTGACCGCACTTACTTGGAAAGTTACCTCTAATTCTGGCCCTGCAATATTGGAATACAAGGCATAGTTGTTGCCATTATCATCGTACTGTGTTTGCAATAATGCTCCACCAAAAGTATCTATTCCATTGGGTACAAACGACTTTGAACCTGCATTGGCGGCTGTTACGGTAATCGTAATTTGAGACCCATCACTTAAGGTCTGGGTAAGTTCATCTCCAACATCTACCCCGTCATTAAAATCTCCTCCCCATTCTACAAAGGCCAGTTGGTCTACGAAAATACCGGAACCGACCGTCCCAGCCCCCGTATTACCTACGTCATTCGGCTCTGAACATTCTATAGCATCAGGAATACCATCATTGTCATCATCCAAATCATCTTGGGCCAATAGTCCGTCCCCATCAGGATCACTGAATACGAAGCCGGCATTGCTGCTTACAACATTCACTTGTTGGTTACTGGTATTGGCACCCGATACTTCAACGGTGTTGTTTAATGGACTCACGGCTCCTATTAAGTTCACCTCTGCCGTATATGTTATTCTAAAACTTTCTCCGGGGCTTACAATATCTGTCTGTGACCCGGCAAGTAAGTCTACATCACTTCCTACACCCGTACCGGTTTCACCATCATAGGTTCCGTTGGCCAAAGGCACTGAAGTTGCGTCTATGTTCGTAACGATAGGAGTGCCTACAATCTGTACGAATGCCGATCCGAAAGTACTTTCGATGTCATCTATGGCCGACATACGTTTTAGGTTGATATCGTTGGTAGGGTCTGCTTGGATAACCACCTCATAGGTAAGGTCATAATGGCCCGGTACACCACTCGCTGCCTTAAAGGAGCTAATAAGTGTTTTGGTGGTGATTGTTTGTCCGGCAAAACCAAAGCGAACCGTGGTACCACCACCGCAGGCATCCGCTGGTCCCCTTGGATCTCCGTTTTCAGGGTCTTGTCCAAATATCGAAATCTCCGATACACGGCCACCCAACACATTTTGATCCGCTTGAACGATACCACTTGTAAAACGGTTGGATGTATTGGTAGTTGGGCCTACGTTCAGTATCACATCTACATAATCAGTTTGATCCGGAGTAAGCGTTCCTCCCGATACGATTTGTATATCCGGTGTAACTGAAACACCACCAATCGTACTGGCCCCTCCATTAAAGTTAGGATTTGGGGTTAGATTGCCCGCGGGCGAGGCTACGACGCTGACCGAATTGATAGGCATAATATTATGAATGTGACCAAAATTGTCGGTAAAGGTGATATTGGTCGCATTGATGCCGGTACTGGCATCATTTTGATAATTTCCCAGGGTAACGCGATAGGTGAAATCGTAGGTACCATCAAGATTTACGTCTAAAATGGCAGCGTTTGCTAATGCACTTCCTCCTTGAAACGCTTGCATGGCAGCACCTGGTATTACATTGGTACTGGTAAGCACTACACTACTCGTGGCAGCATCTGACTGGGCAACGCCTGCCCCGGCATCATCTATTCCAGATGTGGTATGGTTTACGGTTACCGTAGTACCGTCTCCAACAACCGCAGGGTCGGAGTATACTTTATAGGCCAACCTTAAGCGTCCACCTGGCGGGATACACTTGATCGTCGCCGGATCTACTGCATCGCCTTCGGGGTTTCCCGTATTAAAAGCGGTGGCGGTAGTATTCAAGTCGGCATTGGTAAAGCCAGATTGTGACAAACTTATTGCCTCAAGTCTTAAAATACCTGTGTAGCCAGGCGCCGTAATTAGGTCACTGCTTATTTGAGGGCTGCATAGATCGGTAGTACCATTATTCACCAGATCGATGCGATAGCAGACTACATACTCACCTTCAGTAGTAAAACCAGAACTCAAGATGGTGGGGGTGCTGGTCACCTGTGCGGTCAAGTAAAATGAAGGAAGCGTAAAAAATAGCAGCAATAAAGAAGAAAATGCTAAGGAATTTAACTTCCCAGATAAATGAAATAGGTTAGTGCGTTTCATAAATTCGGTTTTTGGAGGATATTTTAAACGTATGTTGCTTTTTGAAAAAGCATTTTAGGCGTTAGACACATTTTAACGCGAACAGGTCACCTTTTACAAGGCAAAACCCTTTAAAAATAGGCGTCTTAGCAGTAATAACAAAAAATCAAAAAAGTAGGATAAAACTGACTTTTTAATCTATGTAACTGCATTTTATCGATTTTATTCTAACTACCCCTGTTTCTCGCGTAATTTTTTACTTTGCGAAAGGGTTCCGAATAAAGGATTTTCTTGTTTTTCTGAGATGAAAAGCGGAAAGTACTACTAGTTTCCATGTAGAAAGGGGATTAGGGTTAGTGTTTTATCTACGGGAAAAACCACAAGTAGGTTGTGTTTTGTCCAAAATTTTAACAAATGTACCCTTATAACTTTAAAAAAAACAGATTCTTGTTGTGATTTTCTTGTTTTATATCGGTGAACTACCATTTTTTGTAGGCGGGCATCAAATTTCCTACGAATATTCAACAATGTAGGAAAAGCTAAAAAAAAGTATTATTCACTACTAGCAGAAAGTCCTAGTTCCCGGCCCTTTTTTAGCATGTATTTTTTAGCGGCGTCATACTCATTTGGAATCTCCCCCTCAAGAATTGCCTCTTTTATTGCTTCTTTGATCACTCCTATTTCCCGAGAAGGCTTTAGTCGAAATGTGGTCATGATTTCTTCACCGCTGATAGGGGGTTGAAAATTACGAATATGATCCCGTTCCTCTACTTCGATAATCTTTTTACGTACTTCTTTGAAATTGTTTTTGTACTTCTTTTGCTTTCTCGGGTTTTTGGTGGTAATATCTGCCTCACAAAGTGTCATTAGATCATCGACATATACGCCGGCGTCGAAAACCAAACGGCGAACGGCGGAGTCTGTAACAAAGTCCTCGGAAAGCACAATGGGTCTTGAGCTCATTAAGACCATTTTTTGAACAAATTTCATTTTATCGTTCAGGGGCATTCGCAATCGCTTAAACAGTTTGTAGACCATCTTGGACCCCACGAATTCATGACCATGAAAGGTCCACCCGTTTCGTTTGTGGAACCTTTTGGTAGGTGCCTTACCGATATCGTGCAAGAGCGCCGCCCAACGCAACCAGAGATTATCGGTAGTCTCACAGATGTTGTCTACGACCTCTAGTGTATGCCAAAAATTATCTTTGTGCTTTTGACCTTCTACTTCTTCGATACCCTCGAGTGCTACCAATTCGGGCATTATATAAGGTAAAAGGCCCGTTTTGTGTAGCAAGGTAAATCCGATAGAGGGTTTTTGGCTCGCAAGAATTTTGTGTAGCTCCTCCACGATGCGCTCTTTCGAAACTATGGTAATACGTTCTCTATGAGTATGTATGGCTTCGAGTGACGGGAGCTGAATTTCAAAGTGCAGCTGCGTGGCAAAGCGAATCGCACGCATCATTCGTAATGGATCGTCAGAATACGTAATACCCGGTTCCAAGGGGGTTCGTATCAACCTCCTTTCCAGATCGCCGAGACCGTCAAAAGGGTCGAGTAAGGTAGCAAAGTCTTGTTCGTTCAATGACAATGCCAAAGCGTTGATGGTAAAATCCCTTCTTTTCTGGTCATCTTCCAAACTGCCATCCTCTACCACAGGTTTTCGGCTTCCGCGGTCATAGCTTTCTTTTCTGGCACCGACGAACTCTAGCTCTAAAGCCCCCTTTTTAATCATCGCAGTACCAAAATTTTTGAATACCGAAACTTGAGAACTGCCTTCTAATTTGGAGGCCACTTTTTTGGCAAGTGCAATGCCACTGCCTACGGCAACAATATCAATATCTTTTGCCCTTCCTCTATTTAAAAGAAAGTCACGCACAAACCCACCTATAACGTAGCAGTCAATGCCCAATTCCTGAGCAGATGCCGAGATAATTTTGAAAACCGAATTTTTTAGTGCTTCCTTGTAGTTTGTCTTGACCATATTGGTATTCCCGTTGTGACCGCTTTTTAAAAAACATTGATCGGCCGAGGCTGTATTTATTTTCGAATTACTTTAACGGTTCCGTCCGTGCCTAATTTGATTATCGAGGAAGGATGCCCGTTTTTCTTATCACGATGCAGATTTACCGCATAATCTACACCCTCTAAAACACGGTCCTCTATTTCGGCGAAACTTCTTGGCGCAGGGTGTCCCGAAATATTTGCCGAAGTAGAGACGATCGGTTTGTTGAATTTATTGATCAGGTATTGGCAAAATTTGTCTGAAGCTACCCGTATGGCCAAACTATTGTCAGAAGCAATAAGGTTCGGGGCAACACCTTGCGGATTATCATAAATGATCGTTACGGGTTTTTCACTCAGATCTATAAGGTCATAGGCAACTTCGGGGACCTTCTCAATATATTTTTCCAACATGAAATCATTCGCAACAAGGCAAATCAGCGCTTTGCTATCGGCTCTTTCTTTTAAGGTATATACTTTCTTAACCGCTTCGGCATTGGTGGCATCACAACCAATACCCCAAACAGTATCGGTAGGGTACAAAATAAGTCCCCCTTGTTGAAGCACTGCGATCGCGTTATTTATTTCTTCGGTCACCGTTGATTAATTTAAAAATTCCTACCATTGCACAAAAATACGTTTTCATTAAAACCTATTATTGGTATTTGGTATGAATTCGTCTTTTTTTAGCTAAATATTCCCTTTCATAAATTGGGTATCTTGGAAAGGTAGCGCTCGTTAATATTGGGAATAGTAATTTGAAGCGTTGAATTGCATTTTAGGGGCAGTCAAGGTTTTAAAAATCATCGTTATGTTAAAGAAAACTCGCATGTTTTTAGGAGGGGTCTATTTCTCCTATTTTAAAAAGGTGTATCGAAAAAATGGGCTGACCATTCATGTTCCCTTTGATCAGACCAATTATGTCTTTCGGGGTCGTTTCGTATTTAATTCGTACGAAGAGGAAGAGGCCAGGTACCTATCCGAGTATCTTAAACCGGAATCGACCGTTTTAGAACTGGGATCCTGTTTAGGGTACGTGTCCTGTTTGACAAATCAATTGTTGAAGGATAGCACTCGGCATGTGGTGTTAGAGGCCAACCCCAAACTGATTCCGTGGATCGAAAGGAACAAGAAAGAGAACAACTGTGGTTTTCACGTGGAGAATGTAATAATTTCGAAAAATACGGAAAACGATTTTTACATTCACGATCTTATCGTAGGGGGGAGTTCTAAAAGAAAAACTGCCGATAAGATTACCATTAAGGGGGTTGACTTTGACCATTTGACCCGCAAATATGATTTGGAATTCGATACGTTGGTCATGGATATCGAGGGAGGGGAACTGGCGTTGCTACGCAGTTTTAAGGAAGCTATTTCTACGTTCAAGCAAATTTTTATCGAATTGCATCCCTTTGCAAATATCCTTACCAAAGAGGAAGCACAAGAATGCGAAAACATATTGACCTCCCTGGGTTTTAAACGTCTGATCAGGGATGGTAATTTTCACATATGGGAAAAATAGTCGCTCCGTTTTCCATACTATTGAAAAGGCATTTAGATATGAAAACACACCGAAAAAAGGACTCCCTAGGATTTTTGATATTTTAATTTATCCCTTTGCACCTGTTCCACCGCTAGGATATCTTGCTGTTTATAGGTGAGCGCCTTATGGGTGGCACGTAAATCCCTGCATAATTTTCTTAGTCCCATGGGTTCTAATGATGCGGCATGGTCGGTTCCTTTCCAAGTGCGGTCAAGCGTATAATGTCTTTCTATAATATGGGCCCCCAAGGTATACGCGGCAACATCTACCGCAATCCCCAAATGATGACCGGAAAAACCGATATGTTTTACTTGATGCTCGTATTGCTCTTTTAGCTTCAGGATATCGAGCAGACAAATGTCCTTAAAAGCGACCGGGTATCCCGAGGTACAATTATAAAGTACCAGGTCCTTGTTTCTACCCTTTTCAACAAAGAAATCGATGATACCTCCTATTTCGGCCTTGGTGGTCATTCCTGTTGATATGTGCAACTCTCCCGGGTAGTGATCGCACAGCCACCCCAACATTTCAAAATGATTATTGCATGCAGAGGGTATTTTAATGAAATCAGGGTTGATACTGGCAATTTCCTTGGCCGAGGTAGTTTCCCAAACAGAAGTAGCATAGGTAATACTGACCTCTTCACAATACGCCTTTAGCTCTCTATGTTGGTCTAGGTCGAATTCTAAAAATTCGCGATGGGCACCATAGGTATTCCCATATGAATTTGCAGGATTGGGATGGGGTGCATTGTATTGTTCGGTAGTAAGTAATTCGGGATTGTTTCTTTTTTGAAACTTCACCGCGTTGGCATTTCCAAAAATTTTGGCCATGTAAATGAGCTCTTTTGCTATCTTCATGTCCCCTTTATGGTTACATCCAATTTCTGCGATGATATAGGGTTCCTTATAGGTCATTGAATCTTTTGTTATAGTTTAAAATGAATTCGGAAGCTTGTCGTATGGCCCCGGCTCCAGAAGCCTGGGTTAAGACCATATCGGCATGGAATCGTATATTTTTAGTAGCATTGGCGGGACTAATAGACCAGCCCACCCGCAACATGTTGCTCAAATCATTTATATCATCCCCGATATAAGCGATCTGTTTTGGTGAAATTCCTTTTTCAATACACAGGTTTTCCAAGAGTGAATATTTGTCTTTCACATTTAAAAAGGTATGGGTTATTTTTAGTTTCTCCATGCGTTTTCGAACTACCTCCGAATCTTCCGAGGTCATTACCATTACCTGCACTTGATGCTCTCTTAATATTTCCAGTCCCATACCGTCGCGCATGTCAAATTTTTTGGAAAACTCCCCTTCTCGATTGAAGACTACCGTACCATCGGTAAAAACCCCATCGACATCCAAGATCAGATAATCGATTCGATTTGCACCCTTCCCTGTCTTAAATGTCGTTATTAGTAGTTGTTCTATTATTTCCCAATCGGTAGGCGAATCTATTTCTATCAGGGTGTCTTCTGCCATCTTTATGGTGCCTATTTTCCCGCTCAGGCGGTTCTTAGAGCTTAACAAGGCTTTCCTCGTAGTCGCATATATCGCACCATTTTCCATAAGTAAGCCCTCGAAATCTTGTCGGCGCGGTCTATTAAAGACGTCATAGTTGATAGGGCTGCCATCCGTAGACCACACAAAACGGTGGGTGTTCACAACACTTAATACTGAATCATACGCTTTGTTTTTTACGGTATTGAGAGCGTTGTCTATATCGCTTCTTTTGGTAAGCGGGGAAGTTGCTTGTAAAAGGCAAAAAATGTCAAAATCAGTGTCGACCTTATTACAGAACTCAAGCATTGCCGCTTCCGTAGAGGCCGTATCAGTGGCATTTTCATCCGAACGTTCAATACCGTATATTTTTGACGACCAACCAAAATATTTATTGATATAGTGTAAGATATCCACATCATCTGTAAACACATATACACGATCTAAACTGGAAAATAACGCTTCGGTCAATACCCAAGTAAACAGGGGCCGTCCTAAAAGGCGTTTCTTGTTCTTATTGGGAATTCCTTTCGAATTTTTTCGTAAAGGAATGAATCCTATGGCTGTTTTAGACATTTTTTATATTCCTATTGTTCAACGTTCATATGCTTTATAAGATCGCGTGTGGCTTTGACGGTAAATTTATCCAAATAATCCTTACCCGAAAAGAATCGCTTCTTAACAATTTCAAGATTTGAAAGTGCGGTGGAGAAAAGGGTATACCCGTGTTCAAAATAAAAACCGTCTTTTAGGTTCAGTATTTCTATCGGGAAAAGACCCGGTAACACTGTAATGTTCTGAAAGTGTTCTTGATATTGCGTTGTTTCTCGAGGATGAACTTTCAGAATGATATTCATATCGTCGGGAATCTTTGAAATAAGATCGCGATATATTTCAATTTTTACGGTCTCATTTTCAACTACTTGGTCTTCCGAAATGGGCTGGGTCAATACCAGGGCGGCGTGATCACTTTCAACATGAAATGAGGCATCCGATATAAAAATCTCGAAAATGGCCCTTTTGGTCGGCTCATCTAACTTTGCGGTTTCTTTTTTAATATTTAGCTCCTTTGCTTTTTTTCGAAGTCCTAGAGGCAGTCGCTCGGGAAATTGAGCAAAGAGGGTGTGTATTTCTTTATCGAAACCTCCCCCTATAGGGGTCTTGGTGAAATAGGTTTTTATAAATTTTTCAAAGCCACTGTGCCTTTTTACATAGGTTCGTGCCCCATCTTCGATCATGTAAATCGGTTTTGTCCCGAACTCGTATAAAAAGTAACTCTTGGAAGAATCGGTATCACACAGATAAAGATCGGCGTTGCGAATAAAATCTTTTTCCTGTAAAAGGGAAGCATGTATGCCCTCCAAATAGGGGATTAATTTTTTCTTTCGACGGAAGCCGTAGTTAAACTTCCCAAGATGCGCAACATGTTCGCGTCGTTCTGAAATCAGATACACGTCCCTAAAAAAGCGCTTTTTGAGATTCGGAATCAATGCTTCGATCATCGGGGTACTTTCGACCAGGAACAAAATGTTTTCTCCGGTATTGTCGGCGTTGTATCCACTATCTTTAATGCTGTGCAAAATTGAAAGGTAGATATGGTAGATGGTAGACCCAACATAAGTTCGGCGCATGTAATTACAAGATATTTTGTTGAAGATAGTATTCCAAAAAACTACATTTGTAAAAGTAGTCAATTAAATCAAAACCTATGGGCACGGTGAGTGTGATTGTAAGTACTTATAACAAACCAGAATGGCTAGAGAAGGTGCTATGGGGGTTTCAGTATCAAACCTATAAAGATTTTGAGTTGGTGGTTGCAGATGACGGATCTAAGGAAGATACCAAAGAGCTGATAGATCGTATGGTTCCTGAATTGAGTTATAAGATCATTCACGTTTGGCAGGAAGATGATGGCTTTCAAAAGTGTAAAATTCTTAATAAAGCCATTCTAGCCTGTAAAACCGATTACATTATCATGACCGACGGGGACTGTATTCCAAGGGAAGACTTTGTACAAGTACACTATATCAACAAAGAACCGGGTTATTTTATTTCGGGAGGGTATTATATGTTGCCCATGAATATTTCCAATGCGATCAACAAGGAGGATATTAAAAAGCAAAACTGTTTTAATATTCAATGGCTAAAAGAGAAAGGAATACCCAAGACCTTCAAAAACAATAAATTGACCGCCCGAGGGTTTATCTCGAAGTTCTTTAATACGGTCACGCCGACAAATGCTAGTTGGAACGGGCACAATTCCTCAGGCTGGCGAAAGGATATATTAAATGTAAATGGGTTCGACGAGCGAATGCAATACGGGGGTGAAGACCGAGAATTTGGGGAACGCTTGTTCAACTATGGCGTTAAATCGAAACAGTTAAGATACAGCGCGGTTTGCGTACATTTAGATCATGAACGCGGTTATAAAACCCCGGAGGCGATTGCCAAAAACCAAGTGATTCGCAAAGAAGTACGGCAGAACAAAAGTGTCTGGACGTATCACGGCATTACCAAATAATAGGCCAGCTCGTTCTTTTTCTCCAGTTTTTTTAGTTCACGGTACCGTTCAAGATCCGACAGGGCATTCAGGTACGAAATAGTAACTCCCTTTTTACCATCAAGAAAACCCAACCGTATTACATAATGATTAAAGAACTTCCATAAGGGTTTCACCACTAAGGATGCGTAGTTGAACTGGTGTTCCCGATAAAAAGATTCTTTTGCCTTTAACCGTCCGTATCGGAGCATTTTTGCTTTGTAATCTTCATAGTTCTTATAACAAAAGTGGGTCAACTTCTCTTTTAGAATACCACTCTTGCCATCTACATCGAGGGTTTCGTGCACAATTTTTTTATCCGAAAATTGCGCCTTACTTTTCCTAAAGAGACGGTAGTTCTTATCGGTTTGCCATCCACTAAAATGCAAAGGGCTATTTTGGAACATGAACTTTCTATAAAACCAAAATGCGGCAACATCGGTGTTACTATTTACCGTGTTCTGCACTTCTATCTTTAATTTTTCGGAAACAACTTCATCTGCATCCAAGAAAAGTACCCAATCGTTGGAGGCCTGTTTCAGGGCAAAGGATTTTTGCGATGTGAAGTTTGTAAAAGGACGCTGGATCACGGCTACTTTCGGATGGTTCTTGAGGTATTCAAAAGTACCATCGGTACTAAACGAATCTACCACAATAATCTCATCTGCGAACGAAACGGATTCAACGCATCTTTCGATGTAGCCTATCTCGTTGTAGGAGATGATCAAGGCCGATATTTTCTCTTTTTGGTGGTTCATGCTATAAATTAATAAGTAGGTGTCTCGCGGTCATAACAAATTTATAACAGAAAAAAAACAAAAATAGTATATCTCGGAGTAAAATTCCTACAAACCACAAAAGTTCCCATTTTCCAATATTTTTGTATCGTACTTTGTGTATATAACAATTTTAAGGTGCTTTTTTTCGTATTTCGTTACTAGAACAAAGAAGTAATTGCTTTTCTTCTTGCCGCTTTTTTGGTATAACAGATGAATAGTCTCGAAACCCTACCATGCAACCCCGAATTAGCCGATATTTAACAGTTTTTGCCTGAATATTTACAGGCCGGTAAAGAGCGGTTAACGTGCAAAAGGTTTATGGAGACTTCTGTATTTTGCGATTGCAAAAATAAATCGGTTCCCTGCAAAAAATGCGCAGGGAACCGATTTAATTTTAATTTCTAAGGATACGCGCACCGAAAAGGGAGCTTGACCGCTGTTTTCCTATCGGATCATGACCCAAAAGTACCAGGGCGGCCGAGAAGGTTTTTCATAATTCCCCTTGTTTTGGTGATTTTATTTAGAAGACCCTTCACTCCTTTAAACTGCTACGTTATGTTCCCTCAAGGCATCGTTCAAGGACGTTTTTTTATTCGTGCTTTCCTTGCGTGTGCCGATGATCAAAGCACATGGAACTTGAAATTCCCCCGCAGGAAATTTCTTTGTGTAGCTTCCCGGTATCACCACTGAACGGGCAGGGACCCTTCCTTTTATTTCTATGGGCTCTTCTTTAGTAACATCAATGATCTTTGTGGAAGCCGTCAATACAACATTCGCACCTAGTACCGCCTCTTTTTCTACGTGTACGCCTTCCACTACGATACTTCTAGACCCAAGAAATGCGTTGTCTTCTATAATAACCGGGGCTGCCTGCAGGGGCTCTAGAACGCCTCCGATACCAACACCTCCGCTAAGATGTACATTTTTTCCAATTTGGGCACAACTGCCTACGGTAGCCCAAGTGTCTACCATGGTGCCTTCGTCAACATAAGCCCCGATATTTACATAGCTGGGCATCAAAATGGTTCCTGCCGAAATGTAAGCGCCATGTCTCGCAACCGCATGTGGTACCACCCGAATTCCTTTTTCTTGGAACCCTCGTTTTAAGGGTATCTTGTCGTGGTACTCGAAAATACCCGACTCCCATGTTTCCATTTTTTGAATCGGAAAGTACATCACTACCCCTTTTTTGACCCACTCATTAATTTGCCATCCCTTTTCGGTAGGAGCAGCGCAACGCAACTTCCCAAGGTCTAAAAGGTTCACCACTTCGCGAATGGCATCCTGTGTCTTTTGTTCTTTGAGCAGGGCTCTGTACTCCCAAGCGTTTTCTATAATTTCTCTTAATTCTGTCATGCTACGGCTAAAATTTTTGCAAATATAGGGGGTCGCAGATGAATTCGACCGCAATTTTACACTTATAACATTTTATGGGTTATTTTTGCAAAAAAAAGTGTTGTTGGGTAGGGTTTTGGCTTTGGATTACGGCAAAAAACGCACGGGAATTGCGGTTACCGATGCGTTACAGATGATCGCTTCCGGTCTTACTACGGTGGACACACATCAATTGCTTGGTTTTTTAACCACTTATTTGGAAGAAGAAACAGTGGTATGTTTTGTGGTTGGGCTTCCGAAACAAATGGACAATACACCTTCAGAATCGGAAGCGCTAATTCAACCCTTCTTGAAGCGATTGGCGAAGACGTTTCCGGCGATTCCGATCGAAAGACAAGACGAGCGTTTTACCTCGAAAATGGCAAAGCAATCCATGTTGATGGGCGGCGCGAAAAAAAAGCAAAGAAGAAACAAGGCCTTGGTAGATGAAATTAGCGCTACCCTCATATTACAGGCCTATCTAAACAGATATCAATGATATTACCAATAGTGGCATACGGCGATGCGGTATTGCGAAAGGTGGCGAAAGACATAGACAAGGAATATCCTAAGTTTCAGGAGTTGTTAGAGAATATGTGGGAGACCATGTACAATGCAAATGGTGTGGGCCTCGCGGCACCTCAGATAGGGTTGCCCATTCGTATGTTCCTGGTAGATACCACCCCCTTTTCAGATGATGAGGATCTCTCGAAAGAGGAACGAGAGGCGTTGAACGGGTTCAAGAAGGTGTTTATCAATGCTAAAATAGAATTGGAAGAAGGGGATGAATGGGCCTTTAATGAAGGCTGTCTTAGTATCCCTGATATTCGGGAAGATGTAAAACGAAAGGGCACCATTACCATTTCCTATCTCGATGCCGATTTTAAAGAGCAGCGGGATACCTATGATGGGCTCTTGGCCAGAGTCATTCAACATGAATATGATCATATTGAAGGAATTCTTTTTACGGATAAATTATCTTCCCTTAAAAAAAGACTTCTAAAGGCACGTTTGAAGAACATTGCGCAAGGCAAAATAAGGGTCGACTATCGCATGCGATTTCCCGAGATGAAAAAAGCGCGCTAATCAACGACATAATAGAGTAAAAAGTAGCATATTTGCGTTCTGAATTTTTGAATAGATATGGGTTTAGAAAAAATATTGGCAATAGGGGGCAAACCAGGACTTTATAGACTGGTTACCCAAACGCGGACCGGTTTTGTAGCGGAATCATTGATCGATGGGAAAAAAATTACAGTCGGGTTGCGCAGTAATGTAAGTGTTCTTTCGGAGATTGCAATTTACACCTTGGAAGAAGAAATTCCCTTACGACAAGTACTTCTTAATATTCAAGTAAAAGAAAAAGGTGGGAAAACATCTATCGGCCATAAAGAAGAAAAAATTAAACTAGAAGAATATTTCTTTGAAGTGCTTCCTGATTATGATGAGGACCGGGTGTACCCAAGCGATATTAAGAAAGTGATCCAGTGGTACAACATTCTGCACGAAAATGGCATTACCGATTTTTCAGATGAGACGGAATCTTCTGAAGAATAGTACTTCGAAGACATCAATAAACCATTGTACCCCGGAGCTATTCTTCGGGGTTTTTTGTAACGTTCATCGAACCTATTTGGTACCAGTTAGAATTCCGGTAAAAAAATGCAACCATACATAAAGACATCTGCAAGGGCAAGTCTGTATTGCTCTGTGCACTGTTGGCTATCGGCTTTGTTGCTGCCCGGGAAGAAAATTGCTTAAAGAAACATTTGTACCCTAATTGGATCAGTAGCGGTGCATTGCTGTTTTTTCTTGTACGGTTACTCCGTAGGCTCGCGACTCACGGGCGGGTGGCATCGTCGATTTCGAGAGGGGTTTGCCACCGCTGCCATAGCCCATGGGATTTTCAAAGGCAAAAGGACAAAATTCTTGCTTCTCAGGAGCTGGTAGTTCTTTGTCTTACAATTGCCCCATAGTACCATACTTTCTTTTGGTAAAACGAAGCAATCAATCTTTCAAAATCTCCTTATACGTAAACTTGCTTTTCTCCCAATCTATAAGGGGAGAAGGGTAGTATTTTACATTCATTCGGTCTAGAAACGGGGCTTGCTTGGCCAAGCGTACTTTATAATCATCCCAGTTACGGTTTTCCTTTGGGGTCCAGCTCAATTCGGCATATCCAATGGCCCTTGGAAAAGCCAAGTATTCTAGTTCATCGATATTACTGATGGTTTCAGACCAAAGGGGTGCTTCGATTCCGAGAATATTTTCAAGGGGCACTCCTTCGTATGCTTCAGGCGTCCATATATAAGCGGTGTCTGTGGGAATATAGGCGGCCCAATGCAAGCCATGTTTTGAAAGTGTGTCATATTGCATATCCAAGTAGGCTTTTTTCGCCGGAGACATGATAATTTGCATGCCTTTATCGACGGCTTCCCGGGCATTCTCCTTGCTGGCCCAAAATTGAGAAATAGAGGTGGAATCTACCTTGGCGGTCGCCACTTCGTCCCAACCTATCATGCGTTTCCCATGCTTCTGCACAATTTTTTCAACCTTTTCAACGAAATAAACGTAGTCGTACTTTTTGGTGACATGACTTTCATCGCCACCAATATGAAAATATGGGCCTGGTGATAAGGCCGCAATTTCGCCCACCACATCATCAATAAAGCGGTATACGGTGTCTTTTCGGGTATCGAAAGTGCTAAAACCTACACGCATCCCTTCATATAGTTTTGGGGTTTTCCCATTACCATTTAGAATAGGGTAGGAGACCGATGCAGCATTGGTATGACCGGGCATATCAATCTCAGGAACAATCGTAATAAAGTGCTCCGCGGCGTACGCAACTATTTCCTTATAATCTTCTTGGGTATAAAAACCACCGGCTTCACCGCCTACCTCTGTACTACCTCCTATTTCTGTAAGCTTCGGCCATGATTTAATTTCAATACGCCAGCCCTGGTCATCGGACAGGTGCAAATGCAGTATGTTATACTTGTAATAGGCCATTAAATCGATGTATTTTTTGACATCTTCCACACTAAAGAAATGACGGGCTACATCGAGCATTGTACCGCGATATTCGAACGACGGTGCATCTATGATTTTTCCGGTAGGAATGGTCCAAACAGGGTATGGGGCAAGGGTGTCGTTCGGAATTTCGGCAATAATCTGGCGCAAGGTCTGCACTCCACGGAAAGCCCCTTCCACCGTGTTGGAGTTTAAAATAACCGAATCGGATGTCACATAAATCTGATATGATTCTGGCGCGTTCAATTCCAAACTATCGGACTGATTGATATAAATGACCCCTTCTTGGTCTTCCCGTGGCGATCCGTTTACCGGAATATCAAGTTGCGTCTTTGTCTTTAGCTTTAAGGCAAGAAAATCCCCTAGCTCCCCAAAACCTGGAACGGTCTCAGAGGTATAAATGGCGGAAAACTGATCCAGCGCGAACCCTCCTTCGGTCGTAATAACTTTTAAAGGCTTCGGAATCATGGCCGAAGCCGCCAAATTGGTCTTCGGAAATTGTAAGACTCTTTTCTTTTTCTCTTCTTGACAGGATAGCAGTGCTATAAAGCAAGTACAAACAACTAAGCTTTTAAAAAGTGTTGATTTCATAGGTGGCGATTTTTGTGTTCGAGTTTGTATGAGAACTAAAACGTGCTTAATTCACAAAATTCTTTAAAACGGAATACCAGATATCATAGCCTTGTTTGTTCATATGCAGGCCGTCTTCCAGAAAAATGGTTTGTTTCACTTTGCGTCCCTCCAACATCGGAGTCCAGACATCTGCATAGGTGATCAGGGCATCTTTTTTACTCAACCGTTTAAATTTGCGGTTCAGTTTTTTATAGCCCCTTTTTAGTTCCCATCGTGCAATGCTCGGCTTAGCTGCGATCAATACAATTTTTGTAGCTGGGTCTTGTTGCCTTATTTTTTCTATGATCGCCACTGTGTTTTCGATAATTTCCCCTGATTTTTTACCAGCAGCAATATCATTGTCCCCTTCATAGATAAACACTTTTTTTGGCTTAAAACGCAAAATCAATGTTTCACAATGCCGCAATAGATCAGAGGCTTGTGATCCCCCAAAGCCAGAATTGACCAATTGTTTTTCCGGAAATCGCCGATCTAGATCTTTCCAAATACGAACACTCGAACTTCCGGTGAATACAATGGTTTCCTTAGTGGAATCCCAAAGAGAATCGTATCGTTGCGAAATGGCATCGACTTCTTTTTGAAAACCATCGGTGTTTTGTCCTTGGGCCAGAGGCCCTAGGAGCAAGAGCATTAAAACAACGTATTTCATATGCATGAATAAGGGCCTATACCCGGTTAGAAGAAAATTAATTGGTCGTCATTGGTTCGGTAATGCCTTCTGTGATGGCCCATTCATAAAAACGGGCGATCCATGTATCGGATGGGAGATCTTGTTTTTTCATTCCGAATCCGTGTCCTCCTTTGGCATACATATGAAGCCCTACCGTTTTGCCATCTTTTAGCCATGAGTTGTATAGTTCTATACTTCCTGTAGCCAGTCCTAAGGGATCATCGCTCGCACATACCAAAAGCATGGGAGGAGCATTTTTGGGCGCTTCTTGAACCGGCATGGCGGTCGTCCATGCGTACACGGGTACCAAAAAATCAGGGCGGTCGTTTTCGGTATAATTATAGGCCACTCCCATGGTTACGGCACCCCCTGCCGAAAAGCCCATAAAACCTATTTTCCCAGGGTCGATGTTAAAACTTTTGGCATTTTCACGGAGATAGGAAACAGCCGACAGTCCGTCAGCAACTGAATGAGGCATTACCGGCGCCACCCGTTCGCCTATGCGCGCCGGATTGGTCGCGGCCTCGTTGGTAATTTCCATAACACCATCCTCTCCCGTAGGAACCAACCGATAACGCAGTACAAAGGCGGTAATGCCTTTTGTGTTCAACCATTTGGCTACATCGTTTCCTTCACTGTGAATACTAAGGGCATATAAGCCTCCTCCCGGAGCAACGATCACCGCCGTGCCGTTAGGTTTTTCAGGGCGAAATACTTCCATGGTCGGGAGGGAAACGTTTGTCACCACTTGGGTTTGCCAAACCTCGGAAAAATATTCTTTTGAATCTCCTTCCCAAGTGACCTCTGGCGCCTTGGTATAGGGTACCTCAATGGTTTCTTGGGCAATCCCCAACTTCGCAATGCCAATGAGAGCGGTACATATTAAGATTTTTTTCATTGATCTGGTTTTTTAATTGGTACCTACCTGCTTCGTGTAAGCTAGGTGCCTTATTTACTTTAAAAAGATTTCTAATCTGCTTTCAAATTTTACAGGGGTGCCACCATAAAAATAAGGGCCGCTAAGACCGCGCCCGCAATGGGGCCTAAAACGGGAATCCAAGCGTAATACCAGTGACTGTGTCCTTTGTTCTTAATCGGTAATAATGCATGCATGATACGCGGGCCAAGATCTCGGGCAGGATTAATCGCATAGCCCGTGGGACCTCCGAGGCTAATACCGATACCCAACACCAATAGGGCCACAGGAAGCGCATCCAACGACCCCAATGAAATCGGTTCGTTAGAGATGCTTCCGCCGGCTATATAGAAAATGGCCAATACAAAAGCACAGGTCGCAATCATCTCTGTAATAAAATTCCAAAAGGAATTTCGGATGGCAGGAAAATTGGCAAAAGAGGCTATAATCGCATCTTGATCTTCGGTCTGGTCATAGTGTTTTTTATAGCTAAGCCATACAAGGGTAGTACCTAGCATAGCTCCTAAAAATTGGGAAATAATGTAGCCCGGAACCAAACCCCATGCGAACTTGCCGGCTACGGCGAACCCAATGGTAACGGCGGGGTTTAGATGTGCACCACTCCCCTCTGCCGAAACAAAAACCGCCACAAAAACGGCAACGCCCCAACCTATAGTGATGCTGATCCAACCTGCATCATGTCCTTTGGTACTTTTAAGAACCGCATTTGCTACAATACCATTGCCTAGCAAAATCAATACTGCGGTACCCAAAAATTCAAAAAAATAAGCCGTCATTTAAGTTTCCTTTTTGTTGGTGGAAGGTACTTAATTTCTCTTAAAACTAGAACTGTGGGAGGGTGAAAAATTTAGGATCGCAATTCAACTCGGCCATTCCGGGAATTAACGGATAAAAAAATAATCGGTCCCAATAGCGAAAAGATGCGCAGCCCTGTTTTTTACGCTTATTTTGTGAATTCGATGAAAATTAGAAGAGGAATGGTTATTTTCAATAGTTTTACAGGTCTTTTATTGCCAAAAATGGAATTTCTAGTGAAATTCCCCACTGATTATTGAGGAATTTTTTTAACTTGAAAAGCGCTAACCATTATCCAATCTAATAACCTTTAAAAACAAGTTTAGAATGAGTGAAAGAGATGACAAACTAGCGGCCTTAAAAGCGACTGCTGTAAAGCAATTGAACGAATGTGGTGTTTCTGACATCAACCACGATCAATTAGATGGCTATGTAAACAGTCTGAAATCAATGGTAGATAACAAAGATGCCACCCTGGTATCCGGTAAAGACGAATCGGAGTTGGAAACGGTTCGTAGAAATTTTGTTGCAAAAAAATTGGGAGTGGAGGATAAGGATAAGGCAATGGCCGCTATTCATGCGGTTGCAGATAAAATGTCCGATATCCGAATGAAGAGCAGACCTGCCTTTTACTATTTAGTTGCGCATGAGTTGAGCTAACGAAAGGTTACTGCATGTAAACCCATGGGTTTTACTTAAAAGACTGCTTGAAAAAGTGGTCTTTTTTAGTGGCCGTTTTTAACGGAAATGGTCCCATTTTTATAAAGTTCGAGCGCTTTTTCCAAAACGATGTTCAAGGTGGTTATTGGTAAGTCTTGGTTCGGCGCTACCCGTAAGATTTTCATTCGGGCACGCTTGCCTTTTTCCAGTGCCGGGTGCTGTAGGTATTGGCCCTCGACCCATAAAAAATAGGGATTTTTGGTTTTTTTATCGACCCAAAGATAGCAACACATTTTACCTTTATAACAAAAACAAGGCATCCCGTATTTTTTTGTTTCAGTAAGGTCGTCATCAAAATTTAAAAGGAAGGTCCGCATCGCCAGCAAACAGCCTTTGACAGGTTCTTCTTGGGTAAGGTAGAAATCTTCGTTCACAGATACCTTTTTTTAGGTGTGCCTTATTGACCGTACCCTTTTTCAACCAAGCGTTTTGAAATCCACCAATAGTTACCGCTTGGATCTACAATACCGGACTGTCGATCCCCATAATCCATATCCGCCGGTTCAAAAACGACGGATGCACCATTCGCAATGGCCTTTTTATGAACCGTATCAACATCATCTACAAAAAGATACAAGGCGGTGTACATTTCAAGAAAAGGTTCCCTAGCCTGACTGAGCATGATACAGGTATCGCCTATTTTTAGAATTACATTGCTAAGATCTCCGTTTGTTGGATGAATGGAGCGATTGATTTCTTTTGCGTCGAATACAGCTTTGAGAAAAGCGATCAATGCGACCGGATCACTAACAAAAAGGTAGGTGTTGACGGTACCAAAACCATCAGGGCGATAGGTGTTAAACATGGGATTCATATGGTGTTCTAGTTTAGATTATCGTATACCGTGTACATTCATTTCTAGGGTATATACGGCATCCATGGCAGTTATGAACAAAACGTTCTGTTCCGGGCCTCCAAAGGTAACATTCGCTGTCCAGCTTTCGCCCGTTGGGATGTGTGCTATTTGTTTTCCGCCGGCGTCAAAAACAGTGACCCCATCCCCTGTTAAATACACATTGCCTTCCTGGTCGAGGGTCATGCCATCCGAACCTAGGGCGCAAAACAGTTGCTTGTTGGTTAAACTGCCATCGTCTTGAACGGCATAGGAATATGTTTTTTGATCGCCAATATCGGAAACATATAATAGTTTTCCGTCAGCACTGCCAATAATTCCGTTCGGTTGTACATAGTCGTCTGCAACGATTCGAATTTCACCCATATCGGGTGTTATGTAATACACCCGTTCATTTTCGATTTCTTTTTCGGTGCGATTCCAATAGGGGCGCACATAAAAGGGGTCTGTAAAATAAATGCCGCCCTTCGGGTCTACCCAAAGGTCGTTGGGGCCATTTAGTTTTTTCTGTTCAAAATCTTCTATCAACACCGTCACGTTTCCTTCCGAATCAATTCGCCAGAGTTCGTTCTTTTCATCGGCGCAGGCCAAGAGGTTTCCGTCATGATCAAAATACAGTCCGTTGGCACGGCCAGCCGGTTGCATATATACAGAAACCGAATTATCATATGCGTCCCATTTTAAGATACGATCGTTCGGTTGGTCCGTAAAATACACGTTACCCTCGGTATCCACAGCGGGCCCTTCGGTAAATTTGTAAACGTCCGCTACCAACTGTAACGCGGCATCTTTTGCGATTATCGAGGTCTCTTGTGCCTTACAGGAAAAGAGCATTACAAACGCAATACATAAAAGAGATAGGGAATTGTTCATGATCTTGATTTATTAGGGTTGGTCTGGAGAATTCATATTCCGAAGATTTGGTAGGCTCTCGCGCACTCGTCCGACTTCTAAAATACTCTAAATTTTGGAACTCTAAAAAAGTGCTACTTTGTATTTTTACGGAAATTGTAAGTATATGAATTCAAGAAAGGACCAATTAGAGGCTTTTGACCGTTTGTTGACCATTATGGACGAACTTCGTTCCCAATGCCCTTGGGATAAAAAACAAACGATGGAAACCTTGCGGCATTTGACGATAGAAGAAACCTACGAGCTGGGTGATGCCATTTTGGAACATAATTTGGATGAAGTCAAAAAAGAATTGGGTGATGTATTGTTACATATTGTTTTTTATGCAAAAATCGGCAGCGAGACCAATGATTTTGATATAGCCGACGTATGCAATGAAATATGCGAAAAACTAATTAACAGACATCCCCATATTTATGGCGATATAGAGGTGGCGGACGAGGAAGAGGTAAAAAGAAACTGGGAAAATATCAAACTGAAAGAAGGCAAGAAAAGTGTTTTGGAAGGTGTCCCGAACGGGCTCCCATCATTGGTAAAGGCCAATAGAATCCAAGACAAAGTATCCGGTGTTGGTTTTGATTGGGAAAAACCCGAGCAGGTTTGGGAGAAAGTACAAGAAGAATTGGGTGAGTTTCGACAGGAGGTACAGGAGGGAAACAAAGATCGAATGGAATCGGAATTTGGCGATGTGCTTTTTTCAATGATCAACTACGGACGCTTTTTGGAAATTAACCCGGAAAATGCACTCGAAAGAACCAATAAAAAGTTCATAAAACGTTTTCAATATTTAGAGAACAAGGCCAAAGAGAATGGCAAAACGCTCAAAGAAATGAACCTGACCGAGATGAACGTGTTTTGGGAAGAAGCTAAAAGCAGATAGGGCTTATCAGGCTGCTGTGGTTTGGATGGTATCAAGTAAGCAGTATAAAGTATGAAGTAAACAGTGAGCAGTAGTAAGTATTTGGTGGCTAAGGCCTAGGTATTGTAATTGCGTTTGATCTTAACTCTTGCATTTGAACTTGTTAACGGTGCATAGTGAAAAAGTTATGTGTTTGTATTTGACATTTGAGTTTGAATTTAGAACGTGACACGTGCACTTGAAAGCTTTCCCTTTTTTCCTTAGTTACCGAACATCTTTTTGTTAAATGCCTCCGAGCCTCCTTTTGGGATGGTCGGGGATTTCCATTCATTGCCTCTTAGCATTTTTCCAATAAATACAATTTGCCCTACATGTCCCGAATAGTGGGCGAGTTGCCTGTTGACTGCTTCAAAGATGGTATGCGGTTCATTGCGAATCTTGATAGTAGTATTAAAATTGGTTTCGTTTACACTATTGAGCGCTTCAAAAAGACAATCCCAACCCTGCTCCCACGCAGCAATCATTTGGGCTTTATCACGGTAGGGGTTTTTGAACTCCGTTTCTCTATCTCGCCATGTTTTCTCCCCGTCTTCGCTAAGAAAATTGGTCCAGCGACTCAACATATTTCCGACCATGTGCTTTACGATCAAAGCGATACTGTTGGATTCCTCATCATATCGCCAGTGAATATCTACCTCCCGCAATTGTTCAAAAACAGTATCACCATACGATTTGTGCCTGTTGAATTCGAATAAAGCGCTTTGAATGTAGTTGGATGGTGTGGACATACCTTGGTAGTTTTGGTCGGTAGAACGTATAAAAACTCCAAGTCTTGAACAAGTCAGGCCTTGGAGTTCTGGTTCCAATCTTCACTAAGACTCTGGAACGAACTTTAAAGCAACACCATTTATGCAATGGCGCTCGCCGGTAGGAGCAGGACCATCTTCAAAAACATGTCCTAAATGCCCCCCGCAGGTAGCGCAGTGTTCCTCGGTTCGTTTGTATCCTATTTTATAATCTACGTCGTATCCAACATTTCCTTCGATTTCTTGATAAAAACTTGGCCACCCGGTACCCGAATCAAATTTGGTGGTACTTTCAAAAAGGGGGGTTGCGCAAGCCGCGCATACGTAGGTCCCTTTTTCCTTATTATCTAAAAATTCACTGGTGAATGGGGTTTCGGTGGCTGCCTTTCGTAGCACATAGTAAGCATCGGTAGGGAGCAATTCCTTCCATTCCGCCTCGGTTTTCGTAACCTTGTAAATGGGCTTGGTTTTTTCTACCTTTTCTGATGCCAGTTCTTTTTGCTGCGAAGTTCCCTTGCATCCCACAAGGGCAAAACATAAGATTATTGCTATTTGTCGTATCATTTTTATTGCTTTCTTTTTTGGTCGTATTGTGGATAGATTCCTTTCAAAATTACGGAGTTCTTACAGAAGTAATTTAAGCTTTTTAAAACCTATCGGAAATAGGTTCCCCCATTCAGGAATTTGATGGGTGCTAAAAAAAATCCTGTTTTGATCAAAACAGGATTTTTTAGAGAAAGGGTACGATCCATTTAGTCGATGTGTATTTTTTGTACTTGATCCAGCGCTACGCCCATCCGCCCCATGACGGAAGAGAGATTTGCCGTATCCAAGTCGGTGCTTTGTAAAAATTCGCTGGGCACGATGACTACCCTGAAAGATTGATTATCGGTAAAATCGGTACTAAGGGTTGCAAGGTCAAAATTTCCATCGATGAATATTTCAAAATCAACAAAAGTATGTGCCGTCGTATATTGCATGGTGCCTTCCGCAACAAAAAAGTTTTGGGGAATTAAGCTCCAAGCATCGGCCGTACTACCGTCTGACAAGTCGATTTGCCCATCAAACCGGTATACTAGCACCGCATCAGATTCGAAAATTTCGAAATCGGTATAATCTTCGTAGGCAAAAAGGCTACTCCAGAGATTGCTACTGGCGTCAAAAGTGAAATTAACACCATCTATTTCAAATACCTGTCCTTGAATACCCGGTGCGCCGTCTTGTCCATCAACACCATCAAGGCCATCAAATCCGTTAAGTCCAGGAGGTCCTTCCGGCCCTTCGCAGGAGATGAAAAATAAGGTTAAAAACGTTCCGAGAAGTAGTGTTGCTTTTTTCATGATATTCCTTTTTATTAATTTGGTTATCGACCTATTATTTTAAAGGTCCGATTAATTTTTTTTATCTGTTTTCAAAAAGCGTTCCAAAATTGCATTTAAGTGGTTATATCTTGTCAAAACCTTCAAAAATAATAAAGATTCATCTCTAAAATTAGATGTAATTTCCTATTTTTAACAAAATCAACCAAAGTCTGAAAATTATGCTGAAACAGCAGCGGGTGGTCATTGAAAATGTATCGCCACAGCTCCATGGAGGAGCTTTTTTTATTAAACGTGTGGTAGGGGAGCAGGTGCAGCTTTTTGCGGATGTCTTAGGAGATGGGCACGACGTTATTCAAGCAGAAGTGCGTTTCAAGCACGAAAATTCCAAAAATTGGAAGGAAGTTCGTATGCAACACTTGGGACAAGATGTATATACCGCCTCTTTCGCTGTGGACAAACAAGGTTTTTACGAGTATGTAATTCAAGGATGGGTGGATCATGCCCTTAATTGGCAGCATGGTATCGAAGCAAAATTAAAAGACGGACAGCATGTAAAAAGCGAGCTGTTGGACGGGGTGCAATACCTTCGATTTTTAGCGAAGAAAGTGCCACAAAAATCCGCGGCGTACGTGAAAAAGCTGCTATTGCTCTTTAAAGACGACGGGAAGTATGAAACGGCAGTGAAAGAGGCGGTTTCCGAACAATTGCACAAACTGTTCTTAGACCATCCACAGCGAAGCCTTGCCAATAAAAGCCCGATTTTCCAGGCCTATGTAGATCGACAAAAAGCAAACTTTAGTACTTGGTACGAATTTTTTCCTAGATCTTCGTCAGCAACGGTGGGGGAGCATGGTACGTTCAAAGATTGTGAAGGGTTGTTGCCCCGCATTGCGGAGATGGGCTTTGATGTGCTGTACTTTCCGCCAATTCACCCGATTGGAGAAGTAAATCGGAAGGGCAAGAATAATACGGTAGATGCCCAACCAGGTGATTCCGGAGTGCCTTGGGCCATTGGGTCGAAAAAGGGAGGACATAAATCCATTCATCCGGAGTTGGGAAGCGAGAAGGAGTTTAAGGCCTTGGTCAAAAAAGCAAAGACTATGGGGATAGAAGTTGCCATGGATCTGGCTTTTCAAGCGGCACCGGACCATCCTTATATCGGGGAACACCCCGAATGGTTTCGTAAAAGACCCGATGGTACGATACAGTATGCAGAAAATCCTCCTAAAAAATATCAGGACATCGTTAACTTCAATTACGATGCAAAGGCGTATAAGGAGCTTTGGGCGGAACTACTAAGCGTTACCCTGCACTGGGTAGCATGTGGTGTAGAGATTTTCAGGGTAGATAATCCACATACCAAACCCTATTACTTTTGGAATTGGTTGATGATGGAAGTAAAGAAAAAGCATCCCGATGTGCTCTTTTTGGCCGAGGCTTTTTCTCGTCCCAAAGTAATGCAACAACTGGCAAAACAAGGGTTCTCACAATCCTATACCTACTTTACCTGGCGTGTTTCCAAGCAAGAACTGACCGAGTATATGGTGGAACTGACCCGGACGGAAATGAAAGAGTACTACCGGCCCAACTTTTGGCCGAACACGCCTGACATCAACCCGTATCACTTGCAAGGGGCGAATGAAGCCATGCATCTAATCCGTTATGTGCTTGCGGCTACCCTCAGTGGAAATTTAGGGATTTATGGCCCGGTATTCGAATACATGGTCAGCGATGCGATGCCGGGCAAGGAAGAGTATCTAAATTCAGAAAAATACGAAATACGACAATGGGATTGGACCCACCAAAACAAACTTACGTATTTGATAGGACAGATCAATGCGTATAGAAAGCAGCATGCCTCGCTGCAGCAAACGAATAATTTGCAATTCTGTGAGATTTCAAATGAAAATATGATCGCGTACTTTAAGTGGAACGATGCTCGCACAGATCAAATACTTACCATTATAAACCTCGATTCGATGCACACGCAAATTGGGCATGTGCAATTGCCAATGGAATCAATAGGAATACAACATGGGCAGTCTATTCAGGTATTGGATGTGATTAGCGGTAATGCATATACCTGGCATGACGAATGGAACTATATTGAACTAAGCCCAAACCTGCCTTTTCACATTTTTCATATTAGAAAACCATAAGTATGTCGAAAAAGAAGGAAGAAAAACTTTTGCAGCCCCCCTATGAATTCAAATCGAGTTGGGAAACTCTTTTAGAGGACGACGCGTTTGTCAATGTTTTTCTTTCCGATGTTTTGGAAAATTACATCTTACGACAACGATGGTACGGCGGCAAATCGAGCCAGTTAAAGTATATAGAGCTCAACCAATTCTTTAAAATACAACAACATGGCGAGGTATATTATGGGCTATTGCTCGAAGTAAACTTTAGGGAAGCGTTTTACCAACACTATTTTTTGCCGATCGCCTTTGTGACCGATGATAGTTTTGCCAAGGAAGATCGCATACTACCCTTGAAAATCAATGACCAGAATGGGTATATCATAGACGCCATAAACCTCGAAGCCTTTCGAAAACTGGTTTTTGAACGTATTATGACTTCCTTACCGAACGATAAGACCCCCGTGCGCTATCATAAGAGTTCTTATTTTACCGATACGGCATACGTTTCCTCCAGGTTCATGGGGTTGGAACAGAGCAATACCTCCATCATTTATAATGATAGTTCGGTCATAAAATTCTTTAGAAGGATCTATGCTGATAGGAATCCCGATTTTGAGATGAGTCAATTCCTTTCAGAAAAAAAAGGCTATCAAAATACTCCGGCCTACTTAGGGAGTATCAATATCTTGGACAAGGACAACGATGATATTACCATTGCATTGTTGCAAAAACTTGTTCCGAACGAAGGAGACGCCTGGGACTTTATGCTAAAGGAAGTGGACAAGGTTTTTGGCAATCTGGATTACAAAAAGATTATCGTATCCAAACTACCCAACACTGAGATTTTTGAACGATTGCAAATCAAAGATGTACCACCGGAGATTATCGATTGGGCCGGGTTGGGAATCTTTTTGAAATTACAGGTAATGGCAAAGCGAACTGCCGAAATGCATATCGCCTTGGGTTCGGAGTTTGAGGATACCGCCTTTACACCTAAGCACTTTAACAGCGATTATGAGGTGTGGTTAAAAAATAGGTCGTTGTATCAGTTTCAAAACCGTTTGAACAGTGTTGAAAACAATCTGCATAAGTTGGAAGGGCGATCCGCCGAGCTAGTAAAGGAATTTTTGGAACGTAAGAATGAAATTAGAAGACGCTTTTTGGAATTCGATTGGACAAAATTAAAGGGAGAGCGAATTCGAATACATGGGGATTATCATTTGGGTCAAATTCTGGTCAAAGACGATGATTTTTATTTGTTGGATTTTGAAGGGGAACCCGAGAGTACCATTCGTGACAGAAAGGTAAAACATCCCCCTTTAAAGGATGTCGCGGGCATATTTCGTTCGTTCCACTATGCTATTTATGCCACCATATTCAACAATGGTGAAAAGTACCCTTATTCCCAAGAAGACCTGTTCGCTGCGGGAGAAGTACTGTATAAGTTTTTTATTGGAGTGTTTTTAGAATCCTACGTAACGCTTATTCAGGCGAATAATCTCAATATTGGATACCAGCAAGAACGTATCTTTATCTTAAAGTATTGTATGCTCGAGAAGGCGGTTTATGAGTTGGGGTATGAGATGAATTCTAGACCACGTTGGGCCGTGATCCCCTTAGAGGGTATTTTGGCAATTATTAATGATTAAAATGAATGTGCTTTAGAGTTAAGCATACCTAATGTTGGCGTATTTGTCAACCATCGAATTAATGAAAAAAATATGGGCAAGGTTATAGTACATAGTTTATTTACCGATTTTGATATTAGTCTTTTTAAATCTGGAAAGCATTTTAAATTGTATGAAAAATTAGGGTCGCACCCAATGGTTGTAGATGGTGTAAAGGGAACGTATTTTGCGGTCTGGGCGCCGACCGCCAATGCAGTATCGGTGATCGGTAATTTTAACTATTGGTTGGATCATGAGCACCCATTGAATGTACGGTGGGACGAAAGTGGTATCTGGGAAGGGTTCATACCAGGAGTGGAAAAAGGTGAAGTATACAAATACAAGATACGTTCAAACAACCATGGGGTGGTGACCGAAAAGGCAGATCCCTTTGCACGGTATTGTGAACTGCCACCGAATACGGCGTCTGTGGTATGGGAAGATGACTACAAGTGGAAGGATAAAAAGTGGATGAACGGTAGAAAAGCCAAGAACGCCCTTGACGCACCATTTTCGGTCTATGAAGTGCATTTGGGCTCTTGGAAGCGCAAAGGGGACAACGAATTCATGTCTTACGAAGATTTGGCGGTAGACCTTGTGAAATATGTAAAGGAAATGGGCTTTACACATGTAGAGTTCATGCCTATTATGGAATACCCCTACGATCCTTCCTGGGGGTATCAACTTACCGGCTATTTTGCGCCGACCTCCCGCTTTGGAGCACCCGAAGGATTTAAATTGTTGGTAGATAAATTACATCAAAATGACATAGGGGTGATCCTTGATTGGGTACCGTCACATTTCCCGGAAGATGCCCATGGACTTGGGTTTTTCGACGGTTCTCACTTATACGAACATCCCGATAGGCGCCGGGGATATCATCCCGATTGGAAAAGCCTTATTTTCAATTATGGAAGAAATGAGGTACGCGCTTTTCTAATCAGCAACGCCTTGTTCTGGTTGGATCAATTTCACACAGATGCACTGCGGGTCGATGCGGTGGCTTCCATGTTGTATTTGGATTACTCTAGGGAAGATGGGGAATGGGAACCGAATATCTATGGAAACAATGAAAATTTGGAATCTATTAGCTTCCTTCGAGAGTTTAATGAAACCGTTTATGGTAATTTTCCCGATGTGCAGACCATTGCTGAGGAATCTACCGCTTTTTCCGGAGTTTCGAAACCGGTAAATTTAGGGGGATTGGGATTTGGAATGAAGTGGATGATGGGCTGGATGCACGATACCTTGGAATATTTTAAGAAAGACCCCATATACAGGGAACATCATCAAAATGATATCACCTTTAGCATGACGTATGCGTTTACCGAGAATTTTATGCTTCCTTTTTCACACGATGAGGTGGTGTACGGTAAGCAGTCGTTGATCTATCGAATGCCAGGAGATGAATGGCAGCGTTTCGCCAACTTAAGATTGCTTTTCGGGTATATGTTTACACACCCGGGATCGAACTTAATTTTTATGGGAGGGGAGTTCGGCCAAACCGCCGAGTGGAACTTTCAACAAAGCCTTGACTGGCACCTTACCCAATACGCGGGCCATGCCGGAATCCAAGAAACCATAAAGGAATTGAACAAGGTATACAAAACCTATCCGGCACTTTTTGAAAAACAGTTTAGTGCGGACGGCTTTCAATGGATCGATTATGGGGATAATAAAAATTGTGTGCTCACCTACATCCGAAAAGGACATGACCCCAAGAACGATTTGTTCATTGCCTTGAACCTTACCCCGACACCCAGGGAGAATTACCGAGTCGGTTTGCCGAAAAAAACAGGCCAGGTAAAGGAGATTTTCAATAGTGACCACCAAAGGTTCGGGGGGGCTGGCATGGACAGTTCCATATCAAAATTGGAAAAAACGCCATGGCATGGACATGAGAGATCGGTCGAAATGACCCTTCCTCCTTTAAGTATTATCATTTTTAAGTAGCATTGGTCGATGAAAATGTAATTGTCATCAATTCAAGACGATATCTTTTCTTTATTAAAAACGAATGTCTTTTTTTTGCCTACTTAAGTACGAAACCTACAAACAATGATTACAAATACGGAACTAGAATATAAAGGGAATCTATATCCCGATCAAATAGTCGATTTTTCACAAGATGTCGATAAACTCTATTTTACGACAGCGAATGGCGTTGTACTTCAGATAACCGTACTGCGAAACAGTGCCCTGCGTTTTCGGTACGCTACAGAAAACACCTTCGAACCCGACTTTTCATACGCGATTAGCAAAGATGGCCTCCGCGGCTATGATCGGCTGGATGTTTCCGAGACAGAGACCGAATATTTGGTCGAGACCATTCGCATGAAGGTATTAGTAGATAAAAAAACACTGCGCATCCAAATATCTGATTTAGAGGGAAATATTATCAACGAAGATGAGATTGGTTTTCATTGGGAGGAAAATTATGAGTACGGCGGGAATACCGTAAAAATGAGCAAGATTACCCAAACGGGCGAAAGCTTCTATGGGCTTGGAGATAAGGCCACCCATACCAATTTGAAAGGGAAAAGGGTGCACAATTGGGTTACCGATTCCTATGCATATGGGAAAGATATGGACCCCTTGTACAAGGCGATCCCTTTCTATGTGGGTCTTACCAAAGGCAAAGCGTACGGCATCTTTTTTGACAATACTTTTAAAACGCATTTTGACTTTGCCCATGAACGTAGAAATACAACCAGTTTTTGGGCCGACGGAGGTGAAATGAACTACTATTTCATCTACGGTCCGGAAGTATCGAAGGTGGTACGTTTGTACACAGACCTTACCGGTAAACCTGAACTGCCACCGCTATGGGCGTTGGGATACCAGCAGTCTAAATGGAGTTATTTTCCCGAAAGCAATGTGAAAGAGATTGCCAAACAATTTCGGGATTTGCAGATACCATGTGATGCCATTTACTTGGATATCGACTATATGGACGGTTTTCGATGCTTTACGTGGGACAAAAACCATTTTCCCGACCCTAAAAGAATGATCGGGGAATTGAATGAAGATGGCTTTAAGACCGTTGTCATGATCGATCCGGGAATTAAAATTGATCGGGATTATTGGGTCTATCAGGAAGCCATGGAAAACGATTATTTCTGTAAAAGGGGCGATGGGCCTTATATGCATGGGAAAGTATGGCCGGGAGAATGCAATTTTCCCGATTTTACGAATCCGGAGGTACGCAAATGGTGGGCCGAATTATACAAAGAATTCATGACCGAAGTCGGGGTGCATGCCGTTTGGAACGATATGAACGAACCGGCGGTTATGGAAGTACCTTCCAAAACGGCACCTTTAGATACGCGACACAACTATGATGGGCATCCTTGCACCCATCGAAAGGCCCATAATGTATATGGGATGCAAATGGTAAGGGCCACCTACAACGGGGTTAAAAAACACGTATATCCCAAAAGACCTTTCGTGATTACCAGGGCGGCCTATGCCGGAACCCAGCGGTATGCCTGCACTTGGACAGGGGACAATGTTGCGACATGGGAACATTTATGGATCGCGAATGTGCAGATGCAACGTATGTGTATGAGCGGCTATTCCTTTGTGGGTTCCGATATCGGTGGTTTTGCAGAGCAACCCAATGGCGAGTTGTTCGCCCGGTGGGTACAGTTAGGTGTTTTCCACCCTTTTTGCCGCGTACATTCAAGCGGGGATCACGGTAGTCAAGAACCTTGGTCGTTTGGAACGGAGGTGACCGACATTGTGCGAAAATTTATTGAAATTCGCTATGAACTTCTGCCCTATCTATATACCATGTTCTATCGGTACTCGAAAGAGGGGATTCCAATGTTGAAATCATTGGTAATGTTCGATCAAGAAGATACACAGACGCATTTCAGGACTGATGAATTTCTCTTCGGAGAACAGATTTTGGTATGCCCGGTACAAGAACCCAATGCCCAGGGAAGAAGAATGTACATTCCGAGGGGAAAGTGGTATAATTTCTGGACAAAAGAATTGATTGAAGGCGGCAAGGAACAATGGGTGTCTGCCGATCTTGATGAAATGCCCTTGTTTATAAAAGAAGGAGCGATCATTCCAAAGTATCCGGTACAACAATATATTGGCGAAAAAGAGATCGAAGAGTTGGTTTTGGATACCTATTACAAGGAAGGTGTCGAGAATTCCACCGTTTATGAAGATGGTCAAGATGGGTATGATTATACCAAAGGAAGGTACAGTCTTAGACGTTTTAAACTTCAAGGAAAAGCAAAACAGTTGAATATTCAGCAGTATAAAGACGGTACCTTCATTACGGGTTATGAGTATTTTGAATTTAAGTTTTATGGCCTGCCTTTTGAAATCGCAAGTGTAACGATTGACAACGAAGCCGTAGACCTTAAGGATATCAAATCAAATGGGAGTAGTGCCATAAAAGTGAGCAAGAATTTTACCGTGTTGCACATAACAGGAAAATAATTTTTGTATTTTTCAAGTACTAAACACTACAGTAATGAAAAAAGTAATTCTAATTCTGGCTCTATTTATTGGTACTGCGGCTTGTAAAACGAACCCGTTTACCGGTAAAAAAGTATTGAATTTTTATCCCAACAGTCAAATTTTCCCCATGGCATTTGCCCAGTATGACCAATTTCTCACCGAAAATAATGTTGTAGAAACTGGAGCGGATGCTCAAATGATTACCTCGGTGGGGCAACGCATTTCAGCTGCCGCGGAACGTTGGTTGAACGCCAATGGCTATGCCGGATATCTAAAAGATTATAAATGGGAGTACAATCTGGTAAAGGACGAAACGGTGAATGCATGGTGCATGCCGGGCGGTAAAATCGTTTTTTATACCGGTATTTTACCGATTACCCAAACAGAAACAGGAGTCGCTGTGGTTATGGGGCACGAGGTAGCCCATGCATTGGCCGATCACGGGGCGCAGCGCATGAGCGCCGGTACCTTACAACAAGTAGGGGCGGTAGCCGGTAATATAGCCATTCAAGATGAACGAACAAGAAATACGTTCAACCAGGCATATGGCTTAGGATCTACGGTAGGGCTGATGCTGCCTTTTAGCCGTAGTCATGAGACCGAGGCCGATCGTATAGGACTTCAGATAATGGCCATTGCGGGGTACAACCCCGATGAAGCCTCCGAATTATGGAAAAGAATGAAGGCAAAAAGCGGTGGGCAGGCACCGCCCGAGTTCTTGAGCACGCACCCGTCCAATGATACTAGGATTGCCAATTTGGCGGCTTGGGCTCCCGCAGCACGCCAAGAGGCGGCGAAATTTGGTGTCACCAAGTTTGAATAGTTCACAATGTATTTTTATTAATCGTATCTTGAAAGCCGTTCCATAGCATTGAACGGCTTTTATTTTTAGAATGGCCAAACAGGTACCAGTTAAGGGAAGTAAAAAATTATTGAATGCCTGGGCGTTTTACGACTGGGCAAATTCGGTTTATAACCTGGTCATCTCCTCGGCCATCTTTCCCATATTTTATGGCGCCCTTACCTTATTGAAAGATGAGGAGGGCAATGTCATAAGCGATACCGTGCGCTTTCTCGGAATCGACTTTAACAATGATACCCTGATCAGTTATGTAACGGCCGCCGCATTTTTAGTAGTCTCTTTTCTGAGTCCCTTTTTAAGCGGGATTGCGGATTATGTAGGGAATAAAAAAATGTTCATGAAGTTTTTTTGTTACTTGGGGGCCCTTTCCTGTATTGGCCTTTATTGGTTTAATATGGAATATCTATGGTTTGGGTTACTGTGTTATTTTTTAGCGTTGATCGGCTTTTGGTCAAGCCTGGTATTTTACAATTCCTATTTGCCCGATATCGCTTTTCCGGAACAACAAGACGCTATTAGCGCGAAAGGGTATTCCTATGGGTATATAGGCAGTGTACTGCTATTGATCATTTGCCTTGCAATGATCCTAAAGTTCGAAACATTTGGCTTTGAGGATGCCGGTGTGCCGACCCGGCTTTCTTTTGTACTTACAGGGCTTTGGTGGATCGGTTTTAGCCAATACACCTATTACCACCTTCCCAAAGGGAACAAGCAAGAATCTTTTGGCAAGGATATACTGTTCAATGGTTTTAAAGAATTAAAACTAATTTGGGGTAAGATCAAGGCCAATATCCCCCTAAAAAGATATTTAAGGGCCTTTTTTGTATATAGTATGGCGGTGCAGACCATTATGCTCATCGCGACTTATTTTGGGATTGAAGAATTGGATTGGGGAACTACCGATTCTACAACAGGCTTAATCGTTAGTATTTTATTGATTCAGATAGTTGCGATCTTGGGAGCATACGTAACCTCTAGATGTTCCGAGCGGTTTGGAAATATTAACACCCTGATCGTGTTGAATATAATTTGGATCGCTATTTGCATTTTTGCATATACCATTACAACGCCCATGGAGTTTTATTGTACGGCGAGTGCGGTAGGTCTCGTAATGGGAGGTATTCAGTCACTTTCAAGATCTACTTATTCCAAACTTCTACCCGAGGGAGCTATTGATACCGCTTCTTACTTCAGTTTTTATGATGTCTCCGAGAAAATAGGAATCGTCATCGGAATGCTCAGTTATGGGTACATCGCCCAAGTAACGGGAAGTATCCGTTATTCCATAATATTTTTGACCCTGTTCTTTGTTGTGGGAATGTTGCTCTTAACAAGGGTAAATAAAAAACCCTGACGTGGTAGTCAGGGCTTTTATCGATGATTGGTTGTTCGCTTTTTGATGTGTTCGCCATAGGCGAGGTACGTTTGTTTATCCTTTGGAAATATCTCCGGAACCAGAGGTTTTTGTATCTAGTTTTTTAGGATTTCCGCGGTAGCTGATATCGCCCGAACCGGAAACTCGGGCCTTCAACATTTCGGTAGCCGTTACCTTGATATCTGCAGACCCCGAAACGGTGGCATCTACTACTTCCGCCTCTAGGTCGTAAGCCCTAATATCGCCCGAACCGGATACCGATGCATCAAAATTGCCGGTTTTTCCTTTTAAAGTGATATCTCCAGATCCAGACATACTGGCGGTCATACTATCTGCCTCGATAGATAATGTAATGTCGCCCGAACCTGACATGGCCGTTTTAAAGTTCCCGGATTTAATCGTCGTTTTTCCAACAATATCCCCTGAACCAGAAAGGCTAACGGCATCTATGCGGTCTACGGGCACTGTTATACGAATACCTTCGTTCCAGTTAGAAGGTTTTAGGTTATAACCTTTTTTAACTTTGATGACCAGTTTACCACTTTTTACTTCGGTAACAATGTACTCTAATAGGTTTGATTCCCCTTCAAGTGTAAGGTCCCCTTCATTTCCATTGACCAGGTCTACATCAAACCAACCGGATACTGCGATTTGATCATAGTCGCCCACACTTCTTTCAATACTGGTAGAATTCCCATCTCCTTTGATTTTTTTGCCCCATTGCGCGGTGCATGAAACGGTCAATAATACTACTAAACTTAGGCTCAATAAATTTTTCATAATGTTTGTTTAAAGATTGATGATTTAATTTTTATAAAATGAAATACTTCCGTATTCACAGTTAATGTTGATAGAATTTCCACTATTGGCATCGCCATAGTGTCCTTTGTAATATTTACTGGTAGACTTTACCTTGCTGACGCTCATTTCAAAATCGTCCTTTCCTCTTACCCCGGCATAGGAGGTGGTAATTTCAAAGTTGAAGCTGTAGGCAGGATCATAACCGATTTTTATTCCTGTGTAATCGGTTTTCAGTTGAACGTTCCCCGCATCTGCTGCCATTTTTTCGATTTTTAGGGAACCATAGTCCGATGTAACATCAACATTCCCATGAATGGTACCCAACCGAACGCTCACATAGTCTCCAGTGCCTTGCACATTATCAGCCTCTCCAATTTCTACTTTTCCATAGTCACAGGAGTATTCCAAATTACCCATTTTTTCGATTTTTGAATTGGTGTAATCTGCATTGATGACCAAATCTCCCGCTTTCTCTATCGTAAACCCTGAGTAATCTGCCGAAATTTTACCACTGTTCATATAGCCAATTCTGGAATTGGAAGTATAGTCGAAGCTCAAACTGTTATTGCGTCCTCGCAGTTCCCCAATATCAAGACGTCCATAGTCACAGCTTATTTTTGCATGCCCGTCTACCCGATCAAGCGAAATGCTTCCATAATCGTTGCTAAGACTTACATTGCTCTTAACAGGTAATTTAATGGTATAATTGATTTGCATGTTTACCTTGGTATTGCCTCCCCAGCCCCAGCTGTTTCGCTCTTTGGCAAAAATCGTTTTGGCGGATACCATGCTGTCGCTAGCCTCAAAATCTACCGAGATTTCATCTAACTTTTTTTGCACCTTTTCTTCATTGTTTCCGTTTGTTTTGATATGCACCTCGATCAGGATTCTATTCTCATCCCAAGAGATAACATTCAGGTTACCGTAGCTATTACCTACTTTTAAGAGTGGGTTGGCCGTTACGTCGTATTCCTTTTTGATTGTCTTTTCCTTGGTATACTTGCCTTTTAACTTCCCCGTATGGGCCATAAGTAGTAAGGGGCACACCAGTAAAAGAAGCGTGCTATATTTAGATAGTATAGTTTTCATCATTATAATTTTTAAAGTTTTTAATGGTCTCAATTTGGTTTAGTACTTCTTGCAAAAGATCGATTCTTGTTTGAAAATTGGTAATCATGGCGCTTAAAATGAATTTACTGTTACCGCCATTGAGCAAGTCTTTTTCTAGCTGTTGATAATCACCTTCCAACTTTTTCAGCTGTACCATTGTATCATCAACGATTTGTTTGGTCTCCGGACCGCTCTCATTCTCCAGTTGCTTTACCTGTTCTTCGATCAGGCTTGCAAAATAGAATTGACTGTTGGATACCTCTGGTGAAATTTCGGCGACCTGCTCCTCTATGGTCGGTTGCGAACTAAACTGCCCGATACCTAAGGCGATCAACAGTGTTACGGCCGCCGCTATCGAAAGGGGTTTCCAAATCGATTTGCGCTTCTTTTGTGGAATACCTACTACACCGTTAGCAGCATTCAATTTTTCCAAAAACCGTTCTTGATGGCCTTGGGTCGGTTCTTCGAAATCGAAGGACCCTTGAAGGTTGTTGAACAGTTTGTCAATGTTTTCTTTTTCCATGATTAGGCATTTATCAATTTTTTTCTCAAACTTTCTTTGGCTCTCGAAATGGTCGTTCTACAGTTGGCGTAACTTATATTCATTATGCTACTTATTTCTTCGTAATCGTACCCTTCTATTAAATGTAAGGTCAAAGAAACTCTGTAATTGTCTTTTAAACAGTTCATGGTTTCCATCACTTTTTGAGCCTTCAGTTCGGTTATCCCGTGATCTGAAACAACTCCATCGTTATCTTCGACCTTGTACATTACATCATCTAAGGCAACTTCATTTTTTTTCTGTTGCTTTCGATAGTGATAGATACTGTTGTTTATTACAATTCGTTTTAACCAGGATCCGAACGTTACCTCACCTTTAAAAGTCTGCAGTTTCGTAAACGCGTTTAAAAACGATTCTTGCATGACATCTTCAGCTTCGGCGCTATCTTTTACAATTCTAACGGCCGTATTGTACATGGCCTTGTAATAGCGGTTGTAAACTTCTAGCTGGGCGCTTTGTTTCCCTTCAATACAGTATTGCAATAATGCATCAATATGTTCTCTTTTGTGGCTCAAAAGGTGGATGGTTTGTATTAATGATGAGTCAATTTAACGATTGTTACAGTAAAGCTGAAAAAAAAATAAAAAGGTACCCGAATAATGGCTATTTGTTATGCATGATTCTATTTAAGTAATTGATAAATAGCATTTTATGGGTATATATTATTTGTGGGAAATCTTTGGTTATTTTTGATAAATAACTAAATAGGGTCTTTGTATGAGAGTGATTTTTAGTCTCATTGGAACAGTTCAAAGGGCTCGAGGGAAAAATGAATTCCTCTCAACATTCATGTTTTCCAAAAACCTGCCATGGGAAAATAGCATCAAGACTCGCATGAAACGCTCCCTTTTGGTAGAAGTGTATTTAAAATTTACTTTTTGATGTGTAATAGTACCTGGTGTTCAAATGATGTCATTTGGGCAAGAAAAATGTTTGCGAAATACATTCAGCCTCAGACACCTACACGCTTTGAAGGTAGATTCGTAAAATCGTTTGTGATCGGTGAATTATTTTAAAAATCGGCTTATTTTTTGGTTTTGAAAAATGTGTATTTAATCGATCAATTTTAAGATTGGTCGATTAAATCACTTCTTTCATCGACTATAACTGATTTTCGCTTTAATTTTGCAGCGACAAATTATTCCCCTGGAAAACGTTGCTAATTTTTACTGAACCATGGGAGATATTACTTCTAAAAACGGTCGATTACCGTTCCTTATTTTAACCTGTTTATTATCATTTACCCTCAGTTCCCAGACACCTGATATCGACGGTGAGTGGAGCGCCCCTATCGGTTTCGAGATCGTTCCGGTGGCGGTGGCCAATATGCCGGACGGGCGATTGCTTACCTGGGCGGCGAGTTCGCCCACGACCTTCGTGGAGGTGAGCACCGGGGTTACCTATGCCGAGATATTCGACCCGACCTTGGGGGCGGCGGGCCAGCCCCTTGGGCAGTTCACCTCCAATACCCAGCACGATATGTTCTGCCCGGGGATCAATCTATTGCCGGATGGCCGTATCATGGCGGCCGGCGGTGCCTCGAGCGACCGGGTGAGCATCTTCGACCCGGGCACGGGACTCTGGGGCGTGGCCGACCGTATGAACATTCCCCGTGGGTACCAGGGCAACGTAACGCTCTCCGACGGTTCCGTCTTTACCCTTGGGGGCTCGTGGGCCGACGGGAACTCCCCCTCGACCAATGGCCAGAAGGACGCCGAGCTGTGGTCGCCCTTGACGGGCTGGTTCAGGCTCCCGGGCATCCTGGGGGCCGATATCTTTACCGCCAACGACCTGAACACCGAGGGCCGCGGGCTCTACCGGGTGGACAACCACCTGTGGCTCTGGGCGGCGCCCAACGGGAAGATCTTCCATGCGGGGCCCAGCGAGGAGATGCACTGGATCGACGTGGCCGGTAGCGGGAGCGTCACCAGCGCGGGGATTCGAACCGGGGACACCTATTCGATGAAGGGCACCACGGTGATGTTCGACCAGGGCCTGATCCTCAAGGTAGGGGGCGCCGAGTCCTATGACAGCGACCACCCGGCCAAGGACAACGCCTTCGTGATCGATATCAACGACGAGAACAACGTAACGGTGGTACCCACCGATAACGACCTAGCGTTCTCCCGTACGATGCACAACAGCGTGGTGCTTCCCAACGGGGAGGTACTGGTGACCGGTGGGCTCGACCAGGCCAAGGTGTTCACCGATGTGGGGGCCCGCTTCGCGGGGGAAATCTACAGTCCGGCGACCAACAGCTGGCGCACCGTGGCCGGGATGGCCGAGGCGCGCACCTACCACAGCGTATCGATATTGATGTCCGACGGGCGGGTGTTCGTCGGCGGGGGCGGCCTGTGCGACGGCACCCCCGGCTGTGAGAACCACCGGAGCGCGGAGATCTATAGCCCCCCGTACCTGTTCGCCCCCGGCGGGGCGTTGGCCGACAGGCCGGTGATCGCCACGGCCCCCGATAGTGCCGATTATGGCGATGCCATCGCGGTGACCACCGATGTGGCGGTAAGCGGGTTCAGCCTGGTCCGTTTCTCGGGGGCCACCCACAGTACCAACAACGAACAGCGCAGGATCCCCCTTCCCACCGTGGCGGGGACCTCCCATAGCCTGACGATCCCGGACAGGGAACTGCTCCCCCCCGGGTACTACATGCTCTTCGCATTGGACGCCCAAGGGGTGCCGTCGGTCTCCAAGAGCATCAAGATCGGCGATGCCGTCCCCCTGGCACAGAACCCGAACCTGGTCCTGGACCTGGGCTTCGAGGAGGGCGCGGGCGCATCGGCCTTGGACGCATCGAGCTACGGCAACCACGCCACGATCCTGGAAAGGGACGATACGGGCGCCGCGGTGCCCGCACAGGAATATTGGGGCACCGGGCTCTTCGGCAGCGGGGCCCTGGAGATGAACGGGCTCGAGCACAACAGCAACGCCATCGTGGAGGTGGCCTCCTCCCCCTCGATGCAGGGCATAGCCGATCAGGTCACCGTATCGGCATGGGTATACCGCAATGCGGGCAGTGTGATCCCCGAAACGGGCAAGGTCGCCAACGTAGGGGTGATGAGCCATGACTATCCGGCCATGTTCGTGGGCTTCCACAATACCCTTTACAAATGGTCCTTCGGGGCCGACGGCTTCCTGGACTGCTACGCCGGCTACGCCCCGGTGGATACCTGGGTGCATATCACCGCCACCTATGACGGGCAGACCGCCAAGCTCTATGCCAACGGTACCGAGGTATGCTCCAAGACCATCACCGGCCCCCTGGACCTGATCGACGACGGTTCGGTATACAGCGGTTTCACCACCTCCGGCTTTTACGACGACAGGACCATGCCCGTAGTGCCCTACGGCAATTCGAGCGGGCTTACCGACGAGCTCGACGGGCGCATGGACGCCCTGAAGGTCTTCGACAAGGCCCTGGGGGCCGAGGAGGTAAAGGCCCTGTTCGCG
>CANMSA010000008.1 GCA_947500385.1 uncultured Flavobacteriaceae bacterium | reverse complement strand
TCCCCATAAAAACTTTGTACTCACTACTTAGTACTAAATACCGATTACTGCTTACTGACTACTGATCACTGAACATTACTGACTGATTACTCCTTAAGTCCTTTCATCCTTCGTCTTACGTCTTTGTTCTTTTCGCTGTTTTCCATTTTCTCTATTTCCCCATAAAAACTTTGTACTCACTACTTAGTACTAAATACCGATTACTGCTTACTGACTACTGATCACTGAACATTGCTGGCTGATTACCCCTTAAGTCCTTTCGTCCTTCGTCTTACGTCTTTGTTCTTTTCTCCATTTTCTCCATTTTCCACCAAAGACTTTGTACTCATTACTTAGTACTCAATACGGATTACCATTTACCCTTCACTCGCCATCCAGTATTGCGGTTGTACTTGTCAGAATTGTTAAAGTAGGGAGCGATCCATACATTTGATGCTACAAAAACGTATTATTGATACGCGTCAACACCATAAATAGATGAGTATATACAAGGGAATATTGGAGAACGTAGCCAAATATGTGCAACTCACCGATGATGAAATAGCGCAGTTTACCGCTATATTAAAACCCACCAGAATAAAGAAAAGACAATTCGTGGTGCAACCGGGCTTTGTATCCGAATATCGAAATTATATTGTGGAAGGTGCCGTTCGCGTTTTCTATGTAGACGCCTTGGGAAAAGAACATACGATCATCATCGCAATTGAAGATTGGTTTTTTACCGACTTCTTTAGCTATATACATCAAACCCCTGCAGAATACTATGCTGAAGCTCTTGAGGACTCGCTCATCTTACAAATGAAATACGATGATGTGGAGGAACTCTGTGGTAAAGTACATTCTTTGTGTCAATATTTTAGATTGTACACAGAAAGGTCCATGTCCTTTTCCTATAAAAGAACCGTTTCCAATATTGGTAAAAGCTCGGAAGAGCGTTATTGGGAATTTGTTGACAAATACCCTCAAATCGCCAGTAGAGTACCGCAGTACGTCTTGGCTTCCTATTTGGGAATCTCTCCGGAATCGTTGAGCAGAATTCGTTCCCGCTCCTAAAAGTTGACGTATATCAATGGTAGGTCTTGATAAAAGTCAAGCGTATTTCTTACCACAGGTCATATGAATCTTTTTCCATACGACGCACCTTTGTCCTGTTGATAATGAGCAGAGATGGTGTACGTTTTATGAGGTCGTTCGTACCTCAAAACAAATCCCACTCTTTTTTAAAAATAGGACAACGTAAAAGTCAAACTAAAAGATAGCATATGAAAGCAGTCGTTTACAAAGAAAGATCGCAAATTGAAGTTGTTGAGATACCCAAACCACAACTCCTAAAAGATGATGATGTTATTGTACGCATTACCCTTGCCGGTATTTGCGGTGCAGATTTGGAATTCACCCAAAACGGACCAGAAATGGGTTTGTTCAAAGGGATGCGGATAGGGCATGAATTTGTGGGGGTCATAGACCAAGTAGGGAAGGGTGTTCACTCCCTAAAGGTGGGAGACCACGTCGTAGCATCGGCCATGTTCGTCGACGGAGATTGCTATTATTGCAAACGCGACCTACCGTCGGCATGTGATCATGGCGGGTTGTTCGGAACCCCTCTTTTTGCCCAACACGGGGGCGACGATATTCAAGGAGGTCAGGCCGAATTTATACGGGTCCCTTATGGGAATTCTTCCCTGTTTAAAGTACCGGAAAGTTTAACGGGCGAGGAGCATGATACAAAAATTCTACCTTTGGGCGATAATTTCGCCACGGGGTATCACGGTGCGTTAAATGCGAATATCAAGACCGGGGAAACGGTCGTGGTTATCGGTGATGGCGCGGTAGGTTTAAGTGCGGTAATGGCTGCCACATTGTTTGGCCCATCTACCATAATTTTGGTGGGGAGGCACGACAGCCGATTGGAATTGGCCAAAACGATCGGGGCGACCCATGTGGTGAATTCAAAAAATGAGGACCCGGTAGCGTTTGTGAAATCGCTTACGGAAGAACGAGGTGCAAATTCGGTAATCGATTCCGTAGGGAATAAAACGGCCATTGCACAAGGTATGGAAATGACCCAGGCCGGAGCATCGATAAGTGTTCTAGGGTTTGGGCATTTGTATGAAACGGTCGAACAACCCTATTCATCTGCCCTGTTTAGAAACATCACCATCCATACCGGGGTGGTAAATGTAGCGGCCTATATGGAAAAGTTACTTCCGATAGTAGAAAGAGGTGTAATTGATCCCAGCAAGATCTTTACCGACATTTTACCGTTATCAGAGGCGGAAAAAGGGTATGATCTGATGCGTGACCGCTCTTCTGGAACGCTTAAAGTTGCCCTACGTCCGTAACATTTTTGCATCGGAAATATAAAATCAAGAAAAAATATGAAAAAAATAGTTTTTCAACTCATCGTAACTACCGTATTTATGACACAAGTACACGCTCAAAATAACGATCTGCAACTGATAGAAAAAACCATCGATCAGTACCTCAATGGAATGACCACGCACCATGCAGCCTCTTTTAAAGAAGCATTCCATCCCAATGCCACAATGAAGTGGATAGAAAAAAAGTATGAAGAAGTGAATGCCATTGAAGCGCTGAGCGCATACGTCACCTCCGATGATCCTGTACAGACAAAAACCTACATTAAGGCGATAAACATAGCAGGAGTGGCCGCCAGCGCTCAGTTGGAACTGGAATATGAAACTTTTTCGTTCATTGATTTTATGCACCTGCTCAAGATCGATGGGGAGTGGAAAATTGTTAGTAAAACCTATTCCACAAGACCGAAGAATCAAAAGGAATAGCAACACCAAGAACAGACCCAGGGATACTTTTTACAGCTACCATCATGATGACATATATACTTCCAGTTTTGGCCATAGGAATTGGCGTTGCCATTGCCTTTGTGACCAAAAAACAAAAAGCAACGGGCACCAAGCTCTTGTTATCCTTTAGCGGGGCGTTTTTATTGGCATTAACACTTTTTGATCTATTGCCCGAGGTGTATCATCATTTAGGGGGCCAGCAAACCGGCCTTTTTATAATATGCGGTATCGTGCTTCAGACTGTGTTGGAGTTTTTATCGGAAGGCGTAGAACATGGCCATGCACATACCAATAAAGAAGACAACAAATTCCCCTGGGTATTGTTTATAAGCCTTTGCATACATAGTTTCTTGGAAGGACTTCCTATTCATCATCACAATGACATGGTGTATGGTGTATTGCTTCATAAAATACCGATAGCAACCTTGCTCACCACCTTTTTAGTACAAGCTAACTATCGCAAGGCACAGATCATGGGTTTTTTGGTCGTATTTATGGCAATGACTCCATTGGGCACCTATATATCCAATAATATGGTCTTCGTTACTGAATACATCCATTTTGTGAATGCGCTGGTTATCGGGATCTTTTTACACATTGCGACCACCATTTTGTTCGAAACGGGCGAAGGGCATAGGTTTAATTTATCCAAGGCCCTAGTGATATGTTGTGGTGTTTTAATGGCCAATTTGATCTGAAAGTACTCCTGCCAACGCTTGTCTCCGATGGGTGCCTTCCATACCATTCGCCAAAGTGCGGGAAAAAGAAACGGACTTCCTGAATAAATTCAAATACAAACGTCAAATTCAAATACAAAACAAGTTATGAGTGAAGAGTTGATGGTTGCTGAAAACAAAATCCACAACTGCACACTGGTTACTGTTCACTGTTCGTTGCTAACTGATTACTCTTTAAGTCCTTTCATCCTTCGTCTTACGGCTTTGTTCTTTTCTCTCTTTTCCATTTTCCCTCTTTTCCACATTTCCCCATAAAAACTTTGTACTCACTACTTAGTACTAAATGCTGATTACTGCTTAAGTTATTTCATCCTTCGTACGTCTTTGTTCTTTTCTCTCTTTTCTCCATTTTCCACCAAAAACTTTGTACTCACTACTTAGTACTAAATACTAATTACTGCCAACCGAAAACTGTTCACGGTGCACTGATTACTGATTACTGATCACTGAACATTGCAGACTGATTACTCTTTAAGTCCTTTCATTCTTCGTCTTACGTCTTTGTTCTTTTCTCTCTTTTCCATTTCCCCATAAAAACTTTGTACTCACTACTTAGTACTAAATACTACTTACTGCCAACCGAAAACTGCTTACTTTTTACTGTTCACTGCTTACTGCTTACTGAAAATTGTACAAGCGACTGCTGAATTCGTATTGACAAAGGACTCATTTTTCAACTATCTTTAGGTGTTCACTTAAAACCGAATCCAATGCGCGCCGCCCTTTTGCTTGTTTTATATTTTGCAATCACTTCTTGCGGCGATGCCAAAAAGAAAAAAAGCAACACAGAAAGCGCGGTACCTCCCAACATCGTATTGATCTTTACCGATGACCAGGGATACCGCGATGTAGGCACTTTTGGGGCCGATGACATTGCCACTCCCAACTTGGATCAATTGGCGGCCGAGGGGGTAAAACTTACCAGCTACTACGCGGCCCAGGCGGTCTGTTCGGCCTCCCGGGCGGGGATCCTTACCGGCTGCTACCCCAACCGCATCGGGATACACAATGCCATGATGCCCAATAGCAACAAGGGCTTGCACCCCGATGAAACCACCTTGGCCGAAATGCTCAAGACAAAGGGATACCGCACAGCCATCTTTGGAAAATGGCATTTGGGCGACCATCCCAATTTTCTACCTACCAAAAACGGCTTTGACGAGTGGTTCGGCATCCCGTATTCGAACGATATGTGGCCCTTGCATCCGCAGCAAGGCCCGGTATTCAACTTTGGTCCCTTGCCGCTCTATGAAAATGAGACGGTGATTGATACCTTGACCGATCAGTCGCAGCTTACGACCCAAATTACCGAACGCAGTGTCGCCTTTATCAATAAAAATAAAGACACTCCCTTCTTTTTGTACGTCCCCCACCCGCAACCCCATGTGCCCTTGTTCGTGTCCGATAAATTCAAAGGGAAATCCGACCGCGGGCTGTATGGCGATGTCATCATGGAAATCGATTGGTCAGTCGGGCAAATTTTGGCCGCCCTCGAAAAGAACGGAATTGATGACAATACGCTGGTGATTTTTACCTCGGACAACGGACCCTGGTTGGCCTACGGTAATCATGCGGGAAGCGCCCTCCCTTTTCGCGAAGGCAAGGGTACCGCCTGGGAAGGCGGACAACGCGAACCTTTTATCGCCCGCTACCCCAAACGACTACCGAAGGGTAAAACCATAGACGTGCCCGTCATGGCCATCGACATCTTACCGACCATAGCCGGTATTACAGATGCGACACTTCCCCAAAAAACCATTGATGGAAAAGACGTGTGGACCGTATTAACGGGAGAAAGCCGTGAAAGCCCCCAGGAAGCGTACTTTTTTTATTATCGGGTCAACGAGCTGTTCGGGGTACGCTACGGAAAATGGAAACTCTATTTTCCCCATCGTTACCGTACCATGAACGGGCAAGAACTTGGCAGCAATGGCCTTCCCGGTACCTATAAAATGGTCGATTTGGAAACTATTGAACTGTACAACTTGGAGGCGGACAAGAGCGAGACCACCAATGTTGCCAAGAACCACCCTAAAATCGTAGCGGAAATACAATTATTGGCAAATACCATGCGCACTCGGTTGGGAGATTCTTTATTGGAACTAGAAGGAACCGAGACCCGGCAAGCGGGAAAAATAGAATAGAGGTCGTGAAAGACAATTCGGAGGAGGCTTCCTATCTTTGTGTTCCATTACCTACTACAACCTTTTAAAACCGACTCCTTGTCAAAGCCTTTTCATTTCAAGCAATTTACGATTCACCAAGACCGCTGTGCCATGAAAATTGGCACCGATGGGGTATTGCTAGGCGCCTGGACCCCCCTTGCGAATGCGCCTGAATCTATTTTGGATATTGGCGCGGGTACCGGAATCATAGCGCTGATGTTGGCACAACGCAGCACTGCTGAAACCATTGATGCAATTGAAATAGCCGAAGCGGCCTACGAACAATGCATGGACAATTTTGAGCAATCCCCCTGGGCGGATCGTTTGTTCTGTTACCATGCAGGTCTCGATGAATTTGTGGAGGAAATCGAAGACCGCTATGAGTTGATCGTCTCCAATCCTCCCTTCTATTCGGAGGCTATGGCAAGTGGCAGCACCGCAAGGGACCTTGCACGGCAAAACCAATCGCTGCCCTTCGGAGAACTGCTGGAAGGGGTATCGAAACTCCTTTCTCCGGAAGGTGTCTTTACCACCATTATCCCAAACAAGGAAGAGGCCGCATTTAAAGAAATAGCGGCAACCTATGGGCTCTTACCCAAGCACATCACCCACGTAAAAGGAACGGCAACCGCCACGATCAAAAGAAGCATGCTAGCCTTCACTTTTTCAGCAGAAGATACTCAAGAAGACACGCTGGTCATTGAGCATGCACGCCATGAATACACGGCAGCCTATACCGCCTTGACACAGGAATTTTACCTGAAAATGTAATTATAATCGCCGCTTCATATACACATATACGGGGATTCCCGTTAGCAATAGCAAAAAGCCCCAGAAGATGGCCTTTTCCCCCGCGCCGTATACGGCCCATAAGGCATAAATAAAGGCAAGCCCTCCAAGGCCTACCACCGGCAACCAATGGCCAACACCCATTTTGGGCCGTATGGCCAACAGCACATAGGCAGCGGCCGAAAACAAATAAGGAATCAATACGCACAGGGCCGTCAATAGAATCAAAAAACGGAATTGATCTACCAGGCCATCGGTATAATTCATCAATAAGACAATCGAACTTAAGGCACTCCCGATGAGTATCCCATACACGGGTACTCCTTTGCGGTTTTTTCGTTGAAATATACTAGGAAACAAATGGTCTTGTGCCGTTGCCATAGCGACCTGCCCTTGTACCAGAATCCAGCCATTGAGTCCACCAAAAGCAGCGATCGCCGCCCCTGCCGCGACAAACGTACGCCCCCATTCCCCACCGATTACCGCACTGGCATCGGCAAAGGGTGCCGGAGACACCGCCAATTCTTCCAGAGGAATAATACCCATAACCGCCACAGTTCCCAAGATATAGACCAGGGCGGTTAGTACCGTCCCGAACAGTGTTGCTTTCGGAATGGTTTTCTCGGGTCGGGCCACGTCACTGGCCGGAATGGTAGCACTTTCGACGCCCATATAGGCATAGAGGGTCAAAGCCGCGGTAATCGTAATGGCACCAAAAGTGGTTTCACTACTTCTATTGAAGGGTACGAAATGTTCTAGATCGAAAAAGAAAAAGCCCCCTACAATGATCAATACCAAGGGAAGTAACTTTAAGATAGTAGTAAAAAGTTGCAACTTCCCCGAGGCACGCACCCCTAGGGAATTCACCCATGTAAGGCCCCATATCGTACCTGTCCCGAACGAAACGGCCCAGACGGTACTTTCCTGCAGTAGTGGCCAAAAAACGCTCAACGCACTCACAAAGGCAATGGCAATGGCGGCATTGCTCACCCAAATGGATATCCAATACCCCCAAGCGACCAAGAAGCCCACAAAATCACCAAAACCTGCTTTTGAATAGGCATATGGGCCGCCGCTCCTACCTGGAACCAAATGGCTCAATTTCCCAAAAACCTTGGCCAACAGTATGGCCCCCGTCGCCGAAAACAACCAACCCAAAATACTGATGCCCCCATAGGGAGCAAGGGCCGCAGGCATCAGGAATATACCGGCACCGATCATGTTTCCGACCACCAAAGAGGTACTCATCCACAGGCCCAACTTTTTAGTGTTGCTAGTTTGGTCGATCAATAGGTCTAGGTGTCAAAAGATTTATATATTTTTAAATGTACAAAAACCAACGCGCTTGATTCCAAAATTTTATATTGATCCCGATATTACGAAGGCAGAAACCTTGCCCGCCTCTTTTTACAGGGACCCACGCGTTTTTGAAGCCCTGAAGAATTCGGTTTTCTATGGTGGATGGCAATGGGTGGGTCATGAAACCCTCTTGGAAAACGGACGAAATGTACATCCGTTTGTGCTGTTGGACGGTTTTTTAACGGAGCCCATGCTCCTTACCAAAGATGTAACGGAAAAAATAAACTGCCTGAGCAATGTATGCACGCATCGGGGAAACTTGATTGTTGACGCTTCGGGAAAGAAAAAAAAACTGACTTGTGGCTATCACGGAAGGCGTTTTTCATTGAACGGGGCCTTTGAACACATGCCAGAGTTCAAGGAGGCCCAGACCTTTCCCCGACCTTGTGATGACCTGCATACCTTCCCCCTACGCAATTGGGGGCCTTTTTTGTTTGCGGGACTTGATCCCACATTCGATTTTCAGGTGGTCATTGACGGGATGAACGAACGGATCGGGTTTTTGCCCCTCACCGATTTTAAATTGGATGAGCACCGATCCAAAACGTATCATATTGATGCCCATTGGGCCTTGTACTGTGATAATTATTTGGAAGGATTTCATATTCCCTTTGTACATGAAGACTTGGATGCCGTACTCGACTACGGAGATTATGACACGGTGTTGTATGACTATATGAACCTCCAAATCGGGTATGCCCAGGACGGGGAACACGTTTTTGACCTTCCGGAAGACCATCCAGATCATGGCAAAAAGGTAGCAGCCTATTATTATTGGGTCTTCCCGAATATGATGTTCAATTTTTACCCTTGGGGCCTTTCGGTGAATTTGGTACAACCGCGGTCGATGAACCGTACCAAGGTTTCCTTCATTAGCTATGTATGGGACCCCTCCAAGTTGGATCAAGGGGCCGGTGCTTTACTGGACAAGGTAGAACTTGAAGACGAGGCGGTTGTAGAGGGCGTGCAAAAAGGCGTACGATCCCGTTTTTACAAAGCAGGCCGCTTCTCCCCGACCCGCGAGAAAGGCGTACACCACTTTCATGGGCTATTGGCCCAATTTTTAAATCGTAGTACCGCTTAAAACTCTTGTTGAATTGTTAAAAATGAAACAATACATCGATGAATTGTTACGTTTCATTCTTATCTTTACAAAAATATCTAGTGTATGAGACCCGATCTATTTGAAGCTCCTGATTACTATAACTTGGACGACCTCTTATCCGAGGAACATAAATTGGTACGCGATGCGGCCCGCCAATGGGTAAAACGATCTGTTTCACCCATTATCGAAGACTATGCCCAAAAAGCGGAGTTTCCGACCCAAATCATAAAAGGATTGGCAGAAATAGGGGCCTTCGGACCGTACATTCCCGAAGCATACGGCGGGGCCGGTTTGGACCAGATCAGTTACGGACTCATTATGCAAGAAATAGAACGGGGGGACAGTGGTGTACGTTCCACGGCTTCTGTACAGTCTTCATTGGTCATGTATCCCATATATACCTATGGCACCGACGAACAACGCAAAAAGTACTTACCCAAATTGGCCAGTGGCGAGTTCATGGGGTGTTTCGGGTTGACCGAACCCAATCACGGATCAAACCCCGGTGGGATGGAAACCAAATACAAGGATATGGGCGACCATTATCTTTTGAACGGGGCCAAATTATGGATTTCAAATTCCCCTTTCGCCGACATAGCCGTGGTATGGGCAAAAAATGAGGAAGGTCGTATTCACGGGTTGATCGTAGAGCGTGGTATGGAAGGTTTTTCGACGCCGGAAACCCATAATAAATGGTCGTTGCGGGCCTCTGCTACCGGGGAGCTCATCTTCGATAATGTAAAGGTTCCCAAAGAAAATCTACTTCCCAACAAAACAGGATTGGGTGCACCACTTGGCTGCTTGGATTCTGCCCGATACGGTATCTCTTGGGGTGCTATCGGCGCTGCCATGGATTGTTACGATACGGCATTGCGCTATGCCAAAGAACGCATTCAGTTTGGGAAACCCATTGCCGCTTTTCAATTGCAACAGAAAAAATTGGCCGAAATGATTACCGAGATTACCAAGGCCCAATTGCTGGCCTTCCGTTTGGGACAATTGAAAAACGAAGGCAGGGCCACTACCGCCCAAATATCTATGGCCAAGCGCAACAATGTAGATATGGCCATTAAGATTGCCCGGGAAGCACGGCAAATGCTAGGAGGTATGGGTATCACCGGTGAATTCAGCATTATGCGACATATGATGAACTTAGAAAGTGTGATTACCTACGAGGGAACGCACGACATTCATTTGTTGATTACCGGTGCAGATATTACGGGACACCAAGCCTTTAAGTAGTCCGGTATAATTGTAAAATTTTCTATATGGTCCGCCTAGCATCCAATGCAAAGGCTACCTGCTACAAGGCTTCCTGATAGTAGAATCGTACCGATCGACAGGGGGTGGTACTTCCGTTTTTCTCTCAAAAATACCGCTTCGATTATCCAAAGCGTGTATTTCATCGATCTATTAGGTACCCTGAAATCCTACTCCTTGAAAAAGTCGTAAGTATCTATGGTACATTGCCCCACTCCACACGCTATGGTTCCATAGCAAGCAATACGCCCTAAAAGTTGAACCCCAAAATACTGTGATTATGAAAAAAATGCTTCCCTTGAGCGCACTTTGCGCATTGGCGCTATCCCTACTTTTTTCCTGCGAAAAAAATCTGGAACCGGCCCCCGAAAACCTAACGCCCCACACCTTGCTTTCCGATATCTCCCTACTTTCCGATTCAGGATTTGAATCGGGTGCAGATGGCCGTATGACCACGGCCAATTCGAATTGGGAGGTACAACGCACGGGTAACAATACCACTGAATTTGTCGTAGACCGAATTGAAAATAGTTCACTTTCCGATGATGGTTCCCGGCACTGCCTGTTATCCTTGCCAGAAAATGCCAACCCGGCTGCCTTTGACCATATCACCATTGGCCAGCGCCTTACACTACGTCCGGGGATTATTTACGAAGCTTCCGCAAGGGTACAATGGGCCAACCCGAACAACGGCAACGCTTCGGCGATCGTTTCGTTTTGGGCACAACACCAGGCCGATAAAACCTTTGCAGGCAAAGATGTTTGGATACGTAATGGAGCTTGGACCACCATTACGTATCGCTTTATGGCAGTTGAACCAGATCAACCTATTTTCGTTTACTTATCGTTATTGCCCCATCAAATCCCCAAAAAAACAGACCTCAGGGTCGATAATTTCACCCTCAAAGAAGTGGAAAACGCAGTGGACAACGAGTCGCGAAGCGGTAATTTAATCACCGACGGTCAATTCAATGCCCAAACCGTTGGCGGCAACCCGGGGGGCGCATGGGAATTCTATTCCCCCAACGAAGCCCTCACTGGTAAAGTAGAAAGCAATGCGGGCAATAAATACGTTCGTTTAAAGATTCCCGCAAACACCAATAATTTCTCGGCAGTGAAACTCATGCAGCAAGTAACCTTGACCAAGGGCGCCCGCTACGCGGCCAGTACGGATATTAAATGGAACAATTATTCCGGACCGGGCGATTCAGGCATTGTAAACTATATTATATACCATGAACAAAGCAATACATGGTGGGGGCCCATAGACCATGTGGTGGAAGAGGGTGGTTGGCAAACGGTACCCTTTACCCATGGAGCGCCTTTTGATGGCACCTATCAATTTTTTGTACAGGTATTCGGTTGGGGGAATTTCGGTGACGCTATGGATATCTCTTTCGATAATTTTAGCATTACACCTATTGGTAATGGGAACGATGAAGACTCAGAAACCCCCACTGACCCTTTGCAGGAAGGCGCCTTGATCAAAATTAAAAACAAAGCCACCGGGAAATTTCTAAGCCCTGTAAACGATGAAGACTTTGCCAAATTGGTCGCCATCGCGGACGATGAACGTGCTATATGGCAGGTTGAGCGAACGGAAGACGGCCATTTTCGCCTTAAAAGCCAACACGGCAACCGAAGAATACGCCCAAAAAACAACACCAACGGGGAACCTATAATGACAGGCAAAACCAATTGGACAGGAAGCTGGACACATTGGAAGGTAGTAGCACTCGAAAATGACAGTTACCGCTTGATCAACAAGGTCACCGATCAATTCATACGACCTGGCAACCCACATGAAGGAGAAGAGGTGTTTACCGTATCCAACAATGGAAACTGGGAAGGCGACTTCACCGCATGGGAGCTCATACGGGTCGAATAAAGCAATGCCCCTGGTTGATGGCGAGAGTGGCCCAAAAGGAACTTTTGTCTTCTTCGCAGACATTCCTTAAGCCTGGAATATTACTTCCCAGACTGCTTTTTGAGTTTCTTGGAATGGTACATGCGAAATCCTATTCTAAAAATTAGGGCAAGTAAGAACAAGGCCAAACTGGTCAAAATGGCTGTTGTTTCGCTCGAAAGTTCCATACCCGGTAATATATTTATAAAAGTAATATGCTCCAATATAAGCAATTTTGAAACCACACTCCCAAAAAGTCAAACGCGGTTTAAAGGTTTCGGAAAACACTTTATGCACCTTGATCAAGACATACTTGGTCAAGGTTTCTTTTTCTATGGCAAAAGTTTCAATTCGACCATCTACCATATTCCCACTCTATTATTTTCTTTCCTCATTGCTATGTTTCGCCCTTAAAAATTAATACTTTGGCAATTGTAAAACATCATGACCACCTTATGAGATATTTGTACGTACTATTTTTTCTTGCCCTACTTTCCTGTAAGACCGAAACCACCAAAAAAACCGATTCACAAGAATCTCGGGAAACATCGGTTGTTCCTACAAAGACCAACTTCACCACCCCTGATATTTTATTGGGAAGTTTGTTCATTGATGTACAGCTGCAGGAAATATTTCCCGATAGCAAGACCTTTGTAGATTGTACTGCCAAATTCCCGCATGAAGAAATCAGGGTCAAATACAACAAAGAAAAAAAAGAAGAAGGCTTTGATCTCAAAAAATTCGTAGAAGACCATTTTGAAATCCCCTCTTCTATCTCCTCCGATTTCAAATCGGACCCCGGCAGATCTGCCGTAGCACATGTAAATGCCTTGTGGCCGGTACTCAAGCGCGCATCGGACAGTATACGGGAAGGCAGTACCCTGATCCCATTACCGAAACCCTACGTGGTTCCCGGCGGCCGTTTTCGCGAAGTGTACTACTGGGATAGTTATTTTACCATGTTGGGATTGGTAGAGTCGGGCGAGTTTCAGCTCATCGAAGACATGTTGGACAATTTTGCGCATTTGATCAATACGGTAGGGCATATCCCCAATGGCAACAGAAACTACTACATCACAAGATCCCAACCCCCTTTCTTTTCCCAAATGGTACAGCTATTGGCCGAACATAATGGCGATGAAGTGTATACAAAATACCGGGAAGTGCTGAAGCAGGAATATGCCTTTTGGATGAACGGAAGCCTTACCAAGGAAACCGCCCTGCGCCATTGTGTAAACACCCCATCTGGGACCGTAAACCGCTATTATGATGCCGGGGATACGCCCAGACAGGAATCGTATCGCGAAGATTTCTTTCAAATTCAAAAGCTGGCCGGGGGCAAAAAAATGTACCGAGACTTGCGTTCAGGGGCCGAATCGGGCTGGGATTATACTTCCCGTTGGTTCGCCAACGGCAGAAATATCGAGACCATTGAAACCACCGATATTATTCCCGTAGACCTGAATGCACTTTTATACGGTCTTGAGGAACTCTTGACCCGTTGTTATGCCGAGGATGCCGATTATGTGGCTTTTTTAAAAAATAGAATGAACAATAGGATCAACTTTTTAGATACCTATTCGTGGAACGCGAATGAGGGGGTGTACGAGGATTTTAATTTTGTACGGCAACGAAAAACCGGCATTAAATCTTTGGCCATGACCTACCCGTTGTTCTTTAAAATGGCCAATCAGAACCAGGCCGATGCCATTGCCAAGTACATCGAGGCACAATTTTTAAAGCCGGGCGGAGTCGTTACTACCTTGGTCAATACCGGGGAACAATGGGATGCCCCGAACGGATGGGCCCCTTTGCAATGGATGACGATCGTAGGGCTCGAAAATTATGGGCATCACGAGCTGGCCAGGACCATTGCCGAGCGATGGGTGGCCATCAACGAAAAAGTATATGCCAATACCGGAAAATTTGTAGAGAAATACAATGTAGAGGACATGGGCCTTGAAGCGGGCGGTGGTGAATATCCCGTGCAAGACGGTTTCGGTTGGAGCAACGGGGTGTACCTTGCGCTAAAAGCTTTTTTAGCAGAAAAATAACCTCTTACGATCGAATATAGAGCAAGATAAGCTCGTCGTCTGCGATTTCTGACTGGTCGACAAAGGTGAGGGTGAGGGTATTGCCATCTTTTGAATACCGATACTGATTGCCGTTGGAAAGGGTAATTAAATTCCCCGATACTTGGTACGACCCTTCGGCATTGGTCAAAAATTCGTTTTCTCCTGAATTGGTAATCGATAAGGTACTCCCTTCAAAGCTTATTTTATGGGTACTGAAGTCTGGATTTTCATCAAAAAAACAAAAACAGACCGCATCTGAAAGTTCCCATTGCCCTTCGAGCTCCACGTTGATCACGTCTTCATTATCCTTGGAACAAGACACCATAAAAAGTGCGGCTAAGAGTATGGTGGTTATCGGTTTCATTTGATTCAAAAGCTGGTCTCTATTAGTTGTAACGTATTTTTTTTGCCGCAAGTATCGTGCCCGAACGCTTTTTTCGTAAAAAATGCCAAAAAAAGAATTCTAAAAATCAAAAACGCAGGAGTACACCACAGGTTTTGAGGGCTACACATCATTTATTTTCCATTCTGAAGCACTCGCCCTAAGTTTACTATGTAATTAGCAAAAAGTAAATTTTTTCATTTTCATATAGTGTTCTCGTAAAAGAGCCCGTCTTCACAGATAGGGCTCTTTTTAGTTCCCTTCAAAAATAAGGCACATCGTTTCTTTCCCCAAGGGCCGATCAACCAATGGGCAGTTTGAATGTATAGCTGGCCGTTTGATCGTATAAACGGAACTGCGTTAGGGATTGCAGCCGTTGTTTGAGCTCTTTTTTGCCTTTTACAAAAAAAGCGAGGGCGGAAAGCCCGGCCGTACCCTTGTACGGAAACGCCCAAAACACCTATGACCTTATTCTTTTGCTTCTTTAAAGAACAGCTCCCGATTGGCCGTTTTCATATCGGCATAGCGGGGATCTGGAACATATTCTTGTTTGAGCATTTTGACCACCTCGATGCTTAAAAAGCCGAACTCACTGACCACTTTCCCATAAAACCGATAAATACCCCGCCCCCTAAAAAAATACTTAGCGGCAACGGGCGGGAACAGTACCGTATCGAACACCTCGCCCTGCTGATCCACCAGGGTAGCAAAATGCATGCGTTTCCCGTTATGGGTACTGGTATTTTTTACCGTGACCAGATAGCCATAGATATCGATATGCCTGTTGAGATAACGCTCCAGATCTTTACTGCCATTTGTATTTTTCGGAGCTTCCCGAAGCAGTTCGAACGGACTGCACAAACAAAAACCCAAAAGTTCCAATTGCGTAAACGCCATCTCTAGGTTGGTCGTATGGAGTGTCGGAATTTGAAAATCCTGTTTTTTGGGAGCAAACAGTTTGGGATGGTCTACTTTGGTACTTTTCCCTAAAAACAAATGCGCTTTCCAAAGCAACTGGTGTTTATTGGTCCCCGTAAAACGAAAGGCATTGATACGGATGAGGATACCGACTTGCTCGATGGAAATCAAGACCCGATCAAGAAAACCTTCTAAAGAACGAAACGGGCCCTGCAGGTGACGTTCCTTAAGGATACGTTCCATGACCCTTGCCTCCAATTCTTTTAAATACCCGAGGCCCAAGTACAATTCTTTCCCGTAAATACGGTTCGCCGCAAGGCTTTTATTGATACAGGGGGCATGTATCGTAGCCCCGAGCATTCGCGCCTCGTGTACATAGAACTCGGACCGATAAAATCCGCCACCATTATTCAATACGGCCACCATATATTCCAACGGATAGTAGGCCCTTAAAAAGAGCGTTTGATAGCTTTCAACGGCGTAAGAAGCCGAGTGCCCCTTGGCAAAGGCATAGCCGGCGAAACTGGCGACCTGGTTCCAGATCTCAAAAATAAGGTCTTCGGCATAGCCTTTCTTACGGCAGTTTTGGATGAACTTCTCCCGTACTTTTTGAAATTCTTCCCGGGAACGGAATTTACCGCTCATACCGCGGCGCAATACATCGGCCTCGCCCAGGCTAAGATCGGCAAAGTGGTGCGCGACCTTTATAACGTCTTCTTGATATACCATGACCCCATAGGTATCGGGCATGATATCGAGCATTACGGGATGGGCCTTCTCTTCGGCCCGGCCCTGGTTTCGATGCCGTAGAATGTATTCGCGCATCATACCACTTTTGGCCACCCCCGGGCGAATGATCGAACTTGCCGCTACAAGCCCCAAATAGGTATCGACCTCTAGTTTTTTGAGCAACATGCGCATGGCGGGCGATTCTACATAAAAACACCCCATACATTGGGCCGTTTTGACCAGCGAATTGATCTTGGGATCTTGTTTAAAGCTTTTGATATCGTGAATATCGATACGGGCAAATTCAGCAGGCCGATCGCGTTCTAAAATTTCCATCGTTTCCCGAATCTTGGCCAAGCCCCGTTGCCCTAGAATATCGAATTTATAGAGCCCTACATCTTCGGCGATTACCATATCGAACTGGGTGGTCGCAAAGCCCTTGGGCGGCAAATGGGTGGCAGCGAACCAATGCAAGGGGCGTTCACTGATCAGAATGCCCCCGGCATGAATGCTCAGGTAATTGGGCATCCCTTCCAAGAGGCGAGTATATTTTACGACCAGCGACGAAACCTCATCTAAACGGGTCGCCTCGAAGCGCCCCTCGGAAAGCAGATCGATCTCGTCTTTGGGCAACCCAAAAACCTTTCCCAGTTCCCGTACCATGCCCCGCCATTTAAAGGTGACATAGGTTCCCAACAGGGCTACATTTTCAAAACGATCAAAGATATATTGTGTCATTACCGGCCGATCGCGGTGTGAAAAATCGATATCAAAATCGGGCGGATTGGCCCTGTACAGGTTAATAAAACGTTCAAAATACAGATCGAGCTCCATGGGATCTACATCGGTAATACGCAATAGATAGGCCACAATACTATTCGCCCCACTGCCCCGCCCTACATAAAAGAACCGTTGCTTGCGCGCATAGGAAACAATATCCCAATTGATCAAAAAATAGGAGACAAATCCCATTTTTTTGATGAGTTGCAACTCTTTTTGCAAACGGGCCTTCACGGCCTTATCGGCATTGGGATACCGGTATGGGAGCCCTTCCTCACACAGTTTTTCCAATAATACCTCATCTTCCCCCGTACTTCTTGTATAATTTTTCAGGTTTTGCGGCTTTCGCCCCTCTGAAAAATCGAACACAATAGTGCATGCGTTTAGTAATCGTTCGGTATTTTCCAGTATAAAAGGGTATTCTGAAAACACGGCGGCCAAGTTCTGTACGGGGAACATTTTCTCTTCTTCACCGGCCTGTTCGGTGACCGATAATTTACTTAACAAGGTATTGTTGTCAATGGCGCGCAATAAACGATGGGCATTAAAATCGCGCTTGTTGCGAAAGGTGACCGGTTGTTGCACGACCAATTTATCTTTTAAGGCCATGATTCTTGAAAAACGCAAGCGCCGTAAATCGGCAATGGAAATACCGATGTACTCCTGTGCCCTAAATGTCTCGATCTCTTGCAGCAACACGGTTTCAAAAGGATAAATGATATAGGCATTCTTAAACTCGGGAGCGATCGGCGGAAAAGGTTTTTCTTGATGCAGGTGTTCGGAAAGGAAGTTGTTCAACTCTAAATACCCCTCATTGTTTTTGGCAATGCCTACATAGCATTGATCCACCCCGTTTCGAAAGTCGATTCCGAGAAGGGGCCTGATCTGATACTCGGGTGCTTTTCGCACAAAATTGAGGCACGCAGAGGTATTGTTGATATCGGTCAATACCAATTGGGTTACCTGGTTCTCCTGTGCCAATTGCAATAAGGCCAACTCGGAGAAGGTACCGAAACGAAGACTGTAATATGTATGGCAGTTTAGATAGATGATAAAAAAGTTCAGGTACAAGCATCAAGTGCAAGTTCCGGGTTAGATGTTAGAGGTTAGAGGTTAGAGGTTAGAGGTTAGAGGTTAGAGGTTAGAGGTTAGAGGTTAGAGGTTAGAGGTTAGAGGTTAGATGAAAAAAATAAATACAAATTCAAATGTCAAATTCAAATACAAAACAAGTTCAAGTGCAAGTGCAAGTGTCAAGTGCAAATTCAAATACAAATGCATCACTCATAACTCATAACTCATCACTGACCACTGATTACTGTTCACTGTTCACTGAATACTGCTCACTGCCAACTGATTACTGATTACCGATAATTGTTCATTCATCATAGTCCTTTATCTTTTCGTCTTTTTGTCCTTGACAAATTCAAATACAAAACAAGTGTCAAGTGCAAGTGTAAAGTGCAAGCGCAAATGCAAATGCAAATGCAAATGTCAAATTCAAACTCAAAACAAGTTCAAGTGCAAGTGTCAAGTGCAAATTCAAATTCAAATGTCAAATTCAAACTCAAATGCATCACTCATTACTGACCACTCATTACTGCTCACTGCTCACTGATTACTGATTACTGATTACTGAATACTGCCCACTGCTCACTGTCAACTGATTACTGATTACCGATAATTGTTCATTCATCATAGTCCTTCATCTTTTCGTCTTTTTGTCCTTGACAAACTCAAAACAAGTGCAAGTGCAAGTGTCAAGTGCAAGCGCAAATGCAAATGCAAATGCAAATGCAAATGCAAATGTCAAATTCAAACTCAAACTCAAAACTGAATACTTATTATCGTTTGCTTTGTACCGCTTACTACTTTGTCAGGTCGAGCGGAGTCGAGACCTAATCGCTATGTTCCCAGGCTTTCGACTGCGCTCAAGCTGACAATGCTAAAAAGAAAAAGCCGTTCCCAGATAGCTCCCTCGTCATATGTTTTACGTCTTAGATCTTTTTCAAATTCAAATACAAACTCAAATGCATCACTCATAACTCATAACTCTTGACTCATCACTGACTACTCACTACTGCTTACTGAATACTTTTTATCGCCTACTGCCAACCGACCACCATTCACTGTTTCCGATGGGCCAATACTACGGGCGGCAGGCCATTGAAGGGGTTGTGCATACGCCCAATGGTCTTTGCCCCGAGGCCCGAGGCCCGAAGAACACTTTTATCCCCATAGCGCTCCCGTATCGTATCCATCGCATTATAGAGGTTCAATGTTTCCTCGGTATCCTCAAAAAGATTGATCTGGTAATTGCCGCTCACCAAATGGCTGAACCGAATACCCACCAAGCGTACCAGCAATCGCCTGTTATACAATATCTTGAACATGTCCAAAATTTTGGGAATCAGTATATGATCGGCACTGGTATACGGAATCCGCATTTGCTTGGAATAGGTGTTAAAATCGGAATAGCGGATCTTGATCGTAATACAGGCCGTTAATTTCTCGCCCCGCCGCAATTGATAGGCCAGGTTCTCGGTCATGGCGATCAAGATGCCGCGAAGTTTCTTCACATCGATCGTATCACGATCAAAGGTACGCTCGGTAGAAATTGATTTGCGTTCACAAAAGGGGATTACCGGGCTATTATCGAGCCCATTGGCCCGTTTCCAAATCACCCCACCATTGGCCCCGAGCACGCGTTGCATTACTTCCATCGGCATTTCTTGGATATTCAGTATCTGGCGCAGCCCTAAATTGCGAAGGGTTTGGTAGGTCTTATCCCCGACCATGGGTATTTTTTTAATGGATAGGGGTGCCAAAAAAGGTTTTTCCAGTCCGTAATCGATCTTTAATTGGTTGTTGGGTTTTGCCTCGTTCGTGGCCACTTTGGAAACCACCTTATTGACCGATAGGCCGAAAGAAATGGGAAGTCCTGTTTCTTTTATGATCCTTTGGCGCAGTTCGGAGGCGTATTTATAGGCCCCAAAAAAACGGTCCATGCCCGAGAGGTCGGCATAAAACTCATCGATGCTCGATTTTTCGAACAAGGGCACTTTTTCTTTGATGATTTCGGTCACCATATCGGAATGCTTGCTATACGTACCGGCATTGCCACGAATCACAAAGGCCTCCGGGCACAGTTCCCGGGCCATTTTCATCGGCATGCCCGAGTGTACCCCGAAACCACGGGTTTCATAACTACAGGCCGCTACCACCCCGCGATCGCCCGTACCCCCTACCAATAAAGGCCTGTTCTGTAGTTCGCGATTCAATAGGCGCTCTACCGATACGTAAAAAGTATCCAAATCGATATGTAAGATGGTCTTGTTCATGAACACTTACTAGAAACTGGTTTTATTTCTCTTATAACACTAAATAGCTACCGTAGGCAAAGACCCCTATGAAAATAGGGGTTGGTTCAATCACCTATTTTGACTACGTATCTTATACTTGTCAACATAGGATTTCACCAAAAGGATAGCTAATATATGGATTATTTCCTATTTTTTGGATTATTTCCAATAATATATTTAAAATAAACCGTACTGAAACTATTCAACATATATTCTTAATGACCATATCTGGTTTTAGAAATGTACTTTTCCCAATCAAAAGCAAAACCTATTGCTATTCTAATCAACAAGGCTGCTCCCCTATTTTGCCCATTTCGTCTCAAAAGCCCCATCTTCGCGCTCTTCTAGTGGAGGTTCCGGGGTTCTGATTTGCGGCACCAGCTTCTTGTCCGGTTTTAGCCTCTGCCTGATTACTGGGCTCCGTAAACCTTTGATGGCGCTCTTCAGCAGTAGTTTCGGCATTCTGTTGTAATCGCAAACTCATTTCTTCACTTATCGGTAATCGTATTATTCTTGCATATGGGGGTATATTGTTACCATTTTTTGCATCCACAATCGAAAAACCCAAATTGCCTAAGGTGAAGAATATCAGATCACCACTATCGTTTAATGAACAACTACCGAACTCGTCATTTCCAAATATAACCGGTCTTCCGGTTCTTAACGAGATTTCATAGGCTATATCGGCACTTATACTACATGAGGCAATAAGCACCGGATGCATACTACCGCGAACCGAACCTGCACCATCCTGCAATAAATGAGCATGTGAGACATTTTCAACTATTCTGTCTATATTCGCTCTTGTTACCAAATTATAAAAATGCCCTTGCGCCTGTTCTTCCTGCGAAGCCATCCTATGTTCAGGATCAAATCCATGTCCCAAAACTATTGTCAAAGTATGGCCATCGGTAATTTCATCGTAACCGCAAATATTACGATGCCCCCCGCCTCCGGGATTCATATTGCAAGAACCACCTAAAACCCTCCCCTCCTCAGGGGACAAAGAATAAAACTCATAAGGCCCTTTACCCATTTGGTTTCTAATAACAATTCTTTCTTCTTCATAAAGACCCCTATCCAACGAATTATTTATGGCATTCATTGCTCTAGCTCTAGTAATTGTAAAGCTAGTACGTCCTAATGATTGTGGTAGATGAGTATCGGGGTTTACCCACATAAATGTAGCATTCGAGTCCCTAATGCTGGCGAAAAAATGTCCCGTTGCTTACCTTTCAAAGTTCAAGGGGGCATTAGCGTAAATAACCCTCCTATTGGTTCTGTCCGCGATAGACATAGCCATTACAGAAGAAACGTTATCAACCAGTAACACCAAATCTGGATTCGGTCGATTTTCCGTAGCACGGAACATTGCCGTTCTAGCAATTATTGCCTCTACCATCGCTGCATCGTCCAGAATTTCTCCTTCTGCTTGATTCCCTGATCCAACGGCAACAACCACCGTATTACGCGGCCCATTTGAATATGCCTGAACAAATGTATGCCCACCTCCGCTTGGCTCTGAAGAAGTCATTCCGCCTATTAATTGCCTTGTCGCCATGGTATTGTTCAACGCTAGCACATCGTATATACCAAATTGATCTTGTTGCGAATCGCTATCTTGTTGTGTAAACATATATGTTGTGTTTTAATATAGTATTCCCCTTTTATCGTCCCCTATTTCTCGTACAAAAATCAAGCGAGTGTAAACCGCACTTTAAGGGTGAAGCGGACTATCGCCCAAAACTGGGCCTCCACCTACGCTGTTTTTGTTCTGGCGCAGCCGCTTTGGCTCCTGATTTAGATTCGGCCACTCCTCCTGCCGGTTCTTTCCTCTCGAGTTCATTTATAGCAATTGCTGACCATATAGTGGTGATTCGACATTCTGACGTGACGCTTAACATATTTGTACTGTTATGGGCATTGGTCTTGCCCACTGCGAAAAATAAATGACTCCAAACGAAACGCTAAGTTGTAAGCTATTCTCGTGTCATTCCCCACTATCTCTTTCTTCTGAATAAATTGCCAAGTCTTCTTTTTGGTTTTGGTGTTGATCCAGCTACTCCTTTTGATTCAGCTACTCCTTTTGATTCAGCTACTCCTTTTGATTCAGCTACTCCTGGTTGATGCCCTATTTGGGCTGCTCCTTTTGGTTCAGCGACTCTTCTGCCTTCATTTAAGGGGTACAATAACTGCCTATGACCTTCTCCTTCTTCGGCGGTTTCGGCAAGCTCTTGCAATTTCAGACTCATTTCTTCGCTTATAGGTACTCTTAGTATCTTTGCATACGGGAAAATTTGAGGGCTTTTTTTCGCATCAACTATTGAAAAACCCGTATTTTCTTTCATCATAAATACCGTATCACCACTTTCTTGTACTTCATAACGAACGAAGCCATCATTTCCAAATACAACCGGTCTCCCGGTTCTTTCTGAAATCTCATGGGCCAGATCCGGAGTCATCCAACAAGAAGCCAATAGCAACTTATCATCGCTACCTCCCAAATGGCTGTGGGAGGCCTTTTGGACGATTGCATCTATTCGCGCTCTTGTTGCCAGATTATAGCGATGCCCTTGTCTCCATTCTTCATCAGAAGGCCTTCTCGAATCGGGGTTCAACCCATGTGATATAACTATGGTAGTTGCGCCGCCAGAGGTAGTTTGATCGGGTCTACCAATATTGCGGTGACCCGCAACTCCAAAGTCCGGGTCGCAAAGTGTCTGTAATAAAGCAAGATCTTCTTCCCCATTAAAAGAACAAACCTCGTAGGCAGTTGTGCAATCTTGGGATCTGATCGCTATTCTTTCCTCCTCAGATAAGCCTCTAGCCAAATGTTCATTTGCAATTTCCATTTCATTTGTCGGATGAATAATCAGCTTTGGCCTACATATCAAGGGTAGTTGGGTATGGGGATCTACCTGCATAAAATTTGCATTAAAGCCACTAGCTTTGGCAAGAACAACTCCACTAGCATATCGAGTTACTTGTAAATCAGTATTGAAAAATCGAACCTTCCTATTGGTATCATTGGCAATTGCAACCGCCATATGGGGATCAACCCGATCAACTAATAAAATCAAATATGGATTACTTTCATTTGCGGCCGGAGGGTTCATTCGCGTTCTTGCTACAATCTCTTGCATCATCAGATAATCGTCCCGACCTTCGTTAAATGGGTTAAGGGCAAGAATAACAGTATCATGCCTAGTATTAGAATGCCCATCAGTCCTCTCATGACCACTTCCACTTTCCTCTTTGGAAATCATCCCTTTCAATAAGGCCCTTGTTTCCCAACTGTTGTTCAATGTTATGATTTCGCAAAGGTTCGTTCGTGGTTGAGCATACAATATTTCATCTGATATAGGCATATATTTATTTTAATGACGTTTTCTTCTCCTATCGTCCCTTATTTCTCATACAAAAATCAAGCGAGTGCAAACCGCACTTCAAGGATGAAACCGATTATCGCCCAAAACTAGGCCTCCACCTACGCTGTTTTTGTTCTGGCGCAGCCGCTTTGGCTCCTGATTTAGATTCGGCCACTCCTCCTGCCCCTTGTGATTCGGCCGCTTTGGCTCCTGGTTTTGATTCGGCCACCCCTCCTTCCGGTGCTTTCCTATCGGCTTGGTTTACAGGGGTCGTAAATCTTTTTGCTTCCGCGCCGGTCTCTGCCAGTTCATTCATTCGCTCACTCACTTTTAGTTCTATTTCACATGTACTAGGAACTAAAACACTTTTCCCATACGGTTGGAAACTCCCATCAGGGTATGCTATAAAAAAGCCTTTATTAGCACCTGTTATGATTCTTACATGGCCAGTACCATGGTCTACATTCAACATCGTCTCATCATCATTGGGAAATACCAAGGGTGCCTCAATTAAAATTGACAGTTCACTAGCCTTTTCGCTGGTCAAATAACAGGATGCCATGATAACAGGAGTCGAAGAACTGCCAGGGGGATGCACTCTTAGCAATTCATTTTTTATGTTCTCAAATTTTTCGCGCGAAGCCTTATTGAATTGATATCCATTTTGCAAATCTTCCTGAGTAGGTCTTCTAGCACTAGGCACAGGACCATGAGCCATTATCACCATAGGAGCATGCGGGTCTGGTTCCGCCCCATCTTGGTTAAGATCTATATGTCCCCCTCCATATCGTTCTTCAACTTCATGGCAACATTCATTTTTAAATGCGATAAAATCTTGATCTGCAGCATCTACCACCAAGAATTGAAACTGATCTTTTCCAAAATAGTTTCGAACAGCAGCACTTTCTTCGTCTGTTGAAAATTGATCTAATGAAGCATTTATCGCATTCATCGCAACCGTTCGGGGAATCAAACCTATGGAGTCTACATTGGTCACATTCCCATACATATCAGCACACACAAATCCCTTAGGGGGCAGTGGAATCGCAGGAATAACAAATGTATCTCCGTTAATACCCCTTTCGATTTTAAATTTATTCTCGGGAGCAAACATCACGGACCTATTGGTCATTTGAGAAATCTCTAGCGCCATTTCCACAGTAAGATCATCTACCAATAAAATCAAAGGTGGGTTCGGCTGATGTGGTAATGGGGCATTCCTTGAGGCCTTCAGAGCAATGGACGCCTTTAAGAAATTTGAATAACCAAACTCCGGGTCGATTCCCAAGTGCTTATTTTCAGCCCCAATAGCCACTATGATGGTCACCCCTCCATTTGCTTGTTTTGTATGTCCCCCGCCCGTTTGTTCGGATGAGGTTAAGCCTTCAACCGCAAGTCCTGTTCGCCTATTGGCCCTTAAACCGATTACCTCACAAACCCCAAATTGATTTTGATACTGGGGTCTGAGTGCCTCTGACAGTATTTTTTTCGTTTCTGTTGCCATTTTATTTATCTATTATTTTTGATTTTCGCTTATGCCATCCTTTTTTTAAGCACCTCAGCATAGGCATCCGCATGGGCCATGGGGCCAAGGCCGTTTATAACCTGCGCCGTTTTGGTTGGGATGGTTTTGAGTCGGCCGCTCCGCCCCCTAACCCTGGTGACTGCCCCGCACCAGATGATTGTTTTGCTTCGGCCACCCCACTTCCTAACCCTTGTGCCTGCGCTACCTCAGACGATTTTGATTCCGCTGCCCCGCCTACTGCTCTCTGGGATTCATTTGCGGGAGCGGTAAACCCCTGTTGCATTTGCTGTGCCAAACGCCTTTCACGGGTAACCGGCACTCCGATGCTAGGGGCAAAATTCCTTGCCTGTGCAGGGTTTTCCCTTGCATCTATTATATAAAACCCTCTATTCGATTCGGTTAGCAACTTTACATCCCCATTCGGTTCCTGATGATTGATAACCACATCCTGGCTTGCAAACACAACGGGTCTTTGCGTTCGTCGTGAAAGTTCCAATGCCCATTCATTTGTCATATAACTACATGCAAGGATTATCGGTTGATTCGCGCCAGGATTTGAGGCGTGAGACACCTTGTCAATAGTGGCCGCCAATGTATTCATTTGCGCTTGTTGAACCGCTGCTTGCTGCGCTGGATGAAGTCCTGCTACATATTCGGGGTTATAGCCATCGGCCAGTACAATGGTCGGGGCATTCCCTTGGGTCCCTATTTCCGTGATGTCTAAATGTCCGCCTTCAGACGATATATCCGACCCGCAACAGCTGTTCTTTAACTCTACACATTCTTCATCTTCGGGGTCGGGAGCATAAAACTCAAATTTATCCGCCCCTCCCAACAATTGTCTAGAGGCGTCTCTTTCTTGATCATTGGCAAAGCCCGGCGTATTGGTGTTTTTCTCGTTCATGCGGTGTGCCCTGACCAAGGTTATTTCAGCCTCAAACTCTTTAAAGTAATCAAGTTCATCAGGAGTTACAATAAGAAATTTTCTATCTGGGTCTAAAGAAGTTACTTTCGTCTCTCCAGTAGGTAATCTTTGGAAGTTGAGCTCCGCTTGGTCAAGAAATATCGTAGGCCTACCGGTCTTTTCGGTAATTTCACCTGCCGTTTGACGATTGCAGTTATCAACAAGGACGTATAAATCTCCGGGTTCCTTTCCCTCCCCTATTTTCGTCTTCGCTATTATTGCTTCGATCAATGCACGGCTAGGACCTTCTGTTGATTGGCTACCCGGTTCTTTTCCAATAGCAATGACCAGCGTTGTAGAGGTATCATCATCTGTTTCGGTCATTAAAAAATGTCCTCCCCCGGTCGGGTTCTGAGAGGTGATACCGGCTACCGCGAGTCCGGTAGCAGTGTTCGCCCGCAGGCTAATAACTTCACAGATTCCGTAAGGGCCCATTTTTCTTTGGAGGTCAATTCTTTCTTGTTCTGTCATTTTTTCAAAATTTAATCGTTCTCCACCATTGCATAGTGGTTTCCCTAGCGCGTACTTTTTCAAGATGTGTTTTGAGCAAACCTTTTCCACCGAGATTCAAAACATACTTTTTCACAGTAGTCCCTGCTCCCAAAAAAAGCAATCAAAAGGATCAGGTGCCATGGTAGGTACTGTTTACTACTATTTAAATCTAAAGAAGAAAAAGCTGAAAATAAGGCACATCGTAACAAGTGGTCTTGATCGCCCCCTAAGTGAAACAATAACGGAACAAACGATTTTTTCCATCAAGGCGTTTGTCTGCCAAATTTTATAAAAACATACGATCAACATGTATATTCCTCTTGTTCAGCACTCCCCTGAGAACTTGGTTTCACTGCATCCCGGGTATTCAAATTGTGATAAAAAAAAGCCCGGAGTGTACCAGGGTTTGTTTTATTTACTATGTTAAAAACACTTTTAAAAAAGTGTTCATAAAAAGGGTACTACTTTAGTCAAAAGCAAAACCTGTGACCATTCTAAACAGCAATGCATACAGCCCCACAGCCACTAAAGAAAAGCAAAACCACGTAAATACTTTCAGGTAGTTCTTGAGTATATAATGCCCTAAATTTCTAAATCCTTCCAAATAAATCTCCTTAATAAGTAGTCTAGTCTTCATAATCCTATCTTTTACATTTCCTTCTTGGAAGGCAAAGGCCGTGCTAGGATTAAAATAAGGATGTTTTTTTGGTTCAAAGCAATAAAAAAGTGGATGAAATGCTATTTTTTTTAGATAGAATCACCATGTTAATAGCACTTTGAAAAATGTATGTCTCAGCAAATTTCGAAGCTCTACCAATACCCTTTCATTCGATATTTTGAATAAAGATACGAGCGGTAAGATAGTATTTGTTGGTGCGGTAGTTGCGCTTTTTTTGAAAGTCTAGATGCACTACTTCCCCAAAACTGTTTTTTTGCTCTATGGCATAAATGGTCTTTAGTATCCCGGTAAAACTTCCTTCCAAGGTAAAATCGTAGGTATTCAATTGGTTGGCGGCTACCGCAGCAATATGGGGTTCATTAAAATCGAGTAATTTAAGTTGCTGTTTTTCTACCTCTAGATTGATAATCCTGAGCAGGTTGTTCTCCATGGCGGTATTTCCCAAGTTCATCTTGTTCAATATGGAATCATAGTGCTTTTGTTTTTTTACCAACAATGCCAATTGCTCCGGGGCATTTTCGAACAAGCGTTGCTCTGCCTGCAAGGTCGCATGCTCTTGCCTGATATTGAGCGTATTTGAAATCGCAAACCGATAGCACAGCAGCAGTATCAATACCACACCCAGCAACAAGACCCTATTTTTAGTTTTACCGCTCATTGATGGTTATTTTGACTGAAAAATTAGAAGAATTTCGCGAACCATAGTCATAATCGGTGGTCTCTACATGGTCGACCCACTCCAATTGCTCTAGCTCGCCGATCCAACTATAAAAATCACCGTTATTGCTTGCTTGCCCCGAAACGATCATACTGTTCTTGACAAGCAGTACCGGTTTTGAAGCGCGCATCGGTTTTTGCAACGGTTGGTATTGTATATCGTTCAACAACAGCGATTCCGGAAGGCTTTGTACCAGCTCATCTAGGTACAACGAGGTTCTTGAGTTGGCCATCGCCAAAACCGCATTTAACCGATCTTCTTTCCCTTTTACTTCCGTTTTTAAACGTATTAGCTGTTCTTTGTTCGCATCATTGACCGCTAAGGCCTCTTCGATCGCCCCTACCTTCTCATAGTAGTGATTGAAGATCAAAAAGTTAATGAGCAAGAGTCCTAGAATACCAGCGAGCGATGCCCTTAGCAAGAGTTTAAAGTGTCGCTGATGAACAAAGTCGCTTCGTAGGTTCGCTTTGGCATCGTGTAAATTACCCTGTGCGCCGGTGCGTTTTAGGAGATACCCCAAAATACTTGAAAAGCCTACTAAATGGGTACTCTTAACGGCAAGGCCATTAACGGTATAGGTCGTATGTTCATTGCCCTCATTCGGACGTACCGAGCTAATTTTCTCATTTTCAAGCGCTAGTATCTTTGTGGAAACAAACACTTCCCCCGAAGGCAAATAGGGAGTACTGTTCGAAATAGGGGAAAAACCTAGGGAAACGGAAACCACTTTTAGCTGCAGCGCCACCAGTTCTTCCATAAAAGCATCTAAGGGTTCTTTTCTACAGATAGAAATGAGTAGTTGTTCTTTGGCGTGGGCTACTTCATAATAGAAATTTGTAAAATCAAGGTTTGGAAAAGAAGCATGCACTATTGCTTCTATCGCGTCGGTATTTGTCGAAGCTACCGTTTTGGTGAGTACCTCTTTGGTGTGTACCGTCAAAAAAAAAGGAAGTTCTTTTTGAACGGTATCGGTAAGTTCCTGAAGGGTATCGAAACTGGTTTCCTCAAGAATCACCAGCTCTTGTTTTTTTTGTTGTACCTGCACTAAATGAAACCGTAGCCCATTGGTATGTTCACACACCTCTAAGCCATAGTACAAAAACCCTTCGTTCACATATGTTTTGATACGATCAAGCACTAGTAAATTACCGTAGGTTTGATTAAAATGGTCAGTTTTTGTTTGCTGTCTTCCCGCTTTTTCTTGCTAAAAAGCCATTTGATAATCGGAATCCTAGCCAGTAGGGGAACGCCGCTACCGGTATCGTTCTTTACCTTTTCTTCCAGCCCGCCCAAGATGGCCAAGTCTTGGTCTTGCATTCGAATGATCGAACTAAACTCTCTCGACGTAAGTCCCGGAGGTGCCTCGTCTTCGATGCGTTCCGTAGTAAAGTCAGATTGAATTACATTGATATCCAAGGTTATTTGTCCGTCTCCGGACACCAATGGCTTAATGCTCACGGCCAATTCGGCATCGATCGGTTGGTAGTTTCGCACTTCTGAGGTCGTAGGGATCTGGGAGCCGAAAAAGTTCTGGTTCGTTACCACATAATAGGTGGTTTCCCCGATAGACATATTGGCCCTGTGTCCGTTCAAAGTGGACAACTTTGGAGTAGACCGAATTTTTAAATTCCCATTTTGTTCCATGGCTTTGATGGTCGCAAAAAACTCGGGAACCACCTTTCCTATATTAAAGGAACCAAAGCCATCAAAGCCACCGATAATCTTGTTCACGGTATTGGCCCCCAGGGTAAGGTCTGCTTCCGGAAACAGTTTACCACTGGTATTCACAGGGTTTTCACCGATTCCCCAGCTGATACCGGTCTCCACAGTGGCCGACTTTTTAACCTCGATCAACATGACCTCGATCAAGACTACCGGCACCGGTTTGTCTATTTCGGCAATGAACTTTCGAAAGCGGTTGATATTGGCCGCAGGACCACTTACCAAAAAACTATTCAGTTCAAAATCCATTCGAATATCAAGATCTGCCTTAATATCATCGGGCAGAATATTCACCAATGCCTCGGCTTCAGAGTTATAATTCCCAAACGAATTAGATCGGGTATTTACATTTCGGTTGTTCCCCACGCGTTGGTTGTTCCCAAAATTCTGATTGTTCCCAAAACCTTGGTTGTTACCGATGCCGTTCTGAAAACCGCCCCCCACATAATTCACGCTGCTGTTTACGGTTCTTCCCGAGACACGCCCACCACCAAAGGACGATTGCATGGGATCTCCCAAAAGCTCTACCGATCGGTGCATCATTTGGATGACCTCTATTTTACGCACGCTCAGTTGATCTGCCGTGCCAAAGAAATACACATCCCCTTCTTTCTTAAAGGTAAAATTGGTCGGCATAGTGGTCGGTGTAGCTGCTGCCTGCCCCTGTCTTCGCTGCGATTGGTTTTGCGCCCCGTTCTGATTTCCTGTTCGATTTTGCTGGTTGGTCGCAGCATTCCCATTCGTAAAAGTACTTTTGGTTTGACTCTCGAACATACGTTCCAATAGTTCGTCGTAGGAAATACGATCTGTTTTAAAAGTAACAGTGCCTGCTTCTTCCAAAGGGGTTGCCGTATATACATTGAGGTTTAAATCGAAACTAAGGTCACGAATGATCGCTGCCACCGGCACTTCCACGAAATCGACCGAAACGATTCTATGTACGGAGTCAAGGACCTGATAGTAGAAATTGTCCCCGTTTCTTCCACGATTCATCCTAGGGGAACCACCACCTGCCTCCAGATCTTCGGGGCGACTAAACAAGTAAAACCCATCTCTTGATTTCGAAAAATCGAGTCCGTTTGATTCGGCCAAACTTTTCATGGCCGTATCAAAGGTCGCATTGCTCAGATATAGGTTTAAGGGAATGGTTTCCATTCCATTGGTAAAGAGCAGGTTTCGGCCCGATTCATCAATGATTTTTCGGAATGCTTTTTCCAACGGGATATTTTTTAGATCAATGGAAAGCAAATCGTTCAAGGCATCGAACCGCACCAAGGGTTGCGGCTCAATAATTTCCGGTGGGGGCGGATTGTAGCGGTAAATGGAAAGAATATTGCCCGTAAAGGAAATATCGAGCTGGTATTGTTCTACGAGAAAAACCAACAGATCGGCCACGGTAACATTCGAAAAATTATTGACGATACTGATATCCTGTAGCTCCGGGCTTACGTTCATATTAAGTTTGTGCACCTTTGAAACGGCGAGGAGAAAATTGGTCAGCGGTACGTTCGCTACATTGATCTCTAACTTTAAGGTTTCATTGAGGCCGGCATTTTCTACTGCCAATGCCTCTAGATTGTTTTTTATATTTTGAATTCTGCCTTCATCCTGCCCGAACAAACAAAAAGCGCAGAGTACAAAAACAAGGAATAGGGTATTTTTCATTTCTTAAATGGTTAACAGTGAATACACTTCTTCTATGGCGGTCTCACCGTTTTGAATCATCTGCAAGGCATTGTGTTGTAAGGTAACAATTTTATTTTCTTCCAAATAATCATCGATTTGCATGGCATTGTTTTTAATTCTGAGTACCAATTCCCTGGTAATGGGAAGGATCTCATATATCGCTTTTCGGCCTTTATAACCGGTATGGTGGCAGGCAGTACAGCCTTTGGCCAAGTAATGGTGGGTCATCGACCGGGGAGGCACAAAACCATCGGGAAAAAGGGCATGTGACAACTCCTCTTTTTCCTTACAGTGTACGCATAGCTTACGCACCAATCGCTGGGCGACGCTCATATTCAAGGTCGTGGCGATCAAAAATGAGGGAATGCCCATATCGATCAAACGGGAGATGGTCGCCCAGGCCGAATTCGTATGGATGGTAGAGAGTACCAAGCGCCCGATCAATGCCGTTCGTATCGCCATATTCGCCGTTTCTACATCGCGTACCTCCCCGACCATTACGATATTAGGGTCTTGCCGCAAGAATGTGCGGAGGGCCTTCGAAAAATCGAGCCCAATGCTCTCTTTCAACTGCACTTGGTTGATTCCTTCCATGGTGTATTCCACGGGATCCTCGATGGTAAGGATGTTTGTATCGGTTACATTCAAGAGTTTTAGGGTGGCATAAAGGGTGGTCGTCTTTCCCGAACCGGTGGGCCCTGAAATCAATACGATTCCGTTGGGTTTTCGAATGGCCTCCTTATAGATCCGTAGTTCCTCCGTCGTGAAGCCAAGGTCTTCCAAATCGATCGAAGCGGCATCTTTGCTGAGAATACGCAATACGATTTTTTCACCAAACAAGGTAGGTAGGGACGAGACCCGTATATCGAACTCGTCCCCGATCGATTTTACGGTAATACGCCCATCTTGCGGCAGGCGTTTTTCGGAGATATCCAAATCGGCCCTGATTTTGATCTTGTTGATGATTACCGGATATTCATCGATGGGGATATTGAATTGTTCTACTAATTTCCCATCCAAACGAAAACGGATCCTACAGCGGGTCTCATAGGGTTCAAAATGGATATCACTGCTTCCGATCTCCTTGGCGGTTATCAAAATTTTCTCTAAAAAATCGGGGGTATACCGCAGGTTTTGATCTACCGTTTCCGCTGCTTTTCGATAGTTGGCGGTAAGGTAGTCCTGTAGCACTTTTGATTCACAATACTCTAGTTCTACTGCTGTATTCAGCACAATTTGTAGCTCTGCCACCAAGGCCTCCAAAGCGGTGCTATCGGTCTTGAAAAAGAGCGTACCATCTTCCTCGGCAAAGGGCACCACCCTATAATGAAAAGCCTGTTCAGCGTTGATACGCTGTTGTATAGTGGGCGATATTTTGTAATTGGTCTGCATTCTATAAGGTATAGAGAGAGGGGGATTGTATGAAAAAGCTTCCTGCGAGCACAATCGCTATATAGAGCGCCATATACCCGGCCAAGGGCACAGTGGCCATGGCGCGCCTTTTCTTGAGGGCGAGGAACAACAAGAGTGAAAAGAAAATACCGCCGGCAAAAAGTACGATAAAGGTCACCGACGGAAACCCTACCGCCATGGCGTAAAAAAACAAGAGGTCTCCCATTCCAAAACTATGATCGATAAATTTTTTTTTCAAAATGAACTTGGCATATCCGAACAAGATCAAAACTATTAATGTCACCAAGGCCATATTTGTTACCACAGATAGTATAAAGAAGTAGGGGGTGGCGACCGTATCATAAAAAACAAACCCTAGGAAAATCGCCAAGAGCGGAAACAGGAACCAAGAGACCAACCGCTCTTTGATATCCTGAAAAAAAATACTCCCGCAGCAACCCATCGCCAACATTTTTAGGATAAGAATCAATCTTTTACCGTTTGTTTCGGGGTTCCCGTCTCATCGATCTCCCATACGTTCAATATCCCGTCCCCATCAAAATCGGTAATGGCCTCGGCCCTAGCTTTGAAAGCGGCATTATCGGCACTGATGATCTGATATACATAATTGGCCGTGCCATTTTCCTTGATCGTTTTGGGCGCTTCAAAATCGAGTTCGTTAAAATCGCTGCTGTACTTGCTATACATATAACGGTAGGTACTTTGCGCATTGTAGATCGCTTTCAGCTGCACTTGTGCCTCTACACTTTTGGCTTTGGTGATCAAAGGCATAAGATTTGGCAATGCCAATAAAAGCAAAATTCCGATAATGGCCAACACGATCAACATCTCCTGTAAGTTGATGGCCAGTATTTTTTGATCTCGTCGTTTCATTCGAACAAATTTTTGACAAGGTATAAAAATCAAGGATAAATAAGTGTAGGGGATTCTAAAAGATGTGTCGGGACGGTTGAACTATCGTGTTGCCTTCGGTGCCTGATGGAAATTCCTACAATAATTTTAATCATGGGACAATATAATTTCGTTCCCTGCAAGTTTTTTGCAGGGAACGAAATTACTTTTGAAATGCCTTAAAGACGGAGGTTACCAAAAAAAGAGGTTAAACGATAAAATAATTGAAAGAATTGACAAAAAACAACAATGATTTTAATCTTAAAGAAAACCTATAGTTCATGTATAGATTTTTATTACAAAAATGACCATAAAACTTGTAATTAATTCAAAAAAAAACCTAATTTGGTATCAGTTAAATACGAATACAGACCAACCTTTTTTGAAATTATTTTTGTTCCCCTATATCCTCGTTGTAGTTCTTTGTACAAGAACGATATACATCAATTCTTTCGAATATTTGGAAAACAACTTCCTCCTATGAGGAATGCGATCCTATAAAAAATCCTTACCGGTATGAAGCTATCTATGTTAAAAAAACAACTGTTTAAAACCCTTCCAATGAAAAAATTATTTTGCCTTTTTGTCCTTTGTATTGTGGGCACGCTCGCATTTGCACAGAATAATTTAATTGATTCCTCTACCTGGACGGTTGGCACGGGATCGGCACCCGGCTTTACCAGGTATGGTACGGTCGACGAAAATGCAAGGGTTACGGGAAGTGATCCGTTCGGAGATACCAATGCCATCCTTTGGCGTGCCTCTCCAGATGGGGTCACCGTTGGCACGGATGGTGGTTGGAATACAGACATTGTTCCCATTAGCCATACCAAGACCTATCGCTTGACCGTCTGGATGAAAAAAACAAACTCGACCACTGGTAGCGAAGTCCTTAAGGCCATTGTTCTGAATTCAAGTGGCAACAATGCGGGATTGGCTCTTAATGGCAACCCCGTATCCAATGCCATAATCGAAGCGGGCGATGTGCCGCAGCTAAACAAATGGTATTTGTATGTTGGTTTTGTGCATACATCGAGCCACACGAGCACCACAAGTATTGGTGGGGTCTATGATCCGGATACCGGAGCGAAAGTATTAGATGGCACTGATTTCAAATTTTCCACAAGCTCAACCTCCTTGAAGCACAGCGCTTATATGTGGGCCGACACCAATGCCTCCGATTATTTATACCTGTTTGCGCCGACCATTTATGAGGTAAATGGCCAAGAGCCATCCCTGAACGATTTGTTAACCGGGGGTACTGCGCCTCCTCCAACGGGCAATGCCGTTTGGAATACCAGCGGAAGTGATATTTTTTACAACCAAGGCAATGTAGGTATTGGCACTACTGCCCCTTTAGAAAAACTACACCTACATTCTGGTAAATTTTTAATAAAAAGTGCGCAAAACACCAACAATTCTGCGCATAGTAGTGGATTCCGTTTCACTACGGATGTAGATTCTAGAGCCGCGGAAATTTTGGTTCGAAGGGGAAGCACCTCACAAAAAACCGGGATACAATTCAACACCTATAACGGCGGTACTGTAGAAACCATGACTTTGCTAAACGGTCAGGTAGGCATCGGCACCAGCACCCCTTCAAATACTTTGACAATTGCTAGCGCAGAGTCCGATCAACCTTCGTTATTGATCCGAAATACCTCCTATTCCTCTTCAAATAGTTCAGGTCAAGCCTCATTGCAATTCGCTTTTAACAACCATATAGGTCCAAAAATCGAAGCCTCAAAATATTCTACCAATATTACAGGACTAAATTTCTATGGTGAGTATGGGTTCAACGCTCCACAACTTGCGATGACCATAAAACCAACCAGTTTTGGGCCTTTCGTTGGTATCGGCACCACCAACCCTGACGCCCCCTTAACAGTCAAAGGCCGTATCCATGCCGAGGAGGTAAAAGTAGACCTTTCCGTTCCCGGTCCCGATTACGTTTTTAAAGCAGATTATAAGCTTCGCACCTTAGAAGAAATTCGCAACTACATCTCAAAACACGGCCATCTCCCAAACATTCCCGCGGCCAAAGAAATGGAAGAAAACGGAGTGGATCTTGGTACGATGAACATGAAATTGCTGGAAAAAATCGAGGAGTTGACGCTGTATATTTTGGAGCAGGATGCTAAGTATGAACAACTTAAAATACAATTGGAACAAATCAACACCTTAATAAATAAACAATGAAGATTCTACTATTCTTATTTCTAGCCCTTTCGGTAACACCTATTTTTTGTCAAAACATTGCGCAGGGCAAGGCAGCTACCCAATCCACCACTTATAATTCGGGATATTCCTATGAAGCTCTGAATGCCGTTGACGGAAACAGGAGCGGCCTTTACTCCGACAATTCCATAACACACACCAATTCGGAAACAAATCCGTGGTGGAAGCTCGATTTACAGAACGAATACACCATAGATAAAATAGATATATACAACAGAACGAACTGCTGCTCAACCAGAATTGTAGGGGCGAAGATTTATATCGGCAATACGGATTCTTCCGACCCTCAAGATTATACCTATGTAGGTATCCTTGCTACGGGTGATTTTCAACAGTTCAACAACATTGGTGTTTCGGGCAGGTATATTTTGGTGTACCACGAAGGAAGCAACAAAATACTTTCTTTGGCCGAGTTGGAAGCCTTTGGCAACCTAACAAGTAATGGCGGTGGGAGTAGCAGTGGTGGCTCCGGTGCTTGGAACAGTAATGGGAATGACATAAATTTCAGCACCGGGCGGGTCGGTATCGGTTTGAATACGCCAACCGCTACCCTCGAAGTAAGGCAGACAGCATCTGGAAATATAGACCAAGGGCTTCGGATATCGCGAGCAAACAATTCCGAGATTATTTATATGAACATTGCCGATAACGCCCAAGGGCAATATGGCTTTCTTCAATTAGGAAGCGATACCAAAATACGGGCGAATGGGCAACCATCTATTTTTGGTGGTAACGTAGGAATTGACACTACCGACCCCTTAGAAAAGCTACACCTACAAGCAGGTAAATTTTTAATAAAAAGTAACCAAAATACGAACAATTCAACTCATAATAGTGGGCTTCGTTTTACAACCGATGTAAATTCAAGAGCGGCGGAAATTTTAATTCGTAGAGGAAGTACTTCCCAAAAAACTGGGATGCAATTCAATACGTACAACGGCGGCTCAATAGAAACTATGACGTTACTAAACGGGCGAGTAGGAATCGGCACTAACAACCCGCAAAATACCCTATCAGTATCCGGCGCTGATTCAACGGAACCTACACTCTTGATTAGGAATACCTCTTATAGCTCAACAGACAATACTGGTACTGCTGCTATTAAATTTGGGTTTTCAAATCATGTTGGCCCCACAGTGGAAGCAACTAAATTCTCTACTAATATTACTGGCCTTAATTTCTATGGTGAATACGGCTTTAATAATGAGCAACTTGCCATGACAATCAAACCAACTTCAACAGGCGGTCGAGTGGGCATAGGCACTTCAAACCCCGACGCCCCACTGACAGTAAAGGGTCGCATTCATGCCGAGGAGGTAAAAGTAGACCTTTCCGTTCCCGGCCCCGACTACGTCTTTAAGGCTGATTACAAGCTTCGCACTTTGGAAGAAATCAGAAAATATATCGCTGCACACGGGCACCTTCCCAATATCCCCGCCGCCAAGGAAATGGAGGATAAAGGGATAGATCTTGGCACGATGAATATGAAATTACTCGAAAAAATTGAGGAGTTGACGCTGTATATATTGGAGCAAGAAAACAGAATACGTGAACTGGAGACCGAAAAAGAAAAGCCCACGGCAGATAAAGAAGATTACCAGAGGCTTATCGCAAGAATCATAAAACTAGAACAATCTATAAATACCGATCAAGAATGAAAAATTATTTAAAAATTTTGCTCTGTTCGTTGTTCACATACCAGGGGATTACAGGACAAAACCTAGGGGAAATTGATAACATATTCCCTCCTTCCCCGGAGGCCAGTGCCATGGCAGAGTATGCCAAAATTCCCGTCAGTCATTATACTGGAATACCAAACATTGATCTTCCCATAATGGAGTTAAAGGGAAAAGATATTAGTATCCCCATTTCTCTGAGCTATCATTCAGCTGGAAATAAAGTGAATGAAATATCAAGCTCTGTAGGTTTGGGATGGACCCTTAACGCAGGAGGCGCCATCACAAGAGTAGTACGAGGTAGGTATGATGAGCATTTTGATGGCTACCTAGGCGCCAACAGAAGGGGGCTGTTAATCAACAATACTGATTATGCCGCATGGACCAATAACCAGTTTCTACAATATGGTACCAGCCAAACAGCACCCACCACATTGCAGGACCCTTTAGGGTGGGATTCAGAACCTGATGTTTATTATTTTAACTTTTTAGGATTTTCCGGCAGGTTTGTTATGGACGCCAATGGAGCGGTTATTCAAACACCCCAAGAGGATCTAAAAATATTGCCCGCAATAGGCCCTTTGAGCACGAATAACTATTGGACCATCATCGATAAAAGCGGTACCAAATTTAAATTTGGTGTTACTACTGATGAGCAGGAAGAAAGCGAATCTTTGACTACGGGTTTGAGCGCAGGTAGTACAGAGCGTTATGTATCTTCCTGGTTCCTATCGTCAATTGAAAGCCCCACAGGGGAAATGATTTCCTTCGAGTATAAAAAAGGGGCACAGATCTCCTATAACAGTACGATAGAACAATATGGCGACTTATCATGCGGGACCGGCTTCGGTACTATATCAACTGAAACAAAGGTATTTGCTCCTTTGGTTCTTGAAAAAATCACCTCACGATATGGTTATATAAATTTTACTAGTATCGCAGGTCGAGAGGATCTTGCCTTTGGCAACCGCATTAGTGAGATGGTTTTGCGGAGTCACAATGGTGCGCTTATCAAAACTGTGAAACTAAACCAAGACTATTTTAGTTCAAAAGAAAACTGCAACGCTCCGGAATGCAAAAGGCTTAAGCTAGAAAGTATAGACGAAAAATATCCTTTCGAAAGGTATATTAGAAAATATGAATTTACGTATAACACAAACAAGCTGCCAAGACGAGATTCCCCAGAAATAGATCATTGGGGGTACTACAATGCCAATAGCCAAACTGATTTTATTTCTAGGACCGCGCCGGAAGATATCAACATACATAGAATCCCCAATGAGACTGCAACAAAATCCAATGTTTTAACCAAAATCACCTACGCCACTGGCGGTTTCACATCTTTTACATACGGTTTAAATGAATATCAAAATGGCGCTGTAAATACAATTACAGGAGGTTTACGGGTATTGTCAATTGAAGATAATGATAAAAACGGAAATCCCGTAATCACAAACTATAAGTACGAAAAGGAGAACACAACAGTAAGCAGTGGCACGGAGTATAACCGACCGATATATTCAAATGACGTATTAATATGGGAAACACTTAATTTTCCCGATGGCAGTACGCAACCAAACCCTTGTGGAGGTGTTTTTATAAGATCCTCTTCCCAAAACGAATTATTCGACCTAAATGGTTCAAACATAGGCTATGGTGAGGTCATAGTGGAATTTACCGATGGCACCAAAGAGATTAACAAGTATACCGATTTATTGACCAATCCCGATGAACGCCAGAGTACTGATTATTTCAATTTTATTCTTTCCAATTTCCCTCCTAACACGCCCAATGGGCAAATTATTGACTATCTGAACCCGTTAGGAAAGCCTTATGGGCCTCCGTCGAACAAAAAGGCTTATCAAAGGGGGATGTTATTGGAACAGGTTGTGAAAAGTCCTTCAGGAGCAAAAACATACCAAATCAACAATGTGTATGAAGAAAAAAACCAATCTACGGTTTTAAGCGCCAAAGGATACAAATTCGACAAACTATTTAGATTCGATTACTACGATTACGATCCTGTGGCACAATCAAGTCAGTACGTGCGATCTGATATAAAATTTGATATAAGCAGGTATAATGAAACCAATGGCAACTATCGTTTGACCCAATCTACGGTAACCACTTTCGATGGTTCCAATGAACATAAGATAGTAACGAACTATGACTACACCCTAGAAAAACCAACCTTATTAAGACAGGAAACTACTACCTTAAGCAACGGAGACGTTGCCAAAACCACCTTTGATTATCCTTTTGATCTTTCTGGTACAGTCAACAATGTTTTTGTACAAAACAACCAGATTGCCGGTTATATTGAAAAAACGAACCATATCAACAATCAGCAACTAAATCGTGAAGAACGATTGTTTGGTTACAATACCTCTGGATATGTTAACAATGGAGGAACACCCCTACCAAAGCAAACCAATTTTCAGAAAAAAAACCTCAATACCTATACCAATCTTATTATAGATCGGTATGATGCTTTTGGGAATGTGTTGCAATACCATGGCAACGATAATGTACCCATTAGTATCCTATGGGGGTATGGCGACCGTTACCCGGTTGCCAAAGCGGTCAATGCGACTTATGATGATATTACCGCAAGCGCAATAGGGCTTAATACCTCTTTGATCAATGCTAGCAGTCCAGATGATGCCGCGCTGCGAAACGAAATCAATAAGCTACGTACCCATTCATCGTTATCAGCAGCCAAAGTGACTTCTTTTACCTACCGCCCCTTAATAGGAGTAACAAGTACCACTGATTCTAGGAATTACACGATGTATTACACCTATGATTTTTTTAATAGGTTACAATATGTAAAAGATGCCGATAATCACCTAATAACAGAACACCAATACCAATACCTTAATCAGTACAATGGCAATGGTAGCTCTTCTACCCAATTGATCGTGAATGTCACCTATGGTATTTCTACCGATACCAGCCAAACCTTTATCTCAAATGCCAGTGGTGGCAACGGTAACTACGTTTACAAGTGGTATAACGGTATAGGTACAAGCAGTACTAATTTTGAGTCAACGGTCTCGGGAACGGCCTCGACCTATTCCATGACGGTTTCCTGCACCACCTTTAAATATGTAAAGTTAGTGACCACCAGTAATGGCCTTACTTCAACTAGAATTATCAGAAGCAACAACAGCCCCTGTGAAGACGGCGGCGGCGATATTCCCCAACAATAAACCACTAACCATTTAAAGTAGCACTATGTTAAAAAATATATACATAACACTGTCCGTCTTGTTTCTTTTTGCCCATATTGGACAGGCACAAATCGAAATTGACCGGGTGGAAGAAGACTATACCGCACAGCCTTCGAGTATTCCCATTACTCTGGAAGCTGCTCGCAGTGTTACCATATTGCCTACAAGCCATTTAACACTGGGGAGCAACGTATTGATCACTATCGACGAAACGGTGTACCTACCCTCAATGCTGACCACAGATAATTATATTTTTACCAGAAGTTATAGAACGCCACTAACCAATCCAAGCCAGATAGCAAGTAGTGGCGACGTCATTGAAAACATCAGCTATTTTGATGGCTTGGGGCGCCAAAAACAAGACATAGCCCTGCGTTTTACCCCGGGCCGTCAGGACCTGGTCACACATATTGGGTACGACAATGTGGGTAGGGCATTCAAGAACTATCTGCCGTACAAAGCCGATGGCGAATTGGGGCTCTACCGCTCCGATGCCGAGAGCCAGGTCAATAACTTCTATCTATCCCATTATGGGGAAGATCTTGATACTGGTAATCCCAATCCTTTTTCAGAAACCGCCTATGAAGATGCGGTATTGAACAGACCATTAAAACAAGCGGCTCCAGGGCACGATTGGCGCATGGGAGGTGGTAATGAAATAGAATTTGATTATAAATTGAACACTACCGCAGATGCTGTTCGAAAATTCGAAGTCAGTTTTGTAAATAACAACCCACAAAATCCGCAATTAGGAGAGAGCGGTACCTATGCCGCAAATGCCCTTACCAGAACAGTAACTCGAGATGAAAACCACAGTGGCGGTGTTAATAACAAAAACCACACGGTTGAGGAGTTTTTGGATAAAAGAGGAAGAACCATCCTAAAACGCACCTATGCTGCTGTTGGCATTAACAATCAGGCAGAACACGACACCTACTATGTGTACGATGACCATGACAATCTTACCTACGTAATCCCACCGGAGGCTTCTTCCAATACCACCATTACTACTTCCATTTTAAACGGACTTTGCTATCAATACAAATTCGATGAAAAGAATCGGATGATCGAAAAAAAGTTGCCGGGAAAGGGTGGTCCAAACAACCTTTGGGAAAGCATCGTATACAATAAAAATGACCAACCCATTTTAACACAAGACCCTAATTTAAAGGCTTCTAACACTTGGTTGTTTACCAAATACGATGCCTTTGGTAGAATTGCCTATACTGGAAAAATGGTACGGAATGTGGATCGTGCTACTTTACAAAACGAGGCCAATTTAGCAAGCGAAACCTACGTAAACCCAAAAAACGGAACATCCATTGCCGGCACCACGGTTGAATATAACAATGCTGCCTTTCCGACCACCAATATCACCGATATACATACAGTCAATTTTTACGACAACAACAGCTTTAACAAGGCGGGGCTTTCATTGCCTAGCAGTGTATATGGCCAATCGGTTACCTCAAATACCAACGATTTACCAATCGGTAGTAGGGTGCGCGTTTTGGGAACCACCAACAACGTGTACCTATGGATTACCACTCTCTTTGGGTATGATGCGAAGGGGCGGGTCATCTATGAGGCTAAAAAAAATGCGTATTTGGGTACCACAGATATTATGGAGACCAAATTGGATTTCTCAGGCCGAACGCTAGAGGTTAAAACGACCCATCAAAAAGCAGGAAAAGCTGATGTAGTTACCATTGATGAATTCGACTATGATCATATGGACCGCTTGTTAACCCAAACACAGACCTTGGCAGGGAATACCGAAGTGCTCGTACAAAATGTGTACGACGCCCTTGGGCAACAGCAACAAAAAAAACTGGGCAATACCCTCTCCAATCCCTTACAAACCATCGATTATGATTATAATATTCGAGGTTGGCTTCAACAACTAAACAATGTAGACAATTTGGGAGGCGATCTCTTTGCCTTTAAAATCAATTACAACATCACGGAACTTTCCAGTATTGGTGCCACACCCTTGTTTAATGGGAATATTAGTGAGACCCTCTGGCGCTCCAAAAACGATGATATAAAAAGAGGGTACGGGTACTCCTACGATGCCCTTAACAGGATTAAGACCGCCGGTTTTACGGATAATATGAATACAGGCACAGGAGAGTTCAATACGGAGTATTCCTATGATAAAAATGGCAATATCAATAGTCTCAATAGAAACGGATGGCAGAATAGCACTGACTTTATGGGGATGGACAACCTTATCTATAGTTACTCAAACCATAGCAATCAACTAAGCAAGGTCAAGGACAATGGCAACACCGCTTATGGTTTTAAGGATTTGGCAGATACAGGAATTGAGTATGAATATGATGCCAACGGCAACATGGTAGCCGATGCCAATAAGGGAATACCAGCGGACGGCATCGAGTACAACTACCTGAATTTACCAACCTATGTTAGTATTCAAACAGTTGCCAATTATGGCACCGTACGATATGTTTATGGTGCTGATGGAAGTAAGGTTAAAAAAATAGTAAACGACCAAAATGGTCAATCTGAGACGGACTATGCCGGTAACTTTATCTATGAGAACGGGAACCTAAAACAGTTCAGCCACTCGGAAGGCTACATCGAAGTGAACGGAACGGGTGATTACGATTATGCATTTTCCTACTTTGACCATCTAGGTACGATACGACTTACTTACAGCGACTTCGATGGTAACGGTTCGATTGAACCCGCCACCGAAATACTTCAAGAAAGAAATACGTATCCCTTTGGGCTTAAACATAAGGGATACAATAGTAACATCAACGGTAAGGAGAACAACTATCAGACTTACCTAGGACAGGAAATCAATAAGGAACTAGGGCTCGATTGGCTCACATTTCGATACCGAAACTACGCTCCTGAAATAGGAAGGTTCTTTGGAATAGATCCCATTAGCGAAGACTTTTTATCGATTTCCATGTATCAATTTGCACATAACAACCCTGTGTGGAAAATAGAATTGGAAGGTTTAGAGGGAGAAATATCACCAAAAATTCCTGATGCTGTAGACATACCGAATGAAGAACCCGTAGCTGGTAATACCGATTTAGGGACATCGCTAATTGCCATTGACCCAAATTTCAACCATATAACCTCGGAGTTAAGGACAGGATTATTTAATGATGCTGATTTTGGAGGGTTTATCAACCCCGCAACGGATGTGCAATATGATATTGACCCGTTAGGTGCAATTGTGGCAGATATAACCTTTGCTGGATTATCATTTTTTGGATTTGATGCAGTAGATAACGCCGGTGCCACTGTGGCAGATCCAGATGTAGCAGTTAGTACCAAAGTGACAGCGGTTTTAAGTACCTTGCCAGCTTTGACTAGAGGCGGAGGAAAAACCCCTAAACCTAAGAGTACAGCAAAACCAAAGAGTGTTCATGGTAATGACAAGAACAGCACTAAAACCCAACATGGTTATCGTATCAAAGATGAAAAAACTGGCGAGACTCTTGAATTTGGCATTAGCGGACAAAAACTGACTAAAAACCGGACAGTATCACCAAGAATTTTGCAAAAACTAAGAAAAAAGTATAAAAATAACCCAAACGCCAAAGGAGAAATACTTAAAGATAATATCCCCAATAGAAAAAAAGGTTTAAAATGGGAGGTAGACAAAGTAAATAAATTTTTCAAAAAACATAAAAGAGCTCCTGTTAATCAAATAAGGCCAAAACCAAAAGGTTAATTTATGAAACTTACTCAAATAGAATTAAGAACAAAATTTAAGCATCCCAAGGAGAAAAAATTTAATAAGGAATCTTGGCCTATCCCAGAACTGTACTGGTCTTCTTTAAAATCCTATAATACATTTAAAACAAGAAAATGCGTAGTACGCTTAGACAATGATTGGGGTACAGATTTAAACAAGATAACAAATCAAGCAAATGTAATTCAAATCAATATCAATTTTGATTTTAAGACCTATTTCAAACAATCTTCTCTAGACAAAAAAAAGATGCAATTGGAGGTACTGCATTATGGTATGATGAAAATTGCAGATATGGAAAATTGGGAAATAAACGGTCTCTTAGATGCATATAATAACTGTATCGAAAGAGATTTGAAATACGGCTTTTTTATTTCTAAAAAACCCAAAGTATCTCCCGATAGAAAATTCTTTATAAATTTTTGGTGTGAATGGGATATTAAAATATGTAAGCTTTACTATATCTTATATAATAAAAACAAGGAGGAACAGAGGAGGAAGCTTTTGATAAAGAAAGAATCTTTTTTTGGAGAATTTGTATACTACATTAAATATAAATGGGATGGAAATACTAAAGTTATTCTAGAAAATAATCATAATACAAAGGAAGTATTTAATATTAATGTTATAAAACATCTAGAAGAGGAAACCTAACTTATACTGCTAGAGCGAGTGTACTTCTTCCACTCGCTGCCTCCAGAGCGAGCGCTTCCGCAAGTTTTTAACTTGTAGCGTTCCCAAGTAAGCGACCAGGGTAAGAAACAAAAACAAGCATCATGAAAAAAGCCCCCGCTAGCGTTCGTCTCTGACGGGTACCGTACCGAGTAAGCGTTCGGGACAATAAGGGCTACCGCTACGCTTAAGGCGTGGTGGCGTACCGGAGGTAGCGATTAGAGTAAGTAAGAAACACAAAACTAGCATCATGAAAAAAGCACTTATACTCCTTTCCCTAGTGTTGCTAACACTGAACGTATTTGCCCAAGACCAACAATGGAGCGCAACAGTTGCCTTCCCTCTGGCAGTAGGCGATTACGAATATACCGGCGCAGTGGCCTTTGCAGCGCAATACCGATTTACGACCCTTGGTCCCGTAAAAATTGGCGCATCCGCCGATATTGATTATTTAACCGATACGAATACGCTAGCATCTACCACGATTAAAGAACGCACGACCTTAATTCAACCAAGGATTTTCGGGGAGCTTAATTTACCTGTTCTTTCTAAGTTTAAGCCATTTCTTGGAGTAGGATATACCTTTGTTAACTTCAAAACGAAATTCGACAGCGGGCAGACCAGTGACAATGAAAATGGGTTGAATGTTGCCATAGGAGGTACTTATGACATTACGGACATCCTATTTGTACAGCTACAGTTCGATATTACTCGAGTAGTAATCGAACGAACTATCAATAGCGTTACCCCTTTCGGAGAGCCCTTGCGATTAGAAGACAAAACCAATTTTTCCATATTCAAGCTGGGGATCGGATTGCGTTTTTAGCAAAAAGTAGAACGTGCTACCTAATACCCTATTAGGTTTTGTAAAATAGAAAAGAAAAAATGGCGCCGGTATAGGCGTTTTGTCGAATATCGCTTTTGAACATACAAATAAAGTCGTACTTTTCCTAAAGAACCTGAGTTCGGGATAATAAATTCAATTAGCGATAAAACTGGTGATTGTCACTTTGAGTGCACGCCTGAGTGATAAAGTCAGGCAGGCAGTCGAAAGGCCATTTAATACTAGGATTCCCATAAGGTTTCTACTCGGCTCAACCTGACGTCAGTTTAGAACTTTAGAATATTAGATATAGTACCATTTTGGTGATATAGAACTCAGCTTAAAGTAACTTAAGAATCCATCTCTTGAAACCTGTATTGCTTCTTTTTTGTGCATTTTTTTGGCTGCCTACAGCTTCCCTAAAGGGGCAAAATGAAGCTGCCATCTGGTATTTTGGTCGCAACGCGGGTCTAGATTTTAATAGTGGGGCACCGGTAGTTTTAAATGATGGGCAATTAAATACCCTCGAAGGTTGTGCCACGATGGCAGACACCAACGGTAACCTGCTTTTTTATACCGATGGCAGTACGGTTTGGAATCGAAATCACGTTCCTATGTTGAATGGTACAGGATTAAATGGACATCCTTCAAGCACCCAATCGGGAATTATAGTACCCGCTCCTGGGAATCCTACTATTTTTTATGTGTTTACCGCAGATCTTGAAGCCTATCCAGAAGGCATTAACTATTCGGAAATAAACCTATCCCTAGACGGAGGCCTTGGAGATGTTACCGCAAAGAACATACGACTAATAGCCCCGGCCACAGAAAAACTAACGGCCGTTCAGCATGCCAATGGCACCGATGTTTGGGTGATTACCCATGGGTGGGACAATGATGCCTTTCTTGCTTATTTGGTAACTGCTACAGGAGTTACAACCACCCCAATAATAAGCAATGTGGGTATCGATCTTGGCCCAATAGTCATTCCGAATATAGTTTCCAAAGCCCAAGGGTATTTAAAAGCTTCTCCAGATGGTACCAAACTGGCTATCGCTCATAATCAGGTGGCCATAGAGCTTTTGGATTTTGACGCAGCAACTGGAATAGTCAGTAACCCCTTGCGATTGCGCGAAGACGATTTGGACTATTATGGGTTGGCATTTTCTCCTTCAGGGAATGTACTCTATGTTTCACAAGTATGGGGCGATATTTTCCAATACAACCTATTGGTAGCCGACATCAGCGCCTCTGAGTTTAACCTAAATGCAGATTTCAATGATAATGGAGCTTTGCAACTAGCCATAGACGGTAGAATCTATTTAGCACATGAACTCAAACCGTACCTTAGTGTCATCAACAATCCGGATATAGTAGGTCCAGGCTGTGATTTTTCATTCATGGCGGTTGACTTAGGGACACGTTTATCCCAATTAGGCCTCCCCACCTTTATCCAATCCTATTTTGCCGTCGACCTTCAGGCCAGTAACTTCTGTCTGGGCGATGGAACCGAATTCTCGGTCAATACCAGTGAACCGGTCACCAGCATCACCTGGGATTTTGGGGATGGCAACGGGTCTGCCCTAGAAACCCCTACCCATACCTATGCCACGCCCGGCACCTATACCGTAAGTGTTACGGTCAGCACGGCCTCTGAAACCAAGACCGAAACTAAGGACATCACCATTTATACGACCCCGGTCGCCAGCGCCACCACCGATTTTGAGGTCTGTACCACCGAGACCATGCATGAATTTGATCTGACTACCAAAGACAGCGAGGTACGAGGAGGCCTCTCCGCATTTGAACTCGGCATCACCTACCACCCAAGTCTCATTGACGCCGAAGCGGGGACCAACGCCCTCCCTGATCTCTATACCCCTTCAGCACAGCTGGAGACCATTGTAGCCCGTTTATCCAATACCAACAACCCCAGTTGTTATGACACTACCTCCTTTGACCTGATAGTGAAGGCTGCACCCGTTTTGGGTACGATCACCGATTGGGTCGCCTGTGATACCGATACCGACGGACTGTTCGATTTTGACCTCTCTCAAAAAGACCTCGAAATCTTAAATGGGCAAAGTGCAACCGACTTTTCGGTAAGTTACCATCTCAATCAAGCCGATGCAGACGCCAACACCGGCCCTATTGGGCCGAATTATACGAATACCGGTTCTCCACAAACCATTTATGCACGTATCCAGAATAGCACCTATCCCGAATGTTTCGAAACGGGCAGTTTTGCATTAGAGGTCATTACCAACGTCATCGCCAATGCCCCTACTCCTTTGGAGGTCTGCGATGATGACAATGATGGCTTCTTTACCTATGACCTTACCCAAAGCGAAGCGGCAATTTTAGGAACACAAAACCCCGCCAACTTTTCCGTTAGTTATCATCCTACGCTGGCCGATGCCGATGCGAATACAAATGCTTTGAACGGCAGTGCCTATACCAACACCATGGCCTATAGTGAAACACTGTATGCCCGTGTACAGAACAATGGCAATCCCGACTGTTACAATACGACCACTTTAGACCTTCGGGTACATGACAGTCCCACCCAAGAAACCGTTACGCCGTTACAAGTCTGCGACGATAACAACGACGGCATACAAACAGTAGACCTGACCACCAAAGACAATGAAATTTTCGGAAGCCAGACCTTTTTTGACTTTATGGTCACCTACCATGCATCGCAAGCAGATGCGGATACAGGTGCTAATCCTATTTTCGGGCTTTTTACCAATACCGTGAACCCGACCACCATTTATTATCGAAAAGCAAACAACGGGGCACCCGATTGTTATGTGACCGGTAGTTTTGATGTGGAAGTATACGATACTCCCACCGCAGGAATACCTACTGATTGGGTCGTATGTGATGCAATGGAAACCGGTACGCAAGTTTTCGACCTCTCCGAAAAAGATGCCGAAGTCCTCAACGGACAAGATCCGGCCACCTATGAGGTCTTGTACTTTGCCAGCTTGGGCGACGCCATCGCAAATCAGGACCCCTTACCGAAAACAGGCTATACAAACTCGGCCGCACAGGAAACCATTTACGCGACCCTACAAAATCGAGGATTTGACCTCTGCTTTGAGCTCACCCAATTTGAACTGATCGTGAATCCCTTGCCGAATCCCGACATAAACCCAACCTATGTCATCTGTCCCGATGATCCTGAACTGACCATTGATGGAGGGGATTTTGAAAGCTGGTCTTGGCAAGACGAAGTGGGTACCGAGCTCGGCACAACTCGGTCATTTTTGGTTTCCGATCTAGGAAACTATAACTTAACGGTAACCCAGACCGTCAACGGTACGACTTGTAACAAAACAATCCCTTTCGAAGTAGTCTCTTCCGGAGCACCCGAAACCATAGCAGCCAACATAAGTGGTTTCTCCGACAACATTACGGTCGAGATAGTGGCCGCGGGCACCGGGGATTTCGAATATTCAGTAGACGGAGAAGATTTTCAGGACAGCAATGTTTTTGAGGTATTCCCAGGGGAATACACCGTGTATGTTCGGGATATATTTTTATGTCGTACCCTTAGCACCCAAGTGATCGCCCTAGGTTATCAAAAATTCTTTACGCCGAACGGAGACGGTTCCAACGAATACTGGAACATTATTGGCGCCGCTAACTTTGCCGATTCACAGCTGTATATCTTTGATCGCTATGGTAAAATGCTGAAACAGATAGCCACCTCTTCTCAAGGATGGGACGGCACATTTAACGGCACTCCCCTACCGGAATCGGATTATTGGTTTCGGTATGTCTACGAGGATGGGAAAGAGTTCAAAGGCCATTTTTCATTGAAAAGATAGCCAACTCAAGAAGGCGTAACCAAAAGTACGTAGCGCATGGATTTCCAGAAAGCATTTGTTGACAGGAATACTGAGAAGTTGTTCTAATAGGAGAATAGGGAATGCAGATACTACTGCAAAGGACCACTAAAATCGAAAAACATGAAATTTAGGTCATTTTTTATTTTGCTAAGCCTAAGTATGCTTCAATTAACATCCTGCAACGGGCAGGAAGTTGATAAGCGAAAATTGTTAGGTGATTGGGCTATAAAAAATAAGGATGATGGAACTGTAAACTATTTAGAAATTTTTATTGATGATTCTAAGATGTATTACTACGATATTAATGTAGGCCTACGACCTTCAAGTAAATATTATATTAAAAATGGTTCTATTTTTCATTCTCAACTTAATTCAGAATATGAAAGGATAGGTGAGATTTTTCTCGATGATGACGTTTTGACCATAAAAGGAAATGGCAAAACGTTATTACTAAAAAAGATCAGTGGAACTGAAACTTTAGGCCGTTTTGTAAATAAAGAAATTAAAAAGGACATTTTTTGGGACGCATATTTACAGAGATATGAAAAATGGACAAGGGAAAGTGAGTAGGGCCTAGTAGCTAAAAAAGAGGGTAATCGCTCAGCTAGCTCGAGGAGCGAAGCGGTCTTAGGTCCTTTTTCAATGAACTAATATCAGTAATCGGTACAAATTACGAAGTAGGTGAAGTTTAGGTTTTGCATTTGAGATTCCCGTACATTGTCTTTTGTCTTTTCTCTTTTGTCTTTTGTCTTTGTTCTTTTAGCATAGCGATCTTACGTCTTGGTTAAATGAGCAATTATCGGTAATCAGTAATCGGTACAAAGTAATCAGTATTAAGTAATCAGTATTAAGTAGGTGAAGTATTGGTTTTGAATTTGAGATTTGACATTTGAGTTTGCACTTGACACTTGCACTTGAACTTTTTAGCTCCTTCAACGAAGCGGTCTTACGCCTTTGTTCAATGAGCAATTATCGGTAATCAGTAATCGGTACAAAGTAATCAGTATTAAGTAGGCGAAGTATTGGTTTTGTAGTTGCGTTTAAAGGGCAAAAGGACTTAGGACCAAATGACTTAAGATGCGATACGTATATGGTCTAGATGGGGTGTTTGGTAGTCCGTTTTGTGTTTGAATTTGGCGTTTGAGTTTGAATTTGACATTTGAGTTTGAACTTGATACTTGCACTTGAACTTTCTGTCCTGGTTAATGCAGTTCGTTCAACACCGCTTGCGCTTGCGCCTTGTAAATCCCGTCATAAGCGATAAGTTTTTCAATAACTGCCTTCGCCGCTGCTCCGTCGTCGGCCTTTAGATAGGACAAAGCCAAATACCAACGGGCGGCCTCAAACCGGGCATTGCCCAATTCGATTTTCTTCAACAATGCAATGGCCAGGGATGCTTGGTCGGTCTGTAAGTAGCTATTGGCTAGATACAGTTGTATTTCGGTATTTTCAGGATGTTGTTCGATTAAATCAACCAACCGTGGAATCACTTCAGTATACTTGCCGTCAGCATAGTTTTTTGCCACGGCAGTCAATGCATCTTCCTCGGTTCCACGCATCGTATCCTCGACGTTGTAGGGCTCAAAATACCGATCGAAAGTACTTTTATCGGCATTGATTTGCCACCATAGCACCACCCCAAGACCCAATAATACTAAAATGGTCGCGGCCACCTTCCAAAAAGCGCCTCTAGGGTTTGCTGCAGCCTGTAAATCGGTCGTATTCGTTTGTTCTTGCCTAAAATCGGTTGCTATCATGGCCACTTTCTTTCGGAATGTCAATAACTCTTCATCTTGCAAGGCTTCCGATAAGATTCGATGTTTTTCAACTTCCATTTCCAAATCCGGATTTTCCTTTATTCGGGCTTCAAATTTTAGACGCTCGGCATCGCTCATACGACCATTGAGGTAGGCTTCGATCAACTCAAATAATGCTGGTGTGCGCGCTATCATCGTCCCTCGTTTTTAGATTCGTATCGCAATTCATCGTACGACGGGTCTTGCTCGACCATCTCGAGCAACCGCTTCTTACACTCGAACTTTTTCTTTCTAGCGTATCCTTCACTATAACCCATAATACCCGCAATTTCACTCATTCGCTTGCCAGAAAAGAAAAAAATCAAAAGTCGTTTGCAATTTTCACCCAGTTTTAAAAAGTACTTTTGATAGAGGTTCATCCGTTCCAGGGTATGGATATCTTCCAAAATACTGTTATGCAAGGCATCAGAAATCTCGGGAAGCTTTTCCCAAGACCGTATTTTTTGTTTTTTTCGAAGGGCGTTCATCCAAAGGTTTCTGCTCACTGCAAAGACATAGGTCCCCAAAGTACATTCCAACTCTAAAGTACCTGCCCGCAATTTCTGATACGTAACTATAATAGCTTCTTGAAAAATATCCTCGGCATCGGTTTCCGTACCAGAATTTTTCTCGATAAAAACTTTTACTTTTTGAAAATTATCCTCGTAAAACAAGCTGATAACCGCCTCTTTTCCTGCCAAAAATCCCTTAACAATATCGCTCTTTTGCTTTTGTTTCATCTATTAATGTCGGTGGGCCTGCTAAAGTTACCTTTTATCGATTTTTCGAAGAATGTTAAAGGATAAAAATACTACTTTAGAAAGATATGCTATATGCCGAACATCATTTTAAGAAGCTAGTCCAAATATTTGAATCCCTGTATGCGCACCGGAACGTAGCATTCACCCATTAGGTATCGTATGCTATTGGACAATCATTGCTACTTATTTGAAGCATGCATCGTTCGCCACCATATGCATTCATGTATTTTAAGACCCACCTTTTAAACCAATGAACTGTTGAGATTTCTATTCCTCCTTTGGCAAGTGATCGGTACCTTTATTTTTTACGATTTCGGTAATTTCCCGAAACTCACAGAATTGGGTACCCGCAAGAAAATCGTTCAATAGGGAGATTCTATTTACATATTGGAGCAACACCAAAAGGCACTTGCCCCTCAACCAGCGAACACCTCAGATCGGTGCCCTCGAGTACCCCGCAAAAGTTCGGACAAATCGAATCTTCCACTGCCATATGCCACCGTAACAATTCTGTTCCCTGCAAAAAACTTGCAGGGAAGCATCCTATCTTTGAAAACTACAGGGTAACAAGCAGTGCTTTAGAGACATCAATAAAAGCATCATATAATGGAAAAAAACACTATTCGAAGGCCCTTATATTTTATAGTACAACACCCATCGCATCTGTTGAATTTTCCCTATTTTTAGGGCTTAGAACCGAGGTAAATGAAACATAGTTCCCAAATAACAGGTATTGTGATCTTGCTACTTTTTATAGCTTGCGCAAGCCACAAAGCCAAATACCAAGAAGCGGCCCTGAGCCTCCCTAGCTTGGGAAGTGTCGTACAAGCCAAGGGAGCCCTCTGGTTTTCCCTTTCCGAACAGGTAGGTACTCCCCAATGGGACTCCCCCCTGACAATCAAAGCCCAGGAATTGCCTTTTAACAAGGCTAGCTATACCACGTATGCGAACTACATGGCCAAAGCAGGGAAAATCAATGGCATTGCCTACGTAGATTCCCTGCCCTACAAACCCAAATACCTTCGGCTACAGATCTTAGATAAAATTGACCTGGTGGCTAGGCTGAATGGCAAGAACAATACTGCTGTACGGGAATTTTTGGAAAACGACGATGCCTATAAAATAGTCACCTCCCTTGACATTACCACGGCGGACGCCATGCTCATCCAATTGTCCGAGGCGAACAGTATTGTGTTGCAGGAAGATGCCCAAATGGGCATTCATTTGGTGCTTACCCATAACAAACAAAAAACCAAGGTAGCCTTTTCGGAGATGCAGGTTTTCGATTTTGGTTTTTCCAGTCTTTGCTGGGGAGAAGATCGGTACCATCGTAAAAAGATAGAAACACTGTTAAGTGGCACCCAAAAATGTCCCAAAGGCACTTTCAAAAAAGCTGCTAAAGTAGCATCAGATCGTTCATATCAAAAATTTTAGCATGTTGTTGAGAAAAACCATAGGAGTCGTACTCGTAAGCGTTCTTTTCTTTGCTTGCGACGATATCATTGAAGAAGAAGACCTTTCCAACCGCCAGGTGACCGTATTAGCGCCCTTGGAAGGGAGTGTGGTCACCCAAAACGAAGTAAGCCTCAATTGGAATACCGTCGCAGATGCCCGTTCCTATAAAGTAGAACTGGCGACTCCCAGTTTTGAAAATGCAGCTCAAATAGTAATTGACAGCTTTATTGAGCAAGATACTTTAGGACTGATTCGCACCCAACTACAGGCCATCCTGTTGAACGGAAATTACCAATGGCGGGTAAAAGGGCTCAATGGAGGTTTTGAAACCCCGTTTACCACCAATTCATTTACGGTAGATGGGGATGAAAATATTGATCTGGTCGCTCCCAATATGCCTGTTCCCCAGACGCCCGCAGATGGTACCATACAAGACGAGACGGCCATTGTTTTTACTTGGCTACGGGATGACATTGCCGGCACCGCCGAGCGAGATAGCATATATATCTATACCGATCAGGCGCTGCAAAATTTGGAGCGTAAGGGGCTCGGTGCCAATAAAAGTTTTGAAGTGACCCTCGCATCCAACACCTATTATTGGCTGGTACAGGCCTTTGATGCCGCAGGCAACGAAAGCGCCGATTCAGCAGTATTTGAGCTGACCATCAATTAAGTATGGGAATGACTCCGCTCGAAGTAACCATCTTAATGAAGCAAACGGAACGTGAAAAAAAACACCAAAACATATATCTTGCTAACCGTAGTGGCCCTCATATGGGGTACTATTGGGTATAAGATTATCAGCTCTCTGTCCTCCGACCCCGAAACGAGCGCTCAAGAAGTGGCCGTTTCCTTTAAACCGCTCCCTGTTCAGAAAAAAGAAACCTTCGATATTACGGCCGACTATCGGGATCCCTTCTTAGGCACATTACCCAAAAAAAAGAAGCAAAAAAGGGTGGTCAGTGCAAAGCCAAAGACCCCGGCTGTTCCAGAAGTTGCAATTACCTACACCGGCCTAATGACCGATGGTTCTACCGACCAAAAAATATTTTTTGTCACCATTGACGGGCAGCAGCATTTAATGAACCTTAAAGATAACATAGCCGACGTAACGCTCTTAAGCGGATCTGCTACGGCTATTCGAATTCGACACAACAACAAAACCAGGACAATACAACGCACCCAATGAAGTGGTCGACCCAAATAACGGCAGGTGCGCTGCAATTCGTTCTCTTTATAGGAGCAGTAATAGCGCTCTTGTTACTGAGTTTTGTTACCCTTGCCCATACCAATAATCTCTTTGGAAAAAAAACCGACCTCTTGGTCCGCACGATTCAAAAAACCGATGTGGGCCTTTCCTATGTATTGAAAAACGACATCGCCAGAAATGACTCCGTTCGACTGAACCTCGCCCTCGACGATGCTATTGATCTTACCGCCACCCGCAGCTACTGGGGGGCTTTTGAAAAGTATTCGATGACCGCCCAATCCAAGAAAAACACCTTCACCAAGGTAATACTGGCCGGAACGAGCACTGCCGACCAACGCCCTGCCTTGTACTTACAGGACAACCAACGCCCTATGATCATCGTAGGAAAAGCAAAAATAACCGGGGAAGCACTGTTGCCAAAGCAAGGAATACGCCCTGGAAATATAGCCGGCAATTCTTTCTACGGTACTGCTTTGGTACAAGGGCGACAGCGGCAAAGCGCGGAACAACTCCCAAAATTTGTTGCTGGCTATCGCACCCATATCCAATCCATTTTTAATCGAACGATCTCGGGTGGCTATGAATCCATCTCTTTTTCCCAGAGAATGCAGCTCAACAATTCTTTTAAAAATCCGGTTAAAGTATTACAGGGCGATGTCATTCAATTGTCCGGGGTTTCATTAACGGGTCATGTAATCGTCATGGCTACAAGGCGTATTGTGGTGGATCCGTCTGCCAACCTAAAGGATGTGTTACTGCTTGCTCCCGAGGTTCGCATTAAGGATGGGGTAGTTGGCACCTTCCAAGCAATCGCCAGTAAGCATATTGATCTGGGAAAACGATGTGAACTTCAGTACCCGTCGGCCTTGGTAGTCGTGAATCAAAACAAAGTGACCAATGTTCGGCCTACGGTTCAAAAACCGGAGATCCGTATCGGAAACAGCAGTATGGTACAGGGCGCGGTGCTCTACATGGAATCAAACGCCGATCGCCCTGCATTTCATCCGCAGATCAAAATCGAGGAAAATGCCACGGTCTACGGGGAGGTGTATTGTGAGCGTAACTTAGAACACAAGGGCAGTGTTTTCGGTAGTATTTTCACCTATGGCTTTATCGCCTTGGAAAATGGCAGTATTTATCAGAATCACCTATACAACGGTACGGTGGAAAGTGATGGAGTACCCGATAATTATGCCGGATTACCATTGCTAGGAACCAAGCATCAAAAAAACAGTGCCAAATGGTTATACTAGAAAAAATAAAGGCATCTACCCTCATGGAGACTATGGTGGCTACAGTCTTGATCGTGCTGATCTTTATGATTGCCAGTATGCTGATGAACTCCATTTTTTCATCGAACCTACAAGGGAATACACTGCAATTGAACGCCCATTTGAACCAGCTGGAATATGAACAAAAACAGGGGCTCATCGCTATTCCCTATGAAGAGGAATGGGACGCTTGGGTCATTGAGGTCTACTCCGAAAATGTAGCGAACACTACCTATCTGGTGCTAGAATCGACCCATAAAGATTCGAAACAACAACAAAAAAAATACACATCTTTTGACTAAATTAACACGGAAGATACAAGGGTTCACATTGAGCGAAATGATGGTGGTATTGGTCATTACCGTCATCGTGGTAGGTCTCGCTTTTTCGGTCTTGCAATTGGTACAAAAGCAAATGGGAGCCATCGGAACCAATTACCAAAACACCTCTGAGTTAAATCTCTTACGACAAGCCCTGTGGATTGATTTCAATACCTATCCATACCTCTATTATGATGAAAACACCCAAGTATTACGCTGTGAAAACGGTCTTGATTTCAAAGAATATACATTTACCAAAGAGTGGGTATTGCGTGAAAAAGACACCTTTGACCTGCCCTTGAAAACGCCTCTTCTTTTCGTAGATGGAAAAGAAGTTTCTGGCGGCAGCATCGATGCGCTGCGACTGAGTACTTCAAAAGAACTAGGAAATAAACAACTGTTTGTTCATCAAAAAAATGCTGTGGACGAATACATGCACTAATGGGATTTAAACTCGAAGATATAGCCGCTGGCCAAACGCAGTCCCAAAAAGGAAAGGAGCGCACGACCCCTATTCTTGAGCGCGAGATCACCTTGTTCGGTAGCGCATTTTCAAATAAGAAAAAAGAGGATTTTTATACCGAGATCCATGTACTGTTGAAAGCGGGTATCAACCTGAAAGATGCCTTGGCCCTCATGCAGGAAAACCAAAAGAAAGAAAAACAGCAGCTGTTTTATAAAGAAATGGTAGATGCCCTCGTAATGGGGCAACCCTTTTCGGAAGTCATCAAAGCAAAGAAAGAATTTACCGAATACGAGTACTACTCGCTGAAAATTGGTGAGGAAACGGGAACCACACACAAAATAGCCGAGGAAATGGGCAAGTTCTTTGCCCGAAAAAATGAACAGCGTAGAAGCTTGATCAATGCCCTCACTTACCCCATTATTATTTTAGTGACCGCCGTACTGGTCGTCATATTCATGTTGCGCTTGGTAGTACCCATGTTTCAAGATATTTTCAAACAAAACAATGTAGAATTACCAGGAATTACCGAGTTCATTATTGCGGCCTCGGACTTTATCAAAGACTATGGTTGGTGGATCGTACTCCTCATTTTAGGAATGTTATTCACGAGAAAATTGTACACAGGCCGGCCCTGGTACAAAGAGAACAAAGACCGCCTTCTATTAAAAATACCCTATGTGGGTAATTTTATACGTGCGGTGTATCTGGCACAGTTCACCCAGGCCGTAACGCTATTGACCGCCTCCAAAGTTCCGGTTTTGAACAGTATAGAGCTGGTGGCCCGTATGATCGACTTCTTTCCCTTAAAAGAGGCATTGACAAAGGTAAGTGCGGATATTATTGCTGGAAAAAGCTTAAGTGCCAGCCTAATGGGAACGAAATTTTTCGACCATCGCATGGTTTCCTTGATCAAAGTAGCCGAGGAAACCAACCAGACCGAATTCATCTTTGAACGGTTGAACCAACAATACAACATAGAGGTGCAGCAAAAATCAAAGTTATTGTCGACCCTTATGGAACCCTTAATTATTCTATTGGTAGGAATTTTAGTAGGGGTCATCTTAGTGGCCATGTACCTCCCGATGTTCAAATTGGGGAGTGTTTTGGGGTAAGTTGGTACCATGGCTATACTCCAGGTCTTTGGTCCTAGCATTATTTTCGAAGGTTTGACCCAACTGAAAAGGGAACACCTCGGTTTCCTACTGGTTTACAGGTATTTTTAGGTCATTTTTCAGTGGGTTGGCACTTATTGAATATCTTGTATACAAATTCACCATAATTTGTCGAAATTCCGCTGTCTAGTATTCCTAGTATTTTTTAACCTTATCAGGGTTTTATGGGCCCAGGAACCTTCCCTTTCTACCGTCGATAGCCTTGAGCAACTACTAAATGCCGCTGACAACGAATTTCAAGAAGCCTACACCATGGCCGACATTGCCAAGGCCGCTTCTGGAGTGGATTCGACCAAAGCCTACAACTATGCAGTCCAAGCTTTGAATTTCTTTAAAAAAACGGACGACACTTTCGGATTGGCGAAAGCACATGCCACCATGGGTTTTGTGGTCTTTGATTATCATGAAATGCAACAATCCGAGTTTCATTTTGGCAAAGCCAAAGCGCTGTTTAAAAAACAAATGGAGCGCGATTCTTCTAAAAACTTGACAGATTTGTGGGCCGATACCGCGATCAGTTATGCAGCAAGCTTGGGAAATCAAGGAAAACACGATGAAGAAATGGCTTATCTTACCGAACTTGCCCCCATTGTACGAAAATATAAGAACTATAAGGTACTGGGTATTATCAATACCAACCTCGGCATTACATTTTTCAACAACGAAAACCAACGCAAGGCCTATACCTATTTTAACGGGAATGATCGAAACTATGAAAAGACCAACGCCTATTCACAGTTCGCGGTAGACCGGTTGATATTTTCGAGCTGCCTGATGGAAATGGATTCATTGGATCGGGCCAAAACGGCATTGGATCGCGCGTACACCATTCTGGAAAATACCCCGGAATCGCCCCGTTGGAACCTTTATTATCAGCAACTGGGAGAGTACTATTCAAAAACAGGGAACTATACAAAAGCCTTGGAGCAATACGACCAGTCAATGAAGATCATTCTGGAACGAAAAACATTGGGTTCCCTTCCCCAGCAGTACCTGCAGTATATTGAGACCTATGCGCTTATGGGCGATACTAAAAAGGAAAAAGAGTATATGTTGAAGTTCTACGAAGCTTCCAAAAAAGAACACCAGCCCGATGCCCTCTACGCACTTAAGGAACTGGCCAAATATGAAAACGGCGATCAAAACTTTGCCAAGGCCATGGAATATGCCAATGCGTATTTCCTATTGAACGATAGCATAAAAAAAGAAGAAATCGAAAAAGAGACCGCCCGTTTGGAGCAACGCTACCAAAAAGAGAAAAGAGATCGGGAAATATTAGCGCTTCGAAATAAGAACAGCGAAACCGATTTAAGCCTGGAGCGTAAAAAATCACAGAATTATTTGTTGTTCTTCTTGGTCGGCACCCTCGCCTTTTTATCTATATCCGGGTATTTGACCTATCGAAACAGACAAAAAAAAGCCCAACTCAAAGCCCAATTACAGGCGCAAGAAATACAACAATTAAGGGTACAGCAAGAACGGCGGCTGTTTGAGGGAATGATGGAAGGAGTGGAAAAAGAACGAAAACGACTGGCGGCCGATCTGCACGACGGCCTAGGAGGCAGGCTATCTGGTATCAGCATTAAGTTATCAAAACTATCAGAGGAACAAGAAGCACACAAAATCGAAGGAAAAATCGAAGCTATTTTAGGAAATTTGGATGATTCCCTCCAAGAACTGAGAGGGATTGCCAGAAACCTAATGCCAGAAACCTTGATCAAGTACGGTTTAAAATCGGCCTTGGAAGATTATTGTAGTACGCTGCGCGATAAAGATACCGCTATCGTGTTGCAATTTTACGAAACCCTACCCATTCAAGACCACAACAAACTCTTGATCGTATATCGTATCATACAGGAACTGATCAACAATGCCATAAAGCACTCCCATGCGAAGGAGATTTTAGTGCAATACATGCACCAAGACCAAAAAATTGCTATCACGGTTGAAGACGATGGAGTAGGGTTCGATATCGAAAAAACGGCGTCTAACCAAAGTATGGGCCTTAGCGGTTTGCGAAATAGGGTCAACTATCTAAATGGGAGTATCGATATTCAATCTGAAATCAATGAAGGCACTTCTATCAATATCCAAATAACCGAAATATGAAAAAGCAAAATACGAAAGTAATTGTTGTGGACGATCATCCTTTGGTCATAGAAGGGCTCAAGTCTTCTATGGGAAACGATGCTGGAATCGAGGTCATTGCCTGTTTCGAAAATGCCACTGCTCTTTTTACCTATTTAAAGAAAAAGACGGCGGAAGTGATCGTATTGGATATTAACCTACCCGATATGAATGGGGTTGAAATTTGTGAGAAAATAGTAAAAAAGTACCCGCACATCAAGGTCTTGGGGTTAAGTACCTATAACGACCCCAGCATCATACGACAAATGGTCAAGAACGGCGCAAAGGGCTATTTGCTAAAAAACGTGAGCTCGAAGGAACTGGCTGCCGCAATACATCATATTCATGAGGGCCAATCCTATTTTAGTGGGGAGATCCAAAAGATTTTGGCTGACTCTATTTTTGAAAATGATCGAATTCCCCGACTCACCAGACGTGAAAAGGAAATCCTGAAACTGGTGGCCGAAGGTGTCACCACCCCTCAAATTGCCGAACAGCTCTTTATAAGTCCGTTAACGGTAGAGACCCATAGAAGAAATCTCATTCAAAAAATGGGGGTTTCCAATGCGGCGCAATTGGTAAAAATAGCAGTTGAGAAAAAACTGATTTAACAACGACCCGCATACAAAACGGGCATCGACACTGCCCTTTCTTAAGCCAAATCAAAAAAGTAGATTTACCCTTTCCCAAGTAGTTTTTTCTACTGGTTTCCAAGTATTTTTTGCCGCGAATTTCCAATTCACCCTTGCATCATTGATCTTGCCCAACAACAAGCGGTTCGGTAGGCTTGTACCGAGCACTTTCACAAACGGTCTTGATTATGAAAAAAGTATGGGTTCTTATTGTAATGACGTTTCTTGGCAGCTGTGCATCTGACGATATGGGTGCTAACAATGGTGGTGCATTCGTTGATGGGTTTCCTGAAACCGGGGTTTCGGGATACGATGCAGACAAGCTACCTTCGAAAGAGACTCCTCCTGAAAACCTATTGACGGATGCCGGTTTTGAAAACAATGAATGGTTTCTATGTGGGGATGCTTCATTGATCGAGGGGCCAGCGGCCCATACTGGAAACCAAATGGTACGGTTAGGAAACAGTACCACATGCGAACAAGCATCCGTTCCCTTTTTCTCCACACGCAATGCCATTCTCATAAAGCCTTTGGAAATAGCGCAATTGCCCGAACTTTTAACCGTTTCGTTTTGGATCAAGGCAGATACCGCCATCCCAGAAGGCTCCTTGACGGTATACCTCACCAATGGGCAGGACAGATTCCTGGGAAGTCTGGCAGGAGGCGAACGTTTGGTAAGCTATTTCGACCCTCAAAAAATAGGCAGTGAATGGATCCAGGTTAAATTATACTATGAAAATGATGGGGACAGTCTATTTATCAGCGACACACCTCCCTTTTCGCTGGTATTTGAATTGGAGGTTGACAATGGCTACGACCCGCCAATAGTATGTTATATTGATGATGTAAAAGTATCTTCGACCAACGAAACCTTCGCCCAGCCCGAACCACTGCCAGCGGGTCTCGCCAACTACACAGGTGATAGTCGAATCTTATTCTTTGACAATGGCAACAATACCATTGCCTCAATGGAACCCAACGGTGAAAATGTGGTATCGCATGAACTCATCTCCCGAGAATTTTTAAATAGCATTCCCCAATGGTATGATAAGACCCGAACAACCGCGAGTCAAAAAGTATTCTATCCCTCAAATTCGGGCAGCCTGGACATAGTTCCTGCTTCCGGTACCGATTTGCTACTGTACGACCTATTGGGCAACAACTCAGAAACCATTTACCAAACGATCGGGGATCCAGGCTTTTTTTCTTTTACCGGTAGTCCCGATAATAAGGAGGCGATCGATATTGAAGTGCGAAGAACCAACTGGGATCTGGGACGAAACAGGGGAGCACTCTCGATCTGCGGCCGTGCGCGCACTCCTTCTTTTGTCTCGGATGATCTTTGTACCATAACCATCATTGATGCCAACGATTTCAAAATCCTTAATGAAGAGCTTCGTGGGTTTAATGCGGTATGGTCTTCCCAAGGAGCACTTGCATACTACAACGACAATGGTATTTATACAGCTACCATTAATGGTTCTACCGCCACCAGTACGCTCGTACATCAAGGAACCGGAATAGACGACTTAAAACAGGAAGTAGATTGGAGCCCGGACGGGAATTCATTGGTATTCGCTGAAGCCATTGGTGGGGTCACCCTGGTAAATGGCACCCTTCAATCGATGTTTACCATTTCGATTTTGGATCTAAGAAACAATACAATAACCCCCTTGCTGAATGTTGATCAAGGTATATTGGGCACCAACCTATCCTGGTCGCCAGATGGCAAGTACGTTCTGTATACGGTATATACGAGCGATAGCCAATCACAGCTTTGGTGGTTGGAAATCGCATCAAGAAAAACGGGGCCTTTGACTACGGCGTTGAATACCGCATCGGGGTATTGGAGTAAATAAATTTCGGCCAAGTATTGAGCAAGACGCCTTCCAAACCCTATCTATTGGGTAATGAACTTATTAAGGTATGATTTCAAAAAGACGTTCTTCGATTGACGGTACTTTTCCTGCCTTCCCGTGCATGAATCCACAAGACGCCAATATGCCTTTTTAGGCAATGCCCAAAAACGGTCATCCCCTTTTGCCTACCATTCACCGACAGTAAATTTCCATTCGTCTACACTTCTCTTTTAAATTCGGCGTTATTTAGGAACATTGTAGGCATTTTAAACCCAAATACTATGAACATTCTATTGATCGAAGACGATATGATAGAAACGATGAAGCTGCAGCGAACCGTTTCTAAATTACAGCTAAAACATACCATTTTAGAAGCAAAAAATGGTGAAGAAGCCCTCGACATTCTGCAATCGCCTACCCAACTTCCCGATATTATCTTATTAGACCTCAACATGCCGCGCATGAGCGGAATTGAATTCCTAAAAATCCTGAAGGCCGATGAGAAGTTACAGTACCTGCCAACCGTGATACTGACAACCTCCGAAAATCGGGCCGATTTGTTGGAATGTTATAAAATCGGCATCGCAGGATACATCATTAAACCTCTTAAGTACGAAGACTACGAATCGAAACTACACACGGTGCTCAACTACTGGGACATCAACGAATTGGTCAAAGCCTAACAAAAAAGAGGTTTTCACAACAAAAATTATACGTTTCGTATTACTTTTCCTACTTTAAACCCCAAATTATAAAAGTATGAAGGGCATCGTTTTTACAGAATTTATGGAAATGGTCGAAACCTCTTTCGGCCTTGAAACAGTCGACAACATTATTGAAAAATCCGATTTGCCATCAGAAGGTATTTACACTTCGGTCGGCACCTATGATTTTAATGAAATGGTGCGTCTTATCACCAGCCTAAGCGAAGAAACCAACCTTCCCATGGGGGATCTTATCTACACCTTTGGGCTGTACCTGTTTAACAGTCTCGGAAAAGCGCATCCCGAAGTAATACAAAGTTACAATACCCCTTTGGCACTGCTGTATTCTATTGAAGACCATATTCACGTGCACGTAAAAAAGCTCTACCCCGATGCCGAGCTTCCGACCTTCAAAATCCTAGAAAAAACAGATACCTCGATATCTATGATCTACTGTTCCTCCCGTGGACTATATCGACTGGCACATGGCCTCATAGAAAAGACTTTTGAACACTTTAACGGAAAAGCCGACATCTCGTATGAATTATTGAAGGAAGATGGTACCGAGGTAAAATTTGACGTCGTACAACATGGATAGTAAAGAAGTTATACTTCTAAAAAAAGCCTTGAATCGCCAAAAGATGGCGCGCTTACAGGCAGAAAAAATCCTGGAAGAAAAATCCAAGGAACTATACGACGTTACCCACCATTTAAAAGAAGCCAACAATAAACTAGAAAACCTATTAAACGAAAAAACTTCCGAGCTCGACGGCGTTTTTATCAACATTATAGATCCCTATGTGGTGATGGACTTAAAGTTCAATGTCATCAACATGAATGAATCGGCGAAAGTCTTCTTGGGATACGACCACAACAAGGAGTCCTTAAATCTATCCCAACTGGTACACCCTGATTATATGGAGTATACCCTCGAATCTTTCCAATCCCTTATGGAAGTAGGTACCCTCAAAAACTATAGAGCTAAAATATTTACGAAAGACCGCACTGAAAAATGGGTCCAAATCAATAGTAGCCTGATTTACAATGCCGATAGAAACGCCATAGCGGCACAGGGTATTATTCGAGATATCACACATGAAACCGAGATTCAAGAACTGCTCTCAGAACAAAAAAAGCAGTTGGATATCATTGTTGAAAATTCACCTTTGGGCATTGCATTGACCGTTGATGGCTACATCTTGAAGGTTAACAAGGCTTTTGAGTCGCTCCTTGGATATTCAGAGCAAGAATTAAAACAAATGCATGTTAGGGATATTTCAACCCCGGAAGACAAAGAAGGTAGTATCGCCCTACTACAACAAATGAACCGTGGTGAGATCGACAACTTTGCCGTGGTCAAGACATACACGCGCAAAGACGGCACCAGCCTCCTTGCCAAAACACAGGTTAGTGCCGTACGAAACGGGAAGGGCAAACAAGACTACCAAGTAGCACTGATCGAAGATATTACTGCCCAAAAACAACTTGAACTACAGAAAGAAAAACTGCTTCAAGAGCTTGAAGCCAGTAACCAAGGACTTCAAGAATATGCCCACATCGTATCACACGATTTAAAATCTCCCTTGCGATCGATCAATGCCTTGGCCTCTTGGCTCATGGAAGATTACAAAGATGTACTAGATGAAAATGGCCTCTTTAACCTTCGGCAGATGCAGGAAAAAGTGGAAAGTATGGACCGATTGATTACCGGAATACTGAAGTACTCAAGTATTACCAGTGATAATCAAGAACGCACCTCCGTAGATTTAAACGAGGTAATCAAAGACATTGAAGAAATCATCTTTATCCCAGAACATGTAGAGATCCAAATAACCGATACGTTGCCGACCTTATTGGCAGATCGTACCAAAGTGCATCAACTGTTTCAAAATTTAATGAGCAATGCCGTGGTGCATATCGAACGGGAAAAGGGGACGGTCAAAATTGGGGTGAAGGAACTCGCCAATCATTGGCAGTTCAGCATTGCCGATAACGGCGTGGGAATACCCAAACAGTATCATGAACGGATTTTTAAAATTTTTCAATCGGCAGGCACAAAAGAACGCTCAACAGGAATTGGACTATCGATCGTAAAAAAGATAATCGACCTATACGAGGGGAAAATATGGCTTGAGAGTACCGTTGGGGAAGGTACTACCTTTTATTTCACTTTAAAAAAAGACGTATGAAATCAGTGCAAATGATAAAGGAACAGCATGGTGTATGGCAATTTCAATCAGATGAAATGGCACTGAAGGCACCTTTGGTGCTGGTTTTTGGAAATCGTTATGCGTTGGAATCCCCATCGATATATGAAGAAGTAAAGGCATTTTTTCCGGAAGGCCAAGTGGTTTTTGGTTCCACTTCCGGTGAAATCTCAGGAGCCAATGTGTATGACGACAGCATTGTTTTAATCGCCATAGAATTTGAAAAAAGTGCGTTTAAAATCGCTTGTGAAAATGTAGGTGACCACCAAAATGATTTTGAGCAATTGGGGCGGCAATTGGTACACCAACTACCACAGGATACCTTAAAACACATACTCGTTATTTCAGAAGGAAGCTCTGTCAACGGCAGCACCCTGATCCATGGGATGCAATCTGCCACTTCCCAAGAAGTCGGTATTTCCGGAGGACTATGTGGCGATGACTCCCGGTTCGAAAAGACCCTGGCTTCTTACAATTCGTTGCCTAAGGAAGGGGAAGTAATCGCTATAGGACTATATGGTGATTCCCTTGAAATTACCTGCGCCAATTATGGTGGCTGGACGGCTTTCGGACCCAAACGCACAGTCACAAAATCTGTGGACAACGTACTATATGAGCTCGATGGAAAACCTGCGCTGGATCTCTACAAATCCTATTTAGGGAGTAAAGCAAATGAATTGCCGCAGGCTGCCTTATTATACCCTTTAAACGTAAAGGAACCGGGAAGCAAAGAAGCGATAGTACGTACGATTCTCAACATAAACGAAGCCGATAATTCAATGATATTGGCTGGCGACATTCCCTATGGGTCCTCCGTTGAACTGATGATGTCGACGGTAGATGATATTGCCGGGGGGGCTGCCACAGCGGCCACCTTTGGAATGCGCAATAGAAACTCAGCACCTGAACTTGCCCTCTTGGTAAGTTGTGTTGGCCGAAAATTGGTAATGGATCAGCGCACAGAAGAAGAAGTAGAAGAAGTGATCGATATTATCGGGAAGAAGGCGAACGTTATCGGTTTTTATTCCTATGGTGAAATTGCGCCATTTGCAGGGAGTGGTGTCTGCAAGTTACATAACCAAACCATGACCTTAACTTTAGTAAGCGAATAATGCACAAGCTCATTTCAAGGCAAATACGAAAGTTCTTAAAAAGCGATCCCGCTACTTGTGAAGGGTTGGATTTGTTGCTTGAAAAAGTTGGGCAGTCGTATGTAGATTATGATATGAAGTTAGACATGCTGCAACGTTCAGCACTCATTAGTTCTGAGGAATTATCACAGGCAAATGAACACCTACGGGAAACGGCAGAAGCCCAAAAAAAATTAATCCAGTCACTGGAACGGTCCATCGCCTCGCTTAGCACCAAAGAAACATCATCCCAGCAGGTTTCCGAAGATACCGATTTATTGAAGTTGGCAGCGCAGCTCGAGTCTCAGACCCAAGAAACCAATCGCATCGCCCTGGAGAAAGACCAACTGTTGAAAAACCTGGCAGAACAAAACGAAGCATTGAACAACTACGCCCATATGGTTTCCCATGATCTAAAATCGCCCATACGCAACATTGCATATCTGGTAAGCTGTATGAAAGAAGAGGAAGCCGAAAATTGGTCGGAAGGCTCGGACCGATACCAAGGATTAATCGCTGAAAACTTGGAAAAAATAGATGCTTTGATCGATGGCATCTTGCTTCATGCCACGGTTACCACCAACCAGGAAGCGTATGTTCGTCTTCACACCGAAACGCTTTTCAAGGAAATCATCAAATCGATATTCGTACCCGACAATATTAAAATAACACTAAAACCTCCCTTACCAACGTTAACAATCGAGAAGTATAAGTTTGAGTTACTTTTCAAGAACCTGTTGTTAAACGCCATTACTGCCACCGAAAATCGAGAAAAAGGTGCGATTACCGTAAGCTGTAGTGAAAACGAAAAAGTGTGCGAGTTTTGCGTTCAGGACAACGGTAAAGGAATTGAGGAAAAGCATCAACGGCAAATTTTTCAAATGTTCAAAAAATTAGAAAATAACTTTCGGGCCACCGGTATTGGCCTGGCCCTTGTAAAAAAAATAGTGAACTCCTTCAATGGCGCAATTCGTTTGGAATCGGCCGTTGACCAAGGGGCAGCCTTTTATATTACCTTAAAAAAATAACATGGAAGAAACCCCAAACTTGACCTACGTAAAAAACTTGGCAGGCGATGACCTTGCGTTCGAGAAGAAATTTATTTCCATTATCAAAGATGAATTCCCCGTTGAGATGGCCACCTACCTGGATCATATTAAGTACGATGAGCCCAGGGCAGCAGCAGAAATTGTGCATAAATTGAAGCACAAATTCAATATTCTTAGCATGGAGCAAGCCTATAGTTTTGCCGTTACCTATGAAGAACGGTTGCAATTGGGCGATATGAAAATGGATCTTGATTTTCGAAAGTTACTCGATACAATAACCAGCTATCTTAAAACCATTTAAGTATGAACTGTATTATCATAGATGATGAGGCTGCGGCCCGAGCCGTGGTATCCCAATTATGTACCAAGGTTCCGGAATTAGACGTCATAGAAGCATTCGACAATGCCATCGATGCGATCAAATTTTTGAACCAGCAAACCATCGATGTGATTTTCCTCGATATTCACATGCCCGGTTTCTCAGGATTCGATTTTGTTCAGACACTTAAAAATCCTCCTAAAATTGTACTGATTACGTCGGATACCAATTTTGCCATTGAAGCGTACGAATACGAAGCCATTGTAGACTATTTGGTAAAACCCATTGGCTTGGAACGGTTTGAAAAATCGATCCAAAAAATAAAAAACAGCACGATTCGCCCCGTTGCCACGAATAATGGGGAAGCTCACGAGAGTAAAGAAGACCTGTACATCAACATAGATCGCCGTTTGATAAAGCTAAAACTCAATGATATTCAGTTAATAGAGGCCAAGGGAGACTATATCGAAGTAAAGACCGATACGGAGACTTATCGGGTACACAACACCCTCAAAAAAATCAAGGAAAAACTTCCTGAGAAAACCTTTTTGCAGATCCACCGTTCCTATATCATCAATTTTACAAAAATCATCGACATTGAAGACAATAGCGTTTTAATCGAAAAGAATGTCGTACCCATTAGTAGATCAAACAGGCCAGAGCTTATGCGACGGCTGAACCTACTGTAGCAAGGAATATAAATTATACGCTATTAAAGCCTGAACGCAATCTGTGTTCAGGCTTTTTTTGTCCCGTAAAGGAAGCCCTCGTTGCTATAGAAATTTAATTGATCGCAGCGAACGCCCTATCTGCCTACAGTAAAATGCAACTCGTCGAAGATGGATCATTTTATCAGTAGCCTCTTTCGATATTTGTATCAACAATAACAGTTAACACAATGAAACGTCTCCTACTTATACTAACAACCCTTTGCAGCTTGGCCATGTGTTTGACCCATATAAACTCCCCACTTTTAGGTCGCGGTAAAGCTGCAAAGGTCAATTATGTTGTAAACGGGTATTATCAAATGTACGTTCCTACAATAAAGAACGACCTTGCTTTTAAGGTAGGCTTTTAAGCAAAAGGTAGTTCCCCCAAAGACCGCTCCCCTTTTGTATTTGGGTTCAGGGGAGTCGGTTTTTTTAATTAAGTTTCTTTTTTGGTAAAAGGATACTCCCTTGGGAGTATCCTTTTTAGTATTTCTCCTTGTCTCGAATACGACACATGTGATTGCCTTGGCAGGCTTCGGCCGCTTCTGTAATGCTAGACCTCCATTTCGGCATTCAACCTTTTAAGATGGTTTTTACCGCTGTGCAACGGGTATCTTTTTTTCACCTCTCAAAAACCATCCCTACTTTATTCGTACGAATAATTGTATATTTAACCTGTTGCACTTAGCAACCTTCTCCTCCAAAAAATAGTTTTAGATTTCAATGGGATGGCCATACCGCCTGCGCTCAATGAAGTTCGTAGTACGCTGAAAAATGCATTTAATTTTTAACTGACAAAACCAACACCGGACCAACCATGAATTCTTTCGAAAAGCTCAACCAAGTGCCCAAATGGATCTATCTTTCAATATCCTATATCGTTATCCTAGCAGCTGCATACGTTGTTTTTATTGCCATTATAGACAAGTTCGAAGCCCTAAGTGAAGCTTCCTTAGGTCATTTTAAGGAGGCCTATGATGGGAATATCGCCCTTACGACCCAACAGGCCAGTGATTCGTTAAGTGCCGACCAAAAAAATATCTTACTGCGAAAAGTAGCGATTATTGAACAAAACAAATTACACCACCTCGACATTGTAAAGAAACTCTATAAAAACAATTACGCGTTGTTAACGCTATTTCCATTTTTATCGGCCATTACGGCAATCATTGCTTTTTTGATTGTACAAAAAGGATGGAACCTGAGCGGACCTTACCTAAAAAACTACTTTATTCTGTTTACCACCCTGACGGCATTGGTTGGTATATATCCAGAAGTGTATCAACAAGAAGAAGGCATCGAAAAGAACCTGGGCAATTACCTCGAATACGAAAAAATTCAAAAGAATGTTTTTAGCTATTCCCTAACGGCTCCCCTATTCAACAAGGAAACCATTGAATTTGATCATTTTATTGATCGTATCAATATGCAGGAGAAGCAGCTTTCAAACATTATATTTAAGGTACAGAAAAAGTCGGTAAGCAAAAGTATCTTTGAACTAGAGGAAAATTAGTGGTTCCCGAATTCGCTATGACCATATGAACTTGAATGTATAAGAAATGTGTTTTCTTTTTCGAAATAATAAGGTGTAGGTAACCGCTCGGATGTAGGGAAGGTCGGGAACCTTATGGGGATATTGAATCGATAACGGATATAAAACAGTTACCAAATCTAAATACCACCAAACCCTCCTATGCCAAAGAAACGATCGTAGCTGAATTCAACAAAGTTGGGATACAAGCAGAATAGGTCTAGACAAATAATATAGAGTAGGACGATGTCTCTAAGAAAAGCCGGCATAAGCGATGTATCGCTTTTAGAAGCCTTGTGTTCAGAAACCTATACGAAGGCGTTCGCCAATCATTGGACAGGCGATGGCCTGACCCATTATTTGGAACAAGAGTTCAACCAAAAACGGCTTCGTTCAGAGCTTTCCGGAACTACTTATGAATATCATATCATCCAAAAAGATGCAAAAAATGTGGGGTTTCTAAAGCTTTGCTATGCAACCTCGGTTCAACTTTCCCGGGTTGAAAATTGTGAGTTGCTAAAAATCTATATTCTCCCCGGATACAGTGGCATGGGTATTGGGAAAAGCGCTTTAACGACCGTCATTGGGGAAGCGATTAGAAAAGGGAAGGAGCAACTTTTTCTTTCCGTTATCGACACCAACCGCAATGCAATCGATTTTTACAAACGTCTCGGCTTTACCTTGCACAGTAAAACCCGTCTTGAAGTACCAGATTTTAGAGAGGAGCTTAGGGGAATGCATCGCATGGTACTGCAACTTAGGCGAAAAAGACGCACTACTTTTCGATCGTATTTCACTTTGTCAAACGGTCATAAAACAAAGGCTTTTTCGTCAACAACCACTTCAATTTAAAACCGAGTTCGGTAAATTCGAATCCTGCGGCCGTTGCCGATGCGATATTGCTGTATTTACCGTACACATCGGCGCTAAAACGTTTAGAAAATTGATGTTGTACACCCGCCTCGGCCCGAAAGATGGTTGTTCTAGGGTCTTCTTCTACCTGTTGTAGCCCGGTGGCGGCACTGGCACGATACATGGTTCCTTCCTTGATTTTACCACGAACGTCTGCAAAGACTTCCACCGCCTGGTATTGTTCCGGACTAAAATAGATGGTGGGCAACTGATCCTGAAAACCAATATACTGGTAATTCACTCCCATTTTCAGGGCCGGTTTACGAAACAAATTGTAATACAAAGAAGTAAAAAGTAAGTTTCTTACATTATTATCGGTCTGTTGAGTATGCATTAATTGTGTGTACCAACCCAAGTTAAAATTGGTACCTAGATTGTAATTCAGTCCGTAGTGGTTCATAACGATTTCCCGTTCAATTAAGTCGGCGTTGAAATTTTGCACTTCCCGTTGGTAGCCCAATTCCAGATTTTGCAACTTAAAGGGTTTTGACAACAGCTTTATGTTGAACACTGGCTGTGTGTACGCATCTTCCATAAAGCGGGCATTGTTCAGCCCAAAAACCGACTTTATACTCGTATTCGGAAACAACTTATACTGCAAACCTGCTAGCACCACATGGGAAGTGGCTTTGTTAGCGGTCACCGTATTTTCCGTAGTTCGGTATCGATAGGAAATGGTGGTATTAAATTTAGTCGACATCGCTACGTTGGCGGTAGTATTCGTAAAAAAGGCCGTATTATTTCCATTGTCAAAAGTATAACCCGCATGTTCCTCAATATTCGGCGTATAGTTGACGTTCACCTTTTCAACAAAACCAACGGCATCTTTTTGATTAGGGAATATTTTTAACGTCTGAAAGGCTGCCTTGTACGCGGGAACGATACGGTCAGAAGCAAACAACGCATTTGCTTTTCCCAAGTTCCCGTCAAAAGAAACACTGTCTTTCGCAAGCAGCTCATCGTAGTTATCACGGCTTTTTTTGAAATCCCCCGTATACATGCCAAGGGTGGCCTTTAAGCTTAAGATCCAATCCCTATCCGGGTATTTTAAGGACAGACTATCAATGGTTTTGCGCGCCGTAGCAAATCTACGATTCCAGATAAGGGCTTGTACGTAGCGATCATAAGTGCGTTCGGTTAAGCCAAAATCCTTAAACTTCGTTACCCTTTCCCTTGCAATTTTTGTGATGTTCAACGCGGCCTTGTCCTTTTCTCCAATATGTTCTGCCAAGGCAATCCCGTTCAAGGCGGTAATGGAGTCTTTGGCAGTGGTCGCGTATCGCTGATAGGTTTTCTTTGCTTGGTCTACTTCCTTCGTGATGAGATATATATTTGCCAAATTAAGCAAGGCCTCCTTATCTTCGGGAAAATCAATAAATATCTTTTTTAGGAGTTCCTTTCCTTTATCATATGCCTGTGCATTTACAAATTCATTGGCATACCCCAGGTTCATATATTTTTTCGATACCAAGGCACTTTCGTTACCGGGTTGCAACGCCAATGCTTTTTCTACCCATTTCAAGGCTTCCTTATATTCCTTTAAATTACTCAAGGTATTGGCGTATCCCAATACCGCGCCAAAATTTGTGGGGTATGCCGCTACCAAATCCGCATACAGGGGCTTGGCCTTTTCGTATTGTTTGTCCCACAGAAAAGATTCATTGTAGTTGATCTGTATTTCAAAGTCGTTCGGGTAGTTTTGCAGCAAGCCCGAGAACAAATCGTTTGCCTTACGAGGTTCCCCGCTAAGGCCCACGGCCCTCCCGTAACAAATCTGTGCCGTTTTATTCTGGGGATCGTCTTTTAAATACGCGTCAAAAAAAACTTCCGCCCTTTCAAAACGACCCGTTTCCAACAATTGAAAACCCTCTTGTAGGGCTTCTTGCGAAAAAGCGGAAAAGGTGACGAAAAACAATAGATAGTAGGTGAATTTGGGTTGCATGATAAAGTAAGATTATTACTACATATACAGAACGTGTAATTTCTGTATTTATTAGCATTTGTTTGGTTTACTAAAGATACAATGGCCTTTTTCACCCCGGAAGTAGCATTCGTACCATTCATCTACACTAACCGGCCAACCGCCGACAACGGGTATCAAAAACCAGCTAATTATGGGAAGTTTGTAGTGTAAACGAACCCAAAAATCTTAAAAAGATGCACATACAACGGCCTACAACAAAAAGCTTACAGACCACAAACGACTTCTTGAACACCGATGGTCTTGATACGTTAAAACAGGAAATGCAACAATTGCTTTTTCTAAATGAGCAATTACTAACCTCTTTTAAAAGTATGAGCCTTTCAACAAACAAAAGCGCCTCGTTTCCAAGTACGGAAACCAACGTTGCTTAAAGAAGTGTATTTTATCGATTATAGTATTTTTCTTACAATATTCGGTAGTTATTTCGTTATAGTTATTCATAAACCCCAAACCCAGATATATGTCATTCGAATTAAGAGAACAACACGGAATGTTAAATGTGTACGGTCATATTTCTTCAAAAAACATGAACAAATTTGAAAGCCGCGTGCAACAACTTCTTCAAAAAAAGGAACATATCATTCTCAGTGTCGAACGTATTGAATACATCGATCGAAAAGCTGCTTTGATGCTTGAAAAACTATATAGGAAAGCAGCTGTAGCCAACAAGGTACTCACCATTATGGGGCGTCAAAACCAACATATCGCGGAGACGATGGCGAAAACAAAAACCAATTATATTTTTAGCAGTGACCGCGTTTAAATTTACCATAAAGAAAATTTCCCCGGAACAGTTGTTCATGGGCAGTGTATTGCTTGTAAACGGTGGCAATTACCTATACAATTTACTTCTTGGGCGCCTATTGGGGCCGGAAGCATTTGCCGAAGCCGCTTTACTTGTAACCATGCTCTTGGTACTATCCTTTATGGGAATGACCTTTCAATTGGCCAGTGCCAAATTTGCGGTGCTTTTCACCGACGGGCAATGGGAGTGTTTTCAAACAAAAATTTACAAACAAGCGATGGTCTTCGGGCTGGTAACGGGGCTATTGATCCTGTTATTTTCAAGACAGCTACAGGAACTCTTCAATACACAAAGCCGCTGGATGTTCGTACTCTTTGCCATCGGTATTCCGCTATATTTCTTTATGAGCGTTAACCGTGGCATTTTTCAAGGAAGGCAGCAGTTCACCAAATTATCCGTTACCTACCAAACCGAAATGTGGGCGCGATTACTCATCACCTTGGCACTACTCTATGTAGTACCATGGGAACCGGGAATCATTATAGCCTTGGGAATTTTGCTTTCTTTTTTGTTTGGTTTGTTTCCGTCGAACAACCAAGGCCTCTTGCGAAAGACCAACGAGGTGCTAAGCAAAGAAAACAACAAACGAGTAGCCCGTTTTATTCTATTGACCGCAGGCTACGAGCTCACCCAGATTATTATCAACAATAGCGATGTATTAATGGTAAAGCACTATTTTGACGCCATGGACGCCGGGCTGTACGCTTCGCTTGCCCTCATCGGCCGGGTGGTTTACTTTGCCGCCTGGATGTTCGTGATGCTATTGCTGCCCCAGGTAGTTCAAAAACACAAAGACGGTATCGCCACAGCGCCCATCTTATACAAATATGTATTTTATGTGGCCCTATTGTCCTCGTTGATCGTAGGAACCTGTTACCTGTTCCCCGAACTGATCATACAGCTATTGTTCGGTGATGCGTATACGGCCATGGCCGGCCTTTTATGGCAATACGCCCTGGCCACTTCCCTGTTCGCCATTTCAAACATTTTTGCCTATTATTTTCTTTCTCTCGACCATTATGTACCTGTAATCCTATCAGGGCTCTTGGGGCTTTCTCAGATCGCATTGGTCGTCTGGTTTCACAGCAGTCTGCAAATGGTGGTACAAGTACAGATCATCGCTATGATAGCGCTTTTGGTAGCTCAACTACTTTATTTTATGACCAAGAAAGATATGCGACATACGCCCGCCGATCCAAAAGCATAAAAAGCAATACTTAACCCAAATAAAATCGTATGAAATTAGCAATTGTAACCGCCTATCCGCCCAGCAAAGTCACTTTGACCGAGTATGGGTATCATTTGGTGAAGCATTTTAGACTTCAGAAAGAAATCTCCGAAATTGTTTTGATTACCGACAAAACAAAAGGTGCCAAAGACCTCCACTTCGAGGAAGAAGGCTGCAAGATTACGGTAAAGGAAGCGTGGGAGTTTAATAGCTATGCGAACCTGTTTCGCATTAATCGAGCCCTATCAAAGACGAAACCGGACGCCGTTTTGTTCAATCTGCAGTTCTTAAAGTTCGGGGATAAAAAAATCCCGGCCGCCCTCGGACTCATGACACCCGTGGCGAGCAGGCTCAAGGGAATCCCCACCATTTCGCTCTTACATAACATTTTGGAGCAGGTAGATCTAGAAAATGCCGGTTTTACCAAAAACAAGCTACTGCAAACGGTCTATAATTTTATCGGTAGTACCCTTACGCGCTTTGTACTGTCTTCTGATGTGGTTGCCGTAACTATAAGCAAATATGTCGGCATTCTTGAAAAAAAATACCGTGCTCGAAATATTGCTTTAATTCCGCATGGCGCTTTTGAAACACCTCCAGAACCAGACTATGAACTCCCAAAAGGTCCCAAGCAGGTAATGGCGTTCGGAAAATTCGGCACGTATAAAAAGGTAGAAGTACTCATTGAGGCCGTAGAGCTTGTTCGCCAACGCACCGATGAAGACTTGGAGATTGTCATCGCTGGAACCGACAGCCCGAATACACCCGGGTATCTTTCCGCCGTCGCCGAAAAGTATAAAGAGGTAGATCAATTACGTTTTACGGGGTATGTAGCTGAAGAAGATGTACCCATCCTGTTCGGTGAAAGTGCCGTGGTGGTTTTTCCATATACTTCCACCACGGGAAGCTCAGGGGTATTACACCAAGCAGGTAGCTATGGAAAGGCCGTCGCCCTACCCGATTTGGGTGATTTGAGTATTTTGGTGAAAGAAGAGGGGTATACCGGGGAGTTCTTTGAACCGGAGAACGCCGCTTCCCTTGCAGACGCTATTCAAAATATTGTATCCCATGACTCGTATCGAATTCATTTGGGAATGGCCAATTATGAAGCGGCTTGTTCGCTGCCTATGTCAGACATCACACAACGTTATATAGAATTCTTTAAGGCGGTACGGCTGTCTCGATTCACCGATTTTTATCTCGACATCCCAAAAATTTCCAAGGAACTCGAGACCGCCAAATAGCATCAACCATTCGCATTGGCATTCAACATTTTGGTTAGGTTAAGCCCAAGTAATCCCTTGGGTAAAATAGGAAAGGAACGGTTTTCATACGCCGTTCCTTTTTTGGTTTAAAGCGTTTATGGCGTTGGCTTTCCATAATCCAAGTAGGGATAGGCTTCTTTTGGCTTCCCCTCAGTATCCAATATCCCGAAGTATTTTTGCCGTGCTTTGCGCCAAGGTAAACGACCCACCACCTCGGTAGGTATTTCCTTGAAATCATGAAAGCCCCAAAATAGGAAAGGCAGTTCTTCCTTTTTTAAGAGGGCCTGCATCTGCTTATAATACATGGCCTGGGACTCTTCAGAACCCAAAAAAGCGTTCCAAATACCGTCGTAACTCGAATAACCATATTCTTGCAGGACCAATGGTTTGGTATTGACCGCTTCTTTCAAAACGGAATAGGCCGCTTTAAATTCATCTACTTCACGATAGTAATGGAACGATACATAGTCGACTTCCTCGGCCAAAACAACGGCCGCCTCCGGGCTCGACCAACCAATGGTAACGGGATGCAACGCATCCCATTTTTGCACCGCGGTAACCATTTCGCGAAGCCAAGCCGTCACGCGTTGCTCTCCTCTTGATTCAAAATCCAGGTCCGGCTCGTTTTTAATATCCCACCCCAACAATGCCGGGTGTTCTTTCAAGGCGTTTACGATCGTCTCGGCATGCCGGTGGGTCAAGGTCCAATTAGGAACATCATAGTCCCCGTAAAAATCAAACAGGGTAACAACGACCTGTAGATCGTTTTCGCCGGCCAACGACAGGAGTTCCTGCAGCAATGCTATCTTTTCCGGGGGTACTATGGCCCCACCAAAATCTTCATATTGCACAAATATGCGAACGGTATTTAGCCCCATTTGCCGTAACCGCTCAAAGTCGCTGTTTACAATGCTATCGTTAAATGTGGGCCCAAAAGTATCCCAAGGGGTATCTCTTGGATAATAGTTGACGCCCTTCATAGGAGGTATCTTTTGTAGTAAACGCTTTGTTTTTTCGGCCGTTACCTCGGTCTTGGAGGGCTTCGGCAACTCCTTTAAATGACGAATACGCCAAAAGCCATCTTCTAACAGCATGAGTACCTGAAAAGAAGTACTATTCCGGTGCTGAAAGAGCAATTCTTCTTTGTTATACACCTCTTGGTATGTGGATACATGATGGTCTGTAAAAACGACCAAGGTGCCATCTTCACTATAAAAATCCAATTCGGGATGGTGTTCCAAGGTGGTATTTTTAAACCAATTCCCCTGTGCCAGATTTAAATCGATTTGTTCATACAAACGCACCCGTGCACTATCGGTATAATAATCGGAAATCCCATAGCGGTCGTTGTTCATAAAAGCCATGTTTCGCACGTGCCAAGCACTTAAATAGTCTTTTTCAATGGCCGCCAAAGTGGGCAGTTCCATAGGTCGGCCCGGATTTTCCAAGTTCTCCCATTCTACCTTCGGAAGGTATACCGCCTTCATTGCTACCTCTCGGTGTAGCATGGTCGAACGATCGGCACCGGTGTTCAAATAGGACAATACCGAACTAATGCCCCAAATGACCAGGGCATTGATTCCCAGAAAAGAAACCAGCAGTACGATTCTGTAAAAAGTCTTGTTCAACATTGTCTACCGTAATTCTGTTTTGTACTTTTTTAACATTCCAGCTGCCGCTATTTCTAACTGATAGGTCCCATTTTCAAAATACTCCCTCGGCAATTTAAAAAGACATCTTCCTTTTTTAGTGGTTTCCTTCTTCGTACTCAAGGGTTTCCCCTCTATGTCATAGACCCGTAGCACCACATCAATGCCATCGGGAACAATCTGATCCATGAAACTCTTTAGGGGGCCGATGGTCACGCTGCGTTGATCTTCTGAAAAACTTACCTCAAAATCACTGATCGCTTGTTCAAATACGACTGAAATCGTATTGCTCTTTGCCGCTCCGGTCACATAGGCCGTCACCTGCCATTGTGCCGCCTCTGCCGGGTGTAGAAGACTTGCCTTGGCAACACCGTCAATAGTCATACCGGTTGTTTTTAAATACCCCCCTTGCGCATCTTTGATGAAAAAAGTGACCAATGTACCATCGCCGACTAAATTGCCATAGGCATCTTTTAGCAAGTTCGTTTGAAAGGTGATGATCTGGTTACCATCGGCGTATCGGTGGTTTCTGCTATAAGCAATCTCAAATGCCTCGGCATTCGCAGGAAATAAAATCGTAGTAAGTTCTTTGGTATCCGTTTCAAGGCAGGAAGCACTTACGAGCATTCTACCGGCGGTTTTTTTGGACACAATATTCTTCCAAGCAATAAAATCTGCCGTACGTTCTTGGGTCAACTCCACCGTATTTTGAAATTCAGATTTGATCGTTACCGGAGTACCCGCCAACAGGGTATTATCAAAGGGGTCGGTAGGAATGGTTACCAACATAGAATAATCACGCGCACCAACGGTAATGCTTCGCGGTCCGAAATACGTTTCAACATGTGGAATACTTCCTGCATCGGGCACCACCGCTATCCTATTGGCCAGTTTCACTTTCTCATCATACAATACCTTCCAATACAATGGCCCGGCCTTTCGTACAAAATGCTTTGGAATCGCACACACCCATGTATTTTCCTCTTTTTTCAAGGGAAGCACCGTAGTACCGAAGGCGTTTGAGATATAGATGGACGTAGCCGTATCGGAACGAATCCCTGTAAATTTTAAAGAAATCGGAGTTCCCGCCCGCACCGAATCGATCGGATTCACCCAGGCGATATCCCATGTACCATCACCCTCAGCGGGCTGCACTGCCTTATCACAGGCAGTGAATACCAAGAGGATACACAAGGGGAAAAATCTTCTCATACTACTTCGGGTTGCCAATGTAATTGTTCATATCAAATTTCAGGTACGAAAAACCCGTTCCCCGGAATTCCTGTGTTTGATCTTTTTGATGGGTTCTATCCCGTTCGGGAAATACTTTTTCGCTTATGGCCACATTCGGAAGGCCATTAACATAACATAGGTCCAGACTACTATGAATAACCTCCAAGCCCTCAAGCGATATGGGGTCATACTCGAAAACCTGTTTGCGCTGTACGCGAACCCCCGCCCTTAAAAACTGATGGTCTACCCACAAGATTTCATGGTTCTCATCGTAATAAGACACCAATAGCTGAGGGATTGTCACCTCTTGCACCCCGGAATTATAGAGTACTCCGTCAAATCCTTTTTGTGTTCGCTTTATGGATTGAAAGGACACTTTTTTATAGAGATCGGTATTCGCTACGTTTCCAGCAGATTGTAGGTCGAATTTAGTGGGTTGCTCGGACAGACTGATAGGCGTAAACGCATCGGGATCAAAGGTCGGTGGCAAGGTATCTTTCGTAGAAGCCCAAGCGATCCCTTCAAAATTGATTTTAAAAGGTGTGATTTCCTTGGGCATCAACTTGTGTTTTATATGATATTTGGCACTGTGCCTTGCCAGATTCTTATCAACATCGTTGTACAAGGTAGCTTTGACCACCACATCGGCCGGTACGTCGTCTACATTCTGTAGTTCCCCGATAATACTGTATTGCCCTTTAAAACGTACCAGCTTGGCGGCAAGAATTTCGAGTACCGGCTGCTTTAGTACATCTTCATGATGGGTTTGTTGGGTCGTCAACTGTCTTCGGCCATGGTTGTAGAAGGTAGTCCCGTTGGCGACAAAAAGCTGGTCTGGGGGAACGTCATTATCAACGATATCGGGTAACAAATACCATTTCCCGGAGCGCTGCACCAGTTCATGAAAAAAATCTTTTTTTACCTTCTCCAAAGGTGTTATCCATTGTGTATACACTTTGGCCTTTGCCCGAGTGTCCTTTACATCTATCAATTCGACTCCGATAGAATCGAGTTTGGCATAGGAACTTAAAATGCCATCGGTAACCGAGACCTCTAGCATATATTGCGCAAGATCTACTTCGGCATTCGGATCTAAATAGGAATGTGCTCTTTCGAATTCTTTGAAATCCAGCGCATCATAATAGGCATTTACCACATTCGAAGCTGAACGCTGCGCCACATTTTTTAAATAAAATTGATATATCCCGATACCGACACAGAGGAGTACCACAAGCGCCCATATATGGGATACAAGTATGAGTCTCCCCGAAAATTGTTTGTAAGAGACCGCTAACTTCATGTAGTTTAAAAGGGGTTTTTCACGGGATTTTAAGATCCGAACCCAAGACAGCTGCACATTGATAAGAAAGGCGATCAACACGGTCAGAATCGGAATGGTACCCCATATAATTTTTAGAAAAACCGGTACGTCTTCCTTGGGAATAATGGCAGGTATCGGCGGAATGTTCAGTTTCTCCCAAACCATGATTCCATTTTCAAGTTGTTGTAACCGTTGCCACCCACAGAAATACAAAATAGGGTCATAAAATTTATCGTTGGAAAAAATATACTTCAGATGATATTTTTCCGGTACGGTCAGGAACTGCTGTAAGGACCCGATTCCCTCAATACCTCGGAATTTTGAGTTTTCGATCCGTTCGATCGCCCGGGTCGTAAGTTCAGGCAGCCTACGGGCAGAATGGTAGTTGCCATCTACGGTCATTGCATTGGTCTGAGCCGATAACCAGGCCATTTGATCCCCAAAGCCCAAGGGCAGGTACCGCCAGGAATCGTGGGAATCTTGGTTTAAAAAGTTGACGATGGGCAACATGTTGATCTTTGCCGGTTGGGAGGGTCTAAAGTAACCCAAGGTCATGGTAAAAATGACCATTAACAACATACCCCCGGCCAAAAAGCCACCCAATACTCGATGATACACCCCTCCGAAACGCTCCTGCAACTTACTTTTAAGGTCCCCTTCAACCATTCGAAAGGCAAACTCCCCAAAAAGAGGCAACGCCATAATGGTTGCCCAGAGGGTAAAACGGTCGAGTGTTAGGATATTGAATGCCGTTTCTCCCAGCATCTTCAAAGGTATGGGCGTCGTACCTCCGGTACCCAAAATCGTTAGCATGGAAAAAGACAAGCCAAAAAATAAGTATCGTTTGCTATAAAATCTGTAAAAAATATAGGGAAGTATAAAAAGTAAAATTCCCCAAGGGATTACAAAAAAAACCAAGCCAGAGGAGGTCACTTCCAAAAAATTATCGCGCGAACCATGGGGAATGGGTACTTGGGTAATAGGGTTCTTTTTAGAATTGTACCAATAGGGCAAGATGCAGGTGATGATCAAAAACAAGGAGGCCATTCCAAAACCCACAATTCGCCAAAAGAGTTGCTTAAACGCTTTATAAAAAATAGGAAAAGTTACTTGCCTTAAGGTAGCTACCTGTTCTTTGGCAGCATCCATCACCACCATTCCAATCAGCGGAAAAATAAAGAACACCATCCCAAAAATAGGGGTGACGTGATGAGAAGTCACCGTCACAGCTATTAAGGACAAACACGAAGCCAAGTATCTGTATTTGCCAGTTTTGATCCAAAGGTAAATCTCGGGCAGCGAATGTAATAAGACGGATAGGCCTACCAGACTGGGCAGCTGTCCAAAAATATGTAGGGTTTCAATGAATGTTGAGGAGAATACGGCCAAAAGCGCTGCATACCCCGCCACGCGTCTATTTCCGGTCAACAAAGATGCAAAGCGATAAACGCCGGTAATAAAAAGAACAATGGCTACAAGGGCAACGGAAAACATCCCGAACTTGAGCCCGCCCACATAAGACAACAATGCAATTGATTGGTGTACCAAAGGAGGATAGGATTGTACCGTAAAACCAGTATACCATCGATAGTCCCATGGCTCAAACCACGAATTGGCATAATGATCCGCAAAAAACAAATGGATCAAGGCATCATAGGTCGATTCCAAGGTGAAGAAGATAGCCGAACCATGGAAAGCAATAGCAATGATCAGTGCTATAATCAACAAGGTATTCGTTTTCTTCATTTAAGGGGTTTGCTACTCATTTCTTTATAGTAACGGCCTATGAAACACCATATTGTCGCCACCCAACAATATACTTACTTATATTACGTTAAATGAAGGTAATTACCTACTTATTACATACTAATAGATTGATTATCAAATCTGAACATACCTGTATATCTACCCGATACCGTCATCAATCGACAGTAAACGGTAATCGACCGATAGCAACGCCCCTTACGGCCTTTACAGCGCTATCTTTACCTTGTCCGAGATACGTTTAGCCGGACCAAAAAAACCCAAATCGCATGAAAATATTAGCAATTGATGACCAACAACTAATCTTACTGTCGCTTAAAAAGCGCCTGGTAGAACTTGGCTATGCCGTTGTAACCGCCGATAGCGGGGAACATGGAAAAAAAGAATTCAACGCCTTCAAACCCGATCTAGTCATTGTAGACATCAATATGCCCGGCACTTCGGGGCTCGATGTCGTTAAATACATTCGCAAAGAACGGCAATCGACCGTCCCCATTTTAGTGATGTCCGGGAACACGAACGAAGATGTTATCATGGAAGGTTTCGATCTCGGAATCGACGACTATATGAAAAAGCCGGTAAGTCTTAACGAAGTTGCTGCCCGAATAAATCGTATTCTAGGAAAGGGCGCCATCAAAGCCAAAAATACGGCAGCCACCAAATCTCGTATGCTCCAAGAATATTGTGTGGGGGTCGTTATCCCGTGCTACAATGAAGCGGAGCGTCTTTCAGGAGTGGATTTTAAAGATTTCGCCCATAAAAATCTGGGGTACCAATTGTGTTTTGTGAACGATGGCAGTACCGATAATACCCTAGAAGTTTTGCAAGAAATGCGGAAAGGAAATGAAGACACCATTAGTATTTACAACTGCGAAAAAAACGGCGGAAAGGCAGAAGCGGTACGCCAGGGTGTACTTCACCTTGTCAAAGACAAACAGCTTGATTATATTGGCTACCTCGATGCCGATCTCTCTACCGATTTTCGGGACTTCGACGATTTGGTAAAAACCCTACAGGGATCCGAATTTAAAATTGTAAGTGGAAGCCGTATGAGCCGTATGGGGGCCAACATCACCAAAGAATCGGCGCGTAAAATCATTAGCAAAACCATAAATCTCATCATCCGGAATATTTTGGGAATGCCCTTTAACGATACACAGTGCGGCGCAAAAATCATGCAGCGCGACATTGTTGAAACGATGTTCACCAAGAAGTTTATTACCAAATGGTTGTTCGATGTAGAAATCTTTATGCGCATGCGCAAATTCTATGGGAAAGAGAAGGCCCAGGCCTATATCTGCGAACAGCCTTTAAAACGGTGGATACATGCCGATGGCTCCAAACTATCAATGAAAGACTCTGTGAAAATTGTGGGGCAGCTCGCCCAAATCGCAATGCATTACAATTAATTCCTTTCCCCGAATTTGTTAAGGACCGTATGGGCAAATGCTCGTACGGTCTTTATTTTTTAAAGCATTGTCAGATTCGAAGAACCTTCGATGTCATGAATACTTTTAAATCCGACCACCCTAGGGACGTTTATCGCGAACTAAAAGACCGACCTATATTAAGGGTTTTAGATCCCAAAGCTATCGTCGAGGCCCCGAGTCTTTTTTTCTGCCCCATCTTGGCAGTCGCAATCTGGTGCCCTCCCTCTCGGGCCGCACCCTGGCAGCGCCCGCATTAATGGGATTCCGAAGGGCATGTAACTTCTGATTGGTAAAAGCCGCTATCATGTTCCGCGTATCAGATGATTCTTCGTTCGAGCAACGGGCCATTGCCCCTTCCACCACTGTTTGTTTTAGCGCGATGGGGCAGACATGCAATATCGTAGCAAGCCCATCTTCCGTGTTCATGTCCGCGGCTTTCACCACGGCACGTTCCCATACGGCATTTTTTAGATTCTCCGGGCAGGCGTCTCCTAGCTGCAAGACAGCGTCTGGCTTATTCTCAATTGCAAAAGTCCGCATTAGATCTACCAGCACATCCTCTTTTAAGTCAACAGGGCAGGCATGCAATGCCCTAGCAAGTTCGAGCGGTCTATTTTCGGATGCAAAATCATAAAGGGTCGCTTCAAACACGTTTTTTCTTAAAGGTTCCGGACAGGCATTCACCAACTTGGGAAGGACAACGTTACTGTAGGGATCTGAGCCGGCCGACAGCGCTTTTGTAAAAACCGCAGCTCTCATTTCATCAGGACAGGCTTGCTGTACCATCTCTAGATATTCTTCACTTACACTGCATGCACAATGCACCATTGCACCTGTTAACGCCTGTTCTTTTAGGCTTTCAGGGCAGGCACTCAGTACCTTCTCGAGACTGTCCGCATGTTCGTACCATACACATTGGAACATCGCCATGCCGAACACCTTTTCCCTTAGATCTTCGGGACAGGCATTCCGTACCATGTCAAAACCCCCGTCATCACCTTGCAATGCACGTTTTGCCATGGCCCACCCGAATACCTCTTCCTTTAAGTGCTCAGGGCAGGCATTCATTATCACCTCGAGGCGCTCCGTATCATTCACTTCCATACATCGCTCCATTAGCTTTCCGAAAACTTTTTCTTTCAGGTTTTCAGGACAGGCATTTTCTAGTCGCTCGAGACCTTCTTCATTTCCGCTCCATGCGCAACGCAACATTTCGGTTCCGATCAGCTGTTCTTTTAGGGCTTCAGGGCAGGCATTCATTACCCTATTGATACTGTTTACATCACCGTCCCGCCCTACACATTCGGACAGCGCCATCCCGAATACTTTTTCTCTTAGCTCTTCGGGACAGGCGCTCCGTACAATGGTGAGACCCACACCATCTCCTTTAAGTGCACAATTTGTAATTGCCAATCCGAACACCTCTTCCTCTAGGTGTTCAGGACAAGCATTCCTTACACTTTCGAGCCTGTCTCTATTTCTTTTCCATGCACAATTGGCCATGGCCTGTGCGAATACCTCTTTTTTTAGGTTTTCAGGACAGGCATCCTTTAGCAGCTCGAGACCTGGAGCATTTCTACTCCAAGCACAATTCGCCATGGCCTGTGCGAATACCTCTTTTTTGAGATTTTCGGGACAGGCATTCATTATCCTTCCAAGACCCTCCGCATGATTCTCGTTTGTACAGATCTTTGCTACACCTTTGATTATCTTTTCTTCGAGGTTATCAGGGCAGATATTCACTAGCTTCTCGAGACCTGCATCGTTTCCGTACCATGCACAATCCAACATAGCCTTTCCGAACATGTTTTCCCTTAAACCCTCCGGACATACCGCTGCTACCATTTTTAGGGTTTCATCCGCTTCAAGCATTGTACACTCCAACAAGGTATCCGCAAACAACGGAATCTTAAGCTGCTCGGGGCAGGCATCCCCGATCTTTTTCATTGCTCCTTCATTGTTACCCAAGGTACTTTTCCAGAACAACGCCTTTAAGAAGTCGAGTTCTTTTGGAATTCGTTCGATGCGTTTGTCCAACGAAACGTCCAAGCCCGAAAGCGATGGGGAAGCGGTATTTTCCATACCGACAATGTCGAAAATGAGCTCCGCCGACCGTTCCCTCGCCGCCCTCCCGATCGCTTCGGCGGATGCAAGTACATAGTTCTCATCGGACAGACTATCTCTAAAATCGCTGGTACCGGGGTCTTGTTCAAAAGGTTTGACCACACACCGATAGAGCGCATTGACCCTTTCGTTTTTCACCGCGTCGGCCTGTTGGTCAAATTTGTCCAACAGCTCCTCGATCTGCTTGTCAAGGCTTTCGGACAGGTATTGGGGAAATTCGAAGACCCGATCGGTCATATACTCATAGTGTCCCGTCCGCCAACCGGTAAAACCGTTCAACATCAGGGAGTCCCGACCGGTGACCAGCTCTTTCGGGACCCCTGCAAGGTAATCCATGGCCGGGGGCATATGTACCTGCTCGTTCCCTGATATATATTCGATGACCGGCCCCTCGTCGTTCGCGGCCGGTTCCAGTAGCAAGCCTTTGGCATAGGTGTTCCAATGCCCCAAAAGCGCCTCTTTAGGGGAGGTCGGCAACAGGTCCATCGCATCCTTGATCTTATCGGCATGGCCCCCGGGGCAGACCCCATAGGCGTAGAGGTCCGTCGTAAAGATCGTGGACAGTGCCGATTGCACTTCCCCTCTTTTCTCCCCAAGATTACCGTCAAGGCTCATGGCCGCCACCTTAGTAAGGAGGCCCGATAGGTTGTTCATCAACTGGATATGCGAGCCCGAAACGTTCCAATAGTGGTGGTTGTGTTCCAGGTCCCGGTAGAAAAGACCCTCGCTATCCGATCCCGCCTCGATTTGGGAGGGGTCGTCCGGAGTACCCAAAACGGCCATCAGATCTTCATATGCCGTGGTACGGTCCGGATTTTCCGGATCCCGCTGCTTTTCCGCTTCGGAAAAAATACCGCTATCTTCGAGAAATTCACTAAGGGCCGAAAGCGTTTTCTTGATGCTTCCCATCAAGGCTCCTTTATAGGCTTGGGTAGGGGTGCCCTGTTCATAGGCCGGTCGAGGCCATTTATGCCTTTGATCGCCCCATACCGAAAGGGCCGCTTTTAGACGTTCCCGTTTGGGGCCGTCACCCGAAAGGGCCTGCCTGGGAACCGCGCCCCGTTCATAACTCCCCTTTATGATGTCTACCAATCCCTGATAAAAAGTATCTGCTGCGTTCATTTCGCCTGGCCTATTGTGTGGCTTATTATTCATGTATCAAAAAAAGGCGTATACCCCCAATGGATCACTATTCGGAGCAGTACCTTGAAGGAGTCGATCTTAGGGATTTCGGTTCACCCCCCAAAGCTCCTTTCTTAGTACCCTACCACTGCTATTTGCCTAACTAAATCGACCATTGAGCTATGCTAAAACGTCGGTTATCTTGGAACCGGAATGAAAATACGGGCTTGTCTATACTTTTACTTCCTAATCAAAACCAACAAGACATGAAAAAGGCAACAAAAAATAAGTATAAAGGATTTATTAAAATGGAGAGCACACACGAAATATATCAGATTTGTGAAGTGCATTTTAATAAAAAGGAAATTGTTCTAAGCGTACTTGCCCCTACCGTGCTTCAATTAATATAATCAGAAAAAACCGGTGACGAGGCGGTCACCGGTTTTCAACTAACTTAAACCAATACAATCAACTCGATGCAAAGGTCGATGATAAATGCTGTTGCAGCGTTATCAAAACGCTATAGAAGTATTATATAAATACCAAAAGTTTGTTATTCCTGATCCTCAAATTTCAGATCCGCCAACCGCCCGTGCATGTCTTTTATAATAAACTCAGAACGGCGATTGGCATCGTGTTTTTGATCCGAACAGTCCATCAAGTTTGTACAATCATTGAGGAGGTGTTTCTCTCCAAATCCGATAGCACTGCTAATTCTTTCCGGAGAAATGCCCTTGCTTAAAATAAAATCGCGCGTTGCTTTTGCACGCAAATCGGAGAGTTTTTCATTGTAATCATCGGCTCCTCTTGAATCGGTATGCGCCTCAATATCGATGACCATATCTGGATACTCTTGCATTACCGACACTACCTTGCCCAATTCAAAGGCAGCATCTGGTCGAATTTCGGCCTTATTAAAATCAAAAAATATCTTCTCGATCTTAATTTTAAGTTGACCATTTTCTTCAACAATAAGATCGTTCTGTACCTGTAGCTGCATAAGCACATTGTTTACGAATTGATCTTGGCCAGGGGTGTCAAAACGCTTCGATTTTTGTTGATAGCCCGGCCTAAAAGTTTTTACGACATATTGTTTGGAACAATCCAAGTCAATATCAAATCGGTATTGCCCATTTTCATCGGTAGTTGTTTGGGCCAATTCCGCCTCGGTTTCATCGAAAACAAAGACCGATACATGTTCTATCGGTATTCCCGTATTTGATACAACTTGCCCGAGCAAGTCTTGTCCACAGTGCCGTTCATATCGTTGAAAGGAATAAATATCATCGTCCCCCATGCCGCCTTCCCGATTCGAGGAAAAATAGCCTTTTTGCGTAGTTTCATCAACGATGTATGCAAAATCGTCGCGTTGTCCGTTCAGTGGTTGCCCCAGGTTTACCGGCGCCGAAAAAGTCCCATCAAATATACTTTCAAACACATCTAGCCCCCCAAGACCCGCATGGCCATCGGAAGCGAAATACAACTTGTTTTCGGTCAGAAACGGAAACATTTCCCTTCCTATCGTATTAATGGTAGGCCCCACATTCCTGGGGGATGAATAACTGCCCGCTCCCAGAATATCTACCACAAAAATATCGGTTCCCCCGATGGTTCCCGGCATATCCGAAACGAAATACAATTGTTTGCCATCGGCGCTCAATGCAGGCTGCCCTACCGAATAGTCTTCACTATTGAAAGGTACTTCCTGTACATTGCCCCATTCTTCATTGGTAAGTGTCGCGGTATACAACTTTAGGTGGTTCATACCATCGGCATCGGTGCCCAAATTTTTATTGGTATAGTTGTTTCTGGTAAAATACAAGGTATTTCCATCGGCACTAAAGGCGACAACGGCTTCGTGGTATTTTGAATTGATATTCTCCGAGAATGCCGCTACTTTCATTAAATCGGTTCCTTGCCCAACGGTATCGGCAAAAAAGAGGTTCAGATAAGGCTGTTCGTTCCATTTGTATATCCTTGTTCGCAAATTGGTGGAATCCCGGCTCGAAGAAAAAACGATCTTATCCTTATAGAACATAGGACCAAAATCGGCCAAACGACTGTTAATAGATAAATGGGATATAAAAAACTGCGGTGGTTGGTTCCGAATCTCATCCAATCGTTCGTCTATATATCCCAGTTCTTCCACATCTAGCCCTCCTTGGTTGAGTTTTTCTTTATGCACTTTTACGAGACTCTTTGCCAAATCGTAGTTGCCAATACCCTTTAAGGCATGGGCATAGCGAAAAACATAGGTGGGCGCTACCGATTTTTCGTATTTCGAAAACAGCTGGCCGTACCATTTACTGGCATTTTCCATATCGGTATTGTAGTAGTAGGCATCGGCTACCCTTTGCAATACCTTTTGGGAGTCGTCGCCTCTGGCGATAATTCGTTCATACTGTTCGGCCGCCTTCATATACCACAAGGATTCAAAGTTTTTCTCGGCCGATTTGTACTCGCTCTGTGCATTTCCCAAAAAGGAGCCTAGTACTAAGGTGTATACAATCAACTTTTTCATATTGTACAATTAATAAAAACGGGGTGATTTTTGTTTTCGCTGTTCGCTTTTAAACTCGTACCTGAGAAAAATCTCATGGGTGCCCGAGTTGTAGTTCTTTAGATCGGTAGTAGTCAAATCATAGGAGTAACCTGCAAAAAAAGCAGGTGATATTTGCAGACCCAGCAGGCCCGAAAAAGAATCGTCCAGTCGGTATGCTACTCCGACGTTTAAGGTCTCCTTTATTAAAAAGTTCCCTGAAATATCGGCAATCAAGGGAGCGCCCGGTACCCACTTCACAAAAGTCGCAGGTTTAAAAAGCAAGTCCTCACTAAGGGTAATGACCGTACCGGCTATGACAAAATAATGTACTTTCTCCTCTGCCACCTGTTGTTGCACCTCATCATAGTGGTCTTGTGCCAAAATATTCGGAATGGCCAAGCCTAGATAACTTTTCCCGGTATGATAATATACTCCGGCCCCGATCGTAGGAAAGAATTTGCTATCGATATTGTTCCCAAAAAGCACATCGGGTATTTCTGTGGTCCCCTTGGAAAAGTCCACATTAAAAATACGTCCCCCGCCACGTATTCCGAAGGAGAGTTTTTTGTCTTCTTCATCGATTTTTACCGTATAGGAAATATTGGCATCGGCGAAAAATTCGTTCACGGGTCCTAGGGCATCGTTCACTAAATTTAATCCCAAGCCCACATTTTTCCCTACCGGGGCATCTATTCCCAAATTTTGCGTTCTAGGGGCACCGTTGATTCCCACCCATTGCGATCGATGCATTCCTAAAATGGACAGGTGTCCACGAGATCCTGTATACGCCGGGTTCACGCTCATGGTGTTATACATATACTGCGTAAACTGCGGGTCTTGTTGTGCTTGGCACAAAAAGCCATAGAGGCCCACGAACAGGAAGACCAAATACATTCGTTTGTTATTCATTAGTTGTCGCTTTAATCGGTTGGTAGTAATCAAAATCGCTTATCTATTAATATATACCCAGTCGGCCACTGGCTTGGAACCATCCCCTAGGTCGAGCACATAGAAGTAGGTGCCTGCAGGAAGCCTTTCCCCCTTGCTTATGACCGCTCTTCCGTTGGAGATGCCATCCCAGTCATTTAAATAACCGTTGGCTTCGTATACCACATTGCCCCAACGATTGAAGACCTTCAAGGTATTATTGGGGTAGTTGGAAATACAATCAATCTTAAAGAACTCGTTCGCCCCATCTCCATTGGGTGAAAATTCGCTGTAGATATTTAAACAACTGGGTTCTACGGTTGCTTCGGCCCGATCATTCTCCAAATTCAGATCTACTTGATCTACGAATGCCAGACTCGCAATATTCAAGTAATCGCCCGAGTCCTCCACCGTTACCCGCAAAACCAGCGATCCCGATTCCCCCGCATTCAAGGAATCGATACTCCAAAACCCGGTAAGATCATCATACCTTCCCAAACTTGGCGCAGCGCTTACCAATTCATATCCGGTGGGAACTATTTCTTCGATTCCGATGTTGGTGGCCAACATCTCACCTTGATTGCTTGCCGTAATCTCAAAACTGATTTCCTCTCCGATACGAGGCTTAGTCGTACTGACCGATTTGGTCAAAGCGATATCGACTACCGGTGGTACCACAAGCACGCTTGCCTCATCATCGTCTGCAACGGCATCCGATTTATCATCCGTATCAAAACTGCTGGCGGGATCACTATCGGGGTCGGCAACATCACTGGCCGTAATCTCGGCCCTGTTCAGATATTCATTTTCATTCCCTGTAGGTTCATTTACCGTTGCAGATACGACCAATGTCTCAATGGTACCGTTAATAAGCGTACTGTTGGTATTCCAAATGCCCGTAGTTGGATCATATATCCCCGCTGTAACGATATGCGAGCGGTAGGTAAAACCTATTGGTAAAAGATCCATCACTACAACACCGGTGGCATTGCTCTCCCCTTCATTGGCAAGGTTGATGGTAAACTCAACGACATCCCCTACATTCGGTTGGGCCTTATTCACCGTTTTAGTAATCGATAAATCGGCCAACCCATCGGGCTGTGGTATCACGGTATCTTGATCGTCTTCAGAATTTAAATTGTTGTCAGGAACCGAATCGGGGTCAAAAGTTCCCAGGGAAATAAGTTCTGCGATATTTGCATATTCACCATTCGCCAATACCTCAACCGTAATAGTGAGGGTCTCGCTTTCTCCGTTAGACAAACCAGAAATGTCCCATGAACCGATAACGGCATCATAACTTCCCACGGTCGTATTTGCACTTACGAAGGCAAAACCTGAAGGTAATTTATCTTCTATAACCAATGCGGTGGCATCACTGGGACCATTGTTGGTTACCACTATGGTAAAGGTTATTTCATCCCCGATGGAGGGGTTTAAATTATCTACGGTTTGCTCCACGGAAATATCGGTAATGATCCGAGGGGTAGTTGCCTGTTCGCTTTGGTCATCTTCGTTGATATCCCCATTGTTCGGGGTTGAATCTGGATCCACTTCGTTCACGGCCGTTACTTCGGCACTATTGGTATAGCTGCCCGAGGCATTGATCCTGGCGGTAATATTTAAAGTATTGGTAGTGAGCCGTGGTATGGTACCGACCGCCCAAATTCCCGTAACGGAATCATACCCTCCCTGTCCATCATCCGAAACGTACGTATAGCCTTCTGGCAAAAGATCTGTCACCACCACTCCTGTAGCATCGCTAGGACCGTCGTTGTTCACTATAAGACTAAAGACCACATTAGACCCTACATCGGGCGTCGTAATATCTACCTGCTTGTTCAACGATACATCGGCAAGGGGCACGGGAACCGTGTTCGCGCTGTCTTGATCATCTTCCGAGGGTACATTGTTCCCGGCAAGGGCATCCGGGTCATTGGTATTCGAGGCCCATACCTGTGCCGTATTCTCATAAGGACCGCTTTCATTGACAACTGCCGTAATCACCAAGGTTTCGGTAGTGCTGTTAAATAGTATCCCATTCAACTGCCATACACCCAAAACGGCGTTGTAATTCCCGGCAGTAGTAGTACTACTGCTATAGGTATATCCGGCCGGTAAAAGGTCTTGGACCTCTACACCCGTAGCGTCGCTAGGACCTTCGTTGGTAATGTTGATCGTAAAACGCACCTCTTCTCCAACGAACGGCGTGGCATTATCCACGTTTTTTGTCAAAGAAAGGTCCGCAATCAACCCTGGCGAAGGATTGATCGTCATTTGATCATCTTCGGTATCATCGTTGTTGGCGGGTTCTGAATCGATATCAAATTCTGTCAAATCGGTCAGCTCGGCAATATTGGTATAATCCCCATTCGCCAACACCTCGGCAGTAATCACGATGTTCTGGGTAACGCCATTGGCCAAGTTCCCGATGGTCCAGGAACCGTTTAATGGTTCATAGACTCCTGTGCTTTGAACCGCACTTACAAAATGGTATCCAGAAGTGAGCAAGTCGGTCACCACCACATTGGTCGCATCACTAGGTCCATCGTTCGTGACCGTTATAGTGAATACGATCTCCCCTCCCACGTTCGGCGTTAAGGTATTGGCCGTTTTTGTTACCGAAAGATCTACCAAGGCCCTTGGTACTACCGATACCTGTTGTTGATCGTCTTCGGAAAGTAGCCCATTGTTGGGAGTTGAATCCACATCAAATTCATTATGGGCCGTTACTTCGGCATTATTTTCATAAGTACCTGTGGTATTCACGCTAGCGACTATCGAAATTGCAGTAGCCGTACCACTGGCCAACGTTCCTATGGTCCATAGTCCTGTTGTAGGTACGTAGGCTCCATTACTGGTATCCCAGCTGTAGGAGTATCCACTTGGCAAAAGGTCGGTGACCACAATACCCGTTGCGTCACTAGGGCCTTCGTTTTCGACGGTCAATGTAAAGGTAACTTCGGCGGTAACATCGGGCGTGGCGTTGTTCACTGTTTTGGTGAGCGAAAGATCAATTACATTCACTGGATTCACAGTTACCTCGGCCTGGTCGTCCTCGGCCAGAATATTATTGTCGGGCGTTGAATCTGAATCGTAAACGCTGCTTGCAATGACCTCCGCTACATTGGTATAGTTGCCGCTGGCATTGACCAACACATCTACTACCAGTGTTTCGTTTCCACCACTGCGCACATCGCCAACCTGCCATATTCCTGTTGTTTCATTATAGATTCCCGAGGTAGAACTAAACAATACAAAATCAAGACCATCAGGCAATAAGTCGCGTACAACCACATCATTGGCATCATTGGGGCCGTCGTTGAATACGGTGATTTCAAAACTGATCTCTGTACCCACTTGCGGGGCAATATCGTTGTCCACTACAATTTTGGTCAAAGAAAGATCTCCTACCAAAGGCGTCATCAAGAAAGCGGTTTCATCATCGTCATCGCCATCGCTATCCCCATCTTCGTCGATGGTATGATCGGTTAATGGATTACTATCGGGATCAAATTGGTCGCTTCCCGTAATTTGTACCCGATTCAGGTATTCGTTGTTTGCTCCTGTCGGTGCTGCTACCGTAGCTTCATAGGAAAGGGTGGTGGTACCATTGTTCGCCAGGACCTCCAGCCCCGTCCAAGAAGCGGTATTGCCCGATAAGGTACCCCCATCATTTACAGCGGTCAGTATATAGCCCAAAGGCAGCACATCGGTCACGGAAACCCCAGAGGCGATACTAGGCCCTGCATTGCTTACAGTTACCGTAAATGTAACGGTATCCCCTACGTTGGGCGTGGTCACATTAGCGGTTTTCGATATACTCAAATCTGCTTCTTGCGGTATCGCCACCACATTTGCCTCATCGTCCTCGCTCTGATCGCCGTCATCGTTGTTAACGGTGCTATCCACATCCGATTGATCGGCCGCTATGATCTGTGCTACGTTTTTATATTCGTCGACCGCTCCCGATGGCGCTAAAACCACTGCCGAAAAGGTAAGGACTTGGCTATTACTTCCGATAGGCACTGCAAGACCGGTCCAATCAATGGTAGCACCATTATCGGTACCCGCATTGCTAATTCCGCTAATAGATCCAAAACCGGAGGGCAGCACATCTTGTACCGAAACGCCTGTTGCCGTAGCTGTACCCGTATTGTTAATGGCAATGGTGAAGATTACGGTATCTCCTACGTTCGGTGTTTCATCACTTATAGATTTGATCACTTCCAGGTCTATTTGTTGTGGGTTCACCATGAAACTGTCCTCATCATCTTCGTCTTGATCCCCATCATCGTTGCCCGGAGCACTGTCGGGATCAAATTGATCTGTGAAAAGTATTTCGGCAATGTTGGTAAACTCATTGGTGGCCCCCGTGGGTTCGTTCACCGTCACTTCGTATGACACCGTTGTGGCACCAACCGGCAGATTGGTAATGTCCCAGGAGATAAGGCCCCCACCAAAAGAACCGCCATTGTTAATGGTTCCTAGGGTATAGCCAGATGGAACCCTATCAACCAAGGTGACATTGGTGGCCTCGTCAGGACCCGTATTGGTAATCTCAATCTCAAATACAAGGGTATCCCCGGCATTGGGCGTACTGCTCGAAGCCGCACTAATTTCTTTATCAATACTAAGATCTGCCGTACCTAGACGTATAGTTTCACTCGCCTCATCGTCTTCACTTTGGTTGCCATCATCATTGTTCGGGGTGCTATCAGGGTCATTCAAATCTGCCGCTGTTATTTCCGCTACGTTTCGGTAGGTTCCAAAACCATTCAATGTGATATCATAGGTAAGATCTAAGGTGGTACCATTTGACACAGATAGATCATTCCAAGTAATGGTCAAGTTTCCCGCATTGTACACCCCGCCATTACTTACCGAACCCGGCACTAGACTAAAGCCTGTAGGAAGACGGTCTATTAGCTGTATACCGCTTGCATCCCCTGTTTCAATAGCTCCATTATTAAATATGGAGAGGGTAAATGTGATTTGATCGTCGACATTACCCGAGGTGGCCGAGGCCGATTTACTTAGTTCCAGGTCGGCATTTTCAAAGGAAATACTGGCCGAGTCTTCATCATCTTCGCTCTGATCGCCATCGTCGTTATTGGGGCTACTATCTGAATCTGCCAAATCACTGGCGGTAATTTCGGCTGTGTTCTTATATTCATCGGTAGCTCCCGTGGGTGTATTGACCGTTGCCGTAAAACTCACAGAAGCGGTCGCTCCGTTTGCTATGGTAAGGCCCGACCACGACAGTCGGTTGGCGTTGGCGGTACCGCCATCGTTGATCGTTCCGATGGTATAACCGGACGGCACCAAATCGGTCACGGTTACCCCTGTGGCAGTATCCGTTCCTGCATTGTTGATTTCCAGGGTAAAAGTAACTTCCTGTCCAACACTCACAGTAGCCGGGCTCACAGATTTAACCAGGCTTAAATCGGCGGCTTCCAGCGTTACCGTGTCGGTATCTTGATCATCTTCAGAGGCAATATGGTTGTTTACAGTGGAATCGGGATCGAATTGATCACTTGCAATAATCTCGGCCGTGTTCTCATAGGGGCCGGCGGCGCTCACAGTTGCCTGAAATGTTACGTTTTCCGTAGTACCATTGGCCACGCTAATGCCGGACCAGATCACCGACAAATTTCCTGGGTTATAGACGCCCCCGTTGGATACCGTTCCCGGAATCAAACTATATCCCAACGGCACCACATCCAACACAGAAATCCCCGTAGCATCTGAGGATCCGTTTGTATCGTTATTGAAAATAGCAATAGTAAAAGTTACAATATCTCCTGCATTGACCGAGGAAGGAGATACGGATTTGGAAAGTTCCAAATCGGCAATTCCGGTAATATTGATTTCCACCGTATCTGCGACATTGTCACAGATACCGTTTGAAACGGTCCACTCAAAGACATAGGTGCCAATTCCAAGTCCGGCGACGGCCGTAGTAGGATCTGCCGGGTCAATAAAGTTTGCTGTGGAAGGTCCTGAAAGCTGTGTCCAAAGCCCTACTCCGGTAACAGGAGTAACCGCCGCCAACACAATTGGCGAAAACTCTTCCACGTTTTGATCGGGACCTGCATCGGCGGTCAGTGGTTGCGATTGAATCTCCACTTCCATGGTATCTTCAAACGAACAGCCGCCGTTGCTGCTGGTCCAAGTGAATTCATAGGTTCCGGGGCCTAGATCTAATATTAATGCTTTGGGGTTATTCGGGGCCGTGATGGTAGCAGCGGACCCTGGGTCTGTAATCCCCGGACCGGCCGTTTGCGACCAGGTACCCGTGCCTTCGGCAAGCGGAACGGCATCCAAATTGGTTTGGATGGCGTCACAGAATAACTGATCCGCACCCGCATCTGCCTCAGAAGGCGGAATGTCGGTAAAGGTAATACTAACGGTATCGGTCTTTGGGGCGCATCCAGAAGGATCAGTAAAGCTTATACCATTGGTCACGGTCCATGTAAAGACATAGGTCCCTAAGGTGGTTATATTTGAAAGGGTGGATGTAGGCAGATTGGGGCTATCTATGACCAGCGCCCCACCAGAGGGGTCTGTCGTAAGCGTCCATTCGCCAATTCCTACTACTGGCGGGGTCGCGTTCAGTTGGGTAGCTAACTGGCATGCATTGGGTTGGTCATCGCCGGCCACTGCATCCGAAGGGGCCTCAAATACCTCTATACGCACTACATCGGCATCATCGGTACAAAAATCCGTGGAGAAATTCCATTCTAAAATGTAAACACCCGGTACCGTAAGGTTATCAAAAGTAGTATTGTATACTTCCTTATCGCTAAAAGTGGCCACACTCCCTGATGGTGCCTCTGCAATTCGCCAGAAGGCTTCGTTTCCAGGAAGTGTGGTATCGAAACCTCCGGCAATAGGATCATTCCCGGCCAATGTAATGGATGTTCCGTCGTCAATACATACGACCTGGTCGGCTCCGGCATTGGCGTCGATCGGAGCACCGGCCGAGGAAATGACCGTAACGGTATCAGAAGTGACCGGACAGCTCGTGTAATCCGTCGTAAATTGAAATTCGTAGGTGTTTCCAGATACAATACTGACTTCGGCAACATTGCTGTTGGCAGGGGTTTGTGAGATGACCGCTGCGGTGCCCGCGGTGGTTACACCTGGGCCGGCCGTTTGGGTCCAGGTACCTGTGGATCCAAAAGTCGCTTCCAATAAAATATTATCCGATTCACACAGCTGTTGATCCGAACCGGCATCCGCAGGTACAAAAACGTCTACAACCACATCATCGAACGTAGGCGGACAGGCAACACCACCGGTGATAGTCCACCGAAAAGTGTACGACCCAGAGACCAGCCCAGTAACGTTGGTAACAGGATTATTCACATCCACAATACTCGGTGTATTCGGTGCGCCCGATAATAGTGTCCAAACCCCATTCTCTGTATTACTATCAAAAGCACCCCCATCTAAAACCACGTCATTGGCGTTACAAATAGTTTGATCCACTCCGGCGGTAGCTATACTTGGTGGTATTCCTACATTTAGTTGCACTTGATCGGTATCGGTAGAACAACTTCCACTTTCAACGGTCCATGCAAATATGTAATCTCCGGAATAAGTAAACGTTATTTGTGCCGTGGGACTTGTCTCATCATCGATGCTAAAACCGCCATTACCACTTACCAAGGTCCATAGGCCTTCTCCGGTAGAGGAAGTCGCCGCCATGGTAAATGTGGCGGAGCAAGCCTCCTGGTCCGCACCTGCATCGGCACTGGCTTCCCCGCTGATGGTAATTTCAACCTCGTCGGCACTCGATTGACAACCGGGGGTGTTTTTTTCAAGTGTCCAAGTCAGCACATAAGAGCCTTCCGTATTCACGATAGCAGTGGTATTAAAGAGCGTAGGGTCTGTAAGAGCAAGCCCTCCGTTGTCGGGGACCACTGTCCACAAACCATTCTCATCGGCAGCCGGGGCATTTCCTGAAAGGGTAACGGTATTGACGCCCGTATCAAGACATTGGTCTGAGCCTGCATCGGCCGTTGTTGGACCCGCACTGGGATCCGTAGTAATCAAAACAAGGTCGCTACCGGGGGGCGGACAAGCACCATCACTAGGGTTTTCAATCGTCCATCGCAGGGAATAAGATTCGTTCGGGTCGTCCAAACCACTTACCATCGTACCAGGATCGTTCGGGTCCTCAAAAACAATCGTAGCACCCAAAGGAGCATTTTCAACCGTCCATGTTCCAACCAAATTTTCCGAGATGGGGGCATTTGCCGCCAAGGTCGTAGGGGTACCGAAACAAATAACCTGATCGGGTCCTGCATCTGCGACCAAAGCTGTTGACGAGGCAACGGTAATCTCAACATCGGAAAAGTCGAGAGGTGAACAGGTATTGCCGCCCGTAATCGAATACCGCATAACATAGACCCCGGGCACTAGATTTGAAATTGGGGTGGTCCTTGCAAACGGGGAATCGATGACCACCGTGCTCGGTCCACTCATCTGGGTCCATATCGAGGTTCCTACATCTACGAGATTTCCGGTTACAGAAGTTGATGTTACATCGCAATCCAATGTTTGGGATGTTCCCGCATTGGCAGGGGTCGGGTTTAAGGAAATAGTGACATTAATGGCATCGGTAGCTTCGCTACATCCCGTCTGAACCGCCCCGGATACGGATTTCCGCAAAAGCACGGTATAGGTGCCTTCCAAATCAAAATCTATGTTCAAGGGAGAATTGGCGTTCTGAAAGTTACCAGAATCGACTATCGTAGAACCCGTGGGACCGCTAATAATACTATACGAATTTCCCCCATTCCCTGTAGTTGTAAAAGGGATGTTTACTTCGGTTACACCACAAGCGGCCAAAATATCATTGCCCCCATTGGCCAATATGGAAATAGTGGTATTCGTATAACGAACCACGACCTCCTCGGTATCGTCACAGCCGGTATCGTTATTCGTAATCGTATACAAAAAGCGGTAGGTACTACTGCCATTTAGGCCTGTTACTTGCGTTGTACTGTTATCATCATCGAGTATCACCGCTCCAGAAGGGCCGCTCGTCTGCACCCAAGAAACGGTTTCGCCGGCAAATTCAGGAACCGCTCCCTCCAAGGTAACCGTTGTGATGGTCGGATCGCAAAACCGAATGTTTCTTTGGGCCACCGTCGCTTCTGTGATATCCTGCGTCGCCGGATCAACAGTTATGGTGATCGTATCGGAACCGTTCACACACGGCCCGGTAACGGACCATCGTAAAACATAAGTCCCTTCGATGAGACCACTTACGTTAGACTGACTGCTATTTTGATTGGAAAATGAGGGGTTATTGGGACCACTGACCAAGGACCAAGCCCCTTGTTGTCCGTTGACGTTGTTCCCGCCAAAACTTGCGTTCAAAACAGTAGATCGAGAAATGGTATAACATTGATCCAGATTCTGGTCCGGACCCGCATCTATGGTTGCCTCTCCCCCATAATTGGTGACGGTGATTTCGGAAAACGACTCACAGAACAATCCGGGGGCATAATCCGGCCCTCTGATCGTCCAACGCAGGGTAGTATTGCCGGCGTTGGTTTCCGCCAAGGAAATTGTAGAGCTGGGCGAATTGGGGAAATTGACCGTGACCCCTGCATTGTTCTGACCTACAACGGTCCAAGTCCCGACTTCGCCTACATTCGTGGGGTTGTTTGCATTGATTATCAACGAGCCTGAACTATCGGGACATGAGGCCAAATCCAGGCCTGCGTCGGCAATCGTAACTGGTGCAATACTATAGGTTACATCTTGGAACTGGGAAGCACCGTCTTGGCAAGTTCCCATAAGACGAAAGGTATAATCATTACCCCCGATTATGCCAGAAACAAGGCTATTAAGATCTGTAGGGTCCTCAATGATAGCCGATGGGCCAGCAATTTGGGACCAAGTAGTCGCTCCGGACAACAAGCCGGTTGCGGATCCTGAAAGCGTAAAAGAACTTATATTACCACAAATGGTTTCATCAACTCCTGCATTGACCGTGCAGTTTTGTGCGTAGATTTGCATTGAAAAGCACATAAAAAAGACATATATACCTACAAGAAAGGCTTTATAGACGCTGCTATATTGCGTTTTGTGATTTTTGGAAATAGGGAACTCCATACCTTTGGGAAAATGATTTTTTTTCATTGGAAGTGGCTATTCGAACAAAAAGTAAATTCTGATACAATTACATTTTTGTAAGCTTTTTCTGTCAAATCTAGTATTAAACAGACTTCATTCTAAAAATTTGTTGCATTTCATCGATAAGTTGTTGTGAAATGGCGCCTAATCGATGTAATACCTTAATTTTCAGTTAGCGGAATTTGTCTTCCCTATTCGTTTGATTTGCGTTGTTATCATTTGATTTGTAGCCAAAAAAATGCCCTAATTCGCTGGAATAGATCAAATTATGGTATCTTCTTAAAAAATATCCCCTGAGATTCATGCGTATATTTCGCTTTTTAGTTTTCACCTTGGCACTGCAGTCTTTCCTAGCCTGTGATTCTTGTATTCAAGAAAAGCCGGTAGCGAACCAAAAAACACTGCAAGCCCTTGCCAAAGTAAAAGAGTTGACCTATAAGAATCCCGACTCCGCCCTTTGGTATCTTTCCCGTGCCAAACAATGGAGTGTTGAAAACAATGATATTCCCAATTGGTTAGAAGCAAATCTTAGTCTTACCAAGCACTATCTAAGCAGGCGTGATTCGCTTGGGATGGATAGTCTTTTAAAAACCATAAAGAGAGAAGATCTACAAAAGAAACTTACCGAGGCCTTGCTCACTTTTGGGAGAGCCAACCAAGATTTTTTAATAGGGAATTATGACAGAGTCCTTTACAGGTTGGATAGTCTCGAAATTTTGTTGGAGCACCATGATAGCAATCGTTTCCGATTCAGTTTTTACTATTTAATGGGGAACACCTTGCGCTCCAAGAACGATTCAAAGGGCGCACTTGAAGCGTATCAAAAATCATATGAATACCAGCAAACACTGAAAAATGAAAACAGGTTAAAGGGAATTACCTTGTTTGCCATCGGGAGCATTTTCACGGAAATTCAAGAATATGAAAAAGCAATTGCCCTTTCCCAGGAGGCGCTTCCTTTGCTAAAGGACCAGCCCCTGATTCGGTTTCACTGGAATTTGAACCTAACTTCCTGCCATCTGTCCCTAAAAAATTTTAAGGAAGCAAAACGCTATCTTGATTTGTGTGAGCAAAACACCATCGCACTGAAAAATCCTGCCTATAAAAATCGTTTTTTGTCGATCCTGGGTTCTTATTATAGCACTATTGGGCGTTATGAGAAAAGTATAGTGTCGTACCTAGCCGCCTACGAACTGTCTAAAAAGCACCCTGGTCTTTCTTCGGTGCCGTATACTGCAAACGGTTTATCAAAGAGTTATTTTTTGCTAGAAAAATATGATTTGGCCGAGAAGTATGCCAGAATTGCCATGTCATCTGCCAAGAAAACCGGGGCCGTTTACCGCGTAATGGACGCTCACGGCAATCTATCAAAAGTTGATTCGGCAAGAGGAAACTACAAAAGTGCCCTCTCCCATTACCAGAAATCGTCATTATTGAAAGACAGTATGAACTTGATCAACAGGAATGAAGAGATTTCAAGACTTAAGATGGAATTTGATCAGCAAAAGAAAGACAGCGAGATGACCGCATTGAAACTAAAAAACAGCCAACAAAAATTGCTCACGAACAAAAATCGGTTTTCGCGAGCGCTCATTTTATTTTTCCTTGCCGGAGCGCTTGGCATTAGTGGTATACTATTCATGCGCTATCGGGCGAAAGCTAAAACCACCCAAGTATTGCAAGAGAAAGAAACTGTTTTAAAGAAAGCCCTGCAAGAGAAAGAACTTCTATTGAAGGAAATACATCACAGGGTCAAAAACAATTTGCAATTGATCATGAGCCTATTGGCTATCCAGGGCCTGTCGCAAGAAAAAGAGAGCAAGGTGATAAAAGCCTTTTTACAAAAAGGGGAATCCCGCATTCGATCCATGGCCTTGATCCATCAAATTCTATACGAAACGGATGGCGTGCAACATGTAAATTTCAAAAACTACCTGCAACGACTCATCGCGGCCATTAAGAATTCGTATCCATCGGGCACTTCAGAAATTACCTATAAAATGCAGGTTTCCGATATTCATTTTGATTTGGAACAAGCACTCTCTTTAGGTTTAATTACCCATGAAGTAATCATGAACGCTATAAAACATGCCTTCCCTGACGGGCAAAAAGGAGAAATTGAAATTACACTGCATAAAAATGGACAAGACATTTTGCTCGGTATTAAGGACAATGGGGTGGGAATTGCAGTAAAAAACAAAAAGCCGGGGGCAATCGGTATGGAACTGGTCGAATTGTTAACGGAACAACTCAAGGGAACTATGAAACTAGTGCGAAATCGAGGTACCCAATTCAGCATTTCCCTCTCGGTTTTATGATTTTATTTATGGCACACCTGTTTGATTTGCGTTCATAAAGCACAAAGATTCGAACCAATTTGCATTTTTTAAAGTATATACTATGTACTAAAAACCAATATCCAACCTTATTTGAAAATTATGGAGCCTAAACAGATTATCCTTTTGGAGGACGAGTTTATCATCGCCCGGCATATTCAATTACTGCTGGAAAAAAACGGTTACAAGGTGTTTCGAACCGATACGGCAGAAAAGTGTATTGGGTTGATTCAAGAAAAAACACCCAGCTTGGTACTTTTAGACATTAACCTTAAGCATGGCTATGAAGGCATAGAAGTAGGGCACTTTTTGCTTAATTATGATCAGGTACCCTATGTGTATCTTACCTCCTATACAGATTCGCGTACCATTGAAAAAGTAAAACATACCCGTCCTATGGGCTATATTGTAAAACCTTTTAAGGGAGACGATATTCTTACAACCGTAGAAATTGTGATCAACAACTACAATTTCAGAAAGGTTGATGTATCAAGAAACCAGGAAACCGATCATTTCTCAGAAGCGCCTTTTAAAATCAAAAAGGCCATCCGATTTATTCAAGAAAATATTGAGCGGCCGATTACGGTTAAAAATCTTGCCGAACTTTCCGGTTGGGATAGAACCCATTTCACCAAAAACTTTAATAAATACATGAAAATTTCACCCTATCAATATGTTTTAAAACTAAAGATAGAGTTTGCGAAAGAACTCATTAAAAATGAAAAAGACTACGCCATCACCGATATCTCAAGTAGGCTGGCCTTTAAAAGTCATAGTAATTTTACCAACGCCTTTTACAAGTTCAATAAAGTCACTGCAGACGAGTACCGAAAATTAGTGCGCATGGGACAGTTGGTCTAGCTATCACCATAGACTGTTGATGTACCCATCTATATTTCTATAACGACTGCTGGTCTAACAAGACCATTTGTACATGTTCAGCACCATCCTTCCGAAAAGTAACAGCGTCCACAATAACAGCTGGAAGAATCGAAACCAACTGACGATTATGTTGGTGTTTAGCGGTAACAGACTACATCTCATAAAACAACCCTTCCGTAAATGGAAAGGGTTGTCAAGGCAATCAATATTCATGGGGCCAAGATTGCTTGTACAGCATCCTTATTAGGTCGGCCAAGGGCCAGGGCCTTGTGGGCAAGTAGAATTCTATGAAAATCTTCGCTGTTTCATAGACCGCTTTACTCCACCACCAATTTTTTAGTCTCTTTCGTTGAACCATCCGCCACGCTTACTACGTACATCCCCGGGGCCAACCCCAGTTGTGTGGTATTCAAAACAATCTGAACCTCACTAGTAGCTGTTTGATATACGAGCGCCCCTTGAAAGTTGAATATCCGTACCGATCTTTGCTTAGTCGTACTTCCCAAGGAAACGGTAAAATCTCCTCTTGCCGAATTAGGGTATAACATCATACTGGTGGTTTGCGTCTCTTTACCGGTTATTGTTTCAGATGCGCCCTCGGTAAGTTCAAAATCATCGGCAAAACCCCTTTGACCGCTATCGATCCAAATATATACCTCGGCCTCGGTGTTATTCGAACCTGTGGTGAATGTCAGCACATTTTCAGACCAAGCCGTGTTGCTCAATCGCAGCTGCTGATCATCCCCAGAACGGTTGATTCCTGCAAACATGACGTTGCCCTCGTTCATTTTACTCCAAAATCGAAGGGTATAGGTCGTATTGGACTTCAATTCGGCAACGATTTGAGAAAGATATCCGTCCGTGGTCGCGTTGCCGCCCATTCGAACTCCAAACTGCCCTGTTTTCTTATTGGTAGCTCTTGCAACCGCATTGAATGCGCCCCAATCCGCCATGGCGGGATTGCGTTCAAAACCCGGGTTCTTGATTAGGTTGTCACTGTTTTCCGCCACCACCGATATAGCAACCGAGGTTGCCGCAGTACCAGCTACTGTCTCAACCTGTATAAAGGCAGTACCCGGTGAAAGGGCCGTTACGATTCCGGCAACATCTACGGTCGCTACAGTGGTATCGGTCGAAGTGAAGGTGACCGATGTATCAGTGGCATTCGCGGGGCTGACCACTACTTCAAGTGCTAACGTACTTCCTGGGATCAGTTCCGCTGCCTCCGGCGTTACCGCGATACTCGTCGGTAGTATTTCGGTACTACCTTTCGAACGAATGGAAATATCATCGAGCCAAATCCACCCCGAAGGCATGGCGGATGCTTGTAGACTAAGTTGGGCAGCGCTGGCCGTAGCGTCCGTCACAAATTCCAGCGTTGTTTTCGACCAGGACAAGGTGGCATCGACATTGCTTGAAACGGCATTTCCTCCAAACCCGGATACCGATACCGAAAGGGAACCGCCCGCAGTACCGTCAATATAGGTCCAGACCGTTACTTCGTATATTGTATTGGGGGAAAGTTCGCCAAATTCTTTCCGTAATTCGTCCGTGGCACTGGTCAAAACCGCTCCATACGTCCCTGTACGAGATGCCCATGTTTCAATTCCCGGACTCCCGGAGGTATTCCAACCGGAAAAGTTCCCCGTTTCAAAACCGAAATTATCACCTGTACCACCCGTCGTTTCTTCCAAAACGGTGATGGTGGCCGTAGCGGTTTTATTGCCCTCTTGTGTAAGTACCGTAATCACGGCATTGCCTTCCGAAATGCCGCTAACCTTCCCATTGGCATCAACAGTGGCTATTTCGGTATCGCTCGAAGACCAAGTAACCGCCTTGTTGGTGGCATTGTTGGGGTTGACGGTTTTGTTGAGTTGTACTGTTTTCCCTACTTCCAATTCGGCGGTCGTCGGGGACAGCTCAATGCTTTCTACCGGGATATTTTGTACGTCCCCGCTGGTACCGGAGAACACTCCAAAAGCCTCCGTTCCTATGTAGACTTTACCGAAAATTTCTTTATCCCCATCTATTCCCCCGATTGTTCCGTAGGTATCTAACGGGAAGGTTCCTATTTGCTGCCAAGTAGCCCCTTGATCTGTAGAACGGTAATATCCATCTTGGCCATTGAACCGACCTTGCACAAATATGGTGGGATAATCGTTCAAGGCTTTTCCCAGACCAAAATCATACACCACATTGTCTCCCGATATAGAGGCAAACGTACGCCCCCCGTCGGTGGAAAGCAATAGCGGGGAACGACCGTCAAAGCCCTCTGACCATAACAAGTGTCCTTCTTTCCCAAAAACGGGTTTTATCCTGGGGTGATAGGCCCCGGAGGGTATGGTACTATTTACTTTGGTAAAAGATTGCCCCTGGTCGGTAGATTTGAAAAGACCGCCCTCGATCCAATGGTAAAAGTAAAATGTGTTAGGGGCAATGGCATCCGAGCAGATATTTTTTCTGTTGTGATAGCGCACGGGAAATCCATTTTTTTCCGGAACACCCTGCGACTTTTCCCAGCTAGCTCCACGATCAGTGGTATAATACAGATTCGTTAAATTTTGCTGGGATTCCGGGATTCCGGTAAACAAGGCGGCATTGTTCATCAAAATATTATTGGTATTCGTACTGGAAACGGCAATGGAACCGAACCCTTGCTCTAAAAGGTTCTGCTCTTTCTTACCAGGCCAATCGGGCATACTGGCAAAGCGATTCCAGGTGCGGCCGCCATCGTCTGACCATCCGCTTGCCTCATGTTCCTTAAAAAAGTTCTCATTGGTCATGATCACCGCCATAAATTCCGGTTGGGCAGCACAATAATCTCCATCCCAAGCCGATTGGAATTTATCATCGGGAAAATGTCGCACGGGAAATTCATTTTCATCCTCAATTACGAAAATGGGTCTGTCCATGCTCAATTGCACCAGTTTTTGCCCGGGTGCTTTTATAATATCTTTGCAGATCAATTCTTCGATTCCCACATTGCGAGAAAACCAATCTACCCGCCCACCATTCATACCATAGTCGGAAAAATAGACACCTGTACCGTTCGACATCCATATTCTACCATTGATTTTTGGATCATGCACAATTTCACCAATGGAAAGAAAGTCTTCATCATCCGCGTACGCAAGCCAAGGAATATCTGTAGCGGTAATCGATTTTTCGTCATCGGTAGCTACCCAGCCATTGGCACCCTGGTTTGTTGAGGAATAAATAGTCCCGGATGCATTCGTCACCAATACGTTGTTCGCATTCAAAGGATCCACAGAAACATCTGCCAATTGTCCCGAAGGGGACGGTAATGAGGTCCAGTTCCCATTGGCAAAACGGAAAATGCCCCCTGTTGCGGTGGTATAATAGAAGGTACCATCTACGCCAATATCGGTGTCGGAGATTTCACTATCGGCCGGCGCTCCCGGGATCTTTGCCCAAGTTTCACCTCCATTGGTGCTGCGATAAATTCCAGCGTTGTAAACACCGACATACACCACGGCCTTTTTACCATTGACCGTTTCGCTCGAAACGTCTACCGCGATTCCTGCAATCCCGAACAATGCTTCCCCATTGGGAATTGAATTCACCTTGGTCCAGGTATCACCCCCATTCAATGTTCGATACAACCCGTTGTTGTTACTTCCATAGTACACCACATTTTTATTCACCGGGTCTACTACGATACGTTCACCGATCAATTTGGAATCGACGTTGCTTTCATTTGCGAAGGTTTCAATATCCAAGCTAGTGGGTTGCCAGGTATCGCCTCGATTATCACTTCGATACAAAATTCTATTGTACATCATATACACCCTAGTATCATCGGAAGGTGCTGACACCATGCTGGCGACTCCTTTGAAGTTTCTTGTTTCATCCGGGACAAAGGCACTGCCGAGGGCTACCTTATCGGAAGGCATAGAGGTTACGGAAACTAATTGTACCCATTCCGAATTGTTGTTTTGAAGGTCTAAGCGGTAGGCGCCACCTACATCGGTGCGACAGTAGGCGTATCGGCCATTTTGATGTATATCCATTCCGGTGACCCAGCCACCGGCTCCGATTTTGACACGCTGCCAAGTATAGTCCTGCGCGGTTATAGAAACAACCATCATCAACATAAGAGCACTTAACCATACGGTTTTTTGGGGAAATAGTAATTTGTTCGCTTTCATTTGGGGTGAAATTTAAGGTTCAAAAAAATTGCTAGTTATTGAAAACGAAAGGTAGCTGAAGATTTAAAGGAGGTGGGACAATTTTAGAAGTGTTTGGGATAATTTTGGAAATACCTATCCTGCAAAGACCCTATTTATAGCACTTAAACGAGGGGCGACATCCAAAATGTGGTATGACCGAATTTAAGAAACCTCCGTTTTTAGATAATCTGCCGGGTTGATCCCGAAGGTTTTCTTAAATACTTTCGCAAAATAGGAAGAATTAGAAAAGCCCGTCTCAAACATGATCTCCCGAATACTTCCTTGGTTGTTTTTTATCAAAACCGCGGCTCTTTTTAAGCGCACATGCCTGATAAACTTACTGGGCACCAAATCGGTGAGGGCGGTTAGCTTTTTGTTCAGTACTGGTTTGCTCATAGCCATTTCTTTACAAAATGCCGCTACCCCAAAAGCATTGTCCGAAATATGTGCCTCCACAACCGCAATTGCCTTGTTCAAAAATACCTCATCTGTTTTGTTCAATTCAATAGCAGTAGGCTGTGCCAACGCTTCTCTGTGAAAGCGTTCTTTGAACTTCGTACGGGTATTGACAATGTTTCCTATTTTAAGCAATAGCATATCTGCATGAAAGGGTTTGGTAACATAATCGTCCGCCCCCGTTCCCAACCCTGTCAACTTTGAATTCTCGGTAGTTTTAGCGGTCAACAATAGTACCGGAATATGGGAGGTTTCAATGTTATTCTTGATTTTCTCACACAGTTCAAAACCATTCATATTTGGCATCATAACATCGCTAACCACAAGATCTACCACAGATTTTTGTATTTTTTCAAGGGCATTGTTTCCGTCAAAGGCCGTAATTACCTTATAGGTTTTTGTTAGAATACTTTGTATGTATTGCTGCATATCCAGATTGTCCTCTACCAATAAGACAGTTGTCTGAAACGTTTTTGACTTGATCGGTGGTGTCTTACCATGGGTACTACTTGAGCTTGCGCTAACACTCCCAACCTCGGAAAGCGTTTTTCTTTCGTATTTATTTTTTTCTTCTTTTTCATAAGTAGTTTCCAAAATAGGAAGAGTGACCCTAAAAATTGCGCCCTTGTTCGGTTCACTTTGTACAGCAATGGATCCCTTATGCAACAGCACCAGCTCTTTCGTCAATGCCAGTCCTATTCCGGCCCCATCCGGGTTTTTCGAAGCGGCAGTCCTACCCCTATAAAAACGCTCAAAAATCTTTGTTTGATCGTTCTTGGAAATCCCCATTCCGGAGTCGCCTACCAGAATGGATAAATTACCTTCCGAGCAACTGGCAATTAGCTGTATCATACCATTGTGTGGGGTATACTTAAAAGCGTTGGTCAACAGGTTGTTCAGTATTTTGGTAAGCTTCTCAAAATCTACAAACCCCCAACGGTTGCCCCCCTCAAAGGTGTACTCGAAATCAATGCACTTTTGTTGCGCCAAAGATCGGAAGGAACTATAAATTGTTCCAATCGCCGAGTGGAGATCATACCGTTCAACATGCAACCCAACACTGCTCGATTCTAGTTTTCGAATATAGAGCAACTCGTTCGTTAGGCTTAACAACCGGTTCGAATTACGTTGTACAAAGGCCAATTGATTTCGCACATTTGCAGTAAGGGATTGATCTTTTAAAAGGGCCGCGACGGGTCCTAAAATAAGCGTTAAAGGGGTTCGCAGTTCGTGTGAGATATTCGTAAAAAAATGAAGACGGATCTCGTTGGATTTTTTTAAATCTGTTACCAGTTGCGAAATTTCCTCTTTTTGTTGAAAAAGCGCTTGGTTCTTGGTATGCAGTTGTAAGGTACGCAAGGCCACCTCTTCTTCTAGAATCGTCTTCTGATTGCGAAGCACCTTGGTTCTGCGTCGATACCAACCATAAATGCCAGCCACTGCAATTGCTACAATTAAGAAACGGAACCAAAGGGTTTTCCAAAAGGGAGGGTGAATCGTAATACGTAGCTCGGTGGTCCCCGCAGATTTTTTAGCGTCCCCGTTTTCACCTTTGAGCTGAAAGGTGTAGGTACCCGGGTTTAGGTTTGTATATTCAACGAACTGCTGAGCCGAATAAGCCGTTTTCCAGTCAGTATCAAAACCCCTTAACTTATATTCCAAGATATTTTTTGTAGGCGCGGCATTGTGAATGATTACAAAGTCAAATGCAATATCATTCTCATTGTATGCCAACTGAACCCCGGCCTCGCCAGGTATCGTATCGGGCCTTATGGTCCACTCTTTCAATACATTCGTATCCGTATCCAGGTCACCGGAAACGTGTACGGCCGATAGCAGTACCTTGGGCGGGTAGGGATTGTTTTGAATACTGTCCGGATGAAAATAAAGAACTCCCTTAGGTCCCCCGAAAAGCAAGGTCCCGTCCGTTGCTTTAAAACTAGCGCCGCGATTGAACTCATTGTCGGGAAGTCCATCTTCAAAGGTAAAAACCCGTTTTTCGCCTGTTATGGGATCAAAGCGAACCAACCCGTCATTGGTACCCAACCATAACTGCCCGTTCCGATCTTCTTCTATTGCGTTTATCGAGGAATATGGACGCGATAAATTCAGGTCAAAATGCTCAAATGTAGCATCCACAAAATCGAACCTATCCAAACTGCCGCCTTCGGTCCCGATCCAAAGGCGCTTCTTTGAATCGAAACAAAGGGAATTAAGCATATTTGATGAGATGGACGAAGAACGGTTCCGATCATTCAAATACTGGGTTACCTCCCCGGTTTCGGGTACATAGGAAACCAATCCTGCTTGATTGGTAGCAATAAACAAGGTACCGTCTGCCATGGCAAGTGCATTCCCAAAGCTATTGAAAAGCGTTTCATGGCCTTTGGGCAAGTGTTTTTTAAAACCATCGCTTTTCGGTAGGTATTCTGCCAGTAGCCCGCTACTGGAAGTAAACCAAATTTTCGTATCTGTTCCCTGTATAATATCCCGGACCGACCAGAGGGGAAAAGCGGTATGGCTATCTACTTGGTAGCGATAATGCCGAAAGCGTTCGCGCTCTAATTCCATTCGGCTTACCTTGTAATCATAATACCCCATCCAAAGTCGGTTATCACTATCTTGAAGAAAGCTACCCACCGTGTTGCCAACCAATTTCCCCATACCATCTTGGTGAAAGTAGCGGGGGTTTCCCTTAAATCTGTCAAAACGGGTCAACCCGTGATTGGTACCTATCCAAAAGGCACCATCTTTGGTCTCGGTAATCGCATAGGTATCGTCGACACGAAAACGGGAATTGCCCATATCCATCTGCGGGAACTTATGAAAGGGGTTCGCATTCAGATTACACTTTAAAAAGCCGTTTTTGATCGTACCAAGCCATAGAAAATCATTCGAATCAATATACATGGATGAAATCTGATCGCTCTTTAAGCCTTTCTGATTTTTGCTGCCCTCTTTATAAGTCTTGACTCTATTGATAGTTGGATGATACACCGAAAGTCCTGAAGGGGTCGTCCTATTGGTAAAATAGATTCTTCCCCATCGATCCTCTAGGATATCGGTGATAAAATTGTACGCATTGGCATCTAGAAAGTCTTCGGTGCCCAGAAAGCACTGCGTACCGCTGGGCGTAATGCGTGCTACCCCTTTTTCATAACCGACCCATAAATCGCCTCTTTTACTAAAGAGCATCTTTTTGATTCCTGTAACCGGTCGGTTTGGGCAGAAAACCATGGTTCTCTTAAAGGAAAGTACTTTCCCGCCATCCTGTAAACTATTTGCGGGCAGTTCATTAAGACCATATCCGGTGCCGATAAAAATCCGTTTGTCCGAAGATTGAATGATCGCATTTATTTGATTGTTGGTCAAGGAGTGGTCATCCGCTTCGCTGTTAAAGTATTTTTCAAAAACGACCGTGTTTTTTCGTAAAAGGTTTAAGCCATTTTCAGTACCTATCCACAAGTTCATGTCCCCATCATACAGTAAGGCATTTATCTTGGCATTCGATATGCCGTTATTTGAATTCATCTGTACGGGTACTTTGGAAATCTGCCTATAATTGGCCTTATTGATTTTAAAAAGCCCTTTCGAAGTACCGACCCAAAGAAATAATGGGTCTTCCGCCATGGAACTGACCCTTGCTTCTGTAAGGTTTTCCATCCCCTGCCGGCCATAATTTATAAAAGTGCGGGAATCACTATGATACAATGAGAAACCCCCATAGGCATAGGCCACTATGAGATTACCATCGGAATCTTTAAAAATATCCGAAACATTCGCTTGCGATAGGGCGTTCTCAAAAGAATCTTTCGGAAGAAAGGTGGTAAAGTCGAGACCGTCAAATTTATTCAGACCATATTCGGTACCGATCCACAAATATCCTTTGTCATCTTCCTGAAAACATTTGATAAGACTATGGGAGAGTCCATCGTGCGTTCCATAGGATTTGAAGACAAAATCTTGGGCCATTCCGTTAAAAAACGGAACTAAAAATGCTAGCAAATAAAATAGTAGGTATTTCATTATTTGATGCGATCGGTTTGTCTAGGAACTACTGTGCCTTTTGAATAACTCTTCCCAAAAGAACGGGGTCCCATTTTCCTGTGGGTATTATATGTACGATGAGAAATGTTAAATTGGTTCGATGCTATGCTATAAATCAGTTGATTGCGCTGCTGCGAACCCTATCGGAATCACCGTTTTAACCATGCCGTTTGCGAATGAATAAGAAAAACATGATATCCCACCGGCTATGGGGTCTTAAGTACCAAGATGAAATATGGTTGCCGGTTTATAGAATACCGACCAATACAGTTGTTAATTAAGTATTAATTTATGACAGCAAAGTCATCTAAAAAGAATGTATTTTTAAAGAAATGCCTTACCTTTTAAGGCCTTTTCATCCAAAAGGGCGAAGACACCTTTGATAGCTATGGAAACATCCCCGGAACTACGTATGGAACAACCGGAAATACTAAAAAAACAATTAAATAACATAAGTACCATTCTACAGGAGCGGTACCGCGAGATTTCCGATGTCGGAGTTGTAGCGGGCATATCGGGAATGGCGCTTTTTCAATTCTATTACTCCAAATATTTGGATGTGGATACCCATGCAGACATCGGTGCGGAAATGATTTCGCATTGTATTGAACAAATCAACGACGGGTATTCGTTCCCAACCTTTTGTACAGGTATCGCCGGGCTGGGCTGGGCCATTCAACATTTAAAAACGAACGATTTCATAGATGTTGATTGCGATGAGCTGCTTTCCCCGTTTGATTCGTATCTCTACAATCAAATGACCTTTGATTTGAACAGGGGCAATTATGACTTTTTACATGGTGGCATTGGGTATGGGTTTTATTTTCTAAGTCGTTTTGAGCATACCGAAAATAAGGCATTAAGACAGGTATATCGTTCCTATCTTGATGAGTTGATCACCTCATTGGAAGCACTAGCCATTGCCGATGGAACCACTTTCAAATGGGAATCTGTTTTAGATTTCGAACGGGGAAACAAAGGGTTCAATCTTAGCCTATCCCATGGCATCTCCAGCATTTTAAATTTTTTATCAAGACTACATACATTTGAAGAGTTTAAGGAGCCTACTGAAAGATTGGTAAAAGGGGCTGCTAACTACTTACTGCGTTTTGAAAGTAAAAGTGCCGCCAATTTGTCTTTGTTTCCCAGTTGGGTAGAAACCGATGTGTCCCTGGACTACAAGAGTAGAATCGCCTGGTGCTATGGAGATTTAGGTATCGGCCTGTCGTTGTTGAAGGCAGGCAAATCATTAAACGATACTACTATGCAAAAGCATGCCTTGAACGTTTTACAGCATACTACGACTAGAACATCACCTGATGAAACCTCCGTAATCGATGCCGGGCTGTGTCATGGATCGTACGGAAATGCCCTCATCTATCAAAGACTGTTTCAAGAAAACAAGATTCCTTCATTTGAAAAAACGCTAGATTTCTGGATTCAGGATGGACTTGAAAAAGCAGTGCATACAGATGGGTATGCAGGTTACAAACAATGGAACGGACTCCAAAAAGACTGGTTGCCGGAACTATCATTATTGGAAGGCATAGCCGGTATAGGCCTAGTGATGATCGATTATCTTTCGGAAGAACCCAACCCTTGGGATGAATGTCTAATGATACAATAGATTGAATACCTATGAAGAAAAACCCTTATCAATATTTTTCTAATTTTGTGCTACGCACCCCGATCTTGCCTTTTAATTTTTATAAAAATCTTACAGCGGCCGATACTGTTTCCGATGAATCCCTTAAAAAAGCGTATTCGGACCCCTTGGTAAAAGAGTCGTGCTTTTTGGCATCTCCTTCGCTTCACTTTGAAATTGAAAAATGGGTGAACGGGGAATTGGACGGTAAAAAAGAAAAGAAAATCCGTTTTTCCCTTTTAAAATACCTTACCAGGATGACCACCCGATGCACCCCCTTTGGCCTTTTCGCCGGATGCAGTCTGGGCACCTTCGCGAACAGCACAGGGATTATCAATGCAGCACCTAGCCTGAACGGCAGACATACGCGACTAGATATGAATTATCTTGTGGCGCTATCGCAAGATTTGGCCAAAAAAAAGGAAATAAGACCTCAACTGGTATTCTACCCAAACTCAAGTATCTATTTAACCGGTGACAAAATAAGATACATTGAATATTACTACGTAAACAGCAAACGACAGCACCATATAGTGGAGGTAGATAACTCTTCTTACTTACAAAACATTTTAAAAAAAGCGGCCTCCGGGGCCTACCTAACCGACCTTATCTCCTTGTTGATTACGGAAGAGATCACAAAGGAGGATGCAGAAGGTTTTATAGATGAATTAGTGGAAAGCCAATTATTGGTCAGTGAATTGGAGCCGTCCGTTTCGGGGCCTGAATTTATGCACCAAATCATAAAGGTGCTTGAAAAACTAAAGGGAACGGAAAAGGAAATACTTTTCTTTGAGAAAATTCAAGAACAGCTAGAGGAGCTCGATATGAAAGTAGGCAATGCTCCTGATCAGTATTTGGCCTTGAGCGAGCACCTGAAGCAGTATGCGACCTCATTCGAGTTAAAGTATCTTTTTCAAACGGACATGGAGTTGCGTCCTGAGAAAAACGAGCTATTGGAAAGCATCCCGGAAAGTATTCAAAAAGGAATGTATTTATTGAATAAAATGACCAGACTTGCCTCTGAAAGTAATCTAACTAGATTCAAAGAGGCGTTTCGAGAAAGGTATGAAGATCGAGAAATGCCCCTCTCAAAGGTCCTGGATGTAGAAACGGGAATCGGTTATATTCAAGACAGGGGAACCGGGGACGTAAACCCTTTGGTCGACGCACTGGTTTTGCCCCCGAAAGAAGACCCGTACGGTGCTAGCAAAGTAGAACATAATGGCATTTTTCGAATACTAGAGAAAAAACTCATTCATTGCGATCAAACGGGAAGTCAAAAAATTACCTTATCGGATTCCGATTTTAAAGACTTTCCATTGAATTGGGATGATCTGCCAGATACCCTTTCAACAATGGTGACCGTGGCGGGGGATGATGCGGAACCCACCATTACATTCTCAGGCATGGGAGGCTCCAGTGCGGCAAATCTCTTGGGAAGATTCTGCCATGGCGATGCGGCATTGAACCGGTTTACCCAAAACATTACCGACTTGGAAATGCAGATGAACCCGGATAAGGTGCTGGCAGAAATAGTACATTTACCGGAAGCGAGGGTAGGGAATATACTAATGCGGCCTTCGTTTCGGGAATACGAAATCCCGTACCTGGCAAAGTCCAATTTGGACATGGAACAGCAGCTCTCCCTAGAGGACTTGTTTATTTCTGTTCGAAATGATCGTATTTTTTTGAAATCCAACAGATTGAACAAAGAGGTTATTCCCCATTTGACCAACGCCCATAATTTTTCCTTTAATGCGTTGCCTATCTACCAATTTCTATGCGATATGCAAAATCAAGATGTCAGGGGAGGCCTCTTTTTTAACTTTGGTTACTTGGAGAACAATAGGTCATTTTTGCCAAGGGTAGTATATGGCAATCTAATATTGCAAAAGGCCAAATGGAAAATTAGCAAAGAAGATTTTCAGCCTCTTTTGGCCAAAACCGACCAGCCCGCTGCGCTTAAAAGGGCCGTTGGCAAATGGCGAACACGGCTAAAAATGCCGCAGCATGCCCTCCTCATTGAAGGCGACAACGAATTGCTGATCAACTTTGAAAATATGACCTCTGTACAGATGTTGCTCGACACCGTGAAAAATAGAGCAGAATTTATCCTATCCGAATTTTTATTTGAAAATGAGGGTATCGTCAAGGCCGATGATCGCCATTATACACACCAAATCGTAGTATCGTTTTTCAATAAGAACAAATTGGAATCCCAAAGCATATGAAAACAGAAACGAGTCCCAAAAGAAATTTTAGCGTGGGTAGTAAATGGTTATACTACAAACTGTACACGGGCCATAAGACCGCCGATCTTATTCTTACCGATATCATTCGGCCCATCACCCAAGAACTCATTCAAAAGAGGCTTATAGATCAATGGTTCTTTATTCGCTATGCGGATCCAAAACACCATCTTCGAGTGCGTTTTCTATGCAATGATACCACCCATATTGGAGCCGTAATTACCGCGCTTCATACGTATCTGGATCAATATATGGAACAAGATCTTATTTGGAAAATACAACTGGACACCTACCAAAGGGAAATCGAACGGTACGGGAGCAATACAATGGAACTTTCCGAAACGCTCTTCTATCATGACAGTATGGCGACCGTACAGTTTCTAGATCTCATCGAAGGGGATGAAGGCGAACAATTGCGATGGTTGTTCGGACTGCGATCTATTGACCATCTTTTGAACTGTTTCAACTATACCCTAGAAGAAAAGTTAGTTTTGATGGATACCCTTAAAACCGGTTTTGGAAAAGAATTTGGTATGTCTCGTCCCTTAAAGAAACAACTTGACGACAAGTATCGAAAAGAACGGGAGACCATTGAACACTTTATGACATTTACCAAAGACAACGACCCCGATTATGCCCCCATCTTAACTATTTTGGAGCAGAAAACCGTTTGGCTACAACCTGTGGCAAAAGAGCTGTTGCGCCTTAGGGAAAAAGAGGAGCTATCGTTCACGCTAAACAATTTAATGGGTAGTTATATTCATATGTTGATGAACCGTTTGTTCAAATCCAAAAACCGCTTGAACGAGATGGTTTGTTACGATTTTTTATATCGGCAGTATCGTACTTTCTTGGCCATACGCAAAAAGAACCCAACAGCAGCGGTCAAAAATTAATCTCCGGACTAGCGATCTTACCAACGATTATTGAAGCGCACTTTGTCTTGCGATACGTATTACCTCCTAAAAAAAACAGGGCCCGATTCCACCAAGAAATCAGGCCCTATCTTTAGGCACAAAAGGCCCCTAAAATCAATCACATTGTTTGTACGGATCTCCTCCGGTTTGATCAATAGAACCGCAACCATTATCGGTAATACAACCTCCCATGACGCCTCCCGTATGTCCGCCAACAATACCCTTTACCTGAAAGCTAGCTACAATCTTCTTTTTTAACGCTAAACTTTTTAACTCCTTTTTTTTCATGATGATGAATTTTAAATTATACCAGAAAAAAGTACGTAAAAAAGAAGTAGATACTTACAATTTTACGTTAATTAACGAATTAAATTTATGTTAATCTAGGAATTGTTTCTAGTTATACAATCATACAAAAAGTAGCACATAGTATTCTTTTTTACATCTACCTCGGTCCTAGTGGAAACATGCATCACTCAGAATAATGTTAACCAACAAAAGTTTGGCGCGCCACTTAATGAACAAAACGAAATGTTAATATTATATAAAATAGAGCTTATTCTTACTTTAATTATAGTATTTTTATTATATAAATAAAATTTATAGATTATGGGTAAAAAGAAAATAGGAAGTCTTTCATTAAATAAAAAAGTGGTTTCAAATCTTAGCACAAAAAAAATAACGGGCGGCCATTATTCCGCTTGGAGTTGCGCGCTAGCTTGTGAGACACTTACGTATTGTCCAAATCAATCATTGGATAAGTGTTGGGAAGAGTAAAACCCATTTTTAAATTATTGGAACTAAAGGGAATATAAGGCCACCATGACATAATTTGGTGGCTTTTTAGGTCCTATCAAAAAGCGCTCGTAACTGATAAAAAATACGTTGTAGAATGGTAAGCTCCTCAATTACAATTTCGGCAGTACCCTGCATCTCTTGCCTAAATTCTATTTCCTTACCATACGAAGTGGTGAGTCCATTTAATTTGATATACAAGGTATAAAAAGCTTCCTCGCCCTGCTTGGGCACTTCCGATATGTTTTGGATCTCCCCTTCTAAACTCCCCCACTCCGCAAACGGGTAATTATCCAATTTTATGAGCACTTTTTGCCCTTCTTTCACCTTGCCCGAGTTTCGGATAGGCAAGGTGACCCTTCCGATAATACCTTCCAAATCATCAGGGACTATCGTAAACAGGGTTTCTCCCGTGTTTACGTTCTGGTATTGGTTCCAAATATCGAACACGGTTACTTTACCAGAAATAGGGCTTTTTAATAAAAACTGTTGTTCCCAAAGCAACAGTTCGTTATTCAAGGTTTGGAAGGCTTTATCCAATTGTTGTTTGTAGCTATTTTCAAACTCGGTTCCCTGAATATTCGATTTGGTCAATAAATTGTTAAAGTTGGCAATCGCTATTTGGGTATTGGACATACTGGTTAAAAAGCCTTCGTACTGTTGCTTGTCGGTTAAGTAATCCCTAGACGCATTCTCAAATTCGGCCTTGGAAATAACCCCTTTTTCATACAAGGTAGTATTTCGATCATAGCTGCTTTTGGAAAGTTCCAGATCCTCCTTAAAAATGGCCAACTGCCGTTGTTGCTTCCCTAAAAAAGATTTTTGCTCTCCCAGCTGCCTCCTGATCATCGCGGATTCCTTGTCACTGGGCGCCAACGAATTGAACAAAATATAACTCTGAAATTGGGTCAAAAAGTCCCCGTATGCAAGCTGTACAGACCCCAGATCTAGATATGGGGGATATGCAAGTTGTAGCGAATCCAAGCTTTCAATAGCTGTGTCAAAATGGGCAATCTTGTCCTTCAAATACAAAATGTCTTTAAGATTGGCAGTATTCTCAATCTCCGCAAGTACTTCCTCTTTGTCAACGCTCTGACCGGCCTCTACAAAAATCTGCGTTAGCCTTCCTGTTCTGTTTGCTTTCAGATATACCGGAGGGTTTTTGCTGGTTACGACGATTTGCGCAGGAATGATATCATTGTAACTGATCAAGGCAGATCCTATAAGCATCAAAACAACAATACCAAGCACCACCGAAATGCCGGAACGTATCACCCAATTAGGGGCCTTTCCCAAGATCTCCTTCACCTGATCGGAACGTTCGTCGAGCAAGTCGATCTTCTTTTTGATATCTTCCGAATTCTCTGCCATAGACTAATTCCCCAATTCCAATTGATTTTTTACCAAGGAATAATACAAGCCCTTTTTCTGGGCCAATTCCTTATGATTTCCTTTTTCAACGATCCTCCCCTTATCCAACACGACTATTTGATCCGCATTCTTAACGGTACTCAATCGGTGTGCGACCACCACTACTGTCTTGCCTTCATAGAACTTCTGCAATTTTTCCATGATTACCATTTCATTATTGGCATCCAACGCACTGGTGGCTTCGTCCAAGAAAATGTAATTCGGGTTCTTGTACACCGATCTTGCGATTAAAATACGTTGTTTCTGACCCCCGCTTATGTTGGTGCCGCTACTTCCTATTTTGGCATTGAAGCCCGATGGCAATTGCTCAATAAAATCTTCAATGTTCGCTACATCCACTGCATGCAGTAGTCTCTTCTTATCAACGATTCCCTCAGAATCGGATTCCGTAATATTTCTTGAAATCGTATCCCCGAATAAAAAGCCGTCTTGCATGACACTGCCACAGTTTTTCCTCCAAAAGTTCGTACCTATATTTTTGAGGTTGATTTTATCGACCATGATGGCTCCTTTGGTGGGGTCATAAAATTTCAACAATAATTTTATCAGGGTCGTTTTACCACTGCCACTGGCACCCACAATGGCGGTTACCTTGCCTTCAGGAATAACCAAATTGATTTTGTCGAGCACTTTAGGCGAATCTTTGCCCCCATAACGGAAGCTCAGCTCTTTTAACCGTATATCCCTATTGGCAGGCAGTTCTTTGATAATACCATCGTCTTGAATTTCTTCATCTTTTTTAGTGTGTATCTCTGCCAAACGCTCCAAACTAATTTTTGCATCTTGCCCTGTCTGAATAAAGGTTATAAAATTCTTTATGGGGAGGTTTAACTGGCCTATGATATACTGCACGGAAAGCATCATACCCAACGTAAGACTCCCATCAATCACAGATTTGGCGGCAATGAACGTAATCAAAATATTCTTAAGTTCATTAAAAAACTGCCCCCCGGTATTCTGTGTTTGAGACAGCGCAAGACTCTTAATGGATACTTTGAACAACTTCACCTGTATGGCCTCCCATTCCCATCGGCGCCTCCTTTCGGATCCGTTCAACTTGATCTCTTGCATTCCCGAAATCAACTGATAAATACTACTTTGATTGTCCGCGGCCTGGTCAAAACGTTTATAATCGAGTTCCTCCCTTTTCTTAAGAAAGAGCAGTGTCCAGCCGATATACACAAAAGAACCTATAAAAAATATCGCGAAAATGATGAGGTTGTAATAGGCCAATACAAAACCGAATACAACAAGATTAAAGGCTGAAAAAAGGGTGTTCAAGGTAGTGCTCGATAAAAAGTCCTGGATGCGATCATGGTCATAAATTCGTTGAATAATGTCCCCCGTATTTTTCGAATCAAAGAAAGAAATTGGCAACCGCATTAGCTTTATAAGGAAATCTGAAATTAAACTAATGTTGATTCTACTGGTCATGTGCAACAAAATCCAGCCCCGGATCAAATCTACGGTGGTTTGAGAGAGAAAAAGGGTCAATTGAGCAATTAGGATCAGGTAGATAAAATTTAGATTTTGGTAGTTGATACCGTAATCCACCACTGCTTGGGTCAAAAAAGGAAATATCAACTGTAACAAGCTACCCACCAGTAAGCCCAAGACCAGTTGTATAATGTATTTCTTGTAAGGTTTAAAATACCAGAACAAGAATCTAAAACCATAGTCCCGTTTATCGGTTATTTCGTTTTCATAAAACTTAGGGGTCGTTTCCAATAGCAGCAAGTACCCTTCAGAATTCTCATTGGCGTTTTTCCCGATCCATCCGTTCAGGAAGTCTTCTTTGGAATACTTGACCAAACCGTGTGCCGGGTCGGCTACATATACGGTGTCTTTCTTAATCTTATAGACCACTACAAAATGTCGTTGTCGCCAATGCGCAATACACGGCAGCGGCACTTCCTCGTTCATAGTTTTATAATCAAGACTAACGGCCAGTGTATGATATCCGATGGCCTCGGCCGCTTCTGCAATACCGCCCATTGATACTCCCTCACGGGTAATATTGGCCTTCCTTCTCAGGTAGTCTACCTCATACGATTTACCATGGTACTTGGCGACCATCCGCAAACAAGACGGACCGCAATCCATCTGATCCAATTGTCTATAAAAGGGGAATGACTTAAAAGGCATGGCTAAATATAAAACTATTAGACTTAGAATAACAGTTCAACTACCAAATAGTCTTATGAATTTGCACTGTTATTTTAGCGTTAAATCTTATTCTTTAACATGCTTAATTCCTACAAATCAATACCTTAAAATGAGAATAGGTATTTAAAACGCTACATCATGAAAAAAAAGAGATCTTAACAATTTGAAGTTGAAAAAACGGGTCATCGCCCATGTTTCGGTCATCACCCGGAGTATCATCGGGGGTACCCATAAATTAGGATGTACCCTGGCAACTGACGGAAAAACATCGTTGAAGCCGGATGTATGCAAAGTAACTTGTGGTTAGCCATTGATTATGACAGGCATGTGACATCGCAGCAGTAGAAAACCTAAAATCCTTAGCTAGTGCGAGCATTACACTTGCACTAGCGATTGGACCTATAAGCATCCCAAGAGTGCAGTGCCAGCCTTATTATCCACGAATGCCCGTTCGGATGTGCTACGGCACCCGATCAAATGTGCCTAGCTACAATTCTGCACAACAAAACCGTATGTATTGAATTGAAAACCTGTATGAAGTTTTAAAACCATCCCTTAAAACGGATGATTTTTATCATGTATATCTTATAAATTCAACTGTTCACACGGGTATTTCCAATCTTTATTAAAGTGTAAAACAATTATAGTTTGATGGACGCAAAAATACTAAATCGCTTTAGGTTGTTTTCATCGGTAGCGTCTTCATTGATGCTTGTCCCCAAAAAGTAACGCGCACCTATTTGGTATTTTCCATGAAAAGAATAGCCTCCGCCAAAGGCAGCACCAAAATTAAAAGGAAGTACATCGGTACGTGCGGCAGAAATACCCTCTACCAAAGTAAATTCCCTTTTTATGTTTGAAGTTAGCGTAATACCAGCATCCAAAAACACCCCAGAATTCTGATTGGTATATATATAATGCCTTCCGCCCAAATCAAAAATCAATTGGTTCAGTCTCAGCGAAGAAACCTCAGTTTCATCGGCAAGCCCTTGGGTACTATACGAAGCATAAACGCCCGACAAAAAAATAGCCCATTTATTGTTGTTGAAGGGCAAGTACTTTTCCAGTTCAAAACCGATCATAGGACTAGGCTTACTTTCGTAATCCACGTTTACATTCTCAATAATTGTTTCGTATCCATAAAACATGACCCCGCCTATCACTTTGAACTGCAAGGTGTTGTTTAACTTTTTATTTGAGACACTTTTCTCTTCTTCCCCATTGCCCAAACAGCTGTTATGCAATTTGACATAATCGGATAAGGACGACTTGGTATACGATACTTTTTGCACTGCGCTGGCAGGATTGCAATTTAGATATTTGAGCAATTGTCTTTTGTAACTGTTATTTTTTCGCACGTCGTTGCTGTTGCCCAATATGTATTCTTTATAAATTAACGGTAAAGGAGACGCCGCTTCAACTTGTAAAAGAAACACCTCATCGTTGTTTGCCCGATATTGATACAAACTGGCCGTTCCTTTCACGACTTGTTTGGCGAATATTGTGCGCTCTACTAGTTTGGGTTCTTTTAGGTTCGATTTTGCGTTCACGAAGCGTTCTGTTTCCGGGAATTTGGCCAGTACGCTCAAGTAATGGTTGTCCCCTATTTGAAACGCCTTTACCATATCTGCGTCGAAAGAGACAACCTCGTCCTCAGGCCCCATTTTATAAAAGACCTTCTCGGGCGCATTAAGCCAACGCACATTTTTAATCAAACAATTTACCTTTTTATTGTCCCGGTCTATAAAATAGCCTGGTTCGAAATTGGTCTGGGCAGAGCCCATAATGGAAAAAAGAATAACAGTCAGAAGAAAAAGCGTATTTCTCATTAGTTGGTATTTAGGTTTTTTAAACAATGTAAGGACGGCGACGATCGAGATTCTATGATTCTATTTGAAAAAGACATTCCTGCCCCTACAACCAAAAGCATCAATTCCGGCGCAGACTGTTGTTATATCGTCAAAAAGCTATTATTTATTGCATTCTACCGCTTACCAACCGGTACGGCGTCATTCATCGTAGCTCATTTAAAGATTCTGGTTGCTTGAAAACCCCAAAATACTAGAAAGGAACAAGACCCATGACGGGAAGCCTATCCCAATTGTTGAACAGGTTTAGATACCGGAACACAACCGTAAACCGTCTCCTCCTCTTGTTTTGGCATGCTTGCCCTCCTGAACAAGCTCAATGGTATCAAAGCGAGAAAACGAAGAGTCACTTATTTTCTCCAAACCCTATTTTTCAACACTTTCGCGGCAACCAGGTCTTTGTATTTTCGACTAACGGGAATTTGAAAAGCTCCAATTCCGATTTTTCCGTTGTTCATCGTTTCAATTTTAGGAATAGAAACCACATAGGACTTGTGTATTTGCAAAAACCCGGAGCCCCCTAAATTTTCAACTACCTTTTTCAGCGTCATCAGCGTCATATGCTTTTTCTTATCTACCGTATGAAAAATAACATAGTTCTGCATCGCTTCAATAAAGAGAATATCCGATAGTCTTATTTTCACAAAAGCAGTATCACACTTGATAAAAATATGCATCGCATCCTCTGTAGGTGCCTCTATTACCTCCTGTTTTGCATATGCCATTTCAACATAAGACTTCACCTTGCTCACCCCTTTGAAAAACCTATTGAAGGTAATCGGCTTTAGCAGATAATCCATCACATCTAGTTCAAAGCCCTCCAAAGCGTAATTGGGAAAAGCCGTTGTTAAAATCACCAAAGGCGGATTTTTAATCGTTTTTAAGAACGCTATTCCGTTCATCAGGGGCATTTGTATATCCAAGAAAAGTAAATCTACTGTATGTTTCTCCTGAATCTTGGACAGCTCCAAAGGGTTGTTGCCCGACCCTACCAAACACAAGAAATCTATCTCCCGAATATAATTTTCGATGCACTCTCTTGCCAGCGGCTCATCGTCTATGATGACACAGTTTAATTCCATGTTTTCAACGGTTGTATTACAGGTGCAAGTGCCTGATGCTCGAATGCGGTCTCAGCGGGAGATGAAAGTTGTAGGCGTAGTGATACACGATACTGCCCATCCTCTTGGGACACCTTCAAATCATGCAGCCCAGGATACAAAAGATCCAATCTACGCTGTACGTTGGGGAGACCAATTCCGCTATTCTCAGGTCCGTCGAGAACACGCTCATTGGTCATGGGTAAGCTACTGTTGGCTATATTCATTTCAAAACCAATGGCCGTTGGTTTCATGTCTATACGCAACCAGTTTTTGTGGCCCTTTAGCTGGGAGACATGTTTGAAAGCGTTCTCTAGAAACGGCATTAAAATAAATGGGGCAATTTCAAAATCGGCATTTCCCATATCACCAATATGCACCGTCACCGCTACCTCCCTATCTAGGCGCAGTCTCCCCAATTCTATAAAGTTTGATAAATATTCCATTTCCCGATGCAACGGAATTTTAGGTTCATTGCATTCGTATAACTGGTAGCGTAACAGATCTGAGAAGGTGGCCAAAGAATCGGAGGCCATCCCCGGGTTCTTGTGAATCAACACAAAAATTGAATTGATCGTATTAAACAAAAAGTGTGGATTAAACTGTGATTTAAGGAATTTTAGCTCTGTTTCCGCTTTCTCCTTTTCTAATAATTGTTGTTGTTTTTGAGCTGAAATCCAATTCTTGGCCAGTTTAATGCTCAAAGCCAAGGTCATACTGGCCACGGTCGATGGAAGCGAATTCGTCAACAGTAACTTGGTAAAGCCAACATCTCCAAACAAAGATTCAAAAGAAACACCCGACCAATAGGCGGTTAGATAGTATCCTGTAATGATCAAGGCCGCTGTACCCACAATGGTAAGTGATACCGCAATCAAGAATTTGGTATACTGCGCTTTCCCCAAATACTTTGGCATAAAGTAATAGAGGGTTAAATACACTCCAAAGGCTTGAAAAAAAACATAGAACAGGAATTTAGTGCTGTAAGGAGAGAACAAGATGTTATCCAAGGCCAACATGGGACTACCGGTAGATAGACTCCACCATCCAAAATGGTACACTAGCCAAAAAAATAGATGGTAAATTTTGTATTTGAAAAACCAATGGGACATGCGCCTAGTTAATAATCAAATTTATAAAAAATACAAAGGATCATTGAAACTGGCCATTCAATGCCCATAAGATTGATGAATGGTATAAAATAATTGACAAGCATCTGTTTTAAGCCTCAATTACGCCACAAATATCCCGTTCGTGTTACACTCCGCATTTCATCATCAATTCCGTTGAAATGGTCATTTAGACTTTCCTGAAAAACTGGTTCGTGTTTTATTTGATCCACTTAGATACAACAATATGAAGAAAAAACTGCTCACTTTTTGTTTCATGGTCTTCGCCTGTTGCTTTGCCGTAGGCCAAGAAAATCAGTTAATCACGTTCCGAATTGATATGAACGATACCTTTCCTAACCTCCGGGACAGTATTTTAAATTTGGGCATAAGGGGAAACATAGCCCCTTTATCTTGGGTGAGAGGAATTAAGCTAAAAGACCATGATAAAGATGGTATTTACACTACTACCATAGCGTTTAAAAAACAGAACGAATCGCAGGTCATTTTCAAATACGTCTTGAACGAAGTTGAATGGGAGTCGGGAGATGCTCGTGCTAGCGCTCTAAACTCCGATCACAAAGATTCTTTTGCAACTTCTTTCCGGTATCAAAAGAAAAATGAAAATCCTTTTAAAAAATTTATCGGCAAATGGACATTAAAAAATGACCTGTGGATGCAAGGAGCCACTAAATCAACGATAGATACACTTTACTTACCCGATCACTTTAGTAGTTGCAAAGAGATCAATACGAACGGCAGTCTGTTGTGGGTGGTAGATGCCACCAGTGCCAGGGGGCATGCCCTATGGACCTTCAACACACAGACAAAAGAAGTGTTCGCCCAATCGAGTTTTTATTCAGATAGGATCGGCCTTGGCGCCGGAACCGTTACACCCGAGGGGAACATCGCCCTGAAGATCACTTTCAAGGGCAATGAACCCGAAGGCACCTACCGAAAATACAGTTATGAATGGGTAAATAACGACGAGTATATTTTAAAATCCTATCAATATGACCAAAAGAACCAGCCCACGGGCAACTTCTATGGAGGGACATTTATTAGAATCAAAAAAACACAAGAATGATATTAAGAGCCGTATACACCTTGGTTGTGATCATTGGATTGACCTCCTGTGCGGGAGAGCAAAAGGGTCATGACGAAATCCAAACCCCAAAACCGGATCGGAAGACAACGATCGAAATCCTGAATGGCAAGCTTATTTCAGCCGCCATCACCAATAACACCGATGTACTGCAATCGCTGTATACCAAGAACGCCCTTTTATTGGCAGAATACATGCCCATCATTGATGGGAATACCGGCATCGTTCAATACTACGATCAAATTTTCAAACGACAAAACCTGAAAACCTATGAAAAGGAAATTTCCGAGATTTTTGATTTTGGAAAGGTAATTCTGGAAATAGGAGTCTATAAAAAGTCGTTTGAAAACGCCCAAGAACAGGCGGGGCAGTACTGGAACATATGGCGACTTCAGGAAGATGGAAACCTACTTTTGGATGCTGAAAGCTTTGGCCTTTTTAATCCACTCGAAAATCCATCGGCCTTAACGGTCGACGCGGTACAGGGGACCGTATGGGGCACTCAAAAAATTAGGATGAATGTCGCAATCCCTTTGGAGTTTGATGCCTATGCCGCATTGATGGAAAATACCGTACGCGATAGGGACACTAAGAAAGTTCTCGAGATGTACACAACAGACGGGGCCTATACCCCTTTTTCAGATACCACAAAAGTTGGGGCGGAAAATCTGAGCAAGCACTATTACGCATATCATAAAAACCCTGTTATCATCGATTCTATCGAAACCGCAACGTATGATTACCTTCTCGTACCGAATGGCGTTATTCGCTTTACGCAGTTCTATGTAGAGTGGACCGTTCCCGGATATTCTGGGAAGAGCCAAGGTACGGGTATCTCCTACTGTACGCGGCAAGCGGATAATTCGCTTAAAATACATCGTCAAATAGCGCATCACACCCACCTTCATCAATAAAACAGCCTTCTATGATCTCTAACATACGTACTTCTTTGATTTGTTTTTTCACTTTTACCTGTGCTTTTACCGTAAATGGTATGGCGTCGGATTTTTCCGAAATCCGGAAAGAAAGTAAAAAACTCTCAAAGGCCTTACAAAATGAGGACCTGAACCAGGTGCTTGCCTATATCGACTCAGAAACCATGGTATTGCCCGAGTATCACTGCGCCTTGGAAACCCCCACCGAAATAAATCGGTATTACCAACAGTTTTTTGAGCGTTCCGAGACAAGGAGCTATACAAAGGAGCTTATAGAAATCTTAAAAATAGGAGCCTACTTTCAAGAAATCGGAACCTTTGAACACGAATATAAAATTGCAGAAGAAGATTGGTTTACCTACAGGGGCAAGTACATGACATGGTGGAAGATCTCGGAAAATGGCGAATGGAAAATCTTGGCAAATATCTGGGGCGGAAATCAGTGGTACGAACCGCATTTGATCAATTTCGTTCAGGTAGCAACTACCCCAACCCCCGCTATAATTCCCAAAACGCCCTTGGAACATAAAATAGTAGAAAGTATCAATGCTACCATTAAAATGGTAAAATCCGCCGATGTGGAAAGCATCATACAAGGATATCTGGACGATGCCATTTATATGACCTATTATGACGCGCCCTTTGTTGGGAAAAGTACTATTGAAGACTATTTTACATCGCATTACAACCCGGCGGTTACCAATGACTCCCTTCGTATTGAACCGTATCGTATCATAGAAATGGGCGATTACTCCCTTCAATTAAACAAGTATTATGTGGAATGGACCTATGAGGGCAATACTTCTTTCATACATGGAAAAGGATTGAATATTCGAAAAAACATGCAGGACGGCCGTTTAAAGATGTTTCGTCAAATTTTGAATCACAGTATTCCCCCAACCCCAAAAAAGCATCCCGACCGGAAAAAAGTGGAGGAAATTCTTTCGGTTCTTGATAATCAGGAAATATCCGTAGAAACCTTATTAAAAGTCTTTTCGGAGGATGACTTGGAGCATTTTCCCCCGGGAGGAAAAAAAATAACCTCCTTGGCCGACCTAAAATCACACCTTATACAGAGCAGGGCAGCCGGTACCACGGTAATAAAGCATACGATCGATACCCTGCACTCGTATCCAGATATGGTATTGGTCACAGGGAATACCAAAGGTACATTCAAACCACATAATGAAAAGAACCGTCATGCTTTTGAAACAAAGAATCTGATACTTTTTAAACGGACCAAGGATGACTCCTTAAAAATCACCAAGGTAATTTGGAATTCGGTCTCGCCCAATACCCACTAATTTGCACCCTGATCCAACCCTATGGGGTATTAGCTAAAACATGAAGCTATGGACTGCCCATACACTTGCCCAAGACCATAAAATTTCCTCGCTAAGCGATTCAAACACCCTTGCCCATTAATTCGTTGAAAGAAAATGAACCAAGTTTTTGTTAAACGCATTTTTATGTTCTGAATTGGTAAAAAACACATATCCCACTTTCCTTTCTTTATTAAACATATAGAACGCCGTATTGCTTAAATTATCCCCTCCATGCGCGTAATTGGTGCCAAATTCGGACGCTTCTATAACAATTCCCAAACCGTATTGCTGTTCTTTTGATCTTTCAGTAGCACGTTTGACCGATTGTGTTTTTAACAGCTCCTTACGGTTCTTTTCCGATATTATTTTATCGTTCATCAAGGCCACTATAAAACCTGCGAATTCTTTCGCCTCCGTTTGTAAGCTAGCCGATGCTTTAAAATCCGGATCTTTCGCGTTGCTACTATATCCACTAGTAGGTTTCCCCCTAAAATGACCATCGGCACGATGCTTTTCTATATAATCGTTCCAGACAAAACTTGATTTTTTCATTGCCAATGGTTCAAAAACCGTTTTGCTGATCAACCCTTGCAATTCATTCTTTTGAACTCCTTTTAGATAAGCGATTACCTTTGCCAAGTATTCGTACCCTTCTCCAGAATATTGAAATTTAGTTCCCGGTTCAAATTGTATGGTGAGTTTGCCTTTCGGATCATAATTTCCTTGTTGATTTAGAAACCGCCAATTGGGAAACCCGCTAGTATGCGACAATACCATTCTGGCCGTAATCGATTTATAGCGATCATCATATGCAATATCGGAATACTCCATATACCTATGCAGCGGGGTGTCCAAATCAAAAAGCCCCTCATCTATCATTTTCATCGCAAAAAAGCTAAACACCGTTTTAGACATCGAAGCGGCATCAAAAATGGTAGCATCGCTTACTTTTTCTAGGGTTTTATTGTTTTTAACCCCTACCGCACGGTAATACACTAGTTGATCATCATTCACAAAAGCGATGGAAAGACCTGGCATCTTCAGCGAGTCCATTTGATGTTCGATAAAAGCATCTATTTTAGCTTTGGAAATAACATGACCATTAAAAGTGCGAATACGGTTTTGACCTTTGATCGTATCATTTTTCAAAGAACGGATTGCGCAACGTCCGAATCGTTTGCTTGGCAAGGAAACTGCCCGTTCCGTTCCTTTTTCAATTGCCGCTAAGGTGGCCGAAGAGGCATAGGAAGGTATCGTAAGTAATACCATTACCACTACAGTGGAGAATAGTTTTCTTGATGTTGTTTTTTGATGATGTACCATAGAATTGATTTTTGATGAATATTATTTGATAAATATAATATGGCCCTTACGGGCGTTTAAACTAGTTCATTCCTTCATGGCCAAATGCTGCGATGAACGCATCTGCCATGTTTTGGACCGTGTTCCGAATTCTTGAATATGAAAGCAGCATGATGATTAAGGTTCATAGGGCAGTCACTTTTGTATTCTTTTGATTTGTTTCACGTACGGCAAGGGTATTTAATTTTTATGCATAGGACAAGGGTCGCTATTCTAAAAATGCATGTTCAGCGCTGTCTCAGTATCGGAATTTCATTCCATTTTCACGAAAGAATCGAGGTGCAAAGACCTATTCCGTCTTTAAGCTTTTTACGGGATTATTGATTGCGACTTTGATAGATTGAAAACTGACTGTCAGAAGGGTAATGGCCAAAGTACCTAATACAGCAACGGCAAAAATCCACCAGTGGAGTTCGGTACGATAAGTATATTCCTGAATCCACTCATTCATATAATAATAACCGATTGGAATGGCAATACAGCAAGATATAAAGACCAACACCAAGAAGTCCCGAGTCAATAATTTCCACAAGCTTAGAACAGATGCACCAAGAACTTTTCGCACCCCTATTTCCTTTGTTCGCTGCTCCGCAACAAAGACCGAAAGACCCAAAATTCCCAAGCAACTTATGAAAATAGCCAGCAATGCAAAAAAGCTCGCCAATTTCCCCGTGCGCTCTTCATCAATGAAATTGCGCGCATATTGTTCATCCAAAAAATGATAGGTAAACAAACTTTTCGGGTCATACTTCTGAAACACTTTTTCAATATGGGTCAATGCCTCTTGGGTAGTATCCTCCCTACTTAGTTTTAGGTTGATGAAATTTAGAAATCCCCCATAGTGCAATGTAAAAATTGTGGGCTTTACCGCTTCATAAGGCGAGTTTGTGACCATATCCTTTACCACGCCAACGATCTTAAAAGACCCATTCGTTCCCCATTGTACCATTTCGCCCACAGGATTTTCAAGATTCATATAGTTTGCGGCGGTCTCGTTGATAAGAAAGGCGAGAGAATCACTCTTAAAATCCCGGGAAAAGTCTCTTCCTTCCTTGATCTCCCAATGGATCATATTCCCAAAGCCATGTGTAGAACGCAAGGTTCTAAACTCTTCGCTCATGGCAGGATCTTTTCCTTTCCAATCAAAACCGCTATTGGTGACAACGGTTCCGGTAATCAAGACATCGGAGGCCGCTACCTCCTCTATCGAACTGGAAAGCAAAAGTTCACTCCGTATTGTTTTAAAACCCTTGCGAACTTCCGGGCTATTGATGGGAACATATAGGATCTGGTTCTTGTCATAACCCAATGGTCTTTCCTTTACATGTTGTATCTGGCGATAAACAGTAACCGTGCCTAAAACTAGTACCACGGAAATGGTAAACTGAAATACCACGAAGGCCCTTCGAAGGTTTGAAGCGCCCTTACCTCCACTAAAAGTACCTTTTAATACTTTTATAGGTCGAAAAGATGAAAGGTAAAAAGCGGGGTAACTCCCAGCAATACACCCTGTACAGAAAATAAACAGTACACATACCAACCAAAACCAACCGTTGGCATAGGGTAGGCTCATCACCTTGTCTGTAAGTGCATTAAAAAAGGGAAGCGCGCACAAAACCAGCAGTAAAGAGAGTACAAAGGCCAAAAATACCACTAGAAACGATTCGCTCAAAAACTGAAAGACCAACTGATTTCTAAACGATCCAATTGTTTTTCGAATACCCACTTCTCGCGCTCTTTTAACAGATTTGGCAGTGCTAAGGTTCATAAAGTTGATGCAGGCCAACAAAAGGATAAAAATACCGATGATTCCAAACAACCATACCCGCTCTATAGCGCCCCCTGTATTTAACCCGTTTTCAAAACGTGCGTATAGGTGCCACTTTTTCATCGGATGTAAATGAATAACCGGACGTGTATCGGCACTTCCGGCATCTGCGCCGTTCTTACTATTATCATATTTCGCGTTCTTTATCAAGCTAGATACCTGGGTCACATCGGCACGATCAGCTAATTGAACATAGGTCTGGAACCAATTGTTGCCCCAGCCCAAACGTTCCTCAAAATTTGCGGTGCTGTTCAGTAATTGCCAAGGTGCAATAAAAGTAAGATCCGCAAAATCCGAATTTTGGGGGAGGTCTTGGTACACGCCGCCTACTTGTGCCTCCATCATTGTGCCAATTTGAACGTCTTGGCCCATGGGGTCATCATTCCCGAACAGCGCCTTCGCCGTCGTCTCTGACAACAACATAGACCCAGGATCTTCGAGCGCATCCCTACTGCCTTTTAACATCTGTAGCGCCAACATATGTGCGATACCGGGTTCCATAAAGTTTCCGGTTCGCGTAATCTTGGTAGCACCATTCTCGCCCACGGTCAACAGTTCATTGTTTATAAACGAACTAGTGACTACGTGCCTAAAATAGTCCGCATAATCGGTTCGGAGCACTGGGGCCAATTGCATGGGCTGGTTGCCATCGGTCTTTATCTCCCCGCTAAAATTCTGCGTCTGCATTACCTGTGCAATGGTATCGTAATTTTCAAATTCCCGATTGTATGAAAGTTCGTCATATATCCAAATACCGACGAGGAGGGTTGCGGCCATCCCCAAAGCAAGACCGCCTATATTCATAAGGGAATACCACTTGTTAGCCAGTATATTCCGATATCCGATTTTGACATGACTTCTGTACATGGCGTAATTGGCAGATGACATCCAAATTGATTTGCGAAGTGCAAAAGGTCTTAGATAGTGGATTACTTGATACCAGTAATTGCAGGCGGCCCGAAATGAGGAGGTAGCTCTTACGTCTGCATAAAATCGTTCCTCAAGGTCTCCCGAAATTTCTTCTGCCAAATCATCTTTGACGAACCAATTTAACAAGCGTTCGGCCAGCCTGGGCGGTACATTTCTTCTCTCGGCCATTTTTGTATTATGTTTGGAACGTAAGGTTTATAAACGCGGGGAATTGTTTCCACAGGGAGGTTCTCAACTCCTTCGACGCTTTCAATGCCTCTTGCCCCGTAGCCGATATGGTATACACTCTTTTCCTACGACCTCCCCTTTGGGCCGTAGGCTTCCCCATTTTGGAGGTCAAAAATCCCTTTTTGCTCAATCTGTCCAAAGTAGAGTGTGTCGCCCCAATCGATACCTTCCTACCTGTTTGGATCTCAAACTCATCGGCGACCTTAAGGGCGTACGCTTCTTGCTCAAGTATCCCGACCAACAAGAGGATGATTTCTTCAAATTCTCCTAACCGTGTTTCCTTCATCCGTAGCTATTTTAAAATTGCAACTCTCGTAAGTATACCTGTACGACATATTATCTTACTAAATTGTAGAACAAATATATTAAAATGTTTTATTTATTCTACAATTTAGTATGTAATTAGAGGGTTTCTGTATTTCGAAACGGTCGAAACTTCCTATTTATGGGATATTGGGCTACTGATACGCCGGTGTGCCCCGATTAAAATTTCTTCTTAGCCTCAAATCCCAATTTGGGATTTACCTGTAAAATCCTTTTTAATCATCAGTCGGTCAATATTCCAACTAAAATGTTCTGCCACCTTCTACTAAAGCTTCAACAGTTTTACGATAATGAACATTAATTCTTTATCTATTTTGAGTTTTAACTTACAATTTTTGAGAGAAAAAATTAAAAGAAATACATTCATGCACAGTTAAGAAAACTTAACAATAAATTTTAACCCCAAAATCATTACACGATGAAAATTAAATCAAGAATTTTAAGTACCATGGCAATCTTTTCCTTCCTCTTTTACAGTTGTGAAAAAGATGTGGACGAGCCGATTAGCACCGAGGCGGGAACAGAAGACACAGCGCTTCCCGTAGGAGCAGATCAGGCCATACCTGGAGAGTATATTGTAATTTATAAGGAAGATAAAGCCCTATCCGGTAAAAGTGCCGAAATGGAAGCTAAATCACAGAGTGTATTATCCAAATATGCAATATCGACAGATCACATAAAACAAATCTATAGAAGAGCTATTCAAGGATTTGCTGTTGAAAACCTATCCGCGGAACAGGTTGATATGCTTAAACGGGATCCTGCAGTAGCCTATATCGAACCGAACTATATTCAAAAGTTGGATATTGATATGGGAAAACCCGTAAGTACACTTCCGAAAGACTTGCAAAACAACGGGGAGACCAGCAGGACAACCAATGACGCACAACTTTCCAATGGAGAGTTTCTCCCATGGGGGGTAAACCGCGTCGGCAGAGCGAGCGGTTCGGGTAGAACATGTTGGATAATAGACAGTGGTATCGCACCCCATAGCGATCTGATCATCGATACCGCTCGAAGCGTAAGTTTCGTTGGGGGGTCTTGGCAAGATCAAAATGGACATGGAACCCACGTGGCCGGGACGGTCGCCGCACGGAATAACGGTTCAGGAGTCATCGGGGTCGCCTATGACGCGACCGTTATATCTGTTAGAGTTTTAGATGCCGCCGGTAGCGGACCTACCTCTAGTATACTTGCGGGTATAGACTATGTTGCCAATAACGCGGGCAATACGGATACTTGGAACTACAGTGTAGGGTTTCGCAACCGATATACATCTCAAACCATAGACGATGCCTTTAGAAACTTGGAAACAACAGCGTATGGGGCAATGGCAGCAGGCAATAGCAATGATGATACCCAGTTTTATTCACCACAAAGATTACAAACCAGCAATTCTTGGTGTATAGGTAACATGACCAATGTAGATGCTCCCGCATCCGGCTCAAATTTTGGAAGCAGTGTAGATCGCTGGGCTCCCGGTACCGCGGTATGGTCTACTTGGTTAAACGGTCAGTTTAACAATATTTCGGGTACTTCTATGGCATCACCACACGTAGCGGGCATCCTGTTATTAAGAGGTAATAGCACTGGAACGGACGGGTCTGTAACCAAAGGAGGAAGCACAGCTCCCATAGCTACCTTAAATTAAAAATAGACCATTTAAATTTGCAAAACACTTTGTGGGGTACTTCCCACTAGCTGTTTAAATTGAATACAACAAGGGTTCGACTTTTATTTCAAGTCGAGCCCTTTTTCCGATGTCGAAATCCCTGCCGAAATGGAACGCTCCTAGGATTTTACATAATCCTTTTCCTGTGCCATGCCAACGTTCACTGACCTTAGTAATATGAATAGGGTGCATGCATTTTTTATTGTGTTAAGATGCCTTTTTTAGTCTATCTGCATACTGTCTTCTAAATTCTATGAGCTTGGGCTCTATGACCGCAGTGCAGTAGCCAAACCGTTTGTTTAGTTGATAGTATTGTTGGTGTCTATCTTCGGCTTTAAAGAAATGCTCAAAGCGTTTGACTTCGGTTAGGATCTGCCTCTCAAAATAGGGTTCTAGTTCCCTGAAAACGATTTCTATAATTGCTTTTTCCTTTGAGTTCTCAAAGAATACTATGGACCGATATTGCGAACCGACATCTGCTCCTTGTCGATTCAGTAAAGTAGGGTTGTGCGTTGTCATAAATATAACCAACAACTCCTCATAGTAGATGCAATTGGGGTTGTACTCAATCTGTATCACTTCAGCATGCCCCGTCAACCCTGAACAAACGTCTTCGTACGTGGGCGTGTTGTTTGTGATTCCGCCACTATAGCCAGAAGTTACGGAAACAACTCCTGCCACTTCTTGAAATATAGCTTCTGTACACCAAAAGCATCCACCGCCGAAGGTGGCCGTTTTAAGTTGGTAATTTTGTTTTTTCATACTCCTTGTATCTGTGTGTATTCACATTAAAATCTATTCACAGCCGCCGCGTACACCGTAAGGCAATCGCCCACCGGCCCGTATAGAAAAAAATGCTTGGAGGAGGCAACCGCATTTCTCACTACCTATCGCCCAAGGTCGTGAGCTAGTTATTTCTCATGAAGAGGTTATCTGCGGCTTTTCCCTTTTTGGTAATGGATTCAGCCGGGAATTGTATTGTAACTCAAACTTTTTCTCAATATGGTTACTCGTTTGTTTTGATTCTAAAAGTAGCGTCTCTTTTAAACCTTTGAGCCTATCAATAGTAAAGTATTTTTTGAATAGTTGTTGTAGATAAGAGGTTCTTGTACCCAGGAGTTTAGCAATATCTTCAAAAGAGTGTTTCTTTTTAAAATGTTCTTCTATTAGAACATTAAATCTTTTGATAATATGCAACTGGGCCTCGGCAATCACGGGATGGCCCGTAGCCGCTTCTATTCGCCCAATGGAAACAGCCATTATTCTTTTAAGAAAGTCGCGCTCCGTCTCGATACAGCCGTTGGTTTGATGAAACTCTCGCTCCATACAATCATACATCCTCTTCATATAGCGTTCTTCTACATTGCTGAGCTGTACTGCATACGGATGTTTTATCCCAAAATACCAGAACCAGTAAAAAGCTGCTTCCTCTTCTGCCGTTGCTAGCTCGTAGAAGTCTTTATTATAGGCTACCACTTTTAAATCATCGTGCACATTGTACACTTGAATGGTATTGAGTGGCTTGCAGTATAAAATGTCGCCCCTTGCAATTTGGCAGGGCGCATTATCTATGTACACTGTGACTTTTTTACCTTGATTATACAGTATTTTATAAAGTGCACTAGCGGATAGTACCCCCTGATAACTGCTATTGTTAAAATCTGAAAGAAAGAAAAGCCCTCCGGTTTTTGGGCAAATAATGTGATGTTGCATATCGTTGCGTTTTTCAGTTACAAACCTATTGTCGTGCCAATCATGCTTTATTTTACAAGTGTTTGATTATCATATATTTAAATTGAATCAAAATGATTTCAATGCGAACTACAACTCCCATATTTGGGGGAGTTCACAATAAATTAGGCCCTGTATCCCTAGCCCAAAGTTGCTAACCGTTTCCATGAAAGTGCAAAAGCAACGAATGTGTACCCCTCGAATCACGGCTACCATTACAGGGCTTTAAAAATAGATCCCCTCTGTGGTCATACGCAGCAAGGTTCGATTTTCATCTTCCATCAGAATGTCGGCTCGGTGTGCAACTGCATAGTTATCCAGAACAATAACATCACCCTCTTCCCATTGATGTTTTATCAGTGATTCCTCATCGGACAAACGCTCGTTTATATAGTTGAAAATTTGATTGCTCTCTTTTACTGGCAACACCGATCCATTTTTACAATGATTAATAATATCCGTAGAAAAACCAATGTCGAAATAAACGGTATCCTTCCCGTTAAAAGGATGTTTCCAAAGCAGGGGGTGCAAAACCCGACCTCTATAAACCACAGCGTAATCGCGCCATAACAATTTGTCTTTTGCCGGTAGGTTTGCACTGAGATTGAGTAGGGACGCAAAGGAGGTAGCCGTACCGGATTTGGGTATCTCTACCATTTGAAAAGTACTTAAATGTGATGGACGCTCCCGATATGAATTGTCAGAATGCCAAAAAACCCCGGAGCCTTTGGTAATCTTCATATTGCTCTTTCTGTGTTCTGTCTGTGCTGGGGGAACGGAATATATTGCAGGTAATTCTATCTCGCCAAATCCGCTGGTAAATGCAATTTGTTCCTCTTCCGTCCACCTTCTTTTTCCCTTGATTACGACCATTCCATACGTAGAAACCAGCTGTTTGATGGCTGTAACGGTAGTTGCTTGTAGAAGCGTTATATCAGAAAAATCTTGAAGTTCTACACCTATATACTTGTTCATTTTTTCGAATTGCAAGTTTTCCATTACGCTCAAGTGCTTTTAAGATTGAATTTTAGTTACCCTCGGTATTATACGACATGCTCGCAATGGCTTAAACGGGCCGCGATGGTTTTTCTGGCTCTGCTCATTAAAACCCAAACGTTGTTTTTTGAAATATTGAGCCGGCTGCATATTTCCTCCGTGCTCAGCTCATCATAAATACGCATTCTGGCAACACTCGATTGACGGGAAGTCATTTGCGTAAAACTTTCTGTCAAAACAAGTTCCAAGGCCTGCAGGTTTATATTCGAGAGGGTAGCTTCTTCACCATCTATGATAGCCGTGCTGTAGTGATAGGTTTCTTGATATTCTTCGTGGGAAAAGGCATATCTATTCATTTTGCCCTTGTAGGTAGCCCGTTTGCGGTAATAATCTACTATTTTACGTTTGAGTATCGCTACTAGCCATGTGCGCTCGGTACATTTATGCTGAAAGTTATCTTTTGATTTTAATGCAGCTAAAAAGGTATCGGATATGATCTCTTCTACATCAAGTGGATTTGATATTCTTGCCTTCGCATAATTCTTCAAGAACGGGTAGTAGTTTGTAATCCATTTATCAGGATTTATTGTGTTTGCAACTGCCTCCATAATTCGGTTCGTTTCCAAAAACCTATAGAAAACCATACCATACTACAAACCCCTTATAACCAATAATTTAAGATGAACACCTTAAGGGAAATATACAATATATTGTAACTCTTAACAGGATACCTACAACATGTAAGAGCAAAGCACCTCGTATCAAGCCTCTGTAACAAACTCCTTTTTAATCCCAAGTTTACGCATTCTGGATTCCAGTGTAGAGGGATTAATATCCAGTAAGGTCGCAGCACCGTTTTTGCCACGAACCCGACCGCCACAGTGTTTTAAGGTCTTTACAATAAGCGCACGTTCATTGTCTTTTATAGTTCTTGGGTAAAAGCCCTCTTGCTTGTTAGCCTCATCATCCCTATTTGCATTCAGTTGCGTAAGATGTACGGTAAGTAGGCCACCTTTTGAAGTAATCATTGCCCGTTCTATAAGATGTTCTAATTCCCGTACATTGCCTGGCCAATGATATGCTTTCATTTGTTTAATGGTCGTCTTGGAAATACCTTTGAATTTTTTACCGAACTTCTTACTATTGCCTTCTAAAAAATGAGTTGCCAATGCTTGAATATCCTCTGCTCTGCTACGTAATGGTGGTAAGATGATGGGAAAAACATTGAGCCTAAAAAACAAGTCTGCCCTAAAATTACCTTCTTGTACTTCTTTTTCCAGATTACGGTTTGTAGCGCTGATAATACGCGTATCTATTTTTATAACGCTATTGCCTCCCAAGCGTTCTATCTCACGCTCCTGTAAAACCCTTAACAATTTAGATTGCAGTTCAATGGGCAACTCCCCAATTTCATCCAGAAAAATAGTGCCTTGGTGTGCCAGCTCAAATTTCCCCAAACGACGCTCTGTCGCACCTGTAAAACTTCCTTTTTCGTGCCCAAATAGTTCCGACTCTAAGAGTTGGGCCGGCAATGTGGCACAATTAATTTTTATCAACGGGCGCTCACTACGTGGCGACCTATCGTGTATGGCCCGAGCGATAAGCTCTTTTCCTGTACCTGTTTCCCCAAGAATAATAACTGTACTGCTACTAGAGGCAACTTGCTCCACCATCTCAAAGACCTGTTGCATTGGTTCACTGGCACCAATAATACTGTCAAAATTGTAACCGGTTTTTATTTCCTCCTCTAGGTATTCTTTTTCTAAAGTAAGTTGCTCATTCAGACTCTGGATTTCCTCATTTGCCAGTACGTTACTTATCGCTACCGAAAACTGGTCTGAAATATTGGGATATAGCTTTACCACATTGGAGGCCATATCTTGTTCTTCTTTAAAATGAAAGACCAATAGGCCGAATACTTCGTTTGCCACATAAAGTTTAAGCACCGTACTATGCATAATGCCCGTTTCCTTCATTAATTGAGGTCCTTTAAAATCGGGAAACTCCTTAACCCATCTATCGGCTTGGTATTGTTGAAAGTTCTCGCCAGCTAAAATGACTTCCGCCGGGCTATTTTTTATTGGAATTGATTGGTTGAAAACTTCATCGTGGAAAGGATGCGCTTGCCCTTCTTTGGAGCTTATACGCAGTACGTGTTGAAAAGTGGTTCTATCTTTGGAAAAAATAATGATGACCGCGTCATCATACTTCACAATAGGCCGTATCTGGGTCATAAGACTATCGTATATGGTCTCCCTATCCCGTATCTTGGTAGCTGCCTCGCTGATGGTCAACAGCATTTCTTTTTGATTCTTTTCTTCTAGCACACTCTCATTGGCAAGTACATTGCTTATGGCAACAGATAGCTGGTCCGAGATATTGGGGTAGAGTTTTACCACATTAGAGGTCATATCCTGCTCTTCCTTAAAATGAAATTGGAGAAAACCATACACCTCATTGCCCTTTTTTAGTTTAAGAATGATACAATAATTTAATCCTGTTTCTTTCATCAACTGTGTACCCTCAAAATCTGGAAATTCCTCAATCCATTTATCTGCATTATACTGTTTATAATTTTCATTAAACAATACTTGTTCCGCAGGTGAATTTTTGATTTTCATGGACTTATTTACTACTTCGGTGTACAAAGGATGATTTCTTCGTTCTTCCGTAGCCATTGTCAATATGTGTCTGAACGTAGTTTTATCTTCTGATAAAACCGCGACGACAGCATCATCATACCTAACAATAGGCTGTATCTGCGTCATAATGGTATGATACAATGTCTCCCTATCCCGTACCTTGGTAGCCGCCTCGCTTATGGTCAAGAGCATTTCTTTTTGCTTTTTTTCTTCCAGAATACTCTCATTGGCCAAAATATTAGCCAACACCACCGACATTTGTTCTGAAATACTTTTAAAAATTAAAAGGTCTTTATTGGTAAATGATTCGGCGGTACAACTATTAAAAGAAAGCATCCCAATTATTTCATTCCCCACCATCAAAGGGCCCGATAAAATTTCTCTAAGTCCTAAATCATACATTGGTTGCAAAGCTGGGTCGTCATACGTCTGCATTAATTTTTTTATGTTATAAACTTGTGCCGTTTGATTTACAATAAATTCAACACTAGAACCGTTGAGCGGAAAAGAACCAAATGGATTTTTATAGCGCGCCCATATCTTAGCATCTAAAGTATCTTGAATCACCTCCTCATCAATAATTTCATAATATTCCTGAGTGCGATTATTTACTGCAAAAAGCCCTGCACTTTCATAAGGGAAAATCTCCTGTATTTGCTTATAGATAAGTTTTAAGAGATGCTTGCGGTCCTGAACTTCGGAAATTGTTGTGCTAATTTTAAGTAAATCCTCTTTTTGTCTTACTTCTAAAAGAATTTTTTCATTGGCAAGTACGTTGCTAATGGCAACAGACAGCTGGTCCGCAATGTTGGGGTAGAGTTTCCATCTGTAATCATCTTGTTGATGGGGTTCTTTAAAATGAAAGAACAACACCCCAAAGAGCTTTCCTACGCTAATTAATTTTAAAACTATTGAGTAATGTAAGCCAACATCCCGCATTAAAATCAACCCGGGGTAGGTTGGGTATTTAGGCAGCCAATCGGTATGCATTTCATACGAACGGACCATTTCTTCCTGCTTAATAATTGATTCAAGGGGACTGGCCATTATCGGAAGAAAAGTATTAACAAGTCCCGGGTAATTAGGATGTTCTTTAGAGCTTTCGGATGCTATTGCCAGTAAATGATTGTAGTGCGAGCCGTCTTCTGATAATACTATAGTGACCGCATCCTCAAACTGAATAAGGGGCTTTATTTTATCCATAATCGTTTGGTACAGGTCGTCCCTATCCCGAATGTGGGTGGTTGCCTCACTAATACTTAAAAGGGTTTCTGCAAACTTTTTTTCCTGCTCCATGGCTTCATTGGCCAAAATATTGCCCAGGGCCAAGGCCAATTGGTCTTTGATACCCTCATAAAACGCTTGATTTTTTTCTAAATAAGGCTCTTTTTCAAAATGAAAAAGAAGTATGGCAAAGATGCCATCATTGTTTTCTAGCAGGAGACTAATACTATAATTGAGCCCTGTGTCCTGCATTATCATTAAACCTGGAAAAGTAGGATACTCTTTCAACCATTTTTCTAATGAAAATAAATCAATACTTTTTCTTTTTGTTACATCCTCCATTGGAGTTCCAGTTATATCAAGCTTCTTATTTACAACCTCGTCATAGTTAGGATGCGCTACCCTTTCATCTGGGGGCATTGTTAGAATATGGGTGCAGGTCTTTTTGTCTTCAGACAAGAGAATCAATACCGCATCATCATACTGCACTATGGGCCGGATGTTTTCCATCACCGTAGTATAAAAATCATCTAGACTACGTATATGAATGACGGCCTTGCTAATTTGCAATAATATTTTCTCTAACGATGCGGTGGCTTTCATATCCTATCTCTTTGCCTTAAAGATAGTCAATTCCGCTGCCTATACATATCAGAAAACACGATATTTCGCTCTTAATAATCCGAAAAACACGAAATATCATAGGAAGTAAATAGTACATTTTTATTTGGTGGAAAAAATTATCGGCCGTACCTACCGTTCTTGCAGCGCTGACAGGAATTCCTCTAAATACTAGAAAATATTGGCACGCTTATAGACTAGTATGGCTACTGAGAATAACATTCATTCTAATCCTTATTCTCTTAAGGACGACTAAAAGCTATGAGTAAAAAGGTATTGGTAATATCACATAGAACAGATGAGGCACGAAAACTTGCCCGTCAAATGTCTCTCGCTGGTTACGGCGTTACGGGCATCACTAAAGACAAGGACAGTATAGAACATAAGGTCACTTCAGAAAAGCCCGACTTTATTGCCTTAGATCTAGAACTGGCCAATGAACCCGATAACCTCAACCTACTTGCACGCTTAAAAAGGAAATTTAATATCCCCTATATCGCCTTGGCCAATCTTCCCGAGCGTTCCTCTACTATTCTTGGTGCCGATGCCATACGTGGCCTATGGTCATATCATTTGGATAGTTTGGAACTTCAAAATTTTGAACTTATCTCAGACCTATCACTTTCCTTAAAAAAACAGGATAAAACCAAATTGCCCCGTAGCGTGCCATTGATTCCACCGAAGGCATTTGATATCATTGGGCATTCTGAAGCTTTTGCCAAAGCGGTGTCCCTGGCAAAAAAAGTAGCGGCTACTGATGTTACCGTTTTGCTCACCGGCGAAACAGGAACGGGGAAAGAAGTATTTGCAAAGTACTTACATCAAATGTCGCTGCGTCATAAAAAAACAATGATTACCCTTAACTGTGCCGCCATCCCGGAAAATTTGGCAGAGTCCGAGCTTTTCGGTCACGAAAAAGGAAGCTTTACTGGGGCCACCGAAAAGCGTGTAGGCAAATTTAGAAGAGCGGACAGGAGTACTTTATTCTTAGATGAGATAGGTGAGCTACCCCTCATGGCACAGTCCAAACTCTTGCGAAGCCTTCAAGAAAAAGAAGTAGAAAGCGTAGGCGCTACCGAAACGATTCCCATAGATGTACGATTCATCGCGGCTACGAATAAAGATTTGGGCAAAATGGTCGACGAAGGTACTTTTCGTGCAGATTTGTTTTTTAGATTGAACATTTTCCCTATTCACCTACCAGCACTTAGAGAACGACCAAATGATATTATTCCCCTTGCCGAGTTCTTTTTAGATCGGTACGCAAAAAATGCGAGAAAGGAATTCTTGGGGCTATCGAAAGCCTGTAAAAAACGTCTTTTGGACTATAATTGGCCAGGTAACGTACGTGAGTTGCAACACATGATGGAAAGAGCCGTGGTAATGGCAGACACTGATGAAATAGACATTTCACAGGTTGAATTCCCGGAAAACGAGCATATGCATTTTGATTTATCCAACCATAACAATAAATTATACACCCTAGAGGAAATAGAGCGCAAGGCCATCCTCAACGCACTTACCGTATGCAAAGGAAAGATAAGAGGTACCGACGGTGCGGCAACATTGTTAAAAGTACATCCCAACACCTTAGATTTCAAAATCAAGAAACTAGGTATTGAAAAAACAAAACTCTTTAATTAACTCGGCTTTTACATCGGTACTACCCGTTGGTTGGTTGTTAGGATTCCTATTCAGTGTAGAACGGGGGGGGTCTATTTCCTACGGGATGAGCAAATCATGCCACCTGTCCTTTCAAAAAACGGTGACTCACTTTGAAAGTCCGAGCCAAGCATATGCGAAAACAGGACCCAGAGAATGGAAACGTGCATGGCGTGGTGATTCCTCAAATACTGTAACATCTCCTATATATTGTGTCACTTTTAGTTTCAAAACAGTTACAACCTTCCACAGTTAAATTGCAATTCACTGATTTTCATTGCATTGCATTTTTTCAAAACACATTCAGCTTTTGGCATCTATGTTGTCTCTTTATAAACAACGCTTTAAAAATTAAATTTATAACCGTCTTTAAAAGACACAAAATCAAGTACCATGAAAAAAAGTATCTTCGGCATTTTCGCAATGCTTATCGTAGGATTTACGTTGCAAGCCTTCACATCAGCAGTTGACATTGATCGAGAAGTGCACCCTTCCTTTATGACCGACACAGAAAATGAAATTGCGGCCAAGGCCAATAAAAAAAGTCACAATATAGATGACAATAGCATTGCGCTGCTCGGCTATAGTCCCGTATCTTATTTAGACCTGCACCTTGCCCAGTTAGGGAACAAAAACTTTAAGGCATCGCACGACGGTGTTACCTATTATTTTGTATCTGCCGACCAGATAAAAAGCTTTAAAGCAAACCCAACTAAATACCTTCCACAATACGGTGGGTTTTGTGCGACAGGAGTCAACCATGGTGCAAAGTTTCGTCCTGACCCTAATAAATTTATCGTTAAAGACGGCAAGTACTTCCTTTTCTCCTATAACAAGATTGAAGGCTCAGACGCCATTATTCCTTGGATGACAGGAAACCATAAAGATTTGGTTCAAGTGGCCGATACGAATTGGAAAAAACTCTCCAACAGTTACTAAGCCTACAATTACTCAACTGAAACTGGCATCATACACTGCTTTATGATGCCAGTTTTTAAGCTACATGAACACTACCTCTTTAACAATACACCATCTAACAAAAATCCTACTTTAAGAATATTTGGGCCAACCTCTTACAACAAACGAAACGCTATCATTCGCAGTTTCGAGTGCGCTTACGGGGCGTCGAAATAGCTGGCACCTTTGCCCCTCTTGTATTACTACTACGCAAGAATTTAGGGTTGCAACGCATTTGCTGTTTTCTACTGAAAAACATTGTGGTTGCCAAATTTCCCAATCTTAAAGAAATTCAGGCGTATCCCTATAATCAATTTAAAGAGTTGGGATACATCTGATCTGGTTTGGAGATTTTACTCGATAATCGAGATTAAAAATGCTCCGAGGCTTGTACGCTTTCATAAAGCAATTTCGGTGTACGAAGGCCCCCGAGGTAGTTAGCCAAGATGGAAACCTATTGGTCTATCTTATAAATATTTTCCTTCATGATACCCAGTTTTTTAATTCTAAAATCTAAGGTGTTGGGGTGCAGTTTAAGTATTTCAGCAGCACCATTTTTACCCCTTATCCTTCCCTTGCAATAATGCAGCGTTTGCATAATTTGTTCGCGCTCGCTTTCTTCAAGGGATTTTAGTTTAAAATCGGAATCACTGCTCGCAGTTCGGGGGTTTCTAGTATGCTCGAGCGCCACATCTACAAAGTCAACATCCGTAAGAAGACAAGCTCGTTCAATTACGTGCTGCAACTCTCTAATATTCCCTGGCCAATGATACAATTTCATATTTTCTATCGCCGGTCTGCTGAACCTGAGATTGGGTTTGTTAAAACGCGCAGCACTCTTAGCGAGAAAGTACTGTGCCAACTGCTCTATATCCTCTTTTCTTTCTCTTAAAGGAGGAATGGTGATAGGAAATATATTCAACCTGAAGAAGAGGTCTGCCCTAAAATTGCCCTCCACAACATCTTTGGCCAAGTCTTTATTCGTCGCCGCAATGACCCGTACGTCAATCTTTTTATGCGAATTGCCGCCAACTGATTCTATTTCTTTCTCTTGAAGACATCGCAACAGTTTGGCTTGACTATTTAAAGGGAGTTCTCCTATTTCGTCTAAAAAAATGGTGCCTTTATCGGCTATCTCAAATTTTCCCAGACGTTTTTCCAAAGCCCCGGTAAAGCTTCCCTTTTCGTGTCCGAAAAGAACAGATTCTATAAGCTCGGAAGGAAGCGCGGCACAATTCACTTTCACCAAATTGTTTGAAGACCTATTTGATGCGCTATAAAGCGCTTCCATAATCAGTTCCTTACCGACACCCGTTTCTCCTTGTATGAGCACTGTTACATCGGTCGGTGCCACTTGCGCCACTTTTTTCAAGGCCAACCGTAGGCCATTACTAGTACCGATTATTTTACCATTCCCCTTGCCACCAACGGTACCTTTTTGTTTAGGACCAGGAATACCCTTTTTTTTGGGCACTGTTTCCTCAAATCTTAACTTTCCCAATGCAAGATGGAGCGCCACACGCAAATCCCGTTCATCAAAAGGCTTCAAGATATACCCATGCGGACCCGTTTTGTTCATTTCCTCTAAGGTCTCCGTATCTGAATACGATGTTATATAAATATATGGCAAGTTGTTTCGTTCCTTGAGTTTTCCTGACAACTCAATACCGTTCATGTCTCCCAAAATATTGATATCCAAGAGAACAAGGTCGGGCCTCTCAGATTTGATAGAATCCAAGGCATCTCGGGCATTGTTTACTACCCCGGTTATGCCATAACCAAGTTTCGATGTAATTTTTCTGATAGTATTGGAAATAATGAATTCATCTTCGACGATAAGTAACTTCCCTGACATGGTGTTGCTGTTGTTGGTGATTATTTTAACGCTACGCAAAATGCCAAGAATGTGCCAATTTCATTTTCATCTACTAATTGCTTGGAAGCTCACAACTTACATAAATAAGCGTCACATGTTTGACCACAATATTTTGTACTTCTCCCATATTCTGTCGTAAGCGCGGAAAGAAAAATTCTTAAATCATTTATTGACAGATCATTACAAAAATTTTCAACTGGCACAGATCTGGTGCTGCATGCTGACAACAATGTCCTTTTCAAAAGGACTTAACCAACGCATACTCATGAATATTCCGAATAACGCAATCGTGCAATTTGTAACGGCCATTTTTCTTATGGCATCTTCTTTATGTCTGTCGCAAAACAAGGAGAGAGATAGTATCATCAAATCAACCGAAACCAAACCCTTCACAGAAAATACGGTAAAGAATCTAAACCTACTTTCCAAAAAATACTATAAATCGAAACCCGACAGCAGTCTCATTTTTGCGCACAAGGCAATGTCGGTAAGTAAGGCAATAGACTTTAAACAAGGAGTACTTAGTGCTCGGGCAAACACTATTCTTGCTACCTACAGGAAAAACGCCTTTGACGAAGCGACCACTGAACTGAAGGCCCTTATGGCGCAAGAGGATCCCGGTAACTATGCCCAAAGAAGTACGCTTTTCGCATTGTCTGAAATTTACTATAAACAAGAACAACTAGACTCGACGCTCAAATACGCCTTGGCAACCCTTAAAGCTTCGGAAGCCACTGCATCTCCCAATGAACTCCTAGTATACCACAATAATCTAGGAATAGATTATACCCGTAAAGGATATTTAGACCGAGCACTTCACCATAGTTTATCCGCACTCAGAATAAACGAACAATTGCCCTACGACCCTATGCGAACCTTCCAGTTAAGTATTAATGCCGCTAACATCTACGAATATCTAAAAGCTCCGGAATCTTCCCTAAGCCATAGAAAGAAAGCGTTGAAAGCAGCCGAAGATTTACAAAATTCTCCCCTACAGGCGCATGCCCAACTAGCTTTAAGCACCTCGTTCATAAATTTGGAGTTGCTTGATGAAGCAAATCGCAACTTAAACGAAGTTGAAAGGTTTATGGGTGCTGAGAAAGAACAGGCCGCTTATTTAAAAACACTGTTCTTAACCAATAAGGGAATCTTACACAAAAAACTGGACAACCTCAAAGCGGCTATTGAAAACTTAGAAAAAGCACTGAAAAATGCCCAAAAAGATAGAAACTATATGGATGTTCTATCGGTTTCGAACAAGTTGGCAGAGACCTATCTAGATCTAGGGAATTTTCGAGAGGTCCAAAAAATACTTGAGATTGCTTCCCGGACGCAAGAGACCATAGATGACCTGGACGCTAAGAAGTCTACCTACCTTTTAAAGGCCAAATTAGATTCATTGCGCGGCGATCTTGACTCCTATGTTCAAAACCATTGGGAATTCATAAAACTCAAAGACAGTATTGCTTCCGAAAACACCAAAAAAACTATTGCACAATTGAATATAGTGTATGAAACCGAATTAAAAAACAAAGAGATTCAATTGCTTACCTCAGAAAGAAATGTACAGGAGGAAAAACGCAAAAATATGGAGCTTGTTCAAACGGGGCTCGGAGCACTTATCATGGCGCTTTTATTGGCATCTATCTTCTGGCGTAGGAGCTACGTTCAACAGAAAAAATCCCTTTTTATCATAGAAAAGAAAAACATTGAAAATAAACTTTTGATCAAAGAGATCCATCACAGGGTAAAAAACAATCTTCAAATTGTCTCGAGCCTTTTGAGCGCTCAGGAAGGTAATTTCCCTTGTGATGAAAAATTGAAAAAAATACTGTCAGAGAGTCAAAATAGAATCAAATCACTGGCAATTATACATGAAGAACTATATCAAAACAATCATGTAACGAACGTAAACTCTAGATACTACATTGAACGCCTAATAAGAAATATTGATTCCTCTTTTAGTTCAAGTTCAAAAAGTATTGAAGTCGATACAGACATTCAGGATGTACAATTGAAAATGAACATTGCAGTACCCATAGGATTAATTGTAAATGAACTAATGACAAATGCGTACAAATATGCATTTATCGAAAAACAATCTGGAACCATTCGAATTGTCTACGCAAAAAAAGAAAAAACCCATAAAATGGTCATTTCCGACAATGGAATAGGTTTAAAGAACGATTCCCCACATACCTATTCGTTCGGTTTGCAGCTAGTGGAAGGATTGTCTGCACAATTCAAAGGGTATTTTAAAATTAAGACCGATAATGGAACCCAATTCGAAGTCCTCCTTAACGAACCCGCTGATTGATTTAAAAGGTTATTTCCGCTATGATTTGATGGTTTTGATGTAGTAAGGAAAAGTCAAGATGATTTGGGACTTCCTGCGCTTTCACGCCTGCTTGTGTGGCCAGCAGGAAAGCAAAACTTAAAAACCAGCTAAGAGCACCCCAGCATTTCATCGTTTTAAAACTTTCTTTTGAACAGTACCACTATTGTGAAATAAGTATGGTACCCGCCCTATTTGTCTACACAGCCCTAGAAGTTTTTGCCAACATTTGTATTCCACCTCGACGGGAATAACAAACGGAATACAATGGTGTAGCATAGGTACGCTTTTTTACATAGCGGTTCTTATGTCATGGTTCCATTCCAAATCATTTTTATGTCGTACACCATTGCAAAATATTGGAATCCAATTTGGCCTATCGGAACATAGATATTTCAGAAACATCATGCCGAATTTTGTTTAAAGTGAGAAGGAAAGATACTTTAAAGCAAGCCCAATTCAATAGTTAAATAACAAGGCAAAATTATAGTCTTCTATGTTACATGCTCGCTTCTGCTTGTTATTTTCCAAGAAGTATTTTAATTCTGTAAACTGTGCTCGGTAATGCTTGCGAATTGCCTTTGCATACGCTCGTTTTACATAAAAAAATGTCCAGTAGGTTAGTTTTAAGTCCAGTTTCCATCGAAGGATGGAAGTGTTTTCATTTACTGACTCAACTTCAACCGAAACTTCGATTTTTTTAGATGGAAACGGGAACCCGTTCAAGTTTATAAACGTCATACTTTTGTTTTCGGCATTGAAATGAATCAACCGTTCTATGTATTCATCGTTTTTAGGATAGCGAATTCTCCTTTTATCACTCGGGGCATTGATGCATATGGGCGCGCTAAAACCGATCGATGCGGTAACATTCCTGTCATACAACGAAATAGCTCCAAAACCCGCTCCGAGATACTCCCACGCACTTTTCGAATTGGCTTGAATGACTATTTCTTCCATCTGATGCACAAAAAAAGCCCCGTCATCATATGACGGAGCTGTTGTGAGTATTTATTTAGTTTTTAAGGCCATCTAAATCCAAATGGTCCCCTATATAGGTACCATAATAGGCAGTTTTAATCATTCCTTTCGTATTGATGACAAAATCGGCCGGAATACGCGTTAGCGCACCATCTCGGGCATATTCTTTATCGCCGTAAAGTTCTTTACCCTCTTTCATCTTTGCCTTTGCATCTTTGTTAAAGGCCGTCTTTAGCACTTTTCCGAACGACTTTCTAACTCCGAAGGAATCATAGAAAACACTGTCCTCGTCAGATACAATGGGGAAGGGCAAGTCAGCATCTTTGGTATATGCTAGAAGTGTTTCTTTCGAACTTTCAAAGACTACGATCATTTGAATGTCTTGAGCCTTTAGATCTTCGTATTGTTCGCTGAGCTTGTGTACCCTTAAATTGCATACGGGACAGCCGGCATATCTCAAAAATGCTATTAAAACGGTCTTCCCATCCTTATTGAGACTATCGAGGTCTATACTTTCACCCTGAATGGTTTCAGTCTTGAAGGTAGGAGCGGCATCTCCTTGCGCTAGCTTTTGTCCGTTTGCCAAAGCTGTAGAAATGAATGCTATGAGCACTGTATATTTTAAAAAGTGCTTCATTACTTTTTGATTTGAGTGGCCATATCGCTGATAAGCTGCCATTTATTTTCGGCATTCAGTACCAACAATAACGTTACGAGCTGTCCGCCACCATCATCGGTCTTAAAATGAGCGATAACCGTTGCGGAGTGGTCGGCGATGTCTATCTGTTTAAAATCTACCTGAAAGGCTGTGCCGCCTATAGTGCCCTTGCCAATTAAGGCGGTGTATACTTGTGAAGGGATAATGGATGTTTTATCTGGCGTTGGGTACTGATTTGCGATAACCCTAAAATCTTTATGTAAAAGAGCATTATAGGCCGATACGTCTCTTTCTTCTCCTGCTTTCGCGAAAGCGATCACAACGTTTTTAATTTCTTTTTCCATAGTTGCGTCTTTTATTTTGTTTTGCGATTTACAACTCATTGCGCTCAGGCATAAAATGACTACGAGCATTGATGTGATTTTTTTCATCTCCAAATGTTTTTATGTTACAAGCGCAAAGTTATTTGTTGCGCCCATGAGAAAGAGTGATTGAAATCACATAACAACCTACAGAGAAAAAATCATCTTTTGGATCGAATTCGGCTCAAGGTTTCCCGTGCCAGACCAAGGTAGGATGCCAAATGTTTTAAGGATACCATTTGTAGTAGTTCGGGTCTGTTATTAACGATAAAATCGTACTGCTCTTTCGGGGAGAGCGATTTGATTACAGAGGTTAGCGTATGCTGTTGCGTAATAATGTGTTCAAGCATTTTCCTACCAAGACGTTCGTACGAGGGGGAAACATCATAAAGCGCCAGCAACGCTTTCCGCGGCAGAAAGAATGTCTTGCAATCGTCTAGCGCAACTAAGTTTTTTCTTGTTACCGTTTGTGCGGTGAGGCTCTCGAGGTCGGTGGCAAAACTGGTGGGAAGAAAAAATTCCAAATATACCTCCCTGTCATTGTTCAATTCAAAAAGGCCTACCACGCCCTCAATGACGAAGTACAAACCGTTGTGGTAGTTGCCCTCGCAAAGCAAATAGTCTTTCTTTTTGAATTCTTGCAGTTGGGTGACGGAAAGAAACTGCTCAAATTCTTCATCAGTCAGTACATTGAACTGATGTAAGGTATTGCGAAGCATTTGATTTTTGTTGTTCAACCCGACATGTCTTTATAAAGTGTTCAGAAGCAAACTACCTCGGGACCTTCGTCCGCGGAAACGGCTACGTGAAGGCGTGAACAAGCCCATAATAGGCCATTAAAGGAAATTTACCATTGATTTCGGCACGCCTGTGAACATTTGTCTTGCAGGCGACGGAGCATTATAGCGCTCGATCATCGAGTAAAAATAACAAAATCGAATTCAACATTAAGTGATTTGAATCACATTTGTTTCATCTGTTTATAGATGGCAAATCTATCATTACTGTGGCTTGGGGCCTCCAATTGGGAGGCTTTGATATCTGGCATTGCCTGCAAATGACCCTGCCCAAGTCATCCTAGCCCCGCCCTCGGTTGCCGTGAAGCAATCGTTGGTCTATTTCACTATAGCTACATCCGTTGTTTATGGGATCTCACCTAGGCAACCATCTACCTACCTTTCTTCCAAGCAGGTCGTTTCAAGCCGTAATTCCCAAAATGGCATATCCATTTACATCCTTTAAAAAGCAATCTCCAAAGCGATTCCAAGCCATTCTTTTGACCTTTTCACAAGAGCGTATCAACGCGTCTTAAAAAAATCACATGCTACTTGAGTAGTACGAAATACTGTAGCGTTCAGTAGTACTATCCTTCCACCTCTAATTTACAAATAATTGATTTTCAAGTATTTAATTTCTGCTAACTGTTTGGCATAAGTTTCGTTTCCAGCCTTATCGAATATTCAAAAAACGCGTGTTAATCAAATTTAATCCTAAAATTAAGTATTATGAAAAAATCAAATTTTACAAAGGGCTTGTTCAGTTTAATATTACTATCTGCTTTATTTTACAGTTGTAGTGATGAAACGGAGGCGCTACCTGACGAAGGGCTCATAGAGGCCCCAACTGTGAGTGATTCAAAATTCAATTTAGAAGCGGCCATGGCCGAGATGGAATCGCTCACCGAATTGCGTACTTCGGAGATTGAGGTCTCGGAGACCGAAAAAGCCCAAAGTGCCAGCAGAACCTTTCCGGCAGAACTGAATGTATTTTTAAAAAGCGCCATTGCATTAAGAAATTTGGATGACCCTGACAGGGCAAACGTGACGCTGCCCTTATTCAAAGGTAAAAGGCCCAATGGGAAACCAGCCTATTTCATTCTTACAGAAGCATCCAATTTTAATGTTGCCAAGCTATTCGGAATAAATTATGCCCCCAAACTAATTAACGCCATAGGCACTGGTGGTGAGCAATATGTTACCATCAGGCGAGGCCGCATGCAATTTGCCGGTGATATTGATTTCAGCCCAGAGCGTATTTTAAAACCCGGTATTGAAACCACATTTCCACCTTCTGTTGCAGAACCTGGGGCCATTGGTGACGATGAGTGGTCTTCTATTGTAGTATTGCCTAGTGGTCTTGTTCTCAATGCAATGGTCGTCGCAAATTCTACAGGCCTACATGACAGGATAGTTCGAATTGCAAAAAGACGGGGTAGGGTTACACTTCAACTGCTAGATGGTTTTCAAGGAGGCGATCAGTATTACTACCATTTGGTAACGGACTCGTCTGACCGAGGAGCGGCCACGATAGAACTAGGCGTATATGCCCCTAAACTGGCCAATTTCTCAGATTCGTTTGGTTCGAGCACTCTTTTTGATCCATCTCCGCTATTAGGGTTTTCGCCAAATATCAATGGGTTAACCGGCGCAAATAACCCCAACCGTCAAGGACTCAACTCAACAATCCTTGATGATGATCGAGACCCCATTAATGTGTTTCCACTAGACCCGGACAATGACTTACAGTTTGGCAACAATTACAGTCCGTTATGGGATGCCCATTTAAGTCAATGGACAGAGGAAGCAATCAATACAAATCAAAGAAGAAGAATTATAAGCTTTGATGACTTGGACAATTTGATTTCCGAAGGACTTGTTAAAAGTTTTGAGGGAAGTGCAGGTATTAAAAATGATTTTGTGGTGGGGCTTCGCGCCTCCGAAGCAATCATAAACTGCCCCGTGATCTGTCAACCTTTTGAAGGAAGTAACTAGGGCTTTCTTTCACGCTTACCTATAAATCTCCATCGCTTTTGTAACTATTTATGAAGGCTGTGGAGATTTTTGCTATCATTATATATGACTATATTAAAAACAATCTGATCAGTTTATAGGATCTTGCTTTACTTAGTAAGACCATCTTATAGCTCATAAAATCAATTGATTTCATTTAATAAAGCGACTTCGAAAAATCTAAAACGTTGTGCCAAAAAAAAGCCGAGATATTAATCTCGGCTTTCTCTTCTGTAATCGAGACGGCCCCGAAGCCTCGGGGGAACCCACACCGCAATCCATAAAAAAACCTTCCCTTGAAAAAGGGGAAGGCTTCATGTACTCGAGACGGCCCCGAAGCCTCGGGGGAACCCACACCGCAATCCATAAAAAAACCTTCCCTTGAGAAAAGGGAAGGCTTCATGTACTCGAGGTGGCCCCGAAGCCTCGGGGGAACCCACACCAAAATCCATAAAAAAACCTTCCCTTGAAAAAGGAAAGGCTTCATGTACTCGAGACGGCCCCGAAGCCTCGGGGGAACCCACACCACAATCCATAAAAAACCTTCCCTTGAAAAAGGAAAGGCTTCATGTACTCGAGGTGGGAATCGAACCCACACTCCAAAGGAACTGGATTTTGAATCCAGCGCGTCTACCAGTTCCGCCACTCGAGCAAACTATATTTTTGAATGAGCGACTACCTCCCGATACTTCGGGACCGCCACTCGAGCAAAAACGGACTGCAAAACTAAAAAAATAATTCTATTTGCAAACCAAAAATAACAACAATTATCCTTTAGCAACACAAATTAATTTTTAAATTTGCACCTCCTTAGAAAACAGGCACTTCCATGATGAAGGCCTTCTTTTTTAAAGAACTAACAAAACAACTATGGCATATCAAGTCCCGGAACCTAAAATATTCGCCTGCACCGAGAGTAGGCTGCTGGCTGAGAAAATAGCGAAAGCATATGGTACCGACTTGGGTAATGTACTCATTTCCCGTTATAGCGATGGGGAGTTTCAACCATCCTTTGAAGAGTCTGTTCGGGGCGCCCGTATCTTTATTATCGGTTCTACCCACCCCAGCTCTGAGAATTTGATGGAGATGTTATTAATGCTCGATGCCGCCAAAAGAGCATCGGCACGGCACATTACAGCGGTAATGCCCTACTTCGGCTGGGCAAGGCAAGACCGTAAAGACAAACCAAGAGTTCCTATTGCCGCGAAACTCATCGCTAAAATGTTGGAAGCAGCCGGTGCTACAAGAATTATTACGATGGATTTGCACGCCGATCAAATTCAAGGATTCTTTGAAAAGCCGGTTGATCACTTATTTGCCTCTACCATGTTTCTTCCGTATCTAAAGTCTTTGAACTTGGATAACTTGACCATCGCCTCGCCCGATATGGGTGGCTCTAAGAGAGCTTATGCCTATTCCAAAGCACTGGAAAGTGATGTCGTTATTTGTTACAAGCAACGCGCCAAGGCCAATGTGATATCGCATATGGAACTGATCGGCGACGTGCAAGGAAAGAATGTTGTCTTGGTAGATGATATGGTCGATACTGCCGGGACGCTAACAAAAGCTGCCGATTTGATGATGGAACGCGGTGCTCTCAGCGTTCGTGCCATTACCACACATGGCCTGCTTTCCGGAAACGCATACGAACGAATCGAGAAATCACAATTGTCGGAATTGATCGTAACCGATTCCATTCCTATTTCAGAAGAAAATAACAAAGTAAAGGTGTTAAGCTGTGCCGATCTCTTTGCAGACGTAATGCATCGGGTACACCATAACACCTCTATTTCATCCAAGTTTTTAATGTAGGCAACAGCCTTAATCAAGTATATTAATTTTTAAACTATATAATGAAGTCAATTACAATTAAAGGATCAGAAAGAGAAAGCGTGGGCAAGAAGGCAACGAAGGCCCTACGTAATGCTGGAAAGGTTCCTTGCGTAGTATACGGAGGGGAAAAACCAATACACTTTTCAGCTGAGGAATTAAGTTTCAGGGATTTAGTGTATACTCCCGCTGCACACACCGTTGTGATTGAACTCGAAAACGGAACCAAGGTCGATGCGGTAATGCAGGATATTCAATTTCACCCGGTAACCGATAAAATCATTCATATTGATTTTTATCAGCTGTTCCCGGACAAGGCAGTGACCATGAACATCCCGGTACGTTTGCAAGGAAACTCTCCTGGGGTTCGAAATGGTGGTCGTTTGCTTTTCAGAAAACGCAAACTGGCGATCAAAGCCTTGCCGGACAAGTTACCAGATTTCTTCGATGTTGATATTTCAAAATTGAGAATCGGTCAGAACATATCCGTTGCATCCCTATTAAACGACGACTTTAGCATCTTACATCCAGATACCACTGTTGTTGTACAGGTTAAAACAGCCCGTACCGCAGTTGCCGACGATGATGATGAGGAAGAAGAAGGAGAAGAAGGGGAAGAAGGAACAGCTGCCGAAGGTGCGGAAGCTCCCGCTGCCGAGGCAACCGAGTAGGTTCCCTTACCACTTCTACAGTTTACGAAAGCATTCCGCTAGTCCCTATCCACGGGATTCGGGATGCTTTTGTATTTTTACCGCACCATATGAATACAAATGCTCCATTTTCTAAAATCTCTTTTTAAAAACGAAGCCCCTTTTCTAGAAGAATCCGAACCCATGAAAAAATTCTTGATCGTAGGCCTTGGCAATATAGGCGATGCGTACTCCGAAACACGACATAATATTGGCTTTAAGATATTGGATGCTTTGGCAAAAGCGCATGATTTCGCATTTGAACCGGCGAAACTAGGCGCCATCGGAAGTTTTAAGATCAAAGGTCGCAGTATTCGTTGCTTACAACCTTCGACCTACATGAATCGAAGCGGAAAAGCGGTCAAATACTGGATGGAAAAGGAAAAAATACCGCTGGAAAACGTGTTGATCATTACAGATGACATCAACCTGCCATTTGGTACGCTACGCCTTAAAACAAAGGGAAGCGATGGGGGGCACAATGGCCTAAAAGACATACAGGAACAACTGCAAACTACAAAATACCCGCGATTGCGATTTGGAGTCGGCGCCGATTTTGGCAAGGGCAGACAAGTGGATTATGTGCTGGGAAAATGGAACGATGAAGAAAAGACACAATTACAGGAGCGCATGGATCGTATCTTAAAATTACTCCCCTCTTTCGTACTCTCGGGCGTTGCCATTACGATGAACCAGTTCAACAATACCTAGGAGGCTATTACAAGGCTTTGAAACTAACCACATCGGTATCGGAAACGTTGCCCTCTGAATCCCTTGTTACGACCCGCCAATAATAGGCAGTGTTTGAAATGACCGCTACTTTTTTGGTCGTAAGGATGGACAAGGGTTCCGTAATCAGCACGGTTGGTGGGTTCTCTGTACCAAAGTATACCTCGTACTCCTGAATATCATTATCAAGATCGGCACCCGCCCATTCCAAAAGTATTTCATTGTTAGCATCCTTAAAAGCCTGCCCACCGGGCAATGGCTGTAAAATTTCCGCTGGAAAGGGCGCATAACTAATGAGTGCCCCAGGGTTAAAAAAGAACCAGGTTTCACTAGTGGCGGTTTCCGCTACGTCATTATTTTTGGAAACGACCGACCAAGAAAAAGGAGCAGCATTCGCTATTGTGAGGGTTTCACTGAGTCCCGAGGTAGTCGCGGTTTGCGTTTGGTTCGTATTAAGATTGGTAACCCGAAGTTCATAACTGCTTGCATTGGCTCCCGCCTGCCAAGAAAACTGCACCACACTGTTGTTCCCCGCCAACGTTTCTATAGGGTTGCACTCGGCATTTTTCTCAGGAGTCACCAAGGTGACCGCTCTAGGAGGTTCCGGGTCCTTTTTGCACCCCACTATAAGAATGGTAAATACCAGTAGTTTTAAAAACCTCATCGTTTCATAATTTTAACCGTTTGATTTTGAGTCTGTCCTCGAACCTTTAAGAAATACGTACCGGTAGCCAAGCCAGAAACATCCAGAGTAGCTTCAACCCCCGATACATTCTGCTGCGTGTTTAAAATTTGCTGTCCGTTTAAGGAATATACTTCCAACCGCAGCGATTGTGGTTCTGTTACATAAATTTTTAGCACATCTTCAAAGGGATTCGGATAGACCGTCACACCTTCCGAAAGGAAAAATTGTTCTTCATAACTACCTTGACACTCGAGTCCGGTAGCCACCTTTAAGGTATTGGCGCCTTTCTGCAAATCGAGTAGCAGTTCGCTCTCATTGGTTTGGATGGTGGTTCCATTAAACTCTACGAAATAGAGATCGGCCCCTTCCAGCTCTAAGCGCAACGTATCTCCTCTAGCGCTTACTACGGAACTTACCGACAGTAATTCGGGTTCGGAAATAACCACATCGAAACACATTTCTTGGTACACGTCCCCGCCATCCGTTGCGTTAAAACAAATGGTGTAGGTCCCTGCCGAAAGGCCGTCTAATTCATAGGTATCGGTAAAAGTGTCCGTAACAGTACTAAAATTACTTCCCGAAACCGTAACCGTATAAGTTACAGGAAAGTATGTGACCACTAAGATATTGCCGTCATTATTGGAACGGCATGTTTCACTCTCCAAAGAAACTTCGAAATTATCGGATGGAAACCGAAATACGGGGCAACCGGTAGCATCGACCTCTTGCCCTACATCTGTGCCCGGACAGGCATCATCGGCATCGAAAACGCCATCTCCATCTTCATCCGGACTAAATTGGCCCTCTACGCATACATCTAGGGAAAAGGCCTTTAAAGACCCTCCATCAGCGGGGACGGTATCCGATATCCGCAACGTCCAATCCCCCGCAATAGATTCTCCCTTGAACGAGTTCAAGGCGCCCAGTGCGCGCACCGTACCACTAATTGCCGGGTTGCCCCCACAAACAAAATTGGAAGCATCATCATCAAAAGTTACCGCTACATTTTGTAATTGACCACAAGAATTCGAAAGTAAGGTAACGGTGGTACCCGCCGGTGACGTAAGGGTGACGACCAAATCGGACAAATACGTATGATCCAACTCCAAGTTAACATCCAGGTCGGCCAACGGCAAGTCCTCGAAGAAACTGATGGTCGTTGTTACTACAGGCGTACCCGAGGCCGAAATCTCCAGGGGAAAGCCAGTGCCCATCTTGGTTATACAATCTTGTTGAACGGTTGTAAAAAGAAATGCAGATCCAAAGACACCCTCTCCACATTCGTTCTTTGGCTTCACTCTCCAGAAATAGGAAGTAAGGTTCTGTAGCCCCTGGGGCACATAGGTATTATCTAATACGGTGGCACTCTCAACAATCGTGGTAAAGGCCGCATCCGTGGCAAATTCAATATCATAAGAAGTATATAGGCTACTGGCTTCCCATTCGAAAACCTGCCCTGTGGAGATGTCAACGGCACCATCTGCGGGGGCGACCAGGGGTACTTCCGAAAAATTCGCGTCAAAAAGGTTGAGTGTCAGCTCGATCTGTTTTGTTTGGGATGCCGAGGTCGCCATGATCATTATGGGATAACTCCCCAAAGCCACTCCTCCCGTATTCGAAAGGGTCATCACTACATTGGTATCATTGGCAGATGCCGAAGCCGGCGAAAAGCTGGCCGTTAAACCTGCCGGCCCAGAAATGCTAAAGGTAGATGTCTCTGAAAAACCGGAATAGGTCTCATATACGAAAGGCACCGAAACCTCATCTGGCTGGCACACATTGAATTCAAGATCGGAAAACTGCAACACTACCGAAGACTCCACAATGGCAAAGTTGGTGGTATTGACCGCGAAAAAGATATTGTCCTCTGCCTTTACCATGATTCTTGCTTGGGAGGTCGCAACCCCTGGAACAATCAGTTCGTGTACCCCATCATTCAGAACTCCTTCGGCCAAAAGTAACGGAAAGGAGCTTCCCCCATCCGTAGAAAGGTAAATAGCTACCGTCTCTGTATTGATAGGTGCCAAATTGGTATTGGCAACCTCCCATCTAATTTCTTCGACTTCCCCGGCCACAACACTACCGCCCGAAGCCTGAGAGGTTACCGCAAAGGGGCCTGCCGCATTCACAGTCTGTACCTTCGCGAATTCTGTTGTAACCTGGCCACCGCCCACGGCATTGTCACGAACGGTTAGGGCAAAGTTCATACTTCTTTCAATAGACGAAACCGTTTCCCAGGCTTCATTCACACCAGGGGTTGTTTGTGTAAGCTGGCCGGCCACCACACTCGGCAATTGTGGGAAGTACCTACTCGGATCTGTTTTTGGTTTTCGAGATCTAAAATTGGCCCCACTGGGGTTGGTTGGGCCAAAAGTACCCTGGGTAACCACCCCATCATCTATTTGTTCCCAGGTATACGTCAATACATCCGCCGCATCAGGGTCCGTTGCATTTCCAGTGAGCACAAAAGCCGTAGACTTGGGAATAATATAATCGGGTACAGGATCGATAACGGGCGGGTTGTTGGTCAGCGCCACTTCCGTACCGCAGGCCTTGGATTCCAGGTTTGTGATAATCTGCAGTATACTATAATAATGAAAGTAATCATCGCTATGCAAGGCCACATTATTGTTCCCTGTGATTCCGGCATATCCCATAATGGTGGTACCACTAGCGGGCTCTGCCTGCACTTGGCTCCCTTCCGATTCAAAAGACCATGTATGATTGGCGCCGAGTTGATGCCCTACCTCATGCGCTACGAAATCGAGATCAAAGAAATCTCCCTCCGGTACCTGCGCCGCGGAGTATGCACTCCCCTTTGAACCATCGACACATATTCTCCCGATAAACCCCGCATTTCCCCCATCAGGTCCTTTATGAAACAAATGTCCTATATCGTAATTGGCCTCCCCAATCTCATCCGTAAGGGTATTCTGGGCTTCGGCATTAAAATTCCCCGTGTAAGGGTCGGTATCACTATCGGTATAAATGACCTTGTCGTTGTCTGCAATCACCTCCAAACGCACTGCCAAATCGGCCTCAAAAACCGCGTTTATTCGAGTGACCGTTGCATTGATTGCCGCCAAGGCATCGGCGACCGTTCCCCCATGATGTGCCGTGTACTCTCCCGAAGCGGAAACGGCAAAACGATAGGTGCGCAATACTTGCCCGTCTACCGGTCTTAAAGCAGAAAACCCGCCCTTGTCCGCGATAGCGTCTTTGGTTTCGCAAACAAAATCTTGATCTCTTTTAGAAAAGGAGTCTCTGGTATAGACCAGGTACTGATCGCTATTGGTCTTATGCATAAATACCCGTTTGCCTTGGTGCGAATCGGTAATCATGCTCTGAATACCCTTATGTGAAAGACTAAAGCGTATTTCTTGCTCGTTACCGGATAGACTATAGCCCGAATAAGACTTTATGGCAGGATACTTGGCGGCCAGGGCAGGCGCCAATACTGGAGTCTCCGTAACCCTAAAGGCCACGTATTCACCGTCTGAATTTGGAAAATAAACCACTCGAGAGTTTCCTTTTGCCGAAGAAACCGTTTTCAACATGCTGCCAAAAGCCGCTTCATCAATGGTAAATTGCTGGCCATCCTGCACCTTCAATCGTTCCATTACCTGAAGGGAAGTCCTATCTTTTGTAGTATTTCTCCTCCAATGATTCTGCTGAGAGAATGTATAAAAGGAGAAAAATAATATGGAAAATGAAAAAACAAGACGTAATTTAGCGACCATTAAGGAGGATTTTAACCAGACTCAAATATACATTTTTTTCTGATCAACCTATAAGTGGAAACAGTCCAAAGCATCATAAAATACGACGAAAGACATTCCACGGCAGTTACCATTGGCACTTTCGATGGCGTTCATATCGGGCACCGAAAAATTCTAGAGCGACTCATTCAAGACGCCAAGAAATTAGGGGTCAAATCTACGGTGCTTACTTTCTTTCCCCACCCCCGAATGGTACTTCAAAAAGACAGTGACATAAAATTGCTGAATACCATCGCCGAAAAGACCCGCATATTAGAACGTTTAGGGCTCGATTATCTGGTAATCCACCCCTTTACCTTAGCATTTTCCCGGCTATCGGCCACTGAATTTGTGCGAGACAACCTAGTGAACAAATTAAAGACCCAAAAAATAATTATCGGATATGATCATCGGTTCGGAAGAAATCGGAATGCCAATATCGTTGACCTAAGAGCTTTTGGGGAAGCCCTGGACTTTGAAGTGGAAGAAATTCCCGCTCAGGAAATCAATGCAGTCTCGGTCAGTTCAACCAAAATTAGACACGCCCTTGAAGAGGGAGACATCCAAACTGCCAACAAGTTTCTGGGCTATCAGTACATGCTTACGGGCACAGTTCAGAAAGGCAAAGGGCTGGGACACACGATCGGTTTCCCGACTGCCAACCTACATATCGAAGCTACGTACAAACTTATTCCCAAAAAAGGTGTTTATGTTGTGAGTAGCACTATTGATAACCGTACGGTTTATGGAATGATGAACATAGGTCATAACCCGACCGTTTCCCATTCGGACAATTCAGATGAAAGAAAGCGGATCGAAATACACTTTTTCGATTTTCAAAAAGACCTGTACGGTACCGAAATTCAGGTAGATATTCTTGAACGCATGCGCGATGAACACAAGTTTGATTCGGTAGCGGCCCTAAGGGCACAGCTCGAAAAAGATCGGCAAACCGCGTTGGATTTAATCAAAAAGTAATGCTGAACAGGGTATTTTTTAGGAGAATCGACAATGCCCCCTTGATCGTTTTTAGAATTTTCTTCGGAATCCTCTGTGCTTGTGAATGCTATGGTGCTATCCTTACTGGGTGGGTACGCCGCACGCTGGTTGAACCCCAATTCACCTTTAATTTTATTGGTTTCGAGTGGTTACAGCCCCTTCCGGGCATGGGCATGTACTATTACTTTTTCGTCATGGGAACACTGGGTGTTTTTATCGCGCTGGGGTATCGATATCGTTTTAGCACGATCGCCTTCACCGTGCTATGGGCAGGGGTCTACTTCATGCAGAAAACCTCTTACAATAATCACTATTATCTATTGGTCCTATTATCGGGGCTAATGGCTATTTTTCCCGCACATCGGTACTTTTCATTGGATGTCAAAAGAACACCATCCCTTCAAAAAATTAGCATGCCGGCTTGGGTAAAATGGTCGGTCGTCTTGCAACTCTTCATCGTATACACCTTTGCGTCCGTAGCAAAAATGTATGGCGATTGGCTTGATTTTGGTATTGTTAAAATTTTAATGCAGGGAAAGGCAGGTTATCCCCTTATTGGAGAACTACTGCAACAACCTTGGTTGCACAGGATCATTGGGGTGTGCGGTATTTTGTTCGACCTATTGATCATCCCGGCCCTACTATGGAAACCGACCCGAAAATGGGCTTTTTTCGCCTCTATATTCTTCCATCTTTTTAATTCCATCGTGTTTCAAATTGGTATTTTCCCTTATTTGTCATTGGCCTTTACGCTCTTCTTTTTTGACCCCAAGACCATTCGGAACATCTTTTTAAAAAAGAAACCGCTGTATACTTCGGAAGAAGTACCGCTCCCCTCAAAAAGAATGGGATTGCTCGTAGGTTTTGGGCTCTATTTTTTATTGCAATTGGCGCTTCCGCTACGACATCATTTTATTCAAGACGATGTACTATGGACAGAGGAGGGGCATCGCCTCAGCTGGCGAATGATGCTACGAAGCCGTTCGGGCAGCATTCAGTTTAAAGTTCAGAACCTGGAAAATGGGGAAACCACCTGGGTACGGCCCAAGGACTATCTGACCAAAAAGCAACAACGTCGCATTAGCGCCTATCCCGATTTTGTATGGCAATTTGCCCAACACCTAAAGAAGGAATATGCCAAAAAAGGACAAAAGATAGCGGTCTATGCTGTTGGCTCAAAAGTAAGTGTCAACGGAAAACCATATAGGGCATTTATAGATCCCACCATAGATTTGGCCAATACACCCTGGAACCATTTTCGGCACAACGAATTCGTTTTGCCTTCCCCTTTCGAAGAGGCCTCTAAAAATTGATTCGCCCCTAATTGATATAGTGCCCAATTAAACCTAAATTTGCAGCTTAAAAACGCTTTTTATGTTACAGCTGCAGCTCGTTCGAGAGCACCAAAACGAAATCATCGATTCGCTGAAAAAACGAAACATCGAAGCTACCCCATTGGTCGAAAAACTACTGCAACTAGATGAGGAACGGCGCGCGCTACAGACCAAGTTGGATGCTACCTTGGCCGAATCGAACAAGCTGTCCAAGGAAATTGGCGGCCTTTTTAAAAGCGGAAAGCCACAGGAAGCAAATGCCTTAAAGGAGAAAACAGGGACCCTCAAGGAAGAATCGAAGCAGCTTGGTGATGATTTAAATACGGCGGCCAAAGCACTCCAAGACCTTTTGTACCAAATTCCGAACATACCGCATGCCTCGGTTCCTGCAGGAAGTACCGATGCCGATAATGAAGAGATCTTTAGAGAGGGAGATATTCCCGATTTAGTGGCAGGTGCCCTGCCCCACTGGGAATTGGCCAAAAAGTACGATATTATTGATTTTGAGCTGGGTGTTAAAATTACCGGGGCCGGTTTTCCGGTGTACAAGGGCAAAGGAGCTCGTCTGCAACGTGCATTGATCGCTTATTTCTTGGATAAAAATACCGCTGCAGGGTATACCGAAATGCAGGTACCCCATTTAGTCAATGAGGCTTCGGGTATCGGCACAGGACAATTACCCGATAAGGAAGGGCAAATGTACCATGTTGGTGAAGATGACCTCTACCTCATTCCCACAGGCGAAGTACCTGTTACCAATCTACTACGAGGTGACATCGTAGACCAAAAAGATTTTCCTATTCGCTATACCGCATATACCCCATGCTTTCGGCGTGAGGCAGGCAGTTACGGGGCCCATGTGCGAGGGCTGAACCGCTTACATCAATTTGACAAGGTAGAAATAGTGCGGGTAGAACACCCCGATACCTCTTACCAAGCACTCGATGGGATGGTCGACCATGTAAAAGGTATTTTAAGGGAATTAAAACTTCCCTTCCGTATCCTGCGTTTATGTGGGGGCGACCTCGGTTTTACAGCAGCGCTCACCTATGATTTTGAAGTGTTTTCAACTGCACAGGACCGATGGCTTGAAATTAGTTCGGTCTCCAATTTTGAAACCTACCAGGCCAACCGTTTAAAGCTCCGATTTAAGGACGAACAGGGCAAAAGCCAGCTGGCACACACCCTTAATGGAAGCGCACTTGCCCTGCCCAGGGTATTGGCGGGTATCTTGGAGAACTATCAAACAGAAGACGGTATCGAGATTCCGGAGGTATTGCGTTCGTATTGCGGATTCGATAAGATAGACTAGGGTGTTTTATGCAAATCCAATAGGTAAGCATGCTGTTAGACCTCCTGTTTTTTGCTTGCGCGATAGTGGGAATGGTGATAGGTGTTTTGGGGCTTGTTCTACTGATCAATGGGTTTATCATTAAGTCCAAATCCGGAAAATTCCTTGGTCTTGCCATGGTAGTTGGAAGTGCTATTTCGGTAACCCTTCTGCACTGGCTGCTTTATGGTGGATAACATCGAAAGTAAGGTAGTGTTTATCGATCATTTGGCCCTTTACAATCCTCTTAACATCTACTTTCGACATTCTGTGTATCTTTGATAAAAAAGCGCATTTGAGGCTCCTTCTTTTCCTTTTCATTTTCTGTTCGGTAACCTTGCTTACCGCACAAGACGACTTCCTCGCGAAACAATATTTGAACGATGGCGATTTTGAGAAAGCCTTGGTTTTCTATGAAAAACTGGTAAAAAATAACCCTCGACGTACCGATTATGGAGAAAGCCTAGTGGCATGCTATCAGCAGTTGAAGCGCTATAATGACGCCGAAACCTACCTAATGCGTCAGCTTGAAAATCCACGGGCCTACCCTACTTTCTTAGTAGAACTAGGATACAATTTTACCTTACAAGAGCAAGCCGAAAAGGCGAACGAGTACTACGAAAAAGCACTTGCCCGTATCGAAAACAACCCCAACTATGGGTACGGAATCGGCTTCCGGTTTCAGAAATATGCGTTGTTGGATTTTGCCTTAAAAGCATATACCAGGGCAATGGAATTGAATCCTGAACTGGATTATAATTTTCAAATGGCCCGTATTTATGGGGAACAGGGAGATATTGATAAAATGTTTCGCTCGTACCTGCGGCTTATCAGCGAACGAAAGACATCAAAATCGAACGTTTTACGTAGCATCGAAGCATTTGTATCGGCAGACCCGCAAAACCCGAACAACCTCAAACTCAAAAAAATACTGCTAGAGAACGCCCAAAAGAATCCGGAAGTACTATGGAACGAACTATTAAGCTGGCTCTTCGTACAACAAAAGCAATTCGGCAGTGCTTTTCGACAAGAAAAAGCGATCTACAAACGCGTTGATGGAAGCTCCATGCGACGCCTTGAAGGCCTTGGGGAAATCACCTTGGAAAATAAAGATTACGATACGAGCCAAGGAATTTTTGAGTACATCGTTGAAAATACGGGAAGTAAAACGACCAAGCTCCGGGCAGCGTTGAATTTGATAGATCTTCGACTCCTAAAGGCCGACCCAAAAACCCTAGTAGCGGTGGAAACGCAGTTCGAGAAGCTCATACAAACCTACGGCTACAGTGCGCAGACCCTTGAATTACAGGTAGCATACGCGAATTTTTTAACCTTCAAAAAAGATACTGCCGAACCCGCCATAGCTATTTTAAAAAAGAGTTTGGAGCTTCCATTAAACCAACGGGGAAAGGCCTTCATCAAATTGGCCTTGGGCGACATTTTAGTCTATGATCAAAAATTCAATCAGGCCTTGATCTACTTTTCCCAAATACAAAAAGGATTAAAAAATGACGTACTGGGACAGGACGCCCGCTTTAAAGTTGCACAAACCAGCTTTTACAAAGGTGATTTTGATTGGGCCCTTACGCAATTGAAGGTACTTCGAGGGTCTACTTCCCAATTGATCGCCAACGACGCCATGCAGCTTAGCTTATTGATTTCGGACAATTCGTTGGAAGATTCGACCCAAACCGCTTTGAAAAAATACGCCCGGGCCGATCTTTTAGGGTACCAAAACAAAAAAAAGGAAGCCATAGAGGCGCTAGACGATATTTTACAAAATCACAAAGGGGAAAAGATAGAAGATGATGCCTTGTTGAAACAGGGAACCTTTTTGGAAGAACTTGAATCATACGAAGCGGCGGAGTTCAATTACATAAAAATTACGGAGTTTTATGGCGGGGGAATTCTTGCCGACGATGCCTATTTTGCGCTTGGAGAACTGTACAGAACCATTTTGAACAAACCTGAAAAAGCAAAAGCGCAATACGAAAAGATTATTTACAATTATCAAGATAGTTACTACTTTCCGCAGGCCCGTAAAAATTTTAGAATGCTCAGAGGCGACAGCATCAACTAAAAAAATTGGTGTTAGAGCTCAACTATCACCTATACATAATCGTAGTCGCATCCCAAATTAATAATGTATGTATATCTATAACGTCACCACCAATATTGAAGAAGCCGCACATGAATCGTGGCTTCAATGGATGAAACAAACGCATATTCCGGATGTTCTGGCAACGGGTAAATTCTTGAAGGCTAAAATGAGTAAAGTACTGGTCGAAGAAGAGATGGGTGGCCACACCTATTCGGTTCAGTTCATCGTCGCTACCAGGGAAATCCTGGAAGCCTATTACAAAGAGGATGCCCCCCGGCTTAGAAAAGATGCCGTGGCGCTCTTCGCCGGGCAATTTGTTTCGTTCAGAACCGAAATGAAGGTTGTAAGCGATCAGGTTGCCGAAATTGTGGAAGAGTAGTACAAATACGTTCTAAAAAAAGGCGATGGCCAAACGAAAAAAACAACAGGAGTACGGTACGCGTTTTTCAAAAAAGAAAAAGGAAGAAGGGCCGGTAAAGGCAAAGAAACACCTTGGACAGCACTTTTTGAAAGACGAAGAAATTGCCCAAAAAATAGCTAATACCCTTTCGTTGGATGGGTATCGCAACGTTATTGAAATTGGTCCGGGAACCGGGGTGCTGACCAAATATTTGTTGTTACAAGATGTGCAATTGGTCGCCATGGACCTTGATGCGGAATCGATCGTGTATCTAAACCATAGCTTCCCTTTGGAGCACCCAAAAGCCATGGCCGGCAAAAGCAGCTTGCAAGTGGTCGAGGCTGATTTTTTAAAGTACGACCTATCAACCCTCTTCGGCTCCGAGCCCTATGCCATTACCGGGAATTTTCCCTATAATATTTCTACCCAGATCGTCTTTCGGCTGTTGCAATTAAGAGCACAGGTACCCGAATTCTCCGGAATGTTCCAAAAAGAGGTCGCCAAACGTATTTGTGAAAAAGAAGGGAGTAAGACCTATGGAATCCTATCTGTTTTGGTGCAGGCCTTCTACGATGCTGAATACCTTTTTACAGTGCATCCGCAGGTATTCGACCCACCGCCAAAAGTGCAGTCGGGAGTTCTTAGACTTAGAAGAAAAGAAAATCAGGCACTGGACTGCGATGAGAAATTATTCTTTAGGGTGGTAAAAACCGCCTTTAACCAACGCCGAAAAACCCTGCGAAATAGTTTAAAAACTTTTGCCCTCTCGGAGGTGTTGCGGTCGGATCCGGTCTTTAACCAACGTCCCGAGCAATTGAGCGTTTCTGATTTTACCAGCCTTACCCAAAAGATCGAACAGGATATACAGCGGTCAAATCGGCAAGAAACATAAAGAAACTACCTGGTATAGGTTCATACATCTCCAAAAGGCAGTCGGTTTTCGGTTTTGATATGACTGTAGTACCGACTTGCCCACGGGTAGCCATAAATTGCGATTTCAAGTCTACATAAAATACCCCTATTCCTTATACCTTTTTTCTTTAGCTTTGCCATGGCTTTGCGCAAGACGTATAGAACAATACCAAGATGACACCTTTTAAACTCACAGACGAGCTCGTTTCCGAGATTGAACAGCTGATCGAAAACAGACAAGATGGTCAGTTGCAAGGGCTTTTAAAAGAGGTGCACTTCGCCGATGTTGCTGAAATCATCAACGAATTAAACGAAGATGAAGCGACCTATTTGATCAAACTTTTAGACAGCGATAAAACGTCCGATACGCTCACCGAGCTAGATGACGATGTAAGGGAAGCCATTCTAAACAACCTTTCGTCAAAGGAAATCGCAGAAGAACTTGAGGAACTCGACACAGATGATGCGGCCGATATCATCGCAGAACTTCCCAAAGAAATCGTACAGGAGGTCATCTCTGAAATAGAAGACCGCGAGCACGCAAAAGACATTGTAGAGCTACTGCGTTATGACGAAAACTCTGCGGGTGGTTTGATGGCAAAGGAATTGGTAAAAGTACAAGAAGACTGGGACGTCTTGAAATGTGTAAAAGAAATGAGGGCCCAGGCAGAAAATGTTACCCGTGTACACTCTATTTATGTGGTTGACAGCGAGGATAAACTCAAAGGCAGGTTGTCCTTAAAAGACCTGCTTACCACCTCAACAAAAACGCATATCAGTGAGGTCTATATTCGCAAGGTAGACTCCGTAGATGTGTATGAAAAACCGGAGGAGGTTGCGAAAATCATGAGCAAATACGACCTAGAGGCCATTCCCGTAGTAGATGAAATAGGACGTTTGGTCGGGCGAATTACAATCGATGATATCGTAGATGTCATCAAGGAAGAAGCCGAAAAAGACTATCAGTTGGCGGCCGGTATTTCACAGGATGTGGAGGCAGATGACAGTATCTGGGATCTTACACGCGCCCGTTTGCCATGGTTGATTCTGGGGCTGTTCGGAGGTCTGGGCGCCGCAGCTATTATGGGCGGTTTTGAAGAGATGATCAGCCAGCATGCTATCTTATTCTATTTCACTCCCTTGATCGCCGCCATGGCCGGGAATGTAGGGGTGCAATCGAGCGCCATTATCGTACAAGGCCTGGCCAATGATGACTTAAAAGGCAGTATTAGCAATCGCTTGATCAAAGAAATGCTCCTGGCGGCGCTTAACGGAATCATTTTGGCAGCCCTGTTATTGCTTTTTACCTGGTTTTGGAAAGGGGACTTCTATACCGCTTTGGCCATCTCCGTTTCCCTGATCGCCGTCATAGTGGTAGCCGGCATTATCGGCACTTTCATCCCCTTGTTTTTAGAAAAACGAGGAATAGACCCGGCCATCGCCACGGGGCCGTTCATCACCACCAGTAATGATATCTTTGGGATTCTGATCTATTTTTGGATCGCGAAATTGGTCTTGGGCATCTAAAAAATAGTAGCTCCAAACGACGGAATACTACCACTCCGCATGGCATCAAATGGCTATTTTTGAAAAAAAGCGATGGACGGCAATGAAATCAAAGAATTTTTTGAAGAGTACGGGTATTATCATGCAAAGCAGGTTTTTGATGTAACACGGTTAAAAGAGCTTTCAAAAGACTACGATGCCATCGTACAACAATTATTGCAATCGGGAGATGATTTGAATGCCCGATGGGACAACCCGGAAACGATGAAAAAGCTGGCTTCCGAAGGTTCGGTGATCCTCCACACCAATAATGTACAGCAATACTCGGCCAATTGGATGCGGGCGTTGTTCGACCCGAAATTCCTTTTTTATGCCAAGGCGCTATTGGGCGAACATGTCATCTTACACCACACCAAATTATTTCAGAAACCTCCAGCGGTAGGGGCGCCCTTTCCCATGCATCAAGATTGGAGTTATTTCCCAACAGTGAAAGATAGCATGCTTGCAGGCATCCTGCATATAACCGAAGCTACAGATGAAATGGGTTGCTTACGGGTATATCCTGGGAGTCATCGTTTGGGAAGGGGCGAAAATACCAACGGCCAAGTCCCATCGGAACTTTTAAAGGACTATCCTATAGAAGACGCGACCGTTATAGAGGCAGCACCCGGAGACATCGTATTCTTCCATTATTTTACCTTACATGGATCCATGCCCAATGTTTCAGATAAAACCCGAAAGACGGTATTGATACAATTATACGCCGGAAACGACCGTACCGAACCGGGGATAGACCATCCTGATGAGAAACTCGTTTTAAGCGGATGGAACTATCACGCCTCCAGAGCAAATACAGCCGATTAAAAAAGTATTTCATTTCCGAAAACAACCTTCAAAAGCGTTGCTTAAAATGGACGTTTTTTAGTACTTTTATTTTTACACTTCGTCCCATGCCCCGGCATGAAAGAAAAGTCTACTAAAAAAGCTCCATGAAACCCATCAATCTAAAAGAAAAGCATGCCGCATTCCATCAGCAATGGCACCCACACCAGATTGCGGTCGTGGATGATATGCAGGTCCTATTGGCCAAAATCGAAGGGGAGTTTGTATGGCATGCCCATGAAAAGGAAGATGAACTTTTTCAAGTGTTAAAAGGCACCTTGTACATGCAATTTCGGGATCGAACCGAAATCGTACGGGAAGGGGAACTGATCGTCATTCCCAAGGGCGTGGAACACAATCCCAGAACAAAAGAGGGGGAAGAAGTTGAATTGCTCTTGTTCGAAAAGCAAAGTACTGCCCATACCGGTGACGTAACACATGCACTCACACAAACGCATTACCCAAAAATATAATCCCCATGAAAATTCTCCATGTAGATACCAATCATCCCTTGTTGTTGGAACAATTTGCCGCACTTGGCTTTCATAACGATGAGGATTATATCGGTACCAAAGATGAAATAGCGGAAAAAATACACCTGTATGAGGGCCTCATTATTCGTAGTCGATTTCGGATCGATGCGGATTTTCTCGAAAAAGCGGTGCAATTAAAATTCATTGGGCGTCTTGGGGCCGGCTTGGAAAATATCGATACCGACTTTGCAAAATCGAAGGGCATCTTCCTGGCATCGGCACCCGAGGGCAATCGCAATGCAGTGGGCGAACATGCGTTGGGAATGCTCTTATCCTTGTTCAACCAATTGAACAAAGCGGATCGTGAAGTACGAAACGGAATCTGGGACCGGGAAGGGAACAGGGGCATAGAACTCGATGGAAAAACCGTCGGTATTATTGGTTATGGGAATATGGGCAAGGCATTTGCCAGGAAATTGCGTGGTTTCGATACCGAGGTTATTTGTTACGACCTTCAAGGGGGCGTTGGCGACGAAAATGCCCGGCAGGTAGGTATCATGGAACTGCAGCAAAAAACAGATGTGCTCAGCCTTCATGTTCCAGAAACGGACAGTACTGTCGGGATGGTCGATAGCGCGTTCATTGAGGGTTTTCAAAAGCCTATCTGGTTGTTAAATACCGCTCGTGGCAAATGCATCGTGACCCAAGACTTGGTGGCCGCCTTGCAATCGGAAAAAGTGATGGGTGCCGGACTCGACGTTTTAGAATACGAAAAAACATCTTTTGAAAACCTGTTTTCGAACCAAGTGCCGCCCGCGTTTGACTATTTGATCAAGTCTCCCAAAGTGTTGCTGACCCCCCATGTTGCAGGCTGGACGGTCGAGAGCAAGGAGAAACTGGCCCAAACCATTGTTGATAAGGTCAAAGCTGTGTTTAGCCCATAAACCCGAGTGGCCAGCGCAGTAAATCGCAGGGGTAAGAATAGCAAAATAGCATGCACCCGAAAAGCGGCTTGTTCCCAGCTAAAAAAGTTTTGCTACATTTAGAAGGTGAAGAGAACCATACTCATATTCGGTGGCTTGGCACTTTCATTACTACTGCTTTTCCAGATCAGTAAATACTCCCTTCTTAGCAATGATCTTGAAATTGAAGGTATTTTGGCAATCGTCGCCGTGGTTTTTTTAATTGTCGGAATCTACCTTAACAAAAAAAGTCTTCACAAAGAAGCGCTTGGGGAAGGAGAAATAGACCTAAAAAAAGTCGAAGCCCTGGAATTGAGTAAAAGAGAATATGAGGTACTTATGCAAATTTCTATGGGCTTGTCGAACAAAGAAATAGCCGATAAGTTATTCGTGACCGAAAGCACTATTAAAACCCATGTTTCCAATGTATTGATAAAACTGAAGGCCAAAAGAAGAACGCAGGCGATACAAATTGCCAAAGAGTTGAAAATACTATAGTTTCCTCAAATTCTAGACTAAAGTAGCATGCTTTTGGTACTTTAGTATGAGCGTGTTTTCAGGCAACTGGGTTAGTTTTGGCGAACAAACATTTATCTTCAACGACATGAAAAACACAGTACTACGATTTGGAATTTACGGGCTCCTCTTGGCCATTACACTGTTCTTGGGCGCATTGGTCCTTGGCGAGAACGCAGACTTTTCTACACAAGAAATAATAGGCTATGCCACGATGATAGCCTCGCTGTCATTTGTTTTTTTTGGCATTAAACACTTTAGGGACCAAGAAAACCAAGGGAGCATTACATTCGGAAAGGCGCTGCTGATCGGGGTTTTAATTTCCGCCATTACCGCCTTAGGCATCGCAATCGCCGATTTCATTTATACTACCGCCATCAACCCTAATTTTTTTGAGGAGTACAAAGCAACGATGCAAGCACAAGGCCATACAGAGCCAATACCGGACTACGGCAGTGGTTTTATGGCATTTGTAATGTTTGCGACCGTTCTGATTCTAGGTTTTATTATTTCATTAATTTCAGCACTGATACTACAACGCAAAAACGACTAATATGAATTACAAAGCAGCCGATCCCGAAGCATACATCGCACAATTGCCCGATGAGCGAAAACCCGTTATCGAGAAGCTACACCAAACCATTCTACAGCATTTGCCCAAGGGCTTCGAGGCGCAAATGAGTTATGGCATGCTGGGCTTCGTAGTACCGCATTCATTGTATCCCAGCGGATATCATTGTGACCCGAAATTGCCTTTACCCTTTATGAATTTGGCTTCTCAAAAAAAGTTTGTAGCGGTATATCATTCGGGCATGTATGCCGACCCAGAACTTTATGAGTGGTTCGTGACAGAATTTCCAAAGCATTGCAAGCGCAAGATCGATATGGGAAAAAGCTGTATCCGTTTTAAATATATGGATGATATCCCCTATGAGCTCATTGCCGAATTGGCATCTAAAATGACGGTGGACCAATGGGTGGCGCTTTATGAAAAAAATGTAAAGAGTTGAATATATTTCTTGTGTTCGAAGGAATAAAAATTCTTCTATGAAATGAGCCATGACGATTCTTGGTTCCAACCGAGATGTTCAATGGCTAATTACACCCGCCCGAATGGAACCGGGCAGGTCTGACCCACATAAAACAATAAAATTTAGACAGATGAAAAATAGAGTTACAGGCTTGGGTGGTTTCTTCTTTAAAACAAAAGACCCTGATAAAATAAAAGATTGGTATAAAAACCATTTAGGATTGAACACCGATCGATACGGTTGTACCTTTTGGTGGAAAGACAAAGAAGGTAACGACTGTTCTACCCAATGGAGCCCAATGAACGAAGACACTTCCTATTTTTCGCCAAGCACCGGGTCGTTTATGATGAACTTTCGGGTGGAAGACTTGGTAGCGCTGTTGGAGCAGCTTAAAAAAGAAGGCGTTACCGTGGTCGGTGAAATCGAAGAATATGAGTATGGGAAGTTTGGTTGGATCCTAGACCCTGATGGGAATAAGTTAGAACTATGGGAACCCATAGATAAGGCATTTTTATAGCGGGCAAAAGCAGTCGCCGTTTTGGGGATGTGCGGGGTTCAAAAATAATTATTACTTTTAGCCTACTAACAACCAAAAAAACAAGTATGTCAGAAGAGAACAAAGATCTCGGGGATAAAGCCGAAGACGCATTCGATAGCGCTAAAGAAAAAGCAAGTGAATTAGGGGAACAGGCAAGTGAAAAGTTCGAGGATGCCAAAGAAGCGACCAAAGAATTTGCCGAGGAGGCGAAAGAAGCCGCCAGCGATTTTGCCGATGAAGCAAAGAAAACCGCCAATGAGTTTACCGAAAGCGCCAAAGAAGCTTTCCAGGGTGGCGAAAATAAAAAACTACTTGCTGGCATCTTAGCCATTCTTTTGGGCTCTTTAGGGGTTCACAAGTTTATTCTTGGTTACCAAAAGGAAGGATTTATATTACTGGGAGCCTCTATTTTAGGTTATGCGACGCTCTGTCTGTTCGTTGGAAGTTTTATATTGATGGCGACCGGAATCGTTGGTTTAATCGAAGGAATCATCTACTTGACCAAGTCAGATGAAGAGTTTTACAATACCTACCAAGCAGGTCAAAAACCTTGGTTCTAATATAAATCAAGTCAGATTTTTGTAATCTGGCTTTTTTATTTCGTTTTATCATCGTAATATTGCAATATATAAATACGTTATGGGTCTTACCAAAACACAAATCTTCGATTACAAACAAAACAGGTTGGCTTCCGTTTTCAAGGTTCTGGCCCACCCGGCGAGGATTGCAATTCTTCAATATATAAGCAACGAAGAATCGTGTATCTGTAAGAACATTGTAGAAGAAATTGGTCTTTCACAACCCACTATTTCCCAGCACCTAAAAGAATTAAAGAGTATTGGTCTGATCAAAGGGGAAATCGAAGGAAAAAAAGTGTGTTATTGTATTGATCTGGAAAAGTGGAAACAGATGCAAACATTGCTGAACACCTTTTTTGACAAGACCAAATTCAACTGTTGTTAATCTTAAAATCAAACACATGAAAACAAGTGAGTTTTTAACGCTCCTACAGGAAAATGGCTCCAAAAGCCTTTTGTTCGAATATGCCTCGGGCAAGTTCGTTGGCGCAAACTATCATATTACAGAAGTCAAGAATATCACCATCGATGCGGTTGACTGCGGCGCAGGTACCGACTTTTGGAAAGAGACGGTGATACAGTTATGGGAAAGTCCGCAGGAAAAGGATAACCGAGAGTACATGACCGCGTACAAAGCGCTGGGCATCCTAAACAAAGTAGACCAGATAAAACCGATGGAAAAGTCGGTTATCGTGAAATTCGAATACAGTAATGATCAATTCCATACCGCACAGCTTTTTGTAAACGATTTTGTCATCGATCAACACAAGTTGATATTCAAACTAGGGGTAAAACAAACCGATTGCAAAGCAAAAGAACTCTGCGGTGTTCCGATCATAAGTTCGGCCACCACGCAAGAAGCCTGTACTCCCGGAGGGGGTTGCTGTTAAAGCTATACCTATGAATATTCGCAAAATGACTCCTACCGACTGGGACGCCGTAGCGGCGATTTACGCCGAAGGGATCGCCACTGGTGTTGCCACCTTCGAAAAAGACATTCCAACGTATGAAAGCTGGGATGCCGCTCATATGAAAAGTTGTCGCCTGGTCGCTGTAGCTGAAAATCAAATTCTTGGTTGGGCGGCCCTTTCACCGGTTTCGAATCGATGCGTATATGGCGGCATCGGGGAAGTAAGTGTCTATGTAAGCAGTGAAAGCCGCGGGCACGGTGTTGGTAAAACCCTGCTAAACGCACTTGTTACAGAAAGTGAGGCAGCTGGTTTATGGACGATTCAATCCGGTATTTTTCCCGAGAACGAAAGCAGCATCAAATTACATAAAAACGTTGGTTTTCGCTTGATCGGTAAACGAGAACGCGTCGGCAAACTAGATGGTATTTGGCGAGACAATCTCCTGTTCGAAAGACGCAGCCAACGCGTCGGTATTGATTAGCAACCCTTAAGAATTGATCGCCCTTGCGGCGACCCAACTAAAAAAGAATACAACAATGAAAAATATCCTTGTACTATGTACCGGAAACTCCTGTAGAAGCCAAATGGCGCATGGGTACCTAAGAACCTTACAAAACGGCGCAGCAGCTATTTATAGTGCCGGTATTGAAACCCATGGCCTCAATCCAGGAGCAGTGGCGATCATGGCAGAAGATGCTATTGACATCACCGGGCATACCAGCAACCATGTAGACGAATATGAAGGCATTGCATGGGATTACATTATTACCGTATGCGACCATGCCAAGGAAAACTGCCCGTTTATAGCAGCACCGAATGCGGCACGCATTCATCACAACTTCTTCGACCCCTCGAAGGTAGTAGGTACCGAGGCGGAGAAACATGCCGCTTTCCTAAAAGCACGAGATGAAATCAAGGAATTTTGTGGTGACTTTGTAGAAAAGAACTTGCGCTAGCGGTCTACACTTTGCCCATTTTCTGAAAGCTTGCGTTCAAGCTCTGCCTGAAACTCTTCCATTACCGGTTTTACAGTACTTTCCGGAAGATCGGAAATTTTGATATACATCAAACCGTCAACAGAGTTATTGAACAACGGGTCTACATTGAAGGCGACTACTTTAGCATTCTGCTTGATGTATTTTTTAATCAATACGGGCAAACGCAAGCTCCCTGGTTCTACCTCATCGATCAACTTATCAAATTTGTTTAGATCGGCCTGGGTCTCATCAAAAACAAACTCCTTATCGGCGTCCTTCAGCTTTACCTTGAATTCCTTTTTGGGCCGCACATATTGGGCTACATATGGATCCCAATAGTTACTCTTCATAAATTCGATCATCAACGACTTCGAAAAATTCGAGAATTGGTTACTGATACTCACCCCGCCAATGAGGTATTTATGTTCTGGATGGCGCAACGTGGTATGTACGATTCCCTTCCATAGTAAAAACAAAGGCATGGGCTTTTGTTGGTATTCTTTGATAATATAGGCCCTGCCCATTTCGATCGACTGCCGCATCATTCCGAAGAGCTCCGGTTCAAAACGAAAAAGGTCTTGCAGGTAAAACCCATCGATACCATACTTTTTAAAAATCTCGGAACCCAATCCCATACGATAGGCACCGGCGATGACCTTTGCCTGATTGTCCCACAAAAACATATGATGATAGTAGGCATCGAATTGGTCAATATCGGTAGAATTATTGGTGCCTTCCCCGATCGCACGAAAGGTAATCTCTCGTTGTCGTCCTATTTCTTTAAGGGTAAAAGGCATTTCGTTCGCAGGGGCCAAAAACACTTCATAGTTTTTACTCTGCAACATTCTCCGGTCTTTCTCGATCAACTTTTCTATTTCCCCTTCGATAACCTCCGTACGCACGGCCGTTGCTATTTTACGAGGTTGTTTGGGAATTTTCAAGGTGGTCGGTATCTGATCGATCAACCGTTCTTTTTGGTAGGCATTCGAAAGAATATAGGTTTTCTTCCTCAACAGTTCGGTATACTCCTCCAAACTGCCCTGCTCCTCCTGTGTACGCACCGAAATCGGCTGCCCAATGCGCACCTTAATGGGCCTATTGCGCTGTGTATATACCTCCGAAGGCAACTTAGCGGTTCTAAACACCCCGCTGATCCTGGCCAAGCGATAAAAAAGTTTACTGTTCCTCGCGTGAAAGTAGATTGGGACAACCGGAACCTTTGCTTTGCGTATCATTTTGATGGCGGCCTCTTCCCAAGGTTTATCCACGATATTTTTTCCTTCCTTATGGGTAGAAACCTCCCCGGCCGGAAAAATACCCATGGGATGGCCATCTTTTAAATGCAGCATGGCCTGCTTAAAACCGGCTAGACTGCTCTTGGCATCTTTGTGATCTTCAAAGGGGTTCACCGGAAATATATAGGGCGCCAGCGGCACAAAACGTTGTAACAAAAAATTGGCCATTACCTTGTAATCCGAACGATGTTCCAATAACAACTTCAAGAGAACGATTCCGTCCATTCCACCGAGAGGGTGGTTACTTATGGTGATGTAAGGGCCTTCTTTGGGAAGTCGTTTCAATTCATCACTGGGAATTTCATAATCGATCTCATAGGTATTGAGCACCGCATTTAGGAAGTCTGTCCCCTCCAAATGACTCATTTTGTCATACTCCCGAGACATACGGGAAATTTTGGTGACCTTGAATAAAATCCATGCCAAGAAGGTGCCAATAAACCCGAATTTATCGAGATTTATGGCTTTTGCCACTTCTTTAGCGGTCACTAAACCCATAGTAGTTACTAATTTAGGAAGCCGCTAAGATAGGAAAAACGTTACAGGTCGACCCTATTTTAACATTCCTAAAAAAGAACTATATTGGCTACTTAACAACCAATTGTATTGTCTCCTTACTTCGCTGTTCCAAGAGTACCTCATGTCCATTCTGAAGCGATGAAACGGCCGCTTCGTTAAAATGGCGAATGGTGTACAGCGAAACCCCTTCATGGCATACCAATTTAAATCTGCTTTTGAGCAAGTTCAATACCTCTTCCAATCTGCCGAACGTATTGTCTACACAAACCGAAAAACTAATAGCGGAATTTTGGATAAGGTCGACCTTCATCTTGTGCTGATGAAACAACTTGAAAAGTTCACTGATACTATCCTCTACTATAAAAGAGAAATCTAGCGATGATAATTTTAGCAGCACTTGGTTTTTCTTTACGATAAAGCAAGGCACATTAGGTTCGATACCAATTCCTTTGCCAACGGTGGTACCCTCATTTTTGGGCTGTACAAACGATTTTACATGTAACGGAATCTCCTTGCCTTGCAAAGGTTGCAAGGTTTTCGGGTGTATTACGGACGCACCGTAAAACGCCAATTCGATCGCCTCTCGATACGAAATCTTGTGCAACAACTGCGTTTCTTCAAAGTAACGAGGATCTGCATTCAAGACACCCGGTACATCTTTCCAAATAGTCACCGAATTGGCATTGAGGCAATAGGCCAAGATCGCGGCAGAATAATCGGAACCTTCTCTCCCAAGGGTAGTGGTAAAGTTATTATCATCACTGCCCAAAAACCCTTGCGTAATATAAAGCTGCGATTTATCAATCCCCTCCGTGACTTTTTGCTGGGTTTTTTCCCAATTCACGCCCACATCACGATAGCTGTTATCGGTTTTGATGAAATCCCGAACATCGAGCCAGGTATTTTCGATCCCTATCTCGTTCAGATAAGCGCTGATGATGGTGGTTGAAATGAGCTCCCCATACCCGACCACCTGATCGTATACAAAGTTGTACTTCGGAGACTTGTTCCAAGCTAAAAAGCCATTTACCTCATCGACCAATACCTTTACTTTTCTAAAAATCGCATGATTCCCATTTCCAAAAAGTTCTTTTAAAATAACTTGGTGATAGGCTACCACTTCTTCCATGGCGGCCGCTAAACCCTTTTTGTCGTTAAAATAGGCATCGACCACCGCTTCCATGGCATTGGTGATTTTCCCCATTGCCGAAACAACGACCAAGGTATTGTCATGACCGGTCTCCCGCAATACGCTCACTACATTTTTTACTGCCTCGGCATCTTTGACCGATGCTCCTCCAAACTTAAAAACTCGCATATATACTGTACCTTATTTTTCTGTTATTTATAGTGTATTTAACTCTTCTTTCGGTCCGTTTGATCCACTCCCCGTTCCATTACATACAGATCCAATCCCGAACCCCAATGGTCTTTTTCAACGGTTACCAGATCGTACCCGAATTTTTCAAAAAAACGATGGGATAGTTGAGAGGTATTAACCACCAATTTTTGAACCGAAGCTGCAGATTCAAAAATCCTCAAACAGTGTTCCATCATCGCCTTTCCCAAGCCCAACCCCGTTCGTGAAGGGTCAAAAAAAATCCAGCGCACCAGGCCAACACCTTTTTCACTTTCTACCAAACAGCCTGCGCCCCCTACTATTTCTCCTTCTTGCTCAACTACAAAATAATGTGGTCCTTTGGTATCTAAAAAAATCTCAAAATCTTCCACTTCAGCTGCATCAAAATAAGTAGGAACATTTCGCTCTAACACTTCCAGCAGTTTTGCCCTATCCCTTACTTCATAATTCCGGATCATCTTGGGAAAATGCTAGTTGTTCTTTAAAAAATCGGCCATGGCCTGCTCGTTGAGTTGTACCACATCCCAATCGCGCATGACACGTGCGCCCTTCTTTTCATAAAATTTAATTGCGGGTTCGTTCCAATCCAAGACTTCCCAACTAATGCGTTTTACCCCGGCCCGATGGCCATATTTCACGACCGCGGTCAAGAGTGCATTTCCCAAACCGCTTCCCCGCATTTTTTCGGTCACGATCAAGTCTTCCAAATGAATAACAGGTCCTTTCCATGTGGAATAACGCGGATATAGCACTGCCATGCCCACAATGTTATCTTCGGCCTCTGCCACAAAACAGTGAAACAACGGCTGTGTTCCATAACCGGCTTGCACCAAATCATCGACCGTTACCTCTACCGCATGGTCCTCTTTTTCAAAGGATGCCAACTCCTGGATCAAGTTCAGCACCTGTGGCATATCCGACGCTTGCGCGTCACGAATTGTATATTCCATAATTGTTACAAATAAAACACAAAGTTATAAATTTAAAAAATGAAAGACTAGCGAAAACGTTTTAGTTTCACAAAATACCCGATATTTGTGCCCAACTAAACACTATTCCCGATGTTAAAAAGTAAGAATACCACCCTAGGTGAATATATCATTGAAAACCAGGCTTCTTTTCAATATTCCTCCGGCGAATTGTCGAAACTTATCAATGCCATTCGACTTGCCGCAAAGGTCGTCAACCACGAGGTCAACAAAGCTGGATTAATTGATATTCTCGGGGCTGCCGGCGATACAAATGTGCAGGGCGAAGATCAGCAAAAATTAGATGTATTGGCCAATGAAAAATTCATTCAAACGCTTAAAAACAGGGAAATTGTTTGTGGTATCGCCTCGGAAGAGGAAGACGACTTTATCAGTATCAATAGCAACGATGAACAACATCGAAATAAATATGTTGTGCTGATCGATCCCTTGGATGGTTCTTCCAATATCGATGTAAATGTTTCGGTAGGTACCATTTTCTCTATCTATAGGAGGATCACCCCCGAAGGTACCCCGGTCACCTTAGAAGATTTTCTACAGCCCGGTAGAAACCAGGTGGCCGCAGGTTATATTGTGTATGGCACTTCTACCATGCTGGTCTATACCACGGGAGCAGGGGTCAATGGTTTTACGCTAAACCCCGCCATCGGCACCTTTTACCTATCGCATCCCAACATGGAATTTCCCGAAACCGGAAAAATTTACTCGGTAAACGAAGGCAATTACAACCATTTTCCGCAAGGGGTAAAAGACTATATCAAATACTGCCAAAAAGAAGAAGAAGATCGTCCCTACACCTCAAGATATATTGGTTCTTTGGTCTCCGATTTTCATAGGAACATGATCAAAGGCGGTATTTATATGTACCCAAAAAGCAGTAAAGCCTCCAACGGAAAATTACGCTTGTTATATGAATGCAATCCCATGGCGTTTCTGGCAGAACAGGCCAATGGGAAAGCGAGCGATGGGCATAAAGCCATCCTAGACCTGCAACCGACCGAGCTGCACCAACGCGTACCCTTCTTTTGCGGTAGTAAAAAAATGGTCGAAAAGGCGGAAGAGTTTATGAAATAGGCATAAAAAAAGCGGTACTGAACAGCACCGCTTTCTTACTATAAATCAACCGCTTTACCTGTTCATGTTCTTAATTTCCTCGATGAAGTTATCCTCATCGACCCCGGCATGCACCAATTTCAAAGCTTTGTCGACCACATAGGCGATGTTCGATGGTGAAAATCCCAATCCTACGCCCAAACGTTCCAACATCCCTGTTTGTCGCTCTCCCAATTCGCGATCTGCATATACCATACGTGCCAAATCGTACAAACGCTCCAAGCGGCGATCGTAGTTAGAAGGAGGGTTTATAGGGTGTTCCATATAATCCTTCAAGGTATTTTTATATTCCTCTTCCGAAATATCCAATTTACGGGCCAAGCGGTCCAAAAAGGCCTTTTCTTCTTCAGTAATGACACCATCACTCATGGCTACCCGCACTATCGCGGCAAAATGGTCTTGGTTTCGCTCCCTAAAACCACTATCGAACAAATTTAAAATCGACATATATCTTAATTTATTCGGCAAATATAATTTTTTTGAGGGTCATATTCGCGCTTCCTTTTGATTATTTTGTCGTTCCCCATCTCGCGATCGCCATCGCAAAATGGGTCGCGCTATCCGCTACAAATCCTCCCCGTAAAAGCGGGTCCGGGTTTTTCGCTCCTATCCCTAACGCGGCCTCGGAATCATCCCAAAAGAAGTCAGATATTGACTAACTTTCCAAAGCCATTTGAAATTGCATCAATGAACAGGGAAGAACTCTATGAAATAGCACAAGATTGGTTCCGACAACAAAATTGGAAACCTTTCCCCTTCCAAAAAAATACCTGGAAAGCCTTTCTACAAGGCAAGAACGGCCTCTTGAATGCCCCTACCGGCAGCGGTAAAACCTATGCCCTTTGGTTCCCCATCGTCTTAAGCTACCTCAAAAAAAATCCGCAGTACAGAAGCAAACATAAAAAAGGCCTTAAAGCTATTTGGATTACGCCCTTGCGTGCCCTTTCACAAGAAATAAAACAATCGGCCGAACGGGTAACGGGCGACTTGGGCACCCAAATGACCGTGGGTATTCGCACCGGGGATACCACCACCAAAGAACGGGCGCAACAGAAAAGACAAATGCCCGATCTACTGATCACTACCCCCGAAAGCCTGCAATTATTGCTGGCCTCTAAAGGATATGACAAAACCTTTAAAGACTGTATGGCGATCGTGGTTGACGAATGGCACGAACTCCTGGGGACCAAAAGGGGTGTGCAGATGGAACTGGGGCTTTCCCGCTTAAAAAGCGTTGCAAAAGAACTGCGTATATGGGGAATTTCCGCTACCATCGGCAACTTGGAGGAAGCCAGACAGGTATTGTTGGGGCCCAGCTCAAAAGCACTGGAAAATTCGGTCATGATCAAGGCCAAGGTCCGTAAAAAAATTACGGTCAAGAGTATTATCCCAAAAGAAATGGAGACCTTCCCTTGGCGTGGGCATCTTGGAATTCGATTATTGGAAGATACCGTCCCGATCATCAACAAAAGTAAAACCACCTTGCTTTTTACCAATACGCGTAGCCAATGCGAAATCTGGTTCCAAAAAATATTGGAAAAACACCCGGAGTATGCCGGTGAGCTGGCCATGCATCATGGAAGCATTAATAAGGAGACCCGCCTATGGGTAGAACAAGCCATTCGCAATGAAAGCCTTACGGCCGTGGTCTGCACCTCTAGCCTAGACCTGGGCGTCGACTTTGCCCCGGTAGAGACCGTCGTTCAAATCGGTGGCCCCAAGGGTATTGCGCGTTTCTTGCAACGCGCGGGTAGAAGCGGCCATCGTCCCGGAAAAGAAAGCCTTATTTACTTTTTACCTACCCATGCCATCGAATTGATCGAAGCCTCTGCCCTGCAACAGGCCGTAAAACAACAGGCCGTAGAAGACCGCATGCCCTACCTCAACAGTTTTGATGTATTGCTTCAATACCTTACCACCTTGGCCGTCTCCGACGGTTTTTATCCAGAGGAAATCTTTGCGGAAATCAAGGAAACCTTCTGCTACCAAGCAATTACCGAAGACCAATGGCAATGGCTTTTAAATTTTTTGGTCATGGGCAGCCAAAGTCTACAGAGTTACGATGAGTACAAAAAGGTAGATGTGGAGGAAGATGGGCGTTTTAAAGTTACGAACAGGGGCGTCGCCATGCGCCATCGCTTTCAAATCGGAACCATTGTTGGGGACGCCAATCTTACCGTACGCTACCAAAGGGGTGGGTATATCGGTACGATCGAAGAATACTTCATATCCAAACTCGTTCCAGGAGATGTGTTCACCTTCGCTGGGCGCAATCTAGAGTTTATCCGTATAAAGGAAATGCAGGTGCATGTGCGCAACTCCAAAAAGAAAACGAACAAGGTCCCAAGTTGGATGGGAGGGCGCCTTACCCTATCGGCACAGATGTCGGAACTTTTGCGAAATGAACTCTATACGGCTGATAAACCTACCAAAGAACAATCCGTAGAAATACGATCGTTGGCCCATATCTTTGAACGACAACGCCTAGAGAGCCTGGTACCCAAACCCGACCAGTTTTTGATCGAAAGTTTCAAGACCCAAGATGGGTATCATTACATCTTTTACCCTTTCGAAGGTAGGTTTGTACATGAGGCCATGGGGAGCCTTCTGGGGTATCGAATTAGCTTACTGTCACCGATTACATTTTCTTTGGCCTTCAACGACTATGGTTTTGAACTGTTATCAGATCAGGAGCTCGACATGCAACAGGTGCTCGATAATAATATGTTCACCACCGATTATATGTTGGATGACCTTCAAAAGAGTCTCAATGCAACCGAGATGGCACGCCGTAAGTTCCGGGACATTGCCGTCATCAGCGGGCTCGTATTCACGGGATACCCGGAAAAAGGGGTAAAAATGAAACACCTACAGAGCAGTTCACAACTGCTTTTTAATGTATTCCGCGATTATGAGGCCGACAACCTGCTATTTCAACAAGCTTTTCGCGAAACCTTTGAGCATCAATTGGAAGAAGGCCGCCTGCGATTGTCGTTGGAGCGCATTGCCACCCAAGAAATTATTTGGAAATCATGTACAGAACCCACCCCATTTTCGTTTCCCCTGATAACAGATCGTATGAGCCGGGAAAAACTATCCAGTGAAAAACTCGCAGATCGCATTAAACGCATGGCCGCCTTGTTGAGTAAAAGATAGTTAGCAAGAATCGGGTTTTAAAACGGAATGTCTCGCGCTATTTTTGCTTCATACATCGAGTAAATAGAAAGAATATGACACAGCAAGAACAACTAAATTACGATCGGATCGCGGCGGCCATTTCCTATTTGAAAACCAACTTCAAAGCGCAGCCCACCTTGAATCAAATCGCGGAACACATACACCTGAGTCCCTTTCATTTTCAACGCCTGTTCACCGATTGGGCCGGGGTAAGCCCTAAAAAGTTTATGCAATATTTGAGTTTGCAATATGCAAAGGGACTGCTCGCCAATAAAAAAACCACTTTGTTCGAAACGGCCTATCGAACAGGGCTTTCCGGATCAAGCAGGCTTCATGATCTATTTGTAAACATCGAAGGAATGACCCCTGGGGAATATAAAAATGGGGGTGCCAACCTACGGATCAATTACAGTTTTGCAGAAAGTCCGTTCGGGCCTATTATTGTGGCCGCCACCTCGAAGGGAATATGTCATCTCGCTTTTTGTCAGCACAAAAAAGAAGCTGTTCAAACGCTAAAGCAGCGCTTTCCCAAAGCGATCTATACCGAAATGGTAGATAGTATTCAACAAGAGGCCCTGTTCTTCTTTCAACATGATTGGAGCAAACTAGGACAAATAAAACTGCACTTGCACGGCACGGCCTTTCAATTAAAAGTATGGGAGGCACTTTTGAAGATACCCAAGGGCGACCTAAGCTCCTACGGTACTATCGCAACAGCTATCGGCAACCCCAAAGCATCGCGGGCCATAGGCACTGCTATTGGAAGCAATCCTGTCGCCTATCTGATTCCCTGTCACCGGGTCATTCAAGCCTCTGGCAATACCGGTGGTTACCTGTGGGGAAGCACTCGAAAGTCGGCAATAATCGGTTGGGAAGCCGCCAAAACAGGCAGTTAATACTTTAAAAAACGGCTTTTAATACCCTTTGCCGTTCAAACCACTTAATTCAAAAGACCTTTTGACAAAATTAGCGAAGCGCATCCTTTACAGGAGGCCCGCACATACCTTTAATTCACAAAAAGCAACCCTATGAAAACGTTTATTCTCATTCACGGTTCCTGGCATAGTGCTTGGAATTGGCACCTCATAACGCCTATTTTAGAAAAAAAAGGTCACCAAGTACTCACACCCGACCTACCGGGGATGGGCCGTGATAAAACCCCCATTCAGGAAGTCACCATGGCCGCGACCGTTGAAAAAATTTGTGAGTTGATCGATTCTATAAAGGGAAAGGTAATCTTGGTAGGGCATAGTAAGAACGGCATTATGATTTCCCAAGCGGCCGAATACCGTCCCAACAAAATAGAAAAACTGGTGTATCTGGCCGCCTACCTCATTCCGAATGGTAAAACACAGGCCGAATATTCGGCCCAAGATATCGGCGGGGTACTCAAACCCTATGTTACCAGACATCCGGAGACCGCTTCGCATAGCTTACAATTCGAAATCTACCGAGAGGGGCTCTATCATGATTGCGACGAAACCATCGTTCAACTGGCAAGGGTATTGCTAAGCAAAGAGCCAATGGCTTCTGCACTGAACCCCTTGCGGCTGACCCAGGAAAAGTTCGGCACCGTACCCCGGTATTATATTGAATGTACCGAAGACCGTGCGGTTACTCCTTTTATTCAACAAAGAATGTACAAAGAGACCCCCTGTCTAGAAGTCTTTACCATGCGTACCGGTCATTCTCCATTCTTTAGCCAGCCCAACGAACTGTGTAGCATACTTTGTAAAATAGCCGCCGCCTAATGCATACGATACCGGACAAAATAGCCGCCGTAAATTGGCAGAAAATAGCGCATGACCTTTCAAAAAATGGGCATGCGATCATTCCAAGCCTCCTTTCGAGCAAACAATGTACCCAATGTATTGGTTTATACGACCAGGCTACGAATTTTCGAAAGACCGTACGAATGGAACGCTATCGTTTTGGGCGGGGCGAATACAAGTATTTTTCCTATCCCCTTCCAGAAATTGTGCAGGCACTTCGAACAAGTGTGTATCCGCGCTTAGCGCCCATTGCCAATAAATGGATGATCGATTTGGGCATCGCCCGTCAATTTCCACCAACGCTTTCGGCCCTCTTGCAACAATGTCATCACAATAATCAGTTGCTCCCTACTCCTTTAATCCTAAAATATGGGAAAGGCGGATTCAATACCATGCACCAAGATTTATATGGTACCATCTACTTTCCATTACAAGCAGTATTGTTTCTGAATACACCCGAAGTAGATTACACAGGGGGGGAATTCGTACTGACCGAACAAGTGCCCAGGGCGCAATCGAAGGCAATCGTACTCCGACCCAACAAAGGGGAGATGCTATTATTCACCACCCAATTTCGCCCCATCAAAGGGAAGAGAGGGTATTATAGGGCACATATGAAACACGGGGTCAGTGAGGTACATACCGGAAAACGGCATACCTTGGGAATCATTTTTCACGATGCGAACGCTTAAGCCATGGAACTACATAGTGCTATTTCGGACGCCCGGTTGCGGAAACTGATCAAAACAGGAACCATTAAATTAGGAGGAAACAAGCAGCTTAAAATAGTTGGCACATTGGCCTGCAGGTCCGGAAAGCGAATGAAAAGGGCCAATCGGGTTTTCTTTGCCGACATCCAAGAAGCACGAGCACTGGGATATCGCCCCTGTGGCCATTGTATGAAACAGGCATACCACCAATGGAAAAATGTATGATACAAAGAGGTACCTATCATAGCCCCACCGTATCATAGAAGTTAAACTTCCCATTTTGTACTCGGGCCGGTATTGGTATCTTTGATGGTATGGAAACCCATCGTATTACGATAAAAGAACAACATTTTGTGTTGCATCCGTTGGGCGTACTTTTCTGGGAGGCGCAAGGCATGTTATTGATCAGTGATGTTCATTTGGGAAAAGTATCCCATTTTAGAAAGTTTGGTGCCGCGGTACCCCAGGCCGCAGTACGGAGGAATTTTGAATTGTTGAGCAAATCGGTAGCCTATTTCTCTCCCAAAACCATCTGTTTTATGGGCGATCTATTTCATTCCTCATTAAACAAGGAATGGCATCTTTTTGAGGATTGGGTCGCAAATTTAACCTGTGAAATTATACTGGTGGCCGGCAACCACGATATCATTTCACCCTTAAAATATGAAGCTTTGGGAATCCAGGTAGTCCCGGAAATACGGCGCGACGGTTTTCTCTTAACCCACCACCCTGAAGAATGCGAAAACCTCTTTAATTTCTCCGGGCACATACATCCTGCGGTTCGCCTGCAGGGCCAAGGCCGACAAAGCATACGCTTAGCGTGTTTCTTTAAGTCTAAAAATCAACTCATCTTACCGGCTTTTGGGGAATTTACAGGAACTTTTACGCTAAAACCAAAGCAGGGGGATGAGGTATTCACACTGGTTGAAAATAGCGTGGTAAAAATATAGGCCTCCTTTTTGCGATGGGTGCTACTTGCCCTTATATTTGCACAAAATTGCTCCGTTGACGCATACCACCATTCAACAGCTGTTCGCACAGTCTCCTCAACTAGGGAAACTGCAGGAGACGATTGCCCTACCCTTCGATTCCGTCAAAAAAAATAATCAAAAAACTCGGCTAAGAGGGCTTACCGGTTCTGCTCTTTCTTTTACCCTAGCCCATATCTTCTCCAAGGCGGATCAACCGTTTTTAGTGATCCTTAATGACAAGGAAGAAGCGGCCTATTACCTCAACGACCTCGAACGATTGGTGGGTGAGCACACGGTGCTTTTCTACCCCGGTAGTTATCGTAGACCCTATCAAATCGAAGAAACCGATAACGCAAATGTACTGTTACGGGCAGAAGTACTCAACCGAATCAACTCCCGCAAAAAACCGGCCGTAATCGTCACCTATCCCGATGCACTTTTCGAAAAGGTCGTTACCCGACGGGAACTCAACAAGAACACTTTAAAAATAAAATTAGAGGATACCTTGTCGCTCGATTTTTTGAACGAGGTGCTATTCGAATACAAATTTCAGCGGGTCGATTTTGTTACCGAACCTGGGGAATTTTCGGTGCGCGGAGGTATTGTAGATGTGTTTTCCTTTTCCCATGATGAACCCTATCGAATCGAGTTTTTCGGCGATGAGGTCGATAGCATTCGAACCTTTGATGTTGAAACCCAACTGTCGACCGATAAGGTCTCTAAAATCAGCATTATACCAAATGTAGCCAACAAGTTTCTCGATGAGAAAAGGGAGAGTTTTCTACGATACATTGCACCCGACACACTCATTTTTGCCAAAAACACCGAGTTACTTTTTGATCGTTTAAATGATTTTTTCGAAAAGGCCGAGACCGCATTTGCCCAATTTTCAGAGGAGATCAAACATGCGACCCCCGACGAACTTTTTATGAACGGGCCTAGTTTTGAACAACAATTGGCAGATTTCAGAAGGGTCGAAATGGACAAGGGCAAAGGAAATCATGACACGATAATTGAATTTAACACCGAACCACAGCCTTCGTTCAACAAAAAGTTCGACCTCCTCATAGAAAACCTGAATGCAAAAAAGCAAAAAGGGTTTACCAACTACATTTTCTGCGCCAGCGAGCAACAGGCCAAACGTTTTCATGCCATTTTTGAGGAAGTGCAACAAGAAGTTCATTATAAAACCATTGTTTTTCCATTATTTCAAGGGTTTGTAGACACCGATTTAAGAATCGCCTGTTATACCGACCACCAAATCTTTGAACGCTATCACAAGTTTCAACTTAAAAATGGATATGCCAAGAAACAAGCAATTACCCTAAAAGAACTTAACAAGCTCGAAATCGGTGATTATGTGACCCATATCGATCATGGTATCGGGAAGTTCGGAGGCTTACAAAAAATAGATGTAGAAGGTAAAAAACAAGAGGCGATCAAACTCATGTACGGGGAACGCGATATTCTATATGTGAGCATTCATGCATTGCATAAAATCTCGAAGTTCAATGGGAAGGACGGGGCGGTCCCAAAAATTTACAAACTCGGATCCGGAGCTTGGAAAAAAATAAAGGACAAGACCAAATCGCGTGTTAAAAAAATAGCCTTCAATCTCATCAAAATATATGCGAAACGCCGACTGGAAAAAGGGTTTCAATACGACCCGGACAGTTACCTCCAAAATGAGCTGGAAGCTTCCTTTATTTATGAGGACACCCCCGACCAAAGCACGGCGACCGAGGATATCAAAAAGGACATGGAAAGCGAGCGGCCTATGGACCGCTTGGTGTGTGGGGATGTAGGCTTTGGAAAAACGGAAGTTGCCATACGGGCCGCTTTTAAGGCGGTAGACAATGGAAAGCAGGTAGCCGTGTTGGTACCGACCACGATCCTTGCTTTTCAACACCATAGGACCTTTTCGGAACGGCTTAAGGAAATGCCCGTAACGGTCGACTATCTGAACCGTTTTCGCACGGCCAAAGAAAAACGCGAAACCTTGGAGCGCTTGCAGGCCGGAAGGGTCGATATCATTATCGGTACCCACCAATTGGTAAACAAAAATGTAAAATTCAAGGACTTGGGACTTCTCATCGTTGATGAAGAACAAAAGTTCGGTGTGGCGGTCAAAGACAAGCTAAAATCGATCAAGGAAAATGTAGACGTTTTAACCTTAACGGCTACCCCTATCCCGAGAACCTTGCAGTTTAGCTTAATGGCAGCACGCGACCTATCGGTCATCAATACCCCCCCGCCCAATCGCTACCCCATTGAGAGCCAGGTGATTCGTTTTCAAGAAGAAACGATTCGCGATGCAGTAAGCTATGAGGTACAGCGCGGCGGACAAGTATTTTTTATTCACAATAGAATCGAAAATATCAAAGAAGTCGCCGGCATGATCCAGCGGTTGGTTCCCGATGCAAAAATTGGAATCGGACACGGACAAATGGATGGAAAGAAATTAGAAAGCCTTATGCTCGCCTTTATGAACGGGGAGTTTGATGTGCTTGTATCCACCACCATTGTGGAAAGTGGGCTCGATGTTACCAACGCGAACACCATCTTTATAAACAACGCAAATAATTTCGGGTTAAGCGATCTGCATCAAATGCGGGGCCGGGTGGGGCGTAGCAATAAAAAGGCCTTCTGTTACTTCATTACCCCGCCCTACGAGGCAATGACCCCCGATGCCCGAAAACGAATTGAGGCCCTAGAGCAGTTTACCGCTTTGGGAAGCGGTTTCAATATAGCCATGAAGGATCTTGAAATACGGGGTGCCGGTGATCTTTTAGGTGGGGAACAAAGTGGTTTTATTAACGAAATCGGTTTCGAGACCTATCAGAAAATATTATCGGAGGCCATCGACGAACTCAAAGAAAACGAGTTCAAGGAACTGTACGAAGAAGTGGAAGGAGCACAGGAAAAAGTGTTTGTAAAAGATACACAGATCGACTCTGATTTTGAACTACTCTTCCCGGATGACTATATAAATAATATCACCGAGCGTTTAAACCTTTACACCCAGTTGAACCTGGTTAAAGATGAAGGGGCCTTGCAAAAATTCGAAAAAGAACTGGTAGATCGTTTTGGGGAGCTTCCCGTACAGGCAGAAGATTTATTAAACTCCGTTCGAATCAAGTGGATCGGTACCGGAATCGGTTTGGAAAAGGTAGTAATGAAGAAACGAAAATTAATTGGTTATTTTATTGCGGACCAGCAGTCGGCTTTTTATCAGAGTGCCGCTTTTACAAGTGTATTGCAGTTCGCACAAGCAAATTCCCAAATCTGTAAATTAAAGGAAAAGCAGACCCGAAACGGCTTACGTTTGCTACTGGTTTTTGAGGGAATCAGTTCTATCAACAAAGCGCTAAAGGTACTGTCGCCCTTCGAAATAAAAACTACACAAACCGTCCCAAATTAAAATCTAAATGGAGTATACACTAGAAGAAAAACTGGCAATCGTAAAAGTAATCGACTCGGTAATCCTGGCAGATGATGTGGTACATAAAGGGGAAATAAACGCATTGGGGCAGTTAATGAAGCTACTCGATTTTGATAGTAATTTTATCGTTTCGGCCAGGATTGTAGACACCGAACAGGGCATGAAAATACTAAAGGGAATGACCTCCGTTAAAAAACAGGCACTCGCTACCATTCTGGAGGATGTGGCCAATGCCGATGGGTTTGTACATGAAAAAGAAGCAGCCCTATTGACCACTATTTTTACGGCCATGGGAATTGTCAAGAATATACATACCGGAAAATAGAAGGCGCTTACCGGGAAGCATTGGCACTGGGGCAGGGCCATCACAACGCCAAGGATGGGAGCCCCCATATATAAATCTTAATAGTCGTACCTATTTGGAGCGATTTTTGAATACGTAAACAATATGAAACACATACCAACAATACTTATTTTCTTACTTGGGTTCATGCTAAGTTCCCAAAACACCATCTCGGGCACTTTTTCCCCTGCGGAAGATTTTAACTGGTTGATCGCCTATCGACTAAAACCAGGCGGACAGGCCTATATTGCCGATACGGCCATCAAAGAGGGCGCCTTTACATTGACCATTCCGGAAAATTCAAATCCGGGAACCTATCGTTTGGTGTACGCGGTGCCACAAGACGAATTTTACTTTGACGTCGTGTATACTGGAAAGGAGGCCATTAAACTCAACTTCGATCTAGAAAATGGTGTTTCCTTTGAGAGTTCGGAAGAAAATAAACTCTTCCTTTCGTACTTCCAAGAAATCAATAAAAAAGAGCAACAACTCGTTGACTTTTATGCGGCGGGTTCCAAAAATGAAAAAACCTTTTGGGAAATTACGGAAGCGCTAAAAACAACCCAGACTACCTATGAAAAAAAGGCCGAAAACTTGTTTGTACAGAAATTCATCAGCGCGAACAGAGGATACGTTCCGGAAATGCTCGTACCAAAAGAGGACTATATCAAAGGTAAAAAGGCAACATACTTCACCCATTTACCATTTAACGATACCGATCTACAGGCATCCGATTTTCTAGTTGATAAAGCCTTGAATTACGTTCTCACGGCCCTCCCATCCCAATTGGCATCTGCTGCCGATATCGAGGAGGTCTTAAAGGAGAACGTTGCTGCTTTGGCCGAACAGCTAAAAGGGCTCCCCGACGATTATCAATTTTACCTGTACTATAAAATATGGGAACAGACCACTGCCAATAGTTTGCACCAAGTATCAGACCTGCTGCTAAACACCTATATGACGCCCAGGGCACAGTCTATAGATCAAATGAAATTATTGGATGAAATGGCGGCAAAAAATCGATTGCGGGTAGGCGCCGTAGCACCCGACTTGGAATGGGTAGATGACACTAGCGTGAAAAAACTGAGTACAGTACAAGGTGCGGAACAGTATCTCATCGTATTCTGGAGCAGTACCTGCGGCCATTGTTTAAAAGAACTTCCAGCACTGCACAAAGAATTGAAAACAAAACCTACCGTAAAGGTAATCGCAGTAGGCTTGGAAAATGATGAGCTTACCTGGAAGCCCGAATCGGCCAAATTGGGTGATTTTGAGCATGCCATTGCCTTGGGCCGCTGGGATAGCGAATATGCAAAGCTGTATGACATTCACAAAACGCCTACCTATTATATTTTAGACAGGGATAAAAAAATACTGGCCAAACCTGAAAATGATAAAGAGGTGGTTCGTTTTTTAGAAGAAAACGAGTAAGTTATAAGGTTTTTAAGTCTTTGATCGTCTTAAAAGCTACATCTACCTGTTCATCGTTTACCAGAATTGTAAACTCGTTCGTGGTAGATATCACCTCATAGAGTACGATGCCTTCCCATGCCAAACGCTGAAAAATAAAATAATAGATTCCGGGTACCGAAACATTCTCGGCAGGCAGTTTAACGGTAATCGAGGACAGGTTTTCTGCTTTTTGAGTGCATCGTTCTGCCTGAAAAAGCTTTTCGACCACTGGATCCATCGTATTGCTTAAAACAATATTCATCTCATTTACCCCCCTAGAGGAAGTATAAAACACATCTTGGTTCGCATTTACGGCCTCAAGCAGTTTTGCCTGTTGCGATAAGATGGTTTCGGATACAAGAAAGGTAAAATCGGTCAAGGACGAACGCACTGTAATCTCCCCAATATTTTTAAGAACCTTTACGATTTTATGCGTCGCTCTAAACTCCAAGTCATCGGAAAGGCGTTTTAATGCCATCACAATAGCACCATTGCGCACATCTTTCCCCAACTCATCCTGAATCTCAGGTTTTACGATTCGGGATAGCGACGTAAGGTTGATAATGCCTTGTGCCAAGGCGCTTTGTAGAAATGGTTTTTTCTTGATATACGATTCAACGACAGATGAGATTGTTTTCATGTTGACTAGATTAATAACAAAAATAACAATCTGTTACAAATAAAACAAATTTTTAAAAATGATAAAAAGCATCTTCCAAATGGTCCACCTTGTATACCTTTTTATTTTTTAAGATTGCAATGACATCAAAACGTACCTCAACATCGAGCAGGTTCTCGGTAATATAGGTGTCTGCCGCCATTACCAAACGTTTTATCTTCTTTTTGGAAATGGTATCGGCAATCGGGATTATTTGATCATTACTGCGTGCACGTACTTCAACAATGGCCAGGATTCCGTCTTTCTTGGCGATAATATCGATCTCGGCTTTTTGATACCGATAGTTTCTACGGAGAATGGTATATCCTTTTTGGAGCAATAGATCGCTGGCAATTTGCTCTCCTTCTTTTCCAAACTCATTGTGTTTTCCCATAATAATGCCTTTTGAATGCTAAAAAAAGTGTATTTCGTCGAAAAAATACGTAGTTAAACGTCCATATTCAGTTTCTAGACGTAAATTGGCCAACCATACATCGAAAATAACAGGATAAAGACACTATCCCAAGAGTTTAAGCGTTAAGAATAGCCCCTACACACATGAACGGTTCTTAAAGCCTACAAACTATGGAATACTTCGTTAATTGTAATACCTCTACATTAGCGCCGTACGGAACTGCCTTGGATGCGAACAAGGCGGCGCACTTGTACAGACGACTGGGGTTTAGTGCCTCAGTACAAACTATTGATCAAGCGACGGGTCAAAATGCCGGTACCTTGGTCGATACCTTGGTAAATCAGGCGCTTGCAGCACCCCCGCTCCCAGCACCTCCGTGGGGAGAATGGAATAACTCCAACTATCCGGAAGATAACGACCAGGCACGTCAAATAGCCGGCGGCCAACGTTCCGAATGGCGATTGGCATACACCAACAACTTACTTGACAACGGTCTTAAAGACCGTATGAGTTTTTTCTGGAGCAATCATTTTGTCACAGAATTGCAAGTGTATGAGTGCCCTTCATTTTTAGTGGAGTATACAGATTGCCTACAGCGCAATGCCCTTGGAAACTTCAAAACCTTCGTAAGCGAAATAGGATTGACCAGTGCCATGTTGTACTACTTGGACGGTGTTTACAATAACGGTAACAATCCCAACGAGAACTACGGTCGGGAATTGTATGAGCTTTTTGCCCTCGGAGAAGGCAACAACTATACGGAAGAGGACATTATAGAAACAGCCAAGGCCCTTACCGGTTATACCGAAAGAGGAGAATTTGGTTGCACCAAGGTAACCTTCAATCCCGAACGTTTTAACAATGACAACAAGACCATCTTCGGACAAACAGGCAACTGGGGGTATGATGATGTGATCAATATCCTTTTTGACGAACGCCCAAACGAGATCGCAGAATTTATCTGTAGAAAACTATATGAGTTCTTTGTGCACCCCGATTCAAAAGATGACGCCGGAAACGCCCAAACCATTATAGATGGGATGGCGGCAACATTCTTAGGCAACAACTTTGAAATTGCACCGGTATTACGACAGTTGTTCAAAAGTCAACATTTTTTTGATGACACGACTATTGGTGTAATTATCAAAAGTCCTTTCGACCTGTATCTAAACTTTATCAAGGAAACTAATTTCAGTTACAATAATGATATGCTGGAGCGGGCGATAGACCAATGTTCATTGCTTAGTCAACGTCTTTTCTCTCCCGTAGATGTGGCGGGTTGGCAGCGCGACCGTTCTTGGATCAATACCAACTTCATGATCGGGCGCTGGCTTACATTTGAAATGTTCATTGATGATTTCTGGTCTAGCGACCAAGAGCAATTTAGAACGTTCGGAATCGATGCGACCGGTCCGGGCGGAACGACCACGAACGATCCTGATGAAGTAGCACGTGCCATCATTCACAAAGTCACTCCCAAAGGGTTTATTGAAGATGTCTACTACACCACGGCATATACTGTTTTCAGAGAACGGTATGAGTCGGATACCGTATATCAAAACGGCTCATGGAACATGCTATTGCCGTTTGCAAATGCACAAGTATACGACTTGTTGAAACACCTTATTAGAGAACCCGAATACCAATTAAAATAAAACCTACGATTATGTGCGAGATTCATGATAACACTCCTTATAAAGGAAAGGAACACGAAGGCCACGACGAAGAGCACAAAACATGGAGCAGACGCTCCTTTCTTCAAGCCCTAGGCATCGCAGGTTCGGGTTCAATGCTATTAGGTAGCCAATATTTGAGCGCTTCCGCCCCATCACCCTTGACTGCGGCCCTTGCCGACACAGAAACCGATAATATTCTGATATTGATCCGATTGTCGGGAGGCAACGACGGCTTAAGTACCGTTATTCCATTAGAGTTCTATGACACCTACGCCAACGCGAGGCCCAATATTTACATTCCGGAAAGTAAGGTATTAAAAATGACCGACGAGTATGGGGTTCCCTCTTATATGAAGGCCATACAACCCATGTGGGATGAAGGCCAGTTCAAGGCCGTTCATGGAGTAGGATACAACAATCAAAGCCTGTCTCATTTTACGGGATCTGATATTTTCGCGAATACAGATCTTACTACCACCGGTTTTTCCGGGGAAGATACCGGATGGATGGGACGTCATTTTGAACAATGCTACCCAGATTATTTAATGAACCCACCTGCCGCCCCTGCTGCCGTTCAAATCGGAAATTTTGGTAGTCTGGTCTTTCAAGGCGAGGAAACAAACTACGCCTTTGTGGCCTCCAGCATCGAACAATTGGAAAAAATCGTCGATGATGGGGAATACTATGGTTTTGATGCGCCAGAACTTCAAGATTGTATGTATGGCGACCAACTAAAATTTCTAAGAGGTGTCGCGAATACCACGGAGAAATATTCCGGCCTTATTTACGAAGCCTACCAACGTGGTAGCAACCAAGTGGAATACCAAGAAAATAGTTTTGCCAGGCAACTAGCATTGCTAGCGCGTCTTATTAAAGGAAACCTTGGCACCAAAGTATATATGATTTCGATGGGTGGTTTCGATACCCACGGAAATCAACCATTGGCCCATGAACGTTTAATGACCAATTTGTCGGTAGCCATCGATAATTTTTATGACGATATCGCCTTTACCGAACAAGACGATAAGGTCTTGAGCATGACCTTCTCTGAATTTGGACGACGAATTTTTGAAAATGGTTCCAATGGGACCGATCACGGAAAAGCGTCCCCTACCCTGTTTTTCGGAACGGGCCTTAATGGCAGTGCCTTTGTAGGTGAACACCCTACCTTGGATGGAAACAATCGTGGAAATTTAGAGATGACCATGGATTTTCGTAACCTCTATGCCACGGTGATGGCAGAATGGCTTTGTGTTCCCATACCGTTGGTAGAACAGCATTTACTGGGGGGTTATACCTATCAACCCGTAAACCTTGGTTTCAACTGTAGCGGTACGGATTTTCCCGACATCGCCTACAGTGATGGAGAACCGACCATCCCCGAGCAACCTGGGGAATCGGTGGATCCTACCACTCCCAATCCGGAATTACTGGACGCCATTGTGCACAAACCGTTCTACCCAACAGATGCCACCCCACATATTTACCTGCAAATGCCCTTTAGCGCACATGTTGACATTCAGTTGTTCAACATCCTAGGGCAAAAAGTAGGTACCGTCTACAATGAAATAATGATGGAAGGTGCCACCGAGATTAACATTCGCGAACGTATGGCCGAGCAGTTGTCTACGGGCAAATATATTTACAGAATTCAAGTACAAGACCAAAAAATGAGTAAGTCGGTCATGGTATCTTGATCCTAAGAACGAGGTATTTTTAGAAACGCTTTTCGTCCCCTGATCTACCCCCAAATGGTCTAAAACCTTCGAAGTATAATACAAGATACTTCGAAGGTTTTTGTGTAGTACCAATCATCGCTTTTTAAAATATATTGCTTTGTGATCAGGTAAGCTTGGGTTTGTTTCCCTTTGTTTCAAACCGCAATGCCTTCTTTACCCTACTGTTCTTGGTTCGATAGACCCGCGTAACTTCTTCTTTGCTACTTTGCTCGGTTTTATCCAATATATCAGATTCAACCAGCTTTTTTGTAAGTTCAAATTTCTTTGGATTCCCAATGCTCATACCTATATTTTATAAGATTATTCTTACTTATAACTTTCCTATCCGTATTTTCTTGTAACATTTCGACGAAGCACACCTCATTTACCCCATTTTCGATGAAATGCCCGGCCCGGCTTTGAAAAATATCGATGAACTACAAATCGTTTTGTGCTATGCCACTCAGACCAAAATCAGTACTTTTGTGCCTCAAATTAGTAAAGAATGTCGCAAAACAAACCCACCTCGGACCGCTACACGATTACAGCCGCCTTGCCTTATACCAATGGCCCCATTCATATCGGTCATTTGGCCGGGGTGTATGTTCCCGCCGATATCTACGCACGGTACCTTCGTTTGATCGGAAAAGATGTTGCTTTTGTTTGCGGTAGTGATGAGCATGGGGTGGCCATTTCAATGAAGGCCAAAAAAGAAGGAATTACGCCGAAAGAGGTAATAGACACCTACGATGGGATGATCCGTACGTCATTTCAAGAGTTTGGAATCACCTTTGACAACTATTCAAGAACATCCCGTGCCATACATCACGAAACAGCTTCTGAATTTTTCAGGATCTTATACGATCAAGGAGATTTCGTAGAGGAAACCACTGCCCAGCTATACGATGAAGAAGCACAACAATTCCTTGCCGATCGTTTTGTAGTGGGCACCTGTCCCAAATGTGGCCATGAAGAGGCCTATGGGGATCAGTGCGAAAATTGTGGTTCCTCTTTAAACGCGACGGATCTGATCAATCCAAAATCGACCATTACGGGGGGCGTTCCCACCTTAAAAGAAACCAAACATTGGTTTTTACCCCTGAACAAACACGAAGATTTTTTGAGGGAATGGATTTTAGAAGGGCATAAAAAAGATTGGAAAACGAATGTATATGGCCAATGCAAGTCCTGGATCGATGGTGGTCTGGAACCGAGGGCCGTCACCCGCGACCTCGATTGGGGCATACCCGTACCCGTGCCCGGGGGGGAGGGCAAGGTGCTCTATGTTTGGTTCGATGCGCCTATTGGTTACATTTCCTCTACCAAAGAATGGGCTGCACGAGAAGGCAAGGACTGGGAATTGTACTGGAAGGACGAAAACACCAAACTGGTTCATTTTATCGGGAAAGACAACATTGTATTTCACTGTATTATTTTCCCGACCATGTTAAAAGCGGAGGGAAGCTATATCTTACCTGAGAATGTCCCGGCAAACGAGTTTTTGAATTTGGAAGGCAACAAGCTATCCACTTCCAAAAATTGGGCCGTTTGGTTGCACGAGTATTTGGTGGAGTTCCCGGATATGCAAGATGTGTTGCGGTATACTTTAACGGCCAATGCCCCCGAAACCAAGGACAACGATTTTACTTGGAAAGATTTTCAAGCACGCAATAATAACGAACTGGTAGCCATTCTAGGTAATTTTATCAATAGAGTAGTAGTCTTGACCCATAAGTACTACGATGGGAACGTTCCGTCGCCTACCGATTTTTCGTCAGTAGACACGGAAACCCTGGCCGAGCTGCGAAAATTCCCGGAAACGATTTCAAGTTCCTTGGAACGGTACCGCTTTCGAGAAGCGGGGCAAGAACTGATGAATTTGGCACGGTTGGGCAACAAGTATTTAGCGGACGAAGAACCTTGGAAAGTCATCAAAGAAGATGAGGCACGGGTACAGACGATTATGTTCGTCGCTTTGCAGATTGCGACGGGCTTGGCAGTTTTAGGCGAACCCTTTTTACCATTTACAGCGGCGAAACTCAGGAACATTTTAAATGTCTCCCCGAGCGCCCGCCTAAAGGATAAAGTCGGGCAGGCAGTCGAGGGGTCTCTTGGCTGGAAAGAGGTTACCACAGAAAAAACCCTTTTACCGGCGGGACATCAAATAAACAAGGGGGAATTGCTCTTTCGAAAAATTGAAGACCAGGAGATCCAGGCGCAGCTCGATAAGTTGGAAGCGACCAAAAAAGCAAACACTTCGTCTGCGCTCAGTGCAGGCTCAAACGAACATAAAGCACTTATGCCACAAAAAGACACGATTACTTTTGAAGATTTCAGCAAACTAGACATGCGAGTGGGCACCATTGTAACAGCGGAAAAAATGGCGAAGACCAAAAAACTGTTGGTACTAAAAGTAGATACTGGCTTAGATACCCGTACCATCGTATCTGGAATCGCAGAGAGTTTCACTCCCGAAGAAATCGTAGGTAAAAAAGTAACGGTTTTAGTCAACTTGGCACCGCGCGCCTTGCGAGGGGTGGAAAGTGAGGGCATGATTCTAATGACCGAAAATACCGAAGGGAAATTAGTCTTTGTCAACCCGGATGAAGCAGGTGTGGGTAATGGGGAAGGGATTTCTTAAAACTCGTAAATGCCCAGAATAGAGGTAATCTATCTTCTGATTACCCGAGATAGTTACTTGGCGTTCATCCCACTTTTCAACTCTTGCATAAAACACTATACTTGAATCTTAATTTTGATAACATCCTTGAGGTCAGGTCAATTCGAGCGCTCCCGAAACGTCTGGAGCGCACCCAGAAACACGAATAGGTCGCGACTACATGGAACCCTATAAACAATGTTTTTCTTCAACCAATTACATTTGCATACATTAGCGTACCAATTATAAAAACATGCAGCTTACCCCCTACCTCCTTCAACATACCGGGCTTCCTCAAAAAAGCATTGAGAATACCGTCGCCCTTTTACATGAGGACTGTACCATTCCTTTTATTTCACGGTATCGAAAAGAACGGACAGGCAACCTAGATGAAGTACAAATAGGACAAATAGTTACCTATAAAGCCCAGTTCGAAGCGCTGGAAAAACGAAAAGCGGCCGTCATCAAGGCAATTTCCGAACAAGACCTTTTGACCGATGCCCTTCGTCAAAAAGTGGAGCAGGCCCCGGACCTGGTTGCGGTAGAAGATTTATACCTCCCATTTAAGAAAAAGCGAAAGACCAAGGCCGAAACCGCCGTTAAAAAGGGTTTGGAACCACTGGCCAAAATCATTATGGCGCAAAATGCCAGGGACCTGGAGGCAACTGCACTGCGTTATGTGAACTCACAAGTAGCATCTGCTGAAGAAGCATTGGAGGGCGCACGCCATATTATTGCCGAATGGATCAACGAACGTAGTGACGTTCGCAATCAGCTCAGAAACCAATTGGCGCGTTTTGCCCAACTGACCACCAAGGTCATCGGCACCAAAAAAGAGGAGGAGAAAGCGCAAAAATTCCGAGATTATTTTGATTGGAGCGAGTCGCTCAACCGTTGCCCATCGCACCGACTATTGGCCATCCTAAGAGCCGAAGATGAAAAGTTCATCCGTATAAAAATCGAAATCGATGACGAACGGTTTCTAGACCGTATCGAACAGCGCTTGTTAAAATCGCACAACGCCTGTGCAACCCAGATACAGTTGGCATTGGAAGACGCCTACAAACGCCTGCTCTTCCCATCGCTTTCCAACGAACTTTTAAAAAAGGCCAAAGAAAAAGCCGATGAGGAAGCTATTTCGGTATTCTCTAAAAACCTAAAGCAACTCCTCTTGGGAGCACCCCTGGGAGAAAAACGAATCTTGGCCATTGACCCTGGATTTCGTACTGGTTGCAAGGTAGTATGTCTCACCGCCCAAGGAGCCTTGGCACATAATGAGACCATTTACCCCCATGCTCCTCAAAACGACCGAAATGGCGCTATGAAAAAAATTGCTTCCCTTTGCGATGCCCACAAAATAGAGGCCATCGCCATAGGGAATGGTACCGCCTCAAGGGAAACCGAGCAATTGGTAAAACGCATCCCGTTCAAAAACCCCATCGAAGTTTTTGTGGTCAGTGAGGCAGGTGCTTCTATTTACTCTGCCTCCAAAATTGCTCGGGACGAATTCCCAAATTACGATGTTACGGTTCGCGGTGCCGTATCGATAGGGCGGCGCTTGGCAGACCCGCTTTCAGAGCTTGTCAAAATCGACCCTCAATCAATAGGCGTGGGCCAATACCAGCACGATGTCGATCAAACAAAACTTAAAAACTCCCTGGATACCATAGTACAAAGTTGTGTGAATTCTGTAGGAGTCAATATCAATACCGCAAGCGTGCCGTTATTGAGCTACGTATCGGGTATTGGACCAAAGCTGGCCGAGAACATTGTCGCTTATCGCAACGAGAAAGGTGCTTTTGTAAGCCGTACGGACATTAAAAAAGTGCCCCGCTTGGGGGCAAAGGCCTATGAACAAGGGGCCGCTTTTTTACGTATCAAAAATGCAAAGAACCCCTTGGATGATTCTGCGGTACATCCTGAAAGTTATGCCTTGGCCAATAAAATGGCAAAAGATCAAGGTACCCGTTTAGTCGAGCTGATCGGCAATAAAGAAGTCCTGCAGCAGATCGACCTTGAAACCTATTGCACAGAAGAAATCGGCCTACCGACCTTGACCGATATCCTTTCCGAACTTGAGAAACCAGGACTGGATACCCGAGAAAAAGCCAAGGTATTTACCTTCAACCAAGATATACGGACCATTACCGATTTAAGGGAAGGACAACTATTGCCGGGCATCGTCAATAACATTACCAATTTTGGTTGTTTCGTTGACATTGGAATTAAAGAGAGCGGTCTCATACATGTTTCCAACTTATCGGACACTTTTGTAAAGGATGTAAACCAACATGTACATTTGCACCAACAAATTATTGTAAAGGTTTTAAGCATTGACATTCCCAGAAAACGCATTCAGTTGGCGTTGCACAAGAAATAAGTATCCTCTACGTACATCTAATCCGTTCCGATTATCTTTGAGGAGAACACGCTTTGCCATTTTTAAAAACAAAACCCCTACTTGTAAATGCTTAAAATTGCGTACCATCCTATTTACAAGCATCCTTTACCGGAAGGGCATCGGTTTCCGATGTTGAAATACGATCTTTTGCCACAACAATTGCTTCATGAAGGCACCTGCACTCCCGAAAATTTCTTCGAACCGGAAATCCCCAATGACAAGTATGTGGTCGCTGTGCATGACCCGGAATATTTTTACGATTTGTTGAACATTAAACTGTCACAAAAAGCGGCCCGTAAAATCGGATTCCCGCTTTCGGAAGATTTGGTAGCGCGAGAGCGTATCATTGCAGACGGTACTATGAAAGCCGCTGAATTGGCTTTGACCCATGGTATAGCAATGAATATTGCCGGTGGCACCCACCATGCCTATACCGACAGGGGGGAGGCCTTTTGTATGCTGAACGACCAGGCGATAGCCGCCCGTTATCTCCAAACGAAGGGTTTGGCAGAAAAAATACTGATTGTTGACCTCGATGTTCATCAAGGAAACGGCACGGCCGAAATTTTCCAAAATGACCCGACCGTTTTCACTTTTTCGATGCACGGCGCAGGGAACTATCCCTTTAAAAAAGAAAAGTCAGATTTGGATATTCCACTTCAAAAAGGCACGCTAGACGCAACATATCTCTCTATTTTAAGAGAAACACTTCCCAAGCTTATTGCTATGGAAAAACCTGATTTCATCTTTTATCTATGTGGGGTAGATATCATCGCAACCGACAAGCTTGGCACGCTCGGTCTAACAATCGACGGATGCAGGCTACGGGACGAATTTGTATTGAATACCTGCCTACAGCATCAAATACCTGTTCAGTGTAGCATGGGCGGTGGATACTCGCCAAACATTAAAACAATCATAGACGCCCATGCGAATACCTTTCGTACCGCACAACAGATTTTCTTTTAGCAGAAAGCGTGCTATCGGATAAATTCGTAATTTTCCTATGATTCAAACCGTATTTATCCTTATGAAGTTCACCAAAAATGCTATCCTGTTCCTAACCTTCTTGTTGATCGCAGCCGCCTGCAAGGAAGAAAAAAAGGCCCCTGTTCAAACCACTGGTGAAGCTACGGAGGTGCCCCCTCCCGCAAAAATCAAACTGATCTTTGATACGGACGCCAATAACGAGCTAGACGACCAACACGCGCTGGCGTACATGCTATTAAATGGAAATACTTTTGATGTGCGCGGCATTACTGTAAATGCCACTAGGAATGGCGAAGGTATACAGGGACATTATGACGAAGCTGAAAGAGTAATGCAGTTATGCAATTTGAAAGATGTGACCCCCTTGTTAAAAGGCGCCAACAGTAATTTTAAGGAAATCGCAGAAAACTTTGACCCTACGAATTACGACGGGCAAGAGGGGGTTGATTTTATTTTGGAAGAAACTAAAAAGGAATCCGTAATCGTTGTGGCCGTGGGTAAATTGACCAACATAGCGCTTGCACTTAAAAAGGACCCAAGTTTTGCGGAACGCACCAAAATCGTATGGTTGGGCAGCAACTATCCCGCACCTGGGGAATACAATCAAGAGAACGATACCATCGCCATGAACTATGTCCTGAACAGTACTGTCCCCTTTGAAATGGTTACGGTGCGCTACGGAAAGCCTTCGGGAACCGATGCCGTAGCGGTAACCAGATCTGAAATCAACGAGCGAATGCCTGGTTTGGGGCCGACGGCAAATCAACCGATTACTGGTAGGCATGGTGGTACCTTCCACACTTTTGGAGACTATTCGGTCAACTTATTTGCACATATCTTCGATCATTTAGCCGATGACAACCCTAAAAAATCCCGGCCGCTATTCGATATGGTGGCACTGGCGGTTTTAAAAAATACCGCTTGGGGCGAAACAACTAGTATCCCTGCGCCCATTTTAATTGATAACCAATGGGTGGAACGCCCTAACAACGCTCGAGAGATCATACTTTGGGAAAACTTTGCAAAAGAGTTGATTTTGAATGATTTTTATAGAACAATCGAAAATCCAGTTCCTATTACTATCCCTCACTAATCAATTTTTGTTGAACCGTTAAAGCACCAATAGCGTCAAAAAAAACCAACCTATTTTCTTAGTTTCGGCACTTACAATATCGATAATATGAAATCATTGCTTTCTATTTTTTTATGTTGCTTTACCACGGGCCTATTCGCTCAGGACACCTTGGCCGTTAAAATTCCCGAAACCCGATGGGAAATGGCCAAGTATGACCTAGGAAATGTTTTCAAAGGTGTAGGGTATGCCTATAGCCGGCCTTTTCATTGGAAAGGGCAACAATGGAACGATTTGGGAATTACCGTCTTATTTACGGGCGGTTCCTATTTGGTGGACACGCCCATTAGCGACCATATGAGGGGTATTAAGGAAGATGTGCCAAAAGTGATTCGCGATTATGGCTTTGAATACGGAAGCCCGGCCAACAACTATATGATTACGGGGGCCGTTTACCTAACGGGCCTGATCATTCGTGATGAAAAATTGCGTCGCGCGGGGGTGCTCCTAATTTCATCTGCCACCGCTGCCGGCGTTTTACAACAATTTTTAAAATCTGCCGTAGGGAGGGCAAGACCTTTAAGCGGTTATAACAAGGACACTTACAATCCGCTATGGGCGGGGGATAAGGATTTTCACTCCTTTCCTTCCGGTCATGCAATATTGGCAATGACCAACGCACATGCCATTGCCAAACAATTTAAAAACAAATGGGTGAAGGGTGGTATTTATACCTTGGGGGCGATTCCTGCAGTTTCTAGACTATGGGAGGGAAAACACTGGCTCTCGGATGTCACCTTAAGTCTCTTTGTAAGCATTTTTACCGTAGAAGCCATAGATCGTTTTCTAGATAGCAAGTACGACAAAAAGTACAACGACAATGCAAAGAAAGTTAGTTATGACCTCAATTTTGGTCCAGGGCAAATAGGCATAAGCATGCGTTTTTAAGCCTGTGAAAACAAACTGGAATTCCTTTCTGAACCGTGCACTACCTTAGAAAATAAAGTAGGTAGACAATACCAAGGCGGTGATTAAAAGCCCGGCCAGACCGGCATACTTCCAAGAGGTCGTATCGATTACTTCTGTAGTTTCCGCAACATATACATCCTGTTTTGGCTGAATAGCCCCCACTATCAGCATAATGATTACGTTCACCACGAATAAAATGCCCATGATATGCAAAAAGTGCGGATATGCTTCCGCTTCTATGAGCGCCAACTCGGCCGCATCGGTAATTCCCTGAACTTTGGCATCGGCCAAGGCAGATGCTACCATATTGGGTCCGATCAATAGCAGACTCACCAGATACATGAGCACCCCACCGATCAATACGATTTTCGCACCGATCGCCGGTACTTTCTTGGTTAAGATACCAATGACCACTACTGCTAGGATTGGCACACTTAAGCTTCCCAAGGCCTGTTGTATGTATGAAAAAAGTCCGTCTGGTGCATACCGTATAAACGGGGCAATACTCATAGAGATAATCGCCAAGGCGAGACCAAACATCTTCCCGGCCTTTACCGTTTGTTGTTCGGAGGCATCATGCTTGAAAAACTTTTTGTAAAGATCAAAACCGAACAAGGTAGCACTACTATTGAGAAGACTGTTAAAAGAACTCAGTACCGCCCCAAAGAGTACGGCTGCAAAAAAGCCCAACAGGCCCCCGGGCAATACACGACGCACCAACTCCGGATAGGCAGCATCGGCATCATTTAATTCACTACCGAACATATGCCATGCAATGATACCGGGAAGTACCACGATTACGGGAATCAAAAACTTTACAAAAGCGGCCAACATCATCCCTTTTTGACCTTCCGCCAAGCTTTTTGCACCAAAAACACGCTGTAGAATCGACTGATTGGTACCCCAATAATACATCTGGGCAATCATCATTCCGGTAAACACTGTACCAAAAGGAATGGAAGAAGTAGGCCCACCAACCACATCGAATTTATCTTGATTATCGGTCCATACGGCATTTAAACCATCCAATATGCTACCGTCCCCGATCATTGATAAACCAAAATATGGAATTAGTAAACCACCGATAAGCAATCCGATCGCATTGATAAGGTCGGAAACGGCCACTGCTTTTAATCCACCATAGATCGCATAAATAATCCCTATAAATCCGATACTCCATACGCAAATCCAATACATGGCCGTTTCAGAAACTCCCAGCAGCGAGGGCAATTCGAACATGGTAATAAAGGCCTTGGAACCTGCATAGAGGATTGTTGGCAATAGCACCACACCAAAGGCAAACAAGAATAGGATAGACAGAATCGCCTTGGTATTTTCGTCGAACCGTTTTTGAATAAATTCAGGAATCGTCGTAATACCGCTCTTCATATATTTGGGAAGTAAGAAAACGGCCGTCAATACCATTGCGATCGCCGCAAGCGTTTCCCAAGCCATCACTAAAATACCTTCTGTAAACGCCTGCCCGTTGAGGCCCACAATCTGTTCCGCCGAAAGATTGGTCAGCAATAACGAGCCTGCAATGGTAATGGCACCCAGACTTCTGCCTCCCAAATAATAACCATCAGCCGAACTTTCGTCTGTTTTACGGGTAGCGTACCAGGCTACAACTGCTACTAAAAGGGTAAAGCCTATAAAGGAGATAATTGAAAGCATATTTTTTGATTTCGGTTGGTTATTAGAATGTTTTTGATTTTTCTGATCGCTTGAGACGGTTCAACAAAAATCGCAATCGCACGTTGCCGATTTCCAGGCACGGCCCCTAAAATAACACATACAACCTTAGTGAGCGCAATTTACACTCAAAATTTATAGGATAAATTCAAGAAATATGCATTTTTTTTGCAGTTTTAGAACCTAGGTCCGTTCTGAAGATTATGTTAGTAAATGGTCTCAAGTGCATTAGAGATTAAGCCGCTCCCGTTCTTTTTTTAAGGATTGCAATACCGCAGGGAGGTATCGCGATAAGCACCGCACCTCGTATCAGCTCAATTGTTTTTTCTTCAACCACATTCCCTTGACAATCAAAGACAACCCCTTCATATGTTCCAAAGTCCGCCGTACAATTTAATACAACTTCATTGCCTATCTGCGCATTTAAGAGATGTATTTCCCGGGTGGTTTCGGTCAGGGGTACCAAAAAGGCATCGTGAACGCCAATAATGGTAACCTCTTCTTTTACCGCTTTCTGTAAAGGATAGTTTGCAAGTGGTTTGCTAGGGGTATAATACCCTTCGGTCAATAGGCCCGCGTGCTTGTTCCAATAGTCGGTATAAAATGCGATCATCTGCGTGTGGGAAGCGGGCAACTTTTTTAAGAGCACGGATAATTGTGGTACCCCGAACAAGGTATTCACTAATTGTAAGGCGGCCACTTCCACCGCTTCTTCTTGATGCCATGTGATCATATCGGCATGTACTGCCGTAGTACCGGAAAGCATTCGAATGTCCGCAATGCGCACCCGATTCATGGTCGCATCGCCAGGACAATCAAATGCACGGAGCATATTCCCGTATTTTCGCATGGCCGGACCAATATATTTTTGCCTAAACTCAATAAAAACTGCTGGATTGATCGCTCTCAAAGTGTCTCCAACATCGGTCATAAGCCGATCCACCGCTTCATTTATAGAGGCGTAATCCCGACCATCTTTCTGCCCTAGCGGTGTCTCGGGATACAAGTGAAAATCATCGATGAAATCGAGTTTGAACCCATCGAGGTTCCATTCTTTCAGGGCGCGTGCATAGATATCGATCAAATAGGAACGCACTTCGGGGTATCGTGGATCAAACACGGGGGCCCATCGATGGTCTTCGGTCAAAAATTTGCCCTTGAACTGTTGATAGGCTTTCGATTTTTTTCCGCAAAAAGGCACAGAGTACCAAAGGGCTACTTTCATCCCGGTCTCATGCAATTGCGAGACATAGTCGGCCATATTCGGAATACGATCTGGGGTCCAATCCCCCGTATAATCGTACCCCCTGTTGGTGTCGTTTGTTTGCCATCCATCATCGATAATGACGGCTTTATACCCAAGGTTATAGGCCAGTTGACACTCCTCTACCAACAGTGGCAAATCCAAATCCTGATGAAACTGATACCAGGTAGAGTACAACGGTTTTTTTGCAATAGCCGGTACATGAGCGGGTGTTAACGAGTCAAAGGTCTCCCACCATTTCGACACGGCTTTTAGTTGATTTGAGAAATGTGAACTATTGTAGTCGAAACGCAATTGCGCTTGAAAATGCTCAATAGGTTGTTCCAATTCGGAAAAGAATGTAATATGGCAATAAAAATTATTATCCTCTTCCCGCAAGCGCGCGTTCATCTCGAGTTTGTTGATGGCATTGGAACAGGAGAAGGTAAGCACATTCTCATCGTTGTTTCCAAAAAGGCAGATAACGGGGGCGTCAATAGATATTCTTGACTCCATGTGATCTAGTTCCCAATCGGCTTGAATTCGTTTTGAAAAGTCAGTAGTCGGTTTCCACACCCCCTTAACGTTCAAGGAAGGTACCCGCCATTTCAGCGTAATAGGTGTTGGAAAAAGAGCTGCTTTGGTACGCACTTCAAAATTGTACACGGCGACCCCTTCTTCCCGATACAGTTCTTGTAGGGAAGTGGTAACACCCGACTGGGCTCCATGTATCTCAATCTCACTGATCGGTTTGGCCAACGTACGTATCATCTACTTTAATTTTCAGTGCCAAACTTAATCAATAGTTGTGATTTCTATTTTGACTTCGATGGCGATTCGCGTATCCCTAAGATTAGACAAAAGCCAAGTGAACAAACTCACTTGGCTTTATCAAACTTGGTAAACTAACTCAACTCAAAAAATTACATATTGTTCCGTATGCTTTTCAACACTTTCGGCAAAACTACCGACCATCATTTCGGGTAAAATGATGCCATATTTAAAAATGGGTATCAAAAATATACTATGATATACTATGCTATATGTCAAAATTACTACAAAAATTAGTTTATCAAAAAAAAACGTGTTAAAAAACTGTCATAAATATTATTTTTCCCTCTATCGCTCTCACTCCTATAAATTGCACCACCCTTGAAACCAAGCTATTTTAAATAATAACACCGTTCTGGAATACACTTTTGAAACCCGTTGTTTTTCTTTATTTAAGCAACCTCCAATTATGTAAGAATGCACGTACTAGTGATAATCATTCAATACAATCACCTTTTTTTTGTTAAATAATCAATTTTTAATATAATATTTTCAAAGTATTGATTTTTTATATTACATTTGCTTAGTAGCATAGTGTATCATAGGACATTGTTTTTAACAAGGTGCGCTATCCCATTTTAACTCATTATCACGATTAACTAACTTAAACTATTTGATTATGGAACAAAGCTTCTCTAAGCGAAATAAACCGAAGGCCCTTTGCCTGACCTTTATTTTGACACTGCTCTTTGGAGTGCAATTAATGTATGCCCAAACGACTATTACGGGTACTGTTTCAGATGCGCAGGGACCGTTACCGGGTGCCAGCGTTGTCGTTAAGGGAACAACTGTTGGTGCCGTCTCCGATTTTGATGGAAACTATTCCATTGAGGCCGACGCCGATGCCACTACATTGATATTTTCGTATGTGGGCTTCGCCACCCAAGAGGTCGAGATCAATGGCCAGACCACGATTAATGTCACCTTGATCGAAGATGCACAGGCATTGAGTGAAGTCGTGGTCGTGGGGTATGGAACCCAAAAGAAAGGAAACCTCACCGGTGCGGTCGGCTCTATAGATTCTGATCAAATTGCCACCAAGCCGATCACAAGTCCGGACCAAGCATTGGCAGGTACCATCGCGGGGGTCAACATCGCCAATAGAAGCGGTGATCCGGCAGCGCCCATCAACGTTCGTATTCGTGGGGTAGGTTCTCCCGGCGTAAACGACCCTTTATGGGTTATCGATGGTATTCCCTTGGTACAAACCACCAATATAACGGTCAATACATCGTCCACTACCGATTCAAACCCGTTGGCCAGTCTAAACCCGAACGATATCGAGTCTATAACCGTTCTAAAAGATGCGGCCTCTGCAGCCATTTACGGTGCAAGAGGTAGTAACGGGGTCATTATCGTTACCACAAAGCGTGGTAAGAGCGGTGCAGCCAAGTTGACCTATAGCGGGTATACGGCTTTTAGTAGGCTCCGTGAAAAAATAGATGTACTCAATGTAGAGCAATATATAGCCATTCAAAACGAACTGGGGCGCGATTACTCGGCATTTGCCAATAGCCCTGATGTTGATTGGCAGGATGAGTTCTTCAAAACAGGTGTTGTGCAAAGCCATAACATAAGTGCCAGCGGAGGAAATGACAACGCCAACTACTATATTTCAGGGGGTTATCTGGACCAAGAAGGCATTGAACAAGCACAGGGGTTCGAGCGTTTCTCCTTAAAAGCAAATTCGGATTTTAAAGCCGGCAAGGGTTGGAAATTTGGACAGTCACTCGCCATTAGCCATTCCGATCGCCAAGTACAGCCAGAAGGTGGAGGGGTAAATTCAGCGGGGATTTCATTGCTGAATGCACCTTACTTTCAGCCCTTTGATCCAAATGGGCCTCTTGGATACAACATAGAATCGATTGCGAATATTGGTTCCGGTAACGGCTCTACCAATACCATCTGGAGAAACGACCCAAGGGTCAACTTAACTACCATAGAAGTACGTCAAATACTGGGGAACTTCTATGCGGAACTAGAACTCGCGAAAGGATTAAAGGCCAAAGCTTCTGTTGGGATCGACCATATTACGGGAGAAGGGCTCTTTAATCAGACACCCGCGAACTTTAACGGTACAGGAGGGAGACAGTCGTTACGGGTACAAAACCTGACCAAGCAGTTTACACTGACCACAGGAGCTACGCTATCGTACAACACGACTTTTGGCGAATCGCATAACTTTTCTGCGCTGGTAGGCTTTGAACAAACAAAGTTTACGTTCGACAAGATAAGGGTGCAAGGAACCAATATCTTCAATCCCAACTTCGCAACCACTAGTTTGAACTCTACAGCGACCCAAGAAGCAGACCTCTGGACCATTCAAGGTTGGCTGGGCCGTATCAATTACGATTATGAAGGAAAATATTTAGCGACCATTAACTTCAGGAGAGATGCCAGTTCACGATTTGCAGAAGGCAATAGAACCGGTACGTTCCCTTCTATCTCTCTTGGTTGGAGAATATCATCCGAAGATTTCTTTAATACCGATGGTTTTGTAAATGATTTGAAACTGCGGGCCGGTTGGGGACAGATAGGAAACCAACAAACCCCGGACAGTTTTCCGTTCTTAAGCGCACTTGAAAGTAATATCTTTTATGTAATAGGCGATGGCCAAAACGTGGTACGTGCCCCGGCTCCTACCCGATTTGCCAACACCAGCTTAGGGTGGGAAACAAGTTCCCAGATCGATTTTGGGGTAGACGCCAGTCTTTTACAGGGTAAAATGTCGGTCACGGCAGACTATTATAAAAAGACGACCGAAGACGTTTTGGTCTCCGTACCCTTACCAAGTGTTTCAGGTTATTTCTTTGGATCTGATTCGAACCTAGGACAAATTGAAAACTCAGGATTCGAACTTGCCATCAATTACAACGGTACGGCAGGGGATGATTTTAGATATAACATCGGTGGTAACGTAACTACCGTTAAAAACGAAGTTACCGATTTGGGTTCGGTAACGGCCATCAACTCCGGTATCGGTGGTGCACAGACCCATAGAACGATCGTAGGGGAAAGTCTCGGACATTTTTACGGGTATAAGACCGATGGGATCTACCAAAATGCGGCAGAAGCGGCAGCGGCCATTCCCGATGTGTCTTCTAGCGGTGCGGAACCGGGTGATATTCGCTTCGTAGATGTAAACGGTGACGGTGTGGTAGATCCGAGCGATAGAACAATTCTAGGTAGCCCCATACCTAAATTCTTTTACGGATTTGATTTCGGGGCCGACTATAAGAATTTCGACTTCTCTATGGTTCTTAGGGGCGTTGGCGGCATTCAGGTATATAACTCTGCCCGTATTGCCAGGGAAAATCTCCAGAGTTCCAATAACTTTAGTACCCGGGTACTGGACCGTTGGACGGGAGAGGGCACCAGCAATAGCATTCCAAGACTCACTTTGAACGATCCCAACGGGAACAATCGGTATTCCGATAGATGGATCGAAGATGCAGGTTATCTTCGAATTCAAAATATTCAGATCGGGTACAATTTATCACCGGAAAAATTGGAACAATGGACCAGGGGCTTTGTAAACGGCATTCGGGTATATGTAGGTGCTCAAAACCTGGCCACCTTTACCAATTACTTGGGATGGGATCCAGAAGTGACACGGGCCCAAAGTTTCCAGAAAGGACCCAACGCCTTGGCTACCGGCCAAGATGGCGGTGGCGGACCGGCCCCCACTACCTATCAAGTAGGTTTAACAGTCAACTTCTAACAAACACTCAAAAAGCAATTAATCAAATAGAATATTGGTTATGAAAAAAATAAAATTATACATACTCGCAATCGCTATCGGCTCTTTCGCTTCCTGCGCGGACGAGCTAGACCTGGCGCCCTTAGACAGGGTAACCCCAGATACTTTTTATAAAACCAGAGCCGACTTTGACGGGGCCATTTTCGCCTCTTATTCTTCCTTACAGGATTTCTACGGAACCAGTACGGAGACGCTCGGGGAAACTGGGGAATATTGGAAAATCTCCATGATCATTACAGACGATGCCGAAGTGGATGCCAACTCGCCCGATACCAAGACCCGGGCGGCCGACAACCTGCAGGTAACCTCTGCCGACGTGGCCTTTCAAGCTGTTTTTGGAGAAATCTATGAAGGAATACTCCGGGCAAACTTGGTATTGGAAAACCTCGATTTAGAAAATGAACTTACTGCTGAAGACAAAACGGTCTTAAACGCAGAAGCAAAATTTCTTCGGGCGTTCTACCACTTTCAAGCACTGAAACTCTTTGGGGAAGGCGCGCCCATCGCAGCTGAAGTCGGGAAAGACCTCGCCAACCTGGCCTTGCCAAATGCGGAGCCCGGCGCTTTATACGCTCAAATACTTGCCGATTTTGGGGAAGCTGCAGCCGGACTACCGGAACAATGGGACGGTGGCAATACGGGGAGAGCAACGGCATGGGCCGCTAAATCGTTTATCGGAAAAGTGAATGTCTTTAAGAAAGATTGGCCTGCGGCCATTACCGCGATCGCGGATGTGGTAGACAATGGCCCGTATAGCTTGGTCCCATCCTATGACGCTGTTTTTGCCTATAACAATGAAAACAATTCCGAGTCGATTTTCGAAATCCAGTACGGCGGTCCTTTTTCAGATGACAACATCTGGGTATTCGATGATAACCATAGTGAAAACTTCAAAGGTTCTCAAGGATCTGGTAGGGCCTGGTATTGGGATCCCGCAAACGGCGCTCCGGCGCAAGCGCAAGGCTGGTTCATACCCTCCCAAGATTTGGTAGATGCCTATGGGCCTGATGACCCACGACTTTCTGCTGTAGTGTACCAAGCTGGTGAAACCTACTACAAAATAAGTCCGGGAGGTGTTCTCAACGTAATACCATATGATACTAGCTGGTCTTCCAATAGTCTTTCTATCAAGAAGTATCGTGGAGAAACCAACATGGTACCGGCAAACTACTCGCCAAATGGGGTGGGAGACTTTAACAATGAGCGCTGGTTTCGTTTCGCCGAGCTAAAACTATTATATGCAGAAGCGCTGATTTTAGGTGGCGGTAGTACGGCCATTGCGGTACAACAAATTCAAGATATTAGAGACAGGGCAGGTGTTACGGCACCCATGGATCCCGATCCGTTGACCGCCATGATGAACGAAAAACGTTTGGAAATGCCATTTGAACCACACCGTTGGTTCGATATTGTGCGCTGGGATTTGGGGCCATCCATTTTTGGTTCCAACTGGGATCCCAAGTTAGTAGTATTCCCGTTCCCACAATCAGAAATAGATCGTGCCGGCGGTATCTTAAATCAAAACACCGGATACTAGACCAAGCGCTTCAACATATTATTTGATGGGAATCCAATCTTTTTTAGGTTGGATTCCTTTGTATAATAAAGACGCCGATCGGTCCTTAATTTCCGTATCTTTTAACAGTCGTAATCAAAGAAAAATACCTTTATTTGAGACCTACTCTGTACTTTTATCCAATGGGGATTATGAACTATTTATTCGAAAAAAAGAACGCCCTGTTCTTCTTGCTGGCCCTTTTGCTTACCACCGCTTGCCAAGAAAACAACTCCTTTTTCGAGGCAATCGATCCAAGCGACAGTGGTATCGAATTTGCCAATACCTTACAGTATACCGATTCTTTAAGTGTGCTGGAATTTGAATATATGTATAATGGTGCCGGCGTGGCCGCTGCCGATTTTGACAATGACGGCTTGCAAGACATCTATTTCCTTGGAAATATGACCAGTAACCGCCTCTATAAAAACCTGGGCGATTGGAAATTCAAAGACCTGACGGAAACTTCAGGAGTGGGAACCACCCATTGGTCAAATGGGGTTGCAGTGGTCGATATCAACCAGGACGGCTATCAAGATATCTACGTTTGCCGGGGAGGTCCACGAGGTTCCACGGCCGCTGACCGTGCCAACCTGCTCTTTATCAATAAAACGGCGGAAAAAGGTACATTGGTTTTTGAGGAAAAAGCCGCCAGTTGGGGCCTTGCCGATATCGGGTATTCGGTACAATCCACTTTTTTCGATTATGATAAAGATGGTGATCTTGACCTCTATGTCCTAAGCAATGATTTGGTCGATTTCAACCGCAATGTATCCCGGCCCAAAGACCGATCCGGGAAAGCACCCTCGGTCGATAAGCTCTTTCGAAACAATGGGGATGAAACATTTACGGATGTTTCCGCTTCCGCCGGAATTTTAATAGAAGGGTTCGGGCTCGGTGTGGAAGTATGTGACATCAATACCGATGGATGGCCCGACCTCTATGTTTCGAACGACTTTTTAACGGACGACCTTCTGTATGTAAATCAGAAAGATGGTACTTTTCGCAATAAAAACAGTACCTACTTTAAACATTTGACCTATAACGGAATGGGGAATGACATTGGGGACATCAACAACGATGGCCATATGGATGTGGTAGTCCTGGATATGCTCCCGCCCGACAGCAAACGTTGGAAATTGACCATGGCCGGCAATCGGTACGACGTTTTTGACAAAAGCATCAAAGATGGCTACCAACCCCAATACATTCGCAATACCTTGCAATTGAATAATGGCAACGGCTCGTTCAGCGAAGTGGGTCAAATAGCTGGTATTTCGGCGACCGAGTGGAGCTGGAGCGCACTCTTGTTCGACTATGACCATGATGGTTTAAAAGATCTTTGTATCACAAATGGATACCGGCAAGATATCACCAATCTCGATTTTATGGTCTATGGAAATCAGGTAATGGCCATGGGTACCGAAGAAGCCAATAGAAAAGACCGCATCGCGGCACTCAACGACCTACCGGGCATCAAAAAAACCAATTATCTCTATAAGAACAAAGGAGATTTTACCTTCGATGACATTTCCGAGGCGGCCGGGTTTTCCGCACCTACCTATTCCAATGGCATGGCCTACGCAGATTTTGACAATGACGGAGACCTGGATCTGGTCATGAATAACATTGATGCGCCGGCGAGTCTCTTTAAAAACAATACCGTCCCGTCAAAAGAGACCAACTACATCAAATTTAAATTTGAAGGCAGCGCACCCAACAAAGATGGTATCGGTTGTCAAGTGGAAATTCATTCTAACGGAAGCTTGCAGAAACAATATTTCACCCCGTACCGCGGCTATCTTTCAACGGTGGAAAAATCGGTGCATTTTGGTCTGGGCAACACCACACAGATAGACAGTGTGCTCGTAACCTGGCCCGATGGGAAGGTGCAATTGCTAAAACAAATAGCACCCAACCAAGAACTATTGCTGCGCCATTCCGCCGCCCAAACGGTTATAACATCGCCACCCATTGTACAACAAACAACCTTGTTTCAATCGATGGATAGCATCGGTTTGGAGGTAGCCCATGTCGAGAACTCCTTCGTCGATTACAAGGTACAACCATTACTGCCCCATATGCATTCCCGAAACGGACCGGGATTGGCGGTAGCGGATGTAAATGCCGATGGCCTGGAGGATGTGTATGTGGGGGGCGCAAAAGGCCAAGCCGCGCATCTGCTGCTACAACGGCCCGATGGTTCTTTTGAAAAAAACCCGTTCCCTGATTCTGAAAGTGACGATATGGGCACCTTATTTTTTGATGCGGACAATGACGGGGATCAAGATCTTTTTGTGGTAAGTGGCGGATCTGCGGGAGCTTTGGGAAGCCCCACCTATCAAGACCGGTTATATCAAAACGATGGCAATGGCGTGTTTACGAGTACGCAAGCCCTACCTACGGCTGTCGTTAGCGGTTCTGTCGTAGCTGCAAGCGACTATGATAAGGATGGGGACTTGGATCTTTTTGTGGGAGGACGTGTACGCCCTGGAAACTATCCCATGCCGCCTAGCAGCGTGCTGTTAAACAACGTCAGTACCCAAGAGAACATTCAATTTGAAAATGACACTCAGGCGATCAACGAAACCTTTAAGACCTTGGGCATGGTCACCGATGCCTTATGGACAGACTTCAATAATGACACTTGGCAAGACCTTATCGTGGTCGGCGAATTCATGCAAATACGCATCTTTGAAAATGAGCGGGGAACCCTCAAGGAGATTACCGCCCATACCGGTCTTAAAAACACCGGTGGCTGGTGGAACAGTATTACGGGCGGTGATTTTGATAATGACGGTGATATCGATTATGTGCTGGGTAATTTAGGATTGAACAGTAGATACACGGCCAGCCCCAACGAGCCGCTTTGCATATATGCGAATGACTATGACAAAAATGGGCAGATCGATCCTATTATGTGTTACTATGTTGAAGGAGAAAATCAATTGGCCCACTCGCGCAGCGATCTTATAGACCAGATCAATGCCATGCGGGCCCGTTTTCGCACCTATTCCGACTACGCCGAAAGCTCTTTTGAAGAATCGTTCCTAAAAGAGGAGCTTGCAGCGGCCCACGTGGTAAAGAGTGAAACCTTTGCAAATTCGTATATGGAAAATCTCGGCGAAGGAACATTTCGCCTTTCTGAATTGCCCAGAAAAGCACAGATCGCTCCCATGTATGGAATGCTGGTAAACGACTATACCGGAGATGGAAATCTAGATTTGCTATCGGTAGGCAATTTTTATAGTGGGGAGACCTTTTCCGGACGCTACGATGCGTCCATCGGATGGCTTTTGGAAGGGGACGGGAAAGGGGGTTTTAAGGCTGTTGATGTATCGAATAGCGGTTTTTATGTTCCGGGAGATGCAAAAGGGTTGGCCGAAGTGAACGCGCAAAGCAAACGACTTACTTTGGTGGGCATAAACGACGGTCCCATGCAGGTATTTTCAAGCACCAAAAAAGACAAGACTTATATCGTAAAACCGAATGAAACTGCTGCAATTATAAAATACAAAGATGGAAGCATACAAAAAGTAGAGTTTTACTACGGTGGTAGTTATTTATCCCATTCAAGCCGTTCCCTACGCATTCCTTCGCAAGCGGTATCCATTCTAGTTTCAAACGGCAAGGGGGAACAAACCGAAATTTTACCGTACCCATGAGAGGCATTACACTTTTCGGGCTAAGCTATCTACTGCTGCTTTCACTCTCGTGTAAGGAAGAAGAGACCATCCATTTTAAACTATTGGACGCTACCGATACAGGCATCGATTTTCAAAATACCATCCAAGAAAACGATAGTGTGAATGTATTCCAATACATGAACGTCTATACGGGAGCCGGGGTCGCCGTTGGGGATATTGACAATGACGGCCTGGTGGATGTGTACTTTAGTGGGAATATGGTCTCCGGAAAGCTCTATCGCAATCTTGGGGATTTTAAATTTGAAGATATTACGGCAAGCTCGGGAATCGAAAACAACCGGTGGGGTACCGGGGCTACGATGGTCGATATCAACCAAGATGGGCTCTTGGATATCTACGTCTGCGTTTCCGGGGGGGGCAAAGAATCGGAACGCGCCAATTTACTGTATATTAACAATGGGGTATCGGCCACAACGGGCAAAATTACCTTTACCGAAAGTGGCGAAGCCTATGGTTTGGCAGACACCCGGCAAAGTATGCAAGCTGCTTTTTTCGACTATGACAAGGACAATGACCTGGACATGTACTTATTGGTGAACCCGGCTGCATACGAATACCAAGTAAATGTTAGCAAACCAAGGGAATTGGAAGGGCAGTCGGTAAGCAACGACCGGCTGTACCGAAATGAGGGCAATGGCACCTTCGTAGATGTCTCATTGAATGCGGGAGTATTGATCGAGGGGTACGGCCTTGGCGTGGGTATTTCAGACATCAATGGCGACGACTGGCCCGATGTGTATGTCTCCAATGATTTCATCGGAAACGACATCCTTTACATCAATCAAAAAGATGGTACGTTCAAAGATGCGCTTACCAGTCATATGAAACATACCTCCTATGCCGGAATGGGGAACGACATAGCCGATATCGATAACAATGGGGAACCCGATATCTTGGTACTCGATATGCGACCGGAAGACAACGAACGTCAAAAGTTGATTATCTCCTCCACCGGCTATGACCGGTTTCAACTGATGCTCAACGCCGGTTACCACCCGCAATACAGCCGTAATACCTTGCAATTGAACCAGGGCAACGGCAGTTTTAGCGAGGTAGGGTTTCTATCAGGAATCAGTAGTACCGACTGGAGCTGGAGCCCCTTACTTGCCGATTATGACAACGATGGCTATAAAGACCTCTATATCACCAATGGTTTTTTAAGGGATTTGGGGAATCTGGATTATATTCATTATCAAGGCATTTATGCGACGCCGCTGGGTACCGCAGAGGCCAAAACAGCACAAAAAAAGAAATCGATCAGTGCGTTGCCCATGGCCGATTTGGTCAACTACGCCTACCGAAATAAAGGGGACAATACTTTTGAAAAGGTATCCCAAGGTTGGGGTATTCGAGAGCGCAGTTGCTCACAAGGGGCGGCCTATGCCGATCTTGACAATGACGGAGATCTGGACTTGTTGGTCAATAATATGGATCGTCCCGCTTTTGTCTATCAAAACCAGACCAAAAAAGATTCGGTGAGTCATTTTATTAGACTATCCCTGAAAGGAAAAAAAGGAAATTCGCAGGGCATCGGGGCCAAAGTAAAACTAACGATCAAAGAGCGTAGTCAGTTTTACCAACACTACCTCAGCAGGGGGTATGAGTCGAGTGTAGACCCTACCATACACTTTGGGGTGGGAACAGAAACACAGATAGAGCGGATCGAGGTATGGTGGCCCGACGGTACGTACCAATCCCTGCACGATGTGGCAGCGGACCAATTGGTTCAAATTCAACAATCAAAGGCCGATCCGGGCCCGCCACAAAAACAGGGGAAGCACTTCACCCCCTACTTTAAGGACATTACGGACAGTTTGCGCCTTGGTTATACACATACCGAAGACGGCTTGGTAGATTTCAAGCTGCAACCCATCCTTCCGCACATGCATTCGAGAAGTGGTCCCGGTATTGCGGTGGCAGATGTAAATTCGGATGGTTTGGACGATTTTTATATCGGTGGCGCACACAAACAAGCGGGCAACCTATTTATACAAAACAAAGGGGGCGGCTTTACAGCCCAAGAAGGATTTGATGCGCATTTTGAAGACATGGGTTCCTTGTTGTTCGATGCCGATGGGGATGGGGACAATGACCTCTATGTGGTGAGCGGTGGTGTCACCGGAATGGATCGATCGTACCAAGACCGATTGTATTTAAACGATGGGAAGGGAAATTTTCAAGCCTCCACCGCCCTACCCCAGATGGGAATTAGTGGGTCTTGTGTTACCGCCAACGATTTTGACAAAGACGGGGATCTGGATCTGTTCATTGGCGGCCGTGTTGCTCCAGGGAACTACCCGATGCCCGTACAGAGCTATCTTTTGGAGAACCTATCGAACGGGAATCCAGAAAACAGGGGCTTTAAAAGTATTGGGCAATCCATTAAAGATTGGGAACAGTTAAGCATGGTCACCGCGGCGCTATGGACCGATTATGACAACGATGGGTGGACCGATCTCATTGCCGTAGGGGAGTTCATGGGCATCACCTTTTTTCACAATGATGAAGGCACCCTTGTGCCGGCCACGGATGTCAGCGGACTTCAAAAAACCGAAGGGTGGTGGAACAGCATTCAGGGAGGGGATTTTGATCAAGATGGCGATACCGATTATATCTTGGGAAATCTGGGTCTCAATACCAAATACCAGGTGAGTCGGGAAGAACCCCTTTGCATTTATGCCAGCGATTTCGACAAAGACGGTCGCATGGATCCCGTTATGTGCTATTATATAGACGGGGAAAACCAATTGGCCCATTCACGTGATGAGATCATTGGGCAGATAAATGCGATGCGTGCCCGGTTTAAAACCTACCGATCCTATGCCGAAACACCTTTTGAAAAATCGTTTTTGCCCGAAGAACTTAAAAATGCCCATCTGGTAAAAAGCCATATTTTTGCCAGTAGTTACCTTGAAAATCTGGGACAGGGAACCTTTCGATTAAGCCCCCTCCCCCAGCAGGTACAGACAGCGCCCGTTGAAGGTATTGTGGTACAGGATATTGATGGGGATGGGAACCAAGACCTATTGCTTACAGGGAACTCCTATGCTACGGAAGCCGCCACCGGAAGGTACGATGCCTTGATCGGCACCGTATTAAAAGGAAATGGAAATGGAAATTTTGAAAAACTCCCCTTCGGTTTGAGCGGTTTTACTCCAGACTTTGATGGTAGTGGCTTGGCAAGACTCACCGATGCCACCGGAAATACCTTGATCCTAGCGGCGAGTAATAATGGCCCCTTGAAGACATATCAATTACAAAGCCCTGAAAATCGGAGAAACCAGCTAGTGATACCCGGCGATGCACAATTTGCGCAAATAACCTTAAAGAATGGTCGGCGATACAAGGTTGAGTTCTACTATGGTTCCGGGTACCTTTCGCAAAATAGCCGTACCCTCGCCGTATCGGAAGCCATTAAAAAGATTCAAATAACCACTACAAAAGGAATTACAAATACCGTATATGCAGATGAAGCTATCCACTAATATCATCCTTGTACTACTTCTCCTTCTTTCGGCTTGTGCGCCCGAACAAGACCCAAAAAAATTGGACACTTATTTTGAAGGAGCCTTATCGGATTACAACCGCAGGCTGACCGATGTCATCGTGTCCGATATTTTTACCCCGCCCGTAGCGAGCCGTATCTACGCCTATTCGAATATTGCCGCCTACGAGGGCATTCGGTTCTTGGATTCGACCAAGCTTTCTTTGGCCAGTCAGTTAAATGGTCTTGAAAAGCTGCCCCAACCCTCGCCGAGCAAAACCTATTACTTTCCTTTGGTGTCGATGGTGGCGTTTACCAACGTAGGCGAAGGCCTGGTATTCGATTTGGAGAAAGCAGATTTAATCGAGCAAGAGGTATTGAAACAAGTACAGGAAATAGGCATGGACGAGGCGACCTATGAAAATTCGGTCGCGTACGGAAAACAGCTGGCGAGCGCCCTTTTGCAATGGGCAGGAACAGACGGGTACCTTCGCCGAACGGCATTACCGCGGTTTAGCGTCAACGAAGACCCCGGGCGCTGGCGCCCCACCCCTCCAGACTATATGGAGGCGATCGAACCACATTGGAATACCCTACGGACCTTTGTGTTGGATTCTGCAGGGCAGTTCGACCCTGGATTACCCACCGCTTTTGATACGGACAAAAATTCAAAGTTCTACCAGGAAGCGATCGAGGTGTACGAAACCGTAAAACAACTGGATACCACCCAAATAGAAATTGCCAAATTCTGGGATTGCAACCCGAACATTTCGACCACCAAAGGGCATCTGATGTATTTTCAACAACAGATTTCCCCGGGAGGGCATTGGATTCATATTGCCGCACAGGTATTGGAGGAACAAAAGGCCGGGGCCGTTTTTTCGGCCGAGGTAATGGCCCTTACCTCCATGGCCATTGCCGATGGCTTCATAAGTTGCTGGGACCAAAAATACAAGAGCCAGCTCACCCGACCCGAAACCTATATCAATACGTATATAGACCCCGATTGGATGCCCATTTTACAAACGCCCGCATTTCCCGAACATACCTCTGGTCATAGTGTTGCATCGAACGCGGCCGCAACCGTTTTGACCGAACTGTTCGGAAAGGACTATGCCTTTGTAGATGCTACCGAAGTACCCTACGGACTACCGGTCAGAAGCTTTTCATCCTTTCACCAAGCTTCGCAAGAAGCAGCCATCAGCAGGCTTTATGGGGGCATTCACTATCGCCCTGCCATTGAATTGGGAATTACCCAAGGACAATTGGTCGGGAAACACGTTCTCGAACAGATTCAACTTTCGGACTAACGCGTAGCCACGGCTTTTTTAAAAATTAGTTGAATATCCGTACTTTGTAGGTATAAAATGTATGCGGGCATGCGGCCGAATAGCCCCTTTTTGCCCGACGATCACTAGAACTACTGAAAATTTCCACCTCGTTAAATGGAGCTTGCCCAAACTGTCCTCGATCAAATACCCATTCGACATAATGCCGTTTCACAGTTTATATTACTAGGGGTTTTTCAAGGTTTTTTTGTGGGGGGCATCATTCTACTCAAAGCCACCAGGGCCGTTATTCCGATCAAACTGATCGGTTATTTCCTATTCGCGTTCTGCTTAGTATTATTAGATGATTATTTGTGTTATACCGGTTTAATGAAATACACGATCCATCTCAATGATGCGTCCGAACCCCTGGTGTTGCTCTGGGCACCTTTGATGTATCTTTTTATTCTAAACGTCCTTGAAAAAAAAGAACTAAGGTTTCGTACCGGTTGGTACCACTTCTTAATACCCCTCGTGTACGCAATCACACAAATCGGGTATTATGCCCATCCCGAATCGGTAAAGATAAATGCGTATATAAGTGCTTATTTCCCTGATATCAAGCATGTTTCAACCCCAGATAACCTCCACTACGGCTACCAATTGGTAAAAGATGAGTTCCGATGGATTTTGCTTTCCGTGGGTGTTTTTTACACCTTTCTTTCGCTAAGGGTAGTGCTTAAAAAGACAAACAGGAACCCGCTTAAAAAAACAGCTAACGAAATCAGCAAATATCATTTTTCCAGAAATATCGTAGTGATATTCATGGCGCTTTTGGGGATTGCCTATACCATTTTCTTGAACTATGAAAACGATTTGGGAGATCATTATATCGGTATTGTACAAACCATTGTCGTGCTTGTTATCAGTTTTATGATATGCTCCGAATCCCGTTTTTTTCAAAAATCTTGGATAGCCGATAAATACGAGGCGTTGAATACGCAAGCCAACATCTTAACCATTGAGAACGTCATCGAATTTGTCGAAAAAGAAAATTACTACCTTAAATCGGATGCCTCTTTAAAAGATTTATCCCAGGCGTTGCAATCGAATGTGAACGTACTTTCCAAAGTCATCAACCTACATACCGGAAAGAACTTTAATGAGTTTATCAATGGATACCGTGTAGATCTCTCCAAAAAAAGACTGCTAGACGAAAGTTACGCCCACTTGACCGTAGAGGCGATCGGAAATTCAGTGGGTTTCAAATCAAAATCGGCCTTTTACAAGGCATTCAAGCTGGTAACCAACAACTCTCCCAGGGCTTACATCCAGAACAACAAAGTGTCCTGAATCATCATTGCGTACAAACCCATCGCTATTTTCGCCGCATTTTACGAATAATTCTTTCACTTTTGAGGTGTTCTATTTAAGCAAACACGAAAATTCCAAAGCGTATGTGCAATCAAAAACCGGTATTTTTAAGCATTCTTTTTTTACTGATTTTTTCCACCGGAAAGGGTCAGGATCCGGGAAAAAGTAGTTCCCTTTTGGCGCAAGCCCCTTCCTGGTACGCCTATGGGGGAGATGCCGGGGGAAATAGATATGCCAACACCGACCAAATCAACACGGAGAATGTAAAGGACCTAAAATTGGCATGGACTTTTCGAACAGGGGAACTGGGGCAAAACAGCAATATCGGCGAGAAGCTAACCTTTGAGGCGACACCGATCTTCTTCAATAACATGTTGTATTTAAGCACCTCGTACGGAAAGGTTTTTGGTCTAAACCCCACCACCGGGACACAAATCTGGTCGTACGATTCAAAAATAGATAGAAAGGCTTCTTTTTCCGAGCTTACCTCTAGAGGGGTATCTTCATGGACCGACCCGGATGTGCCGGAGGGGGAAGAATGCAAAAGGTGTATTCTCTTGGCCACCATCAATTCAAAACTTATTAAACTGGATGCCGCTACCGGAAAAGTATGCAAGGGGTTTGGAAAAAAGGGGGTTCTTAATTTATACAAAGGGGTCTTCGTTCCCGAACCGGGAGATTTTCAGGTGACCTCTCCCCCGGCGATCATCAATAATTTGGCCGTCGTAGGCTCTTCTATCGGCGACAATTTTCGAGCGAATACCGGAAGTGGCGTCGTCAGGGCTTTTGACCTAAGCACTGGGGCGTTGGTTTGGACATGGGATCCCTTGGCCGATGCAAGAAAAACGTTCAAGGGTCCTGTAGGTGCCGCAAATGCCTGGTCTATTATATCTGCCGACCCAGAACGGGATTTGGTGTTCATCCCCACGGGCAGTGCCAGTCCTGATTTTTATGGAGGCTTGCGCCCGGGCGACAATCGCCATGCAAACTCCGTGGTCGCCTTAAAAGCATCGACGGGGGAACTGGTATGGCATTTCCAAACCGTGCATCACGACTTATGGGATTATGATGTGGCGGCGCAGCCCGCCCTAGTGGATATTCGAAAAGGGGATACCGTGATACCGGCCGTTGTACAAGCTACCAAAACGGGAAATTTGTTTGTACTACATCGCGAAACGGGAGTCCCCATTTATCCCGTAGAAGAAAGGACCGTACCGGCATCCGATATTCCCGGGGAATATGCCTCCCCCACGCAACCTTTCTCGACCTTACCGAATCTTATGGGCCAAGTACCCTTAAACGATCATACGGTATGGGGGAAAACACCCGCAGAACGCAAAAAGAACGCAGCACTGATCAAAGGGCTTCGCAACGAAGGGCTTTTTACGCCTCCGAGCTTACAAGGATCCATTTTGTATCCCGGCAATGGCTCGGGCACCAATTGGGGCAGTGTATCTTTTGACCCCAAGAACCAGTTACTCATTGCCAATACCTGCCGGTTTGCTACACAGGTTGAACTGTTCGAAAGGGAAAAATTTGATGCCAAGGCTTCCAACAGCCAAGGTTTTGAAATCTCGCGGCAAACCGGGGCGCCCTATGGCATGAGAAGACAAACGATGATTTCCGACAGTGGATATTTGATGAATCCCCCGCCTTGGGGCACCTTGGCGGCGGTGAATTTGGCTACCGGTAAAATGGCCTGGGAAATAGAACTCGGTAAATCGGAGGAGCAACCCTATGGTTTGCCAAATGGCGGAGGGTCTATCGTCACCAAAGGGGAACTGGTTTTCATAGCCGCCACGTTCGATAAGAAATTCAGGGCCTTTAATGTGCACGACGGCGCGTTGGTCTGGGAAACGGAACTTCCCAGGTGTGGCATCGCGACCCCAATGAGCTATGAGGATGAAAACGGAAAACAGTTTATCGTGATTGCCGCTGGCGGGCATGGAAAAATGGGCCTGGAAATCGGCGATTACCTTTTGGCCTTTGCATTGCCCTGAGGGCTGCTGCTACAGCGAGTTTCGCTTGATCAAGTTAAAAGGAAGAATTTCTTTGGTGACCGCCTGCTCTTTGATATGGTCGGCAGCTTTGCGGGCCATATCCCGAAAATCGGTCGAAATGGTCGTGATGCCATCCGACACGATCTCTTTTACGATATCGTCGTTGTGGGAAAGAATCCCGACATCTTCCCCTAAGGTATAGCCTTTGTTTTTACAGTCGCGAAGGGCATCCCATAAAAAGGTATCACTGATAAAGAAATAAGCGGTTCCTTTTTTTACCGAATCCGCTTTGTAATTTTTTTCAATTTCCCCCTCGATGGAGTAGTCTTTCAAAAAACGGTTGAAGGCGGCCCTGATTCCCGCCGGATAGTCGGCATCGTCTCGAAAAAACAATACAAACTTCCCATACTTGCGAATTTCGGGCAACAATTCAACCAATTTCAGATAGGTAGTCTCTTCGAACTCCTGCGAGATATACGAATAGTCGGTTCCCATGTCCAAATACCGGTCGATAATCAGTAGTTTTTGGGGTTCGATACCCCCCAAAATATCACGAATTTCATCTTGGGGAATGGGCGCAACTACATATTTTCCGTACTTACCACGGATGTTGTTGAAAATGGTTTCGAAAACCGAGGTGTTGTTATGATGAAAAAAGACATCTATCTGAAAGCGTTTGCCCAATTCTTCTCTAAAGGTGTTGTAAAACTCCTCTTGAAAACGATGAAAAGAATACAGTAGTAGCGCAATTTTAAGCGTTACCTTGGTTTCCTGACTGATGATAAAATATCCCTTCAGCTTTTTAGATTCTACCAGTCCTCTTTCCTTTAGTTCCTCATAGGCTTTCACAATGGTCTTGCGGGCATAGCCCAAATCGGCTACCATTTTATTGATCGAGGGGAGTTGATCACCGGTAACCAAAATACCGGCATCGATCGCCTCGATCACTCCATGCACCAACTGTTCGTGCTTTGAAAGTGTATTGACGTTTTTGAGGCTATTTATTTTATCCAATAAGGACATAACGGGGTTTTTAACAACTATTTGAAAGCCGTAATATTACGAAATATTAGTAAATCTCAAATGCTTAAGTTGGTCAAATACCGTTATTTACGGTTCAATGTCAACGAACCGATATGGAATTGGGCCGAAAGCAATTTAAAACCTACGACCGTACGGAATCTAGTTGGTAAAGCGCTAAGCGAATCTTCCAATACGGCATGGTTCCCTCAAAAAATTCAAAGTAGGCTTTTAAGCCTTCCGCATCGGGAAGTGCTTCTTGGGCCACACGTACTTTTTCAACTTCCGCTGCAGTGATGAACTGGTCTAGATCAATTTCCTCCCCGCTGGCGTGTACCTTCTGTAAATGGGCAAAGATGGTGTCTTCCTTCAATCCCCTTGCGATGGCTATTTCCGCTACCGTATGTCCGTCTAAAAATAATTGATACGACTGTTCATGGGTGGGTACTTTTGGTTTTGAGGAGATTTGGTATTGTTTGATGGCCTCTAAAAATGGTTCCGCGTACTTTTCCAATTTGGCCTGCCCTACTCCCGAAACGTTCAGGAATTCTGCCTCATTGGTCGGTAATTTCGCCTCCATATCCTTTAAACTCGCATCTCCGAAAATCACATAGGCAGGGACCCCCGCTTCTTGGGCGAGTTGCTGCCGTAACAGGCGTAAGGTCTCGAAAAGTCCTGTTTTTCCCGATTTTTTTGTTTTCTTTTTCACCTTAGGGTCCGCCTTTTGCAGTACGGCCAATTGTACGGTCTTTTTTTCAAAGAGCACCTGCTTGGCCAAAGGGGTCAATTCTAATTGGCCATGCTCTTTAAAATTGATCCGCAGCACCCCTTGGTTCAAAAGCTGGATCACGTATTGCTGTAAGTCTAACCAAGAAACATCGGTTACGGCGCCATAGGTTTTGATATGCTGTAGGCCCTTTTCAAAAATCTGGGCATTCTGGGCACCACGAAGCACGTCTACCACGGTTCCGATGGCCTCTTTTTCCTGAAGGCGCGCTACGGCGGAACATATTTTTTGTGTTAGCAAGGTGGCATCAAAATAAGTGGGTGGTTGGGTGCACATATCGCATTGGCCACAATTGGCCACCACATGCTCCCCAAAATAGTTCAATAGGGCGATCCTACGGCAACTCAGGGCCTCGGCGAACTGTTGCATGCGTTCTAGTTTGGCATATTCGACCTCGGCGTTATCGCTCTGGGAAATAAAGCGTCGCAACTGTGCAACATCGGCAAAACTGTAAAAAAGAAGGGCATTCGCGGGGAGTCCATCACGCCCGCCCCGTCCTATTTCTTGGTAATAGCCCTCTATGTTTTTGGGAAGGTTGTAATGTACCACCCAGCGTACGTTGCTCTTGTCGATGCCCATTCCGAAGGCAATGGTGGCTACAATAATAGGGGTACGGTCGTTGATAAAATCTTCCTGGGTCTGGGAGCGGGCGGCTGCGGGCATTCCTGCATGGTAGGCCTTTGCTTCGAAACCGAGGGCAACGAGCCGATCGGCGATCTTCTCGGTGCTTTTTCTGCTTAGACAGTAGATAATACCACTTTCATCGGGTCGGGCCTCTATAAAGTCAATGATCTGTTGGATCCGGTTCTGGGCGGGCCGCACTTCCAAATACAAATTGGGGCGATCAAAGGAAGCCAAGTGTTTTTGTGCGTTCGGGATGGCCAGCTGGGCCAGGATATCGTCTTGGGTAGTACGATCGGCCGTAGCGGTCAGTGCCATGACGGGCACCTGTGGAAAACGTGTTTTTAAGTTCCCCAGTTGGGTATAGGCGGGCCGAAAATCGTGCCCCCAAGAGGAGATGCAATGCGCCTCATCGACCGCGAACATACTAATGACCAAGTCCTGAAACAAGGTATCGAAGGTAGCCAGACTCTCGGGCGCTACATAAAAAAGTTTGAGGGTTCCCCCTTTTAATTCTTTAAAAATGCCTTCCTGAACCTCCGGTGCCTGGGAGCTATTGTAGTAGGCGGCCGCAATACCATTGGCACGCAAGGCATCTACCTGATCTTTCATCAAGGCGATCAATGGGGAAATGACGATTGCAGTACCCGGCATGGCCAAGGCGGGCAATTGAAAACAAACGGACTTTCCGCCACCGGTGGGCATAATGGCAAGCACATCGTTCGCGGCCAAGACATCCTTGATCACCGCCAACTGATTGGGTAAAAACGAATCGTACCCGAAGTGAGTTTTGAGAAGGGAGCGTAGTTGGTGCTGCATATTGGAATTAGTAAAGTATAAAAATAGAGATAAAGTTGTCAGTCTGAGCGCAGTGGAAGACCGATCTCATTGCAAAAGTCAATCATCGCAATCGGGCTTGTATTTGAAATGTGTAAAATTCCGGCATTCTGCCAAGGATTGTATCGTATTAAAATCGTTATTGATCAATGCTTTCTTTTTAGCGCTGGTCCAGCCTTTCAATTTCTTCTCGAAAAGAATCGCCGCTATAACGTCGTAAAACTCCCTATGATATTCAAGAATCAACGGTTTTCTTTTATGGGTATAGCAGCTGGTAAAATAGCCTGTTTGATGTTGTGCCCATCGTTGTTCCAGATTCCCTGTAATTCCAACATAAAAAGAACCGTCGGAACAGCTAAGGATATAGACGAAATACGTTTTCATTTGTTGATGGGTTCTTTTTTTAAGGAAGTAGCAATAAAGAAAAGTCTTCGACTGCGCTCGGACTGACAGATATGATGTTAACAGCGTTCGTTAAAACTGGTTACTAGCTATTTCAGTTAAGATAAAAGCAACCCGCCAGTCTCGTAAAAGAACAAACGGATTGCTTTGCTACGCTGTAATGCCTTTTGTTAGGACTTATTTCCCCAATAGCAACAATTCATTGCATTTGATCTCGGTAATATAGCGCTTCTCCCCTTCCTTGGTTTCGTAGGAGCGGTGTACCAATTTGCCCTCGATGGCGACCTGCTTTCCTTTGATCAAATAGTTCTCTACGATCTCGGCCGTTTTGCCCCAGGCAACGATATTGTGCCATTGGGTGTCCTCCACTTTTTCGCCTTGGGCGTTCTTATAGCTTTCGCTGGTGGCGAGGGAAAATTTGGCAAGTTTGTTGCCATTGTCCATTTGTACGATTTCTGGGTCTTTGCCCAAGTTTCCAATCAACTGTACTGAATTTTTAAGTGCGTTCATACGAAATAGTTTTAATGTTAAACAGTTCATGCATTCGAACCTCCTTGATTCGACAGGGCAAACTTAGAACGGACCCAAAATGTTATTCGGTTGGGAAGTATTTACTTTCGTTTGTAAACGTTTGTATTCGTTTGAACACTTTTATAGTATTGATTTACATTGACTTATATATTACCTTTCACCCTCCTTTTAAAATTATATTTTGTACCCATGATAGAAACATAAGAGTGGCATTAATAAACAAAGCCTGCCTACTTGTATGATAATATACCGTAGGCAGGGCCTTATTTAATTTTGAATCAATTTCTAAATTCCAATATAACTATTAATGGTTTCAATATACTTCAATGCCTCTTCCTTTCTCAAATCAAGTGGATAAACACCATTCCCCATTCCGAAGTTAGCAATTTGAAAAAAGGAGTTAATCTTGCCATTTTGGATTGAAAAAATTCGACTCACTTCACCATCTGTAACCAGGTAATAAATAGTCTCTTTTTCATCATAAACTAAATTTTTGAAAGCAGGTAATTGTTTTAGATCAGCTGACTTTGACATTTCCTGATAGCTCAGGAACTGTACATTTTCAGAAGTTTCAGAATCTGCATTCTTCGATTGTTTTACCATGTGTTTTAAATACTTTTCAAAATCAGAATTATTTTCCAATTTTTCATGTACCCTAATATGATTATATATACGTTCCATGTCCAATTGTTCAGATGTATATAAAAGATTATTAAAATCTTCTAAAATTTCCTTATCGTTTCTACTTTGACAATGTGAAATAGAAATCGATAGAAACACAAATACGAATACAGGTAATCTAAATAGGTTCCTAGTTAACTCCATAATTTGAGATTTATATTAAATTATCTACTGGCATTCATTCGCACTTGATGGAGACGTTCCTCCAGCATCATTTACAGTAACACCAGCTTGTCCTTTCATCCCCCTAATGACTTCTCCTAATTTTCCTGGGTTCTGACCACCCATTCCAATGGTAGATGGATACATTCCCCATGCGCTTGGAATATCCATGCCTGCTAAATTACCTAAATCTCTAGCATAATTCGTGCAATTATAGGCTCCTACATGATATTTAGAACCGTAGTTTATGGCTTGATTCAACACTAACGCAAAAGTAGGTCCATCAATCGTCTTGGTAACACTTACATCATAGTCAGTACTGGCATTGTTTCCAATAACACTTGGGGCCACTGCGAGCGATTTAATACCATCGGTATTGGGGTAGAAACCAAAAGTACTAGTATGTCCGTTTTGAGAAATGGTTACAAACGAATGCCCAACATCAGGATCTGCCGAATCAAGACCCGCTACCGGTATACTACTATTTTTAACAGGTTGATCTGCGTATACAGTAATTGTTGCCGATTTCGTTTTATCATAGCAATCCAAAAATTCTTTCATATCTTTCACGGAAACATCGGGTGCCAATTCTTCCATCATTCTTATGAATTTCTGCGCTTCACCAGGATATCTTGCAAATAACATTCCCTCCCAGTTAAAGCCTCGATACTGATTGTTAGGATTTGGCCCCCCAGGTCCAAAAAATCTTTGAAACGGGATAACTCCAGTGCCTATATTATCAGTATAGGGAGTATACCTTGGCGCATCATCAAACACAACTACCTCTTGCAGCGTAATTCCACAAGCTATCCCCCAACATGGTTTTGGGTCTGGATACCTATTGGAAGATTGTTTTAGTTTATCTAAGTCAACTTCACCAGTAATTTTACCTTGTTCAACAATATCAATATTCCAAATTTTTCCAGATAAATCGGTATACAACACTACACCACTGTATAAACCGTCAACATCTGTGCCGGAATTATTCTTATGGATTAATACAGTTTCAATTTCACCGTTTACTTCAAGCTGCCAAGCTTGGGTATCTAAATCCTCAAACTTTGAGTTTGCATCTAAGACTAAAAGTTCAGCATTCGTATTGGTTAGTTCTTCAAATCGTAAGGTTTCTACGTCTACTTCCAGTCCAATTGTATTTTCTTCTTTGGAAAACTCCGTGGGAAGATTTTTGAAAAATTCTATAGATTCACTTTTATCTACAGTTTTTGCTGTAAAGTAGTCTTCCTCCGATATCGGTTTGATGAATTCTTCGGAATTACCAACAGGCAGATCACTCTCAGACTGAACTTCCTTAGAGCAACTTGCAATTAGAGAGAGTAGGATGAATCCTGAAAAGCATCTCATTTTGAAATTAAAGTTTTTCATAAAAATATTTTAAAGTTTTTAAATTTTGTTTGCTCAAATCTAAATTCTTCAACCACGTCAATAGTCCAAAAACAATAGATTGTTACAAATTTTGTACCTTTTTGTAGGCATTTGGAGTCATTCCCGTAGTTTTTTTGAACACCATGTAAAAATTAGACTTGGTATTGAAACCAGCTTCCAAACCGATTGCTTCCATCGTATAACCAGAAAAGTCATTGTTTAAAAGCATATGTTTTACTTCTTCAACCCGATACTGATTGATTAGCTCGCTAAAGCTCTGCTTCGAATGCTTGTTAACCAACTGAGAAAGATATCCGGGACTTATATCAAACATTTCCGCTAGAGTTTCTAATGAAAGATCTTGCCGCAGATATAAGCTTTCTTCTTTTATTTCCTCAACAATTTTTGCAAACAGCAAAGAACCCTTTTTCGTTCTTTCCGGTCCACTTATGGAATTGCTATTCAGGGATTCAACTGAAACTCTACTATTTCGTATGACTTCTCTTTCATTACTGATTTTCAATTCCGCTGTCCCTTTAAAACCTACCCAGTAGGTAATGATGGAAATACTTATCCAAAGTGGATAAAAAATTCGCCAAGAAGATTGACCTCCTGAAAAAAACAGAATTGTAGTCAAAATCCAAATCAAATAAATTGAAGCAGCGAGGTACATGGTATATTTTATCCAACGTATTGGAACCTGAACATCTTTCTTAGAATTAACGGACAACATTTTGTATTTTTTTATTTCTTTAAAAATTAAAATGGAAACCACAATCGTATATAAGATGGTGAAAATTTCGAGTGCAATTTTACTGTTTGTTAATACCTCATTAGGTAAATTTGATAAATGAATAATAAGATGATGAAGGCTTCCCTGTTTTTGAAGGCTTCCCTGTTTTTCGTACAGTTTAAAAATCAACTATTTTTAGCTTATGAAGAA
>CANMSA010000007.1 GCA_947500385.1 uncultured Flavobacteriaceae bacterium | reverse complement strand
AAAAAACCTTAGAAGCTAGCTTCTAAGGTTTAATCTTAATTCTTTAAAAACTGTCAACCTATTTTAGGACGACTCACATAATCGATTACGATTACCGACGTTAAAAGGCATATCGTTGTGGCCCGCCGCGCCGAATTTCCTCACTGGCATATGCTTCGAATTTTTTAAAGTTTTCCCGAAACGCATTGGTAAGCTTAAAGGCTGTTTTATAATACGCCTCATCATCGTTCCAAGTGGTTCTTGGGCTAAGCACATCAGTCGGTACCCCTGGACATGTGCGGGGTTGCGCCACACCGAATACGGAATGTATATGATACTCATCGTACGAATACAGACCAAGGTCCCCATTCAAAACCGCGTTGATCATCGCACGCGTATACTTCAACTTCATACGCGTACCCACTCCATAGGGTCCGCCTGTCCATCCTGTATTGACCAACCAGACATTCACCCCACTATCTTTCATTTTTTTACTCAACATCTCTGCATACTTTGCCGGATGCAATGGCATAAAAGGGGCTCCAAAACAAGCCGAGAACGAAGGTATGGGCTCTACGACACCGGCCTCCGTCCCCGCCACTTTAGCCGTATATCCTGAGATAAAGTGATAGGCCGCTTGGCTGGGCGTTAATTTTGATATGGGAGGCAATACGCCGAACGCGTCGGCCGTTAGGAAGAAAATATTCTTCGGGTTCTTCCCGATAGAGGGTCGGCGTACATTTTCAATGTGGTAAATAGGGTAACTTACACGTGTATTCTGAGTGATGGTCGTGTCTGCAAAATCAACTTCACCCTGTTCGTTCATTAAAACGTTTTCCAATAGGGCCCCTTTCTTAATGGCACCGTAAATTTCCGGCTCATTTTCTTGAGAGAGGTTAATCACTTTGGCATAACAGCCACCTTCAAAATTAAACACCGCGTTTTCATTGTTCCACCCGTGCTCGTCATCCCCGATGAGTTTTCGGGAAGCATCGGTAGAAAGCGTTGTCTTTCCGGTACCAGACAATCCAAAAAATATAGCGGTACTCCCGTCCTTGCCCACATTGGCCGAACAGTGCATCGGAAGGGTATTTTTTTCAACAGGTAAAATAAAATTCAGGGCTGAAAAAATGCCTTTTTTGATCTCTCCTGTATAGCCGGTTCCACCGATCAACGCAATTTTCCTTGTAAAATTTAAAATCGCAAAATTATGCTGCCGCGTACCGTCTACCTCGGCATCTGCCATAAAGCCGGGTGCATTGATGACGGTCCATTCCGCCTCAAAATTCTTTAGTTCCTCATCTGTTGGGCGAATGAACATATTGTAGGCAAACATATTGCTCCACGGAAATTCATTCACTACCCTGATATCCATTCGATAATTGTGATCCGCACAGGCATAGCAATCCCGTACATAAAGTTCTTTTTCATTCAGATAGGCGATTACCTTATCATAAAGTGCATCAAACTTTTTGGGATCAAATGGGATATTGATATCGCCCCACCATACCTTTTTTTCGGTGATGGCATCCTTCACGATAAACCGGTCCATCGGAGACCGTCCGGTAAATTCCCCGGTATTCACCGCTAGTGCTCCCGAAGAAGCTTCTTTGCCCATATCTTTCTCTAGCGTTATCTTATGAAGCTCGGCGGAAGAAAGTTGGTAGTTAATCTTTGTATGGGTAATTCCATAGGACGCCAACGACACAGAAGTGGGGCGATTTTTCGAATTATTCATTCAGAGGTGTTTTTTATGGTGCAAAATTATCATAAATATATATTTTACCCTCTCTTTTTGAGAATTTATTAGTCGAAATGTCTTAAACAACCGAAGCCCAACAAGCCCCAACCGATCATGAACAACAGTCCGCCAATAGGGGTAATAAAACCAATCAGCCTAAAATCAAAGCCTGTAAGCGCATTGGTTGCCAAAAAATAAAGCGAAAAAGAGAACAAAATTACGCCGGCCAGTAGTGTATAAAAGATCCATTTTTTGCTTGCCGCGGGCAGTTGCTGCAGGTTTCCCAAAATCAGCAACAACAAAGCGTGATACATCTGGTACTTTACGCCGGTCTCAAAGGTCCCGATCGCTTCGGCATCGATACGAGTTTCTAAACCATGGGCGGCAAAGGCACCAAGGACCACTGCAAGTGCACCAAGGATCACCCCGGTACTAAAAATTGTTTTGTTCATAACTTTGTAAGTTCATTTTTTTAAAAATATAACAATTTGATACCTTAGTAGTTCGTTATATCAAAAATAACTAATAAGATAAGGATGCGAAATATATTGGTACTTGGAGCGGGAAAATCTACCTCTTATCTACTCGATTATTTTTTAGAGAAGGCAGGCACGGAAGAATTACATCTTACCATCGGGGATTTGAATCCCGGGGCCTTACCGAATACAATCAAGGAACACCCTTCCTGTACCATTTTAACCCTCGATATTTTTCAAGACGATGCACGACAACGGGCCGTTTCGGATTCCGACATCGTAGTATCAATGCTCCCCGCACGTTTTCATTACAAGGTAGCGGAAGATTGCATCTCTTTCGGGAAGCATCTGGTAACCGCTTCCTACGTGAGCGAGGAAATCAAAGCGATGAACGAAAAGGCGAAAGAAAAAGGGCTGGTATTTATGAATGAAATCGGTCTAGATCCCGGAATCGATCATATGAGTGCCATGCAGATTATTGATGACATTCGTGCTCAGGGCGGTGAAATGCTCCTGTTCGAATCATTTACCGGAGGTATTTTAGCTCCGGAAAGCGATAACAACTTATGGAATTACAAATTTACCTGGAACCCTCGCAATGTAGTCGTTGCCGGACAAGGCGGTACCGCCAAATTTTTACAGGAGGGTACGTACAAGTACATTCCGTACCACAAGCTTTTTCGGCGTACCGAGTTTTTTGACATTGAAGGATATGGTAGGTTCGAAGGGTATGCCAATCGGGATTCCTTGAACTATCGCGAAGCGTATGGCCTTGAAAATGTGTTGACACTTTATCGTGGCACTTTACGCCGGGTAGGCTTCTCAAAAGCGTGGAATATGTTCATAGAACTTGGTATGACCGCCGATGATTATACCATCGAGAATTCAAAAGGCATGTCGTACCGCGACTTCGTTAATCTATTTTTACCCTACTCCCCAACAGATTCGGTGGAATTAAAGTTACGGCATTACCTAAAGATCGAGCAAGACGATAGTATGTGGTACAAATTGGAAGAGTTGGATCTTTTCAGCGACCAAAAAACCATTTCGGTAGCGAACGGCACTCCGGCCCAAATACTTCAAGCCATTTTGGAAGCGGCTTGGCGCTTAGAGGAAGATGATAAGGACATGATCGTCATGTACCATAAATTCGGATATCTGTTAAAGGGCGAAAAGCTACAAATTGATGCCAACATGGTAGTTCTTGGTGAAAGCCGAAGTCATACGGCGATGGCCAAAACCGTTGGGCTTCCCGTTGCCATTGCTACCTTGTTGATCCTAAATAAAAAAATCACTACTCCCGGGGTTCAGATTCCGATTACCCAAGAGGTGTACGAGCCCATTTTAAAAGAACTCGAAGACTATGGTATTATTTTTAAAGAATTCAACGTCCCGTATCTAGGGTACGACCCTGAATCGGTTGCCCATTAAGACAGTCCTCTTTATTGATTTCATTTTGGTCGTTAATTTGTACTTTTACCGTTCATCTGTAACTTCCTATATGAAATCTACTAATGAAAATGTCAAAATCGACGGTATTGACAAGAAAATACTAAGATTTTTAATGGCCGATGCCCGAAAACCCATTTTAGAAATAGCAAGGAGCATCGGTATCTCAGGAGCGGCCATACATCAACGTCTGCGAAAACTAGAGGCCTCCGGCTTGTTGGTAGGATCAAAATTCATTATCAACGCGAAGGTCATGGGCTACACCACCATGGCCTATGTGGGTATTTATCTCGATAAGGCGATGAGCAACCCCAAGGCGGTAAAGTTGTTGGAGAAAATCCCTGAGGTACTCGAATGCCATTATACTACCGGTAATTGGTCGATTCTCGTAAAGATCCTTTGTCGCGACAATGAACACCTTATGCAGGTTCTCAACACCGAGATTCAACAAATCGAAGGCGTATCACGAACCGAAACCTTTATTTCCCTGGCACAACAAATTGATCGCCAGATTACCATTTAAAAACACTATAAATCAAGAAGGATCTGTGATTTTAAGATGCCTCTTCCCCCGGCCATTAAGCTCGCTATCCCGTTATTTTTAACGTGCAAATGCACCTGGATCAACGAAGGGGAAGGATGCTCCATATAGCGCCCTTGTTCTATTTGAAAGTCATGCTTTTTGATGTGCAATTGATCATATAGATAGGTGGCAAGGGGCCCTCCGGCCATTCCCGTGGCAGCCTCCTCGTTTATCCCGTACCTTGGGGCGAACATACGGGTTTCGGCATCAATCGTAGCATCGGTCGGGGCCATCGCAAAGGCGTAGTATCCCACAAGATCTAGCGTTTCGCTTATGTTGGCGATACGGTCTTGATCAGGACGAAGTCTTTTTAAGACGGTTGCATTGCGTAGCGGAACAATCACAAAAGCGTTTCCTGTATTTACCAATTTTATAGCAGCATTCGGTAATAGATCGGCCTCTTGGATCCCGAGCGATTCCAAGATTTCCTTTTGTTGTGCCGCTACGGTAACATAGGTTGGTTTGCGCTGTTCCATATAAGCAATATCTCCTTCCATTCGAATTTTCCGATTGCCATCAATCGTTTCCTTTGAACTATGGGTGCTCTTTAGTATTCCCTGCTGTTGCAGATAGGAAAAGGTGGCGATCGTCGCATGACCACAATGGGCAATTTGACGCCTGGGCGTAAAAAAATCCAGTTTAAAATCGGCCGAATTGGATCGGGATACAAAGGCGGTTTCCGACAGGCCTACCTTTGCGGCAATTTGAAGTTTTTGCTGGTTACTATACGCATCCGCATGGAGTACCACGCCGGCGGGATTACCGCCTTCACCGTTCCGAACAAAGGCATTCACAATTTGTACGGAAACTTTTCTATTTGTTTTCATGCTGTCCTTCTTTTAAAGATTATACCCGGTAGACGTGGTGCATCTTAAAAAGACGTAACATCAGCAATCTTTTTTTTCGTAACCCAGTAATTTTCCCGTTGTATCGGCCTCCACATTCGGACAATCAAGGATAGAATCCTTTAAAAGTTCTTTGGCCTTTTGCACCCGTGATTTGGTCCCTGAATACGAAATACCCAAATAGTCGGCCAGCTCTTTTTGCGAATAGTTTTTAAAGGCCGTTAAGAGAATTGCCTCTTTATGGTTAGGTGATAGTTCGGCGATTTTACCATTGATACAGTCTGATAATCGTTGGTATTCAAAACTGGCAGGGGCTTCTTCGGCAATATCAAAAACATTCATCGAAGTGTTTTTATTGTTTTTTCGATAATGATCATATAAGGTGTTTCGAGTAATTTGATACACCCAAGAGGTAAGTTTTGAAGTATGTTGCAGTTGGTCTATTTTAAGCTGAATTTTCAGAAAAACATCTTGTAAAAGATCTTTGGAAAGCTGCTCGTCATGAACCTTCGAGCGAATAAAACGGTACAGCTCCTCATGCAAATCAATCCAAATATGTTCGATCTCGGCTTTCATTAATTTTCCTTGCTAAATGCTATTAGAACAATAGGTTCCTCTTCTTCCTTTCCTCCAGCCCCTCGATACATTCGCTGCGCCCTGGCATTTGTTTTATCAGTGAGCACCCAGGCCTCTGAACAACCCAAAACCCATGCATGATTACATAGTAACCGCACCAATTTTCGACCGATTCCGTTGTTTTCATAGGCGCTTAATACCCCGACCTCATTGATGAAAAGTTGTGGTTCTTTATCAGGATGCACATAATGCATCGCCGAAGCCATGCCTATAATTTCATCGCCATCGAAGGCCAACGCAAGGTGATGTCGAGGATCCTTCAAAAAAACAACCGCTTGGGCTTTTTTAACGGGATAGTCGAACAAGCGGTTCCCCACGCGCTCCAATGCGTTCAAATCATCAATAGTGGCCAGTCGAAAACCTATGTCCATGCTGTTTACAGTTTGAATTCAAAGGGGGAAATTAGGATAACAAAAAAACCTGCTCCACTAAATCGAACAGGTTTTTGATTACTTTCTAAAAAGACTTAGTCCCTGCTCGCCACGCGCATTGCAAAGTACAAGAGGGTTGCCAATGCACCGATTGCAGCGACCACATAGGTTCTTGCCGCCCATTTCAGGGCATCTTCTGCGCCGGCATATTCTTCCTGACTCACCATGTTCTTGTTCTTTAGCCAGGCCAACGCCCTATTACTGGCATCATATTCAACGGGAAGTGTCACAAAACTGAACAAGGTCCCGATCCCATAAAGGGCTACTCCGGCCCAGGCGATCGTACCACCGATAGCCGTGGTACTCATCAAGGCCATTCCGCCAAAAATCACCCACATCGAAAAGCGGGAAGTAATGTTCAAAACGGGTACCAGTTTAGAGCGCATCTGCAACCAGCTATAGGCGGTTGCATGCTGCACCGCATGGCCAACTTCGTGTGCCGCAACTGCCGCTGCGGACGCATTGCGCTGGGCATAGACCCCTTCACTCAGGTTTACCGTTTTATTGGAGGGATTGTAATGATCCGTCAACATACCGGGGGTTGAAACCACTTTCACATCCCGAATGCCGTGATCAGCGAGCATTTTTTCGGCAATCTCCGCACCGCTCATGCCGTTACGGAGTTGTACTTGCGAATAGTGTTTAAATTTACTTTTAAGGCGGCTGCTCACCAACATACTGAAGAGGCCAAAAACCCCTGCGATGACCAAATAACCTATATCGATACCAAACATATTTTCGTTTTTAAATTTTACTTAAAGATACTAAAGATTCCTTTTTGTTAAAAGATTGCCCTATCCAAGTGCTCTAGCATCACGTTACAACATATCGAAAAGCAAAAACCCCGCCATTCTTCCCGAATTAGTCAACAGGAAGCGACAGGGCCTTTGAAACTGACAAAATGTACGACTTATGCCATCATGGCCTCCATACCGAATGCCTGGGCTATTTCCTCATACACCACTTTTCCTTTTACAATATTGAGACCATTTTGCAATGCCGTGTCGTTTGCGACCGCTTTTTCCCATCCCGAATTGGCCAAACTTAAGACGTAGGGCAAAGTCACATTGGTCAAAGCCATGGTAGAAGTATAGGGGACGGCTCCCGGCATATTGGCAACGGAGTAATGCACCACATCATCAATAATATAGATGGGGTCTTCGTGCGTCGTGGGGCGCGTTGTCTCGACGCAACCACCTTGATCGACCGCCACATCTACAATAACGGTTCCCGGTCTCATTAGTTTCAACATATCCTTGGTAATCAAATTGGGTGCTTTGGCTCCCTTGAGTAGCACCCCGCCGATAATCAAATCATGGTCTTGGATGTGTTTTCGTATGTTGAATTCATTTGAAAATTCCGTTACCACATGTGGTGGCATTACATCATTGACGTAGCGGAGTCGCTTCATGTTGATATCCAAAATCGTTACATGGGCTCCAAGCCCTGCCGCCATTTTCGCCGCCTGGATGCCCACGACGCCCGCACCCAACACCAAGACCTTTCCGGGAGCAACGCCAGGCACACCACCCAACAAAACCCCTCTGCCCTTCACAGGTTTTTCGAGATACTTGGCACCCTGCTGTATGGCCATACGACCCGCTACTTCAGACATGGGCGTTAACAGTGGAAGTGTCCCTTCTTCGTCTTCTACCGTTTCGTAGGCAATACATACCGCCTTACTATCGATCATTGCCTTGGTCAAACGCTGGCTCGAGGCAAAATGAAAATAAGTGAATACCACTTGGTCCTTTTGAACCAGGGCATATTCTTCTTCTATAGGCTCCTTCACTTTCACGATCATTTCGCTCATTGCATACACCTGGCCGATGGTGTCTAAAATGATGGCTCCCGCTTTTTTATAATCCGCGTCGGAAAAGCCGCTTCCCTCGCCTGCCGAAGACTGCAGATAAACGGTATGCTCGTTTTTTACCAGTTCATACACCCCGGCAGGAGTCATTCCCACCCGACTTTCATTATTCTTAATTTCCTTAGGAACACCGACGGTCATTTTTACTGTTTTTCAGTTAGCGGTGTAAAAGTGTGACAAATTATATAAATACAAAAGCTTTTTCGACAAAAAATAGGGGTATTCAGATAAATTACGCTACTTTAATCACAGACACCCCTATAAATCTAGGGGTTCTTGTCTAAAAATGAATTATTTTGAGTATATAGCCCTACATTTTATAGGGTATTAATATAGAAGATTGAGTTTCATTCTTGAAAACATTCTCGAAAGACCGTTCCTTGTGCTATTTATAACGCAACTTCATGAGCAACATCAGTACTAGCAGTATACCGGTAATGGTATTGGCAAAAATCACTGGTAGGCTTTGGATATTTAACCCATAAACAAGCCATAGTACCACCCCAACAAACAATACCGTATACATCGTCAAAGAAATATCTTTGGTAGATTTCTCTTTCCACGTCTTATATACTTGGGGTACAAAGGAGGTGGTGGTCAACGCTGCCGCTACAAGCCCTAGTACTTCGATTTTATCCATTGCCCTATTTTATTCGATTCAATTAGCGAACACTCTTAGCCTACGATATTCACAATTTTACCCGGCACTACTATGACCTTTTTGGGCGTACGTCCCTGCAATTGTTCCAGGGTTTTTTCATGCGCCATCACAGCCGCTTCGATTGCTTCTTTTTCCATATCTGCGGGTAAGGATAGCTTAAACCGCATTTTACCATTGAAGGATATGGGATATTCCTTGCTACTTTCTACCAAATGTTTCGGGTCAAACACCGGAAACGGAGCGGTCGAAATCGATTCAGAATGTCCCAATTGTTCCCAAAGTTCTTCGGCAATATGCGGTGCATAGGGAGAAACCAAAATGGCCAACGGACTTAATATGGCACGACTGGCACATTTTTGGGCGGTAAGTTCGTTGACACAGATCATAAAGGTGGAGACCGAGGTATTGAAACTAAAGTTCGCGATATCGTCCTCAACTTTTTTGATGGTCTTGTGCAGGGTTTTCAAGTTTTCGGCCGTAGGCCCGGCATCTGATACCTTGCTGCCGCTTGCATCAAAATACAACTTCCACAATTTCTTTAGAAAGCCGTGTACGCCCGTAATCCCGGCCGTATTCCATGGCTTTGATTGCTCCAAAGGCCCTAGGAACATTTCGTACAAACGCAGACTATCGGCCCCGTATTGTTCACAAATCTCATCGGGGTTGACGACGTTGTATTTGGATTTGGACATTTTTTCGACCTCACGGCCTACGATGTACTTCCCATCCTCCAGCACAAATTCGGCATCCGTATAATCGGGCTGCCATTTTTTGAAACCGTCTACATCCAACTCATCAGAACTATTGACAAGGGACACATCTGCATGTATCGGCGATACTTTTTTTCCCGACAATAATCCCTTTGAAATAATGTTTCCCGTATCATCTTCCCTATAAACAAAAGCACTCGTCCCCGTAATCATCCCCTGGTTGATCAGTTTTTTGGCAAATTCGTCCTTGGGCACCCATCCTCTATCGAACATGAATTTTTGCCAAAAACGGGCGTACAATAAATGACCGGTAGCATGTTCGCTACCCCCAATGTACAGATCCACTTCTTGCCAATAATCAATGGCGGCTTGCGAGAAAATCTCGTTTTCATTGTGCGGGTCCATATACCGATTAAAGTACTGGGAACTACCGGCCCAGCCGGGCATCGTATTCAACTCCAACGGAAAGATGGTTTGATGATCGATCAACGCATTATCGACCACCTGCGATGTCTCGGTATCCCAGGCCCAATGGGTCGCATTCCCCAAAGGCGGCTCTCCCGTTTCGGTTGGCAAATACTTCTCCACTTCGGGCAGGGCAATGGGCAAATGCTTGGCAGCGATCATCTGCGGCATTCCATCTACATAGTACACGGGAAAGGGTTCGCCCCAATAGCGTTGACGGCTAAAGACCGCATCGCGCAAACGGTAGTTTACTTTTCCTTTGCCCTGTCCCAGTTGTTCCAATTCAAAAATAGCCCGTTTCACCGCCTTTTTATAAGGGAGACCGTTCAAGAAATCGGAATTTGCAATAACGGTATTCCCTTTATCGGCAAAGGCTTCCTCAGAAATATCAATGCCCTCAAATACATTCGGAATGGGGATATTAAAATGCTTGGCAAAATCATAATCACGCTGATCCCCGCAGGGTACGGACATCACCGCCCCGGTACCATAGCCGGCCAACACATAATCCCCGATCCAAATCGGAATGGGTTCTTTGGTAAATGGGTGTTCTGCAAAAGCACCGGTAAAGGCCCCTGTAATCGTTTTTACATCGGCCATACGATCTCGTTCCGATCGCTTTGCCGTACTTTCAATATAGGCGTCAACCGCTTCTTTTTGGGCTGCAGTCGTAATGTTGGCCACCAATTCGTGCTCGGGGGCCAAGGTCATAAAGCTCACTCCAAAAATGGTATCGGGACGGGTGGTGAATACATCGATTCCCCCAGCCCCCGAAGGGGGTATTTGTACTTTTTCAAGGTTTTCGAGAATTGCTGAAACGACAGCGTCCGAATCACTAAGAACCTCCTCGTTTTTAAAGCGAATTACCTGAAATCCCAAATCATTCAGTCTTTTGGTCCTTGCTTCGTCTTCCGCTATTTGAGAATTGTGTATACCACCATCTACTTCAATAACAAGGTTTTTTCTCAGACAGACAAAATCAACAATGAAATCATCTATTAAATGTTGTTGCCTAAATTTATACCCACGCTTTTTTGCCCGAAGTCTTTCCCAGAGTGCAGCTTCGGCCTTTGTAGGGTTTTTTCTCATTTCTTTTGCCTTTTCAAGCAATAAATGTGAATTGTTCCCGCCAGTCATATAACCAGGAACTCCCTCTCCTTTGGAGGGGGTCGGGGGGAGGATTTTAAAGGTAACACTTGCCCCTACGCTTCGGCCGATCCAATTGGTTTGCGAATCTTTCAAGGGTTGCGGCCAGTCAATACCATTCAACCCATCTAACAAACGCTGTGCGTAGGCCGAGATGCGCATGCTCCATTGGGTCATTTTCTTTCGAATTACGGGATGCCCGCCTCGTTCAGAAACGCCGTTTACGATTTCATCATTGGCCAATACGGTACCTAGGGCCGGACACCAATTTACTTCGGTTTCGGCCAGATAGGTCAGGCGGTACTTTAGCAATACCTCTTGCTTTTCTACCTTGGAAAATGCCGTCCATTCCGCGGCCGTAAAAGGAGGAATGGCATCATCACAAATAGCATCGATCTGAGAATTTCCATCCTGTTCGAAGGCCGTCACCAAGGTTTCAATGTCCTCCGCTTTGTCGCTTTTTTTATTGTACCAGGAATTGAACAACTGTATAAAGATCCACTGCGTCCATTTATAATAGTTTGGATCCGAGGTACGCACTTCCCGGCTCCAATCAAACGAAAACCCAATTTTATCTAGTTGTTCACGATATCTTTTAATATTGGTTTCTGTGGTGATTGCGGGATGCTGTCCTGTTTGAATGGCATACTGCTCTGCTGGCAAACCAAAGGAATCGTATCCTTGGGGATGCAGCACATTAAAGCCTTTGTGCCGCTTGTAACGCGCATAAATATCACTGGCAATATACCCCAACGGATGCCCCACATGCAGCCCCGCACCCGAGGGATAGGGAAACATATCCAACACGTAAAACTTTTCTTTTTCAGAAGTATCTTCCGCCTTGAAAGTTTGGTTTTCGGCCCAATATTTTTGCCACTTGGCCTCTATGGAATTAAAATCGTACTGCATTTCTGGCTTTTTCGTATCTATATCGGGCAAAAATAAGTTTAATATGGGAAAGGGGAAAAGATATTCTTATCTTACCCGACTATACTAAATTCAAGGTGCCACAAACAATTACACAAGCTAGTTTCCTCTTCTTCGCACTATTTCTTTTGTTTGTATCCGAAGTGCAAGCACAACTTGGTTTTTGCGGGGGAAACTCGGGGGATCCCATTTTCACCGAAACTTTTGGAACGGGTACCACCGATGGCCCTCCATTACCCGCCGGCACTACCAATTATCGTTTTACCGCAGGCACTCCCAGCGACGGGGATTATACCGTATCGAGCACCACCGATTATTTCGACTGGCATGATACGCCCGATCATACGGAGAACGATACAGATGGAAAATCGTTCATCGTCAATGCCGATTTTACGGCAGGGGAGTTTTTTAGGCGCACCGTAAACGGACTTTGTGAAAATACCTCCTATGAGTTCTCTTCTTGGCTGATCAATCTTCAAACCAGTAGAGGTTGCGGAGGGGCCGGTATCCCTGTGAACGTAAAATTCGAAATTTGGGACAATACCGATACCAATTTATTGGCATCGGGCGACACGGGAAATATTCCCAATACCTCATCACCGATCTGGCGACCCTACGGATTGGTCTTTAGAACCGTACCCGGGCAAACCTCTGTAATTCTTAAGATGACCAATAATGGGAATGGTGGTTGTGGCAATGACCTGGCCATCGATGACATTGTATTTAGGACCTGCGGTGATTTTATATCGATTACCGATACCGAGAACCGTTCGAACATTGCGGTGTGTGACGACACCGTTCCCGTACGTACTACGCTCACCGCCAATCCCGATTTTTCGATTTATAGTACGCATGCCTACCAATGGCAAGAGAGTTTTGATGGTGCCAATTGGGCGGACATACCAGGTGAGACCAATGAAACTTACACGACTCCCGATATATTCAATGATATCTTTTACCGCGTTAAAATAGCGGAAGATGCCGTTAACTTGGCAAATCCTCTTTGTAGTGCACTCTCGGAGGTCTTTGATGTTTTGATCATTTCAAAACCTGTGGCACCCCTATCAAATGGAAATGTGGGCAGTTGTGAAAATGAAACACCCACATTATCGGTAAGCGTGCCCGATGCGGTGACCGTAAATTGGTATGATGCGGCCGTTGGCGGCACCTTGCTTCAAGGCAGTAGCGCCACTTTTCAGCCCACTACTGCGGGAACTTACTATGCAGAGGCCATCTCTATCTTTGCCGATTGCAGATCCGATAATCGAACTGCAGTACAGCTAGCTATATTTCCCCTTCCCCAGCTCACAGATCAGGAGCTCAGTTTTTGCGAAAATAGCTCGATCGTCCTATCTGCCGATCTAGATTTGGCAACCTACCTATGGAATACGGGTGAAGTCGCCAAAGATATCGAGGTAGATCGGGCAGGAATCTACTCGGTTGTTGTGACCGATGTGAATGGCTGTTCGGCCACCAAGGTGATCACACTTGAACAAATCGATGTTCCCCAAATAACCAATATTCGCTCAGAAGGCTATGATATTGTAATAAGTACCAAAGAAAATGGTGCGTACGAATACTCCTTGGACGGCATTGACTATCAGGGCTCGAATGTCTTGGAAGCCATCGCCGGTGGGAGCTATCTTATTCGTGTGCGTGAAAATAATGGTTGTGGGGAAGTCACCCAAGACTTCATTCATTTTGTGATTCCGAACTTTTTTACCCCAAACGGAGATGGTATCAATGATGTTTTTAATGCGGAAGGAATCGAGTTTTTCAATTCTTCCGAGGTCTCGATTTTTGATCGTTTTGGAAAACTGTTGAAGCAAATTTCGAATGCACAAATCTCCTGGAACGGCACCTTCAATAACAAGGCGTTGCCCGAAAGTGATTACTGGTACCTTATTCGCGTAGATGATGAAACCTACAGGGGGCATTTTAGCCTGAAACGATAGGGCGGCCGATTCATTAATTCTTGTAAAAGTAATACCTTCGCCCCCATAAAAAAATTAGAAAAAAAATGACTTTTAAGAAGGCATGTACCGTTTTAGTATTCGCAATAGGATTTATTGGAATTTCTCAAGATGTTGTTTCCCGTGATTGGACTTCTTTTGTTCAAACCATTGAAGTTTCTACCGACAAAGCCATAAAATTTCGCGTGGTAGGTGCTGCCAAGACCATTGGCGACACTGACAATAGTTGGTCCGGAATTTGGGCAAGAGTGGACAATAAGGATGACGAACAGGGCTTTTTTGATAATATGGGGGATAGGCCCATTGTTTCAAACGAATGGAATTCCTATACCGTTGAAGGTGAAATGGGGAAGAATGCCGAAAGAATTAGTTTCGGAGGACTCTGTCTTGGAAATGGGACTTTTTACTTTGATAAGTTTGAAGTGTTTACCGAAAAGGCCGATGGCAGTTTTGAAAAACTTGAGATTAAAAATCCTAGTTTCGAAAAAGAAGTAAAAGGAGGCACCATACCCTCATGGCGTCAAGGTATCATTAATACACAACCGGTCAGCGTAAAGGAATTTAGTGTTACTTCGAGCAAAGATACCTTTGACGGGGCGTACTCTTTAATGATAACAGGGAGCGGAATTGTCGAGGATACTTCGGATAATATTGGTCCAAAGGAAGGTTTCACACCTCAAATCGGAACCCTTATAAGTATGTTGGATAATCTGAGTGTTCGTGTTGAACGAACCGTAGGGCAGCTTGATGAAAGGGAGTTGGATTATTTGATGGATGACAAAGCCAATTCAATCGGCGCACTGATCATGCACTTGATCGCTACCGAAGTTGTCTATCAAGAATACACTTTCGAAGATATCTCCTATAGCGATGAGGAGAAAGCTGCATGGCAATTTGCTATGCAACTTGGAAACAAGGGAAGGGAAAATATTAAAGGCCATAAAGCTTCCTATTATTTCGATATCTGGAAAAAAGTAAGAGCAAAAACCAAGGAAGAGATGAAAAAGAAAGACGATGAATGGTTGGCCAAAGATGTTCCAGGAGCTGGAATTAGCCATCATTATGCATGGTTTCATGTAATGGAGCACCAGTCAAGCCATTTAGGCCAAATGCTGCTTATTAGCAAAAGGATTCCGTCCGCTCCAAAGCCAATTGATGTTAAAGATAAGATAAAGGATTAAGCGCAACATATTCCGATTGTGTAATCTTTACTAACTTTAACTTTCAAAGCACTATATGGGAAAATCATTCGAAAGCTATCAAAAGCGAAAGCTGATTTCATCGTACTTCTCGGTAGTGTTGAGTATTGGTCTCGTGCTTTTTTTATTGGGAGTGCTGGGCTTATTACTGTTGAACACCAAAAAAATGGCCGATCATTTTAAAGAACAGATTACGGTTTCTGTTTTTCTAAAGGAAAGCGCCAAGGAAGTAGAAATAAATCAGCTGCAAAAAAGTTTGGCTATGGCCGACTACATCAAATCGGCCACCTATGTTTCAAAAGAGGAGGCCGCAAAACAGCACAGTGAGGAAATAGGAGAAAATTTCATGGACTTTCTCGGGTACAACCCTTTAAAAAATTCCATCGATATAAAATTGAACGCCGACTTTGTCTCCCCCGTTCAACTAGAAGAGATAGCCGCTGAAATAAGTGCAAAAGGCTATGTCGAAGAAGTCAGCTATGACAAACCGCTGGTAGGCCTCCTTACCGATAATGTACAAAAAATGGGGTTTTGGATCTTGATCGCAAGTGGTATTTTCACCTTTATCGCAGTACTCCTGATCAATAGCTCGATACGTCTGAGCATCTACGCCAAACGTTTTATCATAAAAACCATGCAAATGGTAGGAGCCACCAAAACATTTATCCGCAGGCCGTTCATATGGACGAATATTCAATTGGGGATGCTTGGTTCGTTATTGGCAATACTGGCACTGGCAGGACTTTTGTATTATTTGGACCACACATTTCCGGAGCTAGACTTGATGGGCGACCCCGTTACCATGGGTATTGTTTTTGGCAGCGTTTTTATTTTGGGGATCCTCATTTCTTGGGTCAGTACTTTTTTTGCCACCCAACGCTTTTTAAACCTGCAGACCGACGAGCTTTATTACTAGTTTATATACCCACTTATACCTGTTCGTTAGGCAAAATCGCAAAACGCCTTTAACACATACCTATTAAACCACAACTTTTTCTACATTTGCATCATGGCAAAAAATAAGAACAATCGACCGGAACATCGAACACAACAGGAGTTCATCTTCCAGCGCAAAAACTATCTTTTTATGGGTATCGGGCTTGCGTGCATCGCCCTTGGATTTATATTGATGAGTGGGGGAGGCAGTGATGATCCGAATGTTTTCAATCCGGAAATCTACAATTTCAGAAGGATACGGCTTGCACCTACTTTGGTACTGATCGGTCTGGGAATCGAAGTCTACGCCATATTGTTGAATCCTCACAAGAAGTAAACGATTTTGGATATATTGCAAGCCATTATTTTGGCCATCATAGAAGGGATTACGGAATATTTACCGGTATCCTCTACCGGGCATATGATCATTGCCTCCTCTTTCTTTGGAATTGCGCAAGAAGAGTTTACCAAGCTGTTTACGATCGTAATACAATTGGGCACCATCCTATCGGTGGTAGTCCTCTATTTTAAACGTTTCTTTCAAAGCGTAGATTTCTATTTTAAACTATTGGTCGCTTTCATCCCGGCCGTAGTATTGGGTTTATTGCTCAGCGATGTAATCGATTCATTATTGGAAAACCCGATTACCGTGGCGATTTCTTTGGTCATCGGTGGACTTATTCTCTTAAAGGTAGATGATTGGTTCGGCGATTCTGAAGAGACTGAGATATCGTATGCCACTGCCTTTAAAATAGGCCTTTTCCAGTGCCTTGCCATGATACCGGGGGTGTCTCGAAGTGGGGCAAGTATCGTGGGCGGTATGAGTCAGAAACTCTCGCGTACGGTAGCGGCCGAATTTTCGTTTTTCTTGGCGGTACCCACTATGCTGGGAGCGACGCTTAAAAAAAGTTACGACTACTACAGTGCCGGGTTTACACTTACCTCGGAACAGGTAAACTTATTGATTATTGGGAACGTAGTCGGCTTTTTGGTCGCACTGCTAGCGATAAAGACCTTTATCGGGTACCTAAGCAAACATGGTTTTAAACTCTTTGGCTACTACCGTGTTATTGTTGGGGTTGCCTTATTGTTGATCCATTACTTTGTGCGCCCCTTAACGGTGATCTAATGACGAAGGAAGATTTTTTGGAAGGCCAATTGCTTTTGGTGGACAAACCCCTCGGTTGGTCCTCTTTTCAGGCTGTGAATAAACTCAAATGGGTGATCCGCAAAAAGTTTGACCTCAAAAAAATAAAAATTGGCCACGCCGGCACCCTTGATCCGCTAGCAACCGGACTCCTATTGATCTGTACGGGAAAATTTACCAAAACGATCAGTGGGTTACAAGGTCAAATAAAGGAATATACGGGTACCATAACACTTGGCGCGACCACACCTTCATACGACTTGGAGACCGCTATAGACCAAACATACCCTACCGAACATATCACACCTTCCCTCATCGTGGAAACCGCTAAAAACTTCTTGGGCGAGATCACCCAGCGCCCTCCTGTTTTCTCTGCACTCAAGAAAGATGGAAAACGCCTATACGAGTATGCCCGGGAAGGCAAGGAAGTTACCATCAAAACACGTGTGGTAACCGTCTCTGAATTCGAAATCGTTAAAATCGAACTGCCCAATGTGTATGTAAGAATTGTTTGTAGTAAGGGCACCTATATACGATCTATTGCCCATGATTTTGGGGAAGCCCTTAACAGTGGGGCGCATTTATCGCAATTGCGAAGAACCAAAATAGGTGATTACAACGTAGATAATGCCCTTGACCCTTTGGATTTCGAGGAAAAAATGTTGGGAAAGGCATAATTTTTGTGAAATCGACCGGGAAGTTATCCGTTCAACGAAAATTTAAAATATTTTTATAAAAACGTGGTTATAGCACTATGCGTCTGAATCGTAAACATTTATCGTTTTTGATTACGCTCTTCTCCTTGTCGATCATTGTTTTGTTGTTGTACAACATAAGCATGGGGCAAGAGAAAGAGGTGGACGAATATGTGGTGGAACTGGTAATGGCCGAAGAAGATATTGAAGAACTGCTTGAAGAAAAAGAGCGTTTATTGGAAGAAATGGCCGAAGCCGACCCTATTAAGAGCCATATGGCCTTTAATGAAACTGCCAAACCCAGCTATGGAAATCCGGAACCACTGAAGACCCTAGAGGAACTAATGGAGGAAAAGGCCGCCACCGAAGCCGAAACCGATCCAAATAGCCTTATGGCAGATTCGGAATATGCTGAAAGGGTGAAGGAGATTGCCAAAAAACGAAAAGAGAAAAAACAACTACTGGGTGAAAAAGAAGCCCAAAAAGAAGAATTTACGAACAATTTGGCCGCACGCCGCACCTCTGTATCCTATTCGTTGGTTGAACGAAACAACTACAAATTACCCCCGCCTATTTACACTTGTATCGAAGGTGGGAAGGTCGTTATCAATATTAAAGTCGACGAACTTGGAAACGTTATAGAAGCCGATTTTAACGGCAAAAGTTCAGCCACTTCGAATGGTTGTTTGGTAGACAATGCCATTGCCTATGCGCTCAAGGCCAAATTCAGTGCCTCTACCAGACCCAGTCAAAAAGGAACTATCACCTATTTATTCCAACAGAAGGCCCGCTAATTCTTTTAGCACACTTCGTCCTTTATCCTTGTTATACCAAAGCTGTAGATCTTGCTTAAATTCGGCAGTCAAGTTCCCATGCTTCTCTTTGTAGTCGTTCACTAATAAGGTCGCAGCTTGGGAGCGTGGGCCCCAAGTACCTAATACCTCATGATTCTCATCGTTAACGGCGATTAGCTTCGGTATGGACATCGCCCCATTGGTCAAAAACCGGTTCATCAAATCGGGATGCTCATCTCTCAAAACCACCTTTAAGGTAATATTAGGGTTCAACGCTGCTATTTTGTGCATAACGGGCATCGACGGCGAAGCATCTCCACACCAACTTTCCGTGAGTACCAACCAGGTAGTTTTTTTGCGGTAGTTCTCGATTAAATGGATGGTTTCTTCATCTATTTTAAAGGTTTTGTCCCAACGTTTCATACGCCTATCATTCAATTGGGTATAGTTGATCAAAGCCTCTTTTTGCTCTGGCCCCGTGGTTTTCCCTTCCGATGCCAAAGTCGCGACAAGCGTGCGGTATTCTGAATAACTTTGTCCTTTGGCCAAACCCGCCGCTATGAGTTCTTTGGTTGTTTTCATGGTAATCAAATCTGTTGAAAGTCTCGTATACATGAGCAATTCCTTTTGAGCCTTATTGGTAGCCGTAAGGTACGGAAACTTACAAATTCTCAGGATTCAGGGCCAAGCTATTGAACAATTTGGCTTTTGTATTAAAATATTTGTTCTGCACGGCATTCTGTTTTAAACGTGCTTCTATTAATTTGGTTTCCCTTGAATTGATCAAGAACAAAGAGCTTTCACCAAAACTAAACTTCCGCTCCTCTGCGGCCAACAGGGTATTATAGTCTTTTACGATATCGAAAATCAATTGGTTTTGGGATTGAAACGATTCCAATTCATTATAAATAGCCAGTATCTTGTTTCGTATTTGCACCTCGGTATAGTCCAAATCGAGTTCGGCATCACGAAGCTTTATTTTTGCCAATTTTAGATCCCCTCTTTCTTTTCTTAGAAATAGCGGAAATTGAAAATTGATACCCCCTTTGTATTCCTCTGTTTGAAAGGAATTAATAAGTTCGGGTGTTTCGGTAAGGAAGTTATACTCCAAGTCTATTTTAGGAAGGAGCTTGTTGCCTTTTAGCCTCTTTTCGACCCGTAAACCATCTATCTTGTATCCTAGAGAACGAAGTTTTGGGTGTTTTTCTATAGAAAAGCTATCCAACGGCTTTCCCAATATCTCTAAGGTGACGTCTATTTCATCATCAACACTCACTCCGGGTACCACATTGTCTTGCACTTCTACCGGAATATTGTTTCCCAACCATAAAAAATTTGAGAGAGCCAGACTTTTATTTGTCAGTCTTACTTTCGCCTGTTCCAGGCTCAATTGTCGATTGCCCACGGCAATTTTTGCTTCAACGGTATCAATGGCCGCCACCTCGCCTACCTCGGCATTCTTCTTAACTCCTGCCAGGCGCATTTTCGCATTCTCTAAAAAATCTCCAAATACTTGGGTGTCTTGGTAGGCCTGCAACCAATCGAAATACGTAATAGCGGCCTCGTATAACAACTGGTTCACCAAAAGATCCCGATCTGCCTGGGTCTGCTCTCTAAACAACTTGGCTTGTTTTAAGGTAGCCATCCGATCATTGATCCACAATCCCTGACCGATAGGCACTGACACCCCGGCACTATAAAGCCCATCGGCAGGGACCGTATCTGCCGGATTAAGAAAATCCCCGTCATTCTGTTCGAAGGTTCCTTTAAGTTCAATTCCGAACCAGGTAGGAATTTTAAAGGTAGCGTTTAGGCGATCGTAGTATTCGGTGTTCTTGAATACCTTACGGTCATAGTCGGCAGCTATTTTAGGGTCGAATCCGCCACGGGCCTTCATCAGGCTGGCTTGCCCCATATCGATGGTCAAAGCTGCCTGTTTTGCCACCGGATGAAATTTCTTTACATACCCCATATACTCATTGAAATCGAGCACCATTGGATCTTGCTGACCATAAGCGGTCAACAGCCCAAAGAAAACAAATAGGTAGAAGGCATGTTTCATTTCTTACCGGCTTTTGCCATTTTCGTCTCTTCGGGTTGATAATAATTAGGCGGGAAACCATTCAACTGCCGCCAGAGTTCATACCAAATAGGAACATTTTCTAAAAGTGCTATAGTATTCGCACCAGACCCTACCCTTATATCTTTGGGCCAAGGGTGGTCTTCTTTGTCTGGCGCCAATAACACCCTATACTTTCCATTATCGCTTATAAAGGTCTCAACAGCTACTACCTCCCCCCCGTAGGTACCATACGATACATTGGGCCAGCCACTAAAAACAATTGCCGGCCAGCCATCGAACTGAATACGGACCTTCTCCCCCTTATGCACCAAGGGAAGATCCAATGGTTCAACGTACATTTCAACGGCCATATCATAGTCTGAGGGCATGATCCCTACCAAGGCATCCCCTTCCTTGAACGTTTCTCCAAGCCCCCCTTGGATCGCTTTGTTGATATACCCATTTTGAGGTGCTTTGATGTAATACAGACTATTCCTCATTTCATAGTTGGTAAACTCGTTTTCCAGTTTGGTTACCTGCGCTTCAGAATCAAATTGGTTCGATTGGGCGGTATACCGATCGCTTTGCGCCTTTGCAATCTTATCGGCGTAGGCCGCTTGCACACGCCCTATTTCAACCTGGGCATTGATTACTTCATTTTTGGCCGTCAACAATTTGTTTTCCTGTGATATTAACTTCGCCTGGGTTTCTTGAAGCTTTAGGCGCTTCTCTTCTACATCGGTCACCGCCTTAAGTCCCTCCTCCTGTAATTGGGCAGTACGATCATACTGTCTTTGGGCAATTTTGATGTTCGTTTTGGCAGCTTCCAAATCAATACTATCACTGGTGACCTTTAATCTGGACTGCACCAATTTATTTTTGGCCTGCTCTAGTTTAAGCCTTCGTTCATTCCCTAAAGCACCTATTTGGGTTTCCAAGGCTTTTACTTTTCCTTCATATGAAGTTACTGCCGAGGATTTTGCCTTGATCTGCTGCCCGGTCCGAGCCACAAGGTTGGGGTCAAAATATTCATTCTTGATTTCCGAAATGAATAAGATAGTATCCCCCTTCTTCACATAATCGCCTTCTTTTACATACCATTTTTCAATTCTACCGGGAATGGGAGATTGAATGGTCTGGGGTCTTTGATCGGGCGTGAGCGTTGTTAAGAAACCTTTACCGGAGACATTCTGTGTCCATGGAAGAAACAAGACTACAAACGCTACTCCGGCAAAAGCCAACAGAAAACGATTAAAGTGCTTGTAATGTCGCCTATGGAAAACCTTTTGAGCGGATTTAAATTTACTCAAGGATACCTTTTGGTTCAATTTGTTATGAGAAATATTCAGCATCGGTCCTTACTTTTCATTAATAATTTTACCTTCTTTCATGGTAACCACTCGGGAACAGCTATCTGCCCAGCGCATATTCTTACTTACCACCAGTAATGCCCATCCGTTCGATTTATCGCTCAAAAAGTGAATCAACCGCTTCGCCTCTTCCTCTTCGAATTGATCTAATGGATCTTTCAGAATCAGTAACTTTGGCTTGGTAACGATACTCCTTGCCAATACTATCTTTTTGGAAATCGTATAGGGTATCTGTTTTCCTTCCGGGTACAATACCGTTTGCAATCCTTGGGGTTGTTCTTTTACAAATTCGGTAAGCCCTACTACCTCCAAAGCCCAATACACCTGATCCATGGGAATGGTCGGATCTGCAAAAGTGATATTGTTAACAATAGTCCCTTCAAAGGGTGATTCTTCTGGGAGGGATTGGCCAATATGCGCACGGTAATAGTTTAGGTTCATCCCCTTCAAAGAGGCATTGTTTACGAAAATACCCCCATGATCCGGTTCTAGAATCCCGGCTATAAGCCTCAGTAAGGTAGACTTCCCGGCACCACTGTCTCCCGTCAAAAGAATGGTACAAGTGGGCGTAATATTCAAACTTACTTTATCAATAATCTTTTTATCCCTGTCTGGCACATGATACGACACTTCGTTCAATTCAATATGAAAGCCCTCGTTTTCATGAAAAGGCCGTTCGCCTTCCTGTAGTTCCAATTTTTTATCGACTACCTGCCCCAATTTTTCCAAGGAGGTAAGCAGATCGTAAAATGTCTCAAGGCCCAGAATAAGCTTTTCAACCGAGTTGATGACCAAAAGAATAATGATTTCTGCCGCAACAAACTGACCAATATTCATTTCCTGATTCAAAACCAACAGACCGCCTATTAAGAGGAGCCCTGCCGTCACCAAGACCTTAAAGCCGATCATCTGTATAAACTGAAGGACCAAAATTCTAAAATGCCCTTCACGTGCTTCTAGGTATTCACTGACCAACAGATCGTTTTTATCCAGGGCATGGGACGTTTTCCCGGAAAGCTTAAAACTAATGATAGAGCGGGCCACTTCCTGCAACCAGTGGGCCACCTTGTATTTACTTTGTGATTCCGAAAGACTGGTATCCAACCCTTTTTGGGCAGTGTATTTGAAGACCACATAGATCAGCAGCAAAAGCAATAAACCATAAATGATAAAAAAGGGATGATAGAAAGACAACAGCAGCAATCCGAAAATAATTTGTAACAGGGCGGCCGGAAAATCGATCATAATCTTTGAAAGCCCTTTTTGCACGTTCAAAGTATCAAAAAAGCGATTCGCCAGTTCGGGGGGATAATAATTGCGAAGCTCACTCATTCGAATTTTAGGAAATCGATAGGCGAATTCAAAGGAGGAACGGGTAAATATTTTTTGCTGTACATTTTCAATGATCCGTATCTGCATCAGCTGAAGTACCCCGGCGAAAGCCACTCCCAAGGTTACCAACACGACCAACACGACCCAAGAAGTGCTTAGTTGGGCGCCTTGAATCAAATTGATGATCGCTTGTATGCCCAATGGCAACGAAAGGTTGACAATCCCGGCAAAAATAGCGTAGTAAAAGACTTGAAGAATATCTCGCTTATCCAAGCGAAGCAGGCCTAGCAAACGTTGCCAAGCGGTTAAGATATTTTTGGGCATAATTTTTAGGCGTTTAGGGTAGTGGTTACCAAATGCAGAAAATAACTGGTAGCATCTTCATTTTTACGGCAATCGGTCAAGGTGCCAAAATGGTCTTTTAAAAAGTGTTGATGCAGCGAACCTTCCAAAATAGTACTTGCCAAGCTGACAGCAAAGGGGTAATCGGGTCTTACATCCTTGATCATCTGACCAATTCTGCTGACCATTCTTTTATACAAGACAAAGTATCCTTCTTTATTTTCGCTATCGACCTCTTTGGTCAAAAAAGACTTGGAATTTTCGTTGATCACAATCTTGTTCAATAGCACTTCGTTGATATGGGAAAAAGCCGAATCCTTTGCGGTAGTCCTTGTTACAATTTCGATCGCCTTTTCCAACCTGTCAGAGGGGTCTGCAATACTATTCGTAGCAAAGACCAGCTGATATTCCAACCAACCCCAATACCATGAAGTAAGATATACCAATAACTTATGCTTGTTCTCAAAATAGCGATAAATAGAACTCTCATTACTTCCTATTTCCGCACCCAATTTTTTAAAGGTGAAACTTTCGAATCCCATTTCGTTGATCATCAAAATACTTTCTTCTACAATTCTCTTTCCAAGGGTCGACGACTCGGGGTCTTTCACGTAGATTTTTTCGTTAATAGCTATCTTAATCGATTTTAACAAGCGCTCCATACAAAAGGATTTAGAAATAATGAACGCAAATATAATAGTATTACTATCATTACTTGATAGTTTAACTTATATTTAACCAAAGTTTTACTATTCTTACTGAGTGTGTAACTATATTTGATTATCGAATATTAAAAAGTAGGATTATGAAAATGGCTTATCTGCTTATTATGAGCGTATTAAGTTCTTTCTATTGTGCCGGACAACAGGTACTGGTCATAGAACCCTATCAAAAAACAGAACGCTCGATCACTGCAAGTAACAACCTAATAAAGTTGGCTACGAAAATGGCCTTTCCCATAGAAAGTGGTTTGGATCAATGGGATGGATTGCAGAATTCAATTCATGTATTTGGCAGCCGATTGATCATCGAACGAAGTGAAATTGGCTTGGATGGTATAACAAAAGTCACCTTGAGGCGCGAAGATGGTTTGCTCTTTTTTGACCTTTTTCCCCGCTTGGAAGCGCAAGTGATACCCCATTATTTATTGGCTAAACCTGACGGACCATCCTAACATAAAGTTAGCTAGTCCGGAACAGTGGCCTGTCCCGAATCGAACAATTACAAGCTACATGCACCGGCCGTACTTAAATCGTTCTTCCGTAGTTGATTTAAGGGAGCTACGTCCGGTGTTTTTATGAGATTACGGGCTTATCTTTGATTGTACACGGCATCATACTCGTGCACCGTCTTCCAAAAACCAGTTAAAATGCGCGGCAATGATCGTTTCCTTTTCCGCGTTGATGTATTCTTTAAACGCTCTGGCCGCAGGGCCGTGTTTCTTTGATTTTAGCCAAATTAAATTCCAGGTCGTTCGCAAAGGCAGGCCGGCAACATCTATAATTTCGAGTTCCTTATTACGCAGGGCGTTCTTGATACCGATCAAGGGCATGATAGAATACCCCAATCCTGCAATCACCGCTTGTTTTACCGCTTCGTTAGAAGTCAATTCGATCTTTTTTCGAACCGGGAACTTATTATCAATTATGAAGTTTTCCATGGCATTGCGGGTAGCGGAACCTTCTTCACGGTAGATCAAAGGGTAGGTTTCGAACATTTTTCTTTTGGACATCTTCTTCCCGGTCTGCAAGCCGGTTCCTCCAACAAAATAGAGTTTGTTTTCCATTAATTCGATTCGATCAATGTCCAAATCCGCAGGTAATACCGAGACGAGCGCAAAATCTACTTTATTCTCCCTTAAACTGTCCACCACCTTGGTCTTATTCGTAACATCCATCTGTAGTTCCACGCCGTCGTGGTCTCTTATAAATCCCGATAAAAAAAAGGGCATTACATATTTGCCGGTAGATACCACTGAAATTTTTAACCTGCCAAAAAGCATCCCCTGGTACGCAAGTGTTTTATAATTGATAGCCGCTACTTCATCAAGAATTTTCTGAGCGGCCATGGCGATCTCACTGCCAAATTCGGTCACAAAAAGGCGTCTTCCCACCACCTCGGTCAGGGGTATTGAAAATTGTTCTTGAAAGTTTTTTAACTGAATAGACACCGCCGGCTGGGTTAAAAACAACTCCTCTGAAGCCTTTGTAACACTTTGTTTTTCAGCGACTTTCAAGAATACTTGAAGTTGATGCAACGTATAATTCATAAAAATTATTTATAATAAGGATTACTAATATAAATAAAAACTTATGAAAAAAACAATGCAGCTTTGTACTCGTGTAGCAAAGATAAAAAAAATGAAAAATACCACAACAATCAAAGCGCCCGAAGTTGATCAAAAAATACAATTAGTAGACGGCTGTTTTACCGTTTCGGAGGCCGTTGATGTAATCAATGCCCTGATCAATGAAAAAATCAACTTTCACAAACTGCAGCGCCTCTCTATGTGCGAAGGTCTTGCGACTGCCGATACCCTATATCCAGACGGACGAATTGCTGAACTTGCGCAGGAAAAACAAATCGCACAAACCTTTCTTGCAACCGCCAGAAAAACGGGCGCAAAAATAAAAATAAACGGAATTCTTGAGATTAGTATAGCCGAATAAAAACAGTTGGGCTTCTGATTTTTGCGAATTGGAAGCCAACTTTCAACATGCAATACGTCGATTCTGTTCAACACGCCTAGGCAGCTATCCTTCAACGAATCGATTCTTGTTTGCTATTCCTCCAGCAAGCGCATAGTTCATCTAGTCCCCCTCGCTGCCCATAGTACCTCACCCAAAGGGAATAAAAGCTTGTAGCCGCCCATGGCGCTATTCCTTACCTCTTATGCAACTTTAGGAATGCCACACTTTCTATATGTGGTGCAAGCTTTTTAAACTATCTTTAGTTTATAATTAGAGTAGATGAACAAACACAGATGTGGTTGGTGCGAGGGTGACGCACTATATGAAGCCTATCATGATTTTGAATGGGGAGTCCCGGTCAAAGATGACGTGACCTTATTCGAATTTCTGGTGCTCGAAACCTTCCAAGCAGGCCTTAGTTGGATTACCATTCTTCGAAAACGGGAAAACTTTCGCAAGGCGTTCGATTCTTTTGATTACAAAAAGATAGCGCGCTATGATCAACCCAAAATTGATTCATTATTGCAAGATGCAGGAATCGTTCGAAACAAGTTAAAGGTAAATGCCACCGTGACCAACGCCCAACAATTTATGAAGATTCAGAAAGAATTCGGCTCTTTTAGCGCTTACTTTTGGGCCTTTGTTGATGGAAAAACCATCAAAAACACCTTTGAAAATTATAAGGATGCTCCGGCTACCTCCACCATTTCCGATGCCCTCAGCAAAGACCTTAAAAAAAGAGGCTTTAAATTTGTTGGAAGCACCGTCATATACGCACAGATGCAAGCTACCGGTATGGTCAATGATCATGAGGTAAATTGCTTTCGATATCACGAGGTATAACACCAAACCTTTCACAGCAATGGTCAAACACGAACAAAAAAAACCACTATCAAAACTGCTTGTACTCTGCTTATTGGTTACTTGCGGTGCCACCTACGGTCAAAACAAATACGAGCGGGAACATCGGATCAAAAAATCCCAGTTCCCAGAAAACGCCTTGCAGTACATCAAGGAAAAGCTTATAGATGCCCGAAAAGTACGTTTTTACAAAGAGATCGATAGTGCCAAAGTAAGCTATGAGGCCAAATTTAAAAAAGATCGCCTACGGTATAGTATAGAGTTCAGTGAAGCCGGGGTACTGGAAGATGTAGAGCTTTTGATCAAGCCTGTTGACATCCCCGAAGCGGCCTTTGCAAATATTGAAAATTACCTTGGCACCTACTTTACGAAATATCGTATTCGCAAAATGCAACAGCAATATCCTATGATCGATGGCGATGCCGAGAAAACACTTAGGAATGCATTCCAGAATCTATTGCTCCCCAGTATCAAGTACGAATTGATCGTGGCAGGAAAAAAAGATACCGAATTTCTGCAATATGAAGTGCTTTTTGATGCTGACGGTAATTTCGAAAAGCTGCGCCGTTCCCTGCCGCCAAACTACGATCATGTGCTTTATTAAAAAGCTCTTTTTCCCGATTGTTTTAGTTGTGGGTTCCGCGATGTATTCACAGGAGCGGATCACCGCTTATTTGCAACCTCAATTCGCCATCAACTATTTGGTCGCTACGGGGTACTCCCATAATTTTTCCCTTTCCCAAAGAAGTTATATTTACAGAGAGGAGGCTTTTGAGCTAACGGCAAGACAGCTGGACATCGTTCATTTTTCAAAATGGAAAGTTCGGGACGATCAAAGTCTTGCCTTTGGTATCCAGTATCGTTTCAGGGAAGCCTTTGAAGAAACAAAGGACAACGAATTGCGGCTCACCCAACAATACAACCATACGTTTAAGACTTCCGCCATACGATATGGGCATCGTCTTCGTTCCGAACAACGCATCGGGCCAGAACGTACCATTCATCGATTTCGATATCGTTTCGCTATGGATTTTGCCTTACAAGGTGAAAAAGTAGATTTAGGAGAACCCTATTTGATCCTGGCGACCGAAAGCCTATTGAGCGTGGCCAACACCCTTAAACCTCAGTATGACCTGCGTTTTACGGGCAATATAGGGGTGCTGGTATCAAAAAAAACAAAAATTCAGTTGGGATTGGAGTACCGCACCGAAGATTATACCCAAAATACCGAGCAGGTGTTTCTTCTTCTAAGTTCTTTGGTCTTATCGTTGTAGCATCTTAATAAAATCCGATCGAGGTATTTCCTGTGCGCCCAAACTGGCCAAATGTTCGGTGTACACTTGACAATCGATGAACCTATAGTTTTTACTTTCAAGCGTTTCCACCATTTTTATAAAGGCAAATTTCGAAGCATTGGCCACATTGCTGAACATGCTTTCCCCGCAAAAGACATATCCTAAATCCACGCCATAGAGCCCTCCTACCAACTGGTCCCCTTCCCAGGCCTCGTACGATTGCGCAAACCCTTTTTCATGTAAAATGAGATACGCTTTTTTCATATCCTCGGTAATCCATGTTCCTTGCTGCCCTTCTCTTTTTACGCTAGCACACTGGTTCATAACCTCCTCGAAGCTGGTATTCTTTTTGAGTACAAACCGGTTGCCGCGCAATACCTTGCGCATGCTTTTAGACACTCGGATCTTGTGGGGAAAAAGTACCATTCGTGGGTTGGGGGACCACCATAAAATTAGGGAGTCTTCGTCAAACCAAGGAAAGATGCCGCTTTGGTAGGCAAGCACCAAGCGTTCCGGGGCCAAATCCCCACCTACGGCCAACAAACCCTCGGCATTCGCGGTTTCAACATCGGGAAATTCTAACCGATCGTTAAGGAAGAACAACGAGCGTTGTCCTTGATGCTTTTTCAAAACTTCGCTTTTTATTTAAAGGTAGTCAAATAGTTTTAAAACATAGCTTAGACAAGCAATAACGGTACAAGGGAAAATAGAACCTACCACTATGTCAAAGGAGTGTTTCCTGCAACTTCAAAAAAAATCCCAATAGGCCGGACGGCCTATTGGGATCAAATATCGGTAACAGTATCGGTCTAGAAGGGCAAATCGTCGTGATCTTCCTCGTTTAGATTATCGGCAGGCACAAATGCTTCTGCTGGTGGCACCGGAGGCATTCCTTCCGCTGAAGGCGCTGCCTGCAAGCTTTCAATTCTCCATCCTTGTATCGAGTTAAAATACTTCACTTCTCCCTGTGGGTTCGTCCATTCACGACCTCTCAAATTAATACTTATTTTTACCGCTTGGCCCACATTGAAATTGTTCAACAATTCGGTCTTATCCTGTACAAATTCGACCATAATGTGTTGCGGGTATTGCTCATCCGTTGTAACAACTATTTCTCTTTTTCTGAAACCATTGCTCCCAAAAGTTTGGGTTTCCCCGATCAACTTTACTTTTCCTTCTACTTCCATGACTATGAATTATATGACTAAAATTTTGAAGGTTAAAAATAGCCTTATTCATAAAAGCAACCTAACAAAATCAGCACAAGTTATCAAAGGTTTTACAAGCGCGAATTTAATCCCGACAAGGCCTAGAAAAAGGCTATTGTGTTGTTGGAAAGCCCAAAAGATAGGTCCCCAATTTTTTGCCGTTTCCTTTCTTTGCATGCCCTTTCTCCCATGTATAGGCATTGCCTCCCAATCCTTTCAATAACTCATCTATATCTTGAAAAGCATACATTCTGGGCAAGGATGCCTGCCCATCCCACGCATAGCATATAGGAATTAGGGGAATCAAATAGGTAAAGACCAACTGTTGACATGTAAGCGGCCTTACAAAGGGCGTCATCAACAGGGCCATAAGCATTACAATGACCAATGATAAGGGTAGTAGAAGCCACCAAACAAACAGTGGCATCTTATTTTCGGCCATTTCGTAGATAAGAATGGCCTGTCTGTTTTCCTCGGCAGATTTCAATATGGCACGGGCCACCGCGGGCCGCATATGGTGAAAGCTGTTGATCATCGTCTTCAGCCCCTTCGGTATCTTGCTAAAATTGGTCGCATCTACCGCAGTCTGATGATACGCTATTTTATCGGAGAGGTCTTGATTGAATTTTTGAATGAACGTTGTATTCGGGTACAGATCCGTCATTAAAAGTTGCACGTCCCCTAACCCTTCGCGTTGTTGTAACTTTGCCAACACCTCGGGCATAGCACCCCCTGATCCAGACCCTAAGTCAACGACGCGATCCAGTTTTTTTTCGAGGAGTACTCGGGCAATTAGATCGGTCAACACATCCGCGATACCCATCGCCTTTTGTAGCACCACGATCAAGTTGGTCATACAGGTTCTCAGCCAGGTCGGGAACCAGCTAAAATCTTCAAATTCAAATAGCTGAACACGTTTCATCCGTTCTATTTTAAGCAGGTTTAATATCCCTACGTATATCACCCAATCATTCTACCAACAGCACCTTCCAAGCACTGAGCACGTCCTTTTTTTCAAGGTAGGTTTTGGCCAAGATTTCTAACTGTTCCCGTTCACCACCACTAATAATGGTGCGTAGAGGGCGGTTAGAGGCTATAAATTCATCCACTTCCTTCTGTGTCGGCAATTGTGCTATGTTGCCCAACATTCCCAAATCGTTGCCGCTAAGCGTTTTGCTCAAACGTATATGGATCGGAATGGCGTCTACACCGATACCCAAGGTAGACAGCGGTTTGGGCACCTCGAACAGACCTGCCCGGGCCCTACTATACCAATTCCCCCCCATGCGGGCCACCAAATCTATTTTTTCTTGATCAATACTACCGTTTTCATGAAGCATTGCAGGGTCGATATGTATTTTTACCACCTCCGAAAAAATAAGGTTGCCTGCCCCGCCTTCGGTACCCAACACCTCAACCTTGGTTACCTTGCACTCAAATTGTACTGGTGATTCCCCCACGCGCGGTGGTTTCACCAAATCGGACCCTACCATGGTGAGTCCGGCCTTTTTAAACTCGTTCTCTCCTTGCAAATATTCTGTACTGGCAAGCGACATCTGCTGTACGATGGCATAGTTGACCACATTGATTACCACCTCTTTTGTACTAAGTGCGTTCTCCAAGGTGTGTTTGGTAGTATTGTCACGAACCCTACGTGCCGGAGAAAAAATCAGAATGGGTGGGTTGGCACTGAAAACATTGAAAAAACTGAAGGGAGAAAGGTTCGGGCGGCCTTCTTCGTCTACGGTACTCGCAAAGGCGATCGGGCGCGGGCCTATAGCACCTAAAAGATACCCGTGTAACTTTGGTGTGGCGAGCCCTTTTGGGTCAATTGATATCATTTCTTTCATGCGCTATAAAGGTACAGAATTTGTCTTTTCCCGAGAAGCTTTGCAGGCCTGTATTCGGGGATTGGGCATGTCCTTAACAGGTCGGGCTATTCGCTCTTACGCCGCTTCCGCATAGTTTCTTAAAAACCCCGAACAGCAATGCGCGGGGTAACCGCTGCTATCCCTCATGCGGGTACCGGAATGTATAAAACCCTCCAACTTCGAAAACTACGGCCACACCATTTTAGGCCTTTTTACGTTATCTTTGAGAATGCAGGTCCTAACGTATACGGTAAAAGAAGACCCAGAACCATCTTTGGATGAATTTTAATCCTAAAAAAAAAGTTTCCAATATATTTTTATTGATAGCATCCTTTGTTATCGTAAGCCTCATTCTGTGGAATACCAATAGTTTTTTCAAAAAATTCAAGGAAGAAGAACGGCATAAAATGGAAATTTGGGCCACCGCCCATTCCGAGCTTTCGCAAGCCAGTCTAGAAGAAGACCCCGGCGATTTGCCCATCGCGGTTTTTCAGAACAATACCTCTACTCCCATGATCTTGGTGAATCGAGATGGGTCTAGTAAAATTCACAACCTCCCAAAAGAGAAAGCGAACGATAGCGTATTTATACAGCATACCATCGCAAAATTCAAAAAGGAAAACCAACCGATTGTAATCGACTACCTTGGGGAAGAACTTGCCACTCTGTACTACGGGAATTCCGAGGTACTCAATAAATTGAAGTACTACCCCTTAGCATTATTATTGATCATCTTCCTTTTTGCTACGGTCATCTACTTCTTTTTTAGAACATCGAAAGCCTCCGAGCAAAACAAACTTTGGGCCGGAATGGCCAAAGAAACCGCCCACCAGATCGGCACCCCGCTCTCCTCGCTTTTAGGCTGGAACGAACTGTTGAAGACCGAAAACATCAATCCTGAGATCACCAAAGAAATAGAGAAAGACATTGCCCGTCTGGAAACCATTACAGAACGTTTTTCGAAAATAGGGTCTTTGCCGACTTTGGCCCTTCATGATATTGTGGTCGAAACCAAAAATGCCTTTGATTACTTAGAGCTCCGCAGTTCAAAATTGGTACAGTTCTCTTTTCATTCAAAACTAGACAAAGCCAACGTTATGCTAAACCCATCGCTGTATCAATGGACCATTGAAAACCTGGTTAAAAATGGTATCGACGCCATGCGGGGCAAAGGAAATATAGCCATCGAAATCGCAAAGCAAGCAAATTACGTACATATCTTGGTTTCCGATAGTGGCCATGGCATCCCCAGAAGCAACCATCAAACTATTTTCAACCCTGGGGTCACCTCCAAAAAACGTGGCTGGGGCCTTGGGCTTTCGCTTGTGAAGCGTATTGTGGAGGAATACCACAAGGGCAAAGTAAAGGTGCTGTCATCGAACAAACAGGGAACCATCATGCAAATAGCATTGCAAATTATAGAATAGGTTAATTTTTAGCGATATCCCACATACCATGGCTAAGGAGAAATTAGAAGTAATAAAGGAAGCGGCATTACAAAACAATTGTCCGGAATGTTTCAATAAAGAGCTTACACTAAGCTTTTATCAAAAACACCGATACGGACGTTTCTTTCACAAAACAACAGGTGAAATTACCCATCAGATCAAGTGCGGTAAATGCGGCTCCAGTATTTACCCTGCCAAATGGACCGATGACCTTGAACGTATTTTTGACTATTATCAGAAAATGATCACGCCAGAGAAAACATCGATCAAGTTTACCGGCCTATTCTATGTGCTCTTGCTGCTATTCCTTGCACTGGTAGCTGCAGGTGCGTACGCCTACTTAGCGGGCCTCATACAATTTTAGCCCTTATTTGTTCCGCAATTGTTTCAAATTCTGCCGGTGAAAATGCCTTTTTTTGTTGAAAGGTGGCATCTGCCATGTCATTTAAAGGAATTAAATGTACATGTACATGCGGCACTTCGAGACCAATGACCGACATTCCTACCCTTTTACATGGAATCGCCTCTTCTATTGCCTTTCCCACTTTTCTAGAAAAAGCCATCAGCCCGGAATACGTATGCTCATCTAGATCCAATAGCCGATCCACCTCTCTTTTAGGAATGCAAAGTGTATGCCCCGCCGTATTGGGATTAATATCAAGAAAAGCAAAAAATGCTTCGTCCTCCGCAATTTTATAACAGGGAATTTCTCCTTGGATGATCTTGGTAAAAATGGTGGCCATTTTGTTCGCTTTAGTGGAATTAAAAAATCCTACCGATTTGGGCAGGATTAAATATAAAAAATAAAATGACCCTAGGCCCTTGTGATTTCTAGAATTTCGAATTTTAGGGTGCCGTTCGGAACTGTAATCTCGGCTACCTCACCTACCGCTTTTCCCAACAATCCTTTTCCGATAGGGGAATTCACCGAAATTTTTCCCGACTTCAGATCTGCTTCGCTTTCTGCCACCAAGGTATAGCTCATCTCCATCTTATTGTTCAGGTTCTTCAATTTAACGGTCGAAAGCACCAATACCTTAGAGGTATCGAGCTGTGATTCATCTATAAGCCGCGCATTCGAAAGGGTCTCTTCCATCTTCGAAATTTTAAGCTCTAAAAGGCCCTGTGCCTCCTTGGCCGCATCGTATTCCGCATTCTCCGATAAATCTCCCTTATCCCGGGCTTCGGCAATCGCTTGTGATGCCTTGGGCCGTTCAATATCGCGTAAGTGGTTCAATTCTTCTTTTAGGTTCTTTAGTCCTTCTGCGGTATAGTAAGATACTTTACTCATGTTATTAACGTTTAAACAAATAAAGCCGTACCGTACTGCGCTTTTTTTAGCAATTCGGAACAGGTTAAATAAGAAAATCCCCTACAGGCATGATGTGACACATCATTTTTTAGAGAGGATTTAACGCAAATATACATAATTTTTACTCAATTTTGTTTGCATTTACCTTATTACACAAAGCTATATGAGACGTTTCTGGGGCCTTCTTTTGATCTTTTTTATTCTTTCTTGTGATAACGATCGTGGTATTCGCAACCCGAACCTACAAGACCTTGGTTTTCGATTTGACCTTAATTTAAATTTACCACTCTATATTCCGCTGACCAATCCAGGAAGTTCGGTATATGTTGGCGCCAATGGTGTGGGGAATAGGGGTGTTTTTGTAATCAATACGGGCTTTGATCTGTTCAGGGCGTTTGAGGCAAGTTGTCCCAACCATCCGCCGAACGAGTGCTCTACAATGACTGCCGATGGGCAGATCGCGGTTTGCGCATGTGACGATTTTGAATATTTTCTAATAAACGGACTACAAAAATCGCCTCCCGAAGATGGTCAACGGTATTATAACATGTTAGAGTACCGCGCCGTATTCAATGGCGGGGTGGTCACAATCTCTAATTGATCGCTTTTTTGGTTTTAAAAAAATGTCCAAATTTATCGAATAGCACAGGCATAAAATCCGCCCTTATAAATTCTAAAGAAGAGGCATCGAAAAAATGGCCTACGTTGTTACGTCCTGTCCATTTTTTCAGCAGAATCCGTAGCGCGGCCGCGGTATTCACAAATCGGCTTTCGGTGAACCCTTCGCATAAAACGGTATCGCCCAAAGCAGCTCTGCATGCGATATATGGAAAATTGACCCCTGCGCTCAAGGAAGCCAAAACACTCGCCCAAAACCGGCAGTTCATTTCAATTATTTTTATTTCCTGGGCTTCCTCATCAAAACGCAGGTCAAAATGAACGATTCCCGACCAGTCAAGTTTTTTTACCACCTTCGATACCAAATCGAATACTTCCGGGTGTTGTACAAAATCAATGTTTCCCGCAGGAGTGAACCCTTCTCTGGCATCGTTGCACTTTTTCTGGATCGTATATCCCAAAACCACGCCATCTTGCGCCAATACACTACAATCTATATCATATCCCTTCAGATATGACTGTATAATATAGTCCCCTTCCGTTATGTTTTCTAAACCTAACATTAAGCGGGTCTTATTCTCAAAATAGGCAATCCCTTCACCACCACTGCCGCGTATCGGCTTTATCAAGACGGGAAACTTGAATGCTGAAAGGTCCGTCGAGAATGAATGACTATCCTCAAACAGGAGGGTGGTAGGGCACGGTAATCGCTCCTCGACCGCCCATTGCGCCAACATCCATTTGTTGACCGCTTTATCAAAAGTTTCTGTCCTTGGCATAGGAGGCAGGGCAACATACTTTTCAAAATGTGACCGATGTTCAGAAACCCACCGAACACCTGGTTCATCTACAGGTAAAAGCACATCGATTTCTTCCTTCTGAAGCAATTCTTCCAAAAACCTTACACGTTCCTTGTCACTTTTCCCCACTGCATAGGTATGGTGTTTCGAAACGTATTTGGAAAAACGGGCTCTAGGCCAAGAACAATTTGCAACTATCTGTATCCGTATATTAGGCTTTCTGGCCAAACATTGAATTACGGGAAGGGCAAACGGACTTTCTCCATCTGGGATCAACACTGTGAAAGCTGGTGAAGTTGCAGACATAGGTCAAGAATTATTTTGAGGGACGGCCTAAAGAAAAGCAAATTTAATGACAAACGATCAAAACATCGATACAAAGCATGGTTTAGAAGATGGCTTACCCTATTTGAGTACTACATTTTAGGGTGTTAGGGAACTGTAATGTATTGTCTAAGGCCCAAAAAGTTGCAACGAATTCTTAAAAATCCGCATACACATCGGCTACATCCTTGATATTGAAATGATAAAGTTTATGGCTAATACAACTCGCCTCTTTCGGCCCTATGACCCGCCTAAAATTTGATCCATCACCCAACTGGTATGCAATCCAGAACTGCCTAAGGAGGGATGCACCGATCGCCCATTTAGGTGATTTTTTATGGCTTCCACATGGTATTCCTGAATGTGCTTCGGGTTGGGTATTTCGACGTTTTTGTTACCGAAAGCATTCTCAAGCACCAAAGGTTTTTCATGAAACACCCCAAAGCGAATAATCCCCTGATTACCTATTATTTCAACGGTATCCCGATGGTCGTTGGCACCAAAATTCCAGCTGCCCTCCCCGGTAACACCATTGTCATGAAGCCAACAAGCAGTGACCGCGTCTTTGGCCGAATAAAGACCTTGTTGGTTTTGGGCAATGCCTTTTGCCATTTTTATTTCGCCTAGCAAATGTACTAGCAAATCGAGACCGTGACTTGCCAAATCATCGAAATAGCCTCCCGGTGCAATGGCCGCATCGGTACGCCAGTTATAAACCCCACTTTTATCGATCTCGGAGGCAGGTTTGCCCAAATGCCATCGAACGTGCCGAACCTTGCCTATCTCCTCTGCTATTAACCATTGGCGAACTTGTTCAAATCGGGGCAAGGATCTGCGGTAATACGCAATAAATAAAGGCACTTGCTTTTCAGCGAATCGCCTATATATTTCGAGACTATCGGCGTAGGTGGGCGCCATGGGCTTTTCAATGCAACAGGGTTTTCCCGCCTCGGCTACCTTCAACGCATAATACTTATGGGTGTCAGGAGGGGTAGCTATATAAATCGCGTCAATTTCGGGGTGGTTGATCAAGGCATCTGCATCAGAATAATGATATGCAACATGATGCCTTTTTGCATAGTCGGCAGCCAGCTCTTTGGTTCGTCGCATGACCGCCACCAATTCAAAGCCTACCGTTTTTTGATAGGCAGGACCGCTTTTTACCTCGGTCACCTTCCCGCAGCCAATAATTCCCCATCGCATGTTTTTTGAATTGCTCATACCACTTTTGTTAGACAATAGTGAGTTTCATACCGTTCTTAAATCCGCTATATCCCTTGAAATTACTCCGCCGATACCACCGGATACTTCCCTATCAAACCTGGAGTTTCCAAGGCATTTACCATAAAATGGGCCAAACTTCTTCTTCCTATTGTAATTCTTGGTTTAGGGGTATTCCCATAACTCACCCTTACTTTTTGAATAGTTTTCGTATTCATAAGCCCCACGGGGCGTACAATGGTCCATTTTAGATCAGATTCGGCAATCAGTTGTTCCTGTTTTTGATGATCGGCATATGCCAAACCAATGTTACTGTTTTGGATCATCCAACGAAACCACCAAGGTATTTCGGCATGGGTATCGGCCACCCCCCAAGCAGAACACACCACCAACCGCTTTAACCCCTTTTCTTGTGTTACGCGAAGCAAGCTTCGCATCGTATCCGATAAAAAAGTGTTAGGTGTTCGCAATTTGGCCCAAGGAAAATCGGACGTTCTTGATATGTTCAAAACACTGACTACCGCATTACACCCTTCACTTGCTTTTGCCAGCGCCTGCTCATTGATAGGAGAACCTTCAAAAACGACCAAGTTGTTACGCGGTTCTATTTTTGATTTGTCCCGAACCAAGGCGTGTACTCCATACCCTTTTAAAAGGGCTTCTTTTAAAACCCATTTCCCCGTTCTTCCCGTTGCCCCTAACAGTAGCAGCGTCATAGTCTTATAGCAGTTGTTTCCATTGACCCGATTCGGCAAATGCTTTTATAGTTTCATTCCGTTTCTCAAGCAATGTACGCATATACCTCTCGAGAAACCAACGATCTGCTAATTTTCCAAGAAAACCCATGGGTGACCGGTAAACAAAAGTATCGCGCATGATCATACCATGGTTCTTTTCTTCAAAAAAGTGTTCATGGGTAAAGCTTTCAAAGGTTCCCGAGACCATTTCATCGGCAAAATAACAAGGCCTTTCAAATCCTGTGATTTTTGAGGTAAGGGTTTGCCATATTCCAAAGTGCTTGGCGCGCCAAGTGACCGTTTCTCCCAGGTTAATGAGTCCGCTCGTAACCCCTGCAATGGCTTCTTCTTGGGTATGCGCAGTTGAAATCTTGTGTAGATCAATACTTCGTGCCAAATCGAAAACCACATCGATCTTTGCCAAAATCTTAGTTTTTAATTCAATTGTTGGCATTTGAAATTGTTTTTAGGGGTACATCACTACTTCCTCATAGCGAAAGTGTTTTTTTTCGAGATCATTTTCGAAGAGCCAGTCCAAAAATTTAGTGACCCGTCCTTTTTCCATACGTCCCCAATTCGAGCTGTCACCATAATAGGGCGATGTAAACCGCTGGCTTTGCAATAGATTTAGGTCCTGCTCTTTTTCCGATACGTGGGGTTGTAGCATTTCCACGGCTTTCAGCGGTTCCTTCACACAGTATAAAAACCCTTTTTTAGTCGCCTCCAAAAAATCGGCATACAGGTTACTATGGTTCTCGACCGCTTTTTTATTTCCCATGATTACAGGGGAATATCCATAGGGAATACCATAGTCGGCCAGTCGAAAAGTGTTGAGACGAACCCCTTTATTTTCTGCATGGATCCCTTCCCAATTCATAAATACCCAGGTAGCATCCGCAGCCCTGTTCAAAAGGGTATCCCAGATACCCAGTTTTTCGGGGTACGAAATTGAAAATACCCCTGTACCCCCATCATTTTTGATCATTTGCCGAACAATCTCATCTTCATAGCGGGCCTTGTAGGAGGCATACCTATGCGCATCCAACCGTTTGGGAGACGTTAGCCCGCTACTTTCCAAACATACGATGGCGCTTAAATCTTCCTGAAAAAGTGTCGCCAAAGCCACGGCGTCGAACGGGTTTGCCTTGGTACGGTAACTGAGAATACTCTCTAGCGGACAGAGTGCAAGGTCTACCTGTCCCACTTCCACTTTTTTGGCGGGGGTCACGGCATAGTTATCCGTAGCAGGGGTATCGATTCGCACTTCAAGGCCCATTTCTTTGTAAAAACCCAATTCTTGTGCCACAAAAAAACCGGTATGATTGGTATTGGGTGTCCAGTCTAATGCAATACTAACTTTTTTCATCTTCGATGTTTATGGTGTTGTAAAGGCATCACTAGAACCGAAGGGTCGCCCCTAGTAAAAAATTGCGTCCGGCCTGGGGGTAGAAGCCGGCACCCTCGACCGTTGTAATGGTCCCGGGATTGCTAAAGTCATCGTCAAAAGTAAAGAAATACCCATCGGATACGATATCCTCGTTGGCCACATTATTGATCATTCCCGAAAAGGTAATGCTATCGATAAAGGCATCGATATTCCAAACGTACTGCACATTAAAATCTAGCTGGGAATAGGCCTCCAAGACCGACCCCTCGGAATCGATATTCCCCATATATTGTTTCCCTACATATTTAGAAAGAAAGGAGATCTGTAGCGTTTCGATCGGGGAATAGGTAAACCAGTTCCCAACCACAAGATTAGGAGAAAAAGCGATATTGGTGTTGCCCAGTTGTTGCAAGGTACCATCGCGCTGAAATACGAAATCAATATTTTTATTGCTACTCAAAGCGACATTGGGGCGCCATTGAAAGCGGTCGTTAAATTTGATATTGGCATCGATTTCCAAACCTAAGCGATAACTGTCGCCTATATTCTCCCGCAACGGTGCGCCGACATCGTTGAGTTCCCCGGTCAGCACCAACTGATCTTTGTAGCGCATGTAGTACGCATTGGTATTTACCTGCAGATTCGGAGAAACATAGCGCCACCCAAGTTCAACATCCTGGAGTCGTTCGGGTTTAGGATTCCCATTTTCAAAGTCGTTTCGATTGGGTTCCCGGTTGGCAATGGCATAACTTAGATACAAGTTGTTGTTGTTATTTAAATCATAGGTAACCCCTGCTTTGGGATTAAAGAAGTTAAAAGTGTCATCGACCAAGCCGGTATCTTCCCCATTTGCTTGGTAGCCGATGGTTCGGTACTGTACATCTCCGAAAAGGCTCCACTGATCGTTTACTTGGTAGTTGGCCTTGGTATATACATTCAAATCCGTCTTTTTGGAATCATCGTCGTAATAACGATCGCGTATATTGCTGTTACCGGCAAAACGTGCCCAGATTACCTCTCCAAAATGGGCTCCTTCATATTGGTTCCAACCACCGCCGAGAATGAGATTTAAATTTTCATCCCGGTAATTCGCGGAAAATACGGTCCCATAAAAATCGTTATCGAGCCAACGGCGGCGTATCAGATCCGTCGTATTTACTTCTTCCCCATCCACATTCAACGGAGTAAAACCATAGGTCGCAAAATCATCGTCTTCACGAAACTGCTCAAAATACCCTCTACCATGGGTATAATGAAGCGCGATGTTCGTACTCCATTTATCACTTATTTTCTCATTCCAAAGCAGTTGCGCATGATCTTGTTTGTAGTTATCCTCTTCTTTGTCATAGAACCGGGTCGTTCCATTTTCATCGGTGTACTGCCCCGCCGGGTTAAAGGTGCGATCGGTGGCCAAGGTAGCCGCATCGATTCCAAACCAGGATTGATAGGTAATCTCGTGCCCCCCGAACAAGAGCGCCTTGATCAAGGTATTATCGTCTTTGTAGGCCCCCTCTAAAAAATAGGCATCGAGTTCAGAGGATGCGCGATCTACATAACCGTCGGAAGTAATTCTCGACAAGCGCCCCGAAATCTCCACATGATCGTTTAACAAGCCGGTGCTGAACTTGAGATTATTGCGTAAGGTGTTGAAACTACCCACCGAGGAAGAAATTTGCGCATATGCCTCCTCTGAAACGGCATCTGTCAAAATATTTAAGCTAGCGCCGAAAGCACCGGCACCGTTGGTAGAAGTCCCGACCCCTCGCTGCAACTGCAAACTTTCGGTAGACGAGGCAAAATCGGGCATGTTCACCCAAAACGTACCCTGGGATTCCGAGTCGTTATACGGAATACCATTGATGGTCACATTTACGCGCGTTGCATCACTTCCACGTACCCGAATGCCGGTATAGCCTATCCCTGCCCCGGCATTGGAAGTGGTCACTACCGAAGGTAAAAAATTCATTAGGATGGGGATGTCCTGCCCGAGATTTCGGGAAGCGAATTCTTCTTTCTTTAAATTGGAATAGGTTACGGGTACTTCATTGGTGACCCGAATGGCGGAGACGAATACTTCGTCGAGTACCACCTTTTTACCCTCAAGGGAATCTGCGGGTTGCTGGGCCTCGATGCGGAGAACCACCATGAAGAATACGGCGCAAAACATTCTGATAGTTGCCCAACCACATGTGGCACTACTTGATTGAAAAGCTCGTTTTGAGCCGCAACGATTTTGGATGGTCTCCAAAGTAAAAATGGATGGTAGTAGTTTCATTCGTACTAACGATCAGTTACGAATAAAAGGGGTAATTATTCTATATTAAACATGCTGTTTTCGTCCATATACGGACATACCAAATTATGACTTACGCCTTCCCTTGGCAGCATTATCCGCCCAGGTTCATTGGGTATAATCTCAGCCTTTTTCGGTTAGAAAAAAGCACCCCTTCGAGACGGCGCAAATATACTGCGCTAAATTGGTCTGTTCCTAAAAAAAATGAAATTATTACGGTTCAGGGGAAAATCGTTGTAAAAAACAAAAAGAGCTGTTTTCACAGCCCTTTTCTACCCAACCTAATCAAACAATCATGTCTACTAGAACAAGATTGCTGACGGAACTATAAATCTCGTATCTCCAAAACCACTGTTTTGGCATTTTCTTTTTTGTCTACTTCTTCCTGTATCTGCTGCGTATAGGTCGAATCTGTTTCCATCTTCTTTTGATACTTGTATTTCGACCCAACCGCGGCAAGCATCCAAATAGAAACGGTAATTACTCCCATGGCAATTGATCTATTTATTGGCTGCATCTGTGTTAAAAGTTTTGTTTCGTTGTACAAAATGGATGGTATTTATCATCCCTTCTATTTAGTAAGACCCCTTTTTCTTTTAAAAGTCACTTTTTATCCAAAAAAATATTTTTTAACATCCAAAATAGCTTTGGAGTAAACTGTATGAAGTATTTGAACGTACATATATAGCGCTTGTTCACAGATGACAATGGTATGAAAGAATCAAAAAACAGATTTACTTTTAAAATCTTCTTCAGCTACCTTTTATTGGTTATCCTCTCATTGGTCGCAGGGTATTTTATCTACTCTGAGTTTCGAGTCTTCCTATTCAATGATGTTGCCGAGGAAACCGATCTGAAATTACTAAAAACCGGCTCGTTGGTGACCGAACTATATGAGGCGGAAAGCTTGTCAAAACTCGCATTGCAAAATAAGGCGCAAGCCAACTTCAATGCCTATGCCGCCAAGATCGATACGATATTAGTGGAGATCGACACGCTAAAACAAGTTGCCATCGATCAGCACCAACACAGTCTTTTGGACAGCGTACAACTGCTGTTAAGACAGAAAGTGGCCAACAGTAATGAACTGCGAAATTTAAAGGTAAAAAACGAGGCGAACAGTTCTATTGACAAAGCGCTGAAAGAGCTTGGTAAAATGGAATCCTCCTTTGGAAAACTAACTGCCTACGATATTCACCCCAATCCGGAAAGCCTTTCCTCCTATGAGCGAAAAGTGCTTGACGATTGGGTCAGCTATCTCAACAAAAACATTCCCGCCGATAGTTCCGATATTCCAGATTCGGAAAAAATCGACTCTATTTTAAATGCTTCAAAAGGTTTATTGGTGCAAGCCAAAAAGAGAGATGCAAAAACGCAACGATTTCTTGCTCAAAAAGAAATACAAATTAATAAAAACGACCTAGAACTCTCCGAACAATTACAGACTATCATCGCTGCATTTGAGCAGGAAGTCATTTTAAATTCGTACAACCAAAGTATTATAAAGCAGTCGGCTTTGCGAAAAAGCATTCGTTTGGCGGGGGTTGCCGCCGGTCTTGGGTTCTTGGTAGTGGCTTTATTTACTTTTTTGATCAATCGTGATTTTTGGCGGGTGCAGACCTATCGACAAAAACTTGAAAAAGAAAAAAAATTCTCCGAATCGCTTTTGAAAAGTAGGGAGCAATTGATCTCAACGGTAAGCCATGACCTACGCACGCCGTTAAATACAATCAACGGATATACCGAGTTAATGGAAAGCACCCCCCTCAGTGAAAAGCAACGGCACTACCTCAAAAATGTGCGGTCTTCTTCCGAATACGTAGGCGACTTGGTAAACGACCTTTTGGATTTTTCAAAATTGGAAGCTGGCAAGCTGAAAATCGAAAAAGTACCTTTTATCACCTCTCACTTGGTACAAGAAACTACGGAAAGTCTACAAACGGTATACCATACCAAGAATATTAAACTGTATATAGAAATTGATCCACAATTGAACGAAACCGTACTTGGTGATCCTTTCAGGATTCGTCAGATACTGACCAATCTTATCGGTAATGCCTTTAAGTTCACAGAGGAAGGAAGCATTCAAATAAGGGCAAAGGCGGTTGTAAAGGAAAAAATCATTTCTGCCCAAATTGAAGTAATAGATACCGGTATCGGTATTGCAAAAGATAAGCAACGACTCATTTTCAAGGAGTTCACACAAGCAGAGGACAGTACGGAGAAAAAATTTGGCGGGTATGGGCTAGGACTTACGATTTCTAAAAAACTTACCGAATTGTTGGGAGGAACCCTTGATTTAAAAAGTGAAGTGGGAAAAGGAAGTACTTTTCGGTTGGTGCTCCCGTTAGAAATCACAAATGCTGTGGAAACCGCCTCGGAGGCCACACCCTATCTTGTACCCAAAGTACGCATGCTGATCATAGATGATGATTCGTCCTTGCTACGAATGCTGAAAGAACTTTTGGAAAGCATGGGAGTTACCGCCCATATCTTTTCAAACTTTCTTCAGGTCGAAAAAGATTCCCATTTGGCCTACGACCTTGTACTTACCGATATTCAGATGCCGCAAATTACCGGTTTCGAGGTGCTGAAACGTTTGCAGGGAGGGCGGTACAAACACTACAAAGACCAACCCGTAATCGCCATGACCGGAAGAAAAGACTTGGAGGCAGACGCCTATACATCCTTGGGGTTTGCACAGGTCTTACAAAAGCCTTTTTCTAAAGGGGAACTTTTAGGGATGTTCAAACTTTTAGGGATTGAGACGGAAAATTTACGGGTAGATGAAATACCGGCCAAAGAAGTAAATGCTTCCACCGAGATGTACAGTCTGAAAATCATACATTCTTTTCTAGGGGACAACTCGGAGGCCGTTTCTGAAGTACTTGAAACATTTGTGGCAGATACCGAACTAAATATGCGCCTATTAAGCGAGACAATTGCTACGAGGGAGTATGCCCAAATTAATCATGTAGCCCATCGCATGCTTCCTATGTTCCGACAATTGAGTGTTACAAGTTGTATACCGATTCTTGAAGAGTTGGAGCTTACGGTGCCCGAAAACAAAACACCGCACCAATTAGATAGTGACTTTGTGGTGCTAAAGCAGTATACGGCGAAGTTGGTGACCGCCTTACAGGCAAAGCTCGCTACAAGTCCAACTTATAATAGCTGATTTTATTATAAAGCGTCTTTCGGGTTACCTGTAACAACTTAGCGGCTTCGGACTTATTAAAATTCGTGCGCTTCAACGCTTTGATAATGCGATCTTTTTCAAACTCCGCCTTCGAGAAATTTGAAGCAATACTGTTTTTTCGAATGGGTGTGCGTACCTCTTGGGGCAGCACTCCTATCGATACTTCTTCACCGGTAGTGAGTAAGACCGATCGTTTGATGACATTCTGAAGTTCACGTAAGTTACCAGGCCAGTTGTATTGTTTAAAGGCGGCCCATACTTCTTTTGAAAACCCGTGTACATTCCTATCAAGACTCGTATTGGCTTTGCGCAAAAAATGTTCTGCAAAAAGTACCAAATCTTCGAAACGATCTTGTAGCGAAGGTATTTCTACCGAAAACTCATTTAGCCTATGAAACAAATCCTCGCGAAATGAACCTTTTTCAACGGCCACGCCGAGATCTTCGTTGGTCGCCGTAATAATACGAACATCTACTTTGATTTCTTTATTGCTTCCCACTCTCTTAATCTTGCGCTCCTGTAACGCCCGCAACAATTGTATTTGGTTCTCATAGGAAAGGTTTCCTACTTCATCCAAAAACAGGGTTCCCCCGTTGGCGGCTTCAAAATTGCCTATTTTATCTTCGACCGCTCCGGTAAAGCTGCCTTTAATATGCCCAAAAAATTCACTGGTAGCCAGCTCTTTAGGAATGGCACCACAATCAACGGCAACAAAATTATAGCTACTTCGCTTGCTTTGATCGTGTATTGCTTTGGCCGTAACTTCTTTGCCCGTTCCACTTTCTCCTGTTATTAGCACCGACATATCGGTAGGAGCCACTAGTTTGATGTATTCCGCCAGCTTTAAAGAAGCTTCGCTAGTACCGAAAACAGGTTTATTGCCATCACTTTTACCAGACGAGACAATCTGTATTGTTTCGGCCTTTGGTTCTCCTACGGTACTCAGCGGTACTTCCTTGTTGGCCCTGAGGGCATTTTCAATAACCTTGACAATCGCATCTGGGGTAAACGGTTTCGAAATATAATCGTACGCACCATTTTTCATTGCATGTACGGCCGTACCTACTTCTGCGTATCCCGTCATCAAAATCACTTGGGTTGCCGGATTTATCTTTTTAAAATCCGAAAGCAAGGAAATACCGTCAGAATCAGGCAAGCGCAAATCGGTCAATACCACGTCAAACTTGGTTTCCAAAAACTTGGCTTTGGCATCGGGTGCAGTAAAACTTGTGTGTACTGTATAATCGTGTTTAGTCAAGAACTTCTGCAACATTTGACAGAATGCGGCATCGTCCTCAATGATCAAGATGTTTGGCATAGTACGTACTTTGTATAGGTATGTACGTAAAAAAAGTACCCGATAGCCTAGAAGCACTTAAAACTATCTTCTCTCGGAATGCGTTTTTTAGCGTAGAGATAACAAAATCAAGGGCTTGAAAGAAAGAAAAAAACCACTTTTTTAAAGCAAAGAAATATTCAGGGTTTTAAAATTTCCCCAAAAAGACGACTGTTTTATCGGTTACCTATAGGGCCAAGGTCTTTAAAAATAGAAAGGGGTCGTACGAATACGACCCCTTTCCGACCAAACCAACTTGATACAAAACAAATAACTCAAGTTATTACATTTCAATCCAGTTTCCGTTCTCATCGGCATACAAAGTTCCCGATGTCCCGTCTTCTAGAGAGACTTCTAATTTAAACTGTTTAGCTTCGTTTACATAAGCTTTATCTATAGTTGCAGTAGGATAGTTTTTAGCAACAGCGGCGGTTACCGCCTCAGGTAATTCACTAGCCGCAATCTCAGCGAAATCATCTTGTGCTACGGCTTCTGTTGTTACAGCTTCAACGGCTGTTTCTGTATCTTGGGCGAAAGCCGAAACGCTTCCTAAAGACAATGCTAGAATAAAAAATACTTTTCTCATTTTTCTCAATTTTATCAAATAATTAAACTCTTCTACACTATAGAAAATATGATACCAAAAACATTAAAAAATCCAACACCTTTATAATCAGCGTTTTAAATAAAATATAATTCATTTCCACTGTGTAAATATGTATACCTCGGTGTGTAATCGTATAAAAGCTATACGTTTTAAGTGTCGCCGCTAAACGAATTTATGCGGTGGCTTTTTAAGCTCTTTACCGACTTATACCTGCTTGGGAAAACCAGGTTGGAGCAATTGGGAAGTAAAACACCCAAAGAGATGTAATTGATCGAGGTGTTGGTCGTTCATTAAAGTTTTGAAACTCTCCTACACAGCGTTTTAAAATAATGTTGTGACCCGTTGGGTATTTGAACTATTGGCATAAAAAAAAGCCCTGATGAGATTATCAGGGCTTTAATACAAACTAACGAGTTTTGTAACTCAAATAAGAAGTGGGGTTCTTACAGGTTTTTCGCTTACATTTCAATCCAGTTGCCTTCGGCATCGGCGTACAATTCGGCAGTGGAACCATCTTCTTTGGTAACTTCCAATTTGTATTGAGCCGCTTCATTTACATACGCTTTAGAAATAGTAGCTCCAGGATGGGCTACCTCCAAGGCAGCAGTAATTGCTTCTGGTAACTCTTCAAGGGCAACCTCGGCAAAACCATCTTGCTCTTCTACCATTTCCGTAGCTACTGCTGCTACTTCTTTGGCTTCTTCTTCCTGTGCGAAAGCAGTCATTGTTCCTAGAGACAAGGCTGCTACTAAAAATACTTTTTTCATCTTGTGTGTGTTTAAAATTTATTTTTTGTACTTGATTCGCTTAGTATATAGGAAGAATAGTGCCAACACGAAAATCAAGAGAAAAATAATATAAAAAATTGACAGTCAATCTTTTACCATTAAAACTCTTTTCCCGTTCAATGTGTAAGGTTGTGTAATAAGGATGAAAGTGTGTAAAATTTACACACCTACATCGCACTCGACTGGTGTGATGGTCTTAGGAGATCATTTACGGTTTTAACCGGATTAAAAGTACTAACAGGCACTTCAACGAAAAGGGTGTTCCAATATGCCATGGCCCCATTCCAAAGTCCTGGTAATTCCAACGCTTTAAGTGCTCGCCCTCCCTGTGTCTTTCCAGTAATGAACCCTAGATCGGCATCTACGAATTGCAGCAAGTCGTACTTTTCTCCTTTATGATTTTTAACCCCACAAACCACATCCACCGGGTTGAAATGGGTGGAGCTTTTTAAAAGAGCCGCTTGAGTTTCAGTGTTCATATCTACCTGTGCCGACTCAACGATCTGAAGTGAAACACGACCATTGCTTTCCTTTACCCAAAAAGGGCCGCCTCCGGGTTCCCCTTCGTTTTTTACCATGCCGCAAATGCGGATGGGTCTGTTCATCTTATCTTGCAAGACCTTCATTTGCTCGGAGATGTTAAAGCTATCGAAGCTGTCTGTAAAACGAACATTGAGTTCGGCTTCTAAAAACTGCTTTACTTCGGCCAATAACTCGGCATTTATGGTTTCGCTTTCCAAAAGCCTGGCATACGCAAATACCTGTTCCTGTACTTTCAGCAAAAGACCTGCCAGTACTTTTTTACTATCGGCGATGGTCTCCAAGGTTCTGGAGGTGACGACATTGTCAACGTTTTTGATAAAAATAATATCGGCATCTTGTTCGTTCAAATTCTCGATCAGGGCGCCATGACCTCCAGGTCTAAAAAGCAAGGAGCCATCGTCGTTTCTAAATGCCTTATTCTCCATATCCGCGGCGATAGTGTCAGTGCTTGCTTTTTGATTGGAAAAGCTCACCTCAAAATCAATCCCGGTCTGATGCAGCACGCGGGCCCGGGCCACTTCGAATTCTTTCTGAAACATTAATTGGTGTTGGGGGGAAATGGTAAAATGTAATTGTGCCTTCCCTTTTGATTGGGCGTACAAGGCACCTTCCTTTAAGTGTTCTTCGAAAGCGGTAACCACATACGACTCGTACTTATGAAAAGGAAGCAAACCTTTCGGGTAAAACCCATAATCGAGCCTATTTTCTGAGAGCATATCCTCAACAAAAAGATACTTTTCCATATCGGGTGAGGTAAAAGAACCCCTGATCCGCTGCTGAATAATATCATAAAACGGGAGCGATTGCCACTTCTCGAAAAGCGCTTTTACCAAGGTGTTATCCGTATGCTCAAAATAACGATCCAGCGATTCCTTGGTTGGATCGTACGAGTCCAAAAAATTAAAAAGTGCTTTAAACATACGGGAAGCCGCACCAGAAGCGGGAACAAATTTAAGAAGGGTATGTGTGGTAGTCGCTTGTTCGAAACGCGCACGGAACGCTGCTTCCTCGGAAGTCGAAAAACGTAAAATGCCATCTCCTACGATTGCAGGTTTTGACAGGTTCACAAAGGGGATTCCCTCGCGAAACGTCGCTAACTGGTTTTCTACCTTTTCTTTAGAAATGCCTTTTTGGGAAAGTTGTTTGATATCTTCTTCTGAAAATCGCATGTATTAGGTGGCTTTTGATTTTAATATTTTATCTATCTGCGCAGTGGCGGTTGCAAGGCGTTTTTTTTTATCACCCTTTAAAATAACAAAATTACGTTCGTATTTTTCCAGTGTATTTTTAAAATAAGTGAACATTCTTTCCCGCTCGTTGGGTTTGTCCCTTAAATCATCTCCGATCCATGGAACATCTATATAGGTAAGCAAATAGAGCTCATAGGTATTCTGAAGCGCATACTTTTCTAACAACGGGTCACAATGACCGAGATAGTACGCCTCGGAGTATACTTTGGTCTCCAAGAGGTCGGTGTCACATATAAGTACTTCCGTGGCTTTCTGGGAAAGGTTGTTCTCCAAACGCATTTGCCCCTCGGCAATAGGAAGTAAGTCTTTGGGTTCACAGGTCTTGCGTTCATTGTTCCATTTATGCTGCAGGTACTCCCGTGCATACTCTGGTACCCATACGGTATTGTAATAACGTGCCAATTGTTCTGACAGCGTTGTTTTGCCCGTAGATTCGGGGCCAAACAACACTATTTTAACGACGTCTGAAGGTTGTTGTCTAAACTTTTCTTCCATGCGAGGTACCCATAAACGGCAATGACGGTAAATATAAGATACTGTAAACTTGTAAAGGTAAATCCTTTGTAAAAATATAAGGGTATGGAAATTAAATCCCCAATGATCCAGTAGATCCAATTCTCGATCTTTCTTTTGGCCATTAACCACATACCCACAAAAAAGACGGCCGTTGTAATGGTATCGATATAGGCTGTCCAGCTGGTCCATTTATCAAATTGTTGATACACCAGATACACAAAAATCAAGGTTGCCATAAAAATGACCACCGAAACCTTATGCTCTTTGATGCTGGTATATGAAATTGGGGTGACGTGATCGGCATCTACTTTGCGTGTCCATACATACCAGCCATAAATACTCATCAAAAAGTAATACCCATTGATCAACATATCGCCCAGTAGGCCCCACTGGAATAATAAGTATACGAAAATAGCGGTACTGATCATCCCTGTTGGGTAGACTAAAATATTGTTCTGTTTGGAAAACACCACCGACAACAAGCCGAACAGCACCGCTACAATTTCCAGTACAACTTGATAGGTTGCATAATCGGAATATTGTCCAAATAAAACATCAAAAATGGGGCTCATACTTGCTTCGATCAGATTTGACAATTTTCATAAAAAGAAGGCCCTTGTCCATCAATTCAAAAGCCGTTTTGATTTCAGTCTGTAACACCTGCATAACTGTTTCATAGGGTCCGTATACCTGTGTACTTAAAGGGTTCTCTAGGATAATGAGCCCAGAAGCCCGAAGCTTTTTGATAAAATCGATGATATGTTGTTCAAAATCGTCTTGTAGGGGAGAGAAAGTAAGTTCTACCGAAATGTTCATTGTGTTGTATTTCATATTCATCCTTAAACCCTAAGCGTCCTGTAGAGGCGGGAATGGACAAAGTTAGGAACTCCTGACCGCATAGACGCCACTAAAGTCTTCAAATTCCAAAAAGTGAATAGCATATTCGGACTTCCTACCTTGATATAGGATCTCACCGGTGGTCGTTCCCTTGTTTAGTGAAAAATCATGCACATTGATATGGTGCAAAAAGCTAAGGCCCGGTTCGGCGTATATTTTATAGAGCGATTCTTTGCTTCCCCATACCACTGTTAGCTTCCTAATAAGGGCCTCGGTATTGGCAATTGTTCGATATTCCTCTATGGGTGTAAACTTGTGTGCAATCCGGAGTATTTTTTCCCTTTGTCTTTCAATATCGATTCCTACTTCAGCAGTGTCACTGATAATGATTCCCGTAAAATGGTTTGAATGGGTGATTGAAATATGCTTCCCATCTTTTAAATGCGGCTTTCCAAATTCGTCGTAGTATAGGTCTTGATCGACATATCCTTCTGAAGCCATCAAATGTCGAATACTCAGAAAACCCCTACGATGAATGGAAGATTTCATTCTAAGCATACGATTGGCGCAGTTTTCGGTAAGCGTAATGGGCGCTGCCAAGGCCTCCTCGGTTTCTTCTATCTTCCAGATAGATACCTTAATTGAGGGGTTTACCTGTATTGTCTTGTAAAGAGGCATAGGATTAACAGTCTAATTTGTACCTTTGCACCTGCTAAAAGCCGCGTACACCGGTTGAATAACGAAAGTAAAAAATAAAAAAGATATGAGTACGAAAACAGTTCCTTATGTACCTTACAAGGTAAAGGATATTAGCTTGGCCGATTGGGGAAGAAAAGAAATCAACCTTGCAGAAGCCGAAATGCCGGGCCTAATGGCCTTGCGCGAGGAGTATGGTAAAGAACAGCCCTTAAAAGGGGCTCGCATCGCTGGCTGCCTGCACATGACCATACAGACAGCCGTCTTAATCGAAACCTTAGTAGCCCTGGGCGCCGATGTTACGTGGAGTTCCTGTAACATTTTCTCTACACAAGATCATGCCGCCGCCGCTATTGCCGCCGCCGGTATTCCCGTATATGCCTGGAAAGGAATGAACGAGGAAGAATTTGATTGGTGTATTGAACAGACCTTATTTTTTGGAGAGGAGCGCACACCTTTAAATATGATTTTAGATGATGGCGGAGATTTGACCAATATGGTCCTGGATCGCTATCCTGAATTGACAAACGCAATCAAAGGACTATCGGAAGAAACTACTACCGGGGTACACCGCTTGTACGAACGCGTAAAGAACGGAACGCTTCCTATGCCTGCGATCAATGTAAACGATTCGGTTACCAAATCAAAATTCGACAATAAGTACGGATGTCGTGAAAGTGCCGTAGATGCCATTCGGCGTGCCACCGATACCATGTTAGCTGGTAAGCGGGTGGTTGTAGCCGGTTATGGAGATGTTGGGAAAGGTACTGCCGCTTCCTTTGCAGGTGCCGGAGCCATTGTAACGGTAACGGAAATAGATCCTATTTGTGCCCTGCAAGCCTGTATGGAAGGATTTGAAGTGAAAAAGTTGGAAACCGTCATCGGAAATGCCGATATCGTAATTACCACTACCGGTAACAAAGATATCATACGAGCAGAGCATTTTAAAGCCTTAAAAGACAAAGCCATTGTCTGTAATATTGGGCATTTTGACAACGAAATTGATATGGCCTGGTTGAACGAGAACTATGGCAATACCAAGGACGAAATAAAACCACAGGTAGACAAGTATACCATTGACGGGAAAGATGTTATCATTTTGGCCGAAGGGCGTTTGGTAAATCTCGGTTGCGCGACCGGACACCCGAGTTTTGTAATGAGTAACTCGTTCACCAATCAAACCTTGGCGCAAATTGAGCTTTGGAACCATAGTGATAAATATGGCAACGAGGTATATATGCTTCCAAAACACTTGGATGAAAAAGTGGCGAAACTGCACTTATCACGTTTGGGCGCAGAGCTTACCGAGTTAAAGAAATACCAAGCGGATTATATTGGTGTAACCGTAGAAGGGCCTTTTAAACCCGAGTATTATAGGTACTAATAACGTACCGTTCAATCGGTAAAAAAGTACATAACCCTTATTAGTATGCATGTCTGATAAGGGTTATTTTTATACATGACGTCTATGAACATTTTGCTCACCGGTGCAACCGGTACCTTAGGTTCCCAAATACTGTTCTCGTTGTTAGAACAAAAATTCGATCAGGTAGACCGAATTTACATCCCGGTGCGCGCAAAGAAGTCGAGCACTCCGGAACAAAGGATCGTTCGAATGTTGCAAAGTGAGTATACCCCGCATTTTGTAAAGGAACATTTAGATAAAATACATCCTAAAATCATCGTGGTGCCCGCCACGGATCTTTTCTCCCCGTCTTCTTTCCTTACTTCCAAAAGAATAAGCCATTTTATTCATTCCGCAGGATATGTAAATCTTTCTACGGCACCGGAAGCAAAAGAAGAAATTTTCAGGGAAAACTTCGAATTCACGAGGCAGTTGTTCGATACCTATGCCCATTGTGTTGATAAGTTCATCTATATAAGTACCGCATTTTCCGTGGGTAATTCCGGTGGTATATTATACAACAACTACGCCCAAAACGAACCACTGGCACACCGTAATCACTATGAAGCCTCTAAATATGCCACTGAAAAATTTCTATTAAAAGAAGGGAAGGCAAGAAGGATTCCGATTCAGATCTTACGGCCCAGTGTTTTAGGAGGTAATATGATCGAAGCACCAAGTTTCTTTATATCCAAATACATGGTGTTTTATCTTTTCGCGAAGTTCTTTTATCGCAACCCCTCTACAGATCCTATTCGGATTATGGCCCACGCAGATAGTGGGTTGAACATTATCCCGACCGACTATGCTGCAAAGGTAATTGCCGCGGTGTTCGATAAAGCAATTGATGAATTGAACATTGTTCATTCCAAAACCACTCAAATCACCAAAGGAATTCGAAAAATATTGGATACCGTCGCCTTTCACAATTTTAGTCTCACCCATAACAAAATCGACCGAAATACGGGTTTTGAATCAAAATTGGAACAGTTTTACTACAATACCATAGGGGTACATCTTACCCCGTATCTTACCTCCAAGCCCTGCGAATGGGATACGACCCTTTTACAACAGATCTTGCCTATTCCGGAATATAATCTAGAAGAGTACCTCATGCATACCATTCAGTTCGCCAAAGTGCAAGGCTTTAAGAATCAGCAGTGGTAAGACCAGGTTTTCAATAAAGCAAGCAACCATTCTTCTAATTTAGAGTCTATTATAAAAATAGTACGTATGAAAAAGTCGATGTCTACCTTTGCTGTATTAGTGTTACTACTTCTTTTTAGTTGTTCTAAAAGTACTTCGCCCGTAAATGCCTCTCTTTCGGAAGAACTTGTGATTGCTTCTTTTAGTGTTCGAACACCACCAGCATGGGAATGGGAACAAGACCAGGGCATCGATACGTTTATCGGACGTATTTTTAATGATGACCAAACCATCTATTTTGATCAAGGTTATCTTAGCTTCGGTAGTTTGGACCTTGTGGAAAAGAGTGAGCGCACTATATCTTTTGAACGCTTGACCATTAACGGGGTGCCCGCCATCATCGAAAAAGAAAACACTCAGGAAGGAGAAAACAGTGGTGCCGTGCGCCTGTCTGTATACCTAGATGCCGGTGATAAGGAACGTTTGAACCGTCTTTATATTTTTGATCCTGTAGACGAGGAGACCATACGCGCAATTTTCAAATCCCATCGATTTACCGAAAATTAACCAAGAAAACCCACACTTCTTCCTATTTAACGCCAGTTATTGCAATGGCTTTTAAACGGCCGTTTCTAAGGAGTATGGACTAAGCAAGACCTTTTAGAGGGCGCTTATAAAATTTCTACGATATAATTTCAGGTTTGCTTTATTATATTGTAATATTGCGATTAATAAATATATATTATGGGACTAGCACGCACCGATATCTTTACCGACGAACAGAATAAGATCGCCCTTTTTGCGAAAATTTTAAGCAACCCTGCCAGAGTTGCCATTTTACAACATCTTTTTAAAATGGACGGTTGCTACTGTGGTGATCTGGTCGAAGAAATCGGATTGGCCCAACCCACCATTTCACAGCACTTAAAAGAACTGAAGAACATTGGTCTTGTCAAGTACAAATCGCAAGGTACCAGCGTTTGTTATTGCGTTCATTCTGAAAATTGGCTCAAAATGCGTAGCGTACTATCTCTTTTTATCTCTCAAGATGTAAGCCTTCTTGAGAATCAATTTCAGAACGCCTAACCGTTGAACCTAACACCAACTCCTATGAAAAAGAAGGTCACCACATTAGAATCTTATTTCGAACCGTTTCGGGAAGAGATTATTGGGAAGGAAATTACAACCGCTACGGTCGACGGAAAACGGTGCCCCATTCTCTATGCAGATTGGACCGCCAGTGGAAGATTGTATGGCCCCATTGAAAACACCCTATTAAACCAGGTAGGTCCCTGGGTCGCCAACACCCATACCGAAACGTCGCTCACGGGTGCAACGATGACAAATGCGTATACCCAAGCACGTAAAATCATTAAAGCACATGTAAATGCCCATAAGGACGATCTACTTATTTTATCGGGTTCTGGAATGACGGGCGCCAAAAGCAAATTGGTACGTTTGCTAGGTCTGCGAATACCTGAGCAGTTGAACGATTATGTCGATTTTCCCGAAAAAGATAGGCCAATTATTTTCATTTCCCACATGGAGCACCATTCGAACCACACCTTATGGTTAGAAACGGTGGGCAAGGTTCGGATTATTCCGCACACGGCAAACGGGCTGGTAGATACCTACGCTCTGGAAAAGGAACTGGAACAACTCGAATCAAGTCGGTTCATTGTTTCTATCACAGCATGTTCCAATGTTACGGGCATCAAAACGCCCTATCATAAAATTGCCGGTATCGCACATAAGTTCGGAGGGCATTGTTTTGTTGATTTTGCCTGCAGTGCTCCCTATGTAGCGATCGACATGCATCCCAATGATACCGATTATCTGGATGCCATTACCTTTTCGCCCCATAAGTTTCTGGGTGGTCCCGGAAGTAGTGGGGTACTGGTAATGAACAAAAAATTATACCAAAATAAAATTCCCGATCACCCCGGGGGAGGCACCGTCGTGTTTACCGATCCATGGGGCAACCATAAGTATAAAAAAGATCCGGAAGCGCGAGAAGATGGTGGCACACCTCCTTTTTTGCAAGCCATTCGAATCGCCTTAGCAATAAAATTAAAGGAAGAAATGGGAACCCAAGCGATTGCGGATCGCGAAACCGAAATCAATACCATCGTATTTGAGCGGTTACGCGCCATTTCAAATTTGCATTTGCTTGCCGACGAACATACAGACAGGCTCTCAATTTTTTCGTTCTACATCGAAAAACTCAATTACGACTTGGTCGTTCGCCTTTTGAACGACCGTTTTGGAATACAAACACGCGGCGGTTGCTCCTGTGCAGGTACTTATGGCCATTATTTACTGAATATTGAACAACCTGAATCCGAAAAAATTATGTTCGACAGCCTAGACGGTTGCACAATCGACAAGCCGGGTTGGGTACGCGTATCATTTCACCCAACAATGACAGACCAAGAGGTGCGCTTTATTTGCGACGCCATTGCAGAAGTGGCCCAAAAAGGCGCTGACTGGGCTGGTGATTATCTAAAATTGGGAGAAGGCTATGTGCACATGCTAAAAGATAAGCGGGAAAAAATAGCTGTGGAAGAATGGTTTGCCACCACGGTTCAGAAAAAAGAACCAGTTTGGGATAGCAAAATCTAGGCTTTAATAGCCCGTAACCAATAAATTACGGGCTCCTTTAAGACCGCATTTCTGATACGCATGATAGGCTTTCGCGGCACGTTCCCGTATTTCAGCATCTGTTTCCCTTAAAATCCAACCATCCAATGCCCATTTAAGGGTGTATGCTTCAGGGGACATCAATCCCGTTGTCCAAACCAACGGGTTGGCCCCCGTTTCTTTCAAGTAGGGCGTAAAATATGTTTTGCTTATACAAGCAAGCATAATGGCGTCGCGTTTTTTCGTATTTAGGGGCTGTAAATCAATGTCCAGCTCAAACTCCATAAGGCCGTCATGCCCAACATAGGCCACAAGGTCGGCCGCTCCCCCAAAACTATACACCCCCGCTTCGAAGAACACCTCTTGCACATCGGCGCCACTGGCGGCCTTTAAAAAATCAATGGTCGTCTGTTCAATATACTTCCCGTCATAGGCCTCTGCCAAAAGGTAGGTATTGGTAGTGGTATGTTTGAACAATACCCTTTCCAAAATTGGCATATTCTCACTTTCCCAGGTTTTGATCAACTCCCAATCGGCACTGCGCTTCAAATGGGTTTTGACCCCATAAAGTGCTCCCCAATACAAATTTGTTCGTGGGTTTTGACCATCGCCCAAGGTTTTTGAAACAGGAACTATGCCTTGATTGACATTGTCGCATAAGGCAACAAAGACATGAACCGTGCGTGGTTTTTCAAGGTCTTGGGCATAGATCGTTCCCATAGAAAAGAGCAAAAAAAGTACCGTTCTGTACATCCTGATCAGTTAAACATTTACCGAATCACTTTTCCGGCACCCTGGCATATATCGCATTTATCACGCTCTCCGCGCATGGCCCTCCAATAGCCCTTCCCATCACATTTTTCACACTTTTTGTAGGTCGAATTTCCATACAGTTGTTTGTATAGATAAAAGCAGATGCCTACCACCATTGCAATAAGTACTATTCTAAATACCATACTTTATTTTAAATTTTATAAGGCGCCCTTTTTTTCAAAACAGTTCAGTTATCATGGTCATCGATGCCTACACAATTCTTTGCTTAGAAAGGTCTGTTACTAAAAAACACGATGAAAGTTTCATTGCACGGTGATTGCCATCAGTATATCCATTTATCAAAAAACGCATCGAGGGACCTCCCCGAAGAAGTCTCCAAAGCCCTTTGAAAATCAATGGTTTTTACCGATTTTCCGAAATACTTGGTGCTATAAAACCGAATGGCTTTCCAAAATGCTTGATTCCCCATTTCTTGTCGTAACAAATGTAAGACATAAGCGCCTTTGAAATAAACCAAATTTCGGTCATCTCTACTAGGGTTTGACCAATTGGGAAAAACCAGCGGTTTATCATTTCCCCGCTTTTTGATCGCTTTATAAACCTTGTGATACGATTCGATATCCGAGTGGTATTTGTCCCTTCCAAAGCGATGTTCGTTGTAGGCGGCAGACATAAACGTTGCCATTGCTTCGTTTAGCCAGAAGTGATTCCAATTCTTACATGAAATCCTATTGCCCCACCATTGATGTGCGAGCTCATGTGAAATTAAATTGGTCTCGGTAGGATCTTTTAAAACCAAGTTCCCGTACTCCGCCTTTAAAATCGAATATCCAGACATTTCTTGGTAATAGTCCCCTACCAGCAACTGTGTATACACAGACTGGTAATAATCGATCCCGGACTTTTCTTCAAAAAATGATAGGATAGCAGGGGTTTCCCTAAAAATGACTTTAAGCTGATCTGAAGAATAATCGTGACCAAGATACGCTAGTTGCACTCCTTTGAAATCTTCTTCGGCCTTATTAAAATCCCCTATGGCAAAGCCATAGGTATAGGTGGGACTTTCGTACGTTTGTCGAAAGGAATAGCATACCTTGGTATGCTCCCGAGCCTTATCGAACAGCACACCGCTGGCCACGCAACGTTGATCCATTGCAACTACCAAATCGAGATTGAACAAGGCTTTGTCATCAGGCGAATCGTTACAAACCATCCATTGACTTGTATGATACACCGTATAGGCCAGGCCATTATCTGCATCAAACAAAAGCCCCTTCCGAGGGGTGCCGTGATAGGTAATGGTTACCTTGTTTGCGGTTCCCGTTCTTTTTGCCAAATCAAGGATCAGGTCTGCCCCCGTTTTTCTAAAACCTAAAACATGGGCACCGACCACCGTATCGATTACAAGATTCCCTGCGGCAAAGATTACAGATTCCGCATTTTTGTCAAGCTCAAAATCAATAATGACGGCACCGCTCAGATCCCCCTGATCAATTCTGGGCTCAATGGTCAACGTATAACTGGTTACATCAGGTTTGGTATCAAATGCAAGGGTGTATGCAGGTCCTGGCCATAAAAAGGCAAAAATGAATGTGATGTATTTTAGAGGCATGTCAAATGGTAGATACGCAGGCGTTAGCACAGGGAAATATAACCCTATTTTATCAAATTGTTTTACTCCATCTTGCCTTTTACCGGCATATTATTCATTCGAGGATTCCAAAACGATCCGTTTAATGCGATAGGCAATGAAGAACCCAATCGTTATGGTGGTAAGAACCGTGCAACCTATGAAGGCTATAAAAGGGAGCATCAAAAATACATAACCTTTGTCTTTATTGAAAAACGCTATAATCGAAAATACGGCCCAAACAGTAAGATTGACCACCACCGAAAATTTAAAAGATGTCATTAGTACCGAACTCCCTTTTCGGATACTTTTCTCGGCCAAGACCCCTCCAAACCATAACACTATGATGAAAGCTATGACCAACCCAAAAATTGCTTTTCCATACGGAACCAGTATTCGTAGGTTGGGTGGTTCCTCTTTATATAGTAGGGCCGGTAGAAACATAACTGCTCCAAGGAATAAAAGCCCCATTGGAAGACCGATCACGTAAGAGATCAAAATACTTTGCTTGGTAGATTTGGTCATCATGTTTTGTTGTGTTTGAGATGTTTAAATAAAAAAATGCCCCCTGGAATCCTGCACTCCTAGCACCGGATCTTACTCCTCAAGGTCGCCACAAGCCTTTATCTGCTCATCAATAATAGTTTGGGTAATCGGGCGAAGTGTTTTACCGGTAACAGGGTGTAGGCCATAAAAAGTAAAATACTCATATTCATTGCCAACCCTATCATACCATATTACGGGCTCACTGTTTTTAAAGAAAGTAGTGGTATCGCACACCTGTACTTTTCTGAGTTTATCCAAAATAGTCTTTCTCAATGCAATCTCTCCCTGCTGCCCATCACAAACACTTTTCTCGTAATGGTCTTTTACCCAAACCATGCACTCATGTTCCCCCTTTACAAATGCCGTGTACGAAACACTCCCCGCAATGCCCGCAACAAACACGATCAAAAACTTTTTATATTTCCTTCTTGATTTAAAGTCAGTATGGTCGGCCATTACCATTGTAGGGCTTCTATAACTTCTCGAAAAACTTTCAGTATAGGGTTCCTTATGGCTCCCGGCACTATTTCTGGTAACAAATGCGGCATAGTTTTGATAACCCAAATACCGACAAAAACATTCAATGAGTTTTGGCTTCAAATCTTCGTGACCAGAATGTGTGCCATTTTTATAATTGGTATAGTAATCCCGTAATCGCCTTTCGCCGATCGTATAGTTGTATTCTTCTTGAAGCACGTCTGATAGGTAGGTAGACAGATGCGTCTTTTTGTCTGATCCCACATCCATTTTTGCTTTTTCGAATGCCTTTATCAAAACTTCTACTGACATGGTTAGTGTTCTTTTAGAGGTGAATAACAGTATTCTTGATGGAAATTTTACGGAAGCTTTTTTCCGGAAACTCTTTTCCTTCTTCTCTCCATGAATCCCTTTTTACTCTTCATTCATTTGTGTTGTGGCCAATGAACGCTTTCCTATGCAATTAAAGAAAAGTCCTACATCGGTCATTGCGGAAATCCACATTGCAATCAACTGATAGTCTACGGGAAGTTACTGAACGTTACTGCAAACACGATTTCTACTTCCCACCAAAAGCGATGCGCACGCTCTCATTTTTCACGGGTCAGCTCACCCGAAAATCGTATCGGCCGAAGATCCGGACAGTGACCCTATTGTCAAATTTTTAAACCAAAAAACATGCGAAAAATAATCGTGGTCTTTGGGGCCATACTACTCAACATACTTTTGTTTTCTTGTACCGACGACACTGCTTCTGAAAGCGAACTCCTTTACGAAACCCAAGCAACCGAGGGAGAAGACAACGACAGTGACGACAATCCCGACAACTAACTATTCAAAATACCGGACCCAAGAATAGTAGTCATTTTTAGTAACTTAGAGGGATGAAGCACCTTTTCGCATTATCCCTCTTCTTTGTTTTAATACTTGTCCCAATCGCATGTAAAAAACAGGTGCTGCCGAGTCAGGAAAACAGTAGTGTCCCAAATTTTTCTTTCACCGATTCAATCGATATCAAAATCAAAAAAATCGCAAAAAGAAAACAGTATGATAGTGCAATTGCCCTTACGGAAAAATTACTCCGTTTTTCAATCATAGAAAATGACACGATGATTCGTGCAAAGTCTTACTTTCGATTGGGTTATTACAACATGGAACTGCAAAACTATGAACCTGCCTTTGACTATTACAATGAGGCCTATAAAATCTACCTGGCAATATCTGACAGCACCATGACCGGTAGTATGCTCAGATCGATGGCCAATATTCAGAAAACGCTTGGGGACCTGACAGGGAGCCAAACCACCGCCCTAAATGGTCTAAGCTTTCTGAAACCACCTTCGGACACCCATAAAATTGCAGGACTAAGCCATACAATTTCTGTTGTTTTCAAAGAGCAAAATGAATATGAAGAAGCTTTAAATTGGAGCAATCGTGTCATGAAATTGATAGAAGGCTCCAGCAGCATATCTGCCAAAGACATTCGTACGTATCAAAATACGCGCGCCAACATCTTGGTACTAAAAAAAGAATATGACCAAGGCATATCCCTTTTTCAAAACCTACTTTCCGATGCCGCGGTCGAACCCAATAGTGGAGAGCAAGCGATGTTTTTGAATAATCTGGGCAAGGCACTTTGGCTTCAAGACCCGGATAACAAACAAAGTGAATCTTTGATGACAAGATCTTTGGCCATACGCAACCAAATAAAATCGATTTCCGGCCTTATTTCGAGCCATACAAATTTTTCAAAATATTACTTCCAAAAGAACGCCGAAAAGGCATTGCATCATGCTTTGGAAGCCTTGAAGAATGCCAAGGAACTCAAGAACAATGTGTCTATACTAGAAACTTTAGATCTTGTCATCCCCTTAAAAAAAAGAATGGCGTTGGATCTGGGTGAGGAGGCAATTCTATATTCCCAAACTCAAAATCAATTAGCCCGAACACAACAAAAAATAAGAAGTATCTACGCCGTCACCAAATATGACAATGACGCACTTGCCAACGACAATCTTTTATTAAAAGCGCAAAAAGCCGAAAAAGACCTACAAATTACCATCTACCTTGCCGGATTGGTGCTTTCACTTTTCGCTATCGGTTTTGTGGTCTACCAAAAAAACCAGCAACGAAAACGCACCAGAATGGAGACCGAGTATACCACCGAAATACGGGTAGCCAAAAAAATTCATGATGAATTGGGAAATGACATTTTTTATCTCATGACCCAAATAAAGAACGATCCTACCTTTCTAAGGGATGATACTGGGTTTATGGTTCTGGAAGGGCTTGACAAAGTGTATCAAAAAGCAAGGGATATTTCCAAAGAGCATACCCCTATAAAAACCGATGTTTCTTATGGCAATGAGTTGATCGAGTTGTTAAATTCCTACGGAAACGATTCGATCAAGATAATTACCACTCAGCTAGAGCCCGGTTTTTGGGATATACTTCCCAAAGAAAAAAAAATACAACTGTTCTGGATCGTTCGAGAATTGATGACCAATATGCGCAAATATAGCAAAGCCACTTTCGTGGGAATCACTTTTGGAAAGACCAAAAAAAGCATGGAACTCAATTACAATGACAATGGTATAGGCTTTGAAAATGATTCTGGAACTTGGGGAAACGGGCTGAGGTATGTGGAAAACCGCATTCAAAACCTAAACGGAAGTTTTAATTTTGACTCGGTACCTGAAAAGGGACTTACGGTTAAAATAACATTTCCCATTTAAAACTAGCCCCATGAATTTTAACAAGGTTTTGGTTGCGGAAGATACTGATAGTAACAATTTTGGCGTCGTAACGAAGCTAAAATCCATTGGCGTACATACTATTGGCCAGTCGCAATATTGTGACGATGCGCTATTAAAAATTAAAAAGGCCCAATTTGACAAACAACCCTATCAACTTTTGATAAGTGATCTTTCGTTTGTAAATCCCCACCGAAAAAGTAAGCTAAAAAGCGGCGAAGCCTTGATAAAAGCGGCAAAAAAGGCACAACCCGACCTAAAAGTTGTAGTATTTAGCGTCATCGACAAGCGTTCCACTATTCAAAATTTGATGGAGAAACAAGGGGTAGATGGGTATGTATGCAAGGGACTCAATGGCCTCAAGGAGCTCGAAAATGCATTGAATACCCTATTTATTGACCAACGATTTACCTGCCCAGTGGCCACGGCGGTCCTAAGTCAAAAAAACGTATTGGAACTCAGTGATTACGAGCAACAGCTATTGCGCTTACTCGCCAACGGATTTAAGCAAAGTGAGATAAGCGCCCATTTCAAAGCCAACGGTACCAATCCGAACAGTATACGCTCCATAGAGGCCAACGTAAGTAAACTTCGTGACACTTTCGACGCTAAAAACTCCCATCAACTAGTACATATGGCCACCAGTTTGGGGCTCATTTAAAGAATTCTTCAAATTTGTTTTCAATACTGCGGATTTCCGCAAGGTCAAATTCCTGAATGGTTATAGGTTTGGCAATTATTACCTTAAACGCCCACCATGGATTACCCGAAATTTGTTGTCGAAAAAACAAACGATGGCCAATATATGTTCAACTTATACGCTCAAGAAAATGGTGCGATCATCGCAACAAGTGAACGATATGCTACCAAAAAAGCATGTTTACAAGGCATTAAAGCCGTCATACGCGACGCGCCTAGTGCCGCAATCGAAGCACTGACCGCCTAAAGGGGTTTTCGGTTTCTGATAAGCGCGAAAGTGATAGATGAAGCCAAACTCAAAATAGGTCTTTTTAGGCCAGCTTACCGAAAAAGTAATGGGGGAAGTTACCGGCTTGGTAAGTATGGCCTTTATAAGTAAAATAAAGGCATACTTTGTTCCACAGCAATGCCCCCTACAATAAGGGACTCTTACAATAGTTTAGCCAGTAGTAAGCAGAAAACGGGGCATAACGACCAACAATAGAAAAGAATTTCGAAGGGGCAATTGATCAAGAGTAGCGACAAAACGTTTTTTACAGATCTACCCAAGTATGAACAATCGAGTGATTAACTGGCAATTGCCGGAAACACATTTGGTGGATAGCTCTTATGTGAACAAACCGCGATAATTTTTGAAACGGCACTGCCCAGTTTGGTAGCGTTCAAAGGTTTGCACAAAAAGTCCATGACTCCAGAACGCAAGGCTTCACTTTTAAATGAACTTCTAGTAGAATTCATTATCACAGGAACTTCTTTGTTAATACCCTTTTTGAACGAAAAGCCATCCATTTTTGGCATTTCGACATCCAGTAAAACAATGTCAACATCCATACTATTCACGGCAGCCAGCCCCAAGGTGGGGTTTGTATAGGAACCTAGCAGAGTTAAACATTCGTTTTTTTGTATCAATTTTGAAGCGATCAAAAGTTGAATAGGGGAATCGTCTATTACAATAACGTTTAGTTTCATGCGGGTTTGGTTTGGTATCATTTGGGACTATAACAACCCCTTTACCAAGGAAATTCTTACGTAAAGCTGACGAAGTGTACGAACAAATCGATAAAGTGCATTTGAAGCGGCCTTTCGTCCCTCAAGATCGTCCTTACAACATGCCGTCCGGTAAAATCGGTAGTTCGTCTTATAACCGTATTCGTACCGTTATTGAGGCCACCTCTAAGAGCACTTTATACCATTGTGCGATTTTACAATTCCCCCCCACATCATGGACAAGCAAGTGCTGCACCGATGAAAGACCGGAAACACGGTTTGGTCAAGGATAAAAGGTTGTACATGTTTACCAATAAAAAGAGGAGCGCGCCCTCTATCGATTCTTCATTAACCTACGGTATTTAAGATTCGAATATCGTCTCATCATAATGTAACTTGAAAAGAAAAAGTTTCAAACTTTTTTCGATCTCCTGCGATATACCCTTATTTTGAGGGTTTGGAGAAACCATATGTCTGTAGACCTGTAATGGGGTACAGCTTCTTTTTATTAAAAGAATCAAACCTGTAGTCTGACAGTGAAAAGTGATATACTCCCTCCCCATCCGGTGCTTTGGGCGCTTTGAATTGAATGGTTACTTTACTCGGCAGGTAGGTGCCGATGTTTGTCTTTTCCCTTTTATAACGGGCAGTGGCATGCTGCAACCCTTTGGGCATTGTAATAAAGAAATCGTTGATGGTAACCTCTAGCAGGTCTATAAATTGCGTATTGGGATTGATGTACGCCAGCATACGATCGTAGGTTTTATTGGGTGCTTCGCTTCCCCAGCTCACAAATACAACATCATAGTCGATACCGTCAAGTTCTTTTTTGCCGGCATAGCGCACAATCTCTGCATTTGGTAAATGCATCGGTGCTTCCAAGAGGTAATGATACGTTGCGAGGCCCCAAATGTAACGATCATGCTCATGCCGCTTTAACTTATTGCCCTGAACGCTGGTTTTATACCCTTCCCATGATTGCAATCCTTGAATAGTTCCTTTCTTTCGACCTTCCATGTATTCTACCTGCCCATCAAAGCTATTGGTCGCCAATCGCAGCTGCAGCTCTTTCTTATTGTTTCCAGGAAAAGCGTTCATAGGCATTACTAGCCATACGGGGTTCCAAGTGAATACGGCCTTCGTTTCATATACTTCGGTTTGCTCCAAAAGGTCATAACCCATTGCTTTTTTTGATGCTGTCAAAAGCGTTCTACCCTGCTCTTCCGGGTTGTCGATCGTCTTGTTTAACAAGGCATCTGTACGTAGATCTACTGCTTTACAGGAAAAAAGTAACAAAGCGAGCGATACCACGAATAGTGATTTTGATACATACTTCATTGGATAGTATTTAAATAATTAGACTGTTCTGTTTACTTTATAAAGAAAAAAATTATACACTGATGAATTCAAAAGTCATCTCATACCAAGTATCCATGTAAACTCTGGAACGTGTTACCTTACTTCGGGACAAGGTACCATAGAATCCTGCATGCAGGTATTCTGCCAATTCAAGTGGCGAGTACTTTTTGGTAATCTCTCCCTGCTCCTGTCCCTTTTGTGCAACCGCGGCCAATACGTTTAACCAACCTATAAATTGCTGGTTCGTCTCCGAGGCCAATAAATCGTTGTTACGGCCAATCTCCATGCTCATGTTATTCACCAGGCATCCTCCTGAATACGCATCTTCTTCATTTACTTTGATCATATACGCATAAAACGCCTTCAATGATTCGAGGGGAGAACGCTTGCTATCTTCAAAAAATCCTTGCATCCATGTCAGGTTAGAGCATCCATACCGTTCTATTACTTGCCGCGCGAAGTCTTCCTTTGACTCGAAAAAATTATAAAAAGAGCCCTTGGGGATACCCGACTCCTTTAATACTTGATTGATTCCAACACTGTGATACCCGTTTCTGCGTAGCACATCATACCCCACGTCAAGTATATCCTCTTTGTTGTATTTGTATCCCATGGGAACAAATATATAAAAGATCTATTAAATTAGACCAGTTTGTTTAATTTATTTTGTGCTATAAGTTCAAAGATCCAACCAACGTTTAAAATTTCCCGTGCGTTCGCGCGATACGATTACTTGTTCTTCTTCTTTTGGAAGCAGTTTTAAAAGCAAACGGCTGTTGAAATAACTATGAATTTCTTCCACCGCTTTTACCGATATCATAAATTTTCGATTGATTCGGAAAAACTGTACCGGATCCAAAATTTCCTCTAATTGATCGATGGTATACTCCACCGGAAAAGACTTTCCGTTATGGGCATGCAGAAAAATGAGTCCTTCGTTCGATTTAAAATAGGCAATATCACCCACATTAAATGACTTGAATTGATTCCCTACCTTCACCATAAAACGATGTTTGTATTCTTTCTTGAACAAATCACGGATCTGCTCCAACTTTTGATCTCCCCAGACTTCGGATCCGCGGTCAACGGTTTTCTGAAATTTGTTCAAGGCGGTACGCAAATCGTTTTTATCTATGGGTTTGAGGAGGTAATCCAACCCGTTGTATTTAAATCCCCTGATGGCATATTCATTATATGCCGTTGTGAATATGATGGGGGGATGTTCTTCCAATTGATCTAAAATATCAAACCCGTAACCATCGTTTAACTGAATATCAAGAAAAATTAGATCCGGAAGCATGTTCTCACCGAACCACTTCAAACCACTTTCTACCGACGTAAGTTGGGCAACCACTTCAATTTCCGGGGCAAGCCCTTGAATAAGTCGTGCCAACCGCCGCGACGCAATGTGTTCATCTTCAACTATGACTGCTTTCAACTTCTAGACTGTTTATAGGGTTACGAGACTGTTAATAAGGGACTATTCATCGCCTTTTTATGCAAAAGCGGCATGGTTACCTTAAAAAGGCCGTTATCATCTTCAATAGTCACTTCTTGATTGGTATAAAAGGTATACCGTTTTTGAATGTTGGCAATTCCCAGTTGCGTAGTCTCGGTCAGGGGTTCTCGTTTCCGCAAGGTATTTTCAACCACCAGCGCTATTTTACCAACGGTATATACCTTAATATACATGGGTTGTTCTTTTGAGAAAAAATTATGCTTCATGGCATTTTCGACCAGCATCTGTAAGGATAAGGTAGGAATACAATATTCCAACGGGGGTACCCCAATATTCGTTTCAATAGAAATAGCATCCGAATGACGTACGTTCATCATAAAGATAAAAGAATCGAGAAAATTCAGTTCTTTCTCCAGGCTTACGACATCTTCTTCCTTATTGTCCAAAATATAGCGATAGCTCGATGCCAAGCGCGTCACAAAATCAGACGCCAGATCGCGATCTTCATACATTAACGAGGTAAGCGTATTCAAACTATTAAATAAAAAATGTGGACTGATCTGGTTCTTTAGGGATTTGTATTTGGAAGTCATCACCTCTTTTTGCAACAAGGTCATTTGCTGCTCAAGGTCTTTTTTCTGCTTCACGGAAAAGTACAAAATATTAAATACCATAATACCGAAACCAAGTAGCATTGCCCGTAACCAATCGATTCTAAACTGAAGTCCCTTATCCGCTGCCGGTATTTGGCATATATCATCCAATAGGTAAAGGCCCACGTAGTAAACCCCTGCCGCAACCGGTGCCAAAAAAGCAAAAGTACCCGCTATTACGGTTAAACTCCCCGGAATATCAAGCCCGTTCGGTTTTTTTAATTGTCTCTTAACAAGCCAATCGTTCACCTCCCATGTATGGATCACCAACAAAAAGGCAGAGGCAAAATAAAACAGGGAAGCAGGGCTAAACAGCCCCTCTTCGTTATCATGCGCAATCGTAAGTTTTACCCCAAAGAATATTAACATCACGACCAATAGCCGAAAACCGAACTTCCGCAACGCCTTATTTTTAATGATTTTATCCATACTAGGGTAAAAGTATGTAAATGTGAACAAATTTACCTATCCGCCAACTTTGTATTGTCATATTCGCCATTGAACCGTAAAGAATCGACACTGATCTGAAAACATTGCCAATGAACCCGTCACATTCGTTTCAATCGCTAATACAACAGTTCAAAACGGCAATTCCCATTTCCCTTTCTTCAACATTGTACACCGGGGTATAACCCTACATCTTTGAGTATCTAAAAAATTCTGGATCATGAAAAAAGTACTTTTTTTTGCCCTTGCCTTACTTGGTTTAAATGCTTTTGCACAAAGCGGCACGGTGAAAGGGTTGGTCATTGACAAACAATCGGAAAGTCCGTTATTGGGGGCTACAATAGAATTGTTAGACAGCTCGGAAGCCAAAGGAGTGGTGACCGATGAGAACGGTCGTTTTATCCTAAATGATGTTCCGGTCGGGCGTCAAGCGGTTCGTGTAAGCTATATTGGGTTTGAGTCGTTTACCATTCCGAATATTGAGGTGACATCGGGAAAAGACGTTTTCTTAAATGTAGCGCTCACCGAAGCCTTTAATCAACTAGATGAAGTGGTACTTACGGGCAATACGAACAAAGACCGACCATTGAACAAAATGGCCACCGTATCTACCAGACAATTTGGCCTGGAAGAGGTAACACGGTTTTCTGGAGGGCGAAGTGATGTGGGCCGTTTAGCGGCCAATTTTGCCGGTGTTTCCTCTCCCGACGATAGTCGCAACGATATTGTTGTACGGGGGAACTCCCCTACAGGATTGTTATGGCGTCTGGAAGGTATTCCGATCCCCAGCCCCAATCATTTTGCCACGGCCGGTACCACTGGCGGCCCAGTTTCGGCCCTTAACCCTAACATGTTAAAGAGCTCCGATTTTTTAACATCGGCATTTCCTGCCGAATATGGAAATGCCTTGGGCGGGGTTTTTGATCTCGGTTTTCGAAACGGAAACTCGGATGATTATGAGTTTACACTGCAAACCGGCATTTTTACAGGTGTTGAGGCGATGGCCGAAGGGCCATTGGGAAAAAACAACGGTTCTTTTCTGGTCGCAGGGCGCTATTCTCTGGTTAGCATTCTTGGAATCGGAGCAGGAGGTACTTCTGCTACTCCCAATTATAGTGACGTTTCCTATAACATAAACTTCGGGAAAGGAAAGCTGGGTAATTTTTCCCTTTTTGGAATCATTGGAAACTCTGATATTGAATTTTTAGGAAATGATATTGATCCCGATGATCTTTTCTCGGCCGAAGATGAAAACACCCTTGCCGAATCTCGCTTTGGGGTAGTCGGCCTTAAGCATAACATTGGTTTAAGCGATAATTCTTTTTTAAGAACCCTTGTAGCCGGCTCTTTTTCCGGTAACGATTTTAATGTAGACCGATTTATTGAAAAAGATACCCCTCAAGAACGAATCATACAATTCACGGAAGCAGAAAACACGGAGACCCGATTGACTTTCTCCTCCTTGTTCAACTCGAAACTTAGCAGCAAGGCTACCTTGAGAGTAGGGGTACTTCTTGAGAGTTTTCAAGTGGAGAGTTTACTACGGGACCGAAATGAACAGCAGGATTTAGATGGTGACGGTGATCCGGATTTTTTCACCTTTCGAGATATCGATGAAAATGTTTTGCTTTTTCAACCCTATGTACAAGGGCGGTTTCGCATTACCGAAAAACTGACTTTCAATGCCGGTGTTCATGCACAATACAGCAATCTCAACGACCAATTTGCGCTAGAACCCAGAGCAGCGGTCGCCTACCAATTAGCACCGAACCATTCTTTAAATTTCGGCTATGGGCTGCACCAACAGCAACTACCATTGCCGACCTTGTTCTTAAACGAAGAGGTAAACGGGCAATTGGTACAAACCAACAAGGAACTCGATTTTACAAGGAGTAACCATTATGTTTTGGGATATGATGTAAAATTATCCAACAACTGGCGGGGTAAAATTGAAGTCTACTATCAAGCTATTGATCGCGCTGGTGTAGAAGCGTTCTCCTCAAGTTACTCAACATTGACCGAAGGGGCCGATTTTGGTTTCGAAAACGATCGCGTTTCACTGGTCAATGAAGGTACCGGCTACAATCAAGGAATAGAGCTCACCCTCGAGCGGTTCTTTAACAAAGGGTATTACGGTTTACTTACCGGCTCTTTCTTTGATAGCAAGTACAGCGGTAGTGATGGTATTGAACGAAATTCCCCGTTTAACAATGGTTACGTTGTTAATCTCTTGGCCGGGAAAGAGTTTAAAATCGGGAAAGCACAACAAAATGTATTTTTTGTTGATACACGACTCACGACGGCCGGAGGGCGTTATTTTACCCCCGTGAACCTGGAAGCCTCCCAACAAGCCGGTTTTGAAGTACGTTTCGAAGACCAGGCCTACAGTCAGCAGTATGACCCATATTTTCGCTGGGATCTGAAGTTTGGAATTAAACTCAATAGCAAGCAGAAAAAACGCTCCCATCAGTTTTATTTTGATTTACAGAATGTTACTGCCAATGAGAACGTTTTTGCCCGCCAGTACAACCGCTTGACCAACAATGTAGATCAAGTGGACCAAATAGGGTTCTTCCCGGATTTTGGTTATCGTTTTCAGTTTTAATCTTAAAGCATTTTGATATGAGCAAGGTTACTAAAAAGAATACAAAACAATCGAACACAGAGCTAGATCACCTTCTAAATCCACTTTCGGATTCAATATTAAGTCGCATGAAACCAAAACTATGGTGGGGCTGGAGCACCGGTCCAAAGACCGATCTAAAGAGCATCTTATAATGCGACGTTCAAGAAGATGGGGATTTGTGGTACTTTTAGCAGCCATAACCGGTTATATGGTGCACCAACAAAATTCCATAGATAGTGCAGGGTTTTTAGAGGAGTCGCTCTTAGAGATCGAAAGGCATCTGCCAAAACGAGCGGCCCGTAATCAAGCGGTTTCCCATGTGCCTGTAGCATGGCATTTAGACCATAGCCTAAAGGTAGTGAACAGTATTTGTGACGCACTTACCGTTTCGAACCCCCAGAATTTTGAACACAGTTTTAGTGCAAGCCGATTCTACTGTTTTACCCTGGGGTATATTCCTCGAGGAGTGGCACAATCTCCCAAAGCGGTTCGACCACCTGCAATTATTACCCCCGAGGACCTGCTGCTGCAATTGGAAATGGCACGCGTAAAACTACGATCTATCGAAGGACTCGATGAGAAGGCCCATTTTGAACATCCCTATTTCAAAATGCTCGATAAGGGGCAGGCTAAGCGCTTTGTCAAAATACACACCGAGCATCATTTAAAGATCATTCGGGACATTTTGGAAAAGTAGTACAATTTAAAAGCCCCTTTCCAACGTTGGAAAGGGGCTTTTAAACTGTACAGAAAGTGATTCTATTACGCTTCGAAAGGCTCGATAGAAACATAGGATTTTCCTCCTGCTTTCTTTTCAAACTTTACAAGGCCATCAACTTTTGCATGCAAAGTATGGTCTTTTCCGGCATACACATTCTCTCCTGGATTGTGTTTTGTACCACGTTGTCGTACGATAATATTACCAGCGATGGCCGCTTGGCCGCCAAAAATCTTAACTCCTAAGCGTTTCGATTCTGATTCTCTACCGTTCTTAGAACTACCTACACCTTTTTTGTGTGCCATTTTGTTACGGTTTTATCTTGTTATACTTGTGCAATAAAGCGATTAGGCTTTACCACCATCTAATTCATCTTGCCATTTTTTCAACTCGTCCCACTTACCTTCAGCAGCTAATTTAGCTTGTGCCGGCCAAGTGTCGGTTACGTGGTTCCCACGCACTTCCGAGATGATTTCGGAAATTTTCGCAGCATCGGTCTTTGCCAATTTAGCAAAAGTTTCAATCCCCGCTTCTACCAAGGTTGAAGCGATTTTAGGACCTATTCCTTCGATTTTTTTCAAATCGTCCGCTTTGGCTTTTTTGGCTGGTGCCTTTTTCGCCGGGGCCGGAGCCGCTTTTTCTACCGCAGGTTTGGCTGCCGCCTTTGGTTTCGGAGCTGGTTTTTCAGCCTTTGGTTTTGCCGCTTTTGCAGGGGCCGCTTTCTTGGCACCCTTCGCCACGATGCTCTCGATAACGATTTCTGTCAAAGACTGGCGATGTCCGTTTTTCTTTTTGTAACCTTTACGTCTTTTCTTTTTGAAGACGATTACTTTGTCACCTCTAAGGTGCTTAACGACTTTGGCCTCTACGGCCGCACCGTCTATAGCTGGGGCGCCAATAGTAACGTTCTTGCCGTCGTCCAAAAGAAGTACATTGTCAAAAACGACTTTTTTACCTTCTTCCGTTTGCAAACGGTGAACATACACTTTTTGGTCTTTCGCAACTTTAAATTGCTGCCCTGCCATCTCTACAATTGCATACATAGCGTGTATAATTAGTTTATTAGTAACACTTACTGTTTTCAATAAGCGGATGCAAATATACTGCTAAATGCCGAATCTACAAGTGATTTTGCAGGTTTTTAGGCTGATTTTTTGTTCAAATTATTGCTCACCTTGAACAACTGCATAAAAGAGAGCGTCAACACCAGGGTCGTAGCAAAACCCATGACGGCAACGGTAAAGAATAAAATGGCCTCAAAACGCTCAAAAGAACTAAACCAGGCCGTTGAAATCTGTTTCATGAATTCGGGATTGATCTCGGTACAGTACAGTGCAAAAAAAGTTGTAAAAATCAAGGTTCCCACAAAGCCGGTAACAAGGCCGACTGAAAAGCCCTTCCCATAATCAAAACCCTCGGGATCTTCGCGACGAAAGTAGTGTATGGCCTTATAGATGCCGAAACCGGTTATCACACCATTAAACAAACTAAAAAAGATGTTCGTATGTAAGTCTAGTAGCGAAAGCATCAAAAAATAAACAATTAATGAACCGCTGACCGCGATTCCGAAGCGAATTGGAAGGGTAAACTTTTTCATTTCCAAGAAATTTTGTGATTGTTCCTATAAGATACGTAACTAACTGCATCTTACCCAATTATAAATGTTAAACCGGAAGCGGGTTCTAAATGAAACCACTTCCGGTCGAAAAAATTTAGCCCTAGTCGGCTTCTATGTTTTTTTGTGTACTAAAGCGTGCTTACTTTTCGAATTTCCGCTTCCCCGATCACAATACCCTTACTTACTTCCGGACTGCCCGCGTAGTTAATCGTAGCTTCCCCGAAACAGGTGACCTTAAGACGGTCAGATACTTTTACCCTAAAATTGCTTTCGCCATAGGCGGTAATCTTGGTAGATTTGTTGCGTATTTCCGATGCATTCACCTCACTCTCACCATAGGCCCGGTACACTTGGTGATTTACAGAACCATCTGTAATTTCCAAATAGCTTTCCCCGTAGATGGCCACTCTTAAATCTTCAGCGGTAAGGTCGTCAAAATATACTTTTGATTCCCCGTAAATACTCAGCTTCATGTCTTTGAGATTTAGAGCGCTTGCCACTCGGATGCGCTCCTCACCACGCACTGAAAGGTTCTTTAGTTTCTTGAACGTGATGGTAAGGGTGGCAATGGTTCCATTGTAAATAGACTTTCGCCCTTTGTAGTTACGATTGTTCACTTTTTCAGTCTTGGTCAGTACCCTTGCGTCATCGAGGTATACTCGCAAGGTTTTGCCCTCTACCTCAAAATTCAACTTATCTTTTGAAACTTTCGAATCATTGATCACAACCGATTCCTCGTCCCCTTCTTTCAAGGTTACCTCTATATGCGGGCTCACAATTACCTTTTCAAACGATTTTACCGAAACGGCCACTGCTTGCGCCTGTAGGTTTTGTATCCCTGCAACCATGAACGACATTATTATTCCTGTTAAAAATACTTTTTTCATTTTGCACTATTTTATGATTGATTTTACTTAAAGATACGCATACAGTGCAATTGTTACAGTTTGATGCGAACGAATGCAAAAAAAAACGGTATCAGGGTCTCAAACGAATAGCACCCGCCTCGGGGAGCTATCACTTCTTCTTGTTCACCAACCAGACTCCCAACAGAATAATAAGACCCCCCATTAATTGATACACATTTATGAGCTCACCATCCCAAACCCCCCAAAGAATCGCGACCAACGGAATCAGATAGGTGACGGAAGCTGCAAAAACGGGGCTCGAAACTTTGATAAGATTGTTAAAAAATACGTTGGCGATAGCCGTTCCCAAAATTGCCAATGCCAAAAGATACCAGAGGGCGGTTAGCATTTTTGGGCTATCCCCTATTTCGTTGAAGAATCCGGAATACGCCACCAATCCCAAAGCGGGCAGAAAAGCGACCCCAAAGCTTCCTGTGGTTACGGTCAGCGGACTCAAATGTGACAGTTTTGCTTTAATGATATTGATATTCAAGGCATATCCCAAAGCCGAGATTAGGATAAGAAGGGAATACCAGTAATTTTGATCGGTGGTAAGTTCCATACCCGCCACAATGAGCGCCACCGTACCAAACAAGCCGACAAATACCCCGACCGTTTGTTTTTTCGTAATGACAAGGCCAAACAGTACAATACCCACCAAGGTGGTCATCAAGGGCACTGTTGAATTAAAGATAGCCGTAATGCCACTATCAAGCTCGGTTTGCGCAACCGCAAACAAAAAAGGAGGAAAGAAACTACTCAGCAATCCGGCCATCCCCAACCATTTCCAATCGCTCAGAGTCAATGACCGCATGCTCTTTAACCCAAAAAGAAATAAAAATAAGGAAGCAAAAACAATCCGTAGCCCACCCACTTGAAGCGGTTTCATTCCCAAAAGTGATTTTTTGATCAGGATGAAAGAAGAGCCCCAAATCAATGCAAGGATGAACAGGTAGAGCCACTTTTTCCGGTAATCGTTCAATCTACAAAGTTTTGTGCAAAAGTGATGCTTTTTTAGGGTTTCAAAAAGCCCTCTTACAAAAACCTATACTACCTTTGTAAAAATTGTGCTACTTGAAATCGTTCTGGGCGTTGCTTTTTGTTTTGCTCTATCTTCTGGCCATGCTACGGCCGGTAATGCCCCTTTTGGAATATGTAGTACATCAAGACTACATAGCGGAATTTCTATGCATCAATAAGGAGAAGCCTGAACTGGCTTGTGAAGGGAAGTGTTACTTGATGCAAAAACTCAATGAACAGCACGAGGAAAAAAGACAAAATTTGCCACCCATTGTCATGGAGGAGTACCCTATCGGTTTTGTAGCTATTCTCAATCTAAACCGTTCAAAAGACAACGCACCAAGAACAGCAAACAATTTCACCTATCAAGCTAATTATACCTATCTGTTTGTTAGGAACGACCTTGACCCTCCGAACAGCGCAGCCTAGATTTCTTTTCTTTTTTACGCTCCTCTTTTTTAAAGGGTGAGGAGCAGTACCTATTATTTAAACTATAACGATTATGACAAAATATATCACGGCCATTTTGGTAATGGCCAGCATTGCGCTATGCGCTCAAGAAAATATGGACGAAAACACTGAAAAATGGTCCGCCGGAAGACCTGACGGACATGCCCCTATCTCGATAATGGGAGATCATATGCATGGCCAGGGGGAATGGATGTTCTCTTACCGTTACATGTATATGAACATGGAAGAGTTAAAACAAGGTAGCAACGATGTATCTTTCGATAATGCTCTTGAAGAGTACATAGTGACCCCTACGCAAATGCCAATGAACATGCACATGCTGGGAACCATGTACGCCCCTAGCGATCGCCTTACAGTAATGGCCATGTTCCACTACCTCGGCATGTCAATGGATCATATTACCCGAATGGGCGGAACTTTTACCACCAAAACAAACGGTTTGGGAGATGTTACGCTCTCGGCGATGTATAAACTATGGAACAAAAAGGAGCAAGTAGTACATGCTAGAGTAGGCGTAAGCCTTCCGACCGGAAGTATATCGGAAGAAGATGTCACCCCGGCCTCTGCGCCAAATAACGTAGAACTACCCTATCCGATGCAAATTGGAAGTGGTACGTTCGATACACAGCTCGCGGTCACTTATTTGTTTCAAGGGCCTATACTTTCATACGGGGTTCAAGTATCGGGCACGATCCGCCTTGGTGAAAACAATAGGAACTACACCTTGGGAAATCGATACGCCCTGAATCAATGGGTTGGTCTAAAGCTTGGCGATCGTTTCAGTTTGGGGGCCACTTTAAAAGGGGTTCGGGTTGGCGAAATTGACGGGGCAGACCCCAACCTCAACCCCATGATGGTCATTACCGCCGATACGAACAACAGCGGGGGAAGCATCCTAAATGGTGGTTTAGGGTTCAACTGTTACCTGCCTACAGGGGGGCTTAAAAACTTGCGTTTTGGTTTTGAATTTGGCTATCCCTTATACCAAGATCTCACAGGCTTTCAATTAAAAAATCAGGAAACACTGACGATCGGGTTACAATACGCCCTTTAAAAAAAATGATTACTATGAAAAATATGTTATTGATTATTTTCTGCTGTTATTGCTCGGGTTCTTGCATTGACAACCATTCCATAGCAACTCCTAAAAACCAACACCCCGAAAACCTGGTCGAACACACAAAAACCGCGAGAAACCTAAAATCAAATGGTACCGCCTATACGGTCGAAGAACTGGAACGTTTGTCACATACCGAACTGATGCAATTGATGTACGAACCCGTTCGTGACACGATTCTGACTATAGGGATTTTATTGTACGATGGTTATTTCAGCCTAGACGCGATGGGACCCCATGCGGTATGGAGTGGTATGTACCCCGCCAAAACTTTTTTTGTTGCCAAGGAAAAAGGGCTGGTAAAAAGTAATAACGGACTCACTACCCAAGTCGACACTACCTTATCGGAAGTGAAACAACTAGACATCCTGGTCGTTCCAGGGGGTACTGCAGAAACCTATAGGGCAAGTAAAGACCAAGAGCTTCTAAGGTGGATCAAAACTATTGATCAACACAGCACCTATACCACTAGTGTATGCACAGGCGCTTGGATCCTGGGCGCAGCCGGACTTCTAGAAGGAAAAAAGGCCACCACCAATTGGTACCGGGCATCGGAAAAACTCAAAGGATACGGAGCTACGTTTGTGAACGAGCGATACACCCATGATGGGAAGTACTGGACCTCCGCAGGGGTTTCCGCAGGTATTGATATGAGTTTGGCCTTGGTAGATCATATCATGGGACGTAATTATGCTGAGTATGTAATGTTGAATTTGGAATACGATCCACAACCGCCCTTCCAAGGCGGATCAAGTGAGAAAGCCGATCCCTTGGTGCGTTTTATGACCCAAAAAATGTATGATATAGGTCTGGAACCTATCATTGCGGAGTTTGAAGATTCCGAAAAATAGCAAGGTAGCGACCCGGTACGGTTGGCAAAATCAAATTAGCCGGCCTATTTCAATACCGTTTTAGGGTTTGAAATCCGGGTCTTACTAACTACTTTTGAAAAAAACAGAACATGAAAAAACTCACATACATAGTAATGGCAGCCTTGTTGCTAGCCATTGCCTCCTGTAAAGAAAAAAAAGAAGCTGCAGAAACCGAAAGCCCTTCTCAAATGGAACAGGTGATGGCCGTACATGACGAGGTGATGCCCAAAATGAACAATATCAACAGCCTTATCTCAAAATTGGAAGCTAAAATTGATCCGGAGTCCGCAGATACCACCTATCAAGATGCGATTCGGGATTTAAAGGATGCCAATAAATCGATGATGGATTGGATGATGGAATTTGGAAATCATTTCAACTCTGGGGAAATCATGAACGGAGAACCTTTATCAGAAGAGAAGAAACAACTACTGAACGAGGATCAAGCGAAGATGAACGAGGTGAAGGAAAAAATGAACGGAAGTATCGAAAGGGCCGAGGCCTTGTTACAAAACTAAATTCAAACGCAAGCATCAAATTCGACTACAGGGCAAGTTCAAGAACAAGAACCAAGTTCAAGTTCAAGTTCAAGTTCAAAACTATGCACTGCTTACTGATTACTTTTGTTTGCCAACTGTTTTCGGAGTCGAGACCTTGTTTATGGAGCAAAGACAAAAGACCGCTACGCTGAAAGACGTAAGACTCAAAAAGTTCAAGAATCAAGTTCAAGTAAAAAAGGTCTGATGTATGATGCCCGTTGTAAAATAGGCTAAGCATTTACTCAGAGCTTACTGTTCATTGAACACTGATTACTGCTTACTGACTACTGTTAATTGTTCAATGAACATTGTATACTGATTGCCATAGACCATAGCCTTAGAAGTTTTCCCACCAAGTTTCGTTTGAGAGTTGTTCCGGGTTCAGATAAATGGGCGCACCGATTTCGGGCACCGTTACCGGCAAGCCCAGTTCGGTCGCTTTTTTAGTGACCCTTTCCACCGGTTCGGTCCAAGGGTGCATAGCCAACTTAAAGGCACCCCAGTGAATGGGCATCATCATTTTTGCCCCAACGTCAACTCCGGCCTGTGCGGTTTCTTCGGGCATCATATGAATTTCTTTCCACAACTCGTTGTACTGGCCACACTCCATCATGGCAAAATCAAACGGCCCATATTGCCTTCCGATTTCCTTAAAATGTTCACCATATCCACTATCTCCACTAAAGAAAATATTTTCAGTAGCTGAGGCAATTACCCAAGAACTCCACAAGGTCTTTCCGCGATCCCGAAATCCACGGCCCGAAAAGTGTTGTGCCGGGGTGCATACGAACTGTAAGTCTTCGAATGCTGCTTCTTCCCACCAATCGAGCTCAACAATGGCACTGTCGGCTACCCCCCAGGCCCGTAAATGCGGCCCTACGCCCAAGGGCACATAAAAAACGCCTACATTCCCCTTGATCAGTTGAATGGATTCATAATCCAAATGATCGTAGTGGTCATGCGAAAAGAGCACCGCATCAATCTTGGGCAATTTCTCGACTTCAATGGGCAATTCAGCGCTAAAACGATTATTTCCCAACCACGGGTGTGGTGCCGGCACCTTTCCGAACATGGGATCGATCAATAGGTTCTTCCCGCTTATTTGAAGTAAAAAGGCCGAATGTCCAAACCACATCATCCGTGTCGGCCCTTCATAATCGGCAATGGCAATGGAATCAATTTTTTGAACCCTTACGTCCATATCGGGCTGTGTATTGGGAGTGGGGCCAAAGTAGCCTTTTAAACCTTTGTACATTTTCCCCAAACCCATTTCCATTTGAACGTTGTCTTTGTTTATAAAAACCCCATCGTTATAGTTCTCAGATCGGGCGTACCGCTCTTTTTCAGTCTTGGTGGGAGTCCCTCCAAATTGTGGGCTTAAACCCATAAAAAGTATCGTGGCAATGGTTATAAATACCACTAACCCTAAAAAGAACCATCCCATTTTTTTAAGTATTTTCTTAAAGCGACGCATGAAAGGGCAAGTTAGCCAAATCTACATTACCACCCGAAATAATGATTCCCACTTTTTGATTTTGAAAAACCCCTCGATCTCGAAGCAAGGCGGCAACCGTAACGGCGCTAGAAGGTTCTATAATGATCTTCATTCGTTCCCACACCAAACGCATCGCAGCAACAATTTCTTCTTCAGTGACCCGAATAATACCCGAAACATGTTTTTGTATGATTGGGAAATTCACATCGCCCAAGGTGGTTCTTAGTCCGTCGGCAATGGTATTGGTCGATTCGTTCCCTTCCAAGGTTCCACTTTGCAAAGAACGATAGGCATCGTCTGCGGCGAAGGGTTCGCCCCCAAAGACTTTGCAGTCGGTTCCAAAATAATGGGCCGCCAGGGCCGATCCGGCCACAAGTCCACCACCGCCCACAGGGCAAAAAATCGCTTCTAAATTGGGGGTATCTTGCAGCAGTTCCATCGCAGCCGTTCCCTGCCCAATAATGACATTCAATTGATTGGAAGGATGTAGAAAAGTGGCTCCGGTATCACGAGCAATCGTATCGGCCATTGATTGACGCGCTTCCAGGGTAGGGGCGCATTCATATATAAGCCCCCCATACTCCAAAACACCCACTTTTTTTACCTGGGGTGCCGAGGTAGGCATTACAATATGGGCGGTAACCCCTAGGCTCTGCGCTCCAAGGGAAACCGCTTGGGCAAAATTCCCCGAGGAATGGGTTACGACCCCTTTTTCGCGTTCTTCGGCAGTAAGCTGTAAAATAGCATTGGTGGCACCCCTCATTTTATAGGCCCCGGCGCGTTGAAAATTTTCGCACTTAAAGAATACTTCGGCCCCTACCTCCTTGTTGATCAAACGGGAAGATAGCACGGGGGTGTTGTGAATATAGGGCTTGATACGGGCGTGGCAGTCTAGAAGGGATTGTTGGGTCATTGTTATGTTATTGGAATGTGTAAAGAAAGAATAAAACTAATGGATACTCAGCTAAGAAACTATTTTAAAACCCTTAGTCTTGATACATAGCGACCGCTTTGGCCAATTTCGTTGAAACCCTCTTCCGCAACCGCTCTGGTTTCAATACCTCCAAGGCTTCTCCAAAACCAAGTAGCAAACGTTCCAATTCAAAATTGATTTTTACTTTTATCATTACCTCAACGCTCCCGTCTTCATGCTCTTTTTCAACATACTGCGAATGATGTAATGGTTTTGTAAGTACATAGGGTGCATTATGCCTATCTATCCAAAGTTTTATATCTGAGGGTCGCTCCCCTTGGTTTACGGTAACTCCCACTACGTCTTTGTAAAAAGTGTCGGCATTAAACTCAAAATCTTTATAATCGGTTTTAAAATCATAATCAACGGATATGATACGGTCCAGCGCTAGGTTTACCACGCCCCTGCCTTTTCTGCCCATTCCTATCAAAAACCAACGATTGTTAAACTCTTTTAGCAAACAAGGATGAAATTTGATTACGTTGGGTTTGGAAGCCTTAAAAGATTGATAGGTAATGTCCAATACTACCTTTTTCTGGATGGCTCGATACAATTCATCTAACCAGTGCAGGCCTTTGAGGTTTTCATTTTTATCTAAATGGATAATCGATGCTTGGTGGGTCTTCTCGGTATACACGGTATCTTCCAACCGTTGAATAATTCCGCCTAGTTCCGAAAACAGTGAAAAATCCTTGAACTGTTTCAACATCTCCACCGTTTCCGACAGTACGTCCATATCGTTTTCCGTTATGGGAATGTTGGTGATGGAAAAACCCTCATCGGCATAACGATAGTACTTTTTGGAATAGACCTCTATCGGGGCATTGTACCCCAATTTATCGCTCCGCATGAGTTGAATATCTAACTGTATGGTGCGTTTGCTTACGTTTACATCCCTTCCCTCATACTCATAAAGGGCATCGGAACAGGCCTGGATCAGATCGTCCAAGGTCCATTGGCGGTAGTTGTTTTGCAGACATTTATCGATGGTCTTGTAACGAATTAGGGCGTTTTTATTGAGGGCCATTTTAAAAGTATTTACGGTGAAAATAAAAATAGTATTTTACTACGCAAAATAAGTGCGTAGTTCGTTTTCAAGTTTGTATTATAAATTTAGAAATGATGATACACACAAAGCTAAAGGCACTTGCTACCGATAAAAATGTTGATATATTGTTCGCTTGCGAATCTGGTAGTAGGGCTTGGGGGTTCGCATCGCCGGACAGTGATTACGATGTACGGTTTCTATATACTCCGCCTCTGGAGTGGTATCTATCGATCTCGGAAAAAAAGGATACAATAAACTTTATGGATGGTGATTTTGACGCGGTCGGTTGGGAACTTCGAAAAAAATTGCGCCTACTCAAAAAGTCGAACGTATCAGCAATAGAACATTTGTTCTCGCCTATCACATACATGGGAGAAAGCCACTCCATAGAAGAGCTTAGAGCAATCGCCAAAGAGTGTTTTTCTCCTGTGGCCGCTATGTATCATTACTTAAGTATGGGCAAAAAACATAGAGCGACACTGACCGATGATATGGTAAAGCTAAAGAGTCTCTTTTACGCACTGCGAACCGCTTTAGCAGGCAAGTGGATACTTGAACACAATACGATGCCACCTGTCGTTCTTAGCAAGATGTTATCTCTTGTAAAAAGGGATGAGGCAGACGAAATAAGAAACTTGATGGCTGTTAAATCAAAAAAAAATGAATGCTATCTTCACGCTAGAAATGAGATGGTAATAGAACTAATAAACTCTGTTCTAGAGGTGAATGAAAAGTACGCCAAATCCCTTTTAGGAGGAAGGCCCGATAGTGAACGAATGAATAGCTTTTTATACAATACGATAACAAAATGAAAACAATCAAAGAGCTAAAGGCTTCGGGAAACATCCTATTTGAATGTATTAGCGGTAGCAGAGCATATGGCCTTGCTACCGCTTCCTCTGATACCGATATTCGTGGAGTTTTTGTACTGCCAAAGGAAAAGTATTATTCATTGGAATATGTAGGTCAAATAAACAATGAGACCAACGACATCGTATACTATGAGCTTAAAAAGTTCGTGGAGTTACTAGCAAAGAACAATCCCAATATCCTTGAACTATTAAGCATTCCTGAGGATTGTGTTCTGCAGAAACATCCTCTCTTTGACAAATTGAAATCCGAATACTTTCTTTCGAAATTGTGTAAGGACACCTTTGCGAACTACGCTTTTACGCAAATTAAAAAGGCGAGAGGGCTCAAAAAGAAAATCGTGAACCCTGTTGAAAAAGAGCGAAGGTCTGTAGTCGATTTTTGTTTTGTAAGAACAGAAAAACGCGCCATGCCGTTAAAAACATTTTTACATCAAGAGGGTTTAGAAATCAACCATTGCGGATTGGCAAAAATCAGTCATATGAAAGATTGCTACAATCTTTTCTACGATACTACCATGGGGTACAACGGAATCGCTAGGGCGCATGCAAATGAGGTATGTCTCAGTTCCATACCCAAATCAGAGGTACCCATTGCACTGCTGTATTTCAACGTAGATGGATACTCATCGTATTGCAAAAAGTATAAGGAATATTGGTCTTGGGTTGAAAAAAGAAATAATGAACGCTATAAAAGTAATGTTTCGCACAGTAAGAACTACGATGCCAAAAACATGATGCATACGTTTCGCTTGTTGCATATGGCAAAGGAAATAGGAGAACAAAGCAAGATAATAGTTCGTAGATCGGATAGGGATTTTTTACTGGCCGTAAAAAATGCGGAATTGGAATATGAAGAATTGGTTGAAAAAGCTGAATTACTAAGAGCCGAGTTAGAAATTATATTCCGAAAGTCTCACTTGAAGGATCGCCCTAACTTAACGCTTGCAAATAGTCTCTTGGCGAGTGTTAGGCAAGAATTCTATAACGAAAAACAGCAATAAACCCAACTACGCAAAATCATTGCGCGAATAAGTAGGAAGTTTGTACCGGAATCATGAAGAAGTCGGTTAAGCGACTTCCTGCGGTGCCCTGCCGAACGTTTGGAGTCGGTGGGGCTCATTAAAAGAACTAAAATGAAAAATACAGTAAACATTACGGGCAAAACATTGATCGCATTAGGTTTTAAATCTGGGAAATGGTTTCCCGAAGCAATTACATACATCAATGACAACCAATTGCAAGAAGCAGAAATGTTGGCCTATTTAGAACAATACCGACCCGGCCCCCTTGTTGATTTGCATTCGGAAGCAGTCCCCTTTGCCGTTAACATAAAGGCCGAAAACGAATTGGAGGAAGCGAACGTTTCATCGGTACTCACTACCATGCAACTATTAATGAAGACCCCAACGATTGTAGACGGGGCCGTGATGCCCGATGCCTGCCCGGCCGGACCAAAAGGAACCATCCCCGTGGGGGGAGTGGTCGTCGCCAAAAATGCGATTCATCCCGGAATGCACAGTGCCGATATCTGTTGCTCCGTGATGCTGACCGATTTTGGCGATGCGGACCCGAAAGCAGTTTTGGATGCAGCCCACACCAACACCCATTTTGGTCCGGGTGGACGTGATAGAAATACGCAATATCGCTTTCCGACCGAGCTCTTGGAGGCCTTTGAAGGCAACTTTTTGTTGAATGACGGACAGATGATCCAAGCCGCACGCGCCCATTTGGGAACACAGGGCGATGGGAACCATTTTCTTTTTGTGGGAAAATCAAAGAAAACAGGAAATACCATGTTGATCACCCATCATGGTTCCCGTGGTCCCGGAGCACGTTTGTATACCAAGGGGATGAAAATTGCCGAACGTTTTCGCAAAGAACTATCCCCCGCTACCCTAAAGCAAAACGCTTGGATTCCCTTTGATACTGAGGAAGGAGAAACCTATTGGGAAGCCTTGCAGGTCATTCGCGCATGGACCAAAAAAAACCATGAGGTGATCCATGATGCAACTTTGGTCGCTTTGGGTATAGAAGCCCAAGATCGGTATTGGAACGAACACAACTTCGTTTTCAAGGAAGGGGATTTGTTTTACCATGCAAAAGGGGCCACCCCATTGGATGCCAAGTTTATGCCCGATATTACGGGACCTCGTTTGATCCCATTGAACATGGCCGAACCGGTATTGATCGTTGAAGGTGCCACGACCAAGACCAATCTTGGTTTTGCACCCCACGGAGCTGGTAGAAATATGAGCAGAACCCAACACAAAAAGAACAAGGCCGAATATACCAATGAGGAAGTATTCGCCCAAGAAACGGAGGGGTTGGACGTGCGGTTCTTTTCAAAGGAAATCGATGTTTCCGAACTGCCCAGCGCCTATAAAGATGCTGCCACCGTGCGCGCCCAAATGAATTCGTATGGTTTAGGGACTGTCTTGGACGAAGTAATGCCTTACGGTTGTATTATGGCCGGGGATTGGCAAAAAAACGCTCCTTGGCGGAAAAGAAAACGTGAACGTGCTAGCAAACTCAAATAAGCAACAGCGCTGGTTATCAAATCTAACTGGCGCTATTATATTAATGGCGTGCGTTCAACAAAGGGCTTTCATTTTGGGCAACTGCAGCGGTATCTATTTGCATATAGCTTTTGTGAATCCATTTTTTTTCTTCCAAATCTTCGGTGGAGAATACAATGCTGCCCTTTTCGTTTTCAATGGTTTTAAAATTGGTAATCGTATTAAGTTTTTTTGTTGTCTTTTTATCCGTTTCCTTTACAGACTTCATATAGGCAAGTACTTCCTTTTTTGTTTTATCCGCGCTTTTTTCTTCCCCCTCTTTACTAATGGCCTCTACGATCAGCGATTCCACTATTCTATCCCATAAATCGGCAAAAAGCTGCCGATTGTTGTATACGTCTACTCCATAAATTTCCCCGTTAATGGCATAGGCGTAACCGATCGCATCCGGGGTGTCGATCAAATCCTTTACGAGTTCGTAAATAGAATCCTTGCTCTTTTCAAGTTCTTCGTTCTCCAAAGCCAATTGCAGGCTGCTGGCAGACTGCGCTGCTGCAACGTCTACGGCATAGCCTTTTCTTTTCGATAGTTTTTCATTCAAGTAAGCCTTTTGTTCCGAAACCTTGCTCCATACTTTTCCTTGATCGCTTTCATGTTTGGCAGCCAATTTTAGGTCTCTTGACGAGAGCATTTTGGTATTCGAACTAAAGGCGACTACCTCTTCCTCGGCGCGTTGTTGCCACCTACCCTGCTCTACACAAAAGCTTGCCAACGGCATGTCTTTGGTATTGGGCGCGACTATAATATCATGACTAATGGTTCGATCTTGTTTTCCTCCCTTCACAATATCCCCAGAATGGATGAATATGTAGTCCGTACCATTATTATCGATCGAGAGTTCGTTAACAGCACCGGTTTCCCTAACCGTCACGGCCTTGGCATCCATCGCTTCTGCCAAGGTGTGGTATCTTTTTCCCAGCACTCTTTCCTTGCCTGTAAGTACAAAAAGACTAAGATTTTCAACAGTTTTAGGATCATGGATCCTGATGTCATCGAGTTGCACAATCTCCTCGGGAACGATTGCATGATTCCCCATAACAGAAGACCCTTTTTTACAGCCCATTATTACTAAGGACAAATACAGTAATAGGATGCTCGTTGAAGTTGTTTTCATACATTATGTTTTCCTCAAAACTAGTAGCATATAAACCAGAAAACAACCTATAATGAGGGAAGCGGTCGTTTCGTTTAGGGAAATAGGGTTTAACCTAGACGGCATTGTTATGGGTAAGAACTACCGATGCATCCGATCTAAAATCTCAATGATCTCGGCCTTCTTACGTACCGATACGGGTACATTTTCCCCGTTTTTGAGCAGGAGGTAACCACCGTCCGTCTTCATATAAGCGCTGATGCATTGTAAGTTGACCAAGTGGCTTTGGTGTATTCGTAGAAAATCATACCCTGTCAGCATATCGGAGAAATACTTTAACGTTTTAGTCACGAATATCTTCCGCTTGTCTTGAAGGTGAAAAATAGTATTGTTGCTATCCGATTCACAACGCACAATATCGTCTAGGCTTACGATAATAATTTGGTCCAAGGTATGTAGCGAAATCTTATCGGGTTTTTGTTCCGGGGCGGCTATGGTATCCTTCAAGATCCGCAAACGCTCTTCACCAGGACGTAATTGTTCTTTTGCACGTGCAATGGCCATGCTCAAATCGTTATGGGTATAGGGTTTCAACACATAGTCGATCGCCGCAAATTTAAACGCCCGAATCGCAAACTCATCGCTGGCGGTCACAAAAATAATCTTTGATTTCAATTCTGGAAAAATCTCCAAAATATCAAAACCGGTACCATCCCCGAGCATGATATCCAGAAAAAGGATATCCGGTTGTTGTTTTCGTAGTACTTTGGCCGCTTCCACCACACTTTGGGCCGTAGCAATAATCTCAATTTCAGGATGTCTTGTTTCGATATCCTTCCTTAAAAGCGCCAAGGCGTCGTACATGTCTTCTATGATAATCGCTGTAAGCATACGGTTTTATTCTTCTTTAATAATCGGTTAACAAAGGAATTTCAAAGCTAATCTTCGTTCCGGCAACAGTCCCATCTTCTTTTTCGATTTCTACCATCTGCAAGGTATCGGTTCCTGCGATAGAAATGAGTCTTTCTTTGGTCACTACCAAGGCCATTGATTGGTGGTCGGTTTTCACCTTTTCAGTTTGCGATTTAAAAATCCCCAGGCCATTGTCGGTAATACTACACTTCAGATGGGTCTGGGAGGTATGGAATCCAATTTCAAGGATACCGTGCCTCTCTCCTTTCAAAATACCGTGCCGAATGGCATTTTCAACAAAGGGTTGGATCAACATCGGGGGAATCAAAATCTCCTCGGCGCCGGGTGTTGTTGCCATAACAATCTGATGGTCGAACGCTTCGGGAGCCATCAGCTTTTCAACAGCAATATAGTGTTCCAATGTGCGCACTTCATCTGCCAAACTAATGGTTTCCTTTCGTGAATTGTGAAGCGTATCGCGTAGCAAAACGGCAAAACTATTGATAGTCGTATTCATCTTCTCGGGTTTGCTGCTTGCCATCGCTTTTATGCCATTGAGTACATTAAAGATGAAATGGGGATTCATTTGCAGGCGCAGCGCTTTTTGTTCCAAGGTCAGTAGATAGTTTTGTGTTTCCAAATGTGCTTGTGCCGCTTTATTTTTTGCCTTGATCTTTCGAATGTACCACCAACCGATTCCCAGCAATAAAAGCACTGCCAAACTCAAGACCGTCCATCGAAACCAATCTTTTTGATACAATGGACTATCAATAAAAAATTGAAAATGGATCGGGTCGCTTTTCTCCCATCTATGATTTCTAGATTGTACGGAAAAAGTATGGGCACCAAAAGCAAGTCCCGCAAAATTTTGTTTCCGTTCCTTTATCCATGGGCTCCAGTCGGAGGCATCCAATTTGGTGCGGTATTCAATTTCGGTAGGGTGATCTAAGTCGACCGTTCTAAAGGAAAATCCCAACTGCGTTTGGGTAGGCGTTAGCTGCAATACTTTGTCACTGTTCGTCCAATCCTTAAGGTCAAGGGAATCTATCTTTTTATAGCCCTCTTCCAAGCCTGTAAAATACACCTTGGGCGGCACTGTAATCTTGGTATTCTCAGAAGGCACGTGCTGGGTCAACCCGTAAATCGCCCCGAACCAAAGATTTCCCTTGGTATCCTTATCTACCGCATTCAAACAGGTTTCGATACCCAGAAAACCATCATTTCGACCAAAGTGATATACGTCTATGATTTCGTTCGCGGCATTTAGTTCTATTTTATCCACTCCGCGCTCCGTCCCTGCCCATAAGTACCCTTGATCGTCGAATACAAGCTGGTAGATGTTATTAGAGGAGCCTTTTTTTGCACCTTTTAAGCGTTTAAAATTCGAGGGGTCTTCAAGGTCTGCGAACCAAATACCCTTCCCGGAGGTTCCCAGAAATAACTGGTCGTTATGAAACAATAAGGTCCCAATACCCGTTTGTCCTTCCAATTGGGTCTCGACCCTTGTTACTTTTGAATCTTTAATATACCCCAAATGTCCGTTTTGGGTTGCGAACCAAAACCTCTCTTTTGAATCTTTTACAAAGTCTTTTATCAGCAAATCGGATATACCATCGCGTTTCCCAAAAACTTTTCGGACCGTAAGGCTATCCCGATCCGAATCGTAGCTGAATTGTACGATTCCACTTGCATAGGTAGCGGCCCATACAACAGCATCATCAACGACCAACTTTCGAATCCAATCGGAGGGGAACCCTTTGCTTTCATCGATTAGGTAGTTTTTAGTAACCTTTTTCGAAATAGTGTCAACGCTAATCTGAAAAGTGCTACTTGCACTATATACCAGACTATCGACCATTTTCGTCTCCCGAAATAGGATGCCCCGATTATCGGAACCCACCCAAAGGTTGTCTTTTGCGTCACTTGTAATGGTCTTGATCTTTACATCAAAAAAAGGATCTTCATTTTGAAGCGGATGAATCCCAGAGGAATCTATTCTAGTAAGGCCCTTCTCCGAATGTGATAACCATATGCCCTCCTGGGTGCTGTGCACCGCGTAAACACGGTTCCCCTTTAAACCCGTACGCTTGTCGTAGTGTTTAAAGTTGTTTTGGAAATATTTGTAGAGACCTCCACCCGAAGTGGCGATCCAAAGATTATCCCGATTATCACTAACTATTTTTCGAATGTGTGGTGTAGCTAGTCCGTTTGCTGCATTCAGTCGTTTTACTTCGGCATATTTTTCCGTTTCAACGATCACGATACCATTGTCGTCCGTTGCTATCCAGAGGTCGCCTTGATGGATAGACATCGCATTGACTCGTGGTGGTTCTGGCATTAAAAACCGGTCCTCGGGGTTTTTGCTATCAATAATATGTACTCCGTCATCAAACGTTGCCGCCAGTATCTGGCCTTGGTGTTCTATTACCGCAGTGAAATTTTCAGTTGCCATTCTACGTATTTCCGTTGCAGTAGTGCTCAATGCGCTAAGTCGCCAAAGTCCGTTATTGGTTCCCAGCCAGTAATAATTTCCATCAAAAAGAATGGCATTGACCTCACTCACATCTATTTCCGGATGAAGGGCGATCTTGTTCAACTGCCCATGGTGCGAGAAAATATATACTCCTTTCTTTGTCGCTACATAAATGCCATTCTTTGAAGGACAAAACTGTATTATTTGCGGGGACTTAAAGTTTGCGAACCTACTCTTTGTTTTGATGGAGAGGCCCCTTCTAGTTCCTACAAACAAAGAATCGTGCGAGGCGTGCAATGCATGGATGTAATTTGAAAGAAGGCCGTCACTTTCGTTCCATACTTCAAAAGTATCCCCATCGAAATTTGCTAGGCCGCCCCCTTGGGTCCCCAACCACAAATACCCCATATCATCCTGCAAAAGATCATACACCTGCGACTGTGGTAAACCGTCCTCTATGGTGTAAGAACGCAGCTGACTGTTTTGCGCGCCCAATTGCCTTGCCATAAAAAAGCACAGTATGGGAAACAAATATTTCAGATGTCGTGTCAACTATTTCGCTTTAATTTTTGATCTTACTAGGAAAACCATTTTAGTGCCGATTGCCGATTTTCTCACTTAATTCTTTAATTGTTCGCTTCGAATAGTCGATCAAGCGTTGCTCTTTACTCGTTGCCAATTCCGGAATCTTTTTATAATATTCAATCGCTTTTTCGTTATTTCCATTCGTTCGATAATACTGTGCCAACCCAAAATAACCACCAAAGTAGTCTGGAAATTGCGTTTTAATAAAAGTAAATACATTCAAGCAATTTGCGTTTTCTTTTTTGTTTAAATAACGAAAGCCTAGTGAGACCAGGTCCGATGTATCCGTTTCATACCGGTGCTGCAGGTTGGTCAGGGCCTTATAGTAATTCGTTATATTGCCGCTTCCGTTTGTATGAATTTCGCGCTCCAGCACCATATCAAGGGGTAAAGGCACTTGCCCATCCGAATATAAACTTGCCAAAAAGAACGCTTTACGTCTTAGGGAACCCGTGCGATAATCGGCCGTATTGGTATAAATAGCCACGGAGATCTTCTCTGAAGGAATACGTACCACATAATTTCGAAAACCTGTAGAGGCACCCCCATGCATTACATACTTTCTATTATTTCTTATGTCAATTTGCCAGCCAAAACCATAGCCTTCTTCTTCCGTTTTTCCATGTTCGTCCCAAGCCGAAAAAGCGTCATCTCTCAAGCTTGAACTTATGAGCGTTTCATCGTACAAGCTTCGATCCCAATGTACATACTCGCTAACAGACGAATACACCCCGCCATCCCCTTGAATGGCCGACCAGGTATTTTGGTCTTTATTTTCATAGATGGTGTCATTAAATTTGTATCCAAAAGCACGGTTTTTTATGGAGGTTTCCTTTTCGTACACCGTGCTGCTCGTCATCCCGATTTTCTCAAAAATTTCGTTATTCATAAACTCAGTAAATGTTTTGCCAGTTACCCGTTCTATGATCATAGCCAAAACGGCGTAGCCCGAGTTGCTGTATTTGTAGTTAGAGTTTGCAGGAAATAAAAGGCTGTCTTGTTTTACAAGCAGGTTCAGTACCTCTTTGTCGACTAGTTGTTTTTCGGCATCTCTGGGATATAGTTTGACATAGTCTTGCAAACCGGAGCGATGTGTCAATAAATCTTTAACGGTAATCTCTTTTCCATAGTCAGGAAACTCAGGGATTATTTCGGGCAGCTTTGTATGATACGCCAATTTTCCTTGGTCAATTAAGATCAAAACTGCCATTGCAGTAAACTGTTTGGTAACGGAGGCTAGCCGATAGTTGGTTTCACAGGTGGCTAAAATCTTGTTTTCCAGGTCGGCATATCCAAAACTCTGGCAAGCCTTGATGTTGCCATCTTTAATGACGATGAAACTTGCACTTGGCTTCTCTCCGATGTAATCTTGGAAGAGATATTGAACCCAGTCGTCCTTGTCCTCATTTTGGGCTACTTTTTGGGATGTTCCGCATACTGAAATAAAAATAAATAGTACGAATACTAGAAATACCTGTTTGTTTGTTTTCATAATTTCCCTCACAAATTTACTGTTATACTTTTTGATAAATAGAACGGTCGTTTAACTTGGCAACCCGGTACTCTTGCTTATCGGCATCTTGCAAAATAGGTGCCAACACGCTAAGCACAGTGGTTTTCCCTTTTATTCTTAGTTTTCGACCTTCGATTTCCGTTCTCCAACGGTATTTTTCCAGTGGGATGTTCAACTCAAGAAGCACTTCGGACATTTCTGGCGATTCAGAGACCCAATCCATGATCGCTTCCCTATCGTCCAAGATTGGAACCTCGGTGGCGGTTTCAAAGGCAAACTCCCATTCTATGGGGATGTTGAATTTAAAACTATAGGAACCTCCAAGTACGGTCTCTCTCCTGGTCTTGATGGCGGCAAACCAATCGATGTTGATATCGGGGTAGGCAGTGGTAAATTCTTTTGAAAGCCGGGCGGGTCCCGGCGATTCTGCGGTCGGGTAATAAACATAATACGGTTTGGCCAAGTAATGGGCCGCAAATTTTCCGCCAAAGACATTAAAATAGGAGGATGCATAGAGCGTCGGGGAGCCCGTTGTGGTAAAAATGCTCTTTAGCTCTTGCAGCAGGGCCATATGTTCTCCCAACCCACAAGAATGGAAGATAATTTTTGTGTCACCATCAACGCCTTTGTTCAGGGCGGGTATCTTCTTGTGTTTTCTGACATCTAGCAGGGTTTTCAATCGGATTCGTTGACCGTGATTCGTTGTTTTTAGAGCCATTCCCAACCAGGCATTGCTATGGCTCACAATATGTATTTCGTCAAAATTTGTTTGGCCTGCTCCTTCGCGGTTTATCCAGGTGATGATTTCTTCAAGGGAAAATAAATCATTGACTATACGTATCCCCTGCTCTGAAAAATACGTTTCCGCGCTGGTATAGTAGGCATTTTCCCCTTCATCGAAACCTGTTATAAAAACGACCGATTCCCTGGGTTGCTCCATTTTACAAGGCACGGCAAGAGCCGCTTCCGGTATTTTCGAAAACGGCTCGTTGCAGCCTATGATCAACACTAAAACGAAGGCAATGCGATAGTGCGCTTTCATACAGTTTTTTTAGAAGTTGGCATTCGTATTACTGGCGACCACATTTTTAGACATGGTAGGTGTCTCCGCTTTTAAGGAAAGTTTATATCCGTTCCAAGTATAAAACCGTGTACGATACTTCTTATTCCCATCGACCAAGGCATCCCCAACGGTCGCCTTCTTATCTAAAATCACGGTTTTCAGCTTAATGGTGCTTTTGATTCCCAACATGTCGGAAGGAAAAACAAAGGTCTCGCTCTTCGCATAGGAAGCATCGGCATAATCGATCAAATTGGCAATGTTCGTGAACGTACCGTTGTTCCAGAAGACATAGCTCTTTCCAATTTCATCTCCGCTAATGGGATCTTCCAAACCGAGTGTGATAATATCTTCTACATTAAAAATGCCCTTATTTCCGATATTCTTGATTTCAGAAGGAGCAATTACAAGACCGTCAAGTACAATTTTATCTAACTGTACCCCATTTTTAAAAGCCCTTAATTGGTACTTGGTCTCGACAACACCCTGCTCGTTAACGGTACTACTTTCATAACCATATACAAATTTCACCTTATAATCCGCTTCACTTCCAAAGGCTTCTTGAGCAATCATTCCGCCCCAAACCCACCCGGTTTGGCCTGCTGCATTTACTCGGTACCAATTACTTTTTATACCATTGATTTCGGTATCGTATAAGCTTTTTTCGCGCAGTACCAATTTGGTGCCAATGTCTAAAACCGCTACTCTCTTTCCTTTTAAGGAGGGCTTTTCCCGAAGGTACACCTTATGTGCCAACAGATGTTTATACGAAAGTTCATGTACCGGGGTTTCATCTGGTACGGTTTCGAATTGCACCTCTGGGGCAGATTGAGCGAACATTTTTGAGAATGCAAATAGGCATAGGATCAAAGCACTTTTTCTTAAATTTTTCATACTATTAAATTTTAAGGGTTATTAAATATTGAACTTGCTTAGCGTTCATTTGCCGTGATGGCGTCTTCGTAATCAAAGTCATCATCGTTCCAAACAAAGCTTTGAAGTACTTTGATGTCTTTAATTGTATATTTTTCGGTGTAATGCAGTTCAGCTTGCAGAACAGTACCTTCCCTACCAAATTCCTGACTTGGAAAAATGTAATGTGTATCCGCCAGGGTCGTATCGCAATACACATTTTCCAAGAGTGGCAACTCGGTAAATTCCTGTTCATCGCTTACCAAAAAGTAATATGTTTGTGTACCTGAACAACAGGCGGCGTATTCTACGGTTACCTTAAGAATTTCCGTGATTTTTTCCAGACCGGGATTCGGGAGCACGGTTATTTGGATGCCCTCGAACAATTCCAATTCATCAATTTTAATAGTCGCTACGGGGTTGCTGGTATCTGAGGAGACCATCACATCTATGAGCGCGCTCCCTTCCTCTTCTTGCCCAGTGGACCGTTCATTGGCCAAAGCATATTTTTCCGTTGTTTTAAATTCCTGTGCTTGCACCGTTAAAATGCAAAATGTGAATACTAAAAGAATGCTATTTTTCATGTGTTTGTTTTTGTTGTTGTTGTTTTCATACCCTAAAGCTACTATAGACATAGGGTGTTTTAGTGGCTGTTCTAGTATTCGTAGGGTCTAAACTAGAATTCGTCGTAAACCTGCCTATTCGCTCTGTTGACAGTGCTGTTTTTGAAGCACAGAAGACCTTTCTTACTGAGCAAACCTTTAACCAAAACCCACCGAAATACGGACTATCGGGAGAAGCATTCAACCAAACCCTAACGCTATCGGTCGGAGTTGGTTCAACCCTGCATTTTGGTTCCGCTGGAAATACAGTCTTTTAAAATGGGGTTTTACTAAAAAAAGAAAAACCTGCAAGATCGTACGATACTCACAGGCCTTCTTCCCCCTCGCGGGGCCCCCTACAAACTAAACACTAACTAAAATGTTTGTTTCCTATTTTTTCAATGTCAAAATCACTTCCTTGTCCAAGCGCATTCTTCTCGTTGAAAATGCATCAAATTCATCCATTAATCCGCTATCTAAAACCCACTGACCTTTTTCCATTTTTTCGACACAGACGATTTGGCCATTTTTATCGAATTTTATCCGTAGGCCTTTGTACTTCTCCAAATAGTCGTTTACCAATTTTGTATAGATTGTTTTGAATTCCATCGTGATTTTTCTTTTGGTGGTTTTGTCAAGGTTTTCATTAAATGCAATGTTAAAGGATGGTTTGTATGTTGTGCGCTCCCTCACTTCGCCCGCTGCCCCGACCGCTAAATTGTTTACATTACGAGGCATCGGCAAGGGTTGTTTCACCGTGCTTATTGAACCATTTTTGTTTGCGACTACTTCATCAACGGCAACAAACGAGGTATAGTCGGTGGCCAAATTGTATTTCAGGCCCAGTGCAATCACACGATCCCTTACATCCTCATTGAAAATTTTATGATAGTCGCCCAATTCGGCTATTCGTTGTCTTGCCCATAAATAAGGCAATGCCTTGTTCGCTTTGCTAAGGTGGCCATGTGCAACCTTAAATTCTTGTCTGAACTTTTTAGCCCCCTGATACCCGGTAATAATAATTTTACCGTGGGCTTTACCACGATATTTGCCATGCACCACCACAGGTCTTGCCGCAAAAACGTCGGGGATACTGCTTGGTGCCATGTCATACATCTCAAAACCTTGTGACTCAATTTTAACCTGTGTCAACAAGGGTGTTGAAATGTATGTTGCAAATTTCTTGGCGACCCCATTCGCCTCTCCCATCGAAGTTGCAATAAAAGATTCACTATTGGCCACTTTGGCCATGCCTTCGATCAGGTATCGATTTACACTAGAGCCAATACCAAAAGTGAATACATTGGCCTGATCTAAGTTGTTTTTGATCAGCTCAAAAGCCTCCTTTTCTACACTTACATAACCATCGGTAATGACAACCATAGAACGGGCATTGCTGGGGTCTTTTCGTGGCAACTTGTATGCCTCCTGTAAGGCATTCAGCAATTGGGTACCCCCGCCTCCCTGACCTTCAGAAAGAAAGCGAATGGCCGCTTCGATATTCTGCTCATTCGTTTCTACGGGCGTCGTACTGAAAACCGTAGCACTTGAAGCAAACAACTGCACGTTAAACGTATCTGTAGGCCGTAGGTTACAAAGCAAGTTTCGCATGAGTTCTTTGGATACTTCCAATGGATATCCGTTCATGGAACCTGAGACATCTACAATAAATAGGTACTCCCTGCTTGGAATATCCTCCAAAACAACATTTTTTGTCGGTTCCATTTGATAGGTGAAGAAGTGTTCATCTTTGTCCTCATACAAGAGCAATCCCGATTGTATTTTGTTTCCCCGAAGGTTATAGTTGAGGATGAAATCCCTGTTAGCCGGGTTTTTATTGTTTTTGGATAAAAACACCTCGGCAGTCTTAGCATCGGGATACCTCAACGCTACGATATGACTTGTGCTGGTAATACTTTGAATTAGCATACCGGCGTTTATGAAAACCGTCATGTCAAAATCAAAAGTGTCCGCTATGCCCTTGGCGGTATAGGGCATGTTAAAACTATCTGTATTCCCAGAACGTTCTCCGGTAAAGCGCGGCCCAACGACCGAAGGAGCTACAAATTGGTACTGTCCGTTTACCGGCACCAGCATTTCAGTGTAGAAGATTGCGATGGTAATTTCATCTCGCGGCATAATATTGCCCACATTCATTTGAAATACATTCGGCCGATCTTGATCCAATTTAGCAGCACGTTTCCCTTCGCTCAAGGCGGTCTCGTATACTTTTTGTGCTGTTTGCTTTTCAAATATCTTGGCATTCACGATACGATCTCCTATGGTCATTTGCATTTTATGTACGGCCGCATGGATAGAAAGCGGAAACACATACTTGGCCTCAATCGCCGAAGTTCCCAGGTTTTGATATACTTGGGTAATTTGAACATGCGCAATGGCACCGGAGATTTGTACATTGGTCTTCGAGGCCTTTAAAGGAATTACAGCGTCTTGGGTAGTTACCAATAAATACGGACTGTCACCTTCCTGAGCATAGCTCAATGCAGCGGTACAAAATAGAAAAAACGTATATAGTAGTTTCATAATCATGGTTTTAGTTCATTGTTATTTTTGTCAAATGTAACGGTGACCTCCTGGGAGTATGTAGTGCTTTTAGAATTCGTTGGAGATAAACTAGAATTCGTCGTAACTGGCAATAATTGAATTAAAAAGCAGGAGCTTTGTCTAAGAAATCGACCATGAAGACCCTATTTTTTTGAAGGTTGCTATATAATCCGCATCTTTGCAACAGTTCATTGAAAATTGTTTTTTTGAAAATTTTGAGGGACATGTACAGTACTATCGCTGTACATAACTTTTAAAATTAGAAATGATGAATTGGAAAATTCAAAAACTCAATGATGGAAAAACCATCATTTCAAAAGAACCCGGGAATTCTATGTTGCCCTTACTCAAATCTAAACAGCCGGTGCGTATTGCGCCCATCGCTGGGGAAGATTGTGAGGTAGGTGACATTGTTTATTGTAAAGTACGTGGAAATGTATTTACACACCTTGTAAAAGGAAAGAATAACAAACGTGGCTTGTTAATTGGTAACAACCATGGAAGAATTAACGGATGGACTAAAAATGTGTATGGTAAGGTAATAGAAATATTATAGGTGCCATACCACATTTCAATAGTTAAATTTTAAAAGTACCTTATAAAAAACCATACATGCTAAATTATTTTACTCACATACCGGGCGCTGAAAAGCTGGGATTGCATCATATTGATGGGTAAAAACTATTAGAAAACGATACAAGACTAGAGCGTCCAAGAAATTGGGCGCTTTTTTTATGTAATTTTTTTGGTAGTCATCCAAATTCTCAAAGAATGCTAATTGAAAGCTAATCATTTGATAAACAGCAGGTTCGTTAAATATGCTGATATCCGTTCTAAAACGGACCGGAATTCTCATGTCTAATTTTAATCATAATTAATTGATAATCAATTAATTAAATTGATTTTTATTTGGTAAATCCAAAAAAGCATTTTAGATTTGCATCGAAATTAAACACACACGTTTTTAACTGAAGTAGTATGACTTTCATAAACAGACATCAGATTGCACAAAAGGTACCAGGTGCCTCTTTCGTGTCGCTTCAGGACTTCTCAAATACATAAATCTGTACTAGATTATGATAGCAAGTCCGAAGCCGTACGCTTTCGGACTTTTTTATGCCTCAGTTTTTAGAGCAGCTCTTTTCGAAACAACATTCAAGAAAAATAGTATCTCCGGAGACCTCTTAGGTCTTCGGTCTAACATCTAATATCTCATTGTATCATGGGAAAGAAATTAAGCGGAAAGGACCTGATCAAATTAGGTTTTCCAAAGAACAACAGTATCAACATTACCTTGGGGCAGATCAACCGATACCACAAGCGAATGAAAAAGGAGCAGGTATTGACCGTAGCTAAAAAAGTATTGTTGCACCCAGAAGACTATCAAGGTGATGGGGTATGGGGAAAGATTGCCGAAAGTTTGTTAGACCCGGTCATCGTTAAAAAACAGGAACTCAAAAAAGTGCGTGCCCCTTTTCAGATATATGGTGAAAATGAAATTGAACAGCAAGCGAAGTATCAATTGTACGATGCTTTAAAACTACCGGTTTCTGTGGCGGGGGCATTGATGCCCGATGCACATAGCGGGTATGGCCTACCGATCGGAGGGGTGTTGGCGACCCATAATGCGGTCATCCCCTATGGGGTCGGAGTCGATATTGGCTGTAGTATGTGTTTGACCGTTTATCCAATTGCGGTTTCCTACCTTAAAGGAAAGAAGCATCAATTGGCAAACATGCTTTCCGAACATACCAAGTTCGGTATGCGCGAGACGCATTCCATAAAGCATGATCATGAAATCTTTGAACGGGACGAATTTAAAAACATCCCTCGACTTAAAAGTCTAAAGGATACCGCCTACAAACAATTGGGTACTTCCGGTGGAGGCAATCACTTTGTGGAATTCGGTAGTGTTTCCATTACCGACCTTCAGAACGAATGGGGTTTAAAACCAGGGGAATACCTTGGGATTTTGTCGCATAGTGGCTCTAGAGGTCTGGGCGCCAAAATAGCGAAACACTATACTTATTTGGCAACAAAGCAATGCCCACTGCCCAAACATGTACAGCATCTTGCTTGGCTCGATTTGGATACCCATGACGGACAGGAATATTGGTTGGCCATGAACTTAGCGGGAGATTATGCAACCGCTTGTCATGATAATATTCACACAAGATTGGCCAAACTTTTAGGTGTAAAGCCATTGTTCAAAATAGCGAACCATCACAACTTGGCCTGGAAACAGGAGTTGAACGGCAAGGAGTGTATCGTGCATCGAAAAGGAGCGACTCCGGCGGCAAAAGGTGAACTGGGAATTATTCCCGGCTCCATGACCGCGCCGGGTTATGTCGTAAGGGGTTTGGGAAATACAACAAGTTTAAATTCTGCCTCCCATGGCGCCGGGCGTCTTTTTTCAAGACGAAAGTGCAAAGAGACTTTTACCAAAAGTGAGATCAAGAAGCAGTTGCAAAAACACGAGGTCACCCTTATTGGTGGAGGTATCGACGAAGCGCCCATGGCGTACAAAAACATTGAGAAGGTCATGGCGAATCAACAAGAGTTGGTAGAGGTACTCGGAACCTTTACGCCTAAAATAGTACGAATGAATAAGTGAAAAGTGTAGTGAGATATGAGTATGAAGGACAAAGGAGGTATGATAAAATACTTTGTACTCAGTACCTACTACTAAATACTAAAAAAAACCATGGAAAAAATACTACAGATAACAGCTGGTAGAGGGCCCTCGGAATGTGGTTGGGTGGTTGCCCAAGTACTTAAACTATTCTTGCAGGAAACCAAAAAAGCAGGTATTCAGCATAGCATCCTACATCAGGAAAAAGGCACCCAAAACGGCACTGTACAATCGGTTACAATTTGCTTAAAAGGGAAGGACCTAGCTACTTTTTTAGCAACTTGGCTGGGTACCATTCAATGGATCGGCACCTCGAGATTTCGAAAACATCATAAACGGAAAAACTGGTTCATCGGCGCTTTCGAATTAAAAATGACGCAGACCATGGAGGTAACTGAAAAAGAAATCTCATTTCAGACCATGCGGAGCAAGGGTCCAGGAGGACAGCATGTGAACAAAGTAAACTCCGCTGTTCGCGCCATTCATACCCCAACGGGCGTTCAGGTAGTAGTGATGGACAGTCGTTCTCAACATCAAAATAAAAAATTGGCTATCGCTCGGTTGAAGGAAAAGGTGAAGGAAGCCAACCTAGCGCAATTAAAAAGCAGGATGACCGATCAATGGGAAAATCATTTGGATTTACAGCGTGGAAATCCTGTTCGTATTTTTAAAGGTACCGACTTTAAACCTCAAAAAACACTTAAAAAATACAGGCCAAAACGGCAACAACTAAAAAACCAACTAAGAAAACAACAATGGGACTAACCATAGCAGACACCTACTACTTAAAGGCCAAGGCCGCGCGCGGCTATGACTGGGACGAAGTATGCGAATCGTTAAACTATGCCCTGTCCTATGACGAAAATCATTGTGCGGCACTTTGCCTTCTTGGTAGCGTGTATGCCAGAAACTTACATCAATATGAGAAAGCTTTCGAATGTTTTGATAAAGTAATCGCCTTAGACAACTATTACTTGGACGTTTATCCCATGTACACCTTATACTTGATCTGGGCAGATGAAATTGAAAGAGCGACAAATCTAATCGCTTTTGCATTGACCCTAAAGGGCGTATCAAAAGGCAGTCTGTTGTGGCTTTCCGCCTATGCCGCGGAAACCCAAGAGCACTATCAAATTGCTCTGAAATATCTGAAGAAGTCCAAAAAGTACTCTTTTAACGAAGACTACTTTTCTTTTATCGAAGGAGAGGAAAAGCGAATCAAAAAAAAGTTGAAATTGGATAAGAAGCCTGCTTCCAAAAGACAAAAAAAGAAACTTCGAAAATAAGGTTGATGCCCGCACAGCAGGGCACTGAAGCTCCCAAACCTAATTGTTTCTACTTTTCGTTGGGGGAAACTACCCCTTTCCCATACTTACTAACAAACAAGTAGATATATGGGAAACATTACCGAGGCAGAACGATTGATAAGGACAGCAAAAGAGCAATGGAGCAATACGTTGGCTCTTACAAGTTTGGAACTTACAAATGAAGATCTTATTCAGTTGATGCCAAAAATCAAAGAAATTCAATCATTAAAGAATCTAGACCTGAGAGGAAACAAGCTTACCAAATTGCCCCCTAACATTGGCGAGTTGAATAGACTTAAAAAGTTGCAAGCCTCTTTTGATTAAACAAATCTGACCAGTGTTCAAATAATAGTGATCGATAGTCTTTCATGACATCAATACAAAGAAATCGAGATGACTCCCATTCAACAGTAGCTTTGCTCAACTGTTGGGAAATCAATTGCGCTTGCAAAGCCTACATCTTATTCCGGTTTAGTGAGGAAACGACTCTAAAGATCAAGACGAGCATTAAAAATGTAAGGCTAAACGGCAAAACTAAAAGCCAATTAAGAAAACAACTATGGAACTAACGATAGCAGACACCTATTACTTAAAGGCCAAAGAAGCGATGAATGGCCCTTGCGTTGATTGGATTGACGTGTGTGAATCGCTAAATTACGCCCTTTCTTACAACGAAAATTACTGTGCGGTACTATGTATGCTTGGAGAGGTATACGCAAAAAACTTGAATCAATATGCCAAAGCTTTTGACTGTTTTGATAGGGTAATCGCTATCAGCACCGACTATTTAGAGGTATATCCTATGTATGCTACCTACTTAATTTGGGCAGATGAAATCGAGAGAGCCTTTAAACTGATCAATTTTGGTTTTACCATTAAGGGTATTGATAAAGCAAGTTTATATTGTGTTTCGGCGTTTGCTTTGGAAACAACTGAAAATTACAAGCTGTCACTGAAACACTTGAGCGAAGCAAAAAAGAATACCTATGTCAACGACGAGATATTCTTTATTGAGGCGGAGGAAAGTAGAATCAAAAGGAAGTTAGAATCGGATATCCCCTAAGTAAAAAGCTCTTTCTTAAACAAAAAGGAACAAATCATGGTGTTGTAACCATTAAAAATTACATCTTTGTACAGCAAATGAAACCGAGAAAGTTACATATCATCCAAATACAAGAGCTTTGGCTCTGCGATTTTCGCTCAGAATATAGTGAGCGAAACGGACGCTATGTGACTTTATCCAAGAATTGATTCTATGAAATAACTCGATTAAGCGATAAAATGAAAGCGTCCAATTACAATTGGGCGCTTTTTTTTGTGGAATTTTTTAAAGTAAAATGTGAAAAGTAGCAAACAAATAAAATAACATAGTTGAAACAGAAAACAATTGGTAGACAGACAGTTGTAATAAATGTTCAAAATCCGCACTATGACGGACAGGGATTCTATTGTCTATATTTTAATTTAACTATTTGATTATCAATAAATTAAATTAATTTTTTTCTTGTATAATTTAAAAATCGTTTTCATCTTTGCCCTGTCGAAAAAAAGACAAATGAAAACACAACGACATACACATAGGAAAAAAAATCAACGTTGTTGGGGTTCTTACGAATTTGAAAAAATGAGAAAAGAAATGGTACATACACTCACACCGATAAACTCACCGAAATCGAGTTTATATTTTTATGGAGAAAGACTGTACAATAATAAACGGGAGAAGTATATATGGGTTTAACTCAAATAAAGCCTAGCAATACAAAAGCGTCTCCCAGAACAGGAGGCGCTTTTTTTATGATGTTCATTGAAACCCTCAGAGAGGGATTGGGTAAAATTTAAATATTGATTCGTAGCTCAGCCAGGTTAGAGCAAGGCCCTTTTAAGGTCGAGGTCATGGGTTCGATTCCCATCGGGTCAACAAGATGGAAGGGCAAACCAATTTGGTGGTGGTCGCTGTTTTGAAAACAGTTAGGAGTTAACGCCTCGTGTGGGTTCGACCCCCACTCCTTCCGCAACACTGAGAGGATAACGATGGTTTGGTTTACCTGCCTTGGATGCAGGAGGTTGCAGGTTCGAATCCTGTCTCTCAGACAAAAAAATGGAGAGTAGGTAAATACTGGTTTGTTACACTTGTCTGCTAAACAAGGCCGCACCAGAGGCGGTGGAGGTCCTGACGTTTCACGTTCGTGAAAGTCAGGATACCGACCCAAGCGTCGGTATTCCCTCGAAGCCTTGGGGCTCAACTCCGCCAAATAGACAAGGTGGCTGAATGGTTAAGGTGGCAGACTGCAAATCTGTTTTTTACAGGTTCGAATCCTGTCCTTGTCTCAAAAAAGGGAATGCGTCAACGATGGAGGGTTGAGCCAGTCTGTAAAACTGGTGCTTTGGCTTAATAGGTTCGAATCCTATCATTCCCACAAGAAGCATCTATGGTGTAAGGGATAGCACTAAAGACTTCTACTCTTTCAGTCCGGGTTCGAATCCTAGTAGGTGTACAAAATTGGGTTCATTGGGGTAATGGCAATCCTTCCCGACTGTCTCTCGGGAGATACGAGTTCGATTCTCGTATGAACCGCAAAAGGCTACGTTGGTCAAACGGCTAAGACGCCACACTTTCTATGTGGAATTAAGGGTTCTCCCGAAGTGTCGGGACTACTACTTCCACAAAGTACCGTAGTTCAAAGCCTAGAGCACCCGACTGTCTATCGGGAAGGTACGGGTCCTGACGTTTCGCCATCGCGAAAGTCAGGATACCGACCTAAGTGTCGGGAGTTGTTTGCCCGCTTTGGAAGCGGGAGGTCGTCCCGCTAATGCGGGACTTCTCAGACTTTTGCTCTGTTCGTATAATGGTAGTACGCCTGACTTTCTATCAGGAAACAGGGGTTCCCCCGAAGCGTCGGGGCCTTACAGAGTACAAAGTGAGGTATAACTCAGTTGGTAGAGTACCGTCCTTTTAACACGGGAGTCTTAGGTTCTCCCGAAGTGTCGGGACTAATGCCTCAACGATTTGCAGGGATGGCCAAAATGGCAAAGGCTCCTGATTTAGAATCAGGTATTTGAGCGTTCGAATCGCTCTCCCTGTACTAAAAAAATGGAAATAGCTGTATTCGGTAAGTTCTTTTGAAATTTTGTAAAAAGTAAAACAGAAGAGAAGTGTATCCTGAGCACAGTCGAAGGGAATCGCTCTCCTTTTATCACTGCTCTACTAGCCCAACGGAAGAGGCATCGGGTTTAAGCCCTGTTTAGTCTTGGTTCGAATCCAAGGTGGAGTACCAAAAGTAGTCTAAAGAGTAATGGATAGCACGTAAGGTTTCTACCCTTGAGGCAAGAGTTCTCCCGAAGTCTCGGGATTGTTAAGCTTGCAAATAGACCCGTGATGTAATGGTTAGCATACAAGGTTTAGCTCACGCCCTTGTTTAATTAAATTAAGGAGTTCGTGAATGCTGAAAAGCATTTCGACCCTTGTGGTATGGGTTCAAATGAGGAGCATTCATGAATACGGTTAAAAAACAATAGAAGTGACATGAATAAATCCTTTTAGGCCTACAAAATTCATCCGTTGTGTAATGGGAGCACACAAGACTTTGATTCTTGTCGTATAGGTTCGAATCCTATCGGATGAACAACATGGTGACTTTAGTTTATGTGGTAAAACATCGCTGTGTGAAAGCGAAGAACAGAGTTCGAATCTCTCAAGTCACCCAAAAGGGAACAGCAGTGTAGTAGGTGTGCACGTTGGTTTTAAGTACCAAAGGTACCGGGCCTGTCCTGGGCAAAGTCGAAGGGTTCCATCCCAGTATGTTCCAAAACAAAAAAATGATTGAAAATTATGAAAATAGCAGTGAATAAATGGAGAAATTTTAACGGGAAGGTTTTTGAACAGCCCATCACAACTCTGGTTGAGCAGGCCATTGTCAGGGAGCAAAAGGCAGGATATCGAATTAAGATTTGTGTAGGGTCCGATTCACAAGCCTACAAGTCTTACATTGCCTATGCTACTGTAGTGGTCATACTTAGGGAAGGTAAAGGTGGTTTTATGTTTATCAAAAATCAAAAGGGCACTACTAACATCAGTATCAAAGAGCGTATGTTAAAAGAAGTGGCCATGTCCGTCGAGACAGCTTATGCAATCTGCCACATTTTGGACAAATACAATGTCGAGCTTGAAGTGCACGCCGATATTAATACGGATCCCAAATTTGAATCGAATGTGGCACTAAAAGAAGCGATGGGCTATATCCTTGGAATGGGATTTGTTTTTAAGGCAAAACCGTTTGCGTTTGCAAGCTCGTCCTGTGCGGACATGGCGGTATAAAGCAATTGTCTTGAAAACATTTTTACTACGCATAATCATTGCGTAGTTATGATTCAATTTTGTTGTGTAATTAAAAACTAGCCTTTCAAAAAGAGGTTTGCGGGAGTGCCTCACAACAACAAAGGAGTGTTGTGGGGCTTTAACAAAATGCCTCTTTAGCTCAAAGGGAAGAGCTGTGGTAGGCCAGCGCGTTAAGAAAATGTCCAGTGGACATTTTTTGCGAATGGGCCAGATGGCGCGTCGGCCTCAGAGGAACGTTCATTGAAATAGAGAAGTCCATATGGGCTTCTTCTAATAAAATCGTCATTTCTTGTAAATGACGGGGCGGCTTATCGTCCTCAGATAAACTTGGTAACAAGGATAAATCTGCATGCGGGCATCGCAGGCGGAGACTGCCTTCTTCGGAAGGTAGTGCAGGTAAGCAAGCAACCAACATAAGTCACGATACGCCGGGGGCGACCGCTGAGGCAACCTCGGGACTTATAGCCGATACATTGTGTAGGCTTGCGGTGGAGACACCAAGAGGAAAAGTTGTAGTACTAGGTTACGTATGGGGCATCCGACCCAGCGGAGCTTGGTGCAGTACCAGAGGTACCTGATAGGAAACTGTTCGGTAGCTTCACATACCGTGTGCCGGGAGGCACTCAAGAAGAAGGTTGGTATTTTGTAGGCCAAAATCTACGGAGCCATTCTCGAAGCCCTTCTTCTAAGCCAACCTTTTGTTTGGGTTCGATTCCCAAGAGCAACCCATTAGTCTCTTAGCTCATTCGGGAGCATCAGAAAAGCAAAAGACTTCGGGCATTGTAGCAGCTAGTAGTTGCCTAAACCCATTGCAAGATATGGGGTGGTAGCGGTCGCAAACCGATACCATGCGGTGAACATTCTAGTAGGTCGCCCCGCAAGGGGACACCTATGAACGGTGGGGGAGCCAACCCCTGTAATTGCAAAGCGCGGCCAAAGCCGCTATGCAGGCCGAGTCTAAGTCGCCGAACGGTTACAATGTATCTGGCATCGGACAAGTACGCGATTTCCAAAGCAACGGAAAGCGCGTGGAAAAGTAGGGAAGGCTTTTGCCGTACTCCTACGAAAGCTTGTCCATAAGCGTGGGTATTCCCAGTACGCTTTTTAATATATAGTGCAAACCACATAAGCTGTGGTTTGCGGGGGTGCCTCGCAGCAACAAGGTGTGTTGCGAGGTTTATTAAAGTTCATTGAAAGATAAGATTCCCTGGCGAGGCCTACGCTTCGCATAGGGAAATCGTAAAAGATTCCCGCTTTCGCGGGAATAAAGTATCAAGCGGGTCTTGTTGGGTGTTTCTGTATAGCACTATTGTGTGAAGTTTTACTGAGAAGTATTAGGTCTTCATATGCAACTTGACTTGAAGGTTTCGGCTGTTTTCCAAAAAATGGTCTTACATCTGTAAGTCGGGGGTTCGAATCCCTCCTTCCCCACAAACCATTTCACAAAAAATGGGGATGTAGTTCAGCCTGGTTAGAACAACAGAAGTACGCGCAGGTTCGACTCCTGCAGAGGTCACTTTTTTTAGATCTCTTAGCTCAGTTGGTAGAGCACCACACTCATAATGTGGGATATGGACTTGAAATCCATTCTGAACAAGAAGGTCACTTGTAAAAAGACCACCGGACGGTCACTCCGTATAATTGGCAAAAAACCGTAGGTATAGGTCGGTTGGTTTTTCTTCGGATGAATCAACAGTCTTGAAACTACTTTGAAATACTGAATTTTTGATGTGAAAGGCAATTTCTTTTTTGAACATCCTTCCCTCGGAAAAACCAATACATAGTATTGGCAACACCGACCGAAGCATACCGAAAAACAAATCGTAACGAACTTCGAAAACCTATATTTCCGTATCGAATAGATGATTTGTAGTTGCGGTTTTTTAAAAGAGAATTAAACCAACTAATAATAAATGAAAATAGTTTAACCCGTTCGTCCGTCAATCGACTGGCGGACACAAATTTTGAATAATGAAACGAGTACGAATCAATGCAGGAAAAGTAGGTTTGGTCTTCAAAAATGGAGATTACCAAAACGTTATTACCCAAGGCACACACTGGGTAGGCCTACGAAACATGGTGATGGTATACGACCTCACCAAAGCCTTTGTGGCCCCGATAGCATTGGAGATTTTGCTACAGGACCAAGGTTTGGAGGCAATGTTACACGTTATCGAGGTAAAAGATGCGGAGTTGGCATTGGTATCTGAAAACGGGACTTTGAAAAAAGTGCTTGCAGCCGGTAAATATGCTTTCTGGAAAGGATTGATCAATTATGAGTTCGTGATGGCCGATTTGAGTAAAATCTACATCACCGAACCCATTGGCAAAATGCTGCTAGGACATCCTTTGTTACGCCCTTACATTCGTGTATTGGAGATTTTGGCATACGAAAAAGCGCTGTTACTGGTCGAGGATACCTTCGTGAAGGTTCTGGACAGTGGGGTATACCACTTCTGGAAAAACGATACCTCGGTAAAGATTGCACGCGCCGATATGCGACAATTGCAACTCGAAATCGCAGGGCAAGAATTGTTGACCAAGGACAAGGCCGCTATTCGAATCAACTGCTATACCCGGTATAAGATAGTTGCTATTGAAAAGGCCTTGTTGGAAAACAAAGACTACGAAAAGCAGTTGTATGTTGCCATTCAATTGGTATTGCGTGCCTACATAGGCACCTATACCTTGGATGAGCTGTTAGAGCGAAAGGAACGCATCGCCGATGCGGTATTTTCCGAAATCAAGACAACAGCGGCCGACCTGGGCGTACAAGTACTGAACTGTGGTATCCGAGATGTCATCTTAACGGGTGAAATGAAGGCTATCATGAACCAAGTGCTTGTGGCACAAAAACAGGCACAGGCCAATACCATTACACGACGTGAAGAGACCGCTTCTACCCGAAGTTTGCTGAACACCGCTAAACTAATGGAAGAAAACGAAATGCTCTTCAAGTTGAAAGAGATGGAATATGTGGAGAAAATCGCCGAAAAGATTGGTGAGATCACCGTCTCCGGGAACGGAGGTATGGTCAAACAGTTAAAAGAGATTTTTGCTGTAAACAAGTAGTGAATGCGCCGGCACCTTCTTTAAAAAGAAGTGTACTAGCGCATTTTTTTTTAGTCATGCTATTTAAACCTCATTTAAATCCTTTAATATTTGATGATTATATTTGAGGATGACTATTGCCTTATTCATCTGGGGAATAATTCAAAGTGTATTGGTTGGTATTGTAATCCCCCTAGTAAAAAAGGGGTATGGCAATTACCTTTTGTCATTTATCTTTTTTGTGATATCTACTAATATCACGTTTCAATATGTTTTGCGGTTTACAGAAGTTAAGTTTAATACCCCACAATTATTGGTGGTGCCCGATATTTTAGATCTACTGCTTCCTACCCTACTTTATATTTACTTAAAAAAGATATTCAACAAAAATCTCACCATAGATTATCGAATACTTTTTGCACCCTGTCTTATTTGGTCCTTATTGCTGTTGGGTTTTGTTTGTTTTAAAAACGACCTTGATTTTCATGATTACATCGGAACGCGGCTACATAAGGGAAGTTTAATCGTAGTCTTTGGATGGAAATTAATTTTGCTATTGAAGATTCTACCGGATTTTCGTTTGGCTAAAACATCTTTTAAGAATAAATACAGAAAACTCTTGACGTGGCCCAAAACCTTGATTATTTTTTTAGCGGTGATTACCTATATCAGTTTTTTTAATCTACTCTTCTCCATTCTAAGCGAGGTACTAATAACTACCAAGAGCTCGTTAATGATGATAAGGCCGATAACGCATCTCAATTATATCATATTTACTTGTTTCATACTTTTTATTAGCATCTATCTCTTCATAAGATATCCGCGTATACTTGCCGGGTTTCCTAATTTTCAAACTGGTTTAAATGCTCACAATCCCCCCCTCTCCGAAGAAATGTCCCTTGTGTTGGAGCAGATAAATGAAAAAAAGCTCTATTTGGATACAGAACTTAACGAACATAAACTGGCTCAAAAACTCGATATTCGACCCTACTTATTGTCAAAGTTTTTGAACGATGAACTGGGGAAAAGCTTTAGCCAGTTTATAAAAGAAAAAAGAATCGAAGAAGCCAAGAAGTTATTGCAAAAATCTGAAAATCAAAATCTAACAATTTTTTCCATTGCCATAGACAGTGGTTTCAAATCAGAGTCGAGCTTCTACGCCAATTTTAAGGAAGCTACGGGAATGACACCGAATCAGTACAAAAAACAATTTTTAAATTATTAGGGTTATCGCTTAATTAAAATGGATAGTCTCGGTTTTTTGAGTTTGTGCCATCTCGGGTAAGCCGACTTTACTACTGCCGACCTTGGCATTTTGAACCAAAACTTGCCAGTTATTATGACTGAAATAGGTTAATTATCGCAAGAAATCCTGGTTTTTGAGAACAAGACCCTTCTTTTGGTGATCTCTTTAGTACTTTCCTTAAGGTCAAAAAAATCATGATCTACACGTAACTACCGCTGTTTCAAATTCATCTGCTATCGCTTATGGAATAAGGGAATATCCGTAAAAACCAGTTTTCCAAACCCTGGTTTTTAATGCAAACGGTCTTCATATTTGTTATCCAAATTTGCAAATTAGCAGTTATAACTAGCTAATTACAAGTACTTTTACCACTTCTTATATTTGGTACGGGTACATTGTTTTTAAAATGCCCCAAGCAATGACCGTATCAATATATGGCCAAACCAACATGTATTTTTTTAAGTAACCCAAAATTACATACATGTTATGATTGAACGTTGCCTTAGTGGTAGAACCTACTTACTTCAGATTTTTTTAAAAATCTTTCTTGTATTCCAATCGATGCTACTGCGCCGTTTCTCCGATCCGCCGCCATAGCTTAGAAATGCCCCGATATGCTTATTGGTGTTCATGTCAGCTTTGTAATAGCTGGTGCGATACCATGGCATTCACAGGTAGCATTCACTTTCCAAAACTAAATTTTCGCTAACATCCTTGGTACAATCCCATGCATACAAGCGTACGCGTAAAACTCAAGGCAAGCCTTGGTAAAACGCACCAGTGGCGGGCAGGTGTACATCTGGATCATAGCGTAAAAGAGCCGTTTGAAAAGTTGATAGAAACCCCAAAAAATTAACATGAATTCAAAATATTCCCCATGAAAAAAAATGACACTTACTTTATAAAATTGAAAACCAACATTTTGCTAGCGCTCTGCGCATTTTGTATCACTACCGCCTTTTCTAAAAAAACGACCACCGCGAAAGGGAATCCAGTTGATGCGACACCAGAAATGGAAAACCAACTGCATACTGCCTCATACGGTGGAACCATGATCAACCTATCCGACTCGAACATAAACTATAGTCAGGATAAAACGGAGAAAGCGTCAGAGGTTTATGACCTTGTACTATTGGCAGGGCAGTCAAATATGCGAGGTAGGGCACTTTGGTCTGAACGAGTCCCCAGAAATCACCCGGCCGAAACGGATGTGGGCGTACTTTTGAGCAACAATTCCAATGTAATCGGGGTTTCGAGAAATATTGGTGATTTTAAGGCTTTATCGCCCCACCTACACAAATTAAAAAATACAGGGGTTGAAGTAAGAAATTATGGAATGCACGTACCGCTGGCCCGCAAACTATATGATTGTGGACAAACAAAGTTGGCCCTGATCAATGGGGCTTCTGGCGGAACCTCTATTGAAATTTGGCAAAAAGGAGAACGCATGTACGACGACTTTCTTGCGCGAATTACCAGGGAAGTAACCGCACTAAAGCAAGCCAACAAAACCATTAATCTGGTCGGTTTTGGCTGGCAACAGGGCGAAGCGGATAAAGCAATGTCCAAAAATCAATATCGTGCGCTACTGAGAACTATGCTTAGCGACCTAAAGGCCGATATTGAAAATTTACTTCCCGGCCAGGCAAATTCGATGAAAGTAGTTTTGATGGAACCGGCCTATACATTTGCAGGGCAATTAGACCTAGATGTTGCCCGTGCGATGCAGGAATATGCCTCGAACAATGCTGCTACCACTTCTTATGTCAGCACCATTGATCTTACTACCAGAGTTGACAATGAACCCATTCATTGGGATGCCGTTGCCATCAGGAAAGCGGGTAATAGACTGTTCAATGCAATGATCTCATGCAATACAGACCCCGTTGATGAAACACTTCCCAATATCACCGATTTGAGGGCCACCTATACCGAAAGTGGTGTAACCTTAAACTGGAGCGATGTTGCAGGGGAAACGGGCTATCGTGTTCGTCGGTTTAGGGGGGATGATGTGGACAATATTGGCGACGTTGCAGCAAACACGCTTACATTTACCGACACAAATCCGGAACCTAATGCCGAGTATACGTATGTTGTAAGACCCATGTTAAATGAGGTAGCCGTGGCGACATCCAACAAGGAAACAATCACCATCCCTTCACAAGATGAAGATGACACCGAAACAAGCAGTATAAGGGTATTACCACCTCGCAATGATATACCCAAATCAAATGAATATCAGGTATTTGTTTCGGTCAATGAAAATGGCCCTTACAAAGAGGCGCATGTACATCATACCTTTGCGAAGAACAACACCATCAAACCTGGATATTCAAATACGGGTGACCACTTCTTACGGGGGTATAAGATGGGTTATGTGAATTTTGAGTTTGGCAATCAAGGAGCATGGGTGAAAGTGGTGAAGAAAAATGGCAATATTTCAAACCTGGAGGTCCGTCCCAGTAAAAAAGGAGCAGCGGTCAAGTATGTAACCGAAAACGACAAGCGTGTCGCCAAGATACGCGTGAAAGCGCCTACCACTGCATATCTGAAAACAGCTTATCTTTCCGTAGTGCCACTGTCCGGAGGAAAGGCACAATTAGAAAATACCCTTGGTATTTTTGCCAATCCGTTTATCGACGCCCCCACGAACAATCTCGTTGTAGTACAACCTGGTACCGGCATGCCCAAAGCGTCCAATCTCACTGCAGGACAAACGGTAGTTTTTAAACCTGGGACACATAATATGGGACTTAATTACAAGGTAAAGGATGGCGTAGACTACTACTTTGCCAATGGTGCTTTTGTGAAAGGTACGTTTGAAAAAGAGGTGGAACACAACAACATAAGAGTTTTTGGCTTGGGGATCCTTTCAGGTGCACATTTACCCAGGTTTATCAACGGAACAAAACAATCGCAAGCTGCAATTAAATGGTTAAGAGGCAGTAGCAATCTAAAGATCGAGGATATTACCATTGAAGACCCCTCGCACCATTCCTTGACCATTGGTGACGGTACAGCTGCCGCACCTAATGAAATTCGCCGGGTTAAGATCATGAGTTGGCGCCCCAATGGAGATGGGATACATGTATCGGGTTATGCCTTGGTCGAAGACTGTTTCACCCGAACACAAGATGATGGCTACTATGTTGCCAGCTCTATGGACGACGTTACGATACGGCGCATTTCATCATGGAATGACGGGAATGGTTCTGCCTTTATTTTTACCGCTTATGCAGGCGGAAAAAATTGTGTTGTTCGTGATGCCGATATCCTTTACCATCGCGGCAACGTAAACAATACATCGGGCGGAAATGTCATTGATTTGCAAGGCCTGAAATCCGACGCTGTTATCGAAAATATTCTGTTGGAAAATATACGGGTAGAAGACAAAGACCTAAATAAAAGACTTTTTGACCTGAAGATGCAACCAGGCAAAAATTCGGGTGAGCGCTTGGTAAGTGCAAAATTCAGGAATATCACATTTAGGAACTGGACCGTGGCCTCCGATGGAGGACTTAAAAGCAGGTTCTTAGGGTATAGCAATACCATTTTTCCCGAAAACATCACTTTTGATTGTGTTTCCATTGGTGGCCAGGAATTAACCGACCTGAAGAACTGGACCAAAAAAGACCTCAAGTTAAACGAAATAGAATTTATGGGTTGCAATGGCAATGGTAGTACGAGGCTGCAAACAGAAAATGTGGCGGCCAAGCAATTGCTGCTATATCCAAATCCGGCCCAAAGCACCGTGACCTTGGACAGTCAAGAAGACATTCTTTATGTGAACATTTATACGCTTTCGGGAGCATTGCAGAAACAGATTACCACCTTCGAAGGCAGGAGTATCGATGTATCCGAGTTGAAAGATGGCACATACATACTGTCCGTTGTCGACCTAAATGGCCATAAGGAAAGTGGCAAACTCATCATACAGCATTAAACAATATAATAGGGGGTGGTGAACTATCGTTTACCGCCCCATTTTTGTTTTTATCGATAAAGAGCCCCCTAAACAGTTGTTGAAATATCAAACCAAGATAGTTTTTCAATAGCTTCTGTAGACCTTTCATTTTGCGCTTTCTGATATAGCGCCCACCCAAATATTCCGTGTTATGGTTACTTAAAAACTATTAAATACGCTCCTTCTTAATCCTATAAAATCATGAATACGAAAAATACACTCCCCATTTTACTGTTTCTATTGCTATTTGCGTCCCGCAATGCACTTGCGCAAAACATTCCAGTGATAAGTCCAACCATAACCTCAGAACCCATGTTGGGAAATGGGGATAAGGCAGATGACCCCAGTATCTGGATTCACCCCAATACACCAAGCAAAAGTGTGGTCTTGGGGGTGAATAAAAGTAAAACGGACGTTGGCGGCATCTACGCCTTTAAATTGGATGGAAAATCAGTAAGGCAAAGCACTTGGCAAGAAGGAATCAATCTATTTGAAAAAGGCGAACGCTATAACAACATTGATATCAAATACAACTTTGATACCGGTCAGCAACTTTGGGATATTGTATGCGTTTCAAACCGATCGGACGAGGAAATAGATGTTTTTAAGGTTAACAAGAATACCAGTGGCGATTTTGTTACCCTAGAAAAAGTCGGTGAAATAGCGCTGGGAAATGGCTTCTTGTCCGGAGGCGATGCCCCCTATGGCCTGGCCATGTTCCATAACAAAGCCAAAGACATCCATTACGTTATTGTTAGTGATAAGGCGGGAAAAGTAGCGCAATATCGATTGGAACCCAACCTGTCCGGTGCGGAAGAAGACCGTATCAAAGGGGTACGGGTAACAGCGGTAATAGATGTTAGTGGCAACGGAACTGAAGTTGAAGGAATTGTGGCGGATGACGAGAAAAACGTCATCTACATCGCCGCTGAGGACAAAGGTATTTATCGGTACCCTACCAACGGCGACGGTGTACTTATGAATGAAAGAGTGACTGTCGCTGCCGTCTCCGGTAATGCCAACCTTGCTGCAGATGTGGAGGGGTTAACGTTGTATTACGGAAACTCGGGAAATGGATATTTAATAGCATCGGTCCAGGGAAAAAATCAGTACGCGGTTTTCGAAAGAACCTTTGCAGATAGTCAGGCAAAAAACAAATACCTCAAAAGCTTTGCTCTCACCGATGTTCAAAATACAGATGGTATTGATGTTACTAACGTGAATTTAGGAGGCGATTTCGCGAAAGGCATGTTTTTGGCCCACGACGGAGTGGCAAATCAAATTTCACGTTACAAATTTGTAAAATGGGATGCCATAGCAAACGCCGGTAATACGCCTTTGAACATACAAACCGATTACGACCCAAGATCAAGCGATTCCAATGCCACAGGAAATGCGACGGACAAAATACATGTAAATCAAGTAGGTTACGAAACCTTACATCCCAAAGACTTTAGGACCAATTTTTCAGCGGCTTCTTTCCAGTTATTGGATACTGATAACAACGTAGTGTTTACAGGAAACATGTCTGATTCCAAATACGATAAATACGCCAATGAAAACGTCTTCAAAGGTGATTTTTCAGATTTTACCACCCCTGGTAGGTACAGGGTCAAGGTAAATGAACAAACCTCTCCTGCTTTTGTTATTGGTGATCGAGTGTACCAGGAGTTGTTCCGTACTTCGTTGAGGGGGATCTATTCCAGCCGTTGTAGTTATGCTGTTCAACATGAGGTTGTAGGGCATCCTAAATGCCACTTGCATGCCGGCAAACAGCGATATGTAGATGGTAACTACATTGCGGACAATAGAAATGTTGAAGGTGGCTGGCATAATGGAGGCGATTACAGAAGATCGACGATGAGCCATGCCCAGGCGGTCAATAGAATGTTGGAAATAGCAGAGTTGTTTCCCCGTGAATTTGATGAAATCCCCTCTTCTTTAGCTTCAAATGAGCGTATTTCCGGTATGCCCGATTTGTTGATAGAGGCAAAATGGGGGCTGGATTGGATGATAAAGATGATGAACGATGACGGCGGTGTTTCCATTGGTCTTGGGCCAGTTCAAGACAGTCATCCAAGCAGGGTACCCCCTCAAGACGATCATACGGAATACCTGATCGGGGATGTATACTCCACAAACACGGGTAAAGTAGGGGCCGTATTGGCCAGAGCAAATCGTGTATTTAAAGACTACGACACAGCATTTGCGAATCGCTGTCAGCAAAAGGCAATAGCAGCATGGGATTTTTTAAACGCGAATGGAAGGACAGGATCTGCGGATACGGTCGAGGCATATCGTTTTGACTTTACCTACGAGGAAGATTTCCTTTGGCTCTCCATGGAATTATATATCAACACAGGGGAACAAAAATATCACGACAAATTTGTTGCTATCTATAACAGCTATAGCAAACTAAATTATCCCTTCCCGGAAGAAAACCCAAATACACATTCTATGCGTATCGAGAATCTTTTACAGGTACTGCAGCGCTATTGCCTTATTGAGAATAGGGCCGTTAATGCTACCATTAAAAATGATATCATCAATGCGATGAAGGCGCAACTTGGTTCTTACATGGCTCAAAATACTTCGGACGGTTATGGCAATATATTGCCAGAGAAGTATTGGGAGCACCGGCATACCATTGGAAACATGCTTCACAAAGCATGGACTTTGATGGGTGCTTATCACATTACAGGAGATATCAAATATAAGAATGTAGCGCTAGATCAATTTCATATCCTATTGGGTAGAAACGCGCTAGGCAAGGTGTTCATTACCGGTGTAGGCAGTTCTCCTGTGACAACCCCGCATTTTAGGCCTTTTAGTATTAGTGATGCTGCACCTAGCGGGCTTCCGGTCAAAGGCCCTTCGCACGACAGAAGTTATCTCAACAGCAATTACAATGACAACGTACCCCCACCTGCTAAGGCGTATATAGATGCATACAATAAACACTGGGTAAATGAACCGGATATCGAAGTTATGGGTTACCTAATCGCCTTTTCCGGATATTTTTTGCAGGATCCCCAAGATTCTGGAACGCCCGGCGGTGACAGACTGGTCGTAAAGGCAAAAGGCGACAGCGGTAAAGAAATGTTTCGCGTACTGGTCGAGGATACCCAAATTGGGGCCACCCAACAAGTGACCAAAAGCTATCAGCAATTCGAATTTACCATTCCTACACCCAATGCGCCCATACGAATCGAATTCCTAGATGGATCCCTTGAAGAAAATGGTGAAGACAAAAACCTACAAATAGATTTTATCTCAATAGGTGACACCATTTTACAAGCAGAACAACAAGCAGTAAACACCGGAAGTTATAATAATGAGACCAATAGCTGTGGAGGGGCGCTTTCTGAAAGATTGCTATGTCAAGGTTTTATTGAATTTCTAAGTGAAGATAGCGATGGCGATGGCGTATTTGATGTAAATGACAACTGTCCCACGACTCCCAACGCCGATCAAGCGGATAAAGATGATGACGGAATAGGTAATATTTGTGATAATGATGCGGGCAAATCGCTATTGGATATCAGTGGTGTTGAAAAACTAACATTCTATCCCAATCCAAATAAAAACAGGATTTTGAAGTTGGAAATACCCAAGGAAGAAACCACTATTTTAGCGGCACGCATTCTTGATATGAATGGCAGACTGGTTTATGAAATGGCCAATACTTCCGTAAAAAGGCCATTAGAAATAGATTTAAGTTCAATACCATCCGGAATGTACATTATTGAGGTAATCACCAAATCTAAGCGACATACGGGCAAGCTAATTCTTAAGTAAGCGCATGGAAACCATGCTTTGGTTACATTGCTATTGATTGATTTGGTCTTGGCAATTGCGGATTTTTTTGCATAGCCATGGAATGGGGAAGAGCCTCATAGCGAACCTAAATTAGGAAAACGAACTACGCTTCAAGTTGAAGGAGATAGAAAATATGGAGAAGATAACTGTCTCCGAGAACTGGGGGGCACGGTAAAAAAGCTCAAAGCGGTTTTCTCCGTAAACAAGGAGTGAATGCGCCGGCACCTTCTTTAAAGGAAGCGTACTAGCGCATTTTTTTAGTATTTAGAACGATCTTGTTCGGTGCGTATACAACTAAACCCCCTTACCTCGTTTTTGCCAAATTTTTCCCCAAAGGCGTTTCCTTTTGAAACCAAATATCGGCAACTCCAAAGGTGGCCAAGGCAAAGCCGGTAACGGTCCCATTGGTATCTTTTTCAAATGCCAGGGAATCAAAATGCCTACGATTACCTGCAAATAGATTCGGAACTCTTGGATCCAGTTGAACCATGCCTACTCTTGGATGGGAGAGTACGAGGGTTCCGTTCTCTAGAACAACCGTATAGGAAGCACCCAAGGCCTCGGCATAATAGGTACCTGTAAAGGCCTGTAAGTTATTCGTCCAGGGGGCATTCGAATCATAGGCGGTCAAATGGAACTTGTCGTCCCCTACGGTCACGGACATATTCTTTGGGTCAGTGGCGGAATCGAACTCTACAACGACCGTTGCATTTGTTATCATCTTAAAGGAATTCTTGGCCAAAGGCACCAATGCACTTTCATTTCCCGGGCCCCTCATATATCGCAACGTATCGTTCACAACACTGATCTTTCGGCTCGTATGGTTGGCAGCGTCCCAATAATCCCCTTCGAACGCGACCAATTGTTTTTTTGATAATTTTTTGGATTTAGTTGTTGCCGCCGCCCCGGTGACCATAGGATCCAAAAAGTCCTCAATATAAAGGGCACTGGCTCCTGTACCTGCGTACCCGTTGTAAGCCCCGTCATTTCCCATAATAACCACAGCGAGGTCATAGTCCGGATAGCGGATCAATTTGCTTGCATAGCCTCCGGCAACCTCCACATGATACAACTTTTTAGCACCCCTAAGATTCCAATAGCGATGACCGCCCGTGTACAGTGCAGTATTGGTTTCTGCGACTTCTGCTTCGCCTACGACCGACAAGGCATCGAATTTTTTGACCATCTCTGCGGTTCCGATTTTTGGATCTCCAAGCTCTTTTGCCCAAAAACACATATCTTTTACCGTGGTATACACATCGGAAACGATGTTTTGGGAAGGATGCATTGCCGACCGAATAAAACCATCTCCCTGCGCAAAATACCCCTGTGCTTTGTTCGGGATAACCGCTCCTTCCCTGTCGAACACAGAACTGGTCATTTTCAACGGTTTAAAAATCTCCTCCGTTATAAAATCGCCATAGGTAGTTTCACCTACTTTGGCAATCAGGTCTTCAAGGATCATAAATCCGCTATTCGTGGGGCGTTGTACACTACCGCTATTAGGGGTCGCTTTTGCTTGGTTGCGTATCATGGTATATGCTTGTTCCTTCGTAAAGACATCCCCTGCTTGCCAACCTGCCAACGCCTTGGATACTTCATCATTGTTCAAACCGCCCGTGTGATGCATTAACTGTTCAATGGTAATCGGTCGTGTTAAAGACGCTAGTTGCGGAAGATGCTTGCGCACGTCATCCTGTAGGGACAGTTGCCCCCTTTGTTCCAACAACAACAGCGCATACACCGTAAATTCCTTGGCCAAGTCCCCAATATGGAACCTCGTTTCCGGGCTTATCGCGATGGTATGCTCTAGATTGGCCTGCCCATAGCCCTTGGTATATACAATTTCCCCGTCATTGAGCACCCCTACGGCTATTCCAGGTCTGTCCGGTGTATCCCATTGCGCAAAAACCGCATCTATCTGGGCCGGAGTAATTTGTCTTTTTTGGGCCTCCTGCGAAAAAGCTGCGATACCTATACAGCATAAAAGTGTGGTGAATACCTGTTTCATTTCTTTCAGTTTGTTAGAAAAAAGAACGGCGAAGCGAGCATCGAAATGACACCTCATCACGTTCTTTTTTAGATTTAAAACAATACTAGTTAGAAGTAAAACGGCAAAGAGCCTCACTTATAAATCAGGAGTACAGATTTATAAATTGGGAAACTAATTGTACAAACTTCAATTTGCAGATTCTGTAAAAGTAGATTTTATGAAAGAGTGTCCGTACTTGTATTTAGGCATGTCTTGATAAGGATTCCAAGTAAACTAATTCCTCCCTTTTTCTATAGGATATAATTCCATTACCTTGTCACTTTGCCAATAGTCCTTTGTGTTTACATCAAACACAGTTAACTTACCGGTAAACGCCGCCCCCGTATCTACATTCCAAAGGTTTATGGCATTTATTGGCTCCATGATTTCATAATTTGTGGTTGGGGTATGCCCAATATAGATTTCATTATAAAGACCTAATCGAGTTTCTATTTCCGAACGTTTCTCTTTGCTTACATGCTTCAATATCCTAGCCGCTTCCCAGAGTGTTCTGTCCCAATAGAAATCATTTTCATTGTGTTCTTTCTCCACTCCGTGCATGGAAGTAAAGCCTGCATGTACAAAAAGACGGTTGTCATTATCTAGGTAGTAATTCTTCAATTGACTAAAAAAGGCTCTATGTACCTCACTGGTTAGATAGCCTGTTTTTATATAGCTTTCTATAGTTCCTTGACCTCCATGGGCCAACCAAATAGGATTTGTGGCGCCTTTTTCCAACCATAGCTTACACCATAAATCGTGATTCCCTAAAATGAAAATACATTCCTGTTTTTCAGATAGTGCAATTAAATATTGAATGGTTTGCGACGATTCACTCCAACCATCCACATAGTCACCGAGAAATATCAGTCTGTCATTTCCGGTTATTTTGGCTCTTTCCAACACTTGTTTCAGCGCTTTTAAAGCCCCGTGAATATCCCCTATTACTAGTGTCCTTTTCAAGATTATGCCTTAAAATTTATGAAAGCTGGTATCACTTTATCGGTTAACCAAACGCCGTTTTCCGATTTATAAAACCGATGTCCGTTGTTATGCATATCCAAAGCCCTGATAGAAAGTATAACGGGCTTGCCCCTTCTTGACCCTACTTTAGCAGCGGTATCCCTATCCACACTTAGATGAACATGTTGCCTACTCATTTTTTTTAGGCCCTGCAATCGTATTTCAGGGATAAACTTGGCTACTGTTCCATGGTATAAAAAAGCGGGTGGTATTTCAGGTTGTAAGTCTAAATCAACGGTGTTAAGTGAGTGCCCTTGATTGGCCCGAATCTTGGTCCGATCATCATTCAACGCAAATCGTTGTTTGTCATTTGTTTTGACTACCTCGACCAACTCCTCATAGGTGAATGATACTTTTGATTTTTCAAGGATATCATCCACCTCAGCCCATCCATTTTCATCTAGGGTTAGACCAATTTTTTCCGGTTGATGTCTTAATATCAAACTTAAAAATTTACTTATCCGTTTTTTAAGCTGTTCCTCCATTTCCTAATAGTACTTTAATCCTATAAAATTCTTTCCCGTAGTTCCGCCAAATCCTTTACGATCTGGAACAAACCATGCTCTTTCGCAGGTATTAAAGTTGATTTTAACGAATCAATACAATGATGCCAAATAGCACCGACAAAGTACATTTTTGGTCTTTGCCCTACAGGTTCTTTACGGATGATATCCAACACTAAAAACACCTCCGAAAGGGTTCCAATTCCTCCTCGCTGCACAATAAAAATGGTGGTGTTCTCAATTAACAATTCCAGTCTTTCATACAACTTATCCGTAACAATCGTTTCCGACAAATACTTGTTTCCCTCAGCAGCACCTACTTGTTTACAGGTAATCCCAACCGCTTTGCCTCCCGATTCGGTGGTTCCTTTCGAAACGGCTTCCATCATACCACCATATCCGCCATTCTTTACGATGTAACCTTGTTTGGCTAAAAAAGAACCAATCTCAATCGTCTCTAGGTATTCCTTTGATTGTTTATTGTTTCCGGAACCTCCGAAGAGTGCAGCATATTTTGTCATCGGTTCTTAACTAGTTGATCTCTCACTTCCATCAGCGCAAAACCGAGTAGGTTTTCACCCTCCCATTGATGCGGATTCTTTGCCCTTGGGTCGTCTTGCGCCAATCCAATCCCCCAGATGTTATCTAACGGGCTAGCCTCTACCAGTATTCTACTCCCCGTTTTTATTAAAAAATCCCTAAGCGGTGTATGCTGAGAGAATTTTAATAGATTCGCTTCTTTTACGATACCATGCTTGTGTTCGTCCCAAACCTTGGCATTAAAACCCTTCACCTTACGTCCCATTTTTTTGGCTTCCGCGGGATGTGTGCTCACTAGAATCTCCTTTCTACTGTCCGTCGCGTGAAACAAACGCGCCTTTTCGGCCATCATAAAATGTTCCGCTGTTTTATATGTTTCACCTTCTTTTATGAAAGGGGCCTGCCACCATTGGCTGAGACAGCTTTTGGTTATCGAACCATCCTTACTGGGGGTATCTCCCTAAAAAAAAAGGAATTTCGTGTTTTCATTCGTGTCAAATCGTTGTTTTACTGTTTTTAATGAATACTTCATCCCATTTTCATTTTGACCTCATAGATCAGTTCTTCCAAACTTTGAACCTGTGATACGTGATACCGCTCACAGACAATGGTTACATTTCCCTTTCTCCAAAAACCATCCGGACAGCAGACTACCAATTTCCTACTCTTGGCAAAAAGGCCCAGTTCCAATAACGATATGGGAGATTTGGTGTTTTTATCAAAATACATCACTATCAAATCAGCCTTTTCCAATGCTTCCAATTCCCAACATACCTGTTCTTTAAATACAGGGTTTTCAATATCCTGTTTCCAACTTGCATCCCAGGCAGCTCTCCTTGGATTCAACAGTGTTCCGTGATTGTTTTTCAATTTTTCAATAACAATATCTTGCCATCTTTGCGCTGTATCGCCTTCGATACTACCCGCCAAAAAAATACTGTAGCCATCTTTAAAATCGAACGCCTCTGGTGCTGTAATGACCTTCATATCACCTTATACTGGGTCACAAATTCATTATCAATATCCTTGTAGCTATTGGTACAATACACATGATCGATCGTTTCTTTTAGTTCATCAAAACCATAATTGAACTGCGCATGGGTTACATATAGGTACACGTTGGCCGCCCCTTGTTCTTTAAGGGCCGCAGCCAGATATTTAAAGGTTCGACCACCATCGGCCAAATCGTCGACAATGAGACAGTCTTTTCCCCTTACATCGCCTTGTATGCTAATTTGGGGAGCCCCGTCTACCCGTACTTTGTTGGAGGGCACCAAATCGGCTCCTAATTTTTTTGCAATCTCATGGGTCGTTTTATACGCCCCGGCATCCGGACTCACCAAAACAGGGTTGTCGATCGCATTGAAGGTCTTTTGAACGTAAGGAAAATGAGAAAGTTTAACGGCGTTTTTGATCAAGGCCAGGGAGATAGGACTATGGGGATGCAGAATTTCAACCATATCAAAAGCCATCGTATTGATGAAATTCGCGATGACTTTTAAATCAAATGATTCCCCGGTATTAAAGCGCCTATCCGACCGTTGCCCAATAAGGCAAAAAATCGTTAGCCTTGCCGTGGCCGTTTTGTTCGTGCTGTTTTCGGCATCCCAAGCTTCTTTTATTGCCGCAATGGCAAACAGATCTTCATAGCTATTCCCACGAATGCGGACTTCAAGGTTGCCCGCATTCAAAATTTTTGCAGCTACTTGTCCGTCCCTAAATTTTTTTATTTCGTACTTCATCCTATCGGTTTATCATGATTATCTCAAAGTATCCCCTTGGGTGTAATCTTACACCCGTTCGTTTATGCGTACTCTAATTGCTTCAATAGCGGTAATATTTGAGAACTTACCATCTTCAAAAATTACTTTTAACTCCCCTTTTTGCTCTTCGGCCTCGGTTACCTCATCTACCAACACATAGTCGCCGTTTACTTTATCGACCCGAATCAAACCTTTGGCAGATTTCTTAACACCATCGTCGGTAATAGGATCTTTAAAAATTTCCCTTCGTTCCCCGTTCACCACAACAGAGGTAGCTTTCATTGCAAAGCCGAAGGTATCTCTCGTATTGAACTGATAGGTAAAGGAGCCAATACCCAACACGACGTTGGTCGTTGCAAATCCTTTATCATGCAATCGCTGACAAATATCCTCGGCCCGGGTCGTGGTGATACTGTCCCCGTAAATGGCCCCAATATGTGGATCTAATACTTTAAAACCTTCCTTATTTACCGTACCGCCAAAAACATCCCAGAGCAATTCGACCACTCCTTTTTCGACCGGCGAACCTCCTCCCATTGTTGCATTCGTTCCACAAATGATATCCACCGGATCTCCACTATCGGGGCGTATGACCAGTTTCCCATCCCGCGCCAATACTTCTTCCTTTAAAACGGGAAGGTATTCCGTGAGCACTTTCCATAAATCCCAGGTATCGCTCACTACCGATAATATTCCTGTTGGGTAGGTTTTCATTAGTTGTCTAAAGGTGCCTATCTCATCATCTTTGGTACCGGCGCACATAACGGAATGCTCTGTCGCATTTACAGAACCGACCACAAACCCTTCGGCTTTGTAATACTTTCGAAGTCCGTGAATGACCGGTAGTGTATCGGAGCCTAAAAAAACAGCCGCGTGCCCCATGCCCGATGCAACGGCACTTTGAAGACCTCCCATGCCCCGCATGGAAAAGTCATGTCCTTGAAAATCAATAAAAGCGCCATTTTCGGCATCTGTTTTTAGGGCCCATTTCTTGAAAATACGCTTATAGGTCAAGGCAATGGAAGCCGAAGTCATCGGCAACCACAACATGGTCGACAAAATAGTTTCAAGAAAATTGGTGACCCAATAAAAATCAGGGGAGGTATTCACCACGGTGAGCATGGGTACCCGTATGGGTACTTCAACACCTTCATCAAGCGATTTCACCCGAATGGGCAAATATCCCAAATCGTGTAGCTGTTCAAAATGCGATACATCGTAATCGGCATTGAGATACAAGGATAATTCTGTTTTTATTTCAGCACAAACGGTGTCTTTTGGTTTGGAAAAGAAATGCGTTTCGAAATAGTCGTGCAACCATTTCATCACGTATTGCTGACCAAAAGAGAGTACTTTATCACAGCCTTTCGGGGCGTACTTATTACTTCGGGGTGTCCAATTTGAATACACTTCGGTGGTCCCTTTTGGGTATTGTTGATGATGTCCTGTTTTATATCCGTCGGTAAGCAATAGTCCGTTCATAGTTGTTATTTTTAGGAAGTCTTTTTAACCTTAAGTGTTAACGCAGTTTGTTGGTTTATATTTAGTACTGCGGGAACCGAATAGGGTTCCATATGCTGTTTTTAGTTATTTTGTGTAATTATGACGCAAATATAGGTTGCATCTTTTATTCACACAAGATATTTTGCGTTTTTTTTACGCAAAATGGAATTTAAGCCGGTTACATCTGTCTATATTTCGAAGATGATACCCTCTTTCTTCAGTTGGAAATAACGCTGTTGATTAAAGCTGAAAAGACTGGCAGGCCTACCCCGGCCTATGGAAATCTTTTCATCGAGTTCGTCGAGTACCTTAAGGCTCATCATTTTCTTTTTGAAATTTCGCCGGTCTATTTCCCTGCGCAACAAGGTGGTGTACACCTTCTCCAAATCGGAAAAAGGGAACTTTTTATCGAGCAGTTCAAACCCGATCGGTTCATAGGTGATTTTTGCCTGTAGTCTTTCGAGGGCCATTTTAAAGATCTTTTTATGATCAAAAGCCAGTTTTGGAAGGGTATCGATATGAAACCACTCGGCCAGCTCCGCATCGGTCGACGCCTGTAGTTGAAATGCATTGGGTTTGACCAACCCAAAATAAGCTACGGATACCACCCTGCCTCTGGGATCTCTTGCCAGATCCCCAAAGGTATACAGCTGTTCAAGATAATTGATCTTTACCCCTGTTTCTTCCGAAAGCTCCCGTTCAATGGCTTGTTCAAGGTTCTCATTTTCAAGCACAAAGCCTCCGGGCAGTGCCCATGCGTTTTGATAGGGTTCGTATTTACGTTTGACCAGCAGTACAGAAATATTGCCAGCCTCATAACCAAATACAACAGCGTCTACGGTGAGTTGAATGGTATTTTCCATATTATGCGTACAATTTACGCAAATATAGTAAAGCTTTAGGGATTGGTCTCGTTATTCTTTCCTTTCGGATTCAATTTTTTTCGCCCGTTCTTTGTGTTTTTTCAAATTCCAGGTCATATTCCAATTCTTGATATACTCCTCAATGGTACCAAGCCCTACCGCTGCTCGCCTTTCATTTACTTTTTCCGGTTCCACGAGTGGTGAAACATAATATTCGCCTGTTTCCCGATCTCTTCCTATTTGGCTTCCATAAATCTGTCTGTCCCCTTGTCGAAGTGAAACTCTGTCTTCTAATAAAGCTAAGCTACTTGCTCTGGCATTCCCAAGTTTTACTGCTTCCCGCATCATTGGCAAATACTTGACCTGAGTGTCCAAGTCAGCATGCTGAATGACTAAAAATAAGGTACTATTTCCTTGGTCGCCAATAACTTTTGACCCTAACCATCCTCGTTCATCTAATATCTTCTTGATTTTGATTAAATTAATGGAATCCTTTTCTTGTATGAGTTTCCAATGGGCTTGCATTTCTTCCGAGTCACGACCGTACTTTTCTTCTATTTCCCCTATCTGTCTTCTATAACTTTGGTCTAATTGGTAAATAGTATCAAGTTTGGCCACTAACGGTTTGTCCAAATCCTTCTCATATTCCTGCTTATTCACTTTGACTATTTCAATCAATTTATTCCATCTGTCATCTGAATGTAGTAAGTTCAAGTCTGCATCTGTAGAAATATGGCCCAAATTCCTGTACTTGATATTTGGATTTTCAGCTAAGTAGAGCAGGTGATAAAATGAATTTTCTACGTTTTCCGCTAAAGCATAAGAACAGGCTGCGTTATATCGATCATTGGGATATGCTTTACCGTCCAATTGGTCAAATGCTGCTTTGTACTTTTCAGCAGATTTCTTGTATTCCTTTGATTCATAAAAGCTCCAAGCCTCTTTAATATATTCAGAATATTTCTCTTGGTTCTGCCCAAAAGAAAAGTTGACTATTAAAAGGCCCATGATTGTTAGAAGATATTTCATTTTCATTCGATCCGTTTTTTTAATGACTGTTATCAATTAAACAAAAGCCTGCATTGGTGAATCCGTACTTTTCTTAAAAATAGACGGGGAAAGAAAACTACATTTTCCGAAATCTTAGTACACCTAGCCCCACTCACTCTTTCCACCGTAGGCTTTCCATAATGGTGAGCATATCGTTTTGCAGATACACTGCGGCGGGGTAGATAGAGTCGTAGTTGGGTTTTACATAAAAGTATAGGGAGCCCGTTAGGAAATGGTTTAAGCTATCGGTGGCGTAAAACTGCGCCTGGGAAGCGGCATCTCCACTAACGGAATAAAACTGTCCGTACACCCCATTTTCCTCATTTTGAAACACCTTGGTATCAATACCATCTGCCTTGACCACATGTTCATAACTGAACTTTTGCGCATCGCCCAAGAGTTTCTCCAAGTTGTTCTCCACCTTTTTATAATTGATGAAAATCGTGCCCTTCATTCCGGGGTAGTCCAGTGTAAGGGATTGGGCTTTGCGATCTTTTATATTGGCCATTGAGTTGAATTGAAACTCAAACTGCTCCGTTTCTAAGCGATCCAAAGTCGCACTAGGGTACTCTAGCCGCAATTCGGCCTGAGGTTTGGGCAATACGTCTTCTTTGCAGCCCCAGGTCAAGGCTGCCAGCAACGCCATCATAAAGCCATAGCTACGATTCATTGGGCAAGGTGATTTTAATTTGTTTTAAGCGTTTTTTATCCAGGCTCTCTACTACAAAAGTGTAGTCATTGAAATGTACCTTTTCCCCTTTTTTAGGAAAACTCCCGGCAATCTCCAACACGAAGCCGGCAATGGTTTCGGATTCTCCTTTGTGCCCTTCAAAGGCCTCTTCATCATCAATTTTCACAACCCTATAAAAATCCTTTAAGGTGGTCTTCCCTTCGAAAACATAATTCCGGTCATCCAATTTGGAAAAAACCAGGTCCTCATCATCGAACTCATCACTGATATCCCCCACGATTTCCTCAATAATATCCTCTAAGGTAACAATCCCCGAGGTACCCCCATATTCATCCACTACAACTGCCAAATGATTTTTCTTATCCTGGAATTCCAACAAAAGATCGTCCAATTTTTTGTTTTCCGGCACAAAATAAGGTTCTCGAATAAGCGACATCCAATTAAACGTCTTTCGATCTATATACGGCAGCAGGTCTTTTACATAGAGTACCCCCAGCACATTGTCCATATTTTCCGAAAATACCGGAATTCTGGAGTAGCCATGCTTTTTGATTTCACTGAGCACCTCTGGGAACTTCATCTCCTCGTCCAGCGCAAAAATATCGATCCGCGGGCGCATTACCTGTTTGGTATCGGTATTTCCAAACGATACGATCCCTTCCAATATTTTTTGTTCCTCCTTGGTCGTATCGCCCTCCGAGGTAAGTTCCAACGCCTGCGACAGATGATCTACGCTTAGGTTCGACTTTTCTTTCCCCAGTTTTCTGTGTAAAAACAGGGTGCCGGAACGCATGGGAAGACTTAATGGGGAAAAGACCACATCGAGCACCTTTAAAGGGTAGGCCATTAAATGGGAAAAAACAATCCGATTTCTATTGGCATATACTTTCGGTAAGATTTCACCGAACATTAAAATTAGAAAAGTGGCCACTACCACTTCCAACAAAAAACGCACTTCTATAAGACCAAACAAGCGGTATTGAATATCGGAAAACAACACATCCCCAATACTGCTGAACAGCAGTACTACGGCAATGTTGATCGCATTGTTCGCAATCAAAATGGTCGCCAATAACTTTTTGGGGTGCTGTAGTAGGGCGCTTACCACCATACCCCTACCTGTCTTCTTTTCCTCAATTTCGTTTAAGTCGGTGGAGGAAAGTCCAAAAAAAGCTACTTCGGCCCCCGAAATCAGGGCAGAGCATATGAGCAAGACTACTAAAAGGCAGGTTTTTACCACCAAGGCGCTATCAAAAGAAATAAAGTTTAATAGAGAGCTTAAGGGGTCAGGGTCCAACGGTTGCTTTGTTTAAATAGGGTTAAAAAGGAAGGTCGTCGTCTTGTGCAGGTTGCTCTGTTTTTACGGGAGCAGGCGTCGGTGTTGGGGAACTCACTTGTGGTTTTACTGCGGTCGACTGCTGCGGATTCCCGGCAGCCATACTCTCTTTTTTAGTCGTTAAAAAGGTAAAATCCTGCACCTGAACTTCGGTGGAATAGCGCATATTGCCGTCTTCCCCTTGCCATTGTCTGGTTTTCAACCGCCCTTCGACGTATACCTTATCTCCTTTGCTAAGGTACTTTTCACATATCTCGGCAGCTTTGTTGCGCACTACAATATTATGCCAGTCGGTATTGGTTACCCGCTCGCCGGTTTGTTTGTTCGTATAGGTCTCATTCGTCGCTATCGGAAAACGCCCAATACATCCGCCTCCTTCAAAATAGTGCATTTTAACCTCGTCGCCGAGATGCCCTATCAACATCACCTTGTTCAATGTTCCGCTCATAGTATTGTGTTGCCTTCCGTGTTGTTTTTTACGCTCCTTAAAATAGGACCGCTTGTACTGCAAAAGTACTAAATTTTAAACGTTTTTATGAAGTCGGCCACTAAAACAGGCACCGCAAAATCGTCCAAACTTTCGACAGGAATCGCTGCTTCGAGCACCCCTTCGGTCCGTACCAGCCAAAATTTGGTATGTAGGTGCTGATGTGATAATTTATGGATAATAGGCGTTGGGTTCTGAAGTTGCACGTCTTGTATTGGTACTGAAACCAAGATTTTTTCGATTTCGGTCCGTATCTCTGGTAAATGGAGCTCCTTTTCAGATTCTAACAACGGAAATTCCCATAGGTGCTGCCAAATGCCTTTTCCCAATCGCTGCTGCAAGACCGTTGCGGCTAAACCGTCCTTGGTTCTTCCCAAGGGTACCAAATAGTTGAAATGCCTGTTTCGAATTTTGGTCTTCTTTATTTTTACCGGCAAGGCTTTGACCTTATTTTGTTGGAGTGCCACACAGCTTTCGTTTAAGGGGCAGTGCAGGCAATACGGTTTCTGAGGGGCACATTGTATGGCTCCAAATTCCATAATCGCTTGGTTATAATCCCTTATTTCTTCGGTGTTCATCACCTCAAAGGCGAGTTTTTTAAAATAAGCCGCCCCTTTGGGGCTATTGATGGCCTGATCTACCCCAAAATATCTTGCCAGAACCCTATACACGTTCCCATCGACCACTGGTTGGGCTTCATTGAAGCAGATCGATGCAATGGCACTTGCCGTATAATCGCCTACCCCTTTTAACGTCAGTAACTCTTTATAAGTGGTAGGGAATTGGCCATTCATTTCATAGGCTACTTTTTTTGCCGTGGCGTGCAGGTTCCTGGCCCTGGAATAGTATCCGAGTCCTTGCCACAACTTCAGTACCTTTTCTTCGGGCGCATCGGCCAAATCGGTGACGGTGGGGAAATGCTCCAAAAACTTTAAATAGTAAGGCGTACCTTGCGCAACCCTGGTTTGCTGCAGCATAATTTCTGATAACCAAATCTTATAAGGATCACGGGTATTTCGCCATGGCAAGGCCCTTTTATGGTCGGCATACCATAGTAAGATTTTCTGGGAAAACGACATCTAACGATTCATAAACTGCTAAAGTAGTGGTTTATAGACTTAAAATTCCCAGTTCGGGACGAAAGATTCAATTTAATTTATATATTTGCAAGCCTTAAAACAAACTATATAATTTAAGATGACGAAAGCGGAAATTGTAGCAAAGATCTCGGAGAAACTGGGAATGGAAAAAGGAGAGGTACAAGCAACTGTTGAATCCTTTATGGAAGAAGTGAAAACTTCTTTGGAAAGTGGCGATAATGTTTATTTAAGAGGTTTTGGAAGTTTTATTATCAAGACCAGGGCAGAAAAGACCGGTAGAAATATTTCAAAAAACACTACCATTAAGATCGCTGCCCACAACATTCCTGCATTTAAACCTGCCAAGGTTTTTGTTGAGGGAGTTAAAAGCAACGTGCTAGTAAAATAATCAATAACCTAAAAGTATAACTTTATGCCGAGTGGTAAAAAACGCAAAAGACATAAGGTAGCTACACATAAGCGTAAAAAACGCCGTAGAGCTAACCGACACAAGAAAAAGTAGTTGTTTCAACTACTTTTTCGTTTTCCTACGTTCTTTGACATAGAGATTCAAAAACGAATTTCGGCAGGTCTTACAACCTGTTTCCAACATTGTTTAATCTATATATCCTTTCTTGGTATTAGACGGTTGTCTATGTCCAAAAGGATAGTAAAAATAAATTCAGGTGAATAGAGAATTAATCGTAAGATCTAGTTCGGATGCCGTTGATTTTGCCTTGCTTAAAGCGGGAAAGCTCACTGAATTGCACAAAGATGAGGACAATAACAACTTTTCCGTCGGCGATATCTTTTTAGCCAAAATACGGAAACCGGTTACCGGCCTAAACGCCGCTTTCGTAAATGTAGGATATGAAAAGGATGCTTTTCTCCACTACCACGACCTAGGACCGCAGTTGGCCTCGATGCTAAAATTCATTAAAAGTGTGAGTACCGGAAAGTTACGGGACTACAATCTAAAAAACTTTCCATTTGAAAAAGATATTGACAAACATGGTGTCATTACAGATGTAATCAAAGCCAATCAATCTCTTTTGGTTCAAATCGTAAAAGAACCTATTTCCACAAAAGGACCGAGAATTAGTTCGGAACTTTCCTTTGCAGGGCGTTACCTTGTAATGGTGCCTTTTTCCGATCGTGTATCGGTTTCACAGAAAATTGGCAGCAAGGAAGAAAAAGACCGACTAAAGCGATTGGTAATGAGTATTAAGCCCAAAGGTTTTGGAGTTATTATACGTACCGTAGCAGAAGGCAAAAAAGTCGCAGAACTGGACAAAGATCTAGAAAATTTGCTGAGCAAATGGTCAGCAATGTGCAAGAAATTATACAAAGCGCACACACCGTCGAAAGTATTGGTAGAGGTCAACCGGGCCTCAAGCATCTTGCGAGATGTTTTCAACGATTCCTTTACGGGGATCCATGTTGACAACCAAACGCTTTTCGAACAAATACAGGACTATGTGCAGGAAATCGCACCGGGAAAACAGTCCATAGTAAAATTATACAATTCTTCCGTTCCCATTTTCGAAAAATTCGGGATCGAAAGACAGATTAAAACTTCCTTTGGCCGTACCGCCTCCATGAGTAAGGGGGCCTACTTGATTATTGAACATACCGAGGCATTACATGTAATTGATGTAAACAGTGGTAACCGTTCCAATAAGGCCAACAACCAAGAAGATACCGCATTGGAAGTGAATCTATTGGCGGCTTCGGAAATTGCACGGCAATTACGGCTCCGTGATATGGGAGGAATCATCGTCATCGATTTTATCGATATGGTAAAACCCCACCATCGCAAAAAGTTGTTCGAACATCTCAAAGATGAGATGAAAGACGATCGAGCCAAGCATAAAATATTGCCCCCGAGCAAGTTTGGCCTAATTCAGATTACGCGTCAGCGGGTACGACCCGAAATGAACATCAAGACTACCGAAGAAAATCCTAACAAAGGAGGAGGCGAAGTAGAAGCCCCGATCGTATTGATCGATAAAATCCAATCGGATCTTGAAAAATTACTCAAAGGCCCTGCTAAGGACAACAAAGTTTCCTTGAACATTCACCCGTTCATTGCGGCTTACTTGACCAAAGGGTACCCTTCCATTCGCTTCAAGTGGTTTTTGGAGTATAAAAAATGGATCAAAATACAACCAAGAGATGCCTATACATATCTCGAATTCCGTTTTAAGAATAAAGACGGAAAAACAATTTATTAGTACTAAGCGACCTTCGGCAACGGGGGTCGCTTTTTTTGTTTCCATACTTACTTGGCCGTAAGCGCGTAAACTTTTTAAAAAGGGTTCTTGTCAGAATTCTAAATACTCCTAGTTTTGTGGCAATGATCAAGACCTATACCCTAGTCGAAGCGACCAAAAAAATAGAACGCTACTGTGCCTATCAGGAACGTTGCCATAAAGAGGTCTATGCAAAATTGAAAGAGATGCGCATGATACCACAGGCAATTGATCAACTAATGGGCCACCTGATTCAAGAAAACTACTTAAACGAAGAACGTTTTGCCCAAAGCTTCGCACGTGGAAAGTTCAGCATTAAAAAATGGGGAAAGAAACGTATCGTAAACGAACTAAAACAACGTGGAATCTCGGTATACAACATTACATCGGCGCTAAAAGAAATCGATGAGGAAGCGTATTTGGCTACTTTTAATACTTTGGCCGAAAAACGCGCAGCGGCACTTGAAGGGCTTACAGGGCAACGGGCGCGTAAAAAACTGGCCGACTACTTACTATACCGGGGGTGGGAATCACAATTGATCTACGACAAGGTAAAGGAACTCCTGGGTTAGGACAATAGGCTATTGGTCTCTTGAATGGCGGTCCGGTTCTTATGATCGATCCATCCTTGTCCCTTTACCTTGCGCATCAAAATATCATAATGCCGCATAATGAAGATGTTATACAGCCCTTTGGCAAAGTTGGTAGGTTTCTTTGGCCATGATCGCAGGCTCATGGAAAAGCCAGGGGTATGATATTTCATATAATGCCAATACGCTTCGGGCATATAGAGCATTTCTCCGTGGTCGAGATAGGTGTGATACCCATGTGCATGCTTCAGGGCCGGCCATTTTTCCAAATCGGGGTCTGAAAAATCGATCGCTTCATGGGTAATGATGGAATGGGGTACTTTGTACAAGTATTTTGTTTGCGACTGTGGAAAGAGGATACATTCTTTTTTACCTTCAAAATGAAAATGAAATATATTTGAAAGGTCGATATCATAATGCATGAACGTATATGAATCGGTACCGCCAAAAAACAGCATAGGTAGTTTCTTCTTGATCTTCAGGCCAAAATCGGGATAGTCAAAATCATCCTGAAGCGCCGGTACTTCCTTGAAAATATTCCATAGGAATATGCGGTATTTGGTAGGTGCTTTTTTTAGCAAAGCGATGTACTCGGCCAGTTTCATTTCGGCATGTGGTTCGTTAAAACCGTCTTCGTGCCTTACGGGCCGATCATCATAAAGGGGTACATTTTTCTCCCCGGCGATCTTTGCCATATAATCAAGGCTCCATTTCGAAATCGCCGGCCAATGATCCACGGCATTCGAAACGACCAAGGGTTTTTGGGGTTTAAAATAATCTTGGATAAACTCCTCTTTGGTAATGGTAGCTACCTTTGGGATTGCTCTTAACTTCAATGGTATACAGGTTGTTTATACCTCAAATTTAACCAACAGAATGAAAAATTGTCTTAAAATAAAACTAATCTAAGCACTACTCTACCAACTTCGTCTTGTTTTTGGCGATTTCGTTCCTTTCAATCTTGTGTGCCGGTCGGGACCATTTTGGTTTTTCGCCCAAGGGGGCAAGAATAGAATCGACCGCTTCGGTAGTAGTAGGCTGGGCTACTTTTACAAAGGGTTTTTGCGGATTTAACCCCAGTAGTTTAAACATGGCCATATCCTCGTTTACATCGGGATTCGGGGTGGTCAATAACTTATCGCCTGCGAAGATAGAATTCGCTCCGGCAAAAAAGCACATCGCCTGCCCTTCTCTGCTCATTTCGGTTCTTCCTGCCGATAAACGAACCTGGGTTTCGGGCATTACTATTCGCGTCGTGGCGACCATACGAATCATATCCCAAATAGAAACGGGCTCCATTTCTTCCATGGGGGTACCTTCTACCGCGACCAATGCATTAATAGGCACTGATTCCGGCTGCGGGTTCAAGGATGCCAACGCCACCAACATTCCGGCGCGATCTTCCAATTGTTCTCCCATCCCGATAATACCGCCACTGCAGACCGTCACGTTGCTTTTCCGAACATTGTCTATCGTCTCCAAACGATCTTCAAAGGCCCTCGTAGATATGACATCTTTGTAGTAGTCCTCCGAGGTGTCCAAATTATGGTTATAAGCGTATAAACCCGCCTCGGCCAAACGTTTTGCTTGGTTCTCGGTAAGCATTCCCAAGGTACAGCATACCTCCATATCCAACTTATTGATGGTGCGTACCATTTCCAATACCTGATCAAATTCAGGGCCATCTTTCACGTTTCTCCATGCCGCTCCCATACATACCCTTGAACTTCCGGAAGCCTTTGCGCGCAATGCCTGTGCCTTTACATGGGAAACCGTCATCAAATCGTTCCCTTCGATATCTGTATGATAGCGTGCCGCTTGCGGACAGTATCCGCAATCTTCAGGACAGCCGCCCGTTTTAATGGAGAGGAGGGTAGACACTTGAACCGTATTCGGGTCATGGTGCACTCTATGCACAGTAGCTGCCTCATAGAGCAGTTCCATCATGGGTTTGTTATAAATAGCGAGTATTTCTTCCTTGCTCCAATCGTGTCTTGCTTCACTCATACCAATTCGTTAATTTGGGTTCAAAAATAATCTAATTCGTATTCAAATCCCAATAAAGAAACCAAGCGTTCGTAAACGAACAGCTGTTGACCATGTGCAACGACCGAAGCGAATAAAAAAAGACCCGGGACAGTTGTACCGTTCCGGGTCTTTTATGCCTAAATATCAGCCTCTTACTGGTCTTTGTTCGTCTTTTTCGTACTGCTGGGCTTCTTGACATCGTCTTGGATCACTTCTCCCTCGACATCTTTGCCCTTTAAATACTCGGGCAATTGCATCCCCGCCATATTAAACATTTCCTGTAAGGGGGGCACCGATTTATACATCCCTGAAATAAAGTTGGCGGTAGAATTTTTACCCTCGCCATCTTTAGCGCCAGAATCCCAAACCGTCACCTTATCAATTTTGATGTTCTTGATAGCCTCGGCCTGGGTTTTCACCAATTCCGGAAGTTTATCGGCAACCAATAACAACACGGCATCTTTAGGATCGTCTCCTGCGGCCTTTACAATTTCATCTAGACCCTGTGCCTGTTTCGTCAGTACTTCAAAAAGGCCCTGTGCTTCCGCTTGCGCTTTGAACAGGATGGCATCTGCCTCTCCTTTTGCCTTTCTTCGTATTCTTTCCGCCTCTGCCTCGGCATCGATTTCTACTTTTTTCTTATCGATCTCGGCAGGGACGACGATATCTGCCATTTGCGAACTACGCACCCGTTCGGCCCTTGCGATCTCTGCATCTTTTTCAGCGGCATACGACTCTTCGAGTGCTTTCGCCGCTTGTACTTTTTCGGCCGCGATTGCCGTACGTTCGGCTTCCGCCTCTCTTTGCCTACGCAACGAATCGGAATTGGCAACATCTATTTTCGCGATGTTTTCACCTTCGACCGCTTGTGCATTGGCGGCGGCAACCTGGGTGCGTTCATCTTGCAATGCATTGGCCTCCCCAATAGAACCGTCCCTGTTTTTTTCGGCGACCGATTTACGTGCTGCGTTGATCGCATGTGCTGCGGCTTCTTTCCCCAATGCTTCTATATACCCCGACTCATCTACGATATCGGTGATATTTACGTTGATCAGCTTAAGGCCTACTTTCTTTAGTTCGGACTCCACACTTTGGGAGATGTTCGTCAAGAACTTGTCCCTATCGGAATTGATTTCCTCGATGTCCATCGAAGCGACTACCAAACGAAGTTGTCCGAAGATAATCTCCTGGGCCAATTCTTGAATTTCATTCTGCCCTAGGCCTAACAAACGTTCGGCAGCATTTTGCATGATACCCGGTTCGGTTGAGATTCCAATCGTAAATCGCGATGGAACGTTCACCCGAATATTCTGTTTACTCAGGGCATTGACCAGGTTCACCTCGATCGAAATCGGTGTCAAGTCCAAAAATTGATATTCTTGGATGACCGGCCAGATGAAGGCTGCACCACCATGAATACACCGGGCAGAATTTCCTCCCCCCACTTTTCCGTACACTACCAGAATCCTATCGGAAGGACACCTTTTATAGCGTCTAATAAATGAGATGATAATGATAAAAAAGAATAAAATGGCAAAGCCAATAGCCAACAGTGCGGCATTTCCACCCATTTCCAAGGGAATTAATGTCATATGATTATTTATTTAAGAGTTCAACAATTAATATTCCGTTATCGGTTACTTCTTTGACACGTACTACATTGCCCATAACCAAGTTTGTATCCTCATCGGTCAAGGCATCCAATTCTCTCAGGGTTCCTTGCACGGTTATACTCACCTTGCCAATATTACTTCTTTTGGCGCCAATGGTAAGGTATACCTCTCCGATTTGATGCAATGCATTCTCTAATCGCAGGGTACCACTGCTTTGAAGTTTGCCCAAATAATAAAAAAGCGAAGCCATGGCGACCATCATCAAAAGCCCGCAAACCACCGATATTCCGATGGTAAGCCCTTTTGACAATCCACCATCCAAACAGGCGATTCCAGACCATCCAAAAATAGTAAAGAAACCCATTAGGTTTTTAAAGGATAGAAATTGAAACTCAATTCCGGTGTCCCCTTCAATATCGGCATCCATACCATCGGCATCCCCACCAAAAATAGTGGCGGCAAGCAGCACGATAAAAATAACAGATGAAATGAGCGCAATGACCCAATAGACTTTTTCAAACGTTGCTAGAGCAGAGAACCATTCTTCCATAGATTTTAGTGGTTTGGTTAGTAAATAGTAAATGTGATCGCTTTTTTGCCAAGCGCATTATTGTTTTGATAGTAATATGCTCACTGCATTGCCACCAAAACCGACCGCGTTGACCAACACTCTGTTAAACTTGGATGGTTTTTCAAAAGTAGTTATGAATGGTACCTTCACAAACTCTTGATAGTGTAGCATTAAAACCGCCAATTCAAGACTTAACATGCCGGAGGCCCCAAAAGTATGACCTGTTTTCCATTTATTAGTAGTCAAAGCGGGCAGTTTGTTACAAAATATCTTTTGAATAGCATTAAACTCTGAAACATCTCCTTTTATTGTACCCGGTGCATGCATCACTACCATATCGACCTCCGCGGGGTCTGTTTCACCCAAGGCCATCTTCATAGACCGCTGAAAACATAGGGCATCGGCAGATATTGAAATATTATGCTCCAAGGCCTCCGTGGCATAGCCTATACCCGTTATCAAAGCCAGAGCATTTTTGCGAATTCCCTGTTCCAAACAGGCTATGGAAGCTGCTTCTCCCAAAACCATTGAATTGCGTTTTTTTTCAAGATTCAACGCTTGACAAGGAAACTGTTGGCTTTTTGTTGGCGAAGCATCCGCATAAATTTTCAGGGCTTTCATTTGCGCCAAGGTAAAAGGGGTTAGCGGCGCTTCGCTACCACCTACCATAAATTTATCGGCCAAGCCGCTTTGAATCCAAGCCACCCCGTTCAAAAGGGCATGTAAGGCGGTAGAACATGTAATGGAATGTGAAATTTCAGGGCCCTTGGTCTGCAAGTCATGGGCGACCCAGGAAGATATATTCCCCAAGGTCGTGGTTGGTGACGACAAGGTAGATACCTTTTCCTTTGTCAAATATTCTTGATGGTACTTTTCAAAAAGGCTCGTAGCCCCTCGGGAAGAACCGATATTTATTCCAAAATTATCCGTGGCTTTCCAGCCTGCTTCCGCCATCGCCTTTCTTGAGGCGAACAACGCCAGCAGTACCGCATTATCCAGATTTTTATACTTACTATCAGCTTTTCTAAGGACGGCCAGGGCGGTCTTCCCATGCTGTGTCAATTCCCCCACCCAGTCGATCGTATTTCCAATTTTTTTTTGCTTCAGCACATGGGTCGCTTCCGAATAATTCGCCCAAGATTCTTCGGAAGAAACTCCCAAGGGAGAGATGGATGAAACGGCCGTAATGGAAATAGGTTCTTTCAAAATGGTATTGCTCATCTTATGATTGCCAAAGCTCCTTCGATAGCCTCGTATATTTGTTGCAATTGTGCATCTGTAGTGATATAAGGGGCAGAAATATAAATGGTATTTCCCAAAGGTCTAAGAAACACTCCGTTTTCCATAAAAAAATGAAATAATTGATCTCTTAGGTTTCCATAGCGTTCCATTTCAACGGCGAGGTCTAAGGCAAAAATAATTCCGCACTGCCTTGTCCTAGCGACCATGGGATGTCCTTTAATTTTTTGCTCAAATCGTTCATGCGATTTAATGACCCGTTCTATATTCGCCCTCATTTCGTTCGACTGTAACAATTCCAGGCCTGCCAGGGCAGCGGTGCATGCCAAGGGATTGGCGCTATAGGTATGTGCATGAAATAGCCCTTTTCCGATATCATCACTGTAAAAGGCATCAAATATTTTCTGGGAACAAGCGGTAATCGCCATGGGCAATAAACCAGCGGTCAAGGCTTTTGACATACACATCACATCTGGTTTTACGGCAATCTGATCAGACGCGAAAAAAGTGCCTGTCTTTCCAAAACCGGTCATCACTTCATCGGCCACCGTAATCACATCATTCTTCTGCAAAAGCGCTATTATTTTCGACAAATGAGTCGCGGCATACATCTGCATGGCCGCGGCACCTTGTACCAAAGGTTCGTAAATAAAGCCGGCGATATCTTGTTTTTCCAGCCTTTGCTTCAACCATGAAAGGGTCTCGTCAATATTCTCCGAAGTCGGTATGGGAATGCGTTCTACATCAATAAAGAACTCTTCGAACGGACCATTGTAGACGGAGAGCCCTGAAACGGACATGGCGCCGAAAGTATCTCCGTGAAAACCATTCTCGAAAGCCAACATCACATGCCTTTTATTCCCTTTGTTGAAGTGATACTGCAAGGCCATTTTAATCCCGATCTCGGTCGCCGTGGATCCATTATCGGAAAAAAATACTTTTGCCTGGTTTTCGGGCAGGACTTTTATCAGCTCTTCCGACAAACGCACAGCGGGTTCGTGGGTGAAACCACTGAACACCACCTGATCCAACTGTTGCATTTGACCATACACTTTTTCAATGATATGATCATTGCAATGCCCGTAAGCGCTCGTATACCAGGACGAAATTCCATCTAAATACGATTTCCCGTCCTCATCGTATAAAACAGCACCCTTGGCCTTTACGATGCCCAACATTTTTGGATGTAGTTTGTGCTGCGTTAGTGGATGCCATATATGCTTTTGGTCTCTTTCTGAAAGATTTTTCAAGGATGTTCTCTTTATGGAATACATGAATTAGGCTATCTTGCAAAGATGGGAAATTAAAAATTTTCAACCTCTTTGTCTTAAGGCAAAAGTAGTAAGCAAACCAATGCAAAATACAACGTATTATTTTATAATATCTTCTAGCGACCAATATGCTAAATAAGCTAATTACGGCACTTACTCCCAATTATGCTGGTATGGGGGAGCGCAGGGTATTTTCGCTCTTACTGTTCGCGTCGGTCTTTGTTCGGTTTCCTTTTTTCTTTCGCGACTATGTAGATCGAGACGAGAGTACCTTTATTTTAATGGGACAATCATGGGTCGACGGTTTTTTGCCTTATACCCAGCTATGGGATCTTAAACCGCCCATCACCTTTCTATTTTTTGCGGGTATCATTTATATTTTCGGGAAAAGCTTTTTGGCCATTCGGTTTATCGGTGCAGTATTGGTGGCCACCACGGCCTTTTTTACTTTTAAGATCGGTTCGCATATTGGGTCTAAAAAAGTGGGTTTTTGGGCCGCTATGGCGGCGGTGGCCCTTCAAAGTTTGTTCGGAAGCATACAAGGGGTCATGTCTGAACACCTCTGCATGGCTTTTTTTATGCCAGGACTCTGGCTGCTGTTAAGATCCACGAGGTACAGTGGCCATCTAATAGCCGGACTCTTAATCGGCCTGGCAATAATGACAAAGTTGAACATCGCCTACACCGCTCTTTTTCTCGGCATGTACTTGGTATATTTTTATTTTTCCAAAAAAGAATACGTGCGAGGAGCCATCACTGCATTGTTATACGGACTAGGAATTCTGATTATAGTGGCGATTACCTTTCTGCCCTACTATTTTACCGAAAGAGGAGAAGTTTGGTGGAATTCGGTGGTATTGGCGGCCTTGGAATATGCCGGGGCTAGACGCAGCTCTATTTTAAATCTGGCTCCTACTTTTTTGGTTTTGGCCATTTTCTTTGTACTGGCATGGAAAAAGAAGTATCTGAATCTACATGATAAAAAAGTACAGTTGATCATTGTCGCGGTTCTTGGAGCCTTGTTTTCATTTGCCAAGGCGGGTAGAATCAACAGTCACTATTTAATTCAATTGCATCCGTTGTTGATCGTATTAGTGGCATTGGCCATCGCTTGCATTCCTTTTTTTCGCAAATGGCACTATACCGGGGCACTGGCATTCTTTTTAATTGTTGCCATACCTGCAGAGAGCTATTTGGAATACTATAGAATCGCACAACACAAAATCGAACGGGATACCTTCTACAACGGGGAGGGTATTTCGGTTCCGCGCTATCTTCTAAAAAACCATCCCAAGGAAAAGAATGTGTTGTTCTTAGGGTATCACATAGGCTATTGGGGAATCGATAGCAAACCACCTACAATGTCGGCAACGCATCCTAGCAATATTTGCAGAAACGAGCTCTTCCCATACTACAAAAACCCGCGAAAAACGGGCATCGAAGAACTCGTATACATCATGACGGAAATACGGCCCGCAATTGTGGTTACCCGCACCGACCGTTTGAAGTTCGATAAGAAATTAGCTGCCGAAAATACGTATATAGACCGTTACCTCGAAAAGTATTACATACTGGAAACCCAAGTAGAGGCAGCGGATATTTACCGTCGTTTAGAGTGATTGTAGTTTCGCTCGAAACTTATCGGCGTATTTTGTAACGGTCGTTGTATCGAATGTTTTTTCCTCGTCTATTCTCCCGATCAAAGAAACACCTGTTTTATGAAGAATGATATCTTCTGTGGAAGGGTGCGCATCTCCACTGAACAACAAAGATACCTGGTAACCCCTCATTTTTAACCAATTCACTGTTAGCAGGGTATGGTTGATGCTTCCTAGGTAATGTCTTGATACTACCACAACCTTGTAGTTCGGCATGATAATGTCCAAGATGGTATCGGCCCCATTCAAAGGCACTAAGAGTCCGCCAGCCCCTTCTATCACCATATGATTATCGGTATGTGGCTCATGGATTTTATTGGCATCCAAAATTACACCATCTATTTCTGCAGCCGCATGTGGGCTCATAGGCGTCTTTAATTCAAAGCTGCTTTTGTGAATTTTTGTTTTGGTATTTGAAATCAAGGCCGCCACCTTGTGGCTGTCGGTATTGTCTAAATCTCCTGCCTGAACGGGTTTCCAATAGTCTGCCTCCAAGGCCTCGACTATAATTGCCGAAGCAATGGTTTTCCCCACTTCCGTAGAAATTCCAGTAACAAAAATTCGTTGCATGTCAATCGGGTTTTGTAATCATTCCACAATTTAGGCATTTGAATTTTCTAATCTCAAAAAATGGGAAAAGTTTATAAAAAAGCCCCTTACGTTCATAATAGACCTCGGATTTTTGCGCCTTACAGTTGGGGCAGGTGATCGGTAAGCCGTCATCGCCAAGGGCATAGGCCCGCACCTCTTCATATATTGCCATGGCACGTTCCCGATCGGTGGCATACACTTGAAGTTTCACCCCTCCCAAGGCAGCGCTTATCGCAGGGTCTGAGTTAATGGTATTCTCATCGGTCAAAAACACCTGAATCCCTTCAGATTCTAAACGGCCCTTGATGATGACTACATCTGCCGAAAACTCAAACGTTGCTATGGTGGCGAAGGTATCTTTCACACGCGAATCGTTAACTTGGACAAAAGCGAAATTAGGTGTTCAACCTCGTCGGCCGTATTATAGGCATGCAAGCAAAAACGCACCCTTTCTTTTCCCTTCTGTACGGTCGGTGATAAAATTGGTTTCACATCATTACCTGCCATGCGGAGTTTTTGAGCTATTTCCTTTACGTGTCGATTGCCCGGAACTACACAGCAGTGGATTGCCGAATTACTAGGTATGAAAAGAGTTTGTAACCCCGCTTCTAAAAGTTGAGCCCTGAAGTTTTGTATGAACATATGAAGCTGCTCCCTTTTTTCTTGCCCTTCATTGCTACCCATGAAATCGTACGCGGACAACATCGTAGCCACAGTATGTGGCGGAAGGCCCGTAGTGTAAATCAAACTTCTTGCAAAATTGACCAGGTAGGTCTTTAACGCACTACTTCCCAAAATCGCCGCTCCATGACACCCAAAAGCTTTTCCGAACGTAATGACCCGGGCAAATACTTTTTCAGCGAGCCCCAGTTCTTGTATCAAACCCGCACCCTTGTTTCCAAAAACACCTACGGCATGGGCTTCATCGACCACCAAGTAACAGCCATTCCTAACTGAAAAGTCGACCAAGGCCTGTAGGTTTGGCGTATCACCATCCATTGAAAAAACCGATTCCGTAACCAGGTAAACGACCGTATCGGAAGACATCTTGGCACAATTTCGATCAAAGGTCGCTTGAAGGTCGTTTGTATCATTATGGGCGAACTTGAAACTCTTGGCATGGCTCATTTGAATTCCATCACGAATGCTTGCATGTATCAGTTCATCAAATAAAATGATATCGCCTCGTTGCGGTACCGACGAAAAGAAGCCGATATTGGCATCATATCCTGAATTAAACACCAGGGCGGCCTCACAATCGTGAATGTTGGTTAGCCTGCCTTCAAGCTCTTGGTAGAGCGTGTGGTTCCCCGATAAAAGTCGGGAACCTGTGGCGCCATTTGGTACCCCAAGACCATGCAAGTATTTCAAGGCCTCTTTGGAGATTTTCCCTTCACGGGCCAATCCCAGATAATCATTCGAAGAAAAGTCAACTAGTTCACCACCGGATGGTAGTACACGCAATGCATCTTCTTGGTCACGTTTCTCAAGTTTGGCTGCTAGTTTTTTAGGGAAATTGGCCATAGGCCAAATGTAGCATCTTTCAAAGGAAATGCGCTTCTAAAGGTGCTTAAAATTATTCTATTCTATCACGGAAAATTCCAGATTCAACGTACTAGTCGTGGCTGGGATATACTCGATAAAGACGCGCACTTTGTTATCATCACCAAAAGGAGGGGCAAAATTAAGAAAATCAAAATCGAGCTGAAAGTCACCTATCTCGGTCAACACAATTCCCACTTCGGCAGTATATGCATCCCTCGCATCATTTAACTCGACCACCATACTATCTCCAAAGAAATTAGCGTCGTCTCCTCTAGGACCAATAATTAGTTCTTGGTCTATGAATACTGATTCGTACCTATTCGAAAAATCCGAGTACTTATCCAGTTGAAAGGAAAAACCAAATTGTTCATCGTTCGTCGTTTCGAAAACATCTAAAAGTGTCGAGAAACCATCTTCTTCGAGGTATCTGCTAAAACCAACCTGAAAATACAAGGTGTCGCCCACACTATATTCCTCTTCGTTGTCAAATTGAATTGCATTATCTACCCGTAACTGTACGGATCGATCATTATAATCGTCGCTGGAATAACATCCCACCAATAAAACACTTGCCAATATCCCTAATAGTATTGTTTTCATTTTTTCCTTTTTAAAATCGATATCCTATTTTGATTCCGGTTCGGATCAAGGCTGCATTTAACACAACGAAATTGAGGTCAAAATTCGTACGAAGTCCAAATTGCCCTTCCAAGACAAGCTTGTCGTCCATTAAGAGAAAACGATACCCATAACCTATACCAAAACCTCCTCTGGTATAAGACTCCACTCCAATATCGTATACACCAAAACCCGCATCATTCACAGATCGAACAAGCCTGCCGTCTTCATCAACCTGGCTAAATGAACCAAAGATTTCCAACAAATGGCTGTTATTTTGATTGCCATTGAAATAAAGCCTTGCAAAGGGCATTACTTCATTTTTGGTACGCAAAGTAGCTTCATTAAAACTATCGACCGTAAGATCTTTAATATTCTCACCATATACGGCAACCGCCAACCCTAAGGCAAACTTACTTCCCAAGGCACGTTCATAGTTAAGGTCTACACTACTAAAAACGGGAAGTAACAAGTTTGTGCTGATTTGATTTTTATAAGAAACCGCAGGTGCATCTTGCGCCTTCAAAGCGAAACATGCTAGTAAAAAACATACTAAAAAAAGTAGAGAACGTCGCATTGAAAAAGTGGTTTGGTTTTAGTATTAGGTTTTTACAGTGCTATTTTGAAGACTCTAAAAACACGTCAGTCAATTAACAACTCACCAAGGTTTCACCCTACCTAGAACACCAAAAGAAAATCGAAATGTGAATTTAGGTATCTTTGAACAAGACCAATAATATGATTACGTACGAGCGGGTTTCCAAGGTTGATGAACTAGTGCAGATACTGGCACTACAAAAGAAAAATATGGCGAAAGGGCTCTCAAAGGAAGAACTTCTAAAAGAGGGTTTTATCACTGTAGACCACACGTACGATATTTTAAAAAAAATGAATGATGCTTGTCCCCATATCATTGCAAAAGATGGGGAAGCCGTGGTAGGTTATGCCCTGGTGATGCTACGGTCTTTTCGAAATGACATTGCTGTTTTAAAGCCCATGTTCGCCGCGGCCGATACCCTTTTACCCAACAGGAATTATGTAGCCATGGGGCAGATATGCGTTGATAAGAATTATCGAAAAAAGGGTCTGTTCAAGGGGATGTACCACTATTATAAAAAGGAATTGGAAAATGATTTTGAGTGTCTTTTTACCGAAGTGGCCACGGCCAATCAACGCTCTATAGGGGCGCACAAAAGCGTAGGTTTTAAAACTTTAAAAACACAAATGACCGATGGTACTTCTTGGGAACTTATGAATTGGGATTGGCAGTAAATCGTATCATTGGCGGGCCGCAAAAAGAATTTTTTTCGACATCATTATTTTAGACCGCGCATGACTGGAATTAGTATTTTAGTGGTCAAATCGATTTCCCATGAGAGCTTCCTTTTTTACGTTATTGTTGTTCGTGTCGGCAGTAGGTGGCGCACAAGTAAATTCTTACGAAATATCCTTTGAAAATGCAGTACATCATGAGGCGCATATAAAGGTTTCGTTTCCCGATGTTGCCAATGACACTTTAAAGGTTCGTATGAGCCGAACTTCCCCCGGACGCTACGCGCTGCATGAATTCGCTAAAAATGTTTATGATTTTAAAGCATTTGATGGGAAGGGAAATGCGTTAAAAATTATGCGTCCCGACCCTTACCAATGGGCACTTACGGGACATGATGGGGAAATTCATATTAGCTATACCCTCTTTGCCAATCGCGGAGATGGCACCTATTCCCAAGTCGATGAGACCCACGCCCATTTGAATATCCCCGCCACTTTTATGTATGCTCCGGCATTTGCGAATAGGAGCATCGAAGTAGACTTCAAAGTTCGTCAAGACCTTCATTGGAAAGTGGCCACACAACTATTCTTGGTTTCGGGAACAAAGTACTCCGTCCCCCGAATTTGTACTATTTTATGGACTCCCCCACCGAAATAAGCAATTTTCATTTAAAGGAATTCAAGGTTGCTTCCAAAGAGAAAACACAATCAATTCAACTTGCTTTGCACCACAATGGATCACAAGAAGAAACGGATGCATATTTCGAAAGGGTCAAAAAAGTAGTATTGGCAGAAAAAGAGGTTTTTGGGGAACTTCCCGACTTCGATAATGGTAAATACACTTTTTTAGCCTGTTACATCCCCAATGCCTCCGGGGATGGTATGGAACACCGAAATTCAACTATTTTAACAAGCACGACAAGTCTGGCAGAAGGGGGCATGGAACGTAACATCGGCACGGTTTCCCATGAATTTTTTCACGCATGGAATGTGGAACGCATCCGACCAGCATCGCTAGAGCCCTTTGATTTTGAAAAAGCCAATATGAGCGGAGAACTATGGTTTGCAGAGGGTTTTACCAGTTACTATACCAACCTTGTTCTATGCCGTGCCGAACTGATATCCGAAGAAGATTATGTTCAGCGTCTCACAGGTACTTTCAACTATGTTTGGAATTCGCCGGGAAGAAAGTTCTTTACGCCGATTGAGATGAGCTACCAAGCACCTTTTGTAGATGCCGCCACATCGGTAGACCCGGTGAATCGTGGGAATACCTTTGTTTCGTACTATTCATATGGCAGCATGTTAGGATTGGCCCTGGATCTCTCGTTACGGCAACGTAATCTAAATTTAGATGATTACATGAAACTTGTTTGGCAAACCTACGGCAAAACAGAAAAGCCTTATACCATCAAAGATTTACAAAGGACCCTTGTCGCGTATGCTGGGGAAGCCTTCGGCAAAGACTTCTTCGACAAGTACATTTACCAAAGTGAAATGCCAGATTACGGTTCATTGTTTGACCCTGTGGGGGTGGCGCTCACTCAAAACGCAAGCATTCCCTATTTCGGTGCTACAGTGAATACGGGTACCGATATGACAATACAGGGCACTCCGGTAATGGGAAGTCCCGCCTATACCGCCGGATTGGAGAAAGGAGATATGATTTCGGCAATCAATGAATTACCATTACCAAACGGGCAAGGTTTTGGCGAGTATTTAAAAACATTAAAAGTAGGAGATCGTTTAAAAATCGACTTCGAGCGTTTTGGATCGAAAAAGTCAACAACAGTGTTGCTTGAAGCCAGCGCTGCCTATTCCCTATCTCTTATAGAGCAGAATGGGGAGAAACCTTCAGCCGCTATTCTGAAAACTAGAAACGCTTGGCTACATGGCGAGTAAGGTGCAAAGTACTCAGAAAGCCGGCTGGGCTTATACTTTGCCATTAGAACAATTGGACGAGTAAACACTTAACCGAGCCATTTATGTTTATTTGGAACGGTGGCATCGCGTAACCGTACGTTCAATGCGGTAGACACGGCCTTCCCCATCTCTATCGCCGGTGCTTGTTCCAAGTGCTCGTACACATTGAAGTGTTTGTTTCTATTGTACCAAAGATTTACTTCAAAGATGATATCACCGTTCGCCTTTAATTGTCGAAACACCGATACGTACTCGATCTCGGGAAGTTGACGCCACCTCCCAAATTTTATTGCTCCCAAACTATATTGTTCTTTGTACTTTTTTTCGTCCAGATCAAAGAGTAGGTCTTTAACCAGTGAAAAAGCCAGGGCGGTAGGCAACAAAAATAGCGCAACTGTAAGTGGATCAAAGCTGATCCGAAGTGCTTTCCCCTCCGGGGTAAATTCAAAATCCCTAAAAAAAATGAACAACAACACAATTACCCCTGTGTAAAGAACAGATGCGATTACCAATTGCCATAAGGGCCGATTGCCTTCCGATAAGAGTATTTTACTTTTACCCATACAATGTAAAAATAAAAGCCCCTAACTATCATAGTAGGGGCTTTTGATTATATGAATTAGCTGCTTTAATCAGCGAGGACAATTACCTTGTTGTCCTTCATTTCGATGGTTCCACTAACGATACTAAGTACTGTTCTACCGTTGGCATCTTTCTTGAATTTCGAGGCATAAGCCTCTTCAATGGTCAAATCCCCGTCTACCTTTACATCGCCTGCTTGTAACAAGGAAACGATGGGGGCATGATCTGTCAACATTTGAAACTCACCATTCACACCAGGTACGGTTACCGAAGTAACTTCTCCCGCGAACAAGGTAGCTTCCGGTGATACAATTTCTAAATACATTTTTTTCGTATTAAGTAGTTAGCGTGTCGCATTTGGTACGGTCTCCCAAATACCCACAAAGGCGCTAGTTATGCTTCGGCAAGCATTTTTTCTCCTGCCTCGATAGCTTCTTCGATGGTTCCCTTAAGGTTAAAGGCCGATTCTGGAAGATTGTCCAATTCGCCGTCCATGATCATATTAAAACCTTTGATGGTTTCCTTAATATCTACCAATACTCCCGGGATTCCCGTAAACTGCTCGGCCACGTGGAAAGGCTGTGATAAGAAACGTTGTACACGTCTTGCCCTACCTACGGCCAACTTATCTTCTTCAGACAATTCTTCCATACCAAGAATGGCAATAATATCCTGTAATTCCTTATATCGTTGCAATAGCTCTTTTACACGCTGTGCGCATTCATAATGTTCTTTCCCTAATATATCGGCAGTTAGAATCCTAGAGGTTGAATCCAAGGGATCTACCGCTGGGTAAATACCAAGCTCCGCAATTTTTCTGGAAAGTACCGTAGTTGCATCCAAGTGCGCAAAGGTAGTCGCCGGAGCTGGATCCGTTAAATCATCCGCCGGCACGTATACCGCTTGCACAGAGGTAATAGAACCCCTTTTGGTTGACGTAATCCGTTCTTGCATCGCGCCCATTTCGGTCGCCAATGTCGGCTGATATCCTACTGCAGATGGCATACGACCTAACAGGGCCGATACTTCCGAACCTGCTTGTGTAAATCTAAAAATGTTGTCTACGAAGAACAGTACGTCTTTCCCTTGACCTTCCCCGGCACCGTCACGGAAGTACTCCGCAATAGTCAATCCTGAAAGGGCCACACGCGCACGTGCTCCGGGAGGTTCGTTCATTTGTCCGAAAACGAAGGTCGCCTTCGAATCTTTCATAGCTTTTTTATCTACTTTCGAAAGGTCCCAACCACCGTCTTCCATGGAGTGTAAGAAATCATCACCGTATTTGATAATACCCGATTCTAACATCTCACGCAGTAAATCATTACCTTCCCGTGTGCGTTCTCCAACTCCTGCGAAAACCGAAAGACCACCGTGCCCCTTTGCAATGTTGTTGATCAATTCCTGGATCAATACGGTTTTACCAACACCGGCACCACCGAACAAACCAATTTTACCTCCTTTTGCATAAGGCTCGATCAAATCGATTACTTTAATCCCCGTAAACAATACTTCGGTAGAAGTCGAAAGGTCTTCGAACTTAGGGGCTTCCCTGTGGATAGGTAGACCGTCTTTCCCCGCCTTCGGTAAATCTCCAAGACCGTCGATGGCATCACCGATCACATTGAACAAGCGCCCATATACATCATCCCCAATGGGCATTTGAATTGCCGCACCTGTCGCAAGTACTTCGGTTCCCCTGCTGAGCCCATCGGTAGAGTCCATTGAAATGGTTCTTACCGTATTCTCCCCAACGTGCGATTGTACTTCCAAAACCAATTTGGAACCATCCGCATTGGCTATTTCCAATGAATCATAAATTTTGGGGAGCTCTGAACCCGATTGAAATTCAACATCGACCACGGGGCCTATAATTTGAGAAACCTTACCTGTAACTTTTGACATTACCTATGAGTTTATATATTATGTTTACATATGCTGAAAAAAAGCGGCAAATCGGCTTTGTTTTTCAGGCTGCAAAGATAGGACATTACATTTTAAATGAAAATGCTTTTCAAGGCTTTTTTAAAGAACCTTTCGTGCAATAACCTACCACCTTGTTATAAATAAAAAAGAGCGGCTTTTAGGGCCGCTCTTTTTTATCAAATGACTCGTTATTACGGATTTATCGTCCAAGACAAATAATAGATAGAACCTATAAGACCGGAACCGATCGCCTGAAAGTATTCATCTGCCAAAAGGTTTGAACCACCAAGTTTAAACACCGACTTAATTTTAGGCGCTGTATAGTTGATCTGTGCATCCAAAACCGAATACGCCGGTACCTCACCATCAGAGAAAGAAGCTTCCCAAAAATAATCATCGCTCCATCTATAATTTACAGCAAAACCGAAGTTTTTAAACAAATCTGTTTTTCCTAAGGATACTTTCACCTTGTGCTCTGGAGAGTTAAAATTGACTCTGATCCCTCGAGTCCTAAGACTTTCAGCATCTTCAAGTTTCGTATAGGTATAATTTGCACCAACGTCAAAACCTGCTATCTTAGAGTCAATACCAATGGTACCCCCATAAGACGTTAAATCTTCCTGACTATTTGTATATACCTGATAGACTTCGAAATCCCCGTTCTGCAACGCCAATAATGACAGACCACCGTCACCGGCCTCCCCATACAAAGGAACTATGGTCTGCGTCTGACCAATAAATTTTTTGTATTGGTTATAATACCCGCTTGCATCAATCGCAACTTTTCCGAATTGTCCCCGATAACCCACTTCAAAAGCTGTTATTTCCTCAGGTTCAATCAAAGGTGTATTCACCGCAACGGGTGCACCGGCTTGTACAGAAATTAGGGAGTATGCATTTTCATACGCTGCTCTTCCTACAATTTGAGCTGTTGACGAACCTGCAATTGCCTGTCCAGCCTCGCTCTCAATAGTAAAAGTTCTTACATCTCTATCCAAATTACTCGGTGCAGAACCTACTAGCACAGCGGCACCAGCGTTTAATCCGATAAACAAATCCTGTGTTGTTGGGTTTCTAAATCCTTGCTGAGCGGATACCCTAAGATTATGGTTTCTTTTTTCACCCAAAGTGGCCGAAACCCCTAGTCTTGGTGAAAGAAAGCCGTCAAAAAATTCGTTTTTGTCGTATCTACCGGAAGCCGTTATTTTCATACGATCATCAAAGTACTTCTTTTGAATTTGTACATACCCTCCGTACTCATTATACGTAATGGGTCCGTCAAAATCGGTAAAAATGGTTCCTTGGGAATTCAACTCGTACTCTCTAAACGAACCTCCTACTTGAACATCGGCCCAGTCGTTGATAAGGTGTGCCAGATTGTAATTTCCGTTTACGTGCCGGAATTTTGTATTATCGATAAATTTGGCTCCTGTGCTTAGGTCCCCATCGCTTATAACTCTATTGAATGCGTTTTCAAAAGCTGCCGTTCCCGGAATTAAACGGCCCGTATCGGCAGCGGCCCTTGCAGCGGCATGTGCCTGTTCGTCGGTGGCCAGTACTCCTGAGCCAACACCCAATTTAGCACCGATAAACGTTTGCGCATATTCGGTGAACCATTGTGTGTCGGATTTCCAAGCTCTGTTGGTATTGATGGCTGCAAATCTCGTATCGTACGAGTCACCGGAATTTTCTGAAACGATATAGGCTCGAATAAAAAAGTTATCGTTTTTTAATTCTAATTTATGCTGCTGCATCTTGAAACCTTGTACCGCGTAGCGATTCGCACCTTGGTAAATCGTGGTTCCACGACCGACTCTTCCATTATAAATCAATTCTAAGTCGGTTCCAAATGGTCGATAATGCAATGACCAGTCTGCTTTTACACTCTGTGCATTATAGTTGGCCACATCTGCTTCGTTATAACCAGTCCTGCTTACCACGGCAGACCCTACTGTACCCGTTGGCAAACCTGCCGCTGCGTCAAAGTTGAGCGTAGTACTTACCTCGTCTCCATAAACATTTAAACCATTATAAGCAGGGTTTGTTCTATCTGCTCCTGGATTCGCTATATCATCGATTCTGTTCGCATGCCAATCTTCACCTTGTAAATAAGAAAAACTAACCTTCGCCGCAAGTTTATCGCTGAAAGCGTGGGCAGCACGGACACCTAGATCGTAATACTCGTTGTCACCTGCGGCTTCTTGCGAAGTAATTCCCGTCTTAACATAGGCACTTATTCCTTGAAAGTCCCATGGGCTTTTACTTCTCATAAAAAGAATACCATTAAATGCACCCGCACCGTATAAAGCAGAAGAGGCCCCTGGTAGAATCTCAACGCTTTGCACATCCAACTCATTCATACCTACCAAGTTCCCTAATACGAAATTTAAGCCCGGAGCGGTGTTATCCATTCCATCGACCAATTGCAGAAATCGTGTATTTGCAAAAGTGGCGAAACCACGTGTATTTACAGATTGAAAGGTTAAACTATTCGTATTGATATCAACCCCTTTTAAATTTTGTAGACCACCGTAAAAAGATTCGGCCGTAGTGGTCTGAATCTCTTTTAGACCAAAACGTTCTACCGAAACAGGGGATTCAAAGATACGTTCAGGCGTACGAGAAGCCGAAATGACCACCTCATCTAAAAACGTCTGCGCTTCATTGATTGAAATGGAGAGGTTTTGGTTGTTTTCTGTAACCTCTGCCGTCCCATCACTATAGCCAAGGCTGGTAATTTTTAACTGAAAGGGGGGTACTTCAGAAGTTTCTAAGGTAAAGTTACCATCAAAATCGGTAACCGTACCAATTGCTTTGCCAGAGATAACCACATTGGCTCCCGGTACAGGCTCATTGTTCTGATCCATCACTTTTCCGGTAATTACGGTTTGCGAAAAACCAATAGTTCCCAATAGAAGAAGTGAAAAAAAGAGAAATTTTCTCATTCTTTTGAATATTAAGTTAGTTATTAAGTTACCGGCAAGATACCGATTTTTTCAAATCGATAATCATAAAATCAGAGAAATTATGCGTGCATAGTAAATTATTCGTAAAAAGAGGAAGGTGAAAATGCGGTATTCATAAAATAGAAAAGGAGGTGTACGTAAACGTCTACCTCCTTTGTTTTCTGTTCTTACAGTTTCTATTCCACCGTAACCGATTTAGCCAAATTACGGGGTTGGTCCACGTTACAATCGCGCATAACCGCGATGTGATAGGATAACAGTTGTAAGGGAATGGTCGTTAACAGGGGCGTTAAACTCTCTAGGGTCTCGGGCACTTCGACCACGTGGTCCGCCAAACTTCGAACCTGCTCATCTCCCTCTGTCACAATAGCGATAATCTGTCCTTTTCTAGATTTAATTTCTTGTATATTACTTACGACTTTTTCATAATGTCCCTTTTTGGTAGCAATTACAATGACCGGCATTTGTTCATCGATCAATGCGATGGGGCCGTGTTTCATTTCCGCTGCAGGATATCCTTCGGCATGTATGTAACTGATTTCCTTTAATTTCAGGGCGCCCTCCAGGGCTACGGGAAAGTTATATCCTCTTCCCAGGTACAAGCAATTAGTAGAATCTTTGTACACATCCGCTATAAATTTGATGAGTTCATCTGACTGTAAAGCCTTTTCAACTTTGGCCGGAATAGTTTCCAACTCGGTAAGGAATTCATGAAACTTAGAGGATGAAAACTCCCCTTTTTCCTTGGCCAGTTTCAAGGCGATAAGCGTTAAAACCGTAATTTGTGTGGTAAAGGCTTTTGTGGAAGCCACCCCTATCTCTGGCCCTGCATGGGTATAGGCACCGGCATCCGTTTCCCGTGCAATCGAAGAACCTACCACGTTACAGACCCCAAATACAAAAGCGCCCCGTTCTTTGGCAAGTTTTATCGCGGCCAGTGTATCGGCGGTTTCCCCAGATTGGGAAATTGCGATCAACACATCTTTATCGGTTATAACAGGGTTTCTATATCGAAATTCCGATGCATACTCCACTTCTACGGGAACGCGGGCCAAATCCTCAAAAATGTACTCGGCCACCAAGCCTGCATGCCACGACGTACCGCAGGCAACGATAATAATTCGATCGGCATTAATGAACTTTTCTAAATGATCATCTATCCCTGCCATTCGAATAATGCCCTGATCCGCCAACAACCTTCCTCTGTACGTATCTAGAATGGCCCTTGGCTGTTCATAGATTTCTTTTAGCATGAAATGGTCATAACCGCCTTTCTCGATTTCTTCAAGGTTTAATTGAAGTTCTAGGATATTGGGATAAGCAATGGCATCGTCCTTGATCTTTCTAAGCTTTATTTCTTTTCCCAAGCGTACAATCGCCATTTCCTCATCTTCCAAATACACGGCGTTATTCGTAAACTCAATAAAAGGAGAGGCATCGGAAGCAATAAAAAACTCCTTATCACCAACTCCTATTGCCAACGGACTACCTAGTTTAGCCACTACAATTTCGTCTGGCTTTTTGAGATCAAAAACTGCTATGGCATAAGCCCCTACTACTTGGTTCAATGCGATTTGCACCGCTTTCCCCAACTTTACATCTTCGGTTTTCTGTACTTCTTCGATAAGGTTTACGAGTACCTCGGTATCGGTATCAGAGCTGAAGGTATACCCCCTTTTTCCGAGCTCCATTTTTATCGATTCGTAGTTTTCGATGATCCCGTTGTGTATAATGACCAAATCACCCGAATTGGAATAGTGTGGGTGCGAGTTCACATCGTTCGGTACACCGTGAGTGGCCCAACGGGTATGTCCTATTCCCAAGGATCCCTTTAGAGAAATATCGGCCTTGGCTTTTTTACTTAAGTCTTCGACCTTTCCTTTGGTCTTTGCCAAGTTAATATTATTTCCATCAAAGAGCGCGACCCCGGCACTATCGTATCCTCTATATTCCAACCGTTGTAACCCTTTGATCAATATCGGATAAGCATCGCGGTATCCTATATAACCGACTATTCCGCACATATTTCTTTAATTTTAGTAATGGATAAATAAATTACGCCGCAAATGTACGGGAAACGTACAAAATTTGAACATAATGAAGCTAGAACGCATAATTTCTTTAGGTGGTATACGCAATCGGTATAAAATGGTGATTTAACGTTGAATTAAACAGATTCATAAATACAAAGGGCCTGTAGGACCCTTAGTTGGCCTCTGTATAGAAAATCTCGAGCTGTAATTTATTCGCTTGGTTCGCTTGTGAAACATTACTGCCAAACAATACGGTACCCAAGGGAGAAAGTGAGGTTACAATCGGAAGATTTTCCTCTCCGTCATCATTATCGTTTACCATAGCACTTAGTGCCGCCGTACGAGAAATATCGGAGGTAATGGTAAGACCCAATACCACATTGTCTTCATCTCTCAATACCAAGTCGTTAATATGATCGGTTATTTTGACCGTATATTTCACACCTCTGCCCGCTTCTTTCACTATAATACCATCATAGTTCAAGAAACTTCCGAAAAGATCCTGGGTAATCGTATTCTCGGTTGCAAAATTAATCAACGGCTCAAGGGTTTCGGTATCATACAAATATAATCTTACGGGTTCCCTAAAAGATTCTCCATCAGGAGCTGTTCCATTTCCTAGCGCCTCTTGATCAACATAAAATACCAAGTTGGCTTCATTAATGATCCAATTATTCGCTTTTATCTGAGTAATCGCCTCTGCTGTTTCATCACCATCGGCATCAAAAAGCCGTATTTCGGCATAGGATCCCGAACCACCCTTCAGATAAATACGGGAAGCATTCAACCCCTCTTCAAACTGTGCTATTATTTCGGGGGTATACGCGTCATTGACCAAAGTATTTACGGCATTTCCATTTACCGCTTGCCCTTGAATCTGCAAGAGATTCAAAACAAAACTGCTTTCCTCGGTTGTTTGCTCATCATCTGCCGTGTCATCGGGTGTGTTATTATTGTTTATTTTTTGATATTCGTAATTGATGGTAATATTGGCTTGGGCAATATCGAGCAATAACAATAATTCATCTTCCCCATCTCCAGGTGTCAATGTTATATTGATTCCTCTAAGGAACTCTGTAAAATTTGTTTGGCTCAGTAATTCGGAAGACCCTTCCTTATCAATAATGTTTTCCTGAAAAAAATCCCCATCCAACAACACACGTATGCCCGGTGCCAAACGTTCATCCAACTCTAGACTCTCGTCAACATCGGAGGTGTCCGGGTCATCGTCTTTGAAGGTAACTATTTCCCTATCACTAATGGTAATAGGGTTACTGGGTTTATCATACAATACTTCAGAAACGAAAGAACTGAATTCCTGGCTCGAAAAATACTCTTGCTGATTCTCAAAAGCGGTATTTGGATCTCGGTCTCTCAAGAAAAATTCAGAGCGCCGTACCGTAATATTAAAACCTTGTTCACGGTTGCCATAGATGCTATCAAGGTCTACCCTTTTCGGGAAAACATTCCTTGCCGTATCCGTATCTTCGTTATCGGGCGTTCCATCGCCATCGGTGTCTGCCAATAGCGGGTCGGTACCTCCCGTATTTTCCTCATTATTGGGAATCGTATCTCCGTCGGAATCATTCGACGGATCGTTCGGTTCGGAATCAAATGCATCATCAACCCCATCACTATCCGAATCGCGCTGCGCTGCTGTTTTGGTGAGAAAAGGGATGTAAAGATACACCTCTGTGACCGTTTCCTCCTCTGGAAGCTTCGTAGCATTCTCGGCATCCAAGACTTCATCTTCCGGGCGAAAAGAGCCAAAAGTAGGATTAGCGGTTGATAATCGCAGCTGGGAGGTTATTTGGGCTTCCGTTTTTCCGTACACCGCATCATTATAAACCCCTAAATGGTAGACTGGTAGTCTATTGGTCTGTACCGCTGCTATTTTTTTGTTGAAGGCAAAAACATCGAAAGATGCTTTTCTCGTAGTAAAGGGCTCTTGCCCAAGCACTCCCGATCCCACCGTGGTCAACTCATCTTCACAAGAAAAAAGCGCTACAAGCAGCATGAGACCTGCCAGCGCTGGATACTTTACTTTGTTCAAAAAAATCATTTTGGATTACTTTAAAACTTCTGTGTTATAAAAATTTGCATAAGCTTCTTCAAATTCTTGTAAAGAAACAAACGGCAACACGGGTTTTTGAAGGTCGGCAATGTGTTGTTTTAAATCTTCTGGAATGTCTTCCGCGGCTAAAATAACTGCATCGGAAAAATCTACAGCTACTTTTAACAAATTATTATAGTTGGGAGCTGCCAAAGGAGCAATACTATCTTCAGGTATACCATCAAAAGTAATCTTCTTCATCATATCTTTATCAAGTTCCCCATCGAAAGATTTTTTATAGACGGAAGTCACGATCTTGCTTTCGGCAAATAGCGGTTCATCTGCGTAATACTTTTTTAAATATAGTGGAAGCAAGGAAGCCATCCAACCATGCACATGAATGATATCGGGGTTCCAGTTCAGCTTTTTGACCGTTTCTACCACACCTTTCGCAAAGAAAATCGCTCTTTGATCATTATCCGGAAACAACGCTCCTTCACCATCACTAAAGGTAGCCTTGCGCTTAAAGTACTCATCATTATCGATGAAATATACCTGAATACGTTCTTTTGGAATAGAGGCGACCTTAATGATCAACGGCATGTCCATGTCATTGATGACCAAATTCATCCCTGACAATCGTATTACCTCGTGTAATTGATGTCTTCGCTCGTTTATATTGCCATAGCGTGGCATAAAGATTCGAATCTGGCCTCCTTTGCTATTTACCATTTTAGGGGTCTCATAGGACATTAAGGATACCTCATTCTCGGGTAAATAAGGGACTAATTCTGAAGATACGAATAATATCTTTTTGCCATTCATAAATGCTGTGTTTCGTTAACGCTGTAAACAGAATTGCAAAACTACAAAAATTATGTAGATTAGCCGTATTTATAGTAAGTTTGCTGCCATTTAAAAGAGATTTATGCTCCTTATCGAGACCGAAAACGAATTAAGAACCCATTTAGCATCGCTTCTTGAAAAAAAGCAGCTTGGGTTGGTCCCCACCATGGGAGCATTGCACAAAGGGCATGCATCCCTGATAAAAAAAGCAGTTTCCGAAAATGATTTTGTGGTGGTCACTATCTTCGTGAACCCAACCCAGTTCGACAACAAGGAAGATCTCCAAAAATATCCAAAAACCCTCGAAGAGGACCTAAAGCTGATTCATGAAATATCTCAAGGAATCCTGGTTTTCGCTCCCTCTGTAGAAGAAGTTTATAAAAATAAAGTGCAATCGAAGTCGTATGATTTTGGTGGATTGGAGAACGTTATGGAAGGTGCCTTTCGCGACGGGCATTTTGACGGAGTGGGCACGATCGTCTCTACCTTACTTAAAATGATACGCCCAAACAAGGCTTATTTCGGAGAAAAAGACTTTCAGCAGTTGCAAATAATACGAAAGCTCGTTGAAATTGAAAAGTTGGATGTAACCATTGTCGGCTGCCCAATTGTCAGAGAGCCCAATGGCCTTGCGATGAGTTCAAGAAATGAACGCTTGTCCAAGACCCTGCGGCAAGAAGCTTCCCTGATATACGAGTCCTTGGTAACTGCCAAGGAAAAATTTGGCACGAAAAGTGCTAAAGATATAGAGGATTGGGTAATCAAACAATTTGAGGACCATCCGGATTTTAGATTGGAATACATCATCATCACGGACGTTGATCGATTGCTTCCGATCACTAAAAAACAACACGACAAAAAATATAGGGCGTTTATTGCCGTTTATGCCAATGAAGTTCGTCTAATCGACAACATAGCCTTGAACTAATGAACCTAGAACTATGCAAATTCAAGTAGTAAAATCAAAAATACATCGCGTAAAAGTGACCGGGGCCGATCTTAATTATATCGGCAGTATCACCATAGACGAAGATTTGATGGATGCCGCCAATTTAGTACAAGGTGAAAAAATACAGATCGTTAACAACAACAATGGCGAACGGCTGGAAACCTACGCCATTCCAGGACCCAGAGGTAGTGGAGAAATTACCCTGAATGGTGCAGCGGCACGAAAAGTGGCGGTCGGGGACATCCTTATCCTCATCGCATATGCTTGGATGCCCATGGAAGATGCAAAAAAATTCAATCCGGCGCTTGTATTCCCCAATGAAGCCGATAATTTGCTGAAGTAGTCTTTTTTAAATTTATTCTTCCTTTTCTATTCCATTTGGAAAGAACTTGGTTAAATTCGAACCATAGAAACCGTAGGAGCACCACTTTTGACCGATTCACTTAAAAAGACCCTGAAGACAATCATACCTATAGCCTTAGGGGTTTTCCTGGTTTGGTATTGGTACTCCAGAACGTCTCCCACGGATCGCGAGCAAATTCTTTTTTATATCAAAAATGCCGACTTGTTTTGGGTCGGTATTTCAATTCTCCTGGGGGTTTTAGGACATGTTTCTAGAGCCATTCGATGGAATTATCTTTTACAACCGCTGGGGTACAAGCCCCGATTGCGAAACAATATCTTCATTATCCTAATGGCGTATTTTGCCAATCTGGGAATCCCCAGAACGGGCGAGTTTCTTAGGGCAACAGCCTTGGCCACCTATGAAAAAGTCCCCTTCGAAAAAGGGTTCGGCACCATCGTGACCGAACGCGTGGTAGATGTGTTCATGCTGTTATTGGTCGTGACGGTTACCTTACTTTTGCAGACCAATGTGATACTCGATTTTTTTCAGGAAAGAGGTTTTGATTTCCAAAATCTTTTGTTGTTACTGGCCGGTGGCCTTATGGGTTTGGGTATCTTTTTTCTTGTTATAAAAAAATCAAAGCACCCATTTGTGGTAAAGGTCAAAGGTTTCGTTACAGGGCTTTTAGATGGCTTACTGAGCATTTTCAAAATGAAGAACAAATGGGCGTTTGTATTTCACACCCTCTTTATTTGGGCATGTTATATCGGAATGCTCTGGGTGATTAAATATACGGTGCCCGACACCATACACCTTTCTTTAAGCCAGCTAATGGTCGCTTTTGTAGCAGGGGCTTTCGCCATGGCAACTACCAATGGCGGTGTGGGTCTCTATCCTATTGCCGTAAGCAAGGCATTGGCCATTTTTGGAATCGCCGCTGTATCGGGAGATGCCTTTGGTTGGATAATGTGGATTGCCCAAACCCTTATGATCGTCGTTTTTGGTGCAATATCTTTTCTGTTGTTACCGTTATTGAACAAAGACAAATAACCGTCTTTGCAAACCAAATAGTCTACCATGAAACGTATTATCTTCGTTTTTGCCCTAGTTTTTAGCCTGGGGCTTAACGCACAAGTCACTCAAGAAATATTCGAATCCTTTAAACTTCAAGAGCGTAGGGATGTGCTCTATTACATTCCGGAAGACTATGATGAAGAAAAGAAATACCCCTTGGTGATCGTACTCGATGCCGAATACCTTTACGAACAAGTTGTTGCCAACGCCAAATTTTATAGCAAGTTTCATGGAATGCCCGAAATGATCGTGGTGGGTATCAACCAAAATCAAAATAGCATTCGATTAGACGATTGCGAATTCGAAGAAGATAGTGGACTCCCTTCCGAAAAAGGAAAACAATTTTTTGAATTTCTGGGGATGGAGCTAATTCCTTACTTGGACCTGAATTACAATACCGCCCCTTTTAAAATGGTGGTCGGATATGACATTACTGCAAATTTTGTAAACTATTGGCTGTATAAGGAAAATTCATTGTTCAATGCCTACGTTAGCATTTCTCCCACCTTGGCCCCAGGAATGGAGACCAATGTGCCCGCCCGATTGGGGGATCATAACAAAAAAATCTTCTATCAATTGATCATGGAAGATGAAAAAAACAAGTACACCAAAAGAATCAAGGAGATGGACAAGGCCATCAAAGCGATTGAAAAAGAAAGCCTCTACTATGATTATGACGAATACGCCGGCGCAGACCATATTTCAATTGCCGCCTATGGTATAGGGAGGGCCTTTGATAATATTTTTGGGATGTTCAAACCCATTAGCCCTAAAGAGTACAAAGAACAAATACTTACTTCGGAAGAGCCTGTTTTTCAATATTTGCAGAATAAATATGAAAGTATCCAAGACCTATTTGGACTTAAAAAGCCGGTAGAGTTGAACGATATCATGGCCATCTACGCAGGGGTTCGCAAAAAAGAGGATTACGAATCCTTAAAACCGTTATCGGATCTTTGTAAAACCGAATTTATGGGGACCATGCTCGGTTTCTACTTCGAGGGAGAGTACTACGAACAAATGGGCGAACCCAAAAAGGCCTTAAAAACGTTTGAAAAAGCATTTGGAATGGATGAAATTGATTTCCTGACCAAAGAAATGGCCTTGGAAAAAATTGATGCCCTAAAGGCCGATTTTGGGTTCTAATATTGCGGTAATCTTGTGAAGTGAAATGAAAGGGTCCTACCCATCCCGTTTCAGCAATGGTTTTGTCCATTTCGTTTAAAAAAACCCCTCGCAATGGCATTGAACATATAATTGCAGTGCTATTTTTTGCCTTCGACTTGGGAAGGCCAAAAAGTAGGGCCGCTTTGTGTAATGGATTCCAGGGCTTGCAAAACTGCCAAGGTCGGATCATAAACAATCCACCGCAAAGTTTTATCTTCGCCAAAACCTTTTTTAATAAGGCATGGCCAAAACCAAAACCACTTTTTTCTGTCAAAATTGCGGCACCCAATATGCCAAATGGGTCGGACAGTGTTCCGCTTGTAAAGAATGGAACACCGTGGTGGAAGAATTGGTGCAGAAACCGGAAAAAACCGCTTGGAAAACCCGATCCAACACAGCCCGAAAAAAAGCGAAACCCGTACTTGTCAAAGAAATAAGTATTGAAAGAGAGGTACGTCTAGACACCTTCGACCTCGAGTTCAATCGTGTATTGGGCGGTGGTATTGTTCCCGGCTCTTTGGTATTGCTTGGCGGGGAACCAGGGGTAGGCAAGAGTACCTTGTTGTTACAGATCGCTTTAAAGCTTCCCTATAAAACCTTATACGTTTCTGGGGAGGAAAGTCAAAAGCAAATCAAAATGAGGGCAGATCGCATACGGCCCAACAGCGAAACTTGTCTGATTTTGACCGAAACCAAGACTCAAAACATCTTTCAGCAAATAGAAGCCACCGAACCCGACATCGTGGTAATCGATTCTATACAGACCTTGCATTCCGACTATATCGAATCGGCCGCGGGAAGCATTTCCCAAATTCGTGAATGTACCGCCGAACTCATCAAGTTTGCAAAGGAAACGAATACGCCGGTAATTCTAATAGGCCATATTACCAAAGATGGCTCCATAGCGGGGCCTAAAATTTTGGAGCATATGGTCGATACCGTATTGCAATTTGAGGGAGATCGTAATTATGTATATCGCATTCTACGCTCTTTAAAAAATCGTTTCGGATCTACCGCTGAATTGGGTATCTACGAAATGCAGAGTGGTGGTTTACGACAGGTAAACAACCCATCGGAAATTCTTATTTCTAAAAACGATGAAGGCCTGAGTGGTACCGCCATTGCCTCAACCGTAGAAGGCATGCGCCCTTTAATGATAGAAATACAGGCCTTGGTAAGTACGGCCGTATACGGAACACCACAACGTTCTACTACTGGATACAATGCCAAACGGCTGAACATGCTTTTGGCAGTACTGGAAAAACGAGCTGGTTTTAAACTCGGAGCAAAAGACGTATTCCTGAATATCACCGGCGGAATCTCCGTCGACGACCCTGCTATTGATCTGGCAGTAATTGCGGCCATCCTTTCAAGCAATGAGGACATTCCTATTGAAAAAGGAATTTGCTTTGCGGCCGAAGTAGGGTTGGCAGGTGAAATTAGACCCGTACAACGGGTAGAGCAGCGTATCTTGGAAGCGGAAAAGTTAGGTTTTACGACCATCTACGTTTCCAAAAACAACAAAATCGGATTAAAGAACACAAAAATCCGAGTGCAACTGGCTACCAGAATCGAGGACGTTGTAAGTGGGTTGTTCGGATAGTTAAGGTGCCGGATTGGGAATTTCGCCGTGTATGGCTTCGATTTTTTGCAGTATTTCATCGGTTAACTCAACATCGATACTCGCAATATTTTCTTGCAACTGCTTCACAGAGGTAGCTCCTACAATATTACTGGTCAAGAAAGGGCGGGAATTCACAAAAGCAAGCGACATTTGTGCTAACGAAAGATCGTTCGCCTGGGCCAATTCATAATATTTCTGAGTTGCGGCCACCGCTGTTTCACCACTATATCTGCTATAATTAGGAAAAAGTGTGATCCGGGCATTATCGGGTTTTCTATCCCCGAGGTATTTGCCACTCAAAACACCAAATCCCAAAGGGGAATAGGCTAGTAGTCCTATTTTTTCACGATGCGAAACCTCTGCGTTCCCCACTTCGAAAAGCCGGTTTAAAAGGGAATATGGGTTCTGAATCGTACTCATTCTAGGCAAGCTTGCATGCACCTTGCTTTCCTCTAAATAGCGCATGGTTCCCCAAGGTGTCTCATTCGATAGCCCTACCTGGCGTATCTTTCCTTCGCGAATCAAATCGCGCAAAGTCTCCAGTACTTGGTGTATATTATCTTCCCAATAATCGGTGGCACTGGGCGTATATCCGCGCTGCCCAAAATAGTTGGTATTCCTATCGGGCCAATGTAGTTGGTATAAGTCTATGTAATCGGTTTGTAGCCGCTCTAAACTACCTTCCACAGCAGAGATAATAGACTCTCTTGTAAAACCCGTAGTCCTGATGAACTTTGTGAACTCAGCCCTCCCTGCAATCTTAGAGGCCAGTACGACTTTATCACGATTCCCGGTTTTTTTAAACCAGGTCCCTATAATCTTTTCGGTATGTGCATATCTATCGGGGTGTGCCGGAACCGGGTATAGCTCAGCCGTGTCAAAAAAATTAACTCCTTGTTCAAGGGCATAGTCCATTTGTTCATGCCCCTCTTCCTCAGTATTCTGCTTCCCCCAGGTCATCGTACCTAGACAAATTTTACTGACTTCAATATCGGTATGTGGTAGTTTCGTATACTTCATTTTATCAACGAGAAAATTAAATACAAGCTGTAAATTTAAGGATAATAGGTGGTTTCCCACAAGAAGTTAACAACCATACTTAAATTCCTATAAAACAGGTTTTTAACGAATTTTAAATCCGTTCAACGGCGTTTTTTGATCTACTCGCGCCTCTGATATAACTTTGTTTTCGATAAACTACGTTTAATTTTAACAATTTAATACTAAAGCCCCTGAAAAAACGTTAGTTTATAACTTTCTACATGAATTTTTCCCCAAAGGATTTACGTAGACAGTACCGTACTAAATAACTAAAAGCCTACTTATGACCTTTTCAAAGGAATCCTTGCGCTTCAAAAAAGTGGCGACACTTTTTGTCCTAGCCTTGACCGTATCTTCCCTTTTCGGATATGTATTCCCATTGGTACTTACCAATTCGGAGGAAGAACCCAAAGAGACACTTACGACCATTTTACCTGGCACCCATCCATTGGAAGGTATATCGGATGGTACCGTTATCTGTGGGAACGATGGTAGTACACTTCACGAAATTTATTTGTGTGGGGCCAGTGACGAACGTTTGCTCACGACAAACATTTCCAATCTAAAGCAAATAGTATGGGCCCGTCTTCAAGAGGGTAGTTGTACCGGAGCTGCAACGAATTGTGCCAATACAGCACCAAGCTGTGTATGGAACCAGGTGGGAACCAACACCCAATACAATGTTGTGGAAGGCGGCGAATATCGCATTGTAGTTCAATACAACGACAATACTACCGAACGATTTTTCTTTAACGTATATGAGAATGGTTTAAACCCGACCGCAGTCATCTCCAATATCGATTGTGGTGCTCCCGGTTCTATTACCGTGAACAACGTACCCTCAAATTATGAGTTCAGTATTAACAACGGAGGATCTTGGCAGGCTTCCAACGTCTTTTCTATCAACTCTGTTAATTCGTACAGTATTCGTATTCGCAGAACTGACGGAAACGAGGGATGTACTTTTGAACTGAACGACCTTTTGGTAAACAATAATAGCATCGACGCCTCGGCAACCGTGCTTCCCATTACCTGTAATACTGCTAAAGGTGGTATTGAAGTGGCCATCAACAATGCCTCTTCTAGCTATATCTATAAACTTAGTCTTGGTGGGAGCCTAGTAAGCTCTTCAGGGCCGGTATCGAGCGCCACACATACATTTCCAGATCTAGATGCCGGCGTATACGATATTGAAATTACGTTAGCAGGTGCTTCTACCTGTACTTGGAACGGTTCGGCCACGGTCGCCAACTTTCAGAATATTCAACCTGTAGTGGTTGTTACCAAAAATATAGACTGTACGGACGGAATCATCACGGTTACCCAATCGGGTGGTACGGCGCCTTACGAATACAGTACGGATGGCGGTACCAATTACTCCCCTTTCGACAGTGGAAGCCAAACCACAATCGTGGCTAGTTCGGCAGGTTCATACACGGTGACCGTAAAAGACGCGAATGATTGCGAAGTGAGTGCCAACGCGGTCAATGTAATTGCGGAACCCGAAATTACGTATACCGTAAATCCAAAAGACATCAGTTGTAACGGTACCGATGATGGAAGTGTTACCGTAGATGTTACCAATACACAGGGATATTCCATTACCTATAGTATTGATAACGGCACCAATTTCCAGACATCGAACGTTTTTAGCAACCTACCGGCAGGAACCTACACTGTAATCATCCGAAAAGAAAAAGCAGGGGGATCTTGTGATATTACTACTAGTTCGGTGGATGTAAATCCGAGTCCGGCCTTTACCGCAACCGCCGCTGTTACGCAAGAAATTGATTGTACCACTGGATCTGCAACCCTTTCAGCAACGGTGACCACTGGGGGTACTGCGCCATTCGAATACAGTTTGAACGGTGTTGATTTTCAAGCTGCTACCGATTTTACGGGATTAGGGGCAGGAAACTATATGATTACGGTAAAAGACGCCAACAATTGTATCGCCACTGCCGATCAAACCATTGCTGCAGGATCGAACCCCTCAAATATTACCTTTACCAAGAGCAATGTGAATTGTACAACGGGCGAAGCCGATATTCAATTGACCGTCGACGGTGGGGCCGCTCCTTTTACATATAGTATTACTGCCCCGACTAGTTTCACTGCTCCGGGCGATACCTTTAATGCCTTGACACCCGGCACCTATACTTTTGAGGTAACCGCCAATGATGGTTGTAAAATAGTGCGTAACTATACCTTGGGCAATGCTACAAGTTTTAGTTCCAATGTGCAGGTAAAAAATAACGTTTCTTGTGCCGCTACCGGTACGGCCGATGGCAGTCTTGAAATCACTGTGACCGATTTTGATACTTCTTTTGATATCGTCGTGGAAGATGGTACCGGAAGCCCTACCGCTTTTAGTGTTAGCGGGGCTACAAGTTCTCCTGTTACCATTACAGGTTTGGTGGCTGATAACTATACCATTCGTATCAATGATCAAGCAGGACCTTGCCAGCAAGTTACGACCGTAGCGGTCGCAGCTCCTGCAACCGCCTTAACCGTAGATTCATTTAACGTAGGTAACATGAATTGTGGCACTCCCGGCAGTGTAACGATCGAAGCCTCTGGCGGATGGGGCAGCTATACCTATTCAGTGGTGCAGCCCGATGGAGTACCTACTCCCGTGCAAAGCAATAAGACCATTACCGGTCTTGACCAGGCCGGAACCCATACCATTGTGGTATCCGACGTAAATGGCTGTATTGAAAATACGCAAACATTTGATCTTGCCGATCAGGGCGGACCCACATCGGTTGTTGACGCCACAGCTTCCAACTACTGCTATAGTACGGCAACACAAGGGGAACTCAAAATAGATATCACTGATGGTGTGTCTCCCTACTTTTATACAGTAAACAATGGTACACCTCAGCCAATTACCGGTGGCACTTTTACCTTGACCAATCTCACTCCGGATGATTACATCGTAAAGGTCATTGGCAACAATGGTTGCGAGATAATTGTCGCCGACACGAAGATAGCCGGGCAGTTGTTTGCCACTCCTCAAATCACAAAACCTTTGGGTTGCGGGGCAACACCAGATGCGATTATCGAGGTGACCCCACAAGAAGGATATGCACCTTATACATACAGAGTTAATGGTGACCCAACACCGGTAACAATGCCTTACAGTACTGCTACTGCAGGAACCTTTACCTTTGAAGTAACCGACGATAAAGGTTGTGTTTTTACAACAGATCCTGTTGAAGTAATCGTAGCACCTACCCTTGCTTCTACAGAAACCGTATCGAACACCGCATGTGGTGCCAATGGTACCGGTTCCGTAGAGCTATCCGGTCAAGGTGGTACGCCTCCGTTCCTGTATAGTTTTGACGGTAGTGCGTTTACCACAAAAACCATATATACTGGACTAGATGCCACAACCTATAACTATTCGATTACAGATGCCTTGGGATGTCAAATAGACCAGACCGTTACGATTGGTGCCGAAGATGCCATAACCGCAGATGTCACCCATACCGATATTACCTGTGACCCTGTCGCCGGTGGAACGCAATGGGGGAACACCAATATCAACAATGTTCAGAATGCCACTGGATTGATTACCATAGAGTTGGTACGGGTCAGAAACGAAGCAGATTACTTGGCAACCGGTTGGTCTAGGGTATACCGTAGACGTGAGAACATAGACATGTCTACCCGCCCTGCCGGTTGGAATGAACGCATGTACTGGCCGCAGTGGTTTTTTGTACGAATTACCGATGAACGCGGATGTACCTATGAATCAAATTTCTATCAGATCCAACAACCGCCATTGCCTTGGTTTCAAAAAAACCAGGCCGATTTAGACCAAACCTGTGCCAATGGTGCCACTTTCGAAATTGAGGTGGGAGCCGACCCTGGTGATGCAGCTACCTTACCAGGCGAAGAATTGGTAGGGCCCTTTGAATATCGTATTTGGCCGTATGATCCCGATACGCCTCCAGCATGGAGAAGTTTTGAAAATGCTACGGATAATGAGGCGTTTGGTGAGGATGCAGATACCAATGGTATTGAGCGAGACTTACGGGTAAGCGGATTGCTTTTCGGTGTCAATTATGGGGTCGTAATAAGAGATTTAAATACCGGATGTCAGCGATGGAGAGGTTTGGGACAGGTTGCCGCCCCTTCAGATGATACTACTTTTGATGTGGTTTCTACCTATCAAGGAAAAATCTGTCGTGAGAATAATGATGGGGAAGTGCGGTTTACCATCACAGGTGCCGGAGATAACGATGGCGACGGTACACAAACGGTTACTTGGAGGATATACAATGCGCATCGACCTACCAACACGGTTTTTCATCAAAACGGTACTGCTACCGATGGAGGTGCCGGTGGCGATATCATCGTAAATGCCAATGGCCTTAGAGGGGGTTGGTACGTTGTTGAGGTCACTTCTGAGTCTGGCTGTAAATCAGGAAACAGATTTCCCATATACACCCCGCCAAAGTTCACCTTGGAACTGGATCAATACGCCCCCGCTACTTGTAATATAGGGGCACAGATTTCGGTAAAAGCAATTGGGGGTTGGGATAATGAAGTGTATTACAATCGAAGAAATAAACTCTATCAAAACTGGAAGCCGTATGAATATGCCTTTGTGGTAGACGGCACTGATCCAAACACCTTGCCCGCCTCAGAATGGCAAGCAGAACCAACAAAAGAAGTTACCCCTACCGCATACGATGGCACCAACAACATCTATCAGGTATATGTTCGTGATGGTGGAGGTTGTATCAAAGGATTGGGAACTCCTATTACCATTACAAAAGACCCCGAACCACAAATTACGGCCATCGATGTTCCAAACAGGTGTACATCTACCAATGAAATTTACAACGTCGTAGCCACTATTGTAGACGGGGAAGGAACGAATGTGTACATCTGGGACGGTGAGTTGACCACTACGGCCACCAAAAATCTAGGCCCTGGAACACACACCTTGGAAGTACGTGACGAAAACGGTTGTACGGCCACCGAAAGTATCTTTATCTATCCACAAATGGTTAGTAAGGCCAACATTACACAAGTAGAGCAATGTAGCCCTGCCAATAGTGGTGAGGTCACCATTGAGGTGTACGGAGGATCACTTGATTATACCTTTGTGCGTACCGACAATTCGGAGACCAATACCACAGGTATTTTTACCGGGCTTACCCATTCTACAACGTACAATTTCACGGTTACGGACAATCAATCAGGATGTCCTGTCCAGAATGTATCGGCAACCCTGGATGCTCCGGTCGCCCCAGACTTTCAAGTGCGAACACCCATACAACATGTAAGCTGTAATGGGGCAAACGACGGTCAAATTATTGTAGAACAAACCCCTTCGACCGATAACTTAGACGTTACCTATACGTATAGCATAGACGGTAATCCATACCAGGCTTCAAACGTTTTTGACAATTTGGCCGCCGGTCCGCATGTAATCACCGTACGTTCTTCCAAGAATTGTATCCAGACATTACCAACGCAGACCATTACGGAACCAAAAGTGTTGCAATTGGCGACGCCGACAGTATCGTCATTTACCTGTAATTCTGACAACACCTATGGTATGGCAACGATTTCCGCTTCTATTATAGATGGGGCAGGCGATGTAACGGGTACGGCCCCTCATTTGTATAGTTTCAATGGCAGTAGCTTTAGTAGCGCAGCTACCTTTGACACTCCTTTCACCAATATAGTGCAAACCATTACAATTGATGTGGTAGATGCAAACAATTGTACAGACCAGGTAACGGTGAACATTCCGGCCGCTACAAAAGTTAGCGCAACCATAACCGAAACACAGGCCATGAACTGTGTGAATGATGCCATTATTGAAGTTGTGGGAGCAAACGGTACGGGAACCGCCAACTACGAAACAAGGGAACTACCTTCCGGTAACCTTATCAATGGTACGGGAAGTGGTGCCATAACCATTCCGGCAGGAAACCCTGGAATCTATGTGTATGAGTTAACCGATACGGTGACAGGTTGTACGGCCCAGGTCACCTATACCATTGCACCTTTTGATACCTTGGAAGCAACAGCGACCAAAGTTGATGACATAACTTGTTTTGGGGAATCAAACGGGGAATTGACCTTCGAGGTAACGGGTTCTGCCAGCGGATTTACCTATGAAGTGATCAATGCAAACAGCGGTTCAACTTATATACCCTCTACGCCAGGTAGCGGTACCGCCACAATACCTATCAATACGCTGCCCGCAGGAACTTTTTATGTACAAATAACCGATAATGATACCGGTTGTACTGAAGACACTGAGCATATCTCCATTCAATCACCGGCTTTTACCTTGGATTTTACGTGGTCTATTACACAAGAATTAACATGTACCCCAGGTAATGATGCGCAGGTCACCGCCACACCGGAAGGTGGATGGGGTACTTACGAATTCCAGCTGGTAGACCCTGCCACTCCAGGAACGCCCATCCAGAATTTTGATGCCAACAACATTTTCAGTGGTTTGACTTCCGGTATTAACTACGAGCTTACGTTGAGAGATGCACAAGGATGCAGCAATGTGACGAAGGTATTTTCGATACCCCAGATTGATGTGATAAATCTTGTACAAGATGTCGTTAGTGACCCGAATTGTCCCGAAGCCTCTGACGGAAGCATTAGTGTAATCGCTTCAAGAGCCAACGGCCCTTCGAACTACGCGTATGTGCTTACCACGATCAATGCAGATGGTTCTCGCGTATCGGGAGTAGCTCAAAATGGGAACCTGTTCAATAATTTGCCACAGGGTAATTATGAGGTAACCGTATCCGATGGAAAAGGATGTGATAGCACTATCGCTATTAGTTTAACAGATCCAACGGAAGTAACGATCGATGCGTTCATAAGTGCAGAACCGACCTGCGCGCCAAATAGTGGTGAAATTACACTACTGGCCGCCGGTGGTGGGTCAGGAACCTATGAATATAGCATGACCTCCCCGACCCCGGGAGCATGGCAGACGAACCCGGTATATCCAAATCTTGCTCCAGGTACCTATACGTTCTTGGCAAGAGATGCGAATCCTGCCAGGCTATGCGAATCTCCTATCTCGGTAACGCGTACGATTAATTTAGTAGAACCGGTCGAAGTTACGGTAGACGATTCCAATACCACTATTAACTGTTTTGGTGAGACGGATGCTGTGTTGGTAGCCACTGCCACCAAAGGTGTGGGAGGTTATCAATATCAGTTGGAATTGAATGGTACACTACAGGGTACCGCCCAAGATTCCGGAATTTTCGAAAACCTTGGTCAAGGAAGCTATCGAATATTAGTAACCAGCACCATCGCAACGGATTGTACTATTTATTCAGAGGTGATCACAATTAGTGAGCCACCGTTACTAGAAGCAACCCAAGGTCCTATTTCAAATGTGACCTGTTTTGGGGAAGACGATGGTAGCATCGAAGTAAACGTTACAGGTGGTGAAGGACCTTATAGCTATACCATTTCTTCGGCCCCACAAAAATCTGTGGACAGCAACATCTTTGAAAACCTCGCCGGAGGGGATTACACAGTGATCGTACAGGATCAGAATGGTTGCGAAGTAGTTCTAAGTGGCTTGCAAGTGATCGCACCAACCGCAGCCCTGGAAGCAACGGTTATACGGGTAGAAGACGAGGAGTGTTCAACAGATGATAACGGTATTATTGAACTTGAAATCTCCGGAGGGACGGCTCCATACGCATACTCTGTCGGTGACCCTAACGGTTCCTATGCAACGTTGGCAAGTGCTACACTTGTTATGGACAACCTAGATGGTGCATTCTATGAAATATACATTCGTGATGCGAATGGCTGTGACATCCCAGTATTACAAGAGGTAAAAGTAGGCGTAGACCTTACGGCCACACATGAAACGGAATACGATTGTAGAGACGGGCAACCCTATAGCGTTACCACCGTAGCCTTGGTAGATACGACCGTAGAAAACTATTACTATGTGTTAGACGCGGCAAATCCCAACATGCCTACCCTGAGCGATACCACCCAAGATAGCGGCGTATTCGAGAATTTAAGTCCTGGTATGCATACCATTACTATTGTGCACCAAGGCGGTTGTATAGAAATAATAGACGATCTGGAAATTGAAGCTCCGGAAACACTTACGCTTACACAACAAGCAGGGAATATCAACGAAATATTGGTAGAAGCTACCGGAGGCGATGGCAGTTATACCTACTATTTTGAAGGTATGCCCCAAAGTACTGGTTCGTACTATATTATTCGCGATGGTACCTATACCGTTCGGGTAGTCGATGGCAAAGGTTGTGAAGATGCCATACAGATAACCATGGAGTTCATTGATATTGAAATACCCAACTTCTTTACACCAAATAACGACGGTGACAATGATGTATGGGTGATCAAAAATGCCTCCGGATACCAGAACTTGACCGTACAATTGTTTGATCGGTATGGAAGAACCCTCAAAGAATTTGTTCGCGAAGGAACATGGGACGGGACCTACGCAGGAGAACAACTGCCTGCCGGGGATTATTGGTATATCATTAAACTAAATGGGGAGCGAGACGATCGTGAGTTTATGGGTCATTTCTCTATCTATAGATAATTTTGATAGATTTTACATAACAAAAAAACCGCATCAGATGCGGTTTTTTTGTTATGTGGTACCCCCCGATCATCATGAAGCAATCTCGACCAAGATAGGGCAGTGGTCGCTATGCTTCGCTTCGGATAAAATCACCGATCGTTTCAGGCGATCTCTTAAAGGTTCACTGACCATTGCATAATCTAGACGCCACCCTTTGTTATTGTTTCGTGCATTGGCCCGGTAGCTCCACCATGTATAGTTGTCGGGTTCTTTGTTAAAGTGCCGGAAGCTATCAATGAATCCGCTTTTCATCAAATTACCGATCCATTCGCGTTCAACCGGCAAAAAACCCGAAACATTCTTGTTTCGGACCGGGTCATGAATATCAATGGCTTCGTGACAAATATTGTAATCCCCCAACACCACAAGGTTTGGTTTTTCTTTCCTCAGGTCATTGAAATAGTTGTGTATTTCGGCCATGTAGTTTAACTTGAAATCGAGTCGGGCCATATTGGTCCCCGAGGGCAAATACATGCTCATAATCGATAGGTCGCCAAAATCTGCCCGAAGGTTTCTTCCTTCAAAATCCATGGTTTCGATACCCGTTCCAAATTCGATATGATCCGGTTCGGTCTTTGAAAGAATTGCAACCCCGCTGTACCCTTTTTTTTGGGCACTATACCAGTAATTATGGGAATATCCGGCCGCCTCAAAAACAGACAGATCTAGTTGATCTTCTTGCGCTTTTATCTCTTGTAAACAAATTACATCCGGATTTACAGATTGTAACCAATCAATAAAGCCTTTCTTCAGCGCGGCGCGAATACCGTTTACATTATACGATACTATTTTCATTTTGCTTTTGCTTTTACTTTTTGGCTAAAGTAGCCAAAACCAAACGATGTAAAAAACGCTTCTACAATATAAAATGAGATCTTAAAAAACCCTTTTACATTGTAGCCCATCTTGACCAAAAAGAATAACAAGATTCCGATTTTAAGTCTTACTTTTAGGGCTTTAAAAAATAGTAATGAAAGGGATTTTTTTAAGTGGCGTACTGTTTTTCTTTTCAATGATTCTACTGGCTCAAGATACAATCAATACGGACAGTATCACGCAGCTCGATGAGGTGATTATACGAGATGCCCTTAAGAAAAAAAATGCCACAGGCATTGTATCATCGGCCGTTATCTCCGCGAAAGTGTTTCAAAATGCCAGTCCCGTCTCCATTGTTCCCTCTATGAATCAAATACCGGGTGTTTATGTGTTCTCCGGCGCCTTGAACACGAATCGCATTACCATTAGAGGGGTAGGAGCACGCACACTTTTTGCAACCGACAAGCTTCGATTATATTACAACGATATCCCGGTAACAGATGGTTCGGGCATTTCTACTATTGAAGCATTCGATCTCGAAAACCTACGCCAAATAGAAGTCATAAAAGGCCCGAAAGCGACTGCATTTGGCACCAATTTAGGCGGTGCCATTATTTTGACCCCAAAGGAGGCTTTGGGCATATCTACCAATTTTTCAAATAATTTCACGGTGGGTTCCTTTGGATTGATAAAGAACAACCTTTCTTTTAATCACTACAATGGCAAACTACGATTAGGACTCCAATACGGACATACTGAAACCGATGGGTACCGTCAGAACAGTACGTTTAGAAGAGACGGACTGTTGTTAAATCTTAGCTATGACTACAATGACAAAAACCGTGTGAGCCTTCTGTTCAACCATATAGATTACACGGCACAAATACCGAGCTCTCTTGGCGCTACCGCCTTTGCCGAAGATCCTAGCCAAGCTACTTTTACATGGCGGGTTTCCCAAGGTTTTGAAGATAACAGGTACACGCTGGTGGGTCTCAATCATCGACATACCTTCAATGAAAAACTAGAAAATTCAACGAGTATTTTTTATACGTATTTAGACCATTACGAAGCAAGGCCCTTCGGGATTTTAGATGAGTTTACAAACGGATACGGGTTGCGAACACGTTTCCTGGGAAGTTTTGACTTTTCAGAAATGACTGCGGAATATACCTTTGGTGGGGAGCTCTATCGTGATGTGTATGTTTGGGACGAATTCAGAAACTTATATCAAGACAACAATGGAAATGGAAGTTTACAAGGCGATAAGTTTGCCGACAATAAAGAATTTAGAAATCAATTGAATGTTTTTGGTACGGTATTACTGCCCTTTACGGATACTTTTTCGGCCCAGGTGGGAATAAATCTTAACAAAACCCGATACGATTATCGGGATTTCTTCAATACAGGAGCTGAAAATCGAAGTGCAGAACGCAATTTTAACGCGATACTATTGCCCAGTTTGAATCTCAGCTATTTGATTAAAAATCATGAATTGTATGCCAACCTGAGTCGTGGATTTTCAAACCCTACCCTTGAACAATCTTTGACCCCGGATGGGGTAGTAAATCCTGATATTGCTCAGGAAACCGGAATGAATTATGAACTTGGAACCAAATTGAAGCTAGATCGGGAACGCCTCACGATAGATGCATCTTTGTATCAAATGAACATACAGAACCTTCTGGTTGAGGAGCGCATCGGCGATGATCAATTTGTGGGGAGAAATGCCGGCAAAACCAGGCATCGAGGATTGGAGGTAGCCGCACGTTACCAATTGGCCATCGGATCTGCTGTTTCGTTGGCCCCATTTATCAATTACACCTTAACCGACCATAGTTTTATAGATTTTGTGGATGGAGACGATGATTTTTCTGGAAACCCCTTAACCGGAGTTCCCAAACATCGGGTACTCTCCGGGATTCAAATGCAGTTATTCTCCTATTTTTATTGGAATACTACCCATCAATATGTGGGGGCCGTTCCTTTGACCGATGCAAATAGTCTCTCAAGTGATTCTTTCAACGTTTTCAATACACGCATGGGCTTTTATAAAAAGCTATCTGAAAAATTTGCCCTTGGAGTAGATTTTGGCATTCATAACTTGTTCGATGTGGTATACGCCCAATCGGTATTAATCAATACCCGGGGATTTGGAGGGAACGAACCTCGGTATTTTTATCCTGGCGATTCCCGTAATTTTTATGGAGGAATCCGGCTCGGGTATCAACTGTAAACACCTAAGACTTTTATCTCTTTTCGGGTGCGATGTCTTCCCACTTTTTTCTTAACAGATTAAATTCATGCTGTTTTATCGGTTTATGAAGGCGTGTTTTTTTGGCTGGATTTTTTCCCAATTGTCCCTTAGGACGAACCGGGCGTTTCTCGAAGCCACCACCGCAATTTGGGCATACGTTGTGGAGGATGTCGGTTACGCAATCTGAACAGAAAGTACACTCATACGTACAAATCATTGCATTGGTAGCCTCGGGGGGCAAATCTGTATCACAGTTTTCGCAGCTGGGTCTAATTTCTAACATTGCCTTTATATTTATTGGTTTCGTAATAGGCCATTACATGCTCGGGTATTTCAACACCCTTTGGGAGTAGCGCATCGCTCTCAGGAAATTCCGCTACCTGTTTTAACGGAAGTAGGCCGGCCCAAATAGGTAGTTCCAAATCTTTTTTTTCATCGTTCACGCCCACATCCCTAATTTTTGCAGAAGCTGTCTCAATGGTCATTTCCACCACCAAAGTACCATCCAATTCTTTCTTCAACATAGGGCGTATACCTTCCCAACGTCCTTCCATCATATGATCCACTACGCATTTTAGCGCCCTTTCTTTTTCTTCTGGATCCACAATTTTTACCAGACTACCAAACAGTGTCGCCGAACGATAATTGACCGAATGGTGCAAGCCTGAACGTGCTAAGACCAGGGCATCCAAATGCATCACGGTCATACTGGCCCCCGTTCCTTCCAACAATGACAATAACATTCTATTCTTCAAAGATCCGTGAAGGTATATTTTATTTTCCCGTCGCCCATAGGCCATTGGTAACGAGATTGCCTTTCCTTCAAAAACGTAGGATACATACCCGACAAAACCGGCATCAAGTATGGCGTTTACCTTTTCCACATCGTAGGTAGCCCTATTGGCACCTCTGCGCACCTTATTGAGTGCTTCTATCTTGAATTCTTTCATAATCCTTTCGTATATGAGTGCAAATTTAATAGCTTTATGGGCTACTGTATTCATCCAGAAACTGATTTTTAAGTAGTCCAGTTATGCTTCCGTATAAAACCAGCATTGATCTTGATCGAAACGGCAAACAGCCATTATACCTTCAACTCTCAAATCAATTTGTAATGTTGATCAAAAATGGGGTCCTCACCCCAGGTGCCAAGCTTCCCGGGAGTCGCACCCTGGCAGCGATCTTACAAATACATCGAAAAACGGTCATCGCATGCTATGAAGAGCTATTGTTACAGGGTTGGATCGAGAGCATCCCAAAAAAAGGAACCTTCGTACACCAGAGTATTCCCCTATTACAACAAAAAGAATTTTCGGGGAAGACCTCGCATTCCCAATTGCAGGATACCGGCTTCCCATTTCTAAAAGAACCGCTCCTAGAAAGACCTCCCATAGAAAAATTAAAGGGCTTTTACTATTTGAATGACGGAGTTTCCGATACGCGCCTATCACCGATGAAGGCCGTTGCCAAAGAATACCGAAGTCTGGCAAATCGTAAACGAAACATCGAATACCTGGGGTACGGCACCACCTATGGCAACCCCGAGCTCAGAACCGCTCTGGTCGACTATTTAAATGAGACCAGGGGGCTGCATATTACAAAGGAACAACTCCTCATTACGCGCGGCAGTCAAATGGCACTTTATCTGGCTTCGAGATTGCTTTTTGAGCCAAATTCCTATGTCATTGTCGGAGAAACAAATTACATCGCCGCCGACCGTACATTTCAATACGTAGGGGCAAGGGTTCTAAGAGTTCCTGTGGACAAAAACGGGTTGGATACCGAAGCGGTCGAAGCGCTTTGCAATACATACCCTATTAAAGCACTCTATTGCACCTCGCATCATCATCACCCGACCACAGTAACCCTTTCGGCCAAGCGACGAATGCATCTGCTAAATCTGGCACGCACCCATCGTTTTGCCATCATTGAAGACGATTATGACTACGATTTTCACTATGACCATGCCCCGATATTGCCCCTCGCCAGCCATGATCAAAATGGCAATGTTATCTATATTGGATCCGTCTGCAAAACAGTGGCCCCCGTATACCGTGTGGGGTATTTGATTGCCCCTAAAACCTTTGTAGATCAATGCGCCAAATTACGCCGCATCGTTGACCGGCAGGGCGATTCACTTTTAGAGGCCACCTTCGCCAATTTCATCAAGAATGGCGACTTAGATCGGCACATTCGCAAAGTGCTCAAGATTTATGCAGCGCGAAGAATCCTCTTTTGTACGCTTTTAAAAAAACAGCTCGGAGATGCTGTTACCTTCACGGTCCCCAAGGGTGGTATGGCCGTTTGGGTGTGTCTTCAAAAACAGTACACCTGGGAAACCATTGCCATTGGCGCCAAAAAACATGGTTTGATCATTGGGGATTGGGAACGGTACGACACCTCGAAAACCGGGCACAACGCCATACGTATGGGATTTGCGGCCTACAACGAATCTGAAATACATACGGTTATTGAAAAACTAAAGTTAGCCTTTGAAGAAAGCTATCCAGCCCTTAACGCCGTCTAAAGCACCGTGTTTCTACATCTTGACCAGCCAAGACTTCATATCTACTTCCTTCGCAATAATTCCATTTAATTCGGCAATGGCGACTCGTTGTTGTTCCATGGTATCTCGGTGTCGTAGGGTAACCGTTTGATCCTCCAAACTTTGATGGTCTACCGTAATACAGAATGGCGTTCCAACGGCATCTTGCCGTCGATAGCGTCGCCCAACGGCATCTTTCTCGTCGTATACCACGTTAAAATCCCACTTTAAATCTTCCACTATTTGGTGGGCAATTTCCGGGAGTCCGTCTTTTTTGACCAAAGGAAGCACTGCCGCCTTTGTAGGTGCCAGTACCGCCGGTAATTTCAAGACCGTTCGGGTTGAATTGTTTTCAAGCGTTTCTTCTTTTAAGGAATGCGAAAATACCGCTAAGAACATACGATCCAACCCAATGGAAGTCTCCACTACGTAGGGCACATAACTTTCATTATCCTCATGGTCAAAATATTGCAGTTTCTTTCCGGAGTATTCTTCATGTGCGCCCAAATCAAAGTCTGTTCGAGAATGAATCCCTTCCAACTCTTTGAATCCAAAGGGAAAACGAAACTCGATATCGCTGGCCGCATCTGCATAGTGGGCCAGTTTCTCATGATCATGAAAACGATAATTCTCATCGCCCATGCCTAACGAAAGATGCCATTTCATACGGTTTTCTTTCCAAGCTTCGTACCATTCCTTTTGTGAACCGGGCTTTACGAAAAACTGCATTTCCATCTGTTCGAATTCCCGCATACGGAAAATAAACTGCCGGGCTACTATCTCATTTCGAAAAGCCTTTCCTGTTTGGGCGATACCAAAAGGTATTTTCATCCGACCCGTTTTTTGCACGTTCAAAAAATTCACAAAAATACCTTGTGCGGTCTCGGGCCTTAGGTATAGATCCATTGCCGAATCGGCAGAGGCCCCAAGCTTGGTACCGAACATTAAATTAAACTGTTTCACGTCGGTCCAATTCTTAGACCCAGAAACGGGACATACAATCTCCAATTCTTCTATGAGTGCCTTAACATCTGCCAAGTCTTCATTTTCAAGCGACCTGCCCAAGCGTTTCAAAATTGCATCTATTTTTTTCTGGTACTCGACCACTCTCGGGTTAGTGGCCAAGAACTGCGCTTTGTCGAAAGAGTCCCCAAAACGCTTGGCCGCCTTCTTGACCTCTTTTTCTATCTTAGATTCAATTTTTGCGGTATAATCTTCTACCAATACATCTGCCCGGTACCGCTTTTTAGAATCTTTGTTATCGATCATGGGATCGTTGAAGGCATCTACATGGCCAGAAGCTTTCCAAGTGGTAGGGTGCATAAAAATAGCGGCATCGATGCCCACGATATTTTTATTCAGCTGTACCATGGCGCGCCACCAGTACTCCCGAATATTCTTCTTTAACTCGGCACCGTTTTGTGCATAGTCATAGACTGCACTAAGCCCATCATAAATTTCACTTGATTGAAATACGTACCCATACTCTTTTGCATGGGAGATTACCTTCTTAAAAATATCTTCTTGATTTGCCATTCGGCAAAAATAGAATTTTACCGTAACAGAGCGGTGAGAAATTTACAAATTATTTTAACTCAAACTCGGAGCTGGACAGTAATCGCTCGTCTTCAAAAACGTTGAGGGTATAGGTTCCTGGTTCCAAGGAGCCTTCGGGAAAAGTAATAAAGTCAGAAACCTGTGTTTCGGTACCGTCAAAAAGGAATTCGTGGCGTTTGCTATAAATATTCCCATTCACGGTAATCGTATTTGCATTGTCCTCGATTATCTGCATACTAGGGCCTAAAAATTGAAAGTAAACCACTTTTTCGGTTCCCTTCGCAGTCTCGTCCGGTAAAATAATGGCACTGCCCCTTAGCTTGGCAACAATGGATGCTTTATTGGTCTGTATCGGTTTTCCATTACGTACCCGGAAACCATTGCCTTGGGAGTTCTGGATCTTTAGGTAGCTCTTGATCTTAAGTTCTTTGTTCAACTCTTGGATCTGTTTGCGCTGTAACGCCTCCGCCTCGGCAAGGGAACTGCTTTTGCCGCGCAATTCCTCGATCTGCTTGCGCGTCTCCTCATATTTATCGGTAAGCAACATATTGTTGTACTTCAAGAAATTGTTCTTAAGCTTTAAACTATCGTTCTTGGCTTCTAAACGTCTGAGTTCTGTTTTATACTCCCGTAACTTTTCTACGGTAAAATTCAAACGTCCCACGGAATCAAGGAGTTGTTGTACCCGATATTTCGCATTTTGAATCTCAATGGTACTCACCTCATCGCGCGCGGTCAAGCGATCCACATCGGCTTTCATCAAGGTAAGGTCCTTCACCAAAATCGCCTTCTCTTCCTCTAAATAATCAATTTGATTCTTAGATTGGGCATAGCTGTAATAAAAGGCAATCAAAATACCTAGTATCACCGCAACAAGCGCTGCGAGTACGATATTGTAATTGAATTTCTTATCTTGACTGTCGTCCATCAAATAAGGTAGGCTTTAAGTAGGTTTAAAACTAGTAAGATTTGTTACTATCCAATCTCACAAAGATACTAAATGATATCAATACGGTGTTACTGCCAACAGTCTGTTTTGGATGTAATGCGCATTTATATAGAGGTGAGCAACAGCTGTGTACCGTTTGTCGAAACGATCTGCCGTTCACCGAGTACTGCTTTAACGTAGAAAACCCCGTTGACCGTATATTTTATGGTAGAATTGCTGTTAAAAAAGCAAGTTCCTTTCTTTTTTACAGGGAAAATAGCATCGTTCAACATCTCATTCACCATTTGAAATATAAAAATCAAGAGCAAGTAGGGGTGTTTTTAGGAGATTTGTACGGACAATTACTAAAGGAAGATGCTGGCTTAAAACAAGCAATCGATTTTGTACTACCCGTGCCCCTACATCGTAAAAAACAAAAAAAAAGAGGGTACAACCAGGTGGATGTATTTGCACAAAAATTGGCCTTTCATTTAGCCGCGGATTTTAGGAACGATGTGTTGGTCAAAACAGCGAATACTAAAACACAGACCAAAAAAGGCAGAATTGGTCGTTGGCAAAGCAAGCAAGACCTATACATTTTGGGCAATACTGAAAATCTGAACGGTAAAAATATACTTTTGGTAGATGATGTAATTACCACGGGCGCTACGATGGAAATATGCGCACAGGCCTTGCTACAGATTCCAAATGTGACCCTATACATTGCCAGTATGGCCGTGGTTCCCCTGACTTAGGAAAATAACAAAGTTTTATGACGGGGGAACCTAACGGAATCCATCCCAATTTCTAAATAAATCGTTTCTTTGCCACTATGAACGGTTCAGTCATTATTAGACGCCTTTTAGCGGCAGTATTTTTATTTTTAATCGCTTCTGCCTTGCTACAATGCGCCAAAAGGGGCAGCCCAACAGGAGGGCCTAAAGATATAACGCCCCCGGTACTCTTGAAGTCGGAACCCGATAACATGTCTACCAACTTTAAGGCCAAAACGATCAAACTCTATTTTGACGAATATGTGAAGCTGGAAAAGCTACAAGAGCAATTAATCGTATCACCGCCCTTAAAGTATGTGCCAGAAGTTAGCCCTCAGGGAGGCACCAGCAAAGTAGTAGAAATTACAATTAAGGATACCCTAAAGGAAAATACGACCTATACCTTGAATTTTGGTCAGAGTATTGTTGATAATAACGAAGGCAACCCGTATCCCTATCTAAACTATGTGTTCTCGACCGGAACATTTATAGATTCCCTTACTTTGAACGGGGTTGTAAAAGACGCCCTCAACCAAAAAGCAGATGCTTTCGTAAGCGTTATGCTTTATGAAATCGATAGTACCTATACCGACTCTACTATCTACCAACGCCCCCCTAACTATATTACGAATACGTTGGATAGCGCCATAATTTTCAAGATCAGCAATATCAAGGAAGGGAAGTATGCCCTTTTCGCGATAAAAGATGAGGCCAAAAACAACGTTTTCGACCAAAATACCGATAAAATAGGCTTTGAAGCAGATACCATCGCAATCCCTACCGATAGCACCTATTTGCTCACGATGTTCAAAGAAGTACCCAATTATGCAGCCGCAGTGCCAACTTATGCCGCGAAGAACAAAATCATCTTTGGCTATTACGGGGATGCCAAAGCGATCAAAATAGCGCCCATAACCATCCTCCCCGATACCATACGAAGTACGGTTCTTAAAGAGCGTGACAAAGACACCTTGAACTTTTGGCTGACCCCTTTCGAGACAGATTCCATCCTTTTTACGGTGACCAATGAAAAGCAGCAATTAATTGATACCTTCAATGTAAAAACCCGAAAAGTGGGTATTGATTCACTCCTGTTAAATCCCAATTTCCGAGGTTCTTATGACTTTAACAAGTCGTTTCATATTGCGGCCAATATACCGCTGACTTCTATAGATTCCACTAAAATAAGTATCATGAACCGGGATTCTGTCGCGATCGATTTTAAGGTGAATCTGGATAGTTTGGAAAACAAAATGGATTTTGATTTTGAGGTAGAACCCAATCAATCTTACCAAATTGATTTATTGCCAGGGGCGATGATCGATTTTTTTGCCGCTACCAATGACAGTACCACCTATGCCCTGTCGACCAAAAGCCTTGCAGAATATGGAAACTTACAACTGAACCTTGTCGGAGCTGCCGAATATCCGTTATTAGTGCAACTAACCGATGAAAAAGGGGAGGTGAAACAAGAAATCTACGCCACTCAACCCCAAACCTTTGAGTTCAGTTATATTGACCCGGCCAATTATTTGGTGCGCGTAATTTTTGACACCAACGAAAATGGGAAATGGGACACCGGAAACTGGCTTAAGAAAGTACAGCCCGAACGGGTAAGTTATTACCCGGGGCCAATCGAAGTTCGCGCCAACTGGGAAAAGATCGAGACTTTTACACTTTTAGAGTAAACTCGTCTTGGTCGTCAAGAAATTTAAGCGTATTCCTAGTGGTGGTGAGGTGTTCTTTTTCCAATACTGCAAAAACCACTTCTTCCTTTTCAGAAAAGGCACGTTGCACCCCAAGAGCGTCGTAAACGGCCGAATGCCCTGAGTACTCATGTCCGTTTTCATCGGTTCCAATTCTATTTACACCAATGCAATAAGCCATATTTTCAATGGCTCGTGCCTTTAAAAGGGTATCCCATGCCGTGATTCGGGGTTTAGGCCAGTTGGCAACATAGATCAATACATCATATGCCTCTGTATTACGCGCCCAAACGGGAAAGCGAAGGTCGTAGCAAATCATAGGACATAAGTGAAAACCCTTATAAGTAAAAATCAATCGCTGGGTTCCCTTTGTATATACCTTATCTTCCCCGGCAAGCGTAAAAGTATGGCGCTTATCATAGTGCCGATGATTACCATCGGGCGTAACGAAGAACAACCGATTCGTATAGTTTTCATTTTCGAAAAAGGGGATACTACCCATGACCGCCGTTTTTTTGTTGGCTGCCACTTCTCTCATCCAGGACAAGGTCTCAACACCCTCGGAATGCGCTACGTTTTCGGGTTGCATGGTAAAGCCAGTTGTAAACATTTCCGGCAAAACTAGCAGATCGACCTCCTTGGTGATACCATGTACGGTTTTTTCAATAGCATCTCTATTTTGGGCCGGATTTTCCCATGCCAATGCTCTTTGAATAAGCGCTACTTTTAATTGTTCGCTCATGGTCTTTATTATTATTCGTTGTTAGTCGCTACCAAAGAATCGCCTAGGGCTTCCATTAGTCGTTGTATATTCATACAGGTTTTAGCATCTGTAATTTCCGTCCCCTTTAGTTTTCCCTTTGGACTTTGAATCAGTAAAGCAGCGTCTTTTTGAATCTGCGCTCCCAGGGTTTTCATAATCAACTGCAACGACTCCAACGCTTTTTCGCCAGAAGCGGCAGCAATTACCAATGCAACTGGTTTATCTAGAAAAAGGGTATTTGAAACGTTCCACTCCAATGCATTCTTCAAACTTCCGGGAATACTAAATACATATTCGGGCGTACAGATCAGCACCCCATCCGCAGCGGCAATCTTTTTTCTTAAAAGCTGCACCTCCTTAGGCGGGATATCCGTATCCATATCCGGATTAAAATGCGGCAAAGCGGCAATTCCCTCATACAGCTCGATATCAAAATGGTGATTAAAATGTTGTTTTATATACCGCAATATTCCATTGTTGGTCGACTTGGATCGAATACTTCCCGAAAGGGCCAGAATACTAGGCTTCTTCATATTATAGTAGTACTAAACAGTCTCCAAAAGGTCTATTAAGGCCGGAGCACCTTGCATTTTCGCGTGATCCATAGCCGTGTTGCCCCTACCATCTTTTACCGTTGCATCGGCCCCATTGGCAATCAACAATTTTGCAATCTCCAAGCGATTAAAAGTGGCTGCATAGATAAGACAAGTGGCCCCCATGGCATTGCGTTCGTTCACACTAGCTCCTTTTTCAATAAGACGTTTCGCTGCTTCGTCAAAGCCTTTAAAGCATACCCCCATCAACGCCGTATTCCCAGAACCGTCTTTGGCATCGATATTCGCTCCCCGTTCTATCAATATCATGGCAAGATCTACATGATTGTAGTAGGTCGCCAATATCAAAGGCGTACTCCCCCGCTGGTCTATCGCATTTATGAACGCTGGCTGTTCGTCCAGTATTTTTTGAACGGGCGCTATTGCTCCCTTTCGTACTTCTTCAAAAAAAGCTTCTGTATTTTCCATAAGCTACATACAATAAAGAGCAGTATTGCTCAAAGATGATTCAAATTGGTGGGTGGTGGAACGGTATACTCAAAGTTAATAAAACTTGTAAGACCTCTCATATTTTACTTCACAAAACCCCGGTTTAAAGTCCGTTATTAAAATTAGTTCGAACAAGTTTTCATTCAGAACCAGCGCCATAGATATTTTCAATATTGGAATAACGTAAATCAAGATGGCGATACCAAGATTCAAATAACATTTCGGTACATTTACGATTAGATACTCACCTAAAATTAAATTTCACTATGGATAACAGTAATGATGTAGGCAAATGTCCGTTCTTGAACGGAAGCCTAGAGCACGCCGCCGGTGGTGGTACCAGAAACCGCGATTGGTGGCCCAACCAATTGAACTTAAGCATTCTTCGCCAGAATTCGAATCTTTCCGACCCGATGGATGATGATTTTGATTATGCCGAGGAATTTAAATCGTTGGATCTTGCTGCTGTCAAACAGGACTTATATACCTTAATGACCGATTCTCAAGATTGGTGGCCTGCGGATTATGGCCATTACGGGCCGTTTTTTATACGAATGGCGTGGCATGCAGCAGGTACCTATCGTATTTCGGACGGTCGCGGTGGTGGCGGTACGGGTATGCAGCGTTTTGCTCCTTTGAATAGCTGGCCCGACAATGCCAATTTAGACAAGGCCCGCCTATTGCTTTGGCCTATAAAGCAAAAATATGGCAGAAAACTATCCTGGGCAGATTTATTGATTCTGGCCGGAAATTGCGCGCATGAATCCATGGGCTTACCGATGTACGGTTTTGCTGGGGGTCGCGCCGATGTTTGGGAACCGGAAGAAGATGTTTATTGGGGAAAAGAGACGGAATGGTTAGGTGTGGATCGCTACAAAGGAGACCGTGAGTTAGAACGTCCACTTGGGGCCGCACACATGGGATTGATCTATGTCAACCCTGAAGGGCCCGAAGGAAATCCAGATCCCGTAGCGGCGGCACATGATATACGTGACACTTTCGGCCGTATGGCCATGAACGATTATGAAACGGTAGCACTTATCGCAGGAGGACACACTTTTGGAAAGACCCATGGGGCGGCCAGCGATGCTGAATATGTAGAAGCAGAACCCGCGGGAGCCTCTATTGAAATGCAGAGCATGGGGTGGAAAAATAATTTTGGTACCGGTAAGGGCGCAGACACTATTACAAGTGGTTTGGAAGGTGCTTGGACCGATACCCCTACCAAATGGAGTCACAAATTCTTCGAAAACCTTTTTGGTTACGAATGGGAATTAACAAAAAGTCCGGCAGGAGCCCATCAATGGAAACCTACCGGTGGTGCTGGTGCAGGGACCTTCCCCGATGCCCATAACCCCGACATTAAACATGCCCCGTTTATGTTGACCACCGATTTGGCGCTAAGAATGGATCCCGCTTATGAAAAGATTTCACGACACTTCCTTGAAAACCCAACCGAGTTTGCAGATGCGTACGCCAAGGCATGGTTTAAATTGACGCATCGTGATATGGGTCCTGTAAGCCGTTATTTAGGTCCGGAAGTGCCAGAAGAAGTGCTGATCTGGCAAGACCCTATTCCTGCCGCAACATATGACGTAATCAACGATACCGATGTTGAGGCATTAAAAGCAAATATATTGGCTTCTGGATTGAGTATCTCAGAATTGGTAGGTACCGCTTGGGCCTCCGCTTCGACCTATCGCGGTTCCGACAAGCGCGGTGGTGCCAATGGCGGTCGTTTACGCCTGGCTCCCCAGAAAAATTGGGAGGCCAATAACCCTGAGCAATTGGCAAAAGTATTGGATACCCTTGAAAGAATTCAAAAAGAGTTCAACAGTGCACAAGATGGAAATAAACAAGTTTCCATGGCCGACCTAATTGTTTTGGGAGGATCTGCCGCGGTAGAAAAAGCCGCCAAAGATGGAGGGCATATCGTGAAAGTTCCTTTTACCCCAGGTCGTACCGATGCTTCACAAGAGCAGACCGATATAGAGTCTTTCGAAGCACTAGAACCTGTTGCCGACGGATTCAGAAATTATATGAAAGGTACTTATGCCGTTGCTGCCGAGGAATTATTGATAGACAAAGCACAGTTGATGACATTGACCGCTCCGGAGATGACCGTCTTAGTAGGTGGTCTGCGAGTGCTCGATGTTAATTTTGATAGCGCTAGACATGGGGTCTTTACCGATAACAGAGGGGTGCTTTCAAATGATTTCTTTGTAAATATTCTTGATTTAGGCACCAAGTGGGAAGCAACCTCCGAAGATGATGCCGTATTCGCAGGCCGCGATAGAGCAACAAATGCCGTGAAATGGACTGGTACACGAGTAGATCTTATTTTTGGTTCCAATTCTGAACTACGCTCGTATGCAGAAGTCTACGGATGTGCGGATTCACAAGCAAAATTCGTGAACGACTTTGTGGCCGCTTGGTCTAAGGTGATGCATCTAGATCGTTTTGATTTAGCCTAGTCTATATTATACAAATACGCTTTAAAGGCGACTCGTTTCCGAGTCGCCTTTTTCATTTCCGATATCCATTCAATAGGTCCCTTTCTAATCGCAAGAAGGGATTTTTTTATGTTCAAAAATCTAAAACCGCTACGATTGTAATAAAGTTTAGTCTTTTAATAACCAAATGATGATATGAAAGAAAAAGACTACAGTTACATTTGTCACTAATTATTCACACCCTAAATTATACACCTTATGAAATTAGTAATCTTAAAACCTATTGTAGTATTCAGTATGCTTTTATTTCTTTTGGTTGGTTGTTCAACGGAAAATGAAACTCCCTTCGAAGCAATAAGCGAATTACCCCAAGACAATTATTTGACCATTCAGGGGGAACTTGACATTCCTACCTTTTTTCAGGACAATCAAGGGCCCCATAAACACACTTTTGGCACAGAACGATCGTCTGGTTTTACCGAAGGTTTTGAATCTGCCACCAAAGGCAGTTACGCCGGAGCGAACGTGACCCTTAGTTCTTCGGGAAGTTGGTTCCTGAACGATGCCCTTATCGGGTCACTTTCCAACGACCGGAAATTTGGTGCGCGTTCGGCCCGTATCCGCAATACGGGTTACGCCATTATGAACTTCAATATGGATAATGGCGTTGAACTTATTCGCGTGCGCCATGCCAAATATGGGAGCGATGGCAGCTCACAGTGGCGATTGATCGTCTCCTATGACAATGGCGGTTCTTGGCTTTTTGCCGGGAACACCGTAAATACCTCCTCTACGGCGCTAAATACGGTAACCTTCACTATCAATGATACCAGGGCAGCTCGGTATGGAATCTATAAAACCGGTGGTGGTGGTAACCGATTGAATATCGACAATGTTGAATTTACAACCGCTACCTCGGGCGGCGGCTCCAACCCCGCCCGCGATAGTAATCTCACCTTTGGGAATCCTTCGAATGCCGGGTCTAGTGCTACCAACTATTTTTTGGCAAAAGATGACTATACCGTTTCTTACAACAATAATCGTGGTACCGCAAATTGGGCCAGTTGGCATTTGAGTAGTGCATGGACCGGAAACACCGCTCGTTGCAATTGTTTTAGACAAGATACTTCCTTGCCCAGTTCATTTTTTAGAGCCACTAGTAGCGACTATACCAACTCTGGTTTTGATCGCGGTCATTTGTGCCCTTCCGCTGATAGGAACGGTAGCAGTGAAGACAACGCCAATACCTATTTTATGACCAATATTGCACCACAATCGCCCGATAATAACCAACGTTCCTGGGCCAGTTTTGAAAATTACCTTCGCTAGCTTACCGATCAAGGTTTTGAAATACATATCGTAACCGGAGTTGCCGGGAGTGGTGGTACCGGAAGAAACGGCTTTGCAAGCACGATCGATAATGGCAATATTACCGTGCCAGATTCTTTTTGGAAAGTCGCATTGATACTTCCAAACGGATCGAACGATATTTCCAGGGTAACCACGTCTACAAGGGTTATTGCCATTAATGTTCCCAATGATCAAAATATTAGTACCGATTGGCGTTCCTTTACCACATCGGTCAATGCCATCGAAAATCTCACTGGTTATGATTTATTTGAAAACATCCCTAATGCTGTAGAAGCGGTCATCGAAGCCCGTGTTGACAATGGGGCCAGTTAAATTTGTTTAATCCCGTGTCCCGGGCGTAAAATCGTTCGGGGCATTTTGGGGTTGATCAATGGTGCCTGCCGCTCCCGTATCGTTGAAAACAATCCACTCCGCAGGGGTGTAGACGGCACTCCCTCTTAGGACGGAGCTTTTCCGAAACGCACGCCCATCTTCAAATTCATGGTCCGTACCGGAGCCGTCTTCCCCTATCACCCCAAAAATATCTACGACCGTGTCGAAGGGGTCTACCAACTCAAGTGTATCATCACCGTTTGAATCGGCCGGACTGTTCGTTCCTACTTCAAGATCGGGTGCAAACCCATATACTGCTTCAAATTCGGCCTTATTTGGGGAAATGACCAGCGTCGCTTTGGGTTCAATTACAAATTCTGACAAATCTACTGTAGAACTTACTTCGGTATTTGCGTTTGTGTAACGCCGAAGGACCCACCCTTTTAAGCTTATTGATTCTGAAGCTGCGTTGTAGAGTTCTACAAAGCGCGCTTTGCTATTGTTATCGGGATCTGCCAATTCGGAAATAAAGACCTGATCCGAAGAAAACTCATCTACGAATTCAGCACAACGTTCCTGGGTAAAATCCATATCATCCAAACTCCTAATTGCAATACTATAGCGCGTATTCTCTCGTAGTAATATCCCGGTAACACTACCGTTCTTTGAAGGAAGGGGCTCCTCTTGAAAATCCGAATAACCACTATTCAATAACGTGAGTTCGTTATCTAGGCAATCGACTAAGCTCCTTTTTGTTTCTTCTTCAGGAATCGCGAATGACGCTCCTATTTCATCCAAGGCAATCTCAACAGCGGGTATTTGCACTAACGTGTTGGTTAAACTAGGTGTTAGTTCGGTGAGTGTGACCAATTGTGGTGTTATGATGGTTTTTCCATCACACAGGATTGCAATATGCTTCGGTACCACTGTAGCGGGCAACCTCCCCACCGTGGTATTTCCGAAGGAGGTAAAAACACCTCCTATTTTAAAAACATCGTTTGTTTTTCCCAGATATAGGCCCTTTAACCGTATGGCTATTTTACTCCCCACCGGATAAAACAGATGAATGTCTCGAAGGTCTAAGGCCATCTGGAAGCCTTCGGTCGGTTCCGAGGGCTTGTCCTGAAAATAAAGCGCACCGAAGAAGTTCCCTGTTTGATCGGAAGAGATTACGTACCCTTCAATTGTCCAATCTTCTTGAATTTGGATAGTTTCCCCTTTGTACAAGGATCTTAGCTGTTGGTAGCTTGCGTTCACCGTAATATCGGAGCACTTGAATGTGGCCGTCTCGAAATCGCGATCTTTCACACAGCCCATTACTAGTATTCCCAGGAGTATATATGTAATTCTTCTCATTTTTAGGGTGTTTCAACTTTATGTTAACCACCTTAGCACCAGCCCAAAAGGCGTTCAATAGAAACCTGCAATTTTTTGGCCCTTGGTTTAACAGTACATTTGTCTGGCAAACGTCAAATCAACATCTCCGATGGCCTTCATCACTAAATCGCTATTATCGATTTAAAAACTATAGGCGACATTCAAAAAGAAGGTTCGCCCGAAACCGTACCAATATTTTGGTGCAAACGAGGGCATTCCGCTTAAGGTATCTTGCCGCAGTTGTCCAAAATTGCCATTTCTACTTTGTTCATACCCTCCGGTTCGGAACACGGTGTCAAACACATTATTGATACTTGCAAACACACTGATGTATTTTCCTTTTTTAAGCCATGATTTGCCTCCGACCAAGTTCAAAAGGTACATCTTGTCTAGCGGCGTCTGTTTTAGAAGGGCCTGTACATTTTCTGGGGTAGCTTCCGGAAAGGGCTGCCCGGTATCCGGGTTTAAATAAAAGCTCTGTGTTCGCGTAATTGCGGAAACATTGGCATAGTTGTTCCCAAGATAGTTGGTGGTCGCTTTGATCCACCAGTAGCGCGGGTCCCGATATTCGACGCCAACGGCAAAAGCCTGTTGCGGTCCTTGCCCTAGCTTGTACCCTTTTAGTTGCGTTGTTCCCAAGTTTACCTTCCCTTTGGTATCGATCACGTCTTCTGGGTCTCCCGAGGTATCAAAGTTTATGGCAACTTCGGGATTGCTTGCATAGACATATTCACCTACCGCCGCTACCGCCGTTAACTTTACGGCGGAGGACAGTTTGTATTCCAAACCCATCTCGATTCCCATGTGCAACTTATCCAAATTCGTAAGTGCCTCCTGCACAAAATCGGACCCCACACCTGCATCCACAAAAAAGAAATTTACATCGGTACTATTCTGAAAACGGGTATGGAAAGCGCTCAGGCGCCCTATAACTTTAGGAAGCCGTATATAGTAATTAAGATCAACACTTGAAATACGCTCTTCTTGTAAATTTGGAACTATTAGGTTTGCTTCCCGCGGATTTACAAAACTATTTTGAACAAGTGGGGCCCTATTGATCTGGGCCGCGTTCCCCGACACCCAATGCCTTCCGGTAAGTTTGTACTCCAACCCTCCCTTTATGCCAAGGTTTGTAAATTTGATGATCTCACTTTTTCCCAAGGAGTTCGCTGCGAACCGTTCATTTTGAAAAAACCCTTCCCGTTGGTATTCTTTTGAAGACCCCATGCCGCTTAGAAAGGCGCTCCATTTGTTTCTACGATATTCCAACTGTGCAAACCCCTCATAGTTTGCTACATTCATTTGGTAGTGGTAGTTAAAAACATCGTTCTGCATTTTTGGAGCCGTATTTTTCAAATCATTGGCCGTATTTGAAAACGGGTCGCTATCCGTATGAAAAGAAGCGCCCAAAAGGTCGTTTATCTGTGCATAGTTATCCGAAACCAGTTGTTTGTAGGTTAGTCCGGCAGTCGCTTGGAAACGCGTACCGATCATCCAATTCCCTACTGTGTTCAGGGTCAACTGTTTGTTATCGACCCGATCGTCGTACAAAAGATAACTTGCGGGGCCCTGTTCGTTTGCTTGATACAATCGTTCCCAGTTTAGTTGTGGGTCGGTCAAAAAACCCTGCTCGGTCTGTCGGGCGCTTTCAAAATTCGCGCCAATGGGACTATTGATATAAAAACTGGGTAGATATCGGTAGTAGGTAGGATCTGGATTCGGTGCATTGTAGTAACCTAACCGACTTCTTGTACTGGTTCCAAACTGATAGGAGGCAGCGGTAGTGAGGCTAAATCGCTCCGCTTCGAAAAAATGATGTAGCAATAGAATAGGTTCGGCAATTGTTCGTTCTCTGGCATTGCGTATTTGGCCCTCTTGTTCTCCCCAATAAGGATTGTACCGATTTCCTGCAAGTTCGTACACCTCTTGTGTAATCGCCGAGGACCTTCCCCTTCTATTGGAAGCAAAGATGCCGGTCAGGTTAAGACTATTCTTTGTATTAACCTTGTATTCCAACCCCATAAAGAAGGAAAAAGCATCATACAAAGTACCTTCGATATAGCCTTGGTTCGCCCACCTGCGAGATCCTGAAAAGCTATAGGAAATCCCGGAATCGTTCTGTTTGGAAGTATAGGTGGCCATTAACCTACCTGCATAGGTACGATTGGATGCAGAAGATGAAAACCTTGCGCCCGCTCGAAGTTTTGAGGGCCGTGTATCTATATTGGTAGTACCCAAAATTCCTCCAAAACTATAAATTGAAGTGCCCAGTGCACTTGAAAACTGCTGGTTGCGTGTTACATCGTTCAACCCACCCCAGTGGTTCCACTGCGGGCGCCCATCTACCAGTTGGTTCATGGGAATCCCATTGATCAGAACAACGGCATGCTGGGAATCATATCCACGGACCCGAAAAAAGGCCTGACCAAAATCAAAGGCGGCGGTATTCAAAAAAACATCGCGGGTAGCTTGCAAGAGACCGGTAGTATTGGTATTGATGGCATCATCAAAAAGTTCCGCCTCGGTCAGGGAAATAAGATTGTCCGTTTGTTCGGTAACGATATCTTTCTCTAAGAAAATATACCCTAAATGAACTTCTTCCTCCCCAATTTCAATGGGAATTCGTTGTGTAATGTAGTCGTTCTTTATGAGCGAAACGATATGCGGCCCTTTTTCCATGTCACTCATCTTAAAATCACCGGATGCATCCGTTTTTGTGAAGGCACCGGTGCTTTCGATTGTAATCGAGACCCCGGACAAAGGCTCCTTTGAATGTTGGTCAAGTACATTTCCTTTCACCGAATACCGCTGCTGCCCCAATATATTGGGCAACCCTAAAATGATTAGTAGTATCGTGAAAAGTGAACGCATTTTCTGATATTGAACGATTCAAATATAAATGGCGCCACTGCAGGATGCATGCAGTCTAGAAATTTATCTTGCTAGATCATTACATCAAAGCCAATCCCATATGATCAGAGTTCCGTTATTTTGTTTCCTACTAATACTATTTTCGGCTTCCTTTGTACATGGACAGACCCTCTATAAAATTCGTACGGTCGCCTTTTACAATGTTGAAAACCTTTTCGACATCGAAAATGATTCGCTCACCTTTGACGATGACCGTACCCCAAAGGGAAAAGATCAATGGACACAAGCACGGTATGAGCAAAAGCTTTCCAATATTTCAATGGTACTTTCTCAGATCGGACGCATGGCTACCGGAAGCTCACCAGATGTTATCGGTATTTGCGAAGTGGAGAACTTACAGGTAATCGAAGATCTTGTGCACCATCCGAATCTCGCCCAAAAAGACTATGGTATTATTCACTATGATTCTCCGGATGAACGGGGAATCGATGTGGCCTTGTTGTACAAAAAGGGGGTGTTTTTACCCGTTTCCTGGGCGAGCCATCGCCTGTTGTTGTTCGACGAACCGGGAATAAGGAACTATACGCGAGACCAATTGGTGGTTAGTGGCTTGCTAGACAATGAAGAAATATACTTTATTGTGAATCATTGGCCCTCTAGAAGTGGCGGTGAGGCGCGAAGTAGGCCCAATCGTATGGCAGCGGCCGAGTTAAACAAACGTATCATCGATTCGATACAAAGGCGCAATGCTACGGCAAAAATCATTAGTATGGGCGATTTAAATGACGACCCTACCAATGATAGCCTTAAAAAAGTACTGCAGACCAAGCGGAAAAAAGAAGGTTTGGAAGAAGGAGACTTGTTCAACCCCATGGAACAGCTTTTTAGAAAAGGAATTGGTTCGTTGGCCTACCGAGATCAGTGGAATTTATTTGATCAAATCTTTCTTACCAGCAGCCTTATCAAACCGAAAGAGGGCACCTACAAATTCTGGAAAGCGGCGGTGTACGATGCGCCTTATCTTATCACCAAAAAAGGCAGGTACAAGGGGTATCCGTTTCGCACCTATGCGGGCGGCAGCTATACGGGCGGGTATAGTGATCATTTTCCTGTTTATCTCTACTTGATCAAAAAAGCAGTACCAAAACAAAAAACCGGTCCATATCAAAAATTAGAAACCAAGTACTAGCATTAAACTACAACTCCGTAATCTGAATATTGCGCCACTTTACTTTAATACCGCCACCATCGTGGATTTGTAGGGCGATACCGCCTTCACCGGCACCAATTTTTTCGTCCGTCAGGGTAATCATTTCGGTACCATTGAGCCAGGAAGTGATTGTTGCGCCCTCTACCCTGATTTTCAGCTGGTTCCATTCCCCCTTTTTTAGGGCTTTGTCTTTTTCAGGTGCCGGTTTGATCAACCAACCACGACCATACGATTCATACACCCCGCCCGTATCATGTCCTGGCGGCGCCACTTCTACTTGCCATCCGCTTACCTTGGTCCCTTCTACCGTGGAACGAATAAAAACACCGCTATTGCCATCGGCTTCTTGTTTGAACTCCAACGTCAATTCAAAGTTTTTGTAGTGTTTTTCGGTTCCCAAATACCCATATTGTTCGTCGGGACCACTCTCACATACCAATAACCCATCTTCTACGTACCACAGTTCGGTACCATATACGACCCAACCGGAAAGGTCTTCGCCATTAAAGAGTGACTTTTGTCCTGACATACAGGACGAAAAAAGAACGACCGTAAAAAAGAGTATTTTATTCATATTGAATTGGTTTTAGCATTTATGGTAGGTGGAAGTCCGAGGATTTGCACCTTATTGAGATTTCAGCCTTCTTTAGATTTCCGCCTTCGAAGAAATTTTTCAAACGGGTGTTCTAATTGAACCACTGCCCCCAAGGAATGCGACTCAGAATGCACAAGAGGCCCAACCCATAAAAAATCGCGATGCTTTTGAATTTCTTTTTTCCTTCCATAAACTTTTTATGGCGCGACCAACCGATGGTAATCAACACAATTGCAACAATATTGATAAACGGATGCTCAACGGCCAATAATCGAGAAGGTGCGTTTAAACCACCCATACCCAAGGTTTGTATCGCCTTGAACCCGTTGGCCGATACAAAGAACAAAATAAGCCCTACCACCAGTTGAATATGGGACAAAATCAAGGTAAATAGGCTTAGTCGATAGTCTTTGGAAAGGTTGAAAATTTTATTGCCCATCCAGCCGATCAAAGCGTTGGCAACGGCTAAGAATAACAAGGCCAACACAATATAGGCCAAATAGGAATGCAGTGTTTGAATAGTCTCGTACATAATGATTGTTTTACGTTTTAAATGTACTGATTTTTGGGCATAAAAAAACCCTGACGCTATGGTCAGGGTTTTAATTATTTTAAGGCCACTCTTAGAAGTTAAATCGAGCGCTTACGTTCCAAGTTCTTCCGAATCCGAAAAACACCCGGTTGCTTACATTGATACCATCATAGGTTTCATCACCTGCCTCTACGAAACGGTTGGTATCCGATTCTGCGATATAGGTCGTATCGAACAAGTTGTTCACATTTAGACGTAGACTCAATAACTTGTCTCCAAAAGGCAAACTATAGGCAATCCCGGCATCGGCCAAACCAAAAGAAGGCAATTTCAAGGCGCCATCAGGGCCAACATCGGTTGCATCAAAATCTGCATACAGATTGTCGGCATATCGATATCCTAAATCTACACTAAGGTTTTCGATAATGCTATAATCTACTCCTATAAAAGCCGTGAATTGAGCAGCATCACCTACTTTAACCCCATCTAGCTCCAAGGTTTCGGTTTGCTCTACCCCATCTACAATAATCGGTGCCTGATCGTTATCAAAGAAGGTAGCCGTTACATTGTCTTGGTATTCCCAGTTTCCGATGGAGATCATTCCGTTAAATCTTAATTGATTCGTTGCGCGGAATTGTGCATCGATTTCAAGCCCTGAGTGTACTTGCGTAATGCCCAAAAGGTTGGCGTTTCCTCTAATTTCATCCGGTTCACCCGCGTTAAAGGTAGCACCTACAGACTCGAACCGGTCTTTCCAACTAGTACGGTATAAGTTCACATTCGCCCTAAGTTTAGCACTTCGGTACCCATAACCCAATTCAACACCTACAACTTTCTCATTCGTAAGGTTTGGGTTAACCGTATTACTAAAGTTTAAGAATACTGCATCGAACAAAGGCTGCTTTGAGTAGAAACCACCATTGGCAAACAGATTGTGGTGCTCATCAATGTTCCAGTTAAGTCCCCCTTTGATGTTCCCTCCTAGGATGTTCTCATAGTCGGTCTGTGCAGGAGGTGTTTCGCCAAAAAGCTCTTCACGCGAGAATCCTTGATTCGACAAGGCTCCTTGAACGAAACCGGTAATATTTTCGGTAAAGTTATACTCTACCTGACCAAAGACGCCCAACCAGTTTACATAACCGATATTGTAGTAATCGATTTTCTCTTCGTCATCGATGTTACCAAATACCCACCAAGGCTGGTTGGCATCGTATGTTTCAAAAAATAGATTCGAAGCACCTTCACCTAGAGGATTGTTCGCATCATCTGTTTGCTGATACACATCCCCTCCCAAACGGTCATTAACCCTTCGGTAATGGAATCCTTTATATCTTCTTAAATCTACCCCAAAATCAATCGTAAGTTTGTCGCTGATACGATTGTTCAGGTTTGCCAACAAACCAAACCAGTTATGGGAGTTCACTGAAGCTCTTCTAGAAATACCGTTGGTATTTTCTTCGTTCGGGTTTCTATCGCTATTGTTTACGAACAAACCGTCAATTTGTTCCCTTGGATTTCCGTTATTGAAGTCCGCTACGGTTTGCCCGCTGTTAAAAGCAACGATATCATCTACACGTACAAGCCCGTTGGCATCTCTTGGCAAAGCAAACTGACGCCGGCCTCCAATTTCACCAATTTCTCCTGTTCCACCACCACGACCAAAGGACGCATAGGCAGAAGTTTGCAAGGTGCTCTTATCACCAACTTCCCATTCCCAGTTTAAACTAATCACTGGCTTGTGGTAAAAGTTTCTTCTAAAGTTGAATTCTTCCCCGTCACGGAATCCCCAATCACCATTGTACCTTCTGTTGGGTTCACCATCACCATCACCATATTCGATGTAATCGGCGATAGAGGGCGCAAAACTTCTTTGATGGTGCCATTGCGGTGCTCCAGTGACCATGAACTCCAAGCTATGCTTGTCAGTCGTATAACCAAGCCCTAAGAAAAAATTGTATCCTTCAAAGTTGGTTCCATCCGCATACATGTTCCCCCCGGTTCTACTTAAAAAAAGTGAAGCGGAAAATCCGTTTTCCAACAATCCTGTTGAGTACGATGCCAGCGTTTTAACATACCCGTCGTTCCCTACGGTGGCTCCTAAAACACCTCCTTGGGCATTTTGTGAGGTTTTAGTTACGACGTTAATGGTACCTCCCACAGAGGAAATTGCCAATTTGGATGATCCAAGACCCCTTTGAACCTGAATGGCAGAAGTTACATCTGCAAGCCCGGCCCAGTTACTCCAGAAAACACGACCATTTTCCATATCGTTCACAGGTACACCGTTGATCATTACTGCGGAATTATTCGTGTCAAAACCACGAATATTGATACGTGCGTCTCCAAATCCACCACCTGTTTTAGTAGCATAGATAGAAGGAGTGGTATTGAGGATTTCAGGGAATTCCTGAGACCCCAGTTTTGATTGAATTTCAGCAGCTTTAATCGTAGAAACCGCTACCGGCGTTTTACGATCCTTGGCGATATCTTGTACCCCTGTTACAATCACACCTTCTAGTTCCTGGGCATCGGGGTCAAGATTGATCGCCCCTATATTCCCATAAGAAGAATACGGTACCTTTTTAGTAGTAAAACCTATGTAGGATACCACTAAAACTCCGCTTTCTTCTACTACATCAATGGTAAAATTACCATCAAAATCGGTCGAAACCCCATTGGTAGTTCCTTCGACCATAATACTGGCCCCTGGAAGTGGTCCTCCCAGTTCACCGTCGGTTACCGATCCTGTGATGGTACCCTGCGAAAAAGCAATGGCGGTCATAAAAAACGCTACCAGTGCAAAATACTTCTGTTTCATGTTCTCGTGTTTTTTGTTTGCTTAATTTGCGCAAAAGTGCGGTATTTTTCGTCCTTTTACATTAAGCCAATGTTAAATTAGCTCGCGCAAATTTAACATAAATTTGGCACCGGTGAACGCTGGAAAACAGGAAGTTATTAGAGGTTGTTAAGAATTATAAAACCAATATGTTAATTCTTAAAAGCTTGCAATAAATGCAATGTGGAGCCGTCATGATCACCAATTTCAGAGCCCTGAATGTCTTGTAAGGTATTCCCTGCAAGCTGTTTGCCCAATTCGACACCCCATTGATCGTAGCTAAAGATATTCCAAACCACGCCCTGAACAAAAATCTTATGTTCATAAAGTGCTATCAAAGCACCGAGACTTTTTGGGGTAAGTTGCTCGATTAAAATGGTATTAGTGGGCTTGTTTCCTTCAAACACCTTAAAGGGCACCAATTTTTCCATTTCCACCTCTGGCATTTTTCTTGATGATAGCTCGCTGCGCACCTGGTCGGCAGTTTTACCATTCATTAATGCCTCGGTCTGGGCAAAAAAGTTCGCCATTAACTTATCATGATGATCCGTTTCCCCGTAAAGGGATTTTTTAAAACCGATAAAATCTGCTGGAATCAATTTTGTTCCCTGATGTATGAGTTGAAAAAAGGCATGTTGTGAATTGGTTCCCGGTTCTCCCCAAATAATGGTTCCGGTCTCATACCCAACACGGGTACCGTCTCGAGAGACACTTTTCCCATTGCTTTCCATAATACCTTGTTGCAGATAGGCGGAAAACCTGCTTAAGTATTGGGTGTACGGAATAATTGCCTCCGTTTCGGCTTTGTAAAAATTGTTGTACCAAATGCTCAACATGGCCAATACAACGGGGATATTATGATCAAAATCAGACGTTTTAAAATGTTCGTCCATTGCATTCGCACCCTTCAACAAGGCATCAAAATGGTCATAACCTACTGCCAAGGCTATCGAAAGGCCTACTGCACTCCATAAAGAGAAGCGACCCCCTACCCAGTCCCACATAGGAAAGACATTGGATTCTGAAATTCCGAATTCAGCTATCTTTTCCGTATTGGTAGAAACCGCAGCAAAATGTGCCGCGATATCGGCCTGGGTGCCATACTGTAAAAACCATTTTTTAATGGTTGTGGCATTGCTCAAAGTCTCTTGGGTCGTAAAGGTTTTGGAAACAACCACGAAAAGGGTCGTCTCCGCATTTAACCCTCTTAGCACTTCATGGACGTGATCCCCATCGACATTGCTGACGAAATGAACGTTCAAATGATTTTTGTAGAATTTCAATGCTTCGGTTACCATGGCCGGGCCTAAATCTGACCCTCCGATCCCAATGTTCACCACATCGGTAAACGCTTTTCCCGTAAAACCTTTTTTAGCTCCGGAAATCACCGCATTGGTAAATTCCTTAATGTGTTCTTTCACTTGATACACTTCGGGCACCACATTCACCCCATCGACCAAAACGGTATCGTCTTCTTTGGCGCGCAATGCCGTATGCAATACCGCACGTCCTTCCGTCTGGTTAATGGTGTCCCCTTCAAAATATTTTTTGATGGCATCTTTTAAATGCACCTCGTCGGCCAGTTGCAGTAATAATCCTAAAGTTTCTTCAGTGATCTTATTCTTGGAAAAGTCGACAAGGAAATCCTCCCACTGTATATTCAGTTTCTCCGCCCTATCCGGATCTTCTTCAAAAAGCTCTTTTAAATGCTGGTTCTTAGAAGCTTCGAACTGTTGTTGAAGCTTTTTCCAACTGGGGGTGTTTGTAGGATCGGTATTCTGAAGTGCCATGTGATGATTTTAAAGATTGTGGTCTGTGTACTTTTTTCGCGTAACGCAGCGGCAAAAGTAACCATTATCCCAATAAATCGGGAACACTTAACAAAATGGTAATGGGCTGTGTTATTGATTCAGCGTAAGAAGTTCTTCCGCTTCTTCGGGCAAATCGGGATAGACCATACAGTCTAACTGCGCCCGAATTGGTTCAATATACGCGAAGTACGCCGGTTGCAAGGTTTCGGCCAAGGGTTCCGCTTTCGGCAATTCCTCCTTAAGGGGATCCACTTGTCGGCCATTTCTCCAAAAACGATAACAAACATGCGGACCGCTGGTATTCCCGGTCATGCCGATCCACCCGATCACATCACCCTGTCGCACAAACTCCCCTCGCTTTACTTTTTGCTTTTTCATATGGAGGTACTGGGTAGAATAGGTGCCGTTATGGCGAATCTTCACATATTTACCGTTGCCCCCTCTTCTAGTTGATTCGGTGACGGTACCGTCTGCCGTTGCCAGAATGGGCGTTCCTACGGGGGCAGCGTAATCCGTTCCTCTGTGTGGCCGTATCTTATTACCGTAATACCGTATTCTCCTTTTTAAATTATATCTGGAAGACATTCTGCCAAATTTCAAAGGAGCTCTTAAAAATGTCCTGCGTAGGTTGTTCGCCTCTTCATCAAAATAGTCCACAATGCTTTTTAAGGAGTCATTTTCATACGCAAACGCATAAATAGGTCTGCCGTTGTGTTCAAAATAAGCTGCTTCTATAGGCTCGGCCCCGGCGTAAATAGAATCATTGATATATTTTTCCTTATAAATCACCTTAAACTTATCGCCTTTTTGAAGTTTGAAGAAATCTACTGTCCATGCATATACTTCAGAGAGGTTATTGGTTACATTGTAATCGATGCCCTGTGCCAAAATGGCTTCGGAAAGGGATGTTTCGATAACTCCGGAAGCTTCTCGCTCCACATATTTCACCTCTTTCTTTTCCTTGTAGGCGACTACCTCGTCGCGAAAGTCCACAACGGTATAGTTGATCGGATCGTTTTGATAGATGAACACTTGGGCCGTTTCGGAAGTATCTTTTGATTGTAATATTAAATAGGGTTTCCCTACGCGAATTTTGCGAACGTCAAAGGTGTCCTTGTATTCTTGCGATACCTGGGCAATTTTAGGGTAATCTACCTTATGGGAAAGCATGAGCTCTCCAAAACTATCGCCCCACTTCACCGTATCGACCTTTACCTTGAAGTTATCAAAGTTGAAACCAAATTGTTTTGTGATTACCTTCTCAACTACCTGTTTTACCTCGGTAATTTCTTTCGAGGGTTCCGTAGTTCTGTCGTTTTTACAAGCCGTAACAGCCATTAACAATACGACAATGCCCCATAATTTATTCATTCTTGCTTTTCGCTTTATCGGGATTAAAGATATGGTCTACCCACTGTTTCCCCCAATTATTTAACTCTTCTTTTGAATATAGTTCAGGAAAAAAAATGACTTTTTGAAAACTTGGAGGCAAATATTCTTTCCAATTCGTGCCCCCGGTCGCATCTATTTCCTGTTTGTCTTTGCCCAAATAACGATGGGCCGAACCCATATGCATTAAAGGCCAATTTACATTTGCATTCACGTCTAGAGTCTTTAACGCCTTTATTAGTGCTTTATTATCTTGTTTTTCCTTGGGTAATTGTAAGAATTTATGATAGATCGTGCGGCCTTCTACTTGTTTTGAAATGCGTATCAAACGTGGAGTGTATCGGTACTCAAATTGCTTCAAGGTCAATGTCTTTTCGCCCGTAGCCAAATCGGTAGCGCCCTTCTTCCAATAAATGTGCTCATATAGTTCTTCGATACCATTCGAGGCATCGAACAACTGGCGTTCCGTATGGTGTACCAGATTCTCCAAGGGCGTGGAATAAATCTCGATCATTCGGTACTGGGCAGACTGAAAACCACTCGCCGGCAAGAGGGCCATACGGTACTGGAGAAACTGCTCGCGTTCCATCCCTTTTATCATTATACTAAAGGAGGAAATTAGTGCTTCATAGTAACTATTGATCCTTCGTATTTTCTCTATTAAAAAATCAAGTTGTTGGGAAGTATGATCCACGATTTGCTTTTGCTCGTGCAAAATGAGTTTAAAATACAACTCGGTTATCTGGTGGTACATGATGAAGATTTCCTCGTCGGGAAAATAGGTGCGGGGAACTTGAAGACTTAGCAAAGTATCTAAGTGTATATAGTCCCAGTAAGTGAGATAACGTTGATATAGGAGGCCGTCTAAATATGAATTAAGGTCTTGGCCCGAATCTTTATACTTTTCTTTTAGTTTTTCAATTTGAGATGCTATAAGCTCCTGTTCATCCATTGATTGCTAATCCATTATAATTTTAAACTGATGCTTCAGTCCATTATAAGCGTGCAAATCTGCCTTGATCGCCCCAACGGCCAAGTCTGCTTTGATTCGAATCGGAATTCGATTGTCGTCTGCGGAGACCCACAAAGAAAGGCTTTCTTTTTCTTTGAAAACCCTCCCGGACTGTACCAAAGGCCTAAATTTATAACATTCTACCTTACCGAACTTGGTTTTTAGGACTTGTGTTCCTAAATACTTCAGTTTAAAGTTAAAAATACCATCATCATCGTACAGCATTTTTAAATCTACCGACTCGCCAATCACAAGATCATCCGGATCGTAATTATTGCGCAAATAATAGAACGCGGAGATTAAATCCTGAATACCATCCTGTAAATCAAAATCATATTCTTTCTTGTTTTTCTTGTCGTTCAAGACGGCCTTGTCTTTCTTATGATCAAAGTTTATTTCGACATCTTTTTTATAGCCTCCTTCATTAATTTTGCGAATAAACTTGTAGGGTTTGCCATCTTTCTTGTCAAAATAACTTTCGTAGGTGTCATCTACCTTAAAAAAGATACTTGCCCAACCCGTGGTTTTCCCTTTTCCTACTACATGATACACGGGGACATTGTTTATTTTATCAGATTTTACATGTAAGGTAGCATAGCTGGCATTCAGCACCCCATAGTGCATTCTAAACTTGAGCCATTCCCCGGGTTTAAAAACGGATTCCTTGCTATCACCGCCGTTTTGAGGCAATGTTACCTGACTAACCAATAAAAAAATGATAACGTAAATTTTTTTCATCTGTAGTTATTTAAACGGTCATTTATACTTATCATCATGAAACATAGCCCATGCTATAAATCTTTGGATTGGTCTGATTGTCGCTAAAATTAATAAATCAATCGGCAAAAGTGTTTTAACGTACAGTTAATAAAACAAATTTTATTCCAAAGTATTGTACAGGGGAGAGACATCGGTAAATGTTCCTAATTTTCCTATGAAGCGGTTTTTTTGCGTTTTGAAGCAAAAAATTGGCACTTAGTTAGGATTACCCTTTTCGACAGTAATTTCTGATACGAAAAAAAGCCCTGACTGAACCGCCAGGGCTTTTCCTAAATAACCAACCAAACTTTAAATTATGAAAAACCAATACTTAAAGTTATAAGGGAACCACCCCTTATGACAACGAATTTACTACATGATCTTAACTTGGTAAACCCTTTTAACGTACTTTAACTATTCTCTTAACAGTTATTTATAGTTGTGCCTTGTTTACACATTCATATTAAGAGTTTTTTGGGAAACTGCCGGTTTGTTTCAGCCGGTATCAGGGGTTAGTGCCCAATTAGAGACCGCATAAAATCACTCGGGAAAAGGTGTCGGTGTGTCCGGTTGTACTACAAGGTACCCCGTGATTCCTGTTCGCGCTCGATAGATTCAAAGAGGGCTTTAAAGTTTCCTTTTCCGAACGATTTGGCACCCTTTCTTTGTATGATTTCTATGAACATAGTGGGCCTATCCAAAATGGGTTTGGTAAATATTTGTAACAAATACCCTTCATCATCGCGATCTATTAAGATTCCTAATTCGCTCAGTGGTTGTAAATCTTCATCGATTTCTCCTACACGATCAAGCACTTCCTCATAATAGGTAGCCGGGACGGTCAAGAACTCGATTCCTCTATTCTTGAGGGCACTGACCGTTTCGATTATATTGTCTGTTGCCAAGGCCATATGTTGCACCCCGGCCCCATTGTAGAAGTCGATATATTCCTCTATCTGCGATTTTTTACGCCCATCGGCAGGCTCATTGATCGGAAACTTGATCCGTCCGTTTCCATTGCTCATCACCTTACTCATCAAGGCCGTATACTCCGTTGAGATATCCTTGTCATCAAAAGACACCAATTGGGCAAAGCCCATTACCTTGGCATAAAACTCGCACCATTTGTTCATTTCGTTCCATCCAACATTGCCCACCATATGATCTACATACTTCAAGCCAACATCTTCAGGCTTGTAAAATGGATCCCATTTTTGATATCCCGGCATAAAAATACCCTGGTAGTTAGAGCGTTCTACAAAAATATGAACGGTCTCCCCGTAGGTATGTATTCCTGAAAGTACCATTTCGCCATCAGAATCCGAGACGGTTTTGGGTTCAAAATAGCTTTCAGCACCGCGTTGTGTCGTTTCTTGGTAGCTTTTTGTGGCATCATCTACCCAAAGCGCGATTGCCTTCACCCCATCTCCGTGTTGATCGATGTGCCTATTAATGTCACCCCCTGATTTTAAAGGTGATGTAAGTACGATGCGTATCTTATCCTGTTGCAGCACGTAGGAAACCTTGTCTTTCAGCCCGGTTTCCAAACCGGCATAGGCCAAGGGCTGAAATCCCCATGCGGCCATGTAATAGTGCGCGGCCTGTTTGGCGTTGCCCACATATAGTTCTATATAGTCAGTTCCCAACAGGGGAAGAAAATCTTCTGCTTCAAGATTTTCTACAGGTAATTGTAACGAGGTTTTATCGAATGTTGACATAATCTATTTTTTATGAATTGCTTTGAAAATTGTTTGGCACCTCTTAGAGGAAGTGATGTATTTTAACGCATTCCCGTCTTGCCTGGGAATAAAGAGGTGCGTTAATTACCACATTGCCCTTAGATGGGCCGTAATATCAATTCTTAGCTGTAGCATCTTAACTGCAAATATCTGAAAAAAGAATGGGTTTTAAAGGTTAAGAATCTCAAAACCAATAGCCAATACTAAAAAAAAGATTATCACTATCGCCTTCCGGGCTCCAAGCATAAATTACTTGCACCGGACCTATAAAAGACTCCCAACCATATCCTATACCATAACCTGAGAAATTTGGGCTGGTAAACCAATCGCCCGTTCTAAAAAGATCATCATCGACATTGGCATAGTTCGCCGAAAACAACAAGTGGTTTTTACGGGCAAATTCGTAATCGATCCTCGAATAGGCTTTTACATAGCTATTACCGGGAAGGCTAAGAAAATCGTACCCTAAAAACGGGACGAAGTTATTGATCAAATCGGTGCCAAAACCACCGAGCACAAAGTCAAAGGAAGTAACGTTCGAGGTCCCTAGTTTAAACCCTCCTTCGGCTTCAATGTTCAGTGACAAATTCTTAACTATCGGAAATGCCGTGCCTCCCCTTAGTTTGGTTACGGAGAACTCCTTGAAATTTTCGTTAAAATCGGATGAGAGGATGTAGAAGTGAAAGTCCCCGTTAAAATATATCCCTTTGGAAGGGAAATAACGATTATCATAGGTGTCGAGTTTTAATTGCCCGAAAGCACTGTAGAAGTTACTATTCTCAAAAAGAGTGCGCCCATCTTCTACCCGCAAGGTGTTGGTAGTATCTTCGTCTGTGAGCTCACCAAGTGTACGAGTACTATACTTTAGGAATTTATGCTCAGCGCCCAGGGTAAAGGCAAATTCTTCCCGCAATACGGTCTGCACGTAGGCTTGATTGGTAATATCTGTAACGGAAAGATTGATACTATTTACATTAAGCCCTGGCGGTATTTCAAAATTGCCCCTGATCAACCCAAAATCGATCTCACGTTCAAAATCGTTCAATCTAGAATTCACTCCAAAGCTCCAATAAGAACCTTTGTCTACATAGTATTCGAAGTTATACCGTAAGTTATCGCCTAAAATAAAATCGAACGAGGAGACATCATCGCGCATTAGAAAATTCTTTCTAGTAAGATTAACGAGTGCGGCACTGGTGTATAATTCGTCATAGTGGGCCGCCAAGCGCAAAAATGTTTTCTGTTTTGTTTCATTCAAACTTAAGACAAGGTCTTCTCCGATACCATTGTTAATGAGCTTGTAACGTATTGTCCTAAAGTTGCCCGTTGCCGATAAATTACTGATTCCTTGTTGTAAACGTTCGAACGTTATCTTCTTTCCCAGTTCAAAGCGCAATTTACCTTTGACATACCCCCGGGAAAAATTCGAAACATCGCCATTGATGATCAAACGGTTAACGATCAAGGTATCTTTTGTAGCTACGGTTCGTACTGTTTCCCTGTCAATATTTTGGTAACGCGATAATTTTTGGAGTTCGCCGATTTGTTCGAATGCGGCCGCCTCCCCTTCCTTTTTTATGTCATCAAAGGCCTGGAAATCGATCAAGGAGTATGCACTGATATCGGGTTTGATATAGATATCGGTCTGTCCCGATTTTTCTTCCATGGCAGCTACCGTTCGATAGTTGTTCACTTGTTGCAAAATCTCTGTCGCAGAAGAAAGTTGGTCTTTGTTTGCCAGTCCGTGCTGTACATCAGATCCAATTACTACGTCGGCCCCCATGGCCTTCACCTCGTTTATAGGATAGTTATTTACGATGCCTCCATCAATTAGGGTTTTTCCGTTGATAGTGGCCGGCTCAAACAGGGAAGGTAAGGCCGCACTTGCCATCACTACCTCTGGTAGGTATCCTTTGTTCAAAAGCACTTCTTTCCCCGTTTCTACATTGGTTGCAACACAAATAAAAGGAATCGGTAACTGCCTAAAGTCTTCTACATCTTTTACATGATATAACAAACGCACCAGTTCGTTGTATACATTCTGCCCTCCGGAAAATGCTTGGGGTATACTTACCTTGTATTTATCAAAAGGCAGCGTAAGTGCGTACCGTTCAGAATCTTCTTTTTCATAAAACGTTTTGGCACTTCGCGGTAAGTTGTCCTGAATTAGCCTACTAAAATCAATATATCTGAAAATAGAGTCGAGCTCGGTTGCCGAATAGCCGGCCGCATAGAGTGCCCCGACAATTGCGCCCATACTAGTACCTCCTATGTAGTCTATTTTTACCCCAGCTTCCTCTATCACTTTGAGCACCCCTATATGCGCCATGCCTTTCGCACCACCACCACTCAGCACCACTCCTACTTTTAAACGCTCATTGTCTGCCTCGTTCTGTCCCATGGCAAACAAGGAACAGTTTAAGACGAATATGAGAAAGTAAATGGTTCGCATTGCTTATGGGTCGGTGTTATCGGTGAAATGTTTCATAAATTTTTTTTGCCTTGGACATACCCACCACGGGTGTCAAGTCTTCGATAGTGGCGCCTTTGATTCTTTTCACCGACTTAAACCGCTTTAAAAGTTCTTGTGCGGTTTTTTCGCCGATTCCATCGATCTGTACCAGTTCGGAATTTATGGCCGCTTTGCTTCGTTTGTTCCTATGGAAGGTAATACCAAATCGGTGGGCTTCATTTCTTAGTTGTTGAACGATTTTAAGACTCTCCGATTTTTTGTCCAAATACAAGGGTATAGGATCTTCCGGGAAATAGATTTCCTCTAACCGTTTTGCAATTCCAATAATTGCAATTTTACCTCTTAAACCCAAGACGTCCAAACTTTTTAATGCGGATGACAATTGACCCTTACCACCGTCGATCACTACAAGTTGCGGTAAAGGAGCCGCTTCTTCTATCAATCGTTTGTAACGTCGAAAAACAACTTCTTCCATGGAGGCAAAATCATCGGGGCCCTCGACCGTTTTAATATTATAATGCCGGTATTCTTTTTTGGAAGGTTTCCCATTTTTAAAAACTACGCAGGCCGCAACAGGATTGCTGCCTTGCATATTACTATTATCAAAACATTCGATATGCCTTGGCTCCGTTGACAGGCGTAAATCTATTTTCATCTGTCCCATGATTCGATTCGTATGACGATCCGGATCAATAATTTTAATTTGTTTAAAGCGTTCCTGACGAAAGAAACGGGCGTTTCGCTGACTAAATTCCACAATTTTTTTCTTGTCGCCCAATTGTGGTACGGTCACCTTTAAATGTGGCTCTACCGTTACTTTGAACGGAAGGTATAATTCCTTGGAAAGAGAGTCGAATCGTTGCCGAATTTCAACAATGGCCAAGGGTAGTAGGTCCTCATCTTTTTCATCCAACTTTTTCTTAATCTCCATTGTGTGGGAGCGCACAATTGAACCATGCGATAACTGCAGGAAATTAACATATGCGAAAGCATCGTCAGAAATAATGGAAAAGACATCGACATTGTTGATTTTTGGGTTTACAATAGTTGACTTGGCCTGATAGTTCTCCAAAATGACCACTTTCTCTTTTATTTGTTGTGCCTCCTCAAATTTCATTTCATCTGCCAAGGCCTTCATTTGTTCTTTTAGGTATTGGATCGAAGACTTAAAGTTCCCTTTAATTATCTCCCTAATATCCGCGATTTGTTTATGGTATTCCTCGGCTTCCTGAAGCCCAACACAGGGCGCCTTGCAATTGCCAAGATGGTACTCCAGACAAGCTTTGTACTTCCCAGCGGTAATTTTTTCCTGTGAAAGGTCATAATTACAGGTACGCAAAGGGTAAATGTTCCGAACCAAATCCAACAGGGTACGTACCGTTTTCATACTGGTATACGGGCCAAAATACTCCGAACCGTCCTTAATTAGTTTTCTTGTCGGGAAAATTCTGGGGAAGCGCTCATTTTTAATACAAATCCAGGGATATGACTTATCATCCTTTAAAAGAACGTTGTACCGGGGGCGGTACTTCTTGATCAAATTGTTTTCCAGCAAAAGAGCATCTGACTCGGTAGGCACGACAATATGTTTGATGGCCCTGATTTTTTTGACCATAACCCTGGTCTTGCCATATTCGTGGTTCTTATTAAAATAAGAAGCTACTCTTTTTTTAAGGTTCTTTGCTTTTCCTACGTATAAAATGATATCATCAACATCGTAAAACTGGTATACCCCGGGATTATCGGGCAAGGTACTTAACTGAATTTCGATAGGTACTTGGGGCATTGTTATCTTGGTAGGTTTTGGTAGTTTAAAAAGTTAAAGTACTATGTTTTTAGAAAAGCACCCAGTCATTTTATCTTTTTAACCCTCCTTTGTGAATCTGATAGTCGTTCGCCTAAAAATTGAAAAACTGAAAAAAAAAGCACTGAAAAAACAATATTTTGACAAAAAATAGCCGGCAACAAGTGTTAACGATTCTTAAAATTAATCAAAACCTTACTATATTTTAATCTAAAAACTGCATTTGACCGGGTTAATAGAAAAAAAAACACGCCGTAGGAAAAAACTTTAGGATTAAGGAAGAGACTATTATCAGCGCGCAATTGATTTTTTATACTTCTGTAAATCAATTATTTACAAAAATCATATGTCAAGTATTCCAATTTATTGAAAGGTCAAAATTCGCCTAAAGAACCAAAAAAGGGTATTTCATCGGTAAAAACTTGCATTTTAAAGATTTTTTAACTGTTTTTTTATCTATATTTAAGAATCGAAATTATTCAACACATGGACAAGTATTTAATCACCCTCGGGTTATACCTAATGCTGATGTTGTTTTTCAAGATTTACTATGTTGTAAGTTTGAAAGAGTAACTGATTAACTTGGTTACTTCCTACTTATTCTACTTAAAGAGCCCCCACCTCCTTAAGCGTTTAATCCAGAATCATGCTCAAGAAAGAGTTGAGATTGAACTATAGTACCCTTAGAGAAAACACAGCTATCGAAGCGCTTCTAAATGCGAGTTTGAGTATTGCGAACCAACTACTCAAAGTGCCTATTTGGGACGCTGGTTATTATCATCTATTCCTTTCTATTTTCGACAAAAAAGAGATAGACACGTCCTTTATATTATCAATATTACAGGGAAAGGATAAACACGTAGTGTTGCCCAAAGTCGTCAGTTCTTCCCAACTAAAGCACTACCTCCTTACCGATAGCACAAAGTTGATAACCAGCAACTGGGGTGTTCCAGAACCTGAAGACGGTATTGAAATCGCAACCAATGCTATCGACGTGGTATTTATTCCTTTGTTGGCCTTCGATAATTATGGAAACAGGGTAGGTTATGGAAAAGGGTTTTACGACCGCTTTTTAAAAGAATGCAGACCCGATGTCGTAAAAATAGGATTGTCCTTGTTTGAAGCTGAGCCCCTGATCAGCGATGTAAATTCTGAAGATGTACGCTTGGATTTTTGTGTAACTCCCAAGAAAATTTATTCCTTCAACGAATCTTGATATTCATTGGTAGCGGGTATTTCGACTTCCTCCTCTTTTCTTCCAAAGGCTTTTTTATTGAAAACGATCAAGATGCCCACTCCCGTGCTAATGGCGGTATCCGCGATATTAAATACAGGGTCAAAAAAGCTAAAGTTCCCACCACCAAAATATGGAACCCAATCGGGCCAAGTAGTGTCGACCATTGGAAAATAAAGCATGTCGACCACTTTACCATAAAACAGACTTCCATACGGTTCTTCTGAAAAAAGGGTAGCCATTTGCCCGCTGCTATGATCAAAAATCACTCCATAAAAGACGGAGTCAATGATGTTTCCGAGTGCACCGGCAAAAATGAAGGAAACGGCCAAAACATAGGTTCTAGAAACCTTTTTTCGAATAAGGTCAAAAAGCCAATACCCGATACCCACAATTGCAAAGAGCCTAAAAATAGTTAAAATCAACTTTCCGACATTATCAGAAACAGGCAGTACATCGCTTAGTTTGGCCCCCCATGCCGCACCTTCATTTTCAATGAACAAAATCTTAAACCAGCTAAACACCTCAACCGACTCTCCCAAAAAAAAATGGGTCTTGATAAAAATTTTGCTCCATTGATCTATTACCAAGATCAACATTATAAGCAGTAGGGATTTTTTTAAACTCATGCTTCGCATTCTAAAGGGGCAAAAATAGGGATATTATTCGGTTTTAGTGAGGTGTATATTACCCGTTACGGTGTTCAACGTATAACTATTGTTTCCCTTGGGAATGCCATTTTTTGAAACCTTGCCGAATTTACTGGTTGCCTGTATCCGAGCACCATTACTTATAACGTAGATGTTCCCGCTTTGCGTATTTACCTCGACATTTTCCGATACATTTTTTAAATGGCAGTGACCATCGTTTAAACTTACATCAAAACTTTCATACTGCCCTGAAATCGTAAGATTGCAACTGGTTCCAAACAATTGCACTTGCTTCCCTATTGGTATTTTGATATTCAAAGCGATTGAAATAACCTTGTGCGCGCTTAGTTTGTCATTCGGGACTGAAAAGCTCGGGCGAAACCCTGCGGATACTTGTAATGAACTACCTTCTTCTTTAATACTTACCAATAAATCTTGATAGTATTCCCCATCTATTTTGGCCTCAACGGTCAGATCATTGCCAGCCGTAGTTTCGACTTCTATCTGAAAACAATTAGCGGCATCGATACCAACAAATGCAACTTCGGGTCGTACGATCGTTTTTTTTAGGACCTTTTGCGCGTTTGTCATAAAGGATCCAAGGATTAAAAGAAAACAAAGTCGCTTTACCATAGTAATGAATAAAGAGACCTACAAGATTTACGAATCCTGTAGGTCTATGAAATGTTTTTCGAATAGAAAACAATGTCCTATTTCAGGACTTACGGTATTACTTCTGCATATTCTTGGCCTCTATGCTTAAGGTAGCATGCGGCACCAATTTCAATCGTTCTTTATTAATTAATTTTCCGGTAACCCTGCAAATGCCATAGGTCTTGTTTTCAATTCGCAACAGGGCATTTTTAAGGTCTCTTATAAACTTTTCCTGACGTATGGCCAATTGGGTATTGGCTTCTTTGCTCATTGTTTTTGAACCTTCCTCAAAAGCCTTAAAAGTAGGCGAAGTATCATCGGTTCCATTGTTCCCATCATTCATATACGAGCTCTTCAAAAGTTCCAAATGACTTTTTGCTTTCTCTATCTTATCTTCAATAAGTGCTTTAAACTCGGCCAAATCCTTGTCGGAATATCTAACTTTTAAATCCTGTGCCATTGTGTTAATGTTTTTCAATAAATAATTTTGTGTTCACGTCATCGAAAGTAATTGTTGTGCCATTTTCCAGAGTTTCCCTAAAATGGAGTTCAGCGGTCAACGTCTCTGTTTTTATGTACGCTAAATTACTTTTCACGGCCTTTTCTACCAAGCCGCTTTTTAAAATTTTAATATCAATTTTATCGGTTACTTCATAACCGGCATCTTTACGCATGTTTTGAATGCGGTTCACGAGCTCTCTCGCGATTCCCTCTTCTTTTAACTCCTCATCTATGGTAACATCGAGTGCTACGGTAATCGGACCTGCGCTCGCCACCAGCCAGCCTTCAATATCTTGAGAGGCGATTTCTACATCCAATAACTGTAATTTAATTGTTTTATTTTCAATTTCAAGGCTTATTTCGCCCTTTTGCTCAATTTCTTGGATATCTTCCTGCCCAAATCCGGCCACTGCCTGAGCGATTTGCTTCATATCTTTTCCGAATTTGGGCCCTAGTGTCTTAAAATTCGGTTTGATCTGTTTCACTAGAATATCCGAAGCATCGTCTAACAGTTCAATTTCTTTTACATTCACTTCCGATTTGATCAAATCGGCGACTGCAGCTATTTCTTCCTTTTGGGCACTGTCTAAAATCGGAATCATAATTTTGTGCAACGGCTGGCGTACTTTGATCCGTTCTTTTTGACGAATGGACAAAACCAAAGACGAAATAGTCTGTGCTTTTTCCATCTTTCCTTCCAATGCGGTATCGATTACTGACGCATCACATACCGGAAATTCCGCCAAATGTACACTTTCAAACGGTTCTTTTTTTGTCGCCGCTGTTAAATCTTTGTAAAGACGATCCATAAAAAAGGGCGCGACAGGGGCAGACAATTTAGCAACGGTGAGCAAACACGTATAAAGCGTTTGATAGGCGGATATTTTATCTTTCTGATAATCTCCTTTCCAAAAACGCCTGCGACATAGGCGCACATACCAATTGCTTAAATTCTCTTGCACGTAATCTGAAATAGCACGTGTTGCCCGGGTAGGTTCGTAATCGGCATAGGCCTCGTCTACCTTCTTAATGAGCGTATGCAATTCAGATAAGATCCATCGATCGATCTCGGGGCGTTCTGCCAACGGCACTTCTTCTTCCGAGTAATCAAATTTATCAATGTTGGCATAGAGTGAGAAGAACGAGTAGGTATTGTATAAAGTCCCGAAAAACTTTCGCTTTACTTCCACAATTCCATCCGTATCGAATTTCAAATTATCCCAGGGGTTTGCATTGCTGATCATGTACCAACGTGTAGCATCGGCCCCATGGGTATCCATGGTTTCAAAAGGGTCGGCCGCATTCCCCAGTCTTTTCGACATTTTCTTGCCTTCCTTATCGAGTACCAAACCATTTGAAACCACATTCTTATAGGCAACGGAATCAAACACCATCGTACCAATCGCATGCAAGGTGTAGAACCACCCGCGTGTTTGGTCAACCCCTTCGGCGATAAAATCGGCCGGAAAGGTTTTCCCCTCATCGATCAATTCTTTGTTTTCAAAAGGGTAGTGCCATTGGGCATATGGCATGGATCCACTATCGAACCAAACATCTATCAGGTCGCTTTCTCGTTTCATCGGTTTCCCGGAAGCAGCCACCAAAACAATTTGATCTACAATATTTTTATGAAGGTCTACCGTATCGTAGTTCGCCTCCGAAAGATCCCCGATTACAAAATCTGCAAAAATGTCTTTATCCATTAGCCCGGCAACGACCGATTTTTGCATTTCTGCCTTTAATTCTTCAATAGAACCGATGATCAATTCCTCCTTACCATCTTCAGTTCGCCAAATGGGCAAGGGAATTCCCCAATAGCGCGAACGAGACAAGTTCCAATCATTTGCGTTGGCAAGCCAATTCCCGAACCGTCCTTCCCCGGTCGATTTCGGCTTCCAATTTATGGTCTCGTTGAGGGCGAACATGCGCTCTTTTACTTCACTTATCTTAATGAACCATGAGTCTAAAGGGTAGTAGAGCACTGGTTTGTCGGTGCGCCAGCAGTTGGGATAACTGTGTACGTATTTTTCGACCTTAAAAGCCTTGTTCTCTTCTTTCAGTTTAATCGCCAACTCCACATCTACCGAGCGCTCGGGTGCTTCGCCTGTATTATAGTATTGGTTTTTCACATATTTACCCCCTAGTTCTCCTAATTCTGGGCGAAATCTACCTTGAAGATCCACCAAAGGAACCGGATTGCTATTTTCATCCAACACCAATAATGGTGGTACTTCAGGAATGGCCTGTTTGGCGACAAACGCATCGTCTGCCCCAAACGTCGGCGCCGTATGCACGATTCCGGTGCCGTCTTCAGTGGTTACAAAATCGCCCGCAATCACCCGAAAAGCGTTTTCGGGATGCTGATACGGAACCGCATAACCCAACAATTGTTCATATCGGATTCCCACCAAATCGGCCCCCATAAAGTCCTTTACGACATAAAATGGAATTTTCTTATCGCCTGCCGTATAGGTTACTAATTCAGGTTTTGTTGCTACCTCATGAAATTTGCCGCTAAATTGTTTTGCGACCAGATTTTTTGCCAATACCACGTTCATCGGCTGAAAGGTATATTGATTGTATGTTTCAACCAGCACATACTCAATTTTAGGGCCTACGGTCAAAGCGGTGTTCGAAGGAAGGGTCCAAGGCGTGGTCGTCCAAGCTAGGAAATATACGGTACCCTCGTTCTGTAAAAAACTCGGTAAGGTCTCTTTAATCGCTTTGAACTGCGCTACCACTGTTGTATCGGTCACATCTTGATAGGTGCCCGGTTGGTTCAGTTCGTGGGAGCTTAGTCCCGTGCCGGCTTTTGGTGAGTACGGTTGAATCGTATATCCCTTATAAATCAACCCCTTGTCATAAATTTGTTTCAACAGCCACCATACCGTCTCCATATACTTCGACTTATAGGTCACATATGGATCATCCATATCTACCCAATAGCCGACTTGTTCCGTCATTCTGTTCCACACATCGGTATAGCGCATGACCGCTTTTTTACAGGCCGCGTTGTACTCCTCTACGGAAATTTTCTTTCCGATATCTTCTTTGGTGATTCCTAATTCCTTTTCCACTCCCAATTCAATCGGAAGCCCATGTGTATCCCATCCAGCCTTTCGTTTTACTTGAAAACCTTTCATGGTTTTATATCTTGGGAAGATATCTTTAATAGTTCTCGCCATGACATGGTGAATACCCGGCATCCCATTGGCAGATGGTGGTCCTTCATAGAATACATAGCTAGGCTTGCCTTCTCTTGAGGAAACGCTCTTATCAAAAATTCCATTTTCTTTCCAAACCTCCAGAACCTCTTCTGCAACCTTTGGAAGATTCAACCCTTTGTATTCAGCAAACTTCATATGAACTACTTCTAATACTGCATTTTAAGCCTGCAAAATTAGCGATTTTAAACGAAAATAAGTCAGTATATAGGGTGCGAAATACGCACTAAATCCAATTGTAATTAACGACTTGTTAAAAAATAGCATCCAAAATTGTAAATGTTTCGTATATCTTTGCGTGTAACTATGTTAAACACTAAAACAAAACAAAATGAAAAAAGTAATTCTAAGTTCAGTACTTATGCTTGCCCTTACCCTATCTTTTACTTCTTGTAGAGATGCTGCCGATAAGGCAAAAGAAGCTACAGAAGAGGCTGCCGACGCCGCAGAAGGAGCAATGGACAAGGCCGGTGAAGCCGTAGACGGTGCTGCAGATGCTGCCGGTGAGGCCGTAGATGGTATGAAAGATGCTGCCGAAGGAGCAATGGACAAAGCTGGTGAAGCGGTTGACGGCGCAAAAGATGCGGCAGGCAATGCCGTAGATGGCGTGAAAGATGCTGCCGAAGGAGCAATGGACAAAGCTGGTGAAGCTGTAGATGGTGCCAAGGATGCCGCCGGAAATGCAATCGACAAGGCAAAAGAAACGGGTGAAGACGTTAAGAAAGCTGCAGGCGATGCAGTGGACAAAGCGAAAGATGCCGTGAAAAACTAAGCGTATCGATACGCTTTACTCAAAAGCCCTGACTATGGTAGTCAGGGCTTTTTTATTTTATCCTCGAATCTTTTAGCTGTCGCCTTTTCCGTTCAAAACCGTACTCCCAACCCCAAAACAAGATTCGTACCCGGCGCCACAATCCCGGACGAATAAGTGCGATAACGTTGGTTGGTCATATTCTCCAGGGCCAGCGTTGCTCTCCAAGTGTTTGAAATGTTAAATTGGGACCTGAAATTCAAGGTGTACCAAGAAGGTGCAAAGGGATTCCCGTTGGTATCGACCGCATAAATATACTCCTTACTCCTTTCCGATACCGCCAAGTCATCATATGCAATTTCGCCGTTGTAGTTCAGAAACATGTCGGCCTGCAGGCGTTGGTTCTTCCATACAACATGAAAATCCCCAAATGTTGGGGCTACGTGCCTTCCTGGAGATTCGGTACCATCATCTTCTTCTTCGATACCTTCTGTAAGTGTAAGGTTGGCCGAAATAGATAGGTTGTCGGTCATAAAGGCATCAACTCCGAACTCAAAGCCGTATACATATGCTTTTGCCGCATTTTGAATAGCCTGGACATTGCTTAACTCCCCGTTATAATCGATTTGGGAAGCCCCATTAAAAAGGAAGTCCCTTCGAACCAATGCATCTACCAGATAAGTATAAAAGGCCGCGCCCTTTACCACCACTTTGTCCTTAAAATTTTTCTGTACCCCCAACTCGGTATTATAGGCATATTCTGGTTCCAAATCAGGATTGGGAACCACCACCGAACCGGGCTCCGAATCAAACACTTTGCCTACATCATCAATATTCGGGGCCCTAAACCCTGTAGAACCGTTAAGGGTAACCTGTAGGTTCGCTCTTGGAAACCAGCTAAATCCCAAACTTCCTGTAAGGGCCCCATTGTTCAAATTGGTCTCATCAAACGGAAATGGAAAAAATGTTTTGTCAAAAACAGCATTGATCCATACATGGCTATAGCGCAGCCCTGTTAAGAGCGTAAAATTAGGTTTCGCCTTGTACTCCCCATTTACGTAGCCTGCCAAGGTTTGCCACCTCGAACCATCGGGATATCGGGACGCCGCAGCCAATCGCGTATTTGTGTTGATATCGATTTCACTACCTTCCGAACCTACTTTGTTAAAAACGTACTCCGTGCCATAATACAAACGAAGGTTCCCTATTTTTTTATTTTCAAAATCGATATTCGTCGATAACGCATTCACTTTTTCCTTGGTTGCGAACAACACTGGCTCTTGAAAGCCTCGATCATTGCGACTCTCTTCAAAAAATTGATACGCTGTGGTAATTTTCAGCCCGTCGTAAAACTTACTTTGTCCTTTTTTCTCTACTTGAAGATTGGTCATCAGCCATTTCTGAGGGCCGTAAAACCACTCGGCCGAACGTAGGCCATCGCCTTCGTCATTCGGTCTGATCAAGCGATCGTATCGCGAATAATCGGACGTTTCGGAATAATGGGTATTCCACTTAAAAAACCAATCATTCGTCGGCTTGAATGCCACTTTCTGCAACAGGTTGATTTGGTTATAACCTGTCGAGACCTGTTGCCTTGGATCGGGGTTATCTACCAAACGATCTTCGCCATTTAGGGTAGAAACGTAGTTTTGTCGAAGATAACTGTCGGGACCATGCGACCCCATGGTCAAGTCTCCAAAACTATTGTAGGTGGCGCTGGTTAAAAAAGCCCATTTCTTCTTCCCGATAGACACATCAACATGACCGGTATTTTCATTGTTGGCACTGGAAAATCGATAGTTTACGTTCCCGGTAAGTTGTAGACTATCGGTGTTCGAAAAGAGTGCCTGTTTGGTGTAAAAGTTCATTACGCCACCCATGGCGTCACTACCATAAATAACGGAGCCTGGGCCAAAAATAACTTCTGTGTTCTTAATCGTAAAGGGATCGATCGAGATGACATTTTGCAAGTTTCCTCCTCTGAAAATTGCGTTGTTCATCCGCACCCCATCAACAGAAAGCAATAAACGATTGGTTGAAAAACCTCGAATCATGGGGCTGCCACCCCCCAACTGACTTTTTTGAACAAATACCTTTCCGCTGCTTTGCAGTAAATCGGCCGACGTCTGGGGATTTGTGAAGGCAATTTCCCGTGCGTCGATAGATGCTATTTTTTGAGGTACATCTTTCTTTTGTTGTTCCCATTTGGAAACTGACATCACTACCTCATCCAACTGCTGTGCCTTTAAGACCAGATAAAATGTATTGCCCTGCTTTGAAATTTGTCCTTTCGAACTTTTTCTAATTTGGTAGCTGATATGTTTAAAGGTAATACGTTCGTTGCGATCAAAGACACTTAAGTCGCACCGCCCGTCGAAGTCGGTAAGGGCTGTTTTGGATTTATCCAAGTTGTAAACGGCCACATTGGTGATAGGCTCCTTGGTATCCACATCCAAAATCGTGATTTCCTGACCAAAACTGGCCTGAAAAATCAGAAAAAAAAGGAGGTATGTAATCCGCTGCATACTAGCTGAAAACTTCATTTAAAATGGCCAGTGATTTGGGTTTTCTAAATCCCTGCAAATGTAATTCAAAATAAAGAACGAGCGATTTTAAAAGGTCTTGTCGGTTCGCTTTTCTCATCCTGATGGTATCTATCCTATCAAAATTTATGCCCAAAAAGGTTTTGAAATACACTAAGTTTTCTCCTGTAAGAATCGGGTTCATCGATGGCGTATCGGTAAACTCCCCTTCTAAAAGATCAAAACAGGTAGCTTGGAGGTTGTTCGTATCAGGATAAAACCCAAGATATTTGGTAAGTTCCAACAAAAAGTAAATATGAAAATTGACGATATCGTCATGAGTGTCCATCCACTGCAGGGAGGCCTCCAAAAAAACAAAAAGCCCTTGGTTTGGTTCCTCTTCGTGCAGGCAGTTTCCCAACATTTCTGCCAAAAAAAGGGTCATTGCACTTTTGGCCATATCGGTGTGTAGTGATTGGTACGGGTGGCGTACCTTTGCCTCCTGAATTCGCTCAAGAGTTCCTTTGTTCCGATGGTTTGCCACCAATTCGAGTTGTGTAAGAGGCTGAAACAAGGCGGGTTTAAGTTTCCCTTTTTTGGAGGTTAAAATTCCCTTTAACATGTATGTTTTTACACCATCGGATGCGGTAATAGCTTTTACGATAAGACTAGAATCTCCGTACTTTAGGGAAGAAAGTACTATAGCATTGGTGGTGACTCGCATTGGTTTTTAAGTAATTTTATGCAAAGATAGTTCGAAAATCCGCGAAGTATAAAATATGTTGGGGCGGGCGTTGCCTCCTTATTCAACTGTATGCGCAACCATAAAAAAATGCGAAGTGCCCCTTGAACACTTCGCATGTATTTGTTGTATTTGTGGGAGATATTCTAAATCACCCCTTGTGCCAACATGGCGTCAGCTACCTTCACAAATCCGGCAATATTCGCGCCTTTTACATAGTTGCAATACCCATCCTTTTCTTTCCCATATTCGATACAGGAATCATGAATATCGGACATAATACCCTTTAGTCTTTCATCAACCTCTTCCCTGGTCCAACTGATTCGAAGGGAGTTCTGCGACATTTCCAAACCTGAAGTAGCTACACCACCTGCGTTTGAAGCTTTCCCTGGTGCAAATAAAATCTTAGATTCGTGAAATGCGTGGATTGCTTCAGGAGTTGAAGGCATATTGGCTCCTTCTGCAACACACATACATTTATTTTTGATAAGTTTTTTGGCATCTTTACCGTCTAACTCATTCTGTGTAGCGCAAGGAAGTGCAATATCACATTTTACTTCCCATGGGGTTTTTCCTTTCACGAACTTGGCTCCCTTATACTTTTTGGTATACTCGGAGATACGGCCTCTTTTAGTATTCTTTAAATCCATTACATAGGCCAGTTTTTTAGCATCGATACCATCCGCATCGTAAATATACCCTCCGGAATCGGAGAGGGTGACCACCTTGCCTCCCAAATGCAATACTTTTTCTGCCGCGTACTGCGCTACATTTCCAGAACCAGAGATGACCACCGTTTTGTCTTTGATTTCTTCCCCCTGTGTTCCCAACATACTTTGGGCAAAGTACACCGTTCCGTAGCCGGTAGCTTCTGGCCGAATTTTAGAACCGCCCCAAGAAAGTCCTTTTCCCGTAAGTACTCCTGTAAACTCGTTCCGTATTTTTTTATACATTCCGAAAAGGAATCCAATTTCTCGGGCACCTACCCCGATATCGCCCGCCGGAACATCGGTGTTGGGACCTATATGACGTGAAAGTTCGGTCATAAAGGCATGGCAAAACCGCATTACTTCATCGTCCGATTTACCTTTAGGATCAAAATCGGAACCGCCTTTTCCTCCGCCCATGGGCAAGGTGGTAAGGCTATTCTTAAAAACCTGCTCAAAGGCCAAGAACTTAAGAATACTGGCGTTCACGGATGGATGAAACCGAAGCCCCCCTTTATACGGACCAATGGCCGAATTCATCTGGATACGATACCCTCTATTTACATGGATTTCGCCCTTATCATCAACCCATGAAACCCGAAACGATAGCAGGCGCTCGGGCTCTACCATTCGCAATAGTATGTTTTTTCCGTTATAAATCTTATGTTTTGCAATGTAGGGAATGACCGTTTCGGCTACTTCCTGTACTGCTTGGATGAACTCCGGTTCATGACCGTTTCTGGTCTTGACTTCCTCCATAAATCCATCGATTTTTGCTTGCATTTTTGCGTCCATAAAGTCTTAGGAATAAGTTGTTTTTTATTGAATTTAAAATATAACGGCAAAATTATACTATTCCTATAATTAAATACCCATTTTTCTCAAAATATGATAAAAAATCTATCCGATTGCTTGCTCCAGGTCTGCAATTAAATCCGATGCATCTTCAATGCCGACACTTAGTCTGATCAAGGAGTCTACCACACCAATTTTTTCACGTTCCATTTTTGGAATACTGGCATGTGTCATACTTGCAGGGTGGCCGGCCAAACTCTCGACTCCCCCAAGTGATTCGGCCAAAGTGAAAAGCTTTAATTTCGAGACAATCTTAATCGCATCGTCGTAGCTGCTTCCTTTTGGAACAAACGAAATCATTCCCCCAAAATCGTTCATCTGACTTTTTGCAATGGCATGGTTCGGGTGTGTTTCAAAACCGGGCCAGTACACGTTCTCTATTTTAGGGTGGTTCGCTAAATAGTGGGCCACCACCTTACCATTCTCGCAGTGGCGCTGCATACGCACATGCAGTGTTTTGATTCCGCGAAGCACCAAAAAGCTATCCATAGGGCCACATACGGCACCACTTGCATTTTGAATAAAGTACAGCTTTTCTGCCAACTTTTTGTCTTTCACCACCAAGGCACCAACCACCACATCGCTATGACCTCCCAAATATTTGGTAGCAGAATGCATTACGATGTCCGCACCAAGATCTAAGGGGGTCTGTAAATAAGGCGTTGCAAACGTATTATCGACCGCTAAGAGTACTGCATGTTTTTTTGCCAATGTAGATACCGCCTCGATATTGATAACATTCATCATTGGGTTGGTTGGTGTTTCTACCCAGATCAATTTGGTGTTTTTATTGATCTGCTTTTCAATTTCAGTAGTCTCTTGCATTCCAACAAAACGAAAAGTAATTCCAAACTTTTCGAATATTTGTTTAAACAAGCGGTAGCTGCCACCGTACAGATCATTGGTAGAGATCACTTCATCGCCAGGACCCAATAACTTAATAACCGCATCGATAGCCGCCAGACCACTGCCGAACGCTAGGCCATAACTTCCATTTTCAATGCTTGCCAGGGCATTTTCCAAGGCGGTTCTTGTTGGGTTGGCACTTCTGGAATATTCAAACCCCTGGTGTACTCCCGGAGCGGACTGCGCATAGGTAGATGTTTGATAGATAGGTGGCATCACGGCTCCGTAAGCTTTGTCGGGATGCTGTCCTCCATGAATGGTTCTACTATTAAATTTTAACGTTTTTTCGCTCATCTCGTATAATTATTACCATAAATGTATCGTTATCTTTGGACGCATACAATGTTGCCCTCGATTTACCCCAAAAGCCAACTCCGATGAAACGTACTTTCCGTATTGCGATGGTCTTTTTTTTGCTCTTAGGTTGTAAAAATGAAGATAACCTTGCTTTTGACGCTTTTACCTTGGAAAAAAACGAATGTAGCGATTGCCCCGTATTTTCCATTCAAATCCCCAAGGCCCAGGGTAAGACATCGCTGGCATTGGCGATAAACAGGGCCGTTAAGGAGGAAATAATTTCGCTCTTATTGTTTGAAGAAGAAGGCGAAGCGAATACCTTGGAAGGTGCCATGGCCTCGTTCAAGACCGGCTACAGCGAGACAAAAGAACGTTTTTCGGATGAAAATACCCCATGGGAAGCAACCGTAAAGGGAAACATCAGTTATGAGGATACTACCCATTTGACCATTGAAATCAGCGCTTACATTTTTACCGGTGGCGCACATGGCTATTCTTCTCAAATGTTCCTCAATTTTGATAAAGAGAAAGGAAAAGAGATTGAATCTTGGGAACTCTTTGCCAACCAAGAAGATTTTGAAATTTTTGCCGAACAGAAGTTTCGGGAAAAAGAGGCCATCCCGGCCGATAAGTCCATTAACCATACCGGGTTGATGTTTGAAAAAGACCGCTTTTATCTTCCGGAAAACATTGGGTTTACCGAAGACGGTATTCAACTGCTATACAACCCCTATGAGGTAGCCTCTTATGCAGACGGCCCAATCGTACTCACGCTGCCCTTTAAAGAAGTGCGCCCCTACTTGGCGACCAATACCAAATCGTAGTAGGGAGAGTTTAGGCCATCAAGGCTTTTTGAAGGGATAAGATGGCACCCAGATGCAGCCCTTCATGATATACATTAAAGGAAATGGCATCCTCCACACTGCTTAAAGTTACCTTAGCACTCGTGTGATACTCATTGTAATTTTTGAAGAGCCCTTTGTCGTAATCCGCCTCAGCAGTTTCGGCAGTCGAAAAAAGAAAAGCACTGATCAGTTCGATCTCCTCATCGGTCACGGAACCATCCGGAACGGTTCCTTTTTTATACGTATCGACCAATTCTTGGGAAATGTTCATTGGCAACCCGCTCAATTTGTATACCAACAATTGTTGCGTCACGACCACATGTGCAATGTTCCACCAAATATTGTTACGGTACCCGGCAGGTATTTTAACAAGTTGTTCCCGGGGCGTCTTGGTCAAAAATTGATACAGAAGCTTCCTGTTTTGAAGGGTAATATTGAAAAGTTTTTTCATTAGTCAGACTTTATTGTAAGGCATAGGTGTTACGATACCGATTCACACCTTGGCGAATATCAAAAAATAGTCACCTCTTTTTTACCTGATACACCATTTAAAAAAACGCAAGATACCTGATAAATTCGACAAATAACATATCTATTTTTCTAGATATATAAATATTTTAATATATTTGCCCCATGGAAATTACTGAAATAAGTAAAGTACTCTCAAATAAAACAAGGGTAGCGATACTTCAATGGCTAAAGGAACCTGAGCGTAACTTCCCCCCGCATCAAGACATTGATCATTTCAATGATGGGGTGTGCGTTGGATACATTCAGGATAAAACAGGTTTATCGCAGTCAACGGTTTCAACCTTTTTGACCAGTATGCAAAATGCGGGGCTGGTTATCCCGACACGACATGGGAAATGGACTTATTATAGGCGGGATGAGCGCACTATTAAAGCATATATTGACGCTTTGGCCCAAAAACTATAATTTTTTAATAAAACAAATCGATAATTAGCGAAATGTAGAAATTTAAACCCCAAAAGGTATGACACAAAACCCATGTTGCAATACTGCCGTGAATTTAGCGGCTTGTGCGAAAGAAAAAAAGACCCGAAAATTGGTCCTCATCAAATGGTTAACGACCTTCACTCTCGAGGGTGCAGAATACCTTTCCAAAATCAGATAAAATGACACAAAAAATGAAAACAATCGGACTTATAGGAGGAATGAGCTGGGAATCCTCTAAAGTGTATTACCAATATACCAATGAGCTGGTACGAACGCAGCTTGGCGGCTCGCACTCTGCCAAAAGTATTATGATTACGGTTGATTTTGATCAAATTGAAAAATGGAGCTTTACGGGCGAATGGGATAAAATAGGCCGGCTCATGGCAACCCATGCCCGTACACTTGAAAAAGCAGGGGCCGATATGATCCTGTTATGTACGAATACCATCCATATTGTAAGTCATTATATAACCGATGCGGTCTCCATTCCGTTCGTGCATATCGCTGTTGCCACAGGAAACGCAATCAAGTCAAAAGGGTTAAAAAAGGTAGGATTATTAGGAACCCGATTTACCATGGAAAAAGATTTTTACACCAAAATCCTCCAAGACAATTACGACCTAGAAGTAGTAACCCCTCCAAAAGAGGAGCGAGACCGTATTCATGATATTATTTACAATGAATTGGTACAGGGGAAATTCACCGAAGCTTCTAAGAAACGCTGTATCGAAATGATCCAGCACCTTGCCGATCGCGGTGCGGAGGGCGTTATTATGGGTTGTACCGAACTACCTATTCTGGTACCTGACGAAGAGGTGTCCGTTCCCACTTTTGACACTACCAAAATACATACGGCCAATGCCGTTTCATTGGCATTGAACCTTTCCTAAGATATATGATTATTTATGAAAACTTTGGAAGCTTTATTTCATAATTTTGGTCTTGAATCGCTAACATACGAAGCGCCATGAAGAAAATATACCACTTGAGCAGTTGTGATACCTGCAAACGAATCCTTAAAGAGTTGCAACCGCTAACGGGGGTCGTACTCCAAGACATTAAAACCGAGGCAATGACTGCATTGCAGGTAGACGAGATGGCCGGTTTGGCAGGCAGTTATGAGGCGTTGTTCAGTAAGCGCGCACGCCTATACCGGCAACAGGGCCTTCATGAAAAGCAGCTCACCGAGAAAGACTATAAGGCACTCATATTGGAGCATTACACTTTTTTAAGTCGCCCCGTTATCTTGGTAGATGATCAAATTTTTGTCGGGAACAGTAAGAAGGCCGTTGCCTCGGCAAAAGAAGTCCTTCATTCTTGAATAAGCGAACTTTAGCCATCCTAGCCGCCGTTGGTGCTACAATAATCTATGGGGTAAATCATACCATCGCAAAAGGGGTAATGCCTGCCTATGTGCAACCCTACGGATTCATAGTACTACGGGTCATAGGGGCCGCCATCCTCTTTTGGCTCCTCTCTTTCTTCGGTCCAAAACAAGTGATCGAACGAAGGGACTATCTTCGGTTGGTGTTATGCGCCCTCTTGGGAATGGGATTTAATATGCTGGCTTTTTTCAAAGGACTCGCCTTGTCTACCCCGATCAACAGCTCGGTTTTGATTACGGTAACCCCGATAATCGTTCTAATTCTTTCTGCTATTGTCATTAAGGAAAAAATAGTCCCTAGAAAAGTTTTAGGGATTACCATAGGGCTTGTCGGTGCTTTAGGGCTTATTCTTTTCGGCAGTGAAGTACGGCAAGACGCTCCAAACATTCCTTTGGGGAATTTATTGATCTTATTAAATTCAATTTTATTCGGGTCGTACCTGATCGCTGCCAAACAACTAATTCAAAAGTACCATCCCTTTACGTTCATGAAATGGCTTTTTACCATCGGAATTTTTGTTTGCCTCCCCTTCGGATATCAAGAACTCCAGGATATTCAATGGACGGATATCCCTATAAATATGTTATGGAGTATTGCCTTTGTAATTATTGGGACCACCTTTTGCACCTACCTCTTCAATATCTTCGCCCTTACACAACTCAAAGCATCAACCCTAAGCGCATTTGTCTATATACAGCCTTTGTTCGGAATTGTATTTGCCCTCTTAACCGGGCAAGACCGCCTTACCTGGGTAAAAATCCTTGCGGCCAGTTTAGTACTTCTGGGCGTTTATTTGGCAAGTAGAAAGGGGCAGGTAAACAACGTAACGACTGCAATAAAGAAAGACCGCTGACCCTGTCGGCAACTATCTGGATAGGCAATACCAAATGCGCACGGCCCTCTACAAACGATATATTTCCTTGCGAACCAGTTTCATCAAATCCATGTGCTTTTCCTCTTGCATTAAGCGGCGGTATTTTGTTCGATCTAATTTGTCCACTAGGTTCCAAAGGGCCAAATTCATTTCGGCATGTTCGGTAAAGAAACCGATCATATCAAAAATTCGGGGCGATGCATCTGCCGTAAAATATTTATCATACCCATACTCTTTTGCATAAAATAAAAATTCGACCGTATGCAACAAATTCCGTGAACCGGAAATCAAATCCCAATCAAAATTAAAATCATTGTCATTGGTATGAAGGTAGTAATCAGTGCCTGTTTCTTCACATAATGCAATGACTTGTGCCGGGTTTTCTTTGGCTAGCAGAGCATGACCAAAATCGATGGTAACACCGGTAGCCGGGTTACCCACATCTTTGAGAAACAAGATGGTTTTTGCACAGTTATCCAACTGGGCGTGCACCCGTGTCTCGTTTATCTTGTACTCTATAAAGAGCGGCATTTCGGGCATATAGTCCGCCGCTTCGGCCACGGCCTCGACCATGTTGCGCCACGCTTTGGGATAGTCTATTTGAAATAGGTTGTCATACCCATCGGAAAGGGGGCAACAGGTAACCAAGGGTGCCCCAACAGCTTTGGCATAGTCTTTTGCTTTTTTAATGATATCGATGGCACCTTGTCTTAAACTGGCGTCTGAACGTGATAAGGCACCTGGTACCCATTGGGTCTCTTTTTTAATATTGGCATTGACCGCGGCAAAATGAAGCCCTCGATCATCGAACATTTTTTTGGTGGAAGTCGCTTCTTCGGTCTCATAGGGGTAAACAATTTCCACGCCGTCGACGCCTGGTATTTTTACGACCAAATCCAACCGTTCTTCCAAGGTAGTAGCAGTTTGGTATTCCGAAAAACGGTCTTGTGTTCTCCCTAAAAAAGCGGTAATTATACTTTGTTTCATCTGTGTGTGTTTATTTTACCCATTGGTGGGAATCATGGTTTTTAATATCGTTTTGTTGAAAGATGCCCAGTTTCTTTTAATACCCTTCGATAACCGTATCGCGCACAATCGCCGGGTCGGTAAACTGATCCATTAGATCGGTAACCTTGGTAGAAAATGAATACATGACTGCACCCCGCTCCCCAGCTTGAAACCAGTGCTTGGTTCCCGGAGGCAGTATGAGTTGGTCCCCTGGTTCGATCACTATTTCATTTCGCATGGTATAACAAGCTTCTTTTCCCTCAGGAACAAAGCCTTTTTTGAGCGTGTCTTCCCCCGGAACATAAAAGGTCAGGTCTCCCCAAATACCCCGAATTACTTCTTCTTTACCCGGGTCGTCGCCTACGGGCGGGTGCCAATGCTCCGGTTCGGTCTGATAGGGTAGTAGCACCAGAATCTTGGCCGCCATTCGATCAGTATCAAAAAGCGTTAGAATTTGAACACCTTCTTCCTTTATCTTACTTAAGCCAAAATCAGCGGCCGTAATGTTCTCTTTGTCCACGGCCGTCAAATGAATTCCGGCCGCTTCGATCATTTCAATAGATCTTTGGCACACTTCTTCAAAGTCTTTTTTTGTTATCATATGCTATATCTAATCCTTATTTCTCATTATTCTTATTCATTTTATTGCCCGTTTAAAAGGTAAACCACCCCTAAAATCGAAAGAACCACCAGTTCTACCATCAGCATATATGCTTGCCTTTTAATAAACATGCGAAGCAAATGATCCATTCCTAGAAGCAGTAAGGCTATTGGAAAAGCGTAAAACGATATGATAACTCCAAAACCCATCGGCCCAGGTCGTAGGGCATAGTATATCGCCATCACTATGAGTACTACGCCTACAATCCTTAGCGGTGTTAACTTATACCAACTCACCTTAAGACTATTTCCAGCGGCTTTTGCGGTTGTATCGCCATCCACAAAAACATCGCCAATACGTTCAAGGTCGCGGCGAGGTAGAAAAACGGCACCTCGGAACCGGTCATATCCAATAGATACGGGAATGCGAGAGCGGTTAAAAACGACCCTATGTTTCCCGCCATATTCATTGTTCCGCTCACCGCTCCGGAAAACTGCTTCCCAACATCTACACAAGCCGACCAAGAAGGACTCAATGTCATATCGGCGCCAAATACCGCAATGGAGATAAAAACAATCGCGGGCGTTACCGTTTCCATATACACACTCGCAACGATTCCCACCGATGCAAGGAAAAACCCTAACATGGCCGGTACTTTTCGAGAAAGTGCCCACCTCTTTTTTCGATAAATATAATCTACCAAAAACCCCGAAAACCAATTGCCCAATGCCCCAAAAATTAGCGGCGCCGATGCATACAAACCGGCCTCTAGCGCATCCAAATTGAATTTTACCTTCAGATGTGGAAACAACCAGGTAAGGCAGAAAAAGAAGGTGAAATTACTGGCAAAATATTGCCCCATCAACAACCACATGCTTTTCGACCTAAACAGCTTCGAAAAATCGATTTTTACATTTTTTTCTTCCCCTACCGCTCTATTGGTATTCGCCTGTATAAAATCGATTTCCGCTTCCGACATGCCTTGATGATCTTCTGGGTTGTCCCGAAACCACCAATACCATATGATCCCCCATAATAGGCCTACGCCCCCTAAAATCACAAACGTCATTCGCCAGCCGGTCGCATCAATAAGCCAAGCGACCAAGGGCAGGGCAAAAGCAGCACCGATCCGCCCGCCAGAGAAGTTAATCCCATTTACAATTCCTCGTTCTTGCAAAGGAATCCAACTATAAATGGCACGTGCCATTCCAGGAAAAGCGCCCGCCTCTCCCGCTCCGAATAAAAAACGCACCACCATTAATACCCCATAATTCCATACCGCACCGGTCAAAGCCGTGAAAAGCGACCAAAGGGCCACTACCGCTGTTAGAATTTTACGGGGACCATACTTATCTGCAAAAAGACCGGCCGGTGTTTGGAACAAGGCATAGCCCAAAGCAAAAATACTCATGGCCCACCCCATTTGTTTATCGCTTAATTCTAAAGACGCTGCTACTGGATCTTTGGCCACCGAAAGGAGAATTCGATCAAACAACACGATCATAGCCAATAAAAAGGTTCCGAAAACCATTTTATAACGTGTCGGGAAAAAGCCGCTAGTTGCCATCCTTAACATTCTTTAGAATCAGACGCTTTGACTTTTCTAAATGCTCCTGAATACCCTCAACAGCAGCCGAAACATCGCGCCGTTCAATCGCTTCGATTATAGCCATATGTTCTTGCAAAGTCTCTTCCGGTGCACGCACCAAACCGATTGAATCAATGCAGGTAAGCAGATTCCCTTTTTGGAAAAGATTGTATAAAAACCGATTGCCACAATTCTTGATAATGGTATCGTGGAATTTACTATCGGCTTTCTGATAAGCGTTCTCGTTAATGGGACGGTCCACTTTAAAAGGCATTATGAGTTCGCGCAAGGAACCAACTGCAGCGTCGGACGCCTCTTTCACAAACAAACGAATGGCGGCACCTTCCAGGGCAATGCGACAGTCGTAAATTTCAAGTATTTCTTCATTGCTGAACTTTCGAACGACCACCCCGCGACGGGGAATAGATTCTACCAACGATTCGGCCTCTAACATTTGCAATGCATCGCGCAAAGGTGTTCTACTTATGCCCAACTGTGCCGCTAATTGTTCCTGCACAATTTTTTGGCCAGGCACCAACTTTTTGGAAACTATCATCTGTTTCACTCGTTTGTAGGCCTGTTTTCCCAATTCGTCGTTACTGATTCGCATTGATCGAAAATAATAATTTTGTATACAGTATACAAAAAAAATTATTAAAAGGCCCTAAAAACAGTTGATTTCCCGATACTGTATCTTTACGAGATTTGAATGGTTCGTCCGGTTTCGGCCGAAGCGATTATAGCCTCGATCAACACGATATCTTGCATCCCGTTTTCGCCCGGTACCATCACGGGGGCATCGTCCAGTATCGCCAGCGCATCATCATCCATTTGCCGGGCCTGTTGGTTTTCTATATAGGTGTTCAAAAGCAAGCCATCACTTGCCTTTCCCTGCACACCGGAATAGGCTTGAAAAGGAGATAGTTGGTACCACCCGTGTTCACATTCCGCCCTGAGTATATTTCTATTTTCCCTTCCCGTTGTACGGCCATGTGCCTGGATACCTTTCGGAAACTGAAAGTCGAAAATAGTCGTCTCCGGAACTTCTTTATATACTTCGGGCCTCGTGTTTTCGTACCGCGCCAGCACCGACGTAGGCTCTAAGCCCGTGGTATACCGCATCGCATTGATCGCATATACTCCCACGTCGTACAACAGTCCGCCTCCCATGTCTTTTTTCATGCGCCATGTATCGGCCGGATTCCGAATATTAAAACCGACCTCAGCCTGTATTTTTTGAATCTGGCCATAGGGTCGGGTCTTGGCCCAAGAGATGACTTTTTGCGTATTGGGTTCATGTTGCATGCGATACCCAATAGCCAGTTTCACTTTGTTCTTTTTACAAGCATCGATTATCGCCCGGCATTCTTTCACCGTTTTGGCCATTGGTTTTTCACACCACACATGTTTTCCTGTTTCTGCCGCTTTGATGGCATACTTCGCGTGCAGCCCGGTAGGAAGTACGATGTAAATAACATCAATATCCGAATTATTCGCTATCCCGCCCATCGTCTCGTAGTCGTAGACGTTCTTATCCGGAATACCGTACCTTTTTTGCCAGATCGGTATTTTTTCAGGGCTCCCAGTTACAATGCCCCTTAGTTCGCAATGCTGTGTTAGCTGTAGTGCCGGAGCGAGTAAATTTTCACTATAATTTCCCAAACCCACTAGACAAATCCCCAATTTTTTAGAAGACCTATTGCATCCAAAAACTGTCTGTGGAAAGATCGCTGTGCTTCCCAACAAGAGACTTGCTTGCTTTAAAAACGTTCTTCTTTCTGCCATTGAATTTGTAATATCCCTTGAATTGAGGCTATAAGTTAGCGATATTCGGCAATGAGAACCACAACTTTATGAGTTCATTGGGATACAATTGTTTTTCCCAAGAATACACTGTAGATTTATAGACTTGTATGTTAAACCCTATTCAATAGAAAGACTATGTCAGACAAACCGTCCTTTATCAATGAGCTTTCCCTTCCTGCGATTGCCGCCCCCATGTTTTTAATCTCTGGACCCAAATTGGTAATAGAGTGCTGTAAGAATGGGGTCGTTGGTACCTTCCCCGCATTGAACCAGCGTACTAGCGAGGGTTTTGAGGAATGGTTGATTGAAATTAAAACTGAATTACAAAAATTCGAGGAAGAAACCGGTAAAAAAGCGGCGCCTTTTGGTGTCAATCTCATCGTACACCCGACCAACCCTAGATTGGAAGCAGACATCAAACTCTGCATCAAGCATCAAGTACCCATTATTATCACCTCTTTGGGAGCTGTTTCTATGGTCGTTGACGCCATTCATAGTTATGGAGGCTTGGTTTTTCATGATATCATCAAAAAAAGGCATGCAGAAAAAGCGTCCGAAGCCGGTGTGGACGGACTCATTTTAGTTGCTGCCGGCGCAGGGGGGCATGCGGGGACTATCAACCCGATGACCTTGGTGGCCGAAATAAAGAAGTTTTTCCATAAAACCATTATCCTCTCGGGCTGCATTAGCACTGGAAGGGACATTGCGTCAGCCATGCAAATGGGTGCCGATATGGCCTACATGGGTACGCGATTTATCAATACTGCAGAAAGCAAAGCCCCAGAGGAATACCAAGAAATGATCAATGATGCCGGTGCCAGCGACGTAACCTATACTGCATCGATTTCGGGGGTGCATGCCAATTTTTTATCTAAAAGCCTAAAAGCGGCGGGACTCACCGAGGAGGATTTAAAAAAAGATACTAAAATAGATTTCGGAAAGGAACTCGACACCGAAGCTAAGGCCTGGAAAACCATTTGGTCTGCTGGGCAGGGGTCTGCCTTGATAGACAATAGTCTTCCTGTTGCCGAATTGGTACATCAGCTTAAAACAGAATTTAAAGTGGCCATTGAAGCGCAAATCAAACTACTGGAGACCTATCCCAAATAAACGGCTATTCTATAATAGCTTGGTTTTTAGCACAAAAAAGAAAATAAAAAAGACGTTAGCGAACCATGTATATCAAAAGAAACATCGGGTGGGGACTTGTTCTCAGATACGCCTGGAAGAATCTATGCTTTTTCACACTCTACGCCGGGGGCATATTCTTTTTGTATTACTATTTGGGCTGGAATTTTATTGATATTCCTTTTCAACCCTTGAGTGTTATTGGTATCGCGGTCTCTTTTTACATCGGCTTCAAAAATAGCCAGAGTTACGATCGTTTTTGGGAAGGGCGTAAAATTTGGGGCGGTATTGTGAACTACAGCCGTACCTGGGCGATTCAAGTATTGAGTTTTGTAAAAACAGACGATTCTGAATTCGACAAGAAAATGCATACCCAAATGATCCATCGCCAAATCGCTTGGATCAATGCCTTGCGCGTACAGTTACGACAGCCAAAATCTTGGGCCATCAAAGAAAACAGAATGGTCGAAAAAGTGTTTGACAAGCATGACGAGCGCAATATCTCTTGCAATGAGGCATATCATTATGTAAGTATGCGCGAATTTGCCGACCTTAAGAACCGAGTAAACCCAGCAACGCATCTGGTGAAAAACCAGGCGAAGGATGTTCGTACCTTAAAAGAAAAAGGGATACTCGATGGGTTCCAAGAGGACCAGTTGCAATCGGTACTTGAGGAATTTTATAATCTGCAGGGCAAATGCGAACGAATTAAAAATACGCCTTTCCCCAGGCAGTACGGTTTTTTTTCCAAGGTGTTTACTTGGATTTTCGTCTTGTTGCTCCCCTTTGGATTGCTGGACGTTTTTGAAGATGATGCCATGTCGAACCCTGGCGGTATGCTGCAATGGTACGTGTTTCTTATGATTCCTTTTTCGGTGTTGATTTCTTGGATTTTTACAACGATGGAGGTCGTTGGGGACAACAGCGAAGATCCTTTTGAGGGGCGCATTAACGATGTTCCCATGACGGCACTTTGTCGTACTATAGAGATCGACCTTCGGGACATGCTCGATGAAGAAGACCTCCCGCCTCCGGTGGGTCCAAAAGACAATATTCTGTATTAATGCCGTTAGTAGCTTCTACTTATCGCCCTCCGTTCCCTTTTAGGAACGGACATTTTTCTACCATCTATTCAGGCCTCATTCGAAGCGTTGAAGGAGTGCGGCAAAAAAGAGAACGCTTGGAATTAGTTGACGGCGATTTCCTGGACTTGGATTGGAGCATTGCTTCTGAAAAGTCAACAAAAGTGGTCATCTTGCTCCACGGGCTAGAGGGCAATGCACAACGTGCTTATATTACAGGGAGTGCCAAGGCTTTTAATGCGGAGGGGGTGGATGCATGTTCGGTAAATCTGCGTTCGTGTAGCGGCGAAACCAATCGCTTGTATCGTTCGTACCACTCTGGTGCGACAGAAGATCTGGAAGCCGTGGTAAACCATATTCTTACTCTTAAAAACTATAGGGAAATCATCTTAAAAGGTTTTAGTCTTGGTGGTAACCTAACCTTAAAATACCTAGGGGAAGGGAGAACGGTTCCAGAGCAAGTTAAGGCCGCTATTGCCGTTTCTGTGCCGTGCAGCTTACACAGTTCTTTAAAACAGCTGCTACTTCCTAAAAACCTGGTTTATGCCATTCGGTTTAAAAAGAACCTAGTTGAAAAACTAAAAGCAAAGCAGCAATTGTTTCCTGACAAAATTAGGGATGCAGATATCAAAGCGGTCGTAACGCTCAAAGATTTTGATGATGTATATACAAGTAAAGCACATGGTTTCAAAGACGCGTTGGACTATTATACCCAATGCAGTTGTTTGCAATTTTTGCCGAACATAAAGGTTCCAGCTCTACTTATCAATGCCCGTAACGATTCTTTTTTAGGTCCCGCATGTTATCCCGAAAAAGAAGCGGAAGAAAACCAAAACCTCTTCTTGGAAATGCCACACTACGGTGGTCATGTAGGGTTCTTTGACCGGCAGAATTACTACTATACCGAAAAAAGAGCAATAAAGTTCTTGAACGAACTAGGTTAATTTCCCGTATTCCTTATATTAGTAGCTCTAAACAACAGTGTGTTGAACGGGTTTCAGCATTTAAATCAACAAGCATGAAAAAAGTATTGACCTTATTGGCCATTGGCGGATTGATAGCCAGTTGCGGTGACAAAAAAGAAGAAAAAAAGGAAGGTTTTGAAATGAATCGCACCAAAACCGAAGCCAAAACCACCGAAGCAGTAGAGGAAGGTGTCCCGGTTGATTTGGATAATGATGGTGTAGGGCCGTATAAGGATGTTTCTTTTGATGATGCCGTTGATGCCGATATGGCCGCCGCGGGGGAAGCAAAATACAGTGCTATATGTGTTGCTTGCCATGCTGCCGAAAAGCGTTTGATCGGCCCGGCATTGAAAGGTGTTTACGAACGAAGGAGTCCGGCTTGGGTGATGAACATGATTATCAACCCCGACGAAATGCTTAAAAAAGACCCTATTGCCAAGGCCCTTTTAAAAGAATATAACAATGCCATTATGCTGAATCAGAACCTTACAGAGGACGAGACCCGTGCGGTAGCCGAGTATTTGAGGACGCTTTAAAATATATTTATCATATAACAAAGTGTCGTTATCCCAAGCCAGGGTAACGACACTTTTTTGTTCATACCCTGGATACTCTTACCCTATCATATGAAAGGTAACTTTATGCGCTTAACGATATTTCAAGGGGCTGCTGAACGTGGTATTTCCGGAGTAGCAAATTTTCTGGTGTTTGGGCTTGCTCTTCTGGTTACTTTCTCCCTGTATTCGCAAAAAGAAGTCGATTTTGATTACACCGTTACCTACCGGAATACCAATTATTTGGATTCGACCAGTACCACTGAGCACTTCCTTACCAATTCAAAAGACAACAGCTATTACGCGATACTGACCGAATCGGACACCATTCACTCAGAACTTATGTTCTTTCAACACGATGGGCAGTATTTTAAAGTGTATTTTGAAACGGCCAACTTTCGACATGCGAGTGCGCTAAAGATTGCTTGTTCTTCCTTAAGAAGAAATAAGAATGTAAACAAGAGACAAGTGAGAAATTATCAGTTCGTACTTCTAGCGAAGCAACGGAATGCAAACAAACCTGAACTTCGTTACCTGCTTGTATCAACTCGAAAACCAAAAAAACAACAGCGTAAAAAAATTGGATATGTCGACTATGTCATCCAAGACGCCACTGAATTTCACCTTCCTATTCTACTGCACCCTACCGCTTATGAAGAATGGAAAAGCAACACGACTATTCCAAAAGGTATTTTTAAAGAACGAACTTTTTATAATGCTAGCGGCGTTGCAGAGGAAAAACGAACACTCGTCGGTTATTCAGAAACTGCAAAAAGTATTCTCTTACCCACAGAATGCAATCATTAAAAAATAATTTCTTTCTGTCTTATTTCATTGTTTAAAAACGTCTTAATAGCGTATCCCTTAAAATGAGAGAAGATGAAAGATACTACGCTACCACTAGGAGGACATAAAGAAAAGTCGTTTTTACACAGCGCGAAACACCGGGAAATCCCCTATAAAAAATGGTTTGGTTGGGCGGGTGGTTATACTGCTTTAAAAAAGAAAAAGAAGTAGCAGTTATTAAAGCCCCCATAGGTTGAACAGGTTTTTTTCCTCTTCATCTTCCTCTTTTTTAATTGTCTTGTCGGCCACCACCTTATAGGTCGGATCTTCAAGAACATTTACTTCGATAATGTCTTTGGCAGTGGTCAGCAACCGAATACAATCTTTGCTTAAATGCTTTAAATGAACCCGTTTGCCTACTTTTAGATACCGTTCTGTTAATTTATTCAACGCTTCAATACCCGACATATCGGCCACCCTACTTTCTTGAAAATCAATGATAACCTCCTCGGGATCGTTCTGTACATCAAATTTTTCGGCAAACGCGGTTGTTGAGCCAAAAAATAAGGGGCCGTAAATTTCGTAATGCTTCACCCCATCATCATCTACATGTTTTCTGGCCCGAATTCGTTTTGCATTTTCCCATGAATACGCCAAGGCTGAAATAATTACTCCCAACAAAACAGCAACGGCCAAATTATGGGTAATGGCGGTTATCAAGGTCACCAATACCATTACTACCACATCTGAATTGGGCATTTTACGAAAGGTCTTGAAACTAGCCCATTCAAAAGTGCCAATAGCTACCATGAACATAAGGCCAACCAAGGCCGCCATGGGTAAACGTTCTATCAGACTTGAACCGAACATGATAAAAACAAGCAACATTACGGCCGCGGTAATCCCTGACAAACGTGCCCTTGCACCTGAAGAAGTATTGATCAAACTCTGTCCGATCATTGCACAACCTCCCATGCCCGATAGAAACCCGGAAAGGATGTTCGCCGTTCCCTGCGCAACACATTCTTTGTTACCGCTTCCGCGTGTTTCGGTGATTTCGTCAATAATGTTCAAAGTCAATAAGCTCTCGATCAAGCCAACTCCCGCAACGATCCCCGCATATGGGAATATAATGGTAATAGTATCCCAGGTAAACGGAATCTGGGGAATGGATATCGGCGGGAAACCTCCTTTGATCGTTTCTCCGGCCGCCATGGTATCGGCAACCGTTAAGGTATCGATCCCAAATCCTAAGACGACTGCAGAAACAACTATAATTGCAACCAGGGAAGAGGGTACCGCTTTGGTTATCTTGGGGAGTCCCCAAATAATGACCATGGTTAAAAACGTTAAACCTAGCATCATGAAAAGCGATGTACCACTCAGTAGCGTATCGGTTCCTTTCTCATAGAAATTTGGAAATTGTGCCATAAATATGATAATGGCCAATCCGTTTACAAATCCAAACATCACAGGGTGCGGCACCAACCGTATAAACTTGCCCAGTCGTAATAGCCCTGCCAATATTTGAAGCACCCCTGCGATTACCACAGTGGCAAAGACATAATTCAGAATGGTCTCCGGCTCGATGCCTGGAAAAGTACGTTTGAGTTCCAGAATGAGGCCAACAAATATCACTGCCACAGCACCTGTGGCACCCGAAATCATTCCGGGCCTACCACCCAAAATAGCGGTAACCAAGCACAGAATAAAAGCAGCATATAGACCCGTAAGGGGAGAAAAGCCCGGTATCAGTGCAAAGGCAATCGCTTCCGGCACCAATGCCAAGGCCACCGTAAGTCCAGAAAGAATCTCTGTCTTATAATCTACTTTCTGTTTAAAATCGAATAAATTCAGGTATTTTTTCATGCCCCTATTTTAAGGGCGCAAAAATAACACTATTTATCTGCACGGCCTCGAATATCGTGATTATTAAGGATTTGGCAATCTACCAATCTATAAGGCCCAATAATTTTTGTCCAAGGATCGATAATTTAGCAGTTTCGTATTTGGTGCGCTCCCAATTTCTTGGGTCTCCCGGGAAAGCATAGCCTTCTGGAGCAATACGATTTTTCCAAGAATTGATGCGCCAACTACGCAATTCTTCATTTTCTTCCTCTGCGGGCATCATAGAAATATATTGGGCAATACGCACTTTGTCTTTGGATATATTCGGCCGAATGCCATGTGGTTCGGTGCTATTAAAAATAAGTAGATCGCCCGCTTCCATTTTCACTTTTACGATCTTATCCTCTAAGTCGCTGGTATCGGGCTGAAAGCGATCTCGGTCTTCGGGTTGCGTTAATTTCCAATCATCATAGTTGCGGTACAACCATGGGATGCATTGAAACCCACCCATATTTTCATCGGTTTGGTCGGCAAGGGCCAAAACACCTTGTACATTTTGGGGTCTTGTCTCCGGATCATAATCCCAATGGATAAATCCTTTTTTATCAACCCCTGGCGGTAGGGGAAAATTGAGGTTGGCCCGATCAATGGTAACCCAGAGCTTTTCTGTACCCCAGACGTCTACAAATGCATTGTATACCCGCTGCATTTGCCGATTATTCCATAAGTGCTGGTGATTATATACTTCGACCATCCCCGTTCCGGCCAATTCCTTCATCTTCATTTCGGCACGAGGAGGGGCATACCAGGTACTGGCATCGTTCGGATCTTTTTCATCAAATTCCCATATAAAATCGGCCGTGGCCTTCGCCTGTGCTATGGAAACCGCTTTTTTAACAACAATGTAGCCATTATGTTGCCAAAAGTCCCAGTCGTCCTCACTTAGCACCCGCAAGGGCTTACCATTCGAACGGTCGTTCAAACGTTGTTTGCTACTTGTAGCCGTAGAGGGGTTTCCGGGAATTTCCTCATGGGCTTTGTTCGCCATTTCTATTTTGTTGTTCTGCTGTTGCATACAAATACACTTTTCCGAATACCATAAAGCTAGGCTTTTGCTTTTATAAAATCTAGCTTAAAGTTGATCTTTCGTCCAATATCATTGATGTGGTGCGGTACGGGAATCGTCTCAATAACGCATTTTGTATCTGATGTAGTGTTCTGGTGCGGGGCTTCTAGGTCTTCGCTCGCATAAGAATTGATTCAGCCTACCATTTTGATACGAGTTTACAGCTCTTTCAAAATGGGGCAACAACCTGTAGTACGTTTTTGGGCGGGACCCTGACGCATTGGTCAGGGTGAAT
>CANMSA010000006.1 GCA_947500385.1 uncultured Flavobacteriaceae bacterium | reverse complement strand
AGGTCATCGGGGTATCTTCGGGCAATTTTCCCCAGACCTTGTTTATGGCCTCCGGGTTTCCGCCCCTAAGGGCAGAGGAGAGGTGATCGGAGGTCATCGGGGTATCTTCGGGCAATTTTCCCCAGACCTTGTTTATGGCCTCCGGGTTTCCGCCCCTAAGGGCAGAGAAGAGGTGACCCGAGGTCATCGGGGTATCGTCGGGCAATTTTCCCCAGACCTTGTTTATGGCCTCCGGGTTTCCGCCCTCAAGGGCAGCGGAGAGTTTATCCGAGGTCATCGGGGTATCTTCGGGCAATTTTTCCCAGACCTTGTTTATGGCCTCCGGGTTTCCGCCCTTGAGGGCAGCGTATAGGTGACCCGAGGTAATCCGGGTATTGTCGCGCAATTTTCCCCAGACCTTGTTTATCGCCTCCAGGTTTCCGCCCCAAAGGGCATCGTATAGGTGATCCGAGGTAATCCGGGTATTGTCGCGCAATTTTCCCCAGACCTTGTTTATCGCCTCTGGGTTTCCGCCGGCAAGGGCAGTGGAGAGGTGATTCGAGGTGAGCCGGTTTGTCGGTATCCTTTCCAGGACCTTGTTTATGACCTCCAAGTTTCCGCCCCTAAGGGCATAGTAGAGGTGAGGTGAGATAATCGGGGTATCGTCGGGCAATTTTCCCCAGACCTTGTTTATGACCTCCGGGTTTCTGCCCCTAAGGGCAGAGGAGAGGTGATCCGAGGTGAGCCGGTCTGCCGGTATCCTCTCCAGGACCTTGTTTATGACCTCCGGGTTTCTGCCCCTAAGGGCAGAGGAGAGGTGATGCGTGGCGATCCGGTCTGCCGGTATCCTTTCCAGAACCTTGTTTATGACCTCCGGGTTTCCGCCCCTAAAGGCAGAGGAGAGGTGATCCAGGGTGAGCTGGTCTGGCGGTATCCTTTCCAAAACCTTATTTATGACCTCCAAGTTTCCGCGCCAAAGGGCAGCGGAGAGGTGATTATGGGCAATCCGGTCTGCCGGTATCCTTTCCATGATCTTGTTGATGACCTCCGGGTTTCTGCCCAAAAGGGCATTGGAGAGGTGATCCGGGGTGATCCGGTCTTCCGGTATCCTTTCCAGGACCTTGTTTATGACCTCCAAGTTTCGGCCCTCAAGGACAGCGGAGAGGTGATCCGGGGTGAGCTGGGCTGCCGATATCCTTTCCAGGACCTTGTTGATGACCTCCAAGTTTCCGCCCGCGAAGGCAAAGGAAAGGTGATTCGAGGTGAGCTGGGCTGCCGGTATCCTTTCCAAAACCTTATTGATGACCTCCAGGTTTCCGCCCGCGAAGGCAAAGGAAAGGTGATCTCGGCTCGTTTGGAAGCCTCTGGGGACCTTGTTCAATAATGCGATGGCGTCGTCCGTCCTTAAATTCGATAAAGCTCGGTACAGCCTTTTATCGAAAATAAAGCTCCCCTTAGTGCGTTGTAAATACTTGACTATCTTTCTCATCGTATCCTATAAAATATTTTGGTCCTTGATTCCCTTAGCTTCCCCGATAGCCTATATGGCATCTTTTCCAAGGTGTCCGCATATTTTCAGGGGGATTCCCACATACAGAAAGGAGGCATTATATAAGAATGTATCCAAAAGGGTACATATACCCCCAATGGAGCTGTCGTATTAATTCTTTTTCTGGATATTAGATAATTTTGGAGTCTTAATACCATCTGCATTATGGCCGAGTGACCTCAAACGTGCGAAAAGTGTCCATTCAATCGGGAAGCCCCATAAACAAGCTGCTAGCAATTACCCTGCCAGTATTTATTATGGAATGAAGTCATATGCTAACATATTCTATTTTACATAATATAAATTATGATACAAAAATAAACGTAAGTAATTTAGGGTCAGCATCTTAGTTGTAATTCATAATTCTATATTATGTAAAATATCCCTTAACCCTCTGAGAATCAATTAAAATTCACAACAGGGTCATCAAACTTTTTTAAGCGGTGTCTGCGACGCATATTTTCATTTGTCCCATAATTAGTCGTTATGTAAAATAGCCGCTACCAAGCGCTCGATTGCTTTTTAAAATCAAATTGCTCAGGCAATTTATTTTAAACACAATTTGCCATCGCTTGCCAACGCCATTTAAAAGCTAGCCTTTTAGGTTTATTCAAAATTTTGATATTCGAGGAAATGTATGCAAGATTTTTTTCTAGAGCATTCTCGTTAGCTTGCCGCAACAGCTAAAATTTTCTCTGCGAGCAAAATTCTTAGCCCTTGCTAACCTCTCGTCTTGTTTGAATCTTTTCTTTAAGTACTTCTAACATTATGTAAAATAGGACATAAATTTTAGAGATTAAGTATCTCTGAAATTTTGGGCCAGATGTAGCCTTGGCATTCACCGGTGCGTAGTTGAAAGAAGTCTCTTTTCTTTTTTTCTTGATACGGCAAAGTATACTTTGAGCGAGATGATGTGGCTGAGAAACACAAAATCAAGGCGTACAGACGGCTAAGCGTTAAGAAAATGTACCCAAAGTATATTTTTAGCTTGGCGCGAGATGATGCCCGCTGGCCCTAGTTTGTTAGCAACTTTATTACAGACATACAGACAAGGCAGTCGCATCTATTTTCTCGCGCCTAAAATATGGCTGCTCCCCTTGCCTATTGTTTTGCCAAAATTCTCTTAGGCCAAGTTTAATCTTGTAGTATTATAGATTTTCTATTCAAGCCTTTTATTCGTTTTTCAATCTCTTTAATTTATTTCTATGATACTCAGAACCACTTATTGCTAGTGCTTTTTCGCAATACAAAATAGCATTTTGAATATCATCTTGAGATTCATAATAATCGGAGATAGAATCATATCCATTTGCATTTTTTGGATAATATTTGATAGCCATTTTTAAGAACCCGAAAGATTTTTCTGATGAATTAGCCATAAACATATACCCCAAGTTGTTTAACAATTCTTCTTCTGGATATACTTGATAACCTAAATGTTTAGATAGCATATCAAAACGTGTATTAACAGCTTTTGTTAGTTCTTCGGCTGTTGTATTTGGGTTTTTAATAATGTCAACAAGTTTTCCGCTCATTTTATACCAAGAGAATAGAAATCGCATTCCATCATAGGTAGAAATAAGCGGAATAGTACCATGATCTTCATTATCATAATACTTATACTTGAAATTTATGGAACTATTGGTAGCTTCTGAAACTTTTTTTGAGAATCGATGTATTGCTCGTAAGCCCTCAGTGTTCATCGACCTATCTTTTAATAATACATCAATATCTTTCTCTGTGTCTGGTGGTAAAGGATTCGCAATAGAAAGAAATAATGATTTTTTTTTATATTTTTCACTAGCTAATTTAGCTGCTATGTCCTGTGTAAGCACTTCATTATCCCACCATAAACTTGGGTCAACAGCAATATAATTAGTGAATAATTCAGGGCGCTTTATTAAGGTGTTCACAACTAATAATCCGCCAAACGAGTGTCCTATAAATGTTTTATTATTTGCAGTAGGATATTTATTATCGATATATGGTATTAATTCTTGTGCTATGAAATCTGTAAAAAGCTCACCACCACCAGATTCTTTAACCCATTCTGAAGCACCACGTGCCTCTTTTACTTTGGTAGGCGTAAGATCTCTAGTCCTATTCGCTGTATTTGCTATTCCGACAACAATCATTTCAGGAACTGAACCTGGTGCTAATTGATTAATAACAGAACATACAGATAAAAAATGTACGCCACCATCTAATACATAAACTACAGGATAGGTATTTGGATGATTTGTCTTTGCTTTTGCACTTTCTGGAACTTGAACCCAAATTTTTCGCTTTTCTTGGAGAATCTTAGAATCTATACTATCAGATTGACCAATCGTGATTAAATGTTTTGATTGCGCTCTAGTAGTAGTATAACTTAGTACAAGTAACACAACTATGTAAAGTGATTTTAGTTTCATCGATTTTGTATTATTTATTAAGTGCAGATTTTAAGCTCCATTTATACATTAAAATTCCTATTCTCCCAATTACAAATGCAAACATGCCAAAAGAAATAGTTGATAACGACATTCCTAATTTTGATGAGAAAAGATCAGGTCTTATTTCACCAAGCGCTTGTGCCATATTAAATAGTTCGATAATACTTAATAGCGACCCTAAACAACCAATAACTAGTGCTAATAAACTTGAATCTATAGCTAAGCCAATCATTTTTTTTGATTGTGTTTCGTCTTTAGTTTTGCTTAAAAAAGCTTTTGCAATAAAAAATAATGACAGTATTAGTAACACTAAAATGATATATTGCATTGGACCGCCTTGAAATAATAATCTCATAATTAAAAGTTTTAAAATTTATAATTATTCAAACTTAAAATGGAATCCTCTTCAAAAATTAGTTATGCGACTAACTACCATTTTAAGAAGCGATTCTACATTTTTGTTAAAACTAGGGTTAAACCTGTTATTTATCTCCAAAAAAACATCAAAGACCTAAAATGCTTTATTATTGCAGTATTATTAAATAAGAGTGAAGCTAAAGCCACAAATAATAGAAGCTCTAAAACTTACACTACGACATAGTTTATTTTGGAGTTTTATTTTATTTTTCTTCACCTCTATTTTTGGAGTAGGCAATACTATTGACATGAATGTGGTTTACTTTTCACTCTTTTTAATGCCTGTGACTATTGGTGCTACGTACTTTTCTATATACAAATTACTACCTGATTATTTAATTAAGAAACGTTACTTTTTATTTGCATTATATAGTACTTACACGGTAATCATTTTGATTGTCACCACTATTTTTTCAATCTTTTTTGCATTAGCATTTTTAACAGGTTTTAAATTTGAAAAAATGACTGTTTTAAGTAAGAACAGTGTTTTTATCATTACGACTATTTCTTTGGTTGTTATTGTGGTGAGTGCTTTTAAATTATTAAAATTAAATCTTAAACAATCAAACAATAATGCCGCGCTGACAGCAAAAATCTTAGAAGCGCAATTGAAATTAAAGGAACAAGAACTAAAGTACCTTAAAATGCAAATTCACCCGCATTTTTTATTTAATACACTAAACACGATGTATGGTTTAGCTTTAAAGAAAGCAAGACAAACCCCGGATATGATTCTAAAACTTTCTAATCTACTAGATTATTTATTGTATCAAACTGAAAAGCCTCTTGTTTTACTTACCGAAGAGATTAATCATATTAAAGATTATATCGCTTTAGAAAAAATGCGTTTTAACAATACCCTAGAGGTACAAATAGCTATTCAATTAGATTCTAAAAACACCACCATTGCTCCTATGCTTTTTCTCCCTTTTATTGAAAACAGCTTTAAGCATGGCACTCTAAATAAAGCTGTTTTAAATATTGAAATTGAAATTAAAACTTATAACGATAGTATTCATTTTAGCATACAAAACTCAAATTCAGAAAACACAAATTCAAGACAAGGTATTGGTTTAGAAAATATTAAAAAGCGATTAGAATTACTGTACCCTGGCAAACATAAATTAGCTATACTTGATACAGAAGATTCTTTTAAAGTCGAATTACTATTAAAAACGACAGGCAATGACGAAACCTAAGAACATATCTTGCTTAATTGTAGATGATGAAGCAATCGCTAGAGAAATCATCGAAATGCATTTGTCTAAAATCGAAAACATTCAGGTTGTTGCGAGTTGTACGAATGCGATTGAAGCCTTTAATCATATTAGTAATCATACTATTGATTTGGTCTTTTTAGATATTAATATGTCCGAAATTTCAGGTATTTCATTTGCAAAATCAATTAATAAAAATATTAAAGTCATTTTTACTACGGCCTATAGAGACTACGCTGTAGAAGGTTTTGAACTCAAAGCAGTTGACTATTTGTTAAAGCCTATTTCTTTTGAACGTTTAAAGAAAGCATTAGATACGTATTTTGATATTTATGGGAACTTAACGGAAACTGATACTTCGAGAGTTGAAGTTTCGGATTTCATGTTTGTTCGGTCTAATCGTAAGATGATAAAAATTGATTACGATGCTATTATCTATATTGAAAGTTATAGTGATTATTTAGAAATTCATCTAGAAAATAGTACAATTGTTACAAGAGAAACTATAACTACCATTGAAGCAAAACTCCCCAAACAACAATTTTTAAGAATTCATCGTTCGTATATCATCGCTATACAACACCTGCAATCATTTACTAATGAATATATTACAATTGGCAAAAAATCACTTCCAATAAGTAGAACATACAAGAAAAATGTTTTGCAGTATCTCGAAAATTTTTGAGATTGTTTTCCCATTCCATACACATTCCCGCTTCGCTCCTATCGTCGCTTAGGGCAAAGCGTATTCCATTACATTTTTTTAAAGAAACTTTTAAGAAGAAAAAAATCAAAGAAGATTTGTCTTTGGTAAAAGCTTTTTACCAAAGCTCAAGTTACATAACGCAGAACATTATGATACATTTTGTATTATTGGTTTAGCCAGAGGCTGAAGCAATAATCAAGAAAGATGATGCGGCTGCTAACACACCTTAAAGGTTTAATGAAAAACGTAAGTCATAATTCTATTATGTAAAATATCCCTCAAGTTTATAGCTTTTAAGAGAATTACCAACAGGGTCATCAACCTTTTTAATTTACGCTACGAGAAACTTTTCCGAACAGAATAAAATTTTTACCCAACTTCAAAATTCCGCAAACCCGCTAAGAAACCTTCCGTCTGTACTCATAATTAGTCGTTATGTAAAATTGCCGCGCGCCAACGCTTATTGCTTTTTAAAATCAAATTGTTATCACAATTTATTTTAAACACAATCTCCAGCGGCTTGGCCCACGCCAAAAAAAGCAAAACCTTTTAGCTGTTTTCAAATACATGAGTTACGAGAAGCTGTCCGTCAGTAAATAAGTGTTCCATTGTCCTTATAGAAAAAGCTTGATAAAAGACATATTTAAAGTAGGAAATGCTGCCTAATAATCTGGATTACTCTAGTAAAGAAAGCACTGGTATTATTTCGTATAAAACCAAACTTTTGATTGAAATGGGTCAAAAATGACTTTTTTACTATCTAATAGAAAGGATGCCCCGATTTGGCCTGCCGGTATTTTCCACGTACCAATTCCACCACACTTTTTAGCTTCTGGAGGTGTTTGTTTTAAAAAAATATTAATATCCTCTTTCAGCATTATCGGAGTACCATCAATTGAGGTTATAGAAAAACTAATCCCTTTCGGTAATTTATATGATTTAACTTGTTCACTAATATCCTTTACGCAAGTACTCAAATTCAAATTTGCCGTTGGGTTCTCAACCAAATTTATTCCTGCATCAACCATTGAGTTGAAAAAAGCTTCATTAATATTCAAAGAATTATTATGTAGTGCATCATCAAACCCAGTGTCAATTTGAGCTATGGCAGCTATTTTACCAATCTTAATGGGAATAGTCGGAACATTGGATGTACAGTTATTATTCAATTCTTCGGGATTATTTGAGTAATAGCCAATTGCGGATACCGCTATGAATCCGAGTTTTTCTAGCTCATTATTTGAACAAAAATCATCTCTATTAGCTCGGTATAAAAGTTCATTTTCATAATCAATTGTAAAAATGTTTAAGGACAAAAAATCGGTACCAATTATTCCTGCTTGTTTAAAGTTGATTAATCCAGTAACCGTTGAGTGGTCTTGAATGTTTAGATTTACAGTTCCCCAACTTCCATAAAAAATAAAGTTATCAAACTTATTCTCTGAGTTGGATACTAATTTTGGTTGTCCATTAATAAAATTACTAGGGTCGATAGTACTTCCTGTTGTACCAAAATCAACTAGAAAATACCCCTCTGTTTTATCGATAGCCACTTTAGTGTAAGGTGTGGTTTTACCAAGTTTTAGTTCTCTTTTTTCTCCAAAACAAGAGCTTTTTTGTGAGAATAAAATTGTTGATAGAAATAAAAATACTACTATTAGTAAAACATACTTTCTCATTGATTTTAATTAGATTTTATTATGATCATATTTTTTTTGCCAGGCCATAATAGTGTCTCGAAAGTCTATATCTGTTTTTTAAACCATTTAAACCACCATTGACGAGTTTGGTAACTGCAATTACATTTTTTTTATTCACTTTTTCCGTATGCTCCCAAATTCCTCTTTTGTCAAAAAACCAAATCGCTACATCCCAATAGTATAATTTTTCAACAATTGCTGGGTTGGATAATATTTCTCTATCATTTATAAATTTTGCGAATTGCATATAATTAGTTTTACCTGTCAGTTGGATTGCTCCTCGCCCCCTATACTTCCACCCATCACCGCTTGCAGAGTTTCCATTACCTAATCTGTTAGCATATACTTTATTAGCAATATCCTCTGGTTTGTTGGCATACCTTAAAGCACTTTCTCTATTGAAATATTTGCTGAAAGTTACGAGTAATTGCTTCGCGGAATAGTTTAGATTTTCAGAACCGTATTTGAAATGCCCTGTTTCGTGCGATACTTGCCCAAGAAAATGCCCCATTTGTTGTGGAGTTTTAAAACCAAATACATCTCGCATTTTACGCAAAGTATATTTTCCAACTGTCCCATCTATTTCTAGGTCATGCTCTCTCTGAAAACGTCTTATATATTTCATAAACTATTGTTTAAATTATTTAACTCGGTATATCTTAATCACTAGTTTTTATATGAATTTCTAGGAGTTATTAAGTTCTTTTAATATGATTCTTAGAATTATTATTTTTTAAATAATTCTTGTCCAAGGTTAAAAATAACCTTGAATCCCCATGATTGTAAACTAAAATAGGTTTTCGGCAAGCTTACTTTTCTTTTTTGGTCGTTTTATCTTGTTCTAATAGACCCAGTAGGTATTTTAAGTCCATTAATTCAATTTTTTTCGTAGAAAAAATGGCACCATTTTCAATATCTCCTTCAACAGTAACAATTTTCCCTACTTTATTACTATCGAATTCATAAAAGCCTTGGTAAAATTGGACTGGTATATTCTCTTCTGTTACTTTAAAAAGCTTATACTTTTCCCCATTATACATTTCTAATAGGTGGTAGTCAACCGATTGGGTATGATTACCAGGCAATTGCATACCTGTAGTATAATTTTCTGCTCTAAGAATACCATGATGAGTTGATTTTGTATCCTGCGAGAAAAAAAAATGTGGAGCTAAACTAATAATCACAAAAATTAGAGCTTGTTTCATAATTCTATTTTTAATGTTAATGGGATTCTTTGAAATTAATTTCGTTTTCTAGTTTTTAGGTATCGTCCAAAGACATAAAAATCTGTATCTGTTTCAGTCTTAATTGTTAAGCTATCAACGTATTTAAAACTAACATCGATTCCGGTATTGCCAATGGGCGCCTTAATAGTACCTTTTTCGAGTTCTAACTTTAAATCTGATGAGATTTTTTTTGTTGATTGAATCACAGAAGTAAAACCGTTTATTTTTACAACCGTAGATAATAATCGATTGTTTTTTTGCATTAATCTCGTTGCATACAATTTTTTATTAGCATCATTTTTGGCGTCATTAGAAGTCATTATTTGTATCAATCTATCCGTGTTTAAATTTTGTTGTTGCCATCCATTAATTTGCACATTAGTATTTTTGGCATTATCCATGAATATGCTTAATTCTTGATTTTGTCCTTTAATTTCAATATTGAATTCACTATCAAAATCAAAAGATACTTTTCTGATGTAGTCGCAAGGTTGTGCCGCTCCTTCATCAATAACATATTTCATTTCATCTTCTGAAAGAATATCATCCAAAGTATTGTAAACTTCTTTAAATTTTTTATCAGTAATTGTTCCTAATTTCAATGTGTTGGAAATTCCAAAATATCTATTTCTACTTAGCCATTTGTTTTTCATACATTCTTTGTGCAAATCTTTCCACATTTTCCAAGTTGCACCTTTACCTAGTATTCCAAATTCTTGAGAATCTTGATAAGCCTCGAAACCTGCGGCATCCTCTTCGGTCAATTCAATAAAGTTGAAGTCTTCTAGTTTGTCACAACCAGAACAACTTCCGACACACACAATTAGCATTAGAATAAATCCAATTTTCAAGTGTTTTTTCATGTTTTAATTTATTAAAGGTTTATAATGGACTTGATGATAATCATGAGATATATAGGCTATTAATGCTGAGGCTCGGCTTGACCTTATTTTCCAATGAGAATACTTTTCCTTCTTTTTGTTTTTCTAAAAGCATTGTTTCATAAGAAGTTATAAATTGACACCAGCCTTTTTAAAATCCTTAGTTTCTAGGTAAAAATCAATACCCATTTATAGGTATTTATCGGGGGAAGAAAAATGTAGGAGATAAAGTCTTTGAGGAACTTAAATATATAAAAAATTAACAAGAAATAAATTACTCTTTTCTGAGTTTTATTTTTTATTGTAGTAAAATACCATTCCACACACATTACACTCCCCTACTCCCGATAGCTATCGGGATCGGTTCGCATAATAAGTGTTCCATTACCTTTTATTTTGCAAGAAAAAGCCAAGGAAGGCTATGTGGCAACCAACATGCCGAAGTGGTTAAATCACAACTGTCAATAATAATCTGTCGCGTACCATATTTCAGATGGCACGTAATGATATATTATACCGCCATTAAAATTGTAGCCGATTTATCCCCGTATTTCGAATCTCTGTTCGGGTGACAAAAAGCATCTCTGTTTTCCCTTATAAAAACATGGTAATTCCCATTTTGACTACTATTATCGATAGCATCAATCGAGTTTTCATACTCCATTATGGCCATATTTGCAGCAGTAGCCGCGGTTACGCCATTATTGAGCTCAATTACCAAGGTTTCATCAGGTTGCATAAAGTAGCTAATGAGATGGTAATCTGGGTCATCTTCGTGTGGCGCTTTAAAATAATCATTGTATCCAAAAAATGCCTTGCATCCTTGACTCACCATTTGCGGCCCAAGTGAATCTCCTGCAAAACAGGCATGAAGATGGACGATTTTGTCCCCCAAATAGCTTACTAAATCATTATCATCTTTGTCAAATATTTTGGTATACCCAAAATCATTGATATAGTCAAAATGGCCATGACCACTAAAAGTGAATAATGCCTCAGCCTGGTAAGTGCAACCATTTTTTATTGCGCTTGCTAGGGCGCCATTGGATTCATATACAGCAACAACATCCGAGTGAATTTTATAATATAAATGTTGTTTTCTATAGTCCCCTATTTGGATACTATCTTCATCGTTTTTAACGTCTATGTAGATAATGCTCATTCTTTTGAATTTAGTCGTTGTACCATTAAATCAATTGTTTTGAGTTCTAGCTGTATTAAATATTTTGCATGTTCAGAGTCCTCTTTGATTAATTCAATGGCCTTCTCTCTGTCAACTTTCCCAACACCTGGCAAGCGAAAAACACCGTAGTTTTTTACATTTTCCAATCGATTCAGCGCAAGCTGCTTTTTAGCGACTTCTGGGATGGAATCCGCTTGAAAAGGAATTATTCTCTTCTTTTGGTTTAAATCATAATCCTCTAGAGTAATCGCATCGCCGTTCTCATCAATCCCTATGGCCAAATTCCATTGGTCTTTTGGTATTTTGTTTCTTTCCGGTTTTTTTTTCTGTATTGGCATATTAAGCAATTAGATTAATCAATTTCATCATTTTTATAGAAAGGAAATACAACGTGTTCTTTGGCAGCACTAACCAAAGTTCCCTCGACATTAAATAACAATCCAGAAATATGTGCCCCACCGCTAAACTTGATATTATTCACCCACCAACTCTTGCTTGTAAAAGCAGTCCCGCTTGCCTCAACTTCAACAATAAGGATAAAGGAATTAGGTTCGTTAAGCTTGCTAACGATGGCTTCGATTTGCATTGATGATGCCAGCAAACTATTTTTGTCCTCTCCAACTTTATACAATTGTTTCGTCAACGTATCATAGGTAGAAATTTGTGCCGAAATCTTCTGTAAACCAGCACTTATCTCATCCAATCTTTCCTTTCTTTTCTTTTTCAATTTTTCGTCCTTTTCATCAGCATATGCTTTTTTGGCTTCTCCTTCAAGTTTTTTTACCTTTTCGGATAATTCAACAAATTTGCCGTGTGTATCTGTAATGCTCTTCCATGCAACGGACAAGTCCCCAGAATTTTTGTTGAGTATAACCGGTATGTGAACAGGCGAAATGATATTCACACCACTAAATTTTTTATTTACCGCCTTGAACAAACTTGCCGCAATAGCCACTTGTGAAATTTCAGTTTCAGTTACTGTAAAGGATTTATCTACATTAAAAGCCGATTTCAGGGCACCAATGGTTTGAATGATTGAATACGCACCAACTAAGGTTGCAGTAAAACCGGCTAAATCAATACTTTTTGAATTGGGGTTAAGTGGTATATTGGCAATAGCCTTTAATTTAGTGTGTTCACGCTCAAATCTGGTTTTAAAATCTTCCATATCCAACTTGAGTTCCTGATAGGCTATTATTTGAGCCTTAAGCGTTTCATTGTAAATAATGACATTCTGCAAGCTTTTTGAATTGGAACTTACCACATCGCTTGTAAAAATGGACGCGACCAATTTTTCCATACCGCTGTCAACAGCTTTTTGCGCCAAAATCTCGTTTTCAATATGGACTCCAGTCACTGAAGTATTTGATTTTACAGCATCCAGAGTCAAAGGCGACTTAAGTCTATCCAAGTTTGCTGTCCGCTCAGCTTTTTCATTTTCAGCAATGGTTTTCTTTAAGTCAGATATAGTTTTTAGTTCTTTCAATGCTTTAACTTCTTCAGAATCAAGGGTTGTGGTATCCGTAGTACTATCGGTTTGAGCGGTTGTTTTGGCCATGATTAAAAAACTTATGATTAATAATATTCTTCTCATACGATATAATATTAAAGGCTAGATATTTTATACTGTATTATTTCTTTTCAAAATTCGCCTTTCTATAGATTTAATTATATACCCATTAACGGGTATTTTTATTTACATAGGGGAAGTGCCGTAGGAACTAAATTCTTTGAGGAATCTAAATAGATAAAAGCGAACCGCCATATAATTACGGGTTTCCGCAATCAAATAAAATTTGTAGTAAAATAACGTGCAAGTCACCCCTTGGTCATGGCTTGTTATTTTCTTTTATAAGAACTCATGAACCCCATGCCTGGGTTGCATTGCCTTTTTTGAAGAATGTTTTCAGAAAAAACTTTTTCGAAGAAAAAATGAAAGACGGCATCGTTTTAAAAGATCGCGTCTTTTTTAAAACTAGGGTGTATTGACAGTAAGACACAGCAAGGCTATTGATTGATGATGGCTTTTCTATCGGTCTTCGGAATTACGATCAAATCATAGGCGCTTATCAGCCTTCGGAGTCTTTCACTCACGATGCTGCCGCCATAAATATGCTTTTCATTAAAAGAGCGAAGATCCAACAAGAGCCACTCCTCTTTTTTTCCCAGCGGGATGATTTCCTTAAACAAGCCCATAAAATACAGATCGGATTCAACAAGATGGTCTTTAAGGGTACCGTCTATTTCATAGTAGCGCGGAATTACTCCAATACTTAGGCTGGAATGATTCCCATGATATTTAGCCATTTCGGTCATCATACTCCCTACCCCATAAAATCCATTCGGCGCAATTCCTTTTGATAGATGGGTTATCCCCATTTTAATAAAAAATTTATCTTTTTCGAAATCGATACTCGTTGCTTTTAATGATTTTGCCAGCCGTACGCTCGACTCACGAATGCTGATGTTGTTTTTTGCATAGGCATTCCCTTCTGCATAATACCCCCAGTAGTCCAGGCTCTTTCTAAAATGGTAGATCAATTCTTGGTTGCCCGCGTACGCCTCCATCCGATCCAAGAAAGAAATAAAGAGCTTCGAATTTTGCAGGGTAGCCATAAATAGGGCCAAGTTCTCCAGGTTAATCGCCGCTACTGCTTGATAACTATCTTCTAAGAAAGTCAAGACGTTTTTATAAAGCTCCAAAGAGGCTTTTTGTTCCTTTTTCGGAAGACGAACGAACAACTCGTCTACAAGCATTTTATAACTTGCCCATGACTCTATACCTACTGCAAACAATGACCATTTATTTTCAGCGGCATTTTTGATCAATTCTGCCGAACCTTTATAGCTCAGGTTTGGAATAGGGGTCATTTTGCTGCCATTCCGCTGCCATCCATATTGCTTGTTCAACTGGTTCAGTTCTTTTACAATTTCAGGTTTTTGGATCAATTTGTTGATGATAGGCCCCGAAATACCGCCTATCTCCAAAATCATTTTATTGTACTTGTTTGAATTCAAAACACTAAAAAGTGCATTGGCAAAATCAAGGTCTAACTTTGAGTTGAGGCTATTTCCAACCATCGTAACATGGGCGTTCGCTATTGCCGTTTCTAGCATTGCGGCACCTGCTCCATTGAACTGCCCGTTCTCGATATTAAAAAGGTACGCAGATGATTTCATGACTTCAACGGTAAGCGAATCCTGCCCGATTACCTGCGATTGAAATTGAAAAAACAGCGCACAAGTGGCCCATACTATACTCTTCTTGATCATTGTACTGTATTTAGTTCTATAAATCTTGTCTCCTGTCCCAAACGTTTTCTACTAGTGCGAAACCATTGCTACCAGGCGCAGCTATCTGAGCAACTGCATACGTGCTTTTATCTTCAAATGAGTGTTGCAGAAGGGAATCACTGCGGATGGTATTTTCCGCCGTGAGAGGGTTTCCCACCTAAAATGCCCCTCGCAACCATACAAGGACGCGATGCTAAAAACAACGAATTGTTATTGCGAAAATGGGTGCAAAAAAAGTGTATTCCTACCAACATCATGATGTTGGCATACAAAACGAACCCATTAAACCCGTTTTGGACTGGGCATCTCATGAATAGGATCAAAAAACATGGTGCGGTGCTTTGATAAAATCGAGCTCGCAAGATTCACGTGCCTTGGGAGCGTGTTAAAGCAAAACAAAAAAGCCAGCTTAGTTTTGTTTTGAGGCATTGCGATATTCTACCGCCGTAGTAGCGGTGATACGCTTAAAAGCCGCATTGAAAGAAGATACACTGTTGAAACCGCTATCGTACGCAATGGCCGAAATTTTTAAATGGCGATACTCGTACGCGACCAATCGTTTCTTCGCTTCCAGCACTCGATACCTTGTTATAAATGTTGAGTAGTTGATCTGTTCGGATTGATTGATGACCTGGGATAGGCGTTTGGAGGTAATACCCATCTTGTTACTTAATTTCTCCAAGGACAGATCCGGGTCGAGATAAAGGTTTTCTGTATTCATTAAGCGTTTTAACCTAGCGGATAATGCGACTAGTTCATCTTGCGCCAAGGTAGACTGCCCGTATTTTTCGGCTTCAACGTTGAACAGAAACGGGTGTTGCAACCACCAAATGGAAAATGCAATGATTACCGCTGAAAAAAGGAACGCCATTCCCATATAATAAGGGATTATGTTTTGTATAATAAGGACATAGATCCCCACTACGGTCAGGTTTGTGAGGACAAAAAATCGAAGCCAACGATCCCTTTTACGGTCGTTATGCGACCCGGATTTTTTGTCCGCTTTACGCAACCAATAAAGTGCATAAGCGGCATACCCAAAAATATGAGCGATGAGCGCATAGTGTATGGCTCGTGCCAAAGCCCCGCTGTTGTTTGGAATTATCCAACATAAGGCCATAAATAAAAACATGGGGATGTAATGCCATAAATAGGTTTTGCCGGCAAGCTGAGGTTGCGGTTGTTTGCGAAGAAAAACATACCACCATAGCGAAGGTCCGATAGCCAATAGTACGGCCAAAAACACATTGCGAATCACGGAATCTATGGGAAAATAGTTATAAAACAAAGACTTCCCAATGCGTAAACCAAACGCCAACAAATACAATGACAAGAAGAAATTGGCTTTGTGTCGTCCTGTTCTGGTCACGAATAGGAAAATACCAAAGAGCAGGCTGATCATCACACCGATGCTACCTACCAGTAATTCGATATGTTTTAAGAGGTCTGCATCTACTTCCATCTTGTAAAGAAAACAAAATATTCTCAGCTACTAATATCGGGCAATTCTAATTTTTATACGTCCTATCCCATTTCATGATCATTTTGCCTCCCCTACTCCGCCCCTACCTGCTGTCTCGGTGCGGCCGGGAAGAATGACCCCTGAAGTTTCCCCTTTTCTCGCCCTATGATAGGAATCCATCCGACGTATCATGGAAGAGAAAATCACTTACTACCAAAAGTTAATCTTATCAACGACTGAAGATCGGTTTCAACACTTTTTTTTGGAAGGCTTTCCTGAAAACGGTGGCGAGATTCCTTTTCTTGCCCAACAGCCTACAACTTTCGAGCAATTAAATTGCTGTCAAATAGCTTTAAAAAGGGGAGATGCAAACCAGGTCTTAATAATTTCTTACCGATTATAATGATTCGATTGGGGGTGAAAGGGCCTTTTGAACACTACTAAATCAACTAGAACTAAATAGAAGTAAATGGATCCAAATAACAATAATTCAGATTTCGATATTGCGAATCAAAGATTTGAAGTGGCTAAAGCACAGCTTGGGAATGATTTGATTACTTTAGAATTCACGGGGCTTCAGCTAACAGAATCACAACTGACCGATTTTTTAAGCCGAATACCAGAAGAAATACCTGAACTCAAAGTATTGGATTTGAGCGCCATGCAGCTTGATCGGTTGCCAACTGAAATAGCGCTGCTCCGGTCCCTTGAATGCTTGCGGGTTGAAAATAACAAGCTTACCGGCCTACCGGAAGAGGTAGGAGCATTGCCACTTATAGCGTTGTTGGCTGGAAGTAATCAATTCGAAAGTTTTCCTGAAGTCCTACTGGGAATGTCGAGTCTGAGGATATTGGGTCTTGAGGATAACAAGATCGTAGCCATGCCCGATAGGATGACTAATTTGAAAGATCTTGACACTTTGCGACTCTTTGAAAACCAGATTGAGTGGATGCCCGGTGTGGGAGACCTGGAAAGCATCTCGGATTTGGCCTTAAGTAACAACGCGTTCACACGTCTACCCAACGTCAGATATTTAGATAATCTCCAAACACTTACTTTAAATAATAACAAACTTCAATATGAAGAGAATGATTATCACGAGCTATTCAACCGGAGATTTATTAAGAATGTGAACGCAACAGAATATGGACGAATACGTTTGACCGTACATTTAGAAGGAAATTTCTTTAACCAACAGGTCGTTACCAACCTTTCGAATGCAGCATCGGACACCGGTGTCATCCATCTTGGAAATCAGCGTCAGCCAGGTACTTTTAATCGCCTTGGTGGTACTGCAACGAATGCCCATCAAGGCGGTGCGGCAGCAGCAGCGGCAAGTCCGCAATCTACAAGCAATACGCGATCTAGAAATAGAAGACGTGGAGGGCCTGGACGGGGATGATGATCAAGGCCTCGTCAGGGTTCCCTCTATAAAGACATTTGATGGGGTTTTTATGGTCTAATCCTAGGTATGCCGCAAGAGGAAGCCCAAAAAGAGAGTGGCCCTCACGAACAAGGGAGCGGTCTTTGACTTGATAAAGGAAATCTACAATACACAACGCCTGCCAAAGTACCATAAGACAAGTAATCTTATTTGGGCAACCGATTCTTGATAGTCGCAATTTGCCCCATATGATTGGCCGAATGTTCCATCACATGATACCAGATGTAATGGTAGTTGAGTCCCTCTTCTAAATTCGAAGCGAACCAATCATCGTCTTTGGTCTGGAGCGCTTTCAAGGTTTTTTCGCGGACTTCATCCCATAAATCCAAATAATAGGCAATCGGCTCCCCTTTGAGGATGCTTTTTACTTCTTTGTTCAGTTCGCCCGCAACACCCAATCGCGTTCGCTCCGCGGCGGTCCATTCCCGCTCCATCAAGGTCGCGGTCTGGTAATACGACTCCGTGGACACCAAATGCATGATCAAGGCCCCAATGCTATTGGCATCGGCATCGTACAAGAAATCGATCTGGGTTTGGTCCAGGTCTTTTACTTGTTCGGTAATCCGATTCTTTAAATCCTCCAACATGTAGACCATAAGGCCGATCTTTGGGGAATAGCCCTCAACCGATTTCAGCTCACCTTGCGCGTTCAAGAGCGTTAGTGATAAGCATAGCAGTACCGTGGTGCATGGTGTTTTCAGGAATTTCAACGTGTCATCTTTAAAGCGTTCGCTACGGTTAAAGATAGCATATATAATCGTCCGTTATCCTCTAAAAGACGTGAATCCTTTGGGATAGTAAGGATTCCGAAAGGCATCGCGGTTTAGGTAGGGTGTTTTTAGTGCTAGATAGTAAACTCACCCGTACTAAAAATGCCATTCATTTTACCATGCCATATACATAACCACTTCGCTCCTACCGTTGTTTCGAGCAAAGAGTATTCCATTGCATTTTTAGGAAAACTTAGATAGAAAAGAACGGGGCGGGCGTAACAACTTTGCCATCACAACAACTCGTTCGAAAAGGCAAGGGTTAAACTACATTCTCTTGGACAGGAACGCTAGTGCCACCAGCATTCTTCCGATTATTTTTGAGGTTCAAATGGCATCCTTTTTTTGAAACCAACTAGGAGGTAGTTTGTGGTATAAAGAACTATTGCCCAGAAGTTAACGTCTCATAGATGCTTTTCGCCTTTTGGCATTAACTTGTGCTACCGTTTCTTCTAACGGTTCAAATTTTGAAATGTTTCTATCGGCGCTAAACTCTCCAGATTTTCGCCGCACCATACCCTCAGAAATATTTCGATTCTGGGCAAAATTAAATCTGGCATAGTAGGGTTTTAAGGTATCTTTCGTAGTGAGCTTAAGATCTGCACGATTTAGCATTTGCCTGCTGTAATCAATAATCGCCTCCATTACTGCTGTTCCAGCACCTTTCTCAGTACTTACCAATACATCTAAATGCGCCTTTGGATTTTCCTCGTCATCCTTGAAACTGGCCAATCCAATACCAACGGTCTGATTTTGTTCATTTCTTGCCACTACAAACTTGTGCATTCCTTCAATGTACATGTCTGATTCACCAGCGTACATCATCAAATAATCGTGCATCCTGTCATGTTCACCTGTAAATGGTATTTGAGAATTAGCTTTTAGGTTTGCTACATTACTTTCTAAATCCTTTTGTTCTATTTCAATTACTCTTGCCATACTTTTTCGTTATAAACACATTAATTGATTTTCAGATGAAGCAAACGCTTAAGGTTTTCAACCCTTCCCAAGTATGGGCCATCTTTTCTTCTGTAATCTGAAAACCGTTCCTAGCATCTTAGTCCTCTATATAATGTGTTTAAAATATGCGTTTACCCCCAAAGGGCGTGGTGCCTTCTTACCATCTTTTGGTGCCCTACTATTTAAAATTTCAACGATTAAATCCTTAGTTTAATGCCATTTACTAGAACAATGTGTCATATGGTACGTCTCTAAGATAGTGCCAATAGACGGCCATATCAGCCCACAGCTTGCTGCTTTTCCAACATCATAATGCTGATGCTTTTTCATGCGTTGCATCGCCTTATTCTTTAATCTCTGCATTGGTTTCGAACCATTCATGAAGGGCATCTTGCAGATCTTCCGGTGTAACGTCCCTAAAATATTGGAGCAAATCCCGGGAGGTCGCATAGCGGTCGGTGGTCGCTTTAATCGTGCCTGTATGACTACGCCAATCGCTTATAAAATTCTGTAAGGCTTTGTTCACCTGCTCCTCCCCGATCAATTGCTGCAGTTTGTACATGGCGATCGCTCCCTTGTTGTAATACACAAAATCTTCATTGGTGACCAACGCAAGCGACGGTTCCGATGTCGCCTTCTTGCGTTTGTCATCGTAGATTTCCTTTTGTAATGCTAAAAACTGCCGTACTTTTTCTTCTGAATAATTCGCTTTTAAAACCATTAAAGCCGCATATTGAGAAAGGGTTTCCAAAATAAAATGTTGTCCTTGTACATTCGCGCTTTCTATCTGCATGCCAAACCACTGATGCGCAACTTCATGGGCCGTTATAAAAAAGGCCATATCCACATCCGTGTCATCGTCAATGTCCAAAACAAACCCCAATGCTTCTGAAAACGGAATGGCGCCCGGAAAGGATTGTGCAAATTCCCGGTAGCGGGGAAACTCCATGATTCGCAATTGTTGATAGGGATATGGACTAAAATGAGTGCTGAAATAAGATAAAGACTGCTTCATTGCCGCAATCATCCGATCTACATTATAGTCGTGCGATTTGTGATAATACACCTCTAAATCTACGGCTTGGACGATGCCGCTTGCTGGTTGCCAGCCATCTTTTTTAACGTCGTATACGGCCGATACCACGGAATAAAAATTAACAATCGGTTCATTCGTTTTATACGTAAAATAATTGCGATTGTTTTTGGTCCAACGGCCCACCAGTTTTCCGGAAGTAATGGCCGTTTGATCACCACTTGTCCCAATGGTCATCTCCAAATTGATCCCGTCGGCATCTCCACCGGAACGTGCATTGACCCGTTCGTTTGCATCATCGATTTTTGCCTTCTTGCGCCTAGATCCCAACGCGAATATAGCACGTTCCGTTTCCTCGTTCAACTCGTACCTCCTATTATAGCCTAGGGTCGGTAGTATTTCGTTATTAAAAAACGTACCATTATGCACAAATCGTATGTCCGAATCCGTGTCCTCAAATCCCTTTGGATAGGATTGTTGCGTAAACTTCATGGTTATTGAAGCCTTGGGTTGCAAGGGCCGTTGTAGGGTGTAAACGGTGTAACCAAATTTGCTGTACGCCCTGTTTTCTGTCACTGCCATATCAAAAACAACATCTCCTAGTTCCAAATGCGCGGCAATCCATTTTTGAATATGGATTTCTTGCATAACTTCCGCCGTTGTATTTTCCAACCTATACGTTCCTTTCACCTCATAGCTTCTCGTTTCGGGATATAACTCGATCAACAGGTCGATATCCGTAATTTTGGGTTGTGGCAAATACTCGAAAGGTTTGAGCGTTTTTTCATAGTTGGCCCTGAAGGTTTGTTTTTGTGAGGCGGTCCAATACGGATTTAAAACATTCATGTTGTAAAAAATATAACTTCCCAACACCATAAAAATGAGGCTTACCGAAAGTACGGCATAAGCAATTGGTTTCGTTAGTTGCGATTTTATGGTTTGTAGTCGTTTCCACAAACTTATTTCCGTTCCTTTCTGCATGAACAAGGAGCTGAGGATCAAAAGGATAACCCCGAATGCCATCCAATACAGCTTGATCCATACGTACGGTTTTAAAAAATGGCCGTACCCATTCATTTCGGAATATATACCAAGCGTTTTACCGCCAAACTTGTACAGGCTGTGGGTAAAACCCAAGTATTCGGTACCCATATTCACAATGAAAAAAATAAGCGTTAGAAAGATGCCGATGAATTTATTCTTGCTAATACTCTGAAAGAAAAACGCCAAAAACGTATACACCATTAAGAACGGAAGTATTTCAATAAAAAAACCTGAAAAATACACCTCTAATTCAAACTTATAATAACCGCTGGCGCTCTGGAACAGGATTCCCGTAACGATCAAACTCAACATTAAAACCATATAGATGGTAATGAGGGCGATCCATTTGCCGGTTATGGGAACAAGCCCTGGTATCGGTGTGGCATCGCTCAATACATGCTGTTGTACGGCACGTTCTTTCCACATGAGTTCTCCTGAATAGAATAGCAATATGATGATGAAAAAATACATCGACATTTCTTGTAGTTCCGCGATGATGAAGTGCGTTTCAGGGTAACTGTCTACCCCGAACACCGTTCCCAGACTAACGGAATTGATCAGAATGATGACCATTCCGCAGCCCACAATTGCCCAAAAGGAGGTTTCTTTTAAGAGCGACAGCGTATAAAACTTTGAAAGTTCATACAATTGAATACAGTGGGCGCTAAAACTATGATGCAGTGAAATCTTTGGTAGCGCTATAGGTTGGCCTTCCGAATTGGCCACCCCCTGTTTAGTGCTTTTTGTAGTTCGCTTCGGCTTTTTGGCAAGCACGCTGAAGGAGAATTTGCGATAGCCAAAAAACAGGACCAGACCGCCTATCCCAACCCAAAAAAGCTTGTTCACCAATAAAATCCCCTGCAGTGTAATGCCCAAAGAGTTACGCTCGGCAATTGTCCAGTCTTTTGAATACTGTGTTAAGGTGGTGAGCGAAAAAGGATCCAAAATTCCTTGTAAATATTCATTCGTGATGGCCTTTGTAAGCAAGAATAGTACAAACAACACAATACCTTGTGTGTACACTACCAACAACTTTTTGCTCAGCATTCCTGTGACAAAAAAAACACACGACCCAAAAAACAAGGTCGGTACAACCACCACCGTAAATGCTTGTATGTAGGCAAATGCATTAAAGGGCAACAACTCCCCTGCCGTGTGCCATGGCATTTGTGAGCCGATCATCATCCCCCATAACAGGCCACTAAAAATGAAGAGTAGCGAAATAAAAGAGCCTAAAAAGCGACCTACCAAATAATCGCGTTTTGTAAGAGGGTTTACAAATAATAAAGCTTCTGTATCATATTGAAAGTCCCGTAAAACAGGAACTCCCATGATCATTGATACCATGATCATAAAAATACCCGTAATGGCGCCCATAGTTTTGGCAATGACCAGTGGGGCATTTTTTTTCATGAGTCCCATTTCGACACCTTGAAAGATAAAATCGACACCTACCATTGAAAACAACAATAAAAAACCAAAAAACAGGTAGGTTTCCGGACGTTTTATTCTGTAACCAAGTTCAAATTTGAATATTTCGTACCACATGATTTTTTAAGTTTTAAGGGTTGATCTGAGTGAAGTAAACATCTTCCAAGCTGGCATCGATAGGAACAAATCCGTCGTTCGGAACTGTATCACTCACAATATGAATGATCGGTTTTCCCAAAAACAGTTTGTCATTTATGACGGTGTATTGCTTTTTGTAAGCGTCCAAGGCTCTTCGCTCAATTGTTTTTTGATAGACCCTCCCGTGTAGCTTTTCCATGAGCTGTAGAGGGTTTCCCGTTAAAACAACTTTTCCCTTATTCATAATGGCCATTTGGGTGCACAACTCTTTGATATCGTCTACGATGTGGGTTGAAAAAATAACGATCGTGTTTTCGGCTATTTCACTTAGAAGATTATAAAAACGATTCCGTTCTTTTGGGTCCAAGCCTGCCGTGGGTTCATCTACGATCAATAATCTAGGATTATTGAGCAAGGCCTGTGCAATGCCAAAGCGCTGCTTCATCCCTCCTGAGAACCCTCCTAAATTTTGCTTTCGAACATCGTACAGGTTTGTTTTATGCAACAAGGCATTTACCATGTCGTTGCGTTCATTTTTCTTGGTAAGGCCTTTTAGAACTGCCAAATGTTGTAATAAGACTTCTGCGGACATTTTTGGATACACCCCAAACTGTTGTGGCAGATAACCCAGTATTTTTCGCACCGCCTGTTTATTGTCCCGTACGGATATATTATTTAGCATAATGCTACCATTATCGGCATCTTGCAGGGTAGCAATGGTGCGCATCAAGGTTGATTTCCCTGCTCCGTTTGGCCCTAATAGACCAAACATTCCTTTGGGGATTTCAAGCGAAACATTTTGCAAGGCTTTTACACCATTGTCATAGGTTTTACTTACATTATCAATAACGAGTTTCATAAAGTTGTTTTAAAGATTGATAAGGGCAAACCTATCTATGTGCGCTATCTCTAAAAAGAAAATGGGATGTATTCCACCAAAAGTGAGCCATACATATGCATGGAAGTGGTAAAGTAAGTTCATCCCATGTTTGGAAGTGTTTACATCGATTTTCAGTTCGTTTGTCAACTAGTTTGCGGGCAGCACATTATTTAAGTAATATTGAATGATGGCTTTAAAATTTCTTACCAATAAAAAGATATTTTCAATACGTACTTTTCGTATAGTACTTGCCGTGCTAGGGTTGGTTATTGTACTATTCAACGATACTTTTGGGAAATTGGAAGGGTTTATAGAGTTCCTTGTTTTGTACTTCATCACGGTTTGTATCGCCGTTTTTCATTGGTTGTTCGTAAATGTCAAATTCATTCTCAACCTAAAGAGTGAAAAAGCAAAAACGGAGTTGATGCATTTACAATCGCAGGTTAATCCCCACTTTTTCTTTAACATGTTGAACAACTTGTACGGACTAGTCGATAAGGACCATGAAAAAGCCAAAAAGTTGATTTTAAAACTGTCCGAAATGATGCGCTACAGCATTTACGAAGGGCAAAAAGAATATGTTTCGCTGCAACAAGAAATTGATTTCATTAACAGTTATACCGCATTGCATCACATGCGGTACCACAAAAACATTGCTATCCAAATGGATGTTACCGTGGAAAATGAAGATCTAAAAGTAATGCCATTGCTTTTTATTATTTTGGTTGAAAATGCCTTTAAACACGGGGTGGAATTGTTAAGGAACAATGCATTTGTAAACATCCAAATCACCGAAAAACACGGTGAAATACAGTTCCAAATTGAAAATAATTTTGACCCAGAAGCCCACCATACCAAAGGCATTGGATTGGAAAATTTAAAACGACGCTTGGCCTTGGGCTATCCCAAGAAACACACCTTAACAAACGCAAGTCATGAAGCTGTATACATGGCAAAACTGGTATTAAACGTATGATGAAGTATATCATTGTCGACGACGAACCTATTGCACACGATATCATAAAAGGGTATTGTGATGCGTTGCCAAGTCTTATCTTGGTCGAACACTGCTATGATGCAATCGAAGCAATGGAGAGCTTGCGGAACAATACCATAGACTTGATTTTTTTAGACCTAAACATGCCAAAACTAAAAGGGTTTGAATTTTTGAAGACCTTGCAAAATGCGCCAAAAGTAATCGTCACAACCGCGTATCAAGAACATGCTTTGGAAGGGTATGAACTCAATATTGTAGACTATTTACTAAAGCCGTTTAGTTTTGAACGTTTTATAAAAGCCATCAATAAAATCGAGCTCAATACAGAAAAACACAATACATCCAATAGCAAAAAAGACGAAGAGCGTTTGTTCCTACGCTCCAATAAAAAGCGTATTCAGGTAAAAACGGGTGATATTTTGTTTGTAGAAGCCACGGGAAACTACATAAAAGTGGTGACAAGCACCACTGAAATTCAAGTAAGGGAGAAAATATCGGACATGCTTCATATACTTCCGACAACCGAGTTTTTTCAAGTACATAAATCATTTATCGTTGCCAAAAAACATATTAATGAGATCGAAGGGAATAGAATCGTTATCAATGATTTTGTGATTCCCATTGGTAAGATGTATAAGAGTAGCCTTAAAACGTTTCTACCATAACTACCGCCCGATCAAATGTCCACTTCGCCCCTATCGTTTATTGAACAATTGGAATGCTGCGGATCCGTACTATAACCATCGCCTTAACCAGCTTTTCCCCTGCTTGAACGTGCAATTCAGTGGGTTTAACTGTTCTTGTTTTTGATACATGCCCATTATAGGCACCTTGCGGCCATTAATCAAAAAACGAACCATCATGTTAATTGCAAAAAGAATTACATCGATCCTTGGGGTGATTTTGTTTTTTTTACTTTCAAATACAGCCCATACCCAAACGCTCAAAAACCTGATCGGTACAGAAATTTCAGCCGACTCGGTAACTGCCTTCGTCCTAGAACAAATGAAACTTCAAGGGGTGCCCGGGGTCTCTATGGCCATCATCAACGAGGGGGAAGTTGCATATCATTTGGCAAGCGGGTATTCAGAGGTGTCCTCAAAGCAAAAAATATCGCGCAAGACCATATTTGAGGGCGCTTCCCTATCAAAACCCTTGTTTGCTTATTTCGTTATGGGGTATGTGCAAGAGGGAACACTCGATTTAGACAAACCACTTTATCGGTACCTACCCTATGCAGCTATTGCCGATGACGAGCGCTACAAAAAAATTACGGCAAGAATGGTCCTCTCCCATACAACCGGATTTCCCAATTGGCGATCGGACCATGAGAGTGGCAAGCTATTTATTTCATTTGAACCGGGCAGCGCTTTTCAATATTCCGGTGAAGGGTATCAGTATTTGGCCAAAGTACTGGCGCATATTCTAGAAACCGATGATGCGGGTCTGGAACGCGCTTTTCAAGAGCGCGTAGCGCTTCCCTTAGACTTGAACTGCACCAAGTTTGTTCAAGATGCCGAAAACATGAAAAACAAAGCGCATGGGTATATAGCTGAAAAAGCCGTTGCCGAAGATGACGACCCAAAAGTCTTTGGTGCGGCATTTTCGATCCATTCGGAAGCCTTGGACTTTTCAAAATGGTTGATTGCCCTGATACAGAACGAAGGCCTTACCGGAGCAAGCTATGAAACACTTTTTAAAACACAGGTGGTATTGCCAGAGGGGCATCCACAGACACAGGCCGGTGTAACGGATTGGACATTGGGTTTTGCAAAAGCCACCATGCCATTCGGCAGCGCATACGGGCATGGCGGTAACAACCCCGGGTATACGAGTCTGTTCATAATTGCCCCAGAAGCAAAATGGGGTTACGTGATGTTCACAAATGCCGATCAGTCCCAATTGCCTATGGCCTTGCTGCAATATTTAATGACCCCGTAGCACCTTTTTTATACCGTACAATCGGGATAAATGCTATCTTGTTTTCCCAAGGGAATAAACACATAACGATGAACAGTTTAGAGTTCAATAGATCCGATTATAAATTCATCCTGTTTTACTTTATAGCAGGGTCTATATGGTTGGTGTACCGATGGAATGTGCAAGACTACTCCTTGTTCGAAATCGCAACGGGACTACCCGGGTATATCATCAAAAATCTAATCTTATTGTTCATTTTTAGATGGCTGATCAATGAATACCTGGTGGTAAGGAAAAACTATCTTATTTTTATCGTCTTGGCCTTTTTAGCTTGGGAAGGTGTTGGCTTTTTAGATATGTGGCGGGATTATTACACCGCCGAGGAACCATGGGATTTACCTTCTACCGGATTAATGCTCGTTCAAAACTTTAATCGGGGCGCCGATTCGTTCATGCTTCTTGGTTTGGTACTGGGCAAAAAGTATTACGAGAATAAATTGGACAATATTCAACTTCTAAACAGTCAAAAAGAGCTAGAGCTCAAAGTGCTACGCTCACAATACGACCCACATTTTTTATACAACAGCCTAAATACGATTGATGCGCTGGTCGCCTATTCATCAAAGGAAAAAGTAAAGGAATACATTTCACACTTGGCGGCCTTGTATCGCTATTTAATCCATACCAAAGAGGAAGATGTAGTACCCTTGGATGCTGAAATCGCATTGGCAAAGAACTATTTCTATTTGATAAAGACGCGGTTCGAAAACGACTATGATTTTGAAATCATCAAAAAGCAGCGACCGCTGAACAACTATTTACCGAATGGTTCTTTGCTGACCGTTTTGGAGAACGTCGTAAAACACAACGCCGCTGCGGACGGCACTACAATTTATACCAAAATTTTAATTGAAAAGAGCTTTGTACGAGTCGTGAATACCGTTTCAAAAAAAAATACCCCAATAGAATCGATGGGAACAGGCTTGAGAAATTTGAAGAAACGATATCAATTGTTAAGCAATCAAAAAGTGCAAATCGCAACCACCGAAGATAGCTTTTCCATAACCCTACCTTTATTGAGCGTAATTAAATAGTATAAAAAGCATGATGCGAATACTCATCGTTGAAGACGAAGTACCGGCCGAGAAAAAATTGGTCAAATACCTGGTGGATTATTTTGGAAAATCGGTTGCTTTGGAGAGCGTTAGAACGGTCAAAGCAGGTACGGCGCTATTGGAAAAGAATTCGGATTACGATCTTATCCTCTCGGATATAAAGCTTTTGGATGGCAGTGCTTTTGATATATTTCAAAAGGTAACGACTAAAACCCCGATCATATTCTGTACCGCCTATGATGCACATTTGCTCGAAGCCTTCCAAGCGAACGGAATTGCCTATATTTTAAAACCCTACCAGAAAAAGGATTTGGAAGCGGCCTTGAAAAAGTTTGATATGCTTTTTGAACCCAAATCGGTGGAAAAGGATATTTTCTATCAGCTGAAAGAAGTGTTGGAAACCAAGAACGAACACTATAAAAGACGTTTTGCCATCAAAAAAAGCAACGGCATCAAACTACTGGAAACTTCCGAAATAAGTCTAGTTCAAGCCAACGGGGATTTCTGCAAGCTATTCGATTCAACGGGGCAACTACACAGTGTGTCCAAGAGTATCGGTATTTTGATCAATGAATTGAATCCGAAACACTTCTTTAAAATTAATCGGAGTCAAATCGTTGGCATCGAACATATCGAGAAAATCGAACCTTATTCAAGTAATAGACTTGCTTTGCGCATAAAAGGCCTCAAGGAGCATGTGATTACAAGCGCTTCAACCACCAAGGAATTTAGGATTTGGATTGAAAGTTAAGTTTGAACAGCTAAAAAAACCAACCCAAAAATCGTAACACCCTCTAGGTTTCCCAATGGAAAAAGATCGGTTGATACTCCCTGAAAATACCCTAGCCGGCTGCTATTTACTTAAAAAGTAACAAGGGCATTGTTATTCACCATAAGGGCACCAATACCCATTCATACTATATAGGTAGGTTGCGTTCCAATCCGTCGAAATCTTGCTAGCCGTTATTAAAAGACCAGTTGTAATTTACGATCAAGTCATTTATTTTCGAGACCGTCGCATTCGACACGGCTGACGTGCCCGGGTTGTTTAAATAATTGATATACCCGTCCATAATGGCCTCAGATACGATCTGGTCATACAACAGCTCAATGAGTTGATCTAGCGTTGCTTCGGTAAATTGATTGTCTCCAATATTTAAATGCGATATTTTGGTATTTAATGCGATATCAAGATCCCTGAAATCATTGTTCTTGATATAGAGTCGTTCCAAGTCAAGATTCGCCGAAACATCTATGGCCGTCAAATTGTTATTTTCAACATACAGTTCTTTCAACTTTACATTCGCAGATACATCAAGGCTAGTTAATTGGTTGGTATAGGCATCTACCCTAAGAAGGTTTGTGTTGTTTGACAAATCAACTTCTTGAAGATCATTGGCTCCTATGTTGATTTCGGTTAAGGCCAGGTTTGAAGAAATATCGATGGCCGTAAGTGCATTGTTGGCAACATCAAATTGTTCCAAATTCAAATTATTCGAAAAATCGATACCGAGTAGCTGATTGTCGCGTGCGAGCACTTGTTTTAATTTGGTATTGTTAGACAGGTCTATGCTTGAAATTTGATTGCCTTCAATCCAAAGGAATTCAATATTCGGATTTTGTGCTATGTTAATTTCGGTCAGTTGATTGTAACGGATCAACAGCAACTGTAAGTTTGGATTATTGCCTACATCTAAACTCGTTAGCCGGTTGTACCCGAGTCCTAAGGTCTCTAAGGCATTGTTTTTTGTGGTATTCAAACTTGTGAGTTGGCCATTGTACAGTTTGCATGACTTGAGCAAAGGTAGTTTTTCGAGGTCTATGGAAGTAAGATGGGTTTCGAAGTCGTTTTCGAGCGTACTTGCAAAATCGATTGCTTCAATGGCTTCAATGGCTCCACTGATACGAATGGTATACACTTCGTTTTGGGGATAGCTGTGGGTTATTTTGTTCTCGATGCCCGAACTGTATATCGTTGATACATATTCATCGATCGTACCATCTCCCCAGTCTACCAGATAGGTAGCGCCCGTAACCGATTTTAGATCCAAAATTTTAGGGGTGTTGGTAATGGACTCATCGACCGTTAAACTAAAGAAATCGGTGTTTTCGGGAAATGTCAAACTTAATCCCGTATACCCGAAATCGACCGACGTATAGCCGGCAGTATTAATGTTTTCGGTAAGTGTTTCCTTTATTTGGTCTGTTGACACAACAAACTCAAATGGCAATGGGTTGGTGGTGAACGGGGCCAAGGCCGAATTTTCCTTTGGCGCCATTGAAAGGACCACGTCATCCGCGTCGGTAACAATGAATTCTACGACCGTATAGGTGCCTGATTCCAAGATAATTTCACTGGTTATGTAGCTGTCGCCATCTTTTACCAACGCAATCTTTTCTCTAGTCAAAATGGCATTGCCACTAGCATCATTTATACTCAAAAGTACAAATGCGGGGTCTAACAGTTTAGGGTTCCCTACGGCCGGTTTTTTTTCGGCCAACTCCTTTACATCAATTCGAAACACTTGTGTTCCTTCCGATGCTACCGTTGGTGGGGTCACTACGGTTGGCTCATCTGCATCCGAAGAACAGGAAACAACAAAAACGGACAGTAAAAAGAGGTACATTATTTTTTTCATAGCTTAGTTGGTCTTGAAATTATGGAATACCAAGTTTCTAACGCAAATCTACCACTCTAAGTATAGTGTTGCAATAAGTTGTCCCGCATTCGTAGCTAAAAGCCTCACCCCAGGTGTGGCAAGAAACAAAAACAACGTGTCAAAGCGTCCGGCGAACGGCTCAAAGAATGCACGTTCCATATCATGAACTACCGCATCAAATGATGGGTATACCAACGGTACAGGTAGCTTAAACCGCCCACTTTTCAACCGCTATTGTTGGGTATCCCAAAATAACCTTCGTAACCACTGTGCGAGGACACGGAAATACCATTGCCACATCGGACCTACTTTCCTTACCGCCCACTATCGTTAACGGAAGCACTTCGCATGCGATACTCACGGTCAATGGAATGAGGCCAAGGGCCTTTTTTCCGTGTAAAAGATTGCGATACGAATGATGATGCTAGTCATGGCGTCCCTTACTACAGTTTTACGTATTATTTTCCCACTTATTCTTGTAGTGAACCACTTATTACTTTTGCTGCACATATCCGTTAACAGTATTTTAACTTGCATTGGGCAGGGGGTAGTGACCGTAGCCAAGGACCTTCTTGTGTAGTGCGCGTGCTTTCCCGAAGTGATCTATAAAAAACCTTCAAATGGAACACCTAAATGGGATGAAAGTCCCTTCTATATGTGAAATGCAATAACGAAACTTTAAAACATGAAAAAAATCAAAAAATCAACGTCCTATACACTATTGTTTGTTATTCTCACCGCTTTCATTGCCTCCTCTTGTATTGATGACCACTTGGGGCGCGGAAATAACATAGGCGCTATGAAAAAAGTACTGAAAAAGTTTTACAACGTTGAAAGTATCGAAATCGTAAAAGATACGATCATTATCACCACCTTAGATCTACCGGACCATACGAGTCCGTTTTACGAGGAATCCAATCCACTTTTCGAAGAATATACGGGTGACAACCCCGATTTTAGCACAGAGATCACCCTGCCGACGGGGGTCACGATCGATCCGGATTTAATGGCAACAGAGTTCGTTTTTAAGCTTCCACTCCGCCCAAAGGAGGTTGAATCAGACAATCAACCAACAAACCTTGGGCCAATCGGTGTTGCCCTGAATGGGGTCGTTTTCTTTAATCAATTCAATGGTCGACGCGAGTTGTTAGATCAAAGGGAATTTAACAATACCGATCAGTGGAACGGCCACCCCTCTCCCAGACTGTCGTATCATTATCATATTGAACCGATATGGCTAACGCAAAATATGGGCAGCGATGCGCTCTTAGGTGTCTTGCTAGATGGGTTTCCCGTGTATGGCCCCGTAGAAGACGGGGTAACCTTGACCTCGGATGACCTCGATGAGTTTCACGGGCATTTTGGAAAAACGGCCGACTTTCGAAAAGGAATATACCATTATCACTTTACGGAAGATGCGCCCTGGTTAAATGGCGATGGGTACAAAGGAACTCCCGGTATTTTGATAGAATAAGCAGAAAAAATTCAAAGTTGTTTGAATTGAAATCATTAAAAAAAAGAATACCGAATGGCGCCGTACGATGGTTATTCCTATGGTGTTGTATGTATGGCTGCAACAAAGAAGAACCCGATGGACAAATTACCATTCCAGAAATCCAAATCTTCAAGAGTGATGAAAAACTCACCATGGAAAACGGTACACGCTACCTTAGCGGAAAACCATTTTCTGGATATGTTATTGAGAAGTACCCAACAGGTATCGTAAAGTCAAGGACGGCCTATTGGCGAGGTAGAAAAGAAAAATGGTCCTATACTTTTTACAAAAACGGGAAAAAGAATAGTTCCCGGTACTATGTGAAAGGTGAAAAAGAAGGCCAACACACGGCATGGTGGCCAAATGACAGTTTACGATTTGTTTATCGGTATCAAAAAGGGGTAAATGAGGGGGTGCAGCTAAACTATTTTGACAATGGCGTCATATCTAAAAAACAATACTACACAAAGGGCAAGGAAGAAGGGAGACAGCGCATGTGGAATAGACAGGGAAAAATGCTAACCAATTACATTGTGAAAAATGGAAAAAGATATGGTATCGTCGGCCGTTCGGATTGTGTTTCGGTGCTTGATAAAGCAGAGTAGCCTTCTACTGTCATTACTTTACTTGATAACTTTTGTTGGGTGTGATTCCACCAAAAAAGAGGATACGATACCCTTTTACAACAGTGCTGAATTTACCGCGGAATGGATAAACCAACAGGATCCAAAGTATACTGAAATTCATAAAATCGGTCCGTTTTCTTTGCTGGATCAAAATGCAGAAGTTGTTTCCAACGCTACCTTGAAAGGAAAAATTTATATAGCCAATTTCTTTTTTTCGGTCTGCCCGTCCATTTGTCCAAAAATGACCATTAACTTGCAAAAAATTCAAGATGAGTTTAGGGATGATCCAGAAGTCCATATTGTATCCCATTCGGTGATGCCATGGGTAGATACTACGGATATTCTATATGAATATGCTATGGAGCATAATATAGACCATAAAAAGTGGCAGCTACTAACCGGGGAGAAAGAACAGATTTACGACCTAGCCAGAAACTCCTATTTTGCAGAAAAGGGCATTGGTCTACAAAAATCATCAGATGAATTTTTACATACCGAAAACTTTTTGTTGATTGATGGTATGGGAAGAATTAGAGGAGTTTTCAACGGGACACTTCCCCTTGAAACCGAACGGATAATCGAGACCATTTATGCGCTAAAGAAGGATGCGTAGTGCCCGACGGGCAACACGTTTGCAGGTCGGCAAAAACATACAGTGGTAATTGATGCCAATACTAAGCTATGTCGATAGTTGGTGCAGTACCGGTCCTACTAAAACTTCTTCTGGAGGTAAAAAACTACGATTGCCAGGTGGCCATCGGTACTTCGCAAGATTATAAAAAAATAATGTGCTTATAAGGTTACTAACGGACCGGTTATTTGGTATAACCCGCTCGAGTGGTTCATCTCCATGGGAGTTCGTAGCATCTTCCCCATTTACCGGAAGTCACGTAGAAGAGTAACGGAGCCCTTGCTACCGTTTCTACCGAGAAATAGGCCATTCAAATGATAGCGATAATGCGGCTAAATCAAACTTGCCTACACCATTATCACCCAAGGAAAAGAACGGCGCTGCCGACACTTATGGCGACAACATTCTGATACAACCTTAAAATAAAAAGGGCCGTTCAACCAAGTTGAACGACCCTTTTATACAAACTAGCTGTTTGCTACAGCCTTATTGTTTGATCACTTTTACCTGTGATACGATTTCTCCTTTATCATCACTGAGCCTTAAAATATAAGTGCCCTGAGAAAGGTTTGTCAAATCAAGGAATCCGTGACCCACATCATCCACTTCAAAATCGAAGGATGGCATCACCAACTGCCCAAGTAAATTGAACAGCGTACCTTTCAACACCTGTTGTTGGGTATTTTCAAAGGCAAAGTTGGCAACATCCGCTGTCGGGTTAGGATATACCTTCGCCGCGTTGGGGTTGATCTCTTTACCAGCGACTGCCGTTACCGGAAGCACTTCGAATGCGATGCTAACGGTCGAGGTAATAGTTCCTCGGCCACCTCTTTCAGTGTATAAAGTAGCAGTAAGCGTATTAATACCCGGCGCAAAGAAGGTAGGCCTTAATCTGCCTCTTCTATCTCCGTTCAAGGCATAAGGTGCACCATTTTCTACTTGGAAACGGTTGATACCGTTAAAATCAAAAATGATACTTCCTACCCCTACTTCTACATCGGGCTGCGCAACAATGCTAAGTCCCGTTGTAGGATATTGGCTTAAATCCAATACGCCGCCATCTTCGATAGTACCTAATTGCTCGTTGGTCTCGGTATTCACCAAGATTAAACTGCTTATTTCAGGAGCAATTGGGCTAACCACTTCAAAATTGATCGTACTGGCGACACCCTCATCCCCGCGTCCTCCGCGACTGGTGAACGGTGTTGCAGTAACGGTGTTGGCACCTAACTCAAAAGGTACCCTTCTGAAGTTACCGTTGCGATCTCCCCCTAAAGAAAAGGGTTCTCCGTTTTCGGTTCTAAATCCTGTCGTACCGTTGTAATCAAAGATCACACTTTTGGCTTCCAAGTCACCGACATTGGCCACCACGTTGAAGTTGACCGCGTCAGAGGCGCTGATATCGATTACGTCTCCGTCGTTTAATGGGCCAATGGCCTCATTGGTATCGGCGTTGATCAACGTAAAGCTCTCAACTTCGGGAACTACGCCCCCGATAATTTCAAAGCTGATGGTCTTGGCGACCCCTTCGTCTCCACGTCCGCCACGGCGGCTAAAAGGAGTTCCCGTAACGGTATTGACACCAGGAAGCAGATCTAATTTTCTAAAATTACCTCTGTTTTCCCTACCTACGGCATATGGAGCGGTATTGTCTCTCCTAAAGCTTTCGGTTCCGTTAAAATCGAATACGATACTTCCTGGTACCAGGTCGCCAATATTCGCTTGAATATTGAAGTCCGCGGTATCGAAGATGCGAAGATCTAATACATCACCGTCATTGATTTCAACCAATGGCTGATCCGTATCCGCATCGATCAGCGTATAGCTAACCACTTTTGGTGCATCTACCACCGTAAGTTCTATAGTTGCCGTACTGAATGACATATCAGGTGAATTGCTCGATAGCACTACCTGATCTTCATACACACCGGGAATCAGATTTCCTGCCTCTACGGTGGCCGTAATGGCTCTGGATTGTCCAGCTCCTAAAACACCTGAAAGTGGAGTGACCGCCGTAACGAAATCAACACCGGCAACCAAGGGCTTCATAAAACGAACCGCAAAGTTATCCTTTACATAACTGGTATTAAAGGCAACCTGCGCCCCATCGGTAGCACCCGTATTTTCAATACCGACCGTTGCACTTTCCAAGAAAGATGCGGTCGACATATCTTCATACTGTACATCTATGGTACCGTCTGCAAATATGATTATCTCGAAAGTAACCGTACCCTCGGTAAGGAATCCAGGAGCATCTGTCCACTGTACGACTATGGCATCTGTGAACGCTGCAATGTGTACCGTACCTCCATCACCTGTACCAGGCTCCAAATCGGCCCAGAAAGGGGCAATGATGTTATTGATACCATCGTTTACCGGTATTTGACCGTTCAAGAAAGTCAACGTACTTGTCGGTGCCTCAAAAGATACAAAACCATTTGCGTTGATAAACAGGGTCTGGAATTCCTGACCATAGAAAGGTATGGCATATGGGAGGTCCAAACTAACGGTTCCATCGGCAAAATTGCCATCGATCAAAAATTCGGTCACATCGGTGGCTCCGAATGGAATGATATCAATGAAATTGGCTACAGGACCATCCGCTTCATCGCTGTCCATCCAAGTATATCCAAAAGTAAGGTCGGTTCCCATACCAAATGGTACTGGAGCACCTCTTCTAGTATCTGAAAATCCTTTGGATTGTGTACTAGAGAAATTTGGAAAATCAATCACCTCTGCCCGCTGAATGCGTGCATTGGGATCTTGAAGTGCCAAGGCCATCGCAAATTCAGGGAAAGAATAGATCAATGGTGATCCCCCATCATTTGTAAGGGTCAATTCTACTTCCGTCGTTTTTGTGATCGGTAGTTCTACAGCGCTTTCTTCAGGAGTAAGCACGGCCAATGGGCCCTCTACTCCTACACCATTTACAACCACTTGCACCTCGTCGGCATTGTCAGCATCACTAACAATAGTGAGAATACCATTGCTACTTCCTATAGCGGCAGGCTCGTACGTGACGATCACTTCTAACTCACCACCTCCAGGGATAACCGCTTCCGCAGGATCTACGGTAAACTCCTCGTTATCGGAAGTAATGGAAGAAACCGTTAGCTCCCCGATTCCCGTATTGGTAATCACAAAGCTTTTCTGAGCCGTATTTCCGATAAACACGTCATTGAACAACAACAATTCTTCCGATACCTCGATCGCCGCGGTCTGGCCAGAAACCATAAAGGTTGTAGGCACCGTGACCGTTGGGGTCAAAGGATCGTTACTACTCACGGTAAGATCCGTTTCATAGGTGCCGTTGGCCAAACTTCCACCGTTAAAACTAACAGCAATGTCAACCGACTCCCCTGGTGCAACTACACCACTTTCCGGTGAAAGTGAAATGTATTCACCAGATGCTCCTTGACTTAAGGCGCGCATTAAACTTGCAAACCCGTCGAATAAGGAGAATGAAGTACCGCCATCACTACTGAAGGCATAGGTATTTGGTCTTGTCGTGGTAATCGTGTCATCGAATCCTTGTGGGAAGGTAATTCCCACCGGATAAGTGTATACCACCCAGAAATGTTCCCCAGCTCCAAAACTCAATGGAGTGTCTAACATTTCAAAGGCAAAGATACCGTCGGCACTATCACCGGTCACTACCTGTTCTGACAACAACTCTCCCTGTTCGGGAACATCGCCTCCACGGTAAACACTTAATAAAATGGTTGCGTCCGTAACCGCTTCCGTTCTATAGGCATTCCGAACTGCAGTCAACGTAAAGTCGTCTCCAGGAACGTCAAATCGAACGCCCATAGCTTGCGAAATGGTAAGGTCATTGAACCCGACAAAATCTCCTGGGAAATCTATACCAGAATCATAGAAAATGGAATCCACTACAGGACTGGCATTTTCAAACGCCTCAATTTTACGTGCGTTCGTCAAGCTAATTTTATTACTTCGTTTTTCAACACCGGCTTTTTGCAAAGCACCTGAAAAACCAGGATTCCCCACAAATACGCTTCGATCCAAATTGGCCAAGGCCGGACTTTCTCCGCCTGGAGGCGTAAAGGTCGCGGCACCGGAGGCTACATCAAATTCCAAAGGCGCTCCGCCATTATTCGTGATCGTCAACGTTTCTTCATCGATTGGAGGAGTATCTACCTGCACATCTACAGCCGCTTCCAATGATGACGGACTTACTTCTATTTCAGGAGTTTGCTGGCCACTGACCGTAAAGGTCGTTGGTACCGTAACATCCGGGTTAACAACATCGTTACTCGTGATGCTAAAATCGGTCTCATACACTCCATTGTCCAACGTAGAACCGTCAAAAGAAACAGTAATGTCCGTAGACTCACCTGGTGCGACCGTTCCGTTATTTGCCGAAAGCGTAATGAAACTGTTGTCCTGTCCTTCACTAAGGGCACGTACCAACATAGCAAATCCGTCTACAGAAATATAGGATGCACCTCCATCACTACTAGCAACGTAGGTATCGGGGCGCGTCGTGGTCACTGTATCATCATACCCTTGAGGAAATCCAATTCCTGTAGGATAGGTATGTACCACCCAGAAATGTTCCCCTGCATTGAAGGTCAATGGGGTATCTAGGGATTCAAAAAGAAAATCACCATCCGGGCTATCGCCAGTAATCACTTGTTCCGATAACAATTCTCCTTCTGTTGGATCATTACCGCCTTTGTAAATGCTCAATAAGATGGTAACATTGCTGGCCGCTTCCGTTCTGTACGCATTTCTAACAGCCGTAAGCGTAAAGTTGTCACCTGGTACATCAAACCGAACACCTGTGGCATTCGATACGGTCACATCGTTAAATCCGACAAAAGAACCAGGGAAATCAACACCTGAATCATAGAAAATAGAATCTACCACAACGGTACCGGCAGCTGCTCCAGTATCATTCGATCCTGATAAGCTAGCCAATGATCTTTCGGCCTTAACACCTTGTAAGGATCCTGAAAAAGAAGTATTGCCCCGGAAGACACTTCTATCCAAATCTGTCAAATCCCGACCTGCCTGAGTAGGAGGTGTAAAACTCGGATTGCCAATGGCAATATCAAAATCCAAGGGCACACCACCATCGTTACTGATGGTAAGTACTCGCTCTACTACCGGTGGGTCTACCTCTAAATTAACAGACGCTTCCAACGAAGTAGGATCTACAACGATCATTGCTCCCTCGGCTACGGTCACGGTAGCTTCACAACTGTCTGTAAGACCGGCCGCATCCGTCACTGTTAAGGTAACTGGGAAAGCTCCCAATTCGGTAAAGGAAGTTTGGTCCGCTGTAAAAGCTACGATTGCACAGTTGTCGGTGGATCCACCGTCTAACTGTTCGCCCGTTATCTCAACGCTATCCCCGTTAAGCTCAACGAAAATGTCTTGACAGACCGCCACTGGGGCCTCTGTATCGATTACGTTGACCGTTACCACGGCTGTACAGGTAGCTGTAATACCATCTGCACTGGTTACGGTAAGAGTTACTACATTCTCACCGAGGCTGTTACAATCGAAGGTATCGATATCCAAGGATAAGGTAACTTCCCCACCATTGGGATCTGTTGAACCATTGTCGATATCCTCAGGGGTAATGCTAACGCTTCCGTCATTCGCATCAAACTCTACCGTAATATCCTGACAAATGGCCGTTGGCGGATCGCCAAACGCCATTTCGGAAATCCAGGTTCCCCAACCGGAAAAGGCTGCATCGTTTGCAATATATTCCGTTGTAAACCAAAAATCCTGATCTACCGGGTCAATACTCATCATAGAGTAATCTCCCCATCGGTTGGTGCCCCTACTAGATAGGGTACCTTCCAAAATACTCGTTTCCGGAACATTCAAAATACCAGAACCACTCTCGTTAGCGGTCTGTCCGGCAAAACGAATCGAAGGATTCAAATCGGCACTGGAAACGGAATATCCGAGACCAATATCGCCTGCAGCATTCATGGCAATACTACCCATCCATCGATTCAAGCCATCGTCTGGCAAAAAGGTACCTTGCTGATAGGTGTCCCAAGGACCCCCACTTTTTCTAAATTCGTACCATCGGATACCGAAGGCACCGCCCGACACTTCCTGTACACTGTGATTGGTCAACATACTTGCATAGCTCCCAAAATTCACATATTGAAGCCGATACATTAAAAAGAACGGCAAGACATCCAAGGTCTGCCCATTGGGCTGTGGTACCTGGGTCTGAAAAAAGGAATACGGTGCAACCGCTATAGAACCAAATTCTAAAGTGGAATTGGCCGGGTTGTCAAAATCGATAGAAGTTGTAATCAAGTTCAACGAATTGCCCGATGCGGACAAATACAAGGAATAGTGTGGTTCTCCTGCTGCAGGGGGTGTAGTACCGTCTGCATCCGCAGGAAGAATTCCATCGGCTTCAGGATTGTCCAATTCGAAACGTTGCGCCGAGGTCTCTACCCCATCATACATATCGAATTTGTTGATGGCTACCAAGGAAAAACCGGCGAAACCGGCTCCGTCAGCGAAATCTCGGGTAGAGATGTACAGTGCATCGTTCCAAACCCCTAATTTGGGATAATCTGGAAAATCAGAACCATAGTTGATCGCGTATTGGTTGTACGACCCTAGAGGATCGGAAGTCTGCGAAACCGCAACCAACATAAAATAAGGAGCGCCTTGGCTTACCGCAAACTGACTTACGATCCAACGGTCCTCAAATTGATCATAAAGCACCACAGGGTCCCCATCATTGGTACCCGCTAGTACGGGATCCAAATTCTGAAAAAACACACTGTTGGGTACCGGACCTAGCAGCGTGTTTCCACTCTTATCGAAAATAGTGGTTACGCTATTGGTCATTTGGATGTAATTGTTCGGACCTACATCTCCCTGGGTATCGGGAGGGGCCACGTTTATGCCATTAACGTTGGCATTGTCCACATTGCTACCACCGTCAAAACCCACTTTAACCTGAGCAGCGTTCATGCGCACGTTATTGGTGGTTCTTTGCATTACCGGATCTAACGTTTTGTTAGAAATCCCTTTGATCAGCCCCGTTTTAGTCAATTTGTTGGGTACAATGTATACGTCTGAAGCGTCCTTCTTTACCCTGTTGGGAATCGGTTTAATGTCGGTCAATTTGGGAGACGTGCCCAGATACTGAACCGACATGGTTTTACTCCCTTTGAGGGATTGTGGTTGTTGTGCTTGCCCATAACTAAAGGCGCACAACATAAACAAAGCAATTAATGCTAACAAGCGGGAAGGATGTCGCCAACGACTGCGAACTCCAAACCCACTCGAAAAGTAAATTTGTTTCATATAAATAATTTTTAGATTAATTAGGAACGGAAAGTACTACATAAATGTAGGTTTAACAAACTTTTATATGCACTCTTAATCGAAGATAGCTTACCGTTAATCGATCAGACCATATAAAACTAAGCATAGTTGGTAAAAAAAAATACGCATAATCCTACAATTAATGAACGTACCCTTGGGAGATGATTCGATTTCCTACAAAAAATTCTTAAAGTCTTTAACGAATTCATAAAGCCATTTCTGCATGTCCTACAAAGTGTGAAAGTTTTTACGCTACTACGGCGTACTTACTATTTTATGGCATAACCGCACTAGACCCCCATGGTTGAACCCACGGTATTGAAATACGTTCATGGTATCCGAGCGAACTTACTCTACCGTGCGAATTTTCATATTGCGGAAGCGTGCCTCAAAGTACCAGTTCTGCAGTGCGATCTTCCCTTGGGTCCCCTTCCCGAAAGCAGGGGCATCTTTAAAAGCCGAGTTGGCAATTTTGTTTTTCCACTCGGTCGAGGCAATGGTTTCTTCCGCGGTGAGTGTCCCGTTGAGGTAAAACTGAATTTTCCCAGCTTGCTGAATGATCCTGGCCGTATTCCATTGCCCGGTCGGTTTGGCCTCCACCGTATTTAATTGAGGAGATAGTCCCCAAAGGCACCCAGGTCGTTTCAAAGGGGTCTTGGTATCCATATGTTCGGGTTCCAATAGTTGGTATTCCGGGCCGGTGTTGTAAGTGGCCTTATATTCCTCGGATTCCTGCACATTGATAAAAACACCACCGTTTCCCCGAAGTGCCATCTGCCAATCAAATACCAGCTCATAGTTTTCGAACACGGCATCGGTCACCAAATCCCCGAAGACCTTGGTTTCATCGGTGGCATTGCAAAACAGCGTACCCTTTTGCACTTCCCATGCCGAAAACCGGGTAGAGTCGGCGTTGTTATAAAGATGCCAACCCTGTAGGGTCTCGCCATCAAAAAGTAACTGCCAACCCTGCTCTTTTTCCAAATCGGATAATTGATTATGTACTTTGTTTTTAAGGGCCAATTCTTTGGAACGTTCGATCTGAAAGGATGGTTTTTTATCCGTCTTACAGGAAAGGCCTATGAACAGTACCATCAGAACGATAAAAAGGGAGGTGCGAGTCATTTATTCAATTATATACTACAAATTATTTGAACGAATGTAGTGATTCCTAACAGAAAAACCCATCCCATTTTTGCAGTAAAGAACCCTCGAACAAAATACGCATAGTAGGCAAGGATACGGCCGCATAGACCCATTTGGTTTCACACAAGTTATTCACATCTGCCAATCCGTTCACTCGGCAACGGCAGTCGCCCAAGATTCCCTGCTTTAAGAAAAAAAGACTACTACCCTCGCCAGCTCCCCGTTCATGGGAATTTCAAAATATGACAAAGGCAAAAGAACGGTGTACATACCATCGTACGTATGCCAAGGGATCTTGCTTACTTATTTGCGTATAGATAACGGGCGGCGGCCTTGCTCATTTTCTTGTAGTCATGCCCTACATTAGGTACCATCTCTAGTTTCCAATGAAATTCCGAAGCGGATACCTTTGCCGCTCTTTTTGCAACCTCGTAAAAATATCGACCACGTTCCAACCGGTGCAACCCCTGCTTGTCAAGTGCTTGATTATGCCTTAAATCCCCCCTAGTTTCATCCGCATCATCCTGCTCGCCTAAAAACAGCACCAGCCCAGTACCAAAGTCGACATCGGCCAATGACCTACAACTATTTTTTAGGCCGGTAGGAAAGTTTTCCGTAGCATCGGGGACCGTATACCAACCTGCATTCGAAGCAAGTATTCTATTCGCTTTACTCATCGGCTTGAAAATTGCAAAACGGTGTGCCAACTGTCCGCCTGCCGAATGACCGAACAAGTCATAGCTATCATTCTTTAAATGAAATTCATTCTTTACTAGATGAAATATTCTATCAAAATCGTCGTAAATCCAATCTTTGGGATTGCTAACCACCCTAAAATCCGTGATTGCCGTTCTTTCCGCATTGATTTTTACATCGGTAAGCATTCCAGCCAAGTTATAGTTCCAAAATCGAGGATAATGCGCTTCGGAATAATGTAGTGACAACACCAACACATCATGTTCTTCAGACGCCGCTACCCAAGCATCCCGATAGGTATCGCCATTTCTTCCGGCTCCCGGGAGCACCATCAATACTTTGGAATGTTGATTGAATGTGCGGGGGCGATGATAGAATACCTGTATCATTTTTTCCGTATGACCTGCTCCCCCCTCTATCAGAAAATTACCAGAACCTTCTTTTAGGGAAATTGCGTTAATGGCCGTTGATTCCACTTTCATGATCAGCTTCATATTACAATGTGGGCAGATACCTTCTTTTTCAAATAGTAGCGCATCACACTGCAAATCGCACGGTGGACAAACAAAACTCCCTTCTTTGCTGCGACAGGACAATTGTACTGCTAAAACAAAAAATAGGCTTACACGGATCGTACTTTTTAGCATTTGAACATATTTCTGGTAAAGATACTTTCAAAATGCATGTTCAGAAGGACAAATACGCTCAGTATCAGGACACTATTATAGTAAACCAGAAGTGTTCTGTAACCGGAAAATCGGTGATGCAAACAAAAGATCTCGCCTAATAACCATCTAGCTCCGATAGGAGTTCTTTTGCGGCTTTACCAATTGCTCCATCCGTATCCAACGAAACGGCTTTTTGGAGTACTTCGCTCGCTTTTTCAGTGTTTTGTAATACCATGTAGGCTTCCCCAAGATATTTATACGCACTGGCTCCTTTGGGATATAGTTGTGATACCATGGAAAACACTTGAACGGCCCCCTGAACTTGTGGAGCACGACCACTTTGCAATAACAGGTTGCCTTTTTTGTTCAATTCTGCTTCAAAGTCGCAAAAGGCGTACCGAGGGTCTTGTACCATTTTAGGAAGCTCTTCCGCTAGTTTTTGTGCTTGGCCGGAAACATATAACGCTGTGATATATTCGATGGGTTTAGGTTTAAAATCAGGCATGTTAAAAGCCAAGGCCGCTTCCAGCACAGGATCTTGATTGGTTGCATACTCCTCAAAACTCATGGCCACCGGAATACTGGGGGCGATCCAAGGGGCGTTTTCCAGCGCGGGCTTGTCTTGCCACCATAAATACGATAAAGAGAGTTCGATACCGCTGTTCGGTAACCTTACGGGACGGTTGTCGCCCCAAAAGTTGACATTCTCCGCCGTAGGTTCCCCCACAAAAATAACATTGGTGTAATTATCGAGTTCATTCACAAGGTTTTGACAGGCCGAAAAGGTGCGTTTTCCAATAATCACAAACAGTTTTCCAATTTTGTTGATCTTCTTGCTTTCAATCAGTCCAGTGATGATGGGCTTGTTCAAATAGTTGTTTCCACCACCGTTTAGACGGAGGTCGATCACCAACTTCTCCACATCATCCCGTGCCACGGACTCTAAAACCCGTGCATAAAAAGCTGCCGTACTTTCCCCTGCTTCATCTTGTATTCTGCTATGTCTTACATACATGGCTTTTTCTTCTGCCAAGTATTCGGAATAGTACACCTTATCAAGATGTTTTAGATACAAGGGAGTAGTTGACTGGTCCCGCGCATCCAGCCAATTTTCATCCTGGTGCACATAACCACGGTGTGTAGGTACCCATTCCCCGTCTCCCATTGCCGTAAAAGACTGCGTAAACACTTCACCATCTTTTTCTAAGGTAAGCTCTATCACATTCTGAAGGGTCCGAGTGATTCGTTGCGCATGTAAGACCTCTGGAGTGCTCAAATAATTAATCCCATATGCCTTAAAATATTGGGAGTTTTCGGCATTCACCATAGGGGCGATTTTTTCCAACGCTTCGGTGATGGGCATATTATTGATTTTTAAAACTTTGGCCCCTAGTGCCTTGCCATAACTTTTATGCACTCCTTGAATGTAGATGGCGTCTTTAAATTCATATAGATTAAATGGAAAAGAATGAAAACCAATGTTTTCTTGACCGTGAAATACTGCGGTATGCCCATATTTAAAAGAGGCGATCAATCGTGTAATACCTACTTTGATTTCATGCGATGCCAATTGTGGAATCGCTTTGTAAAGAGATTCGACTTCGGTGTCGAATGCCTCTTTCGTCGTTTTTACAAAAAGAAACGAATAGTCTTTATGTATGGTATTTTGAATAAAGCGAAGATCTTCTTGCCATTGTGCGGCACTAACTGTTTTTTGGGCCGATACTTGAACCAACAATAAGAGGTAGATGATAAAGATTATTTTTTTCATGATGCTGTTTTTGATTACATCACAAATATGCTTTTAATCGCTAACCAACGGTAGTACTTTGCGTTGAAATGTAGAGATTGTTACTTGAAACGTCGCCTACTTCCTATTTGTTCATCCAGTCTTTAAAATCGCTTGTTTTTTGTCTACTGACGATAAACTCCTGATCGCGCGGGTTTGTAAGTATCAACTTGACCCGATGATTGAAATACGGCTCAATTTTTAGAACCGATAATTTGGAAATGATCTGGCCCCTATTAATTCTATAAAATCGAGTGTCGTCCAAAGAATCGAACAGTTGGTCCATTGTTTCATCTATGATATACCTTTTATTATGGGTGATCCCAAAGGTGATACTGTCCTGTGAATACATATATAAGAGCTCTGATATTCGTATCTGCACAAAGCCACTCCCCTCTTTTACCAGTATGCCAGCCCGTTTTTGAGGTGTTTGCATACTACTCAATAGTTCTTTTAAAATATTCGGTTCAATGGGGTTTGAAGAGTTGTTCGACTTTGAGAATTTGTGCAACGCAGCTTCCAAGTCGTGCTGCTGAATCGGCTTCAATAGATAGTCGACACTGTTTACTTTAAACGCTTGAATGGCATATTGGTCGAATGCAGTGGTAAAAATAATAGGGGCGCTTATTTCTATTTTCTGAAAAATCTCAAAACTGAGGCCATCTGCCAGCTGAATGTCCATGAACACCAAATCGGGGGCGGTATTTTTGAGAAACCAAGCGACCGCATCTTCCACAGAGTCGATGATGGTCAATACTGAAAATGCAAAGGCACTTTTAGCCAATAACTTTTGTAACTGGTTTGCCGCACGCGGTTCATCTTCAACGATTACTATTTTCATGGGTTGCATTTTGTTCTGCTTTTTTTAATAAGGGAAGGGTTACGGTAAAGTGCCCATCATCGGTATGGATCATCGGCATTTTATTGGAAATAAGTTGATACCGTTTTTCAATATTCTTTAGGCCGATTTTTGTAGAGGGTGTTTGGGTCGATTTTGGTTGTATTCTGTTGCGCACTACCACGGTATCGCCCTCCCCTGCTACCGTTATTATCAAAGGCTTGGTCTTGGAGACCACATTATGTTTAATGGCATTTTCCAGTAAAAGTTGTATGCTCATGGGGACGATCATGGCCGTATGTTGCTCTTTGGGAATATTCCAGTGCAGTTGCAAGTTCTCACCAAATCTTTCAGATTGTACATGTATATAGGCTTTGGCGAATTTTAGCTCCTCCCCTAACCGAATTAGATTGGTATTCCCCGATTCGATAATAAAACGATATACCCCTGCCAAATTATCTACAAAATCTTTCGCATCTTCCTTGGTGTCCTGATCTATAATATCGCGTAGGGTATTTAAGCTGTTGAACAAAAAATGCGGTTGTGCCTGGTTTCTCAAGGTATCTAACTGTGCCTGTATCATTACCTGTTTGGTCTGCTCCTCTTCCCGTATCGATTTTTTTAAGCGTGCATAGGAATAGATGACCTCATAAATGGCCATCACCATCACCGTAATGATGGTAATAGGAAGCAGTTCCTTTAACCTTGTAATATGGCTGGCATTGTAATCTGTCAATAAATTGATCAAACTACTAGCTAACCAACCCACCAAAAAATCGACCAATACAATGGTACCAACAATCCCCAACAAAAGGATGCCAATACGCTTTTTGTCATCTTTAAAATCGGGAAATTTTATCCGTAAATAGATAAGGATACTTCGTATGCTCAGCCAATCGCAAATAGTAAAGACCAGGGCGACACTCCATGAAATAAGGGCCAATTCCCAAGATTTTTGTTCAAATGACGTATTAAAAAGATAGTTCGTTATCACACTCAACGCTAGAATGCCAAGGGTGCAATACCAAAAATCATCAAATCCTAAATATTGTACACGTCTCTTTTTGTTGAATAACGGCATAAGTATTGGTTTTTAAGAACCTAATTTCACTTGGAACACGTACATACCATTCACAAAGCAAATACGAGCATAAAAAGAACTGCCGCAATCCCGACATTTCTTAGCTTGCATGGTAGCGAATAACGGAATTATTTGTGCGGCATGCAAACCAAAAAAGGAGCGATTGTTAGCGATTCAAATATCGTGTGGTTGACATAAAAATGGAATCAGTATATGTTGAAGCGTCGTAATAGGTTTTTGAACCGTTATCCTGTTACACTATTATCACCTGCCATATAAGTGGCATTACCCTGGTTGGGGCTGCCCATCGCTGCGCATGAACCGTCTTTGCGGGTCTCGCAATTATTGAGAGCGGTTATTGAAAAGAAAGCGGTGTGCGGTAATCGAAGGAAGCCATTTGTCTTTCATAGTATATGCTATCGATACCGTCTGCACCAGAGTTGTATTAGATTCGATTGGTTTTGTTGAATTTTAATGCCTTTGGTATGATGGGCCTAACAAGGTTTTTATCCCTTTTTTCAACTCAAAAACAGTGTTCACTTCCTCAGCATTTAAGGGCTTGTCAAAAACCGAAAGCTCATCCATAAAGCCAATATATCCTAGTCCTAGCATCATTTTTCCATTTTTTGCCTCCCACGTGAACGGATCATTAATATCCTTGATAGCGCCTTGAAACGCACCATCTAAATATAACCGAACTTCAGCTGCTGTTTTCGTATTCAATTGAGAAAAAACAATAGCAACATGTGTCCATCTAGCAGCTCCAAATGGCGAAAGGTTCACGGTAACCGTGCGTTTGTTCCAATCCGCTTCATCGCTGTCATCGTTGGGATCCCATATGGCGATATCTCCCATCGCCCCCATTCTAAACCTTCTTGGTTTATGATCGGTAAAATCTACCCATAACCCGGCGTCGCTCCATTTAGAATCCGTAATACAGATAGGGTCGCAATAATGGGGCGCAAGTTCCTTGTCCGGGTCTAATCGCAACCAAAATGAGATGGTACCACTCCAAGCGGTATCGCTATACCCGACATTTTCAAAGGCCTTGTAAAAAATCGCCGATGTTTTTGCCTCTTTGAAGTGAAGCGCATCTCCCATAAGCCCTTTATTTTTGGCGAGCACAACATTGGGGTCGTGCAAACCTGTTTTAGCATGGGTAGCTTTTTTATAGTTTTCGGCGGTGTAGATCATCGCATCACCAGTGGCGATGTCGGCTGTGGGTTTTTCATCGAAAGAACTATAAAAAAGGAGGTGATCCCTTAATCGGGTCTCTTGTGAAAAAGATAGGATGGGAAAGATAAAAACAACTACTCCGGCAAGGACTAAAAGTTTTGGAACCTTTATATTTTCCATATGATTTTGGATTAAGAAGTTTTTTAATATTTTTCGGTAGAATTAAAAAAATCGGTTTAACGCCTACAATATTCAAAATAATTCTAGCCGCAATAACGCTTGCTATCGCTTAATACAAGTTTTAATTTTTGTAAAGATGCACTAATATGATAGGCATTCAAAGCTTTGAAATGGAGATAAACAGCATCCTGTTTGAAATAATTTCAACTAGCGTGACAATGAATGCATTGTATCTTTGAAGTATGGAGTTAAAGTACTTTAGACTTATTAAAACAATTGCCGAGGAAGGAAGCCTTGCGCATTCCTCGGAACGTTTATTCTTAACACAATCGGCCTTAAGTCATCAATTAAAGGATTTAGAAGAACGTTTGGGCTTTAAAGTTTTTCAAAGAAGTAGAAATAAATGGAATCTTACCGTTGAAGGCACGGAACTTTATAACCTGGCCAATACCCTATTTAGCTCTATTGATGAAGGCTTTCGCAACATACGGAATATACAGGAAGGCTCAAAAGGAACTATTAAGCTCAGTGCGGAGTGTCAGTCATTTTTTCATTCCATCCCGTCTTTTATCCAAAAAATGGGGATCCTTTACCCGGAAATGGATATCGATATCACTCTTGGGGCCACACATCAAACCATTTCACAAGTATTCTCAGGTGAACTAGATATTGCGATTGTGACCTCGAAACCGGTCTCGGACGAATTGGAAAGCATACGCGTTTTTGAAGATGAGATTTTTGCGGTGATCCATCAAGAAAACCCGCTCAACGGCTTGGATTTTTTAGAAGCAAGTCATTTTTCGGATATCCACCTATTGATCAACTCATTTCCCTTAGAGGGGGTGGCCGTTTACGAACAATTTCTAAAGCCAAACAAAATACATCCCTATAAAATAACAGCCATACCCTTTACCGAAATTACCTTGTCAATGCTAGTTGCCAATATGGGGGTAATGTGTGCTCCAAAGTGGCAATTGGCACCTTTTAAGTTGTCAAAGGAGCTGGTCTTTAAACAAATTGGAAAAAATGGGTTGTTGCGCACACATTATTTGATCGTAAAAAAGGAGCATAGGAACAAAAAGTACATCCATGATTTTATCGTTAGCTTTCAGGAAGACTTTTTACAATAACACTTTATTTCGGTCCTATCACCGCATAAAAATAATGCTCCCTCCGTTATGAGAAAGCACTTTTTAGGAAACCATCAACATTTCAATTATGAGGACTTGGAATTTTGTATGCAATGGGTCGTTGCAAAGAAGAAACGACCAGAACGACTTTGCCAGCACACCTCCTAATGACTTGTAAGAGGTATACTGGCAAATGATACGATTCCTATGCTACCTAATCACGGTACTAGGAGCGCTTAGAAGTTACTATGAATGTATAGAAACTACTTGTGTGTATTCATAAATTCGATGACCGTATTTGCAAAAAGGTCGGGTTCGGTGAACATAGGACCGTGACCTGATCTTTCAAATATGCGTAATTCCTTGGATGTTGATCCTATGGCATCAAAGGCAGTTTGGGCAGAAGCAATGGGCACCACCATGTCGTATTTTCCGGATATAAACAAGGATGGTATTCTTATTTCTGATAGTTGACTGGTAAAGTCCACTGTTTGAAATAGCCCTTGATCATCGAATATTGATTGTATTTTACCGCTATTCCACGCCTTAGTTAAAAAATTATATACAAAAAATGTTTCATTACCTCCTATACCATTTTCAACAGAAGCTATAAAGCCATCTTCAAACAATTTTTCTTCAGCCTCAAAGGCTTTTCCGTTTAGCGTTAAGAAATCGTCCAAATTATTTACCGGATCTACTTGGGCAACTAGCGCTAAAACAGCTTCCCAAAAATCGACACTGTTCCCCAGTGCTATTTGGGTGTTTGCAGTTGTCGGAAATGTTTCTAAATAAAGATCATATAGCCCGGCCGGATTGTTTGCGCCATCTACTTCTATCCACCCCTTAAAATTACTTTGATCTTTTAGCAAGGTAGCGGTTCCCAATGTTCCTCCCCAGCTGCCTCCCAATAAAAAGAAACGAGAATCGTCCCCAAATTTTCGTTTTAGCACCTTTACAAGGGCCAATACGTCCTCTGCCATAAGATCTATGCTTATGTCGTCTTCATCATAATGCCCTTGTGAATTTCCAGATCCGCGTTGGTCAAAATATACAACACCATACGCATCTTCTATAGCTTCGAACGCTTTTCCCGTGAATCCTAATCCCGTACCTCCTGGACCACCATGCAGGGTAATTAAAAACACCTTTTCGCTGCTATTGCCTCTTATATAAGCAGGCATGTCCGCATTTTTATGTCGCACAAACAGCGTTTCATCTAAGTTGTTAAGTTCGAAATCGTCTGAACAGGCATTTACGAACCACACTATACTAACGATGAATACTATTTTTAAGGAGAATGTACTAAACTGCTTCATTGTTTTTTGTTTTTAAAATTAAATCGGAAACCATATTGAATTGAAAATGTTGGGAGCGTACGCGCATTGTAGTTAAAGCGTGGACTATAAGTGATATTAAAATAACTGCCAGAGCGAAATTTTCCTTTGCGTTGTTTGCCAATCCCTACCGATAAGGAAGGACTATAGTATCCGCGTCCCGGAAAGGACACCCGATCTACATTGTCTCCGTTCACGCGATACGTCTCAGGCAAAAATGAGCGGTAATACCCAAGTGGATTTAAATCGATACTAAACTGCTTTCCTTTTTTATTGGTTCGTCTCCAAGTGACCCCAAAATTTGTAAAACCCCCGGTATCGGTTTTGGAAGCAAAATTAGTTGCAAAGCCCAGGTTTCCATTAAAAAGAAATTGATGCGTGTTCGTACGTTGGGCATTTCTTCTTTCCTTTGTCTTTTTGAATTCTTTCCAGAGATATTCGGCTCCAACGGCAATGCCGTTGCTCCAGAAAATAGTACCAGAATAGCCTACTTTGAATTCGGTCCGATCTAAAAAGGCAGTCCCGTCGGCCCCGCCTTGCGCTTGTAATTGTAATGCACTGCAAAGCAGCAAAATTATTATGTGTCTTTTCATGTTTTTTAAATTATGGCTTTCCTATTTACTCGATAATCGAGATTTAAAATACTTAGACGCTTGGCCGCCTTCATGTAGCCATATGGCGAACCAAGGCGTCGAAATCAACCTTGAATTTTCTATTAATGCCTCATTAGCTTGTCGCACCTTCATATGGCCATTTCAGTGGACGAAGACCCTGAGGTCGTTTACCATTACAATTCAATTCCGAAGGCCTCTTCAAAGCCCTTTTTATAAAAATCAACAAAGGGTTCATCATGTCCCCCTCTTCCAGAAAGTATGTGCGCGTTTTTAGATTGTAAAAAGGCAACTTCATTATCCGTAAGACTCCCCACAGCTTGATCGGTTTCCCCATAAATGTACGTGAGGTTTGATAAGTCGGAAATGGTCGTGTAAAGCTGTGTATATCGGTTCATTAAAAATCCGGCACCGATTCTATTCAGATTTCTTTCTTTAACGCTCGGATCGGGGTCGGCATCCACAATGGGAGTAACACCGTTTTCGAAAAATCCACTTCTTCCTTCGGCAGCCCCTTGCCAAATAGCGTCATTCATATCCAATCTCCCCGTGATGATTAGATATTTATCCGCACTATCAATTCCTTTTTTTGCGATCAAGTCTTGTGTAACAAAGGCGCCAAATGAAAAGCCTGCAATATATACGGTTCTGTCCTGCGCTTTGAAATACGAAGTCACCTTACCAAGCATATCTATACTTTCTGTGTTAAAACCAACCGCTTGGTCGAAGGTGATATCAGTGCCTTTTACGATAGTAGAATCCAGGGTTTGCGCCTGATGTACGGTTACCGTTAAAATTTGCTTTGGATCAAGAACTGGGAAAAGTTCGTCTACTACTTCGGTAGCGAATGCCGTACTTGGGCCGCCCGGTACGGTAATCAGTACCGTGGGGGCTTTTTCATCCCCTTGGAAATAGATCAACTCTTTGATCTCTTCCGCAATTTCCGTAATAGCTACTGTAGGTTCTTCCTCCTTTATAGGAGGTTGATTATCATCGTTGGAACAGGAGCTCGCTACAATTGCAAGAAATACACTCAGCATGGTAGTAATAAAGAAGTAAAAACGTTTCGAATTTGTCATTTGTAAGAATACTTTTTTCATTGATATTTTATTTTTGATTTATCGATGTAAAAGTATCGTTGCCACCAAAAAAATCCATTAAATTTAGCTTTGAAGAAGTGCTAAAACAGGGAGGTTATACGAATCAGGACGTTCTAGGAAGCTTTCTGTAGGCGCCTGGCGACATGGCCAAATTGGACTTAAAAACCATGTAGAAAGCACTCTTGGATTTAAAGCCGGCTTCTAGACCAATAGCTTCCACTGCATACTTATCGAAGGCCGGCGTGTGCAATAGTTTTTTGGCTGCCTCGATTCGGTAGTCATTTACAAACTGAATTACGCTTTTGTTGATTTCTTGATTGATGATCTGTGATAAATAACCTTCGCTCATCCCCAATCGCGTTGCCAAATCCGACCTACTTAAAAGAGGATCTTTATATAATTCCTCTTCTTCCATTACCCTGTATAACTGTGTGATTACCTCGGAAACATTGGTGCTCTTTCGCTGTTTTGAATGCATCGTCTGTATAGTCCCATTCTTTGTTGCAACTAAGTAAGCATTCAGTTCCTTTTTTTGTGCGATGGCCTGTAGTCTAAATATCCCATGATACAATACCCACCACAACAAAAAACAAAGTAGTATCCAAAAGGTGTAATAGGTATATAATGAATGGATCAGGTAAAATTCTACCCTAGATAAAACCCAAAAGCTAATAATACCTATGATAAAAAGGTTTAATCGCAGTAGCCAACGTTTTTTATCTTCAGAAATCGCATTCGACTTCCCTATTAAATGTCTGCCCCAAAAAATTAAAAACACGTTAAAAGCCATGGACAAAAAATCCTTAGTATACCATATCAGAATATCAACATGGGAACCATAAAGGTCAAAGCAATACATGGATGCTTCAATAATAACAGCGCCAAAGAAAGGAAGGTACAACCATCTATACCGCCGAATATTTATAGGGGGGTGTTCAATTTGATACAAAAAATACGTGAATAAAGTAGCGGCAATTAAAAGATCTAATCTGATATTGTCCAAAATTCTAATGACGACATGGGCCGAGCCAATACCGACCCATTCTAAAAAAGGAAGACTGGCAATCAAGAAGAGCGATAACGAAAGATAGTTGTTGGCACGACTCTTATAAAACGTAGTCGTAATGAGCGCGATACTTAAAAAATAGCCAATGAGTGTACTTGCAATCATCGTAAAGTCGAGTATTGTTTTATTCATGCTGTATGTAATTCATTCAACGCAGTACCGTATCGAGCAACGCAATGTGCATGGTCTTTTTTAGCCTATAGTAGGTCCAATGGCACTACAGAAAGGAGCTATTAATGGCCATACATGCTATGGAAAACAGTCTGGTACTATTGCTTATCGTTCTCATTTAAAGACAATATGTATCCTAAATGGTTGCATGAAAGGAAAGGCCAAACGAAGAAACGAGGCCGACAATCTATTATTTGATGCCAAATGTAGCGACGTACGGCATCACAATCGAAGAAGCATTTGAAAAGTGCCAAAAATGTACTGTATCGGTAGGTGGCGGGCAGTCTGGAATCGGACGCCGGCAAAACAATGGATTTCCTACCTCGGCATCGGGAAAAACTACCAAAGCCAACAACGGTACATTTAAACCCACTTGAAGAGTACGCTATTGGGAATCGAAGCATTGAACGATACGATACAAGCCCGAATGCAGCCTTGGGGCAATTCCCGCTATTGAATTTCAATTCAAACCATTTTCTGGAAGTTGCATCAATAGCCTATTGTTTTGGCCGAACCGTTTCGATTACCTGAGCATCTACCCAATAAATGTTAGGGTTGCCACTTTTTTCATCATACCTATTGAAGAACAAGTATTTGCCGTCCGGGGTCATTGTAGGGCTTCCTTCCCTGTAATTCGAGTTTACAGGCGATCCCAGATTTATTGGTTTTGACCACGTCCCATCGTTCTGTTTAAAATAGACGTATACATCCTTGTCTTTGGCGCGATCATTTTCTTTATGGGCTTCCACCAACATAAAATCTTGGGTGGGCGAAATGAAGCCATGTGAACCATACGCGATTCCTACCTCCCGTCCCTCGGGAAATTTGTTATTTTTGATGGGGGCAACATACATTTTTCTTTTGGATGAATTTATATAGAACAGATCTCCGTTCTTGGCCTCACTTGAAAAAACAACACTGTCCTTGTTAATCGTTGAATCGAGCAGGATTGCATCGCTCCACGAATGGGCCAATCGGTTTACATACCAGATTTTAAGGGGATATACCGAGTCGTAGGTTGAAAAATAGATTCTTTTACCGGAACGGCTCGCGAAGGCACTGAACTCATTACGCACCAAATCGTTCGTAAAGTTGGCTTTTTTAAGAAGCGTCCATTTGCTGTCTTCAAATTTTGAAAAATAAATGACCGAACGGCCGTTTACAGTCGGTGAGAAATACATTTCATCCAGCTCCGGGGAAAAGGAGACCAGACCTTCGTATCTACCGTTGACCGATACCGTTCCAGGGGCAAAAATTTCGGGTATGAGGCCGGGTGGTTTTTGCCCAAAATAGGGGCTCACCACCTCTGGGGACTCCCCTTCTTTCGAATGCTTTTTTTTAGCGTTACATGCAGTTAGTACCAGGGCCAATAGCGATAGGCAACAATAAGAGATTTTATTCATTTTTCCGGTTTTATTGTTTCATGAGCGTATTACCTATTATTTAATAAAAGCCGGCAAGATGCGCTCCGCCATCAGTTGCAACGTGGTGTTGTCGTTATCATGCGCAGTAACCACCACCATCAGATCCAGCTCCTCGACCAGTATGATATACTGCCCCCCGCCACCTTGGGCGGAAGCGCAGAAATAACTTCTATCCCCTTGTTTTAAATCGGCACTCCACCAGTAGTATCCATAGCCCTGATTGGAAACGGCCGGGCCACCGCCGTAAATATCGTCATCCCCGGGAAATACGATTCTGCTGGTGGCTTTGGTAACAAACGCTTCTGGAACCAGCTGTTCGCCTTTCCATTTCCCTTTGTTCATGGCCAGCATTCCCCACTTGACCATATCGCGCGATTTCATACGAGAGCCCCAACCGGCTTCTGGCAGCCCACTCACCGAAGTCCGCCAGGAATAGTCCGTGATATCCATTTTATCAAGAAGCTCTTTTTTGATAAAATCTTGGGCCGTGCCCGGTACAATGGCCTCAAGGACCTGCATCACCAAGGTTGGGTCTCCACCATATTTAAATTGTTGAGACACCTGGGTAATAGGAGTCGTATGCTCAAGTAACATTTGAACTTGTCCCTGACCCTTTAGTGCAGTGGGGGTTTTCTCGAATACCGCTTGCTGTTCTTCGGTGATTCGAATTCCCGAAGTCATGGTCAGGGCTTTATGAAGGGTAATCTTTTCTACCCCCTCTACAAATTTTGTAGCGTTCAGATCTTTTAGAAAATGAACCAACGGCCTGTCTAAATCTGCCATAGTCAAATATCCCAACTGAATGGCCCGGCCAAGGGCCAAACCCGTATAGGCTTTGGTAGCCGACGCCTGTGGATGCGGCAGGTTGATACGGCCACGCAAATAGTAAGATTCAAAAAGCAGCTTGCCCCCATGTACTACAAGAAAGCTGTCAAAGTTGTCATGCCCGTTATCGGCAATATCACGTGCGAGGTCCAGGATCAGTGTTTTTTTGCCGCCATCGACGCCCAATTTGCCCACGGCAATTCCGTCTTTTCTATCCATTGGGGCAGCATCGATAAAGACATCTTCAAGAATGGGAACATCCCGGAAAGACGCCGCCGTTTCAGCGGCTGTTGCCTCCGGCGCCAGACGATCTTTTGATTGTGCAAAGCAACTGTTTATAAAAACAAGCAGTATGAGAGGTAACGGAACTGTTTTACTTTTCATTGTTTTATTGTTTATAGGCGTTGTGAAATCGTAGCGGGGCATGATCCCTTATTTTTTTAGTAGATCAGACAACCAATTCACACTGCGCACCCCCATCATAGGAAATGCCGTTTGATGATCCCCCAGAATCAACGCGTGCTTTATCAGTAAGTCTTCATTGCCTCTTTTTTCCAAAAATTGTATGAAGGCCTTAATCTGTTCGTCGAGTCCTTTTTCCAAATTGCCGGAGGTAATAAAAACGTTGGCATTGATTTTTTTGTTTTTGAACTCGATTTTTGTCCCGTCGTCCGCAAGCAATTGAACAGACGGACTTCCTAGAATATAGTTTTTAAAAGTGTCGGGAGCGGTCAGTAATGTATACGCTCCAAATAGGCCGCCCAACGAATATCCAAAATAGGAGCGATTCGTAGGGTCGGTTCGATACGTGTTTTCTATGAATTCAAACACCTCGTCGCGCATAAAGGTTAGGTGATGGTCAGCTTGGCCAAATTTTATCTTCGGGTGTTTGGGGTTGGTCTTTTTCCAAAATGAGTAATCTCTAAACCGACTGGCATGCGCTCCATATTCTTGCTTTACATCTTCATTTATGTCTTTCTGCCAAGAAATTCCTACCAAAATAACATCTCCCATAATATATTCGGTCGCAGCGGATAACAGTTCAATATGCCACATCGCATCCGTATAGTAAATCACCGGATATTTGATGTCGTTGTTTTCTGAATATTCTTCTGGCAACTTAACGTAAAGTTCGTACTGCCTGTTGGCCTTTGTATCCTGGATGGGGATTACTTGTATCCGGGGCAATTGCAAATAAGACGGTTCCACCGTATGCACATCGTCTTTTTTTTGAGCATCGTTGCGCTGTATTACCATAAGGAAAGGGAGTATGAACAATAGCCCTATTTTGTTTTTCATAATGCGTATCATTGTTAGTATGCCAAGTGATTTGAAGCGTTTTATTTTATAGGTATTCCAAGAGCTCTTCTCGCGTTTTACGGATCAAAAGATAGTTTTGGGTACTCACCTATCCAATCTAAATCATGCGAACTGCTCTCTGTTTTCACGAACTGCTCTCACAGATGATTTGATAATGATTATCTTACCTCTGAAATACCCTGTTAAAAATGACCTTGAAATCATTTGCTTGTTTTCTTTTGGTAGTAGTGATGCCGCTTGTCACCGCATGGTCTCAAGAAGCTACCATTTTCAAGGAATACCAGACCGTATACAAAATAGGTGACCAACAGGAATGGGCCTCAAAAGAATGGGATGATCGGCACTGGGAAAAAAGAATGGAACTAGCCCCGGACGGACAGCTTTTCTGGTCTAGAACCAGGATCCATATTCTAGAAGCCCCGGAATCCTTAAAGTCTTACGGTCTACGCTTAGAAGTCTACGGAGAGTATGAGGTATTTTGGGATGGGGTCTTGATCGGTAAGAATGGAAACCCAGGAAGGGAAGCGGAGTTACCCCCGGAAGGAGAACTATGGATAACCTTTAATATTCCCATTGAGTTGACCAATGAAGGAGAACATGTAATGGCGATACGGTTGAGCAACTATTATTTTCCCGATCACGTAGGGAATTATGATTTGAAGATAGCGAACTACGATGCGTTATTGACCGACCAACTCATTCAAAACTCCTGGATGAATGTTTTTGCGGGCGCCTTTCTAATTGCGGCCATCTATTTTCTTTTTCTATTCCTAAGCAATAAAAAAGAGTACGCTACGCTTATTTTCAGCGTCAGCTGCTTTCTTTTTTTCAGTTTGACCATGACCCATCTTTTTAGAACAACCGTTCCTATCCATTACAGTCTACATGTGATACGCTTAGAATTTATTTCGAGCCTCATGCTTGGGATTTCCTTTTTGATTCCACTCTATTTTTCAATGCAGTTTCCCTACCCCAAATGGAAACTATTTTTAGCTGTTTACACCGCTATTTTATTATATCTATTCTCTTTTGAACTACACCTAAATAGTTATACGATCTTAAATATGGCCTTTAGCCTATTGGTATATTCACTAGGGATATCCATTTATGGGGTGTATAAGAAGGTAAAAGGTGCGCTCCTGGTACTGCTTACCCTTCTCCTTTGCGTAGTTATCCGTCATACGGTTTCGTTTAACATCAGTCTGTTCGTGGGGTTTATACTGATTCTACTCAGCATGCTCTATTTACTTTCGCTCAGAATCAAGGAACAACGGTTGGCCTATGAAAATTCGTTGGTGCAATCGACACGGCTGCGGCTGCAATTACTAAAAAAGAATATTCAACCCCATTTTCTTTTGAACACCCTAACCTCATTAATAGATTGGGTAGAGGAAACGCCTAGAAAAGGAGTTTTATTTATAGAAGCCTTGGCCAAGGAATTTGATCTTTTCAACCAAATAGAGGAGCAAACATTGATACCCATTACCCAAGAAATAGCCCTTTGCCGTACCCATCTCGAGATTATGGAGTACCGGAAAGAAATTAATTATTCGTGGGAAGAAGAAGGTATTGACCTTAGCGAAAAAATACCGCCTGCAATTCTTCACACCCTATTGGAAAACGGAATTACCCACAGCTTGCCCTTAGCGGATAATAGCATTAAATTTAAGCTGGTGTTTGAATCGAATAGCACGTATAAGTCGTATGCATTTTTAACTTTTGCCGCGGGTGTACGGCCGGCAGCAAATGATAGAGAAGAAGGTACCGGACTGAAATACATAAAAGCTCGACTAACGGAGAGCTATCAGACCAAATGGGATTTTGTTTCGGAACCTGCCGACCACGGCTGGAAAAACATCATAAAAATATACTCCTGAACAGATGAACATCTTAATCGTTGAAGATGAATCAAGAATCGCCAAGCGGATCGAGCGAATGACCCAAGCTATTTTTGGCCATAGGTTACATTCGCTGACCCATATCAACAACCTTCAAGAGGCCTTGTTGTTTATTGAAAATCACACGCTGGATCTTGTTCTTTTGGATTTGAACCTTAATGGGGACAGTGGTTTTGACCTGCTTACCACAGCGGTTTCCAAATCGTTTCACACGATCGTCGTTTCTGCCTACAAAGACCAAGCGATTTCGGCTTTTGAATACGGGGTTTTAGATTTTGTTCCTAAACCTTTTAGCAGAGATCGCTTGGAGCAAGCCTTCAACAGGGCCGTTGCAAAAGAGAAAATCGCCACGAATGTAGTTAAACTATTGGCAGTAAAAAAAAGACATAGGATACAGTTAATATCCGTCGAAGAAGTACTCTACATAAAAGGAGCCGGTGCCTACGCCGAACTCATTTTAACCAATGGAAAAAAAGAACTGCATGATAAATCGCTCGAAAAGCTAGAGCAGCTTTTGTCGCAAACTTTTGAACGAATCCATAAATCGTACTTGGTTAAAATGTCGGAGGTAAAGGAAATTGTAGTACAATCGGGCAGTAAGTATTTTGCGGAGCTAAAAAATGGGGAACGTATCCCTATTGGACGCACAAAATACAAAGACATAAAGGCAAAATGGTATTGAAATGCCATTGCAGGTCATCTAACCGCAATTGTGCATTGTTCACGACATAAACATTTAATTTTATCCACTTTTTCCGTTTAAATTGAGCAACAAACGAGCACAAGGTAAAGCCAATGCATTTACATTTGTTTTTGTATACTATTGGAGTTTTTGTTCAAGCAGTATACTATAAAGTATTGATAAAAATTTAGTTATACTTTTATTGACACACAAAAATGGCTTTTGGAGTTTCGATGATCCGAACTTTTTTAATAGGTATCAAGCCACCGGTAACATTCTGAAGGTTTCCTTAAAAAATATAGAAACTGGAGATACGGCAGCGGGTCGAACAACACCAACTACTGAAGAGAAAAGATGAGCGTTTTATCTGCCAATGCGGGCAGCGGTATATTTAAACCATACCTAGGCTAAAAATGGCTCAAAACTTCCTTTCGCAATCGTATGCTGATCTGATGGTCTGTTATAGTATCCACCTTATATTTGGATACGAGGTATGATTTATGGGTTCTTTACCCATTTAGGGATAAAAAAACGCCCATAAGATCGGATGGGTACAAAGAAAAACAATGCGTATTCGACTAACTGTAACAAGAACGTGCCTATCTCGTCTTCCTTTCAAAAACAACTTTAGGACATGGAATTAAAAAAACTTCAAAAGCTTGGCGGAGTTTGTGCTATAGGGGAAGCCCTTATTTACATTTCGGCTTTTATCGTATATGGTGGTGTTTTGGTGTATCCCGATAAAGATGCCAGTATTATTGCCCAATGGAGTTTTCTATCGGATAACTACGTATTGTTATCGGTGCTGAATCTGGTTGCCTATGTGTTGTTCGGTATTTTACTGGCGGTGTTGGTCTTGGCCGTTCATCAGCGGCAAAAAATGGTCGCACCGGTTCTTTCCCAACTGACGTTCGTATTTGGTATCCTCTGGGCCGGGTTGGTCATCGCAAGCGGCATGATCACCAACATTGGCCTGAATGCGGTTGTCGAACTTGGCGCAACGGCCCCGGAAAAGGCCATGCAAACCTGGACCAGTGTAAGTGTCGTTTCAGAAGGCCTAGGAGGAGGAAACGAGCTTGTTGGGGGCCTTTGGGTCTTGTTTTTGAGTATGCTTGCCCTCAAACACCGTTTGTTTTCCAAACCCCTTAATCTTCTTGGAATAGTAGTGGGCATTGCCGGAATCGCAACTGTGTATCCCTTGGATGTTTTTACAGAAATTTTTGGTATCAGTCAGATCGTTTGGTTTCTGTGGATGGGGATATTCATGATTCGAAGACCATAGCTATTTTAGGCGAAACCTATTATAATTTAGATGAACGTACGCATTGTTATTCTTTTTTGAGCTTCACGATAATCCGTTCGTTTTTAATCGTGTTTACCAAATCATTTATTGCTTTTAACTGACCATAAGCCTCTTTGGTAATTAAATCCTTGCTGATTTTATAGTTTGATTGCAGTGAAACGCGATTGCCGTCTACAACTTTCAAATCGAATAAGTATTCGCCAATCTCATTTTTTAGGGTAGCTCCATATCGATTCATATCCAATACCTCTACTTCCTGCGGAAACCGAAATACGGCCATCATGTAATCTGTGTAACTATAGTCTAAATAATAATTTAAATCAGTTTGGTCCTCATCACTTTCCACTTGGTTATGTAGCAACAGTTTATCCAGAGAAATACTAATTATATCATCATTTAGAATAGACACAGCGCCATTCAATGTACCCTTTGCATTAATTGTATAAACAAAAGGTTTTTGCGATTTAAATTGTGTGGCGGTAATGGTATCTATTTGAATAAGTTCCTTTTTTCCTTCAAACTCTTCCAATGCGTCATAGTAAATACCTACTTCATCATTTTGCTCTAATAGCCCCCAAAAACCTTTTAAATCGGTAAACATTCCGCCAGAGACAGAAAATTTATACTTCAAAGGAATTGCTTTTTTTTCCAAATCAACATCGCCGTAAAAAATTTGTTTAACATAATTGCGTTGTGCTTTCGGCCCTCCTAATTGGACCGTATTTACGGTAACTGAATCTGCCTCGGCCAATTCGAGATCATAATTTATGAACCTATCCTTTCTTTTGACTTTTCTGGTAAGATAGGGCTTCGCGATAATGGCCTCTGTATTGTAAAGTGATGTGGGTATTTCATTGATTTGATATTTATAATACTCTTCATGCGGGTACAAAAGGCTTATAGTGCCTTGGGCATTTTCATATGCAAAAAAAATATGATCGTACTCTCCTTTTCGAATATACTGAGGGTCTATCCTTCCTGCTTGTTTACTTCTTGCGAACACCGCCCAATACTCAATTCCTAAATCTTCCAATACTTGTCGGTACAATCTGCGGATACTATGGGGATTGCTTCGTTTCTCCTTCAAGAAGAATCCGCTAGATTTTAACAATTCCTCTTTCCTAATAGGTTCCATCCGAATATTCTCCATAATATCGGAATGTAAAAGCCCAAACTTAAAAAACTTGCTACTGTCAGTTGCCTGCCCTATAACGTTTCTTTTCCATTTATTATAGTATGTTGCATTCTGACGATCTAGGGAGATGGGTTGTGTGATTACATTAAATTCCTGGTTGTATACATCCTTCCATTTCCTAAGTTCTTTCCCTACGGTTTCCATGGCATAGTATATATAAGGTAACTCACAAGGCAAACAGGTATTTTGGTTCTCTTTTAACTCCTTAATTTTTTCCATTTTAAAAACGCAGTAAATAAGGGAGTCATTCGTTACAATTTGAGGTTTCGGAAACTTGTTGTATGCTTTGTATCTTAACGTAAGACTAGGCGGTGATTTGATAGAATATTCTGTGTTCATACTCGGCACACCTGCATACAGGTTTACAAAATCTGTCATCTCCGATATTCGGACATACTTCGTATAAGTGTAGGAAGTTTCAATGGTATCACCAGGCTCAACACCGGGAATGGGATAACTTATGGCGCCTAATTTTCTGTTATCCGATGTACGCTCAAAGACCTTGCTAGAATCAAGGACCACCGTAGCACCATCCGATTTTAGGGTTTTTACATCAAATTCATAGATATTGTTGCTTACAGACTCGGGCAAATTCAAATACGCATATTTGTCCACACCTGTTCCATTGTTTACGACCAGCTTGTTACTTACTGTTACAAACCTTCGGTAACTTTTTCCATAGGATTCAGCAAAAGTCACATCAGTAAACGAGTACAAAAAATAGGCGTCCGCCTTTTCGCAGTATTGTTGAAATTCGATCTTCGGAATACTATCATTGGCAGCCAGCTTTAAAGCGGATAAAAGAAACACTCCGAAAAGCAAGGTGTTTCTAATTGTTTTGCTGAAGAATAAGGGGGTCATTAACTACTTTTTTAAATGATTTTAAAACGTCGTTGACAGCTTCATGATTTATCTTTTCGATAGCATGGCTATTGCATATAAATTCATACGAAATAGCTACAACCTTTTCTGCTGGATTGGTAATACTTAAGTGCAAAGAAACATCGTCTTTTACAAACTCATACTTCACCTCTTCGTACCCTTTAAAAGGCTTGTTCATTTCAATCTGTAGATTCAACTTCTTACTGAAATTACTGCCCAAATGGGTACCTTCCAATAGCTGGTCCCTATCTACAGTCTCCACGAGCTTTGGTAAAAAGTCTAAAAATACCATTTGACTATCGCGATCATTGAATATTTTTCCTGAAATGGATAGCGTACCGGTTGCAGTAACCGCCCCAGGTTCGTCAAGAACGTGCAAATCTAAAATTGTTGGATTGTTAAAAACAGATTTAAAATGATTTTTTCCTATAGCAGTTGCTTGCCGAGGGGTCTTATGCCTTAATGCACGTTTTATAAAATTACCCGAAATACCATTATAAATAGTATTGAAGGAACCATCTATTGAAGTCCCTGTGGAATGTACCGCTAACTTCATCTCGTAGTCAATCAAGTTTTGTTCCGAAGTGAAACTTCTTGTTTTGTGCCATTTACCGCCTTGGTCGTTCACAATTAATATGGAGCGATCTTGAATACTTTGAACAGGCGTTCTAACTGTGTGGATAGGATCAGTTGGATCTAGCACTATCGGCACCCCATTCAAATAAGCCAAACAGACTACATGATTTGCAGCACTTAATGAAGGAAAATTACATTCAGAGATATGATCATATGTAGCTGCCAATGCAATATCACTATCAATTCCCTTATGTGTCAGTGCCTCGGAAAGGAAATTGGATAAGTCTTTGCAATCCCCCTCTTTTGTTTTGAATACTTCATTTGAATGGGTCGGGATAAATGCGCCCATGCCTACTTCAATTGCCACATACTTGAAATTGTTTTTTACATAATTATATAGTATTTCCACAATTCTGTGGTCATCATCGACTCCTTCGGTCAATCCATTAATTTTGTTAATTGCATCGCTATTCAAACCCCGTTTGGTTTTTATTTTTTGTAGATACCAATCATTCATATACCCTTTTTCGTTGCCTTTATAAGAAGCCGGCACCACAATGGTTCGCATCAGAGGGTAGCCTTTGTTTTTATAAATACCAAAGAGAGCTAAGGGGTCTGGTTCAATTTTTTTTGGTACCAATTTGATATTGGTTTTGTTCGACTCAACGAGGCTAACAGAGTCAATTGCAATATACTTCAGCGAATTCGTTGCGATGGTGTCATGTACAAAATGAAATGTTTTCGGAGTCGTTACTTGATAGACTAGCGTATCAATAGTGTTACTAGAAAAGAAAGGTAAACTTGCGAAGTACATCAACTCCTTACATCCAACAGTATACGAAATTTTTGAGTAGGTATTCGCGGGGATAACAATAGACTTTACCTTTTTGCTCGCAATGTAGTCAAGATCCAAATCATTGGTGAAAATGACAGGCTTCTCAGCACGTTTAAACCGTTTGCCTTTTTTGGAATAGACGGTAAGATTTGATACCTCCTCCAGTTCGCTGTCATAAAAAATGGGATAACGAAAGGCCTCATCGCTCGGTTTTAAAATGATTTGTATGTGTTTTACAAAAGAAGCATCTTTCTTAACGATAATATGCTCTATCTTACGTTCCACGGTCACACTTTGAGCCGAAACAACAATGGAAAAGAAAAATATAAAAAGTAAGGCGCATCGCTTTACCCAGGAGTTTCTTGCAGGCTTTATCAATCTATTACAGTTAGTTATCCGGTAATGGTTTCTCAAAAGTAGTAAATAAACTACCATCACTCGAATTATATAAGTCAGCACAAGTATTAATCGATGAATTGCAAAATTGGATCTCTTTATATTCCAATGAGGACATTTTTCCCTGTATATCTAAACATGAAAAGCGATTTTCTAGCCCCGGCCCTCGAACTTGGCGCAACGGCCCCGGAAAAGGCCATGCAAACCTGGACCAGTGTAAGTATTATTGTCTAGGGGCTTGGAGGCGGAAACGAAATTGTAGGAGGTATTTGGGTCTTGTTTTTGAGTGTTATTGCCCTCAAACACCGGTTATTTACCAAACCCCTTAATCTTCTTGGAATAGCAGTGGGCATTGCCGGAATCGCAACTGTGTATCCCTTGGATGTTTTTACAGAAATTTTTGGTATTAGTCAGATCGTTTGGTTTCTGTGGATCGGGGGGGGGGTATGATCCGGAAACCATCGTTGGACATGAGTTCATGAAAAACCACCTTCAAAATTGGGGTCGCCCTATTTTGAAGGTAGTTGTTGGCCTTCCTTTTGCATCTGCATTTGACAGCACCTGTTTTTTCCGAATTTTCAGCATACATGATAGCCAAGGCGCCCACTCCCTTTCGGTCCTTTTGTTTTAGCCCTTTTACGGATGCGCTGTGCTATATTTTAAGAAAGTATGGTTTATTTGGCCCCTCCAGTTCCTCGCCCTCTCCTGCGAGAAGATTTACCGTAGTCTGGTGTCCGATTGCGAGGCGCACTAAAAAAATAGGGGTCATCTGCGGGCCGAGCCAGCGCCCCTAAACCAAGATGCGAACTAGAGGAAGGTTTATTTCTATCTAGACTCACCACCTGTAGGTTGGGCAGTTGCCTCACTTCTCCCGGGATGCTAGAAAGTAGGTTATCGTTCAAGCCTAACAGTCGCAGGTTTTCCAAGCCTCCCATGGTACTTGGTACCGATGCAAGCTGGTTTTTGTGTAAAACCAACTCTTTAAGGCTACCCAACTTTCCGATACCTTCAGGCAGTGCTCTTAGCTGATTCCTTTCCATTCGCAACACTTGAAGCCCGTACAAATCACCTATTTCTTCAGGGATGTATCCAAGGTTATTCCCATTAATATTCAATTCTACCAGGCTTTTCAACTCCCCAATTTTGGGTGGTAGTTCCGTAAGCTTGTTACCATCTAGGGCCAAATATTTCACCCCGCTCAATGCGTTTAAAAACTCGTTCGGCAATCGTTCAATTTCGTTGAATCTTAAATCCAAGTCTTCAAGGTATTGCATCCCAGCTATTTTTGGTGAGAGCGCAATAAGATGATCCTTCGTTAAACCCAAACCACGTAGGGGTAAGACGGTCTTGCTCTTATGTTCATCTATAATCTGTTCAGCTTTTTCTAAAGTAGTCATATGTAACTGTGTTTTATGTTCGTTTATAAAAAATTCATTTAACGCTTTGGGCATACTTAAATAGCTTCCAAGGAAGTATCGCTTATCTGGGACCTCCAGTTCCTCGACCCCTTGCTTGGCTTCGTCTATTACTTTTTTCTTCGCTTTCGCCCTGACCAGCGGGTCGCGTACCCGGGTCAAGATGCGTATTGGAGGCCGCTCCTCCAAGCCGGTTTACGGCACGCCGCTGGTTTCCTAATTGAATACGAACTTCAAAAAGAACTGCCTCTCTGAACAGTTGATTGGAGGTAGGTATGTCCAACTTATTTCCGGTAAGATCTAGTATCTCAAAATCGCGCAATCCCATTATCCTGGCAAAATCATCGTGGTACCGATCTAGGTTATTGTTACTTAAGTTAAGCGCTTGAAGTGGCCAGCAATGGTTCAAAAATGGTGGCTTGGTAAACTGGTTCCCTTTTAGATCTAATGTTTCAAGTGATCGAAAATCCGCCAAGCCCGGTGCAATGGTAAGTTGGTTTTCACTTACATCTAGAGCTTTAAGGTTTGGATAATTCGTCATTCTATCAGGTAGCTGCGTGAACCCGTTGTTACTAAGACTTAACCGTTCCAAGCTGTTCATGTGCTGTAACGTTTCAGGAAAACGACCAAAGTTGTTGGCGTCTAAACTCAGAATCGTAAGATTAGTCAACTCGCTCATTTCAGAAGGAAGCTCCGAAAGCAAATTGTAATTGACATACAATTCCCTGAGTTCGGTCAACTTCCCAATTTTTTCAGTTAACTCCGTAAGGGCGTTGTTGTCTAAATTTAAAAAGGTAAGCCCTTCCAGTCTTTCAATTTCTTCAGGTACCCTAGCAAGTTTATTGCCCTCCAAAGACAAACCCTTGAGTATCGGTAAATCAAATAGTTCTCCCGGCAAGGAATCTATCTCGTTATGATCCAGGTACAACGTATGAAGCGATGTTACTTCACCAATTTCCCCGGGTACCGTTTTAAGGCCCATTTCCGTTAAATGCAAGACCTGTACACTGGTTAATTCGTGCGGTATACGCCCAAGAAGATCGCCTAGCGTTCTTTCCGTCAGTCGAAGACCTGCAAAAGATAACTCTAACATTCCATGCTCCCTAACATGGGCCATCCTGGCTTCTGCAGATAGAAGATCGAAATCGATTTCATGATTCATAGTCTCTTGATTTTCTGTATATCCATGTGTAGTTAAAATCGACTTTTACCCCCAATCATTGTTTTAAAAAGGCACGCTTAGCTATCAGTGGCAACTCAAAGTGAGCTGCCCATAACAACATAAACAATATAGTAGTTCATGGTATCCCCGGAGACAGCGATTAATTTCTGAGACAGTAGTTTTTTGACAAGACGTATCGAGGATAAAAAAACGTACGCCTCCTTCTTGTAGGCAATGTATTTAGTCCATCATTGAAAGTACCGCTGACCTATTGAAACCATAAAAAGAAGATTTTTCTTCTAACAAAAACAATAAGCTTGTTTACTTTCCGAGAATCTAGGTACTAACTCTTAGTTGTAAACTTAAAAATTAGCAAAGGATGAAAAAAACACTTTTGAATTTCGGATGTATTGCCATGATGTTCCTGGTCATTTTTGGATGTCATCAAGAACAGGAATATGGTTCTTCTCCTGAAGACCAACTTAAATTAAAAGGAGACATTAATCAAAACAAAGATGAGGAGAATACGGATAAGGAGGTATCTGTTGGCGATTTGCTGTATGATCAACATAACTACCTCACCGATAAGATTACCAAGGATTTCAACTATTATGAGGTAGTGCCGGTACGTAGAAGTACCCATTGGTTCCAAGAACATTTTGACTACCTTTTTAAAGAAAACGAAGAAATTTATGAATGGATCCTGCAACATATCGAGACGGAAGAAATAGCTGTCTTTGGAATAACCGTAGACCATACAACCGTAGCTAGCTTGGTGTTTACCGATGGTTTGGAAGTGCCCAGGGAGTTTGAAAACAAGGCTGGATTGATGCTTGACACCACTATTGCGGATGGTTGCGAATGGGTTTGGTGCTCTTGGGGTTCCGACGGGTTTGGTACCAATTGCCATTGTTGGTCCACAATGTGCTGTGATTGGGAATCCTCTTGGTGCTATATGCCCTGTCCGGATGAAAACAAAACGATTGAGACCTTGGATATGCTATTTCCTGACGAGTGGGGAATCGATTTTAAGTTACTGATAGATACACCGGCTTTTATTATAGAAATTGATCAGCCTGTTTTACCGTATTAGGTAAATGAATTCTGAATGCATCAATTAAAAGGGAGCCTATTGCTCCCTTTCCCTTTTTTCACGAGAAACAGTTTTACAAAAAACTTGCCCATTGTTTAATGGTGACCTAAATCGGTCATTAACGCATAGTACAGGTTCTTGATTTGCCCACCATATAGCGACAGCCCACCAATCCGCCCTTTTTCATCGGTTTGAAACACTACATAGCTTAGTTTAGGGTTCGACCTTGGTAAAAATACAAGTGCTCCAATTTGGTCCAGAATAATTGGAATACCATCGATATTCAATTGCCATTCCCCATTCTTATGCTCTACACCTATGATATGGTCGATCTCCTCGCTACGATATAGTCCAGATAAATCGATTGTTGTTGTGGTTTGAAAGGCGAACCTTTCTCCCAGAGCTACAAAATCGCCATTCTCAGTAGTACTTAATTCCCGAAACTCCAGCACATCTCCTTGCTGTTTAAAGGTAACTCGAATGTTGTCATTATCTGGAAATAACATTTTGAACGTATGATCACCTTCAATCGGAACCAAGGGAGTGCGGTCGGTTTCATTTCTGCTATAGAAAAGGGTATCGTTTTCCAACTCTATTTTGCGGGTGCTAAAATTATCTTTAAAAAGGAAATTTCCGGTATACCGTCGTAATTCGGCAGTAGATTTGGAAACCAACTTCACGTCTTCAATTTTCTTGGACCCGGTAGGAACTGGAAGAAGGCCATAATCGAAATTGATCCAGTCAAAGATAGGCCCATATACATCATTGATCGGAAAATCGACATCGTTCGAAAAGCAGACCAAGGAAACTTCGTGTTCGGGCAAATACATCATATAGGCCGTATATCCGTGGTCAAAGCCCTCTAAATGAATCCTTGAATACCCCTGCGTGCTGTCTTTGTATATTCCCGGGGTATAATTCGATCCTTGCCCATTGGACAAGGTAATTTTGGTATGTAAATAGTCATAAAAAATCGGTTTTCCAATGACAGGGTTTGCCATATTACGCAGCCATTTCGCAAAATCAGCGATGGTAACGTATAAATTGGTGCCTCCGACAAAGGAGGAATTGTTCGGTATTTTCACATACCGGTCATCTAAAAGATGGTAGCTATACGCCCTGTTTTCCACAATTTCCGTATGCGTGTTTACAAAAGTGCTCTCCGTCATTTGCAACGGAGCAAATATGCGTTCGTGCACGTATTGTGAAAATGGGATGCCAGAAACCTTCGCGATTACTTCATTGAGTAAAACAAAACCAGTTCGGTTGTATTCAAATTTACTTCCCGAAATGAAATTCAATTTCTTTTGCTTGCTTACGATATTCAGTATATCCTCTTTGGTTACCACATCACCATTACGATACCCGCCCCATTCTAAAAGTCCCATAACATCCCGAAGACCACTGGTTTGTTCCATAAGCTGCTTTAAGGTGATTTCAAACGGCCATTCCCTGGTTAATGGGAGATAGTTGTTCACGGGGTCATGAATAGACAGTTTTCCTTCATCCTGCAATAGTAGCATAGCGAATACCGTAAACTGCTTGGCCAAATCGGCGGCGTTAAAACGGGTATTGGAAGAATTCTTTATTTGATACTCCAAATTGGCATAGCCGTAGGATCGCAGAAAAATGGGACGGTCCCTTTCAATAATCGCAATAGAGACACCCGGTTTCTTACCAATATCATAATGGGCAAAGAGTGCCTTTAGTTTGGTATCATGGTCTTTTAGTTGCTTTTGTGCTTGTATTAGAACGCAGTTGGTAAGCAGGGCGATGGCGAGTATTCCTAGTGTTCTCATTTAAAATAGGTCTTAATAATTCGTTTGTAGAATTTTTAAGCAAACTATAGTAAAGGAGCAAATTGATCATACATATTGTTGAACAAGAAGTACAGATTTATAAAAATGAATCAAAACCTTGATTACAACGTTTTTTTAAACTGTGCCGGAGTCATGCCCTTATGTTTTTTAAACGCGGCATAAAACGAGGTGTTTGATCTAAAGCCACATTCATTTCCAATACCCTTGATCGAAAGCAGCTCATTAGACCGTAACATTTCAGTGGCTTGCGCGACACGATATCCGTTTACAAAATTTGAAAAACTTTGCCCCAAATTATCATTCAGATACTGCGATAAGATATGTTGCTGCGTCTGAAGACGTTTGGCGACATCCAACAGTTTGAGGTTGGCATCCAAATATATTTTTTCCTCCTTAAAAAGACGCGGCAATCGATCGGCAATCGCCCCTACTTCGGCATCACTTAAGGCTTTGTTCCGGTATTTCTGGGCAGGAACAAGAAAGGACAGACTATGTTGTCGTCTCCTAAAAAACCAGATCATTAAACTAATGTAAAAGGTGAACGAAAAGGAAAGGGCGCCCACGATATAGGAGGTGTATTTGTTCGTACTATACGCCAGCCATATTAAAAAACAACCCGTCACGATATTAATGACCCAATAATCAAGGTTTCCGGGCTTCTCGGTAGTTGAAAACAGCTTTGAAAAAGAGCTCCTTGCTTGGTAAATAGCGGCTATCAAATAAATGGTCCATTGCGATAAGAGCATTAATCCAAAAACCCCGTCCGGTTTGTACTGCCATAAATACCTGTAATCATTGTATGGGTAATACAGCCCCGTTACGATCATGAATACCAATACAGGGAGTATATGGACGAGCCATTTATAATCACCCGTTATTCTAGGTCTTAACGCCTCTTTCGTATATAAAAAAAGAAAAGGACCGATCAGAAAACAGGCCGTTAAGCCTATTTGAATAAAAAGGGAGGAGATTTCGGAATAAAAGGTCAGGAATACTGATTTTATGACTCTTACACTGATCACAAACAGCAATGCGGCTAAAAAATAGGTGGTCCTGTTCCGCTGTTTAATGATAAACGCAAAATAGAGACTTAGAAACAGCCCATTAAAGGCCCCCAAGGCACTAAAGAAAAATAAAACCTGATCTTCTAAACCCAACGATACTTTTTAACACTAAATATACAAAAGTGGTAGTATTAATGGCGCGCTAAGGAAGAAGGATCAGCAATACTTTTATATAGCCTTCTGCACTGATGGTAGTTTATGATCCCGTGTATTCAATAGCTTTTAAATTTTGTAAAACGAATTAGCACTACCACTGACTTAAAAAAATTCTACATAACAAAAGGCGAAGTACGACTGGCACTAGGTATAAATGGGAATGCAAGGGCTTTTCTGGAACTGCACTACCCTATTTTTTTGAGTTCTCAAGACTTTTCTTAAAAAATGCTATATCGGGATGTCCGGTTTCAACAGCTACCTGAACCGCCTTTTCGAAGTAACTTCGGGCGTGGGCAACTTTACCGCTCTTAGACAGCATTTCCGCGTAATTATTAAAGGTATAGGGCCTCTCAGGATACAAAATGGTATTGGCCTTTAAAATAGCCGTTGCGGTTTCCAATTTGTTTTGCTCATACATTTCATTCCCTAGGGCATTTATTTCCCATTCTTCAAAGATCAAATCGTTCTTCCGGCAGATCAAATAGGCTTCTAAGATAGCTTTCGGTTCGTTTTCGGGATGAAAATTGGTCAAGGTACTGTCCAGGGCTTTCAAAAGACTTCTAGCCCTAGCATCATGTTTTTTCTTAAATTTCTTGGCAGCAGTTTTGGCCAAAACAAGCGCAGTATCCAATGCGGAGTTACTTTCAACCCTAATATCCGGGGGAATACCAGTGCCTTCCCAGGACTCCTCTGTAATGGGGTGGGTAACGGCTACATCGGGTACAAACAATTGAAGCGCATCATTTATGGGAATAAGGTCACCAGGGTTGGCGCCCCCTTTGGTAGTTTCACCGATTACAATAGCCCTATTATAGGCTTTTAGCGCATAGGTAAACCCTTCCGCGGCAGAAAAGGTATTGTTGCTGGTCAGTAAAAACAACGGAACTTCCGGCATTCGATCTCCACCAACCTTCTTGGCTGATCTGTGAACGCGTTTCACGAATGTTTCCCCTGTTCTTTTTATGGTTTTTGATGTGATAACAGCCTCCGTAAAAAAGTAACTTATCAGGTAATCGCTCATCGTACCACGTCCTCCAGAGTTGTTTCGAAGATCGATTATAATCGCATCGGAATGCCCTAATAGCGCCATTGCCCGATCCGCAGCCTCTTTACCATAATCAAGACCATAGAAGCCCCGAAGATCAAGGTATCCTATATTTCCCGATAATTTTGTAACCTCTTTGAAGTTTGCATTGAACTGTCGAAAAAAAGTTCTTTCTTCCATACGTTGATTCACCCAACGGTCGATCGGCGCTATTGCCTCTTGGTGTTGAGCACCATCGGGACGTCTACTCACAGCGATATGACGGTCCTTGCTTATTTCGTATATGCGATGCGAAAGTTTGGAAGCGAAGCTGTCAAGTTCGATACAGCTATTAAAGTAACCGTCGCTATTCAAGGCATTTAGATGTTGTTCGATCTCTTTCGCCACTGCTGGAAACACGTAGTAATCGGTTAAAAGCCCGTTAATTGTTTCTATGGTTCTGTCTCGATATTTTTGGTCGATAACGCTTTCTTGTGCTACGGTAGCATTTAGAAAAACGACACTCATTATTACAAGCGAATACTTTAGGCACAGCTTCCAATCTTTGCTCATATCTTAATTTTTAAACTTCCATAGATATAGTATTGCCAAGGCTTTCAAAACATGGCATTACCGCTCACGATACCACTTACTTTATGCCTCCCTCAGCACTTTCATTTGGAGGGTTTGGGGGTGACCCGTAAAAATAGTGGCGACTTACTTAAGGAGTCGAAAAATAGAAATAGGTTACATCCATTAGACAAAATTCTTTTGAGCTTTTAAAAAGGGGATTAAAGCAAGGTTTTCAATTTTTCTGTGGCGTGTTCCTAAAAAGTTCGTCCAATAGGAATACTACAATATTCGTTTTGCACAAAATAGTGGTGAAAGGTTGTCATCTGGGTGGATTCATATTCGATTAGGTGTAACTTTTTTTAATTTTCAGACTCTATAAAGTATCTTACCATTTTTTGTTTGGAATGGTCTATCGCCGTTTTCGACCACGCTGCTTCCAAAGCAAGTGTTGATACGGCTTTTATGCACCTTTAAAATTGATCCGATGTTAAAAAATACTTTCCTGTTATGCTTGTTTTATTTTGTGAATAGCTTTCTAATCGCGCAAACCAACCACCCCTATTTAGGAGAAACACCTCCTTCGAATGTACCAAGCGTTTTCGCAAAGGGGACCATTTCCTTGGAGGGCCGTTATGAGTTTGGGTCGGTCTTTTCAAAAGATACTACTGAATTTTATTTCGGGTTGAACCATAATGGAAAGGCAGAAATAAGATGTTCAAAATTCATAGATGGTGCGTGGACCGCCCCGGAAACCGTCATAAGTTCGACCTCGGCGAGTTTTAACGACCCCATGCTGTCTCCTGATCAACAACGTCTCTACTACATTTCCGATAAGTCCAAAACAGGGGAAGGTACAGGCGATTATGATATTTGGTATTCTGAGAGACAAGCAAAAGGTTGGTCGCAACCAATTAACGCAGGCCCCATGATCAATTCTCCCAAAGACGAATATTACATCTCATTTACTTCGGTAGGCACCATGTATTACGGTTCTAATAAACATACCGGTGCCGATGATAGCCAAAATTTTGACATCTATACTTCTCAGTTTGTAAACGGTGCTTTTCAGGAATCCATAAGATTGGGGGGAGGCGTAAACACTGACGCGTATGAAGCGGACGTTTTTGTGGCCCCCGATGAATCCTATCTTATCTTTTGTTCCCAACGAACAAACGGTCTGGGCAGAGGGGATCTCTACATTAGCTATCAACAAGAAAATGGGGAATGGTCAAATGCTACCCCCCTCAAAGAAGGTATCAATACTAGTGCACATGAGTTGTGTCCTTGGGTAACCGGTGATGGGAAATACTTTCTGTATACCAGTAACCAAGATATCTACTGGGTAAGTACGGAGGCCTTTAAAGAATAGAAACCGCTAGCCCCTTTTGAGTATTCTGCAAACCGTTTTATAATTTCAGCTGGTTTTCCTACATTTAAAAATTACCGTTTTGCACTAATTCAACGTCGTTTATCGTATGGAATTATTATGGAATCTACTTTTGTTTTTTGCATTGGTCGGCCTGATTATAAGTGGAGGGCTATTGTTTAATAGAAACCACAGATCGTACGTATTCCTAGGAGTGTTTGTCCTCGTATTTGCTATAGAAACACTTGATTTTTTATACCTAACCAGCGAGCTTCCCGGGCTCTACCCTGATCTATACATGGCATTCTACCCCATATGCCTCTTGGCAGGCCCTGTACTTTTTATGCATCTCACTTATTTATTGGAAGATTCAAGGGTTTCATTAAAGGCCAAATTATTCCATTTTACGCCTTTTATACTATTTTCCGGGTTTACCCTCTACCTCATGGGGTATCCGGGTGACGAGCGAATGGCATTTACAAAAGGCATTTATACTTCCGTCATACAGCCTTTAAACTACCTAAAAGTAGTACACGTACTGTTCTATGCGCTGTTGATCGTTCGCCTCTATGTTCAAAATAGGTCATTACTCGCATCTGAAAAAAGACATTACTTTTTCATTTTAACCCTCATTTATGGCATCACAGCAGTTTCGGTTACCGTTTTGACCGCCCTAATGGTATCCTATCGTTATTTTATACTCTATTTTATCAGTACTTCGGGAATTTCTTTGGTAGCAGGGTATATGCTCTATTTTAAACCAACTTTTGGGATGCGTCTGCGTCAAAAGTATTCGAATACCCACCTGGCAAAGGAGTTGAAATTGAAGATTGTGACAAAAATGAATACTTTTTTTAATCGACCCGAGAATCTTTTGAACGCTGCCATCGGGCTACAGGATCTCAGCACGGCCATTGGAGAAAAAAAGTACCACATCTCACAGGTGCTTTCAGATGAAATGAACACTAATTTCAATGATTTTGTCAACGAAAAACGCATTGACCATGCGAAATGCCTATTGGCCGACCCCGATAAATCACACCTCAAGATTTTAGCCATTGCCCTGGAATCAGGTTTTACCAATAAAAGTACCTTCTACCGTTCATTTCTAAAGTTCACGAATTGTAGCCCTACAGAATACCGAAATAACAAACGAGTCTCAAATAATTAAGTAAGACTTCTTTTGTGCGAGAATAGACAAAACTTCCCCTTCACGACAGTACTTTTAGCCTTCATAAAAAAAGAAAAGATGAGAAAAGTATGTATTGTTCTGACCTGTTTAATTCATTTTTCAAGTGTTGCACAAGCGCTTGAGGCCACGGACTTTTCTGCTGAAACCATAAAGCCATTGATTCAAAAGACCAGCACTTTCTGGAGCAAGGCCATCAAAAACAAAGATGTTTCTATATTAAACCTGGTATATGACGACCATGCGCACTATCTACCCAATGACGCTGACGCCATTCATGGTAAAGAGGGCATTTTAGCCTATTGGGCCGCTTCTTTCGCATTTATGACCGACTTATACTTGGAAATGGAAACACTTGAAGGAACCAAGGAGTTGTTATATGAAACCGGCACGGGCCGCGCCGGCATTCTCTCAGAAGATGGCAGTACCCTTGAACTGCCATTCAAATACGTAAATGTTTGGAAACTTCAACCAGATGGCACCTATCGGGTGGTCATCGATACTTTTAATAATCCTGTGAAAGACTAGTGGAAGACCCTTGTAAAGGGTCTTTTTTTCGTTCTGCAACCTGTATCACCTATTTTCCTTTGACCTTCTTAGTGAACATTTTATGTATGATCGTCCATTTCCCTTCGGTTTTTAACAACATAAAGTAGTCGATATAGGGCGTACCTCCTTTGGGATCCCAAATTTCTACTTTTGCGACCGCCGCATCGTTGGTATAATCAATGGAAAGAATTTTACCTTGTTCTCCCGTAGGCTGGCCCTCTTTTGTATCCGATATATACGCCTTCCCGGACCAAATGCGTACTTTATCATCTTTTACATAGTACAGGTTAAGGTCTTTATGGAATGCTTCTTCCAATAATTTTGGTTGCCCCCCTGTAGAGCCATTGATATATTTTGTAAGTGTTTCCCGAATCGAAGTATCTTCTGTTTGGGCGTGCACACTTTGGGCAAGTATCATACATAGGATGATAACAAGTTGTTTACGGGTCTTCATATGGTATACTTCAGATTAGATAAATGTTCTAGCCTCAAGGTATCCAAACCCGAAAGGAAAAAGAAACAAATAGCATCCAAAAACATCCACATTTATAATTCTGTACAGATATTTGGAGAACGATATTCACTAAATGCGGTCTAATACTACTTTTCGGTACGATTTGCCAATTGGTAGTTTACTATTGTTTGCCAATACAATTTGATTCCCATCAATGAGCTTAAGTTGATTGAAATTGATGACAAATGATTTATGAATGCGTACAAAATCATCCGGGAGTTTCTCCAGAAAATCGGACAAGGTATGTGGTACCAAGGTCATCGTATCGGTAAAAACCTTGATATAATTCCCGTAGGCCTCAATATGGTTGATCGCATCAAAGTCTAACTTCACTATTTTCTTATCACTCTTTACAAAAATAGATGTTGAAGACGCTGCTGTTTTTTCCGCTGTGAGAACAGGTTGGGACAATGATAATTGCTGCCGTACTTTCGAGACGGCCTGTAAAAATCGTTCTAAGGAAAATGGCTTTAACAGATAATCGGTGACCGAGAGCTCAAACCCCTCGACCGCATATTCGGAGTAAGCGGTCGTAATCACCACCTTTGGTTGCCGTTGCATGGTTTTGAGTAAGCTAAGACCCGAAAGCTTGGGCATATTGATATCAAGGAATAAGACATCTACTTCTTCTTCCTCCAATATCCCTAGGGCCTCAAAGGCGTTTTTGCATGATGCTGCCAGTTCCAAATTCGGTATTTCTTGAATGTAATTTTCCAATATTTGACGTGCGATAGGCTCATCATCTGCAATAATACATCGTAGTATTTTCATTTTATAGGTACTGGCTTTCTGTTATTGGTTTAACCATGATATGGCGTTTATAATTTGGTTGTCTTCCTGAAGGTCGACACCATGCTGAAATTCACTGTACACATCTACCCCCACCTTTTCACGGTATACCACCTTATTGCGGTCCATAAAAACATCTTGTGATATGACCATGGCCAGATCATCACTTATCTGATCATAACCGTTTCCGGTGGTGTACCCAGCGGTGGGTTCCCCTATAAATTGGGTTTGATCCCTGCCTTTAAATGCAACGGCAATCATCTCTCCTGAACTGATGGTATACCTGCTTAAAAGTACCGCCACTTTTTCATCGGCACCAATACCTGGCACGGTTTCCATTTCACAAGCCAGTCGTCCGTAATTTATGAAGTTTCCCGCTTCTATGGTATAGGTACGCATTTCACCATTGTTGTTAATGGCACCACCAACAAATCCTTCCCCGATTAAAGGTGCCAATCCACAAAACATCGGTTCCATATTCCCGCCCCCATTAAAGCGCAAATCAACAATCCATTTGTTTACTTGCTTTTCCTTTAAGGCAAGGATTCCTTCCCGAATAAAATCGGCTTGTTTTTGAACATCACCCGGGCCAATACCCACGATTTTTAAATAACCAATTCCGGTATCTAGCAGTTGGTACGAAAATCGGGCCGATACATCATTGACCACTGTATTAAAGAAATCTAAACTAAGGCTAACAGTGTCTGTTTGTGTAATTGCTCCGGTATACTGTACGATGATCGAATAATCTTTAGGGGAACGGAAAGCGGCATGCTTGTCTCCCAGGCTATTAATCAGATATTGTAGTGCCGGTTTTAAATCTTCGACACTTTCTTTGTTTTCTGCAAGTACTTTGAAACGCTTGTTTACGGTGATCCAATCGATTTCTTTAGCGTACAAGGATGTTTCCTTTGCTTTTAAAACAATCGGGTGATAGTTTGTTTGGGTGCTTTGTGCCTTACAAGCACCACACAAAAGAAGTACTGCTACAATTTGAAATATACGTTTCATAAGTAATTGTTTTTGACTAAGGTTTTGTTATTAAATTTAAATCTATTTGATAGGTATGCTGTCGGATCGTTGTTTTCAGCTGATACTTTTCCGGGTAGATCAAACTCAATCTCTTTTCAGCATTTAAGAGCCCTATACCGCTTCTCCCTTTTTCCAATTCGTTGGATGCCGTTCTGTCTTCCAAAAACGTATTGCTGCACCGAAAGAATAGCCCATTTTCATTTTCCCGGATTGTAACCGATACTTCCCCTTTCATATCGTCAGCTGTATTCAAATGCTTGAAAGCATTTTCCACGAACACTATGAGCAACATGGGTGCAATACGTTTTGATGAAAAATTCCCCGTCTTCATTAACTGAATCTTGGTGGTATCCTCCAAACGAATTTTTTCGAGGGACATATAGTTTTCCAAATACTGAATTTCCTTTTCCAGAGGAACATAGGTCTCTTTCGTATCGTAGAGGCTATAGCGTAACAAGTCTGATAGTTTCAGCATTAAATTGGGCAACTTATCCGATTTGATAACAGACAAGCCGTATAAATTGTTCAATGTGTTGAACAAAAAATGGGGGTTTAATTGCGCCTTTAACAATTTTAACTCGGCCTCCCGTTCATACTGCCGACGGGTAAAACTATCCCGTGCTATTTTAACAGTCGATGCAAAGAGCATTGCTAATACCAAGATACCGAAAAAGTTAACATACATTCCAAGTTCAAAAGCCTGCTCGGTCGTCATTACGATAGCCCCTACCGAAACCGCTGTAAACAGTACGATATTTATCAGAAAAAGGGCAAGGAAAACCCCTATTTTTTTTCTTAAAAATGGGACTATAAAAAGGTTGTTGATATACACCGGAGGTGCCAACAAAAGTATGGCAAAAAATGCAGTGAGTGCCTTATTTTCGGCTTGTATCGTGGTTAAAAAAATTAAATAAAGAAAAACCCATATGAACAGGTTCTGCGCTACTTTATTATCGATCCAAGAATCTACACGAGACATGCCGTTTTGATTAAAAAGCTACCCAAAAATAGGGTTTGTTCCGAAAAACCGGCCCATTAAATGATAAAAGCGTCTCATTTTGATCTGAACGGCTTCTTTTTCGTGATATTGGGGAATTAATCCCATTATCACCCTTCCAACTCCCCTTATCATTCTTTTTTTTCCGTACGCCGCATCCTCCCCAAATTTGAATCGGAAAGGTTGCATACTTTTTCAAAATGGCCCTACCGAACATAGTACATCATTATCAATTAAACCAACATTCATGACACTAAAAATTCAAAACGTATCGAAACGATATCATGGCAGCACCTATGGTTTGAAAGATTTCTCAATGACTATTGAAAAGGGAATCTTAGGATTGCTCGGCCCCAATGGCGCAGGGAAGTCCAGTCTGTTAAAAATGATCGCTACCGTTAGCAAACCGACCAGTGGATGCATTCTTCTAAACAAAAACAACATTGTAAAAGACGCCAACTATATGCGGAAACAACTGGGTTTTTTACCGCAGGATTTTGGAGTTTATCCCAATCTGAATGCCTTTGAGTTTTTGGAGTACATGGCCGCGCTGAAAGGGGTCGGAGGCAAACAGCTCAACGCTCGAATCACAGGCTTGCTAGAGGGACTTAACTTAATGGATGCTGCGCGAAAACCCCTTGGCAGCTATTCCGGGGGGATGAAGCAACGTGTTGGCATCGCACAAGCATTGCTAAATGAACCCAAGGTCATCGTTTTCGACGAGCCTACGGTCGGCCTGGATCCTGAAGAACGGGTACGTTTTAGAAATCTAATTTCGGAATTGGCCCACGATTGCATTGTGGTACTTTCGTCCCATATCGTTTCCGATATTGATACGATTGCCGACCAAGTCGCCGTTATGAAAAATGGTTCACTGCTCACCAAGGGCGGTCAGGATGCCATTACCGCGCTTGTGGCCGGCAAAGTGTTTGAAACAACGCTAGACCGGGACCAACTTTCGGTTTTTAAAACCGATTACCTTGTGGTCGGCACCACTAGAAAAGAAGCTGCCACAAAGGTGCGATATATTGCTGAAAAACCCATTAGCGGTTCCCTACAGCAGCAGGCCAACCTCGAGGATGCCTATCTATTTCTAACTAAAACCAAGTAAGATGCCACTGTTTTTCTCCATCGTAAAAGCCGATTATTTGCAACGCACCCGTACGTACGCCTTTTTAATCACTTTGTGTGCCACCCTGGCCATTGCGTACACTTTTGTGCCCCCACAGAATGCGGGGTACTCTACCATTCGTATCGCTGGCCATGTTGGTTATTACAATTCAGCGTGGTTCGGATACGTGACGGCCATTATGACCAGTATTTTTTTATCGCTTGTAGGTTTCTATCTTGTCAATAATAGCATAAAAACAGATACAAGAACGAAGGTAGGATATATTGTAGCCGCTGCTCCCATTTCTAACTTTCGGTATTTAATGGCGAAAACCATTAGTAATTTTCTGGTACTATGCACACTCTTGTTAACCGTCTTGTTAATGAGTATTATACTTTTTTTTCTATACAATGATGGCTATTCATTGAACCTTTCCGCGTTTCTGAAGCCCTATGTGCTCATTCCCATACCGGCACTCTTCGTTGTATCGGTTTTGGCAATGATTTTTGAGGTCATTTTGGGGAAATACGCCATGTTGCAAAACGGTATTTATTTCTTTTTGTTTTCCGCCTTACTAGTATCCCCGTCCAAAGATGAAATTCAATTTGCACTGGATGTTTTCGGAAGTAAAGTAGTGATGCATGAAATGGTCGAAACCGTACAGGGGATACTACAAACCGAAGCGGACATCGATATGAGTATCGGTTATGTGATAGGAACTACGGAAAGCAACCAAAAGTTTCATTTTACCGGAGTTGATTTTTCAACAACTTTTATTATAAGCCGACTACTGTGGTTGCTATGTAGCATCGGAATCGTAGTCGTCTCCGCGCCTTTCTTTCATCGGTTCGATACCAAAGAGAAAGCACGCCTGAAAAAAAAGATTCCCAAAATCGAAATTCAAAAACCGACAAAAGATATCCTTCTTTCGTCATTGCCGGCCATACGTCAAAATTTCGCAATCCTTCCCCTTATTAAAACAGAGCTGTTGCTGCTCATACGAAAGGGAAAAAGATGGTTATGGCTTTTAAACAGTATAGGCATGTTTTTACTGGCTTTGCTGCCACTACAAATTGCGCATCAATTTGTACTACCGATGCTATGGTTTTTACAGGTAGGCCGTCTCTCCCAACTGACCACCAAGGAGGCCGACCACAATGTGCATTACTTTGCATTTACCTCCTATCGGCCGATTCGCAGAGCCCTGTTTTCCCAAATGGCCGCCGGAATGGTATTCGTATTCGTTTTAGCATCTCCCCTGCTCATTCGCATAGCCATTGCCAAGCCTTTCGAAACACTGCTGATCGTATTTTTAGCGGGAGTGTTCATAGTGGTGTTTGCCGGGTTCCTGGGAATCATTTCCAAGGGCAAAAAGCTCTTTGAGGTGTCATTTTTCATGTTGACCTACACCGCCCTAAACGGACTTTCGTTTGCAGATTATTATGGTAGTCAACCCCACGGCCCTTTGTACATAACAATACTTTTAATGATTGTGCTCTTACTGGGATGCAGTTGTTTTTTGATACGAAGGTATCATCTCAAGGCTATGTAGCGTTATTATTTCCATCCAAATTGACCAATAAACACAAGTTATGACTTCGACACTTAAAATTAGTCCATTTTAATAAACGGCCGCTCATTGGCGAACAACATTGAATTGGTGTATATTTTCCAATCTCCAGGGGCTTTCTCACCTAAGATTATCGACCCAAGCAAGTAATATTGTGATTTAAACCGAAAGTCCAAATTCAACAATAGCTCCTCCGCCTCAAGTGTGCTGCCTTGTTTGACAAGTCTTATAAAATCAGTGATTTTCCTTTGGTCAAACCCCATCAATGAAGCGGATTTGATATAATCGGTGGTCGCAGCATTTTCCCGAACCGCCACGCCTAAAGCGACCCATATGGCATCATAGTCAATGCCTACATCTGTGGGCAATTCTAAAGCAGACTCAACAATTTCTCGGTTAACACCTTCGGACGCGGCAAGAAACCGTAAAACTCTTGGTTTAATATCCTCATAAGAAGCAATGTAGGTGAGTGCCTGTTCGAACTTGCCCTCCGAAATTAAGTAATATACGTGGTTGCTATCGCCATATTGTCCGTCTAATTGGCCACTTTCCATACGATTATACGCTTCAATGTCCGGATTATGTATTCTTTCACTAAGTGGAACATCAATCTTAAGCTTTCTTTCCAGCACACGACGAATTCGTTCGGCATCCAACCCTATAGAAGCTCGTAAGGATTCATTATTGGCGCTCGCAACTTGAAAAGCGTTATGAGACTTTTGCCAATTACCAATTTTTGAATAACTATAAGCCGACGCAAACGCTAACCACGGATGTTGTGGAAATCTTTCATGCCACTCTATGAAGGCCTTATTCTGTTGCGCCTCATCTTCGATACATCGAATCGTAAGATAGCGATAGTCGGCATTTTTGGGCTCTGAAGCCGCCAATTGATGATGTTCTGCACAAATTTCTAGGCGCTCAAGGGAATCGGCATTGTCTTGCAATGCACGCAAGGCGTATATTTCATTCTGATTTTTTTCCAATCGCTTTCTAAGAACCTTCATGGATCCCGGTCCTGAGCCCAATAAACGCAACCATGTCATCAAATACGGACTATTGGTATCATCCCATAATGCATGCGATCGAATAAGCCGTTGTACCTGTAGACTATCTTCTACTATCCCTATTATATTATACGGGTCAATATTGCTATACCCTTGAACGACATCCCTCCTTTCACGACTATTTCTCGAAGAGGTAGAAATGGTTTCCGGAGCTTCCTTTAAAACGTGATCCGCTACTGTACCTATCCATTTTACCGTTCCCAAATATTCATCGGTAGCGTTTCCTTCATATCCATAAAAAACGGGGTATTGGATAAATGCACCTGCATTGGCAATGTTATAGATGTACTTTTTGGAAGGATCATCAAAAGCTGTTTCAAGTGATTCAATATGTTCCCCATCCAAAGTCCTAGCGACGATAGGATAGGTCGCGTCTAAATTAATGTTAACTTCTTCGTGCGTATTTGCATCGATTGTATAAGTGCTGCCATCTACGGTGACCTTTACACTGGTCTGTAAACCATTGAAGATAAACAAACTTGATTTTTGACTATAACTACCCAAAAACAAAGCTCCCAATAGGATTGCACCAGAAACTCCAAATTTAGCGGAGGATGCGATAATCCCATTCCCCTGAAAAAAACGATCTCTAAAATTTAATTTGCGCTGAATAGATCTTTCCGTGCCAGGCAGCAATAAATCATAATCTTTTACCAATTCCAGAGTATTCGGAGCAGTTCGGGTCATTTTATTTCCAGCTAAAAAATTAGTACGGATTTCATCTTCCATATCAAGTAATTGTTCCAAGCTTACATTTCGTAACTTTTGTAAATGCTGCAATGCGGAATTCGCCCAGCCATCGATTACTTGAATCCATTCATTGATCACTTCCTTATTCGGCTCGGTTAGGGTAAACTTCTTGAAAGCGTCTTTATAGCTGGTAAGTTGCATTTTTTGAAGTAACATTACATCAAGCTTAATTTTCGTGCTGTCAGCAAATGCTTTTTGTACTACCGACCAATAATCATCAGAAGCGTTTAACACATCCTGAAGTTCGGAGGAACTTACCCTGCCATCGGCCAGTACAACATTCAGCACATTGTGAAACTTGCGCGCACTGTCATTAATATTAGAAATGGAATGCTCAGAATAATGTACCAAACCGGCCAGACTCTTGAGGTACTCGGGCCACCCCTGGTCAAATGTACTAGCTGCCTCATAATGAGCTTTGCGGCATTTTACATCGTGAGTTTTCATATGCGCAATCAATTTTTCCTTCTCCTTTCTTAAATTGGCTATTACTTCGGGGATATCACTCCTTTTTATCTCTGATCCCCTATGCCATATTCGTCGTTTTTCGGCGGTGACAACTTCGTTTTCAGAAATAATCAAAGCCTCTATTTCCTCATTGACCTCTTTTAATTGATGTAAGCTGACCTTTAGATTCTCTGGGTACAGCTCCGAAAAAATAGCTTTCAAATCAACCTCATCCAGTGTAGCATTATAAAGACTATCGACCTTATCATAATCCATAAATGCATATCTATTCAAAAACGAAGCGTGATACTTTGGGTTAAGAAAAGACCAATCAAAATATTCCTTATTCTGAGCAGTGATGCTTGTTTCCAAAGAAATAGGGGTAGTATCGACCTTAGCCGTGCCAATGAGCGTTGCGGTCATATCGGTTTCATAGCTATCCGCATTAGATAACAATTCCTTGGTACTGCGGTGGTCGATAGTCGCCGGTATATAAATCTTCTTTGCATTGGCTTCTCGATCTTTATCAGCAGGGTGTGTAGCCCACATTTTCGGTGGATTGTAATTACGAGAAACAAATATTCTGTTGCTCCCGGGATTCATGGTAGGAACGACCGGCGACTTACCGTATGACTCATCATCCTGTAGCCAAGACATTTTTTTGATATAGTTGGTTTGTAGTGCATACATATTGGGTACCGCCCGCTTATTCCCTAGTTGATCGTTTACCACGGCCAAAGCATTGTCATATGCCTCATCTGCAATTTGTAGTTTATAAAGGGCATGGATCAGGGCATCGCTTCCGGTCATCGAAACAGCAACCAAATCTGCCTGAAACTCCATTTCCCTTGAAAGGGCCCTTTCGGCAATAGAAACAACACTAAAGCACGTTTCAATAAGAGAACGAATCGCCCAAACCAAGATTTGCAAAATCCAGCCTATCCAGGCGATACGAATGTCAAATCCCGAAATACCCGCTAAAAAGGAATCCAAAATATCCCGCTTTCCTACAATACGGGCAGCAATCTGCTGTGCGGTATAAACATATCGTCCCAAGAGCATTGAACGTTGGGCAAAATGGCCATATTCATGAGCGAGAACGGCCTTGAACTCTCCTAAACTTAACACATTAACAAGACCTAAACCTATTTCCAGATTCTTCTTTGAAGGGAATAATAAATTGAGAAAAGACAAGTCGTACGAAACACTGGCATTCACTCTATCGGTTAAAAAAACTTTATGAGGTCTTGGCGAACGAGCCTCATCGGCCAGTTTATACAAATAATCGAACAGAACGGGTTCTTCCTTTTCCGTCACATAACGCCGCATTGGGTTTTCTTCTCGCTTGTTCAAGAAAAAAAGCGATTTAGCCATAAAAAGCGAAAGAAAGGCAAAGCCAGCTCCCAACCCATAGTTTAATAAACTTCCCTGGCCTCGAAACAAGTTGTAGGCTAATTTACCAAACCAAAAAGTCAAGAAAAAATATAAGGAAATAAATGCTATCAAAGCCAACACTGAGAGCCATACATGTTTTTTAAAGGATTTGGTCGGTTTCGTAAATTCTGATGGCACGTTTTGAGGGCCTGGAGTATACAAGCTGTTCATAATGGTTGGTATGTAAAGTTGACGAAATAGTCGTAAACAACTACGTCGCAATATAAAATTTCTTATATAAATACCGCCATCTTAAGGCTACGGCTTTTATGAAAAGGATATTTGGTATTTGTACCTTGCCAAAATAGTCTTTTCACTAGAAACACAATTGTGGAAATCCGCACCTAGAACCACGGCGCAAGTTCTTTGATAAAACCATAGAATCAAAAATGTACCGTAAACTACAAGAAACCTACAAACGCTTTTGTTTATCTAAACTTCCACAGTTTGGTAATTACCTACTAGCCAACTCGGCCCCTTCATAGGTGACCCGGTAAATGGCATCACCAAAGTCATCGGAGATTAATAAGGAACCATCTTCCAGGAATAAGAGGTCTACCGGCCTTCCGAAACGTTCTTGGGAGGACTCATCGAGCCAACCTTCCAAAAAGGTATCATAGGAGACGGCTTTGCCATTCTCCAATTGTACCGTGCTTAGCTTATAGCCCACTTTTTCTGTTCGGTTCCAAGAGCCGTGTTCCGCTATAAAGGCCCTGTTCCTGTATTTTTCGGGAAACATGTTACCAGAAGCGAATTTAACGCCCAATGGTGCTACATGGGCGCCCAGCGCCTGTACTGGGGCCACAAATTCCGCACAGTCTTTTTGGCTTCCAAATTCAGGGTCTTTTACTACGCCTCCATGGCAAAATGGGTAGCCAAAATGTTGACCGGTTTCAGTGACCCGGTTTAACTCGCAAGGGGGGATATCATCCCCCAACATGTCACGACCGTTATCGGTAAAGTACATATCGCCCGTTTTCGGATGCCAAGTAAAGCCCACCGAATTACGCACACCATGGGCATAAATCTCCCGGTTGCTTCCGTCGGGATCCATTCGGGTAATCGTTGCATATCGCTCATCAACAACGGTTGAATCACAGATGTTACAGGGAGCACCTACTGGAACGTACAGTTTATCATCCGGTCCGAATGCAATGTATTTCCATCCATGATGAAATTCCGTTGGATAGTCATCATATACCACAGTGGGTTCGGGTACCTTACTTAATTGCGACTCAATAGCATCGTACCGCAATAAGCGACCCACTTCCGCAACATAGAGCGCACCATCTTTAAAGGCAATACCGTTCGGAACCTCCAAGGTGGTATCCAATACAATCACCTTATCGGCCTTAAAATCCTGATCCCTATCTTGGATCGCATAGACGGTATTTTCATTTCGGGTTCCTACGAACAAGGTACCGTTATCCCCCATTGCCATAGAGCGTGCGCCGTCAATACTATCGGCGTACACTTCTATTTTAAAACCTTCAGGCAATTTTAATTTATCAATTGGCAAGGCCGATTCGGGTTCATTATATTGTACCAAAGGGGGTTCTTCGGGTTGTTCTTTGGCCTGTTCTTTACAAGAAACGAACAGTACCGAAAGAAGGACCAATAGCGCAAGATACCTTGGGAGAAGACGAGTTTTCATATGCATGCTCTTTAATTTGAAAAAGTTGTTAGGTCGAGAAGGACCTTTTATGCAAAGTAAAAATACTACTTCTGGTGGTTCCCTTATTTATTTTTAAGGAAAATCGAAACGTCTCACAGTTCTAACTTGTATCCAACTCCGTGCACATTTGTCAACTTAACCGTGTCATCTGCCTGCAGTTTCTTTCTTAATTTGGAAATATAGGTATCCAAACTACGGCCAACGATGACCCCATGGTCTTCCCAAACCTTTTTTGTGAGGGTATCTCGTTGAATCACTTCATTAGGGCTTTCTACAAACAAGGCCAGTAACTCACATTCCTTTCTTGACAGGCCAATGTCTATAGCGCCGATATTTAATTTGTTCTGTTCCGGGTAAAATTTATACTTTCCCAAAGCAAAGAAACGTTCCCCTTTGGAGGAAGGCATACCCTGTTTATTTTTGCGATAATAAACGAATGCCAGTACTGCGGCAAATCCCAAGGCAGGAATATACAAAAGGGTTGGGTCTTTCGCAGAATAGGTTGGATTCTTTGTAAAGCGAACACTTACCGTATAACACGCTTCTGGAAGCACCCGTCCCCGACATGGGACAATTCCCCTTGCCTCCCGTTCACGGATCAAATAGCTATAGGCCACAGCGACATCTTCACATCGCACAAGTTCCGTGATATAACGTGGTGGTAGTTCCGCCTTTTGAAAACTATTTTTGATAATGGTGACCAGACTATCGGGTTCAATGGCCAAAGGCTTCTCAAAAGATAGTTCGTACTTGTATTCACCTACTACCCTTACCGGTTGCACCAAGGAGGTAGAATCATTATTGGCCAATAACAATTGATGTCCTGCTTCGCGTAAGGCAATTTTAGTGGTTTCCGAAAAGGTATCCTGCCGGTTTGAACAAGCGGATAATCCAATACAAGCGAAAAGAAAAATAGCGCTGCGAAGCCGATAGTAAAGAGTGTTGTCCATATATGGCTATAAAGAACATACAATTTCATGACTTTTTACAGTTGTTGACACTTCTTTTACACTCTTTTGACATTTGACAAGGATAACTGGTACTAATTTTAACCCATCATCTAAAACGAACATCACCATATCAATTTAATTTTTAAATCTAGAATTATGAATAGACTTTTAGTATGCATGTTGGTAATAGCCAGTGTGGGTTGTCAACAAAACAAACAACAACCTTTGAGAATGTTGGCCGTTAATGAGGCAATTGTACCCGAACACCTTAGAACCCCAGTTGTCAATTATGTTCCCATAAATGACAGTAAAGACGAACCCTACAAATTACATCTTAAAATAGACGCGCTGGAAAACAACCTGTACGATTTGGTTGTTCGTGTAAACCTAAAAAAAGGTTGTTACTATGTTTCCCCGAATTCCAAAAGAGATTTTACAGGTGTTTTTAAATTGATCTTGAAGGAGTCGGATCAACTCCAAAAGACCGCCCAGCTTACAGAAACACCCCGTTCTGTAGAGGAGTACGACCCGCACCCTTATGTAGATGGGTATGTGAATTGGGTGCGACAAACAACCACCTATAATCAGCAATTGAAGCTTAAAGGCGAGGACAACTTTAAAGTGTCCGGCATGATTCAGTTTACAATCGAACCCCGCTGTTCGCTTGAACAAATACCCTTTATTATTTCGTATGAAAATGGCAAAATGACGGTGGAAATCGATCACTGCTAGTAATGCGTCATACATTGTGAAACAACACAAAAAAGAGCCATCTGTATTTAGATGGCTCTTTTTATACCTATTGCCTTATTTCAGGGAAACCTTTAAAAATTAAACTTACCATTGTCATTTTTTCGTGTCTCCTCAGGGGCAATTGTTTCAATAACATCCCAATGCTCCACAATCTTTCCGTCGGCAACCCTGAACAGATCATAAAACGATGTGGGCTCATCGGCGAAGCTTCCTTCACTGATGGTCAGCACAAAATCTCCCTCTCCCAGGACTTTATGTACATCGGTATAAATCATTGCAATTCCCTGTTGTGCCATCGCTTCCAATGCCTTGCCAAGCCCCGACAGGCCATCTGCAATATCCGGGTTATGCTGTATATAATTTTCCCCATCAATAAAGGTGCCCATCTTGTCCATTTCTCCATTTATCAAAATGGTTGTGACAAAATCGCTTACAAGCGCCTTATTGGCGCTGGTCTTATCCAAGTCATTGGCAATGGTTGGCCCATCTGTTTGGGTACGTCCACTTGGGTTTAAGGGCTTTACATCAATAAGGTTGTCCCAATGTTCTACAATTTTTCCATCTTCAAACCGAAATACATCAAAGCCGATCTTGGGTCCAAAAAAGTCATAAATAGTATGGGTAAAGGTATAGTCGCCATCTTCAAAGGAACGCACAACATTGGCTTTAAAGCCATCGGCCGGCGCATTTTGAAGAACGGCCCCAAAGCCTTCAAGACCGTCTGCAACGGCTAGGTTATGTTGTTTGTAATTGGTTGGGTCGATATACCCTACCGCAGTTTGATCACCGGTCTCCATACTGGTCAAGAGGGCAACCGATTTTTCCTTGTTCGATAAGTTCATAGTACTTGGTTTTTCGTGGTTTGTTTCGTTCGTTTTTTCCTTTTTTTCTGTTTTGCAGGCTACTACGACCAACAATGCCATAGCGAAGACATACTGTTTCATACGTTATATTTATGAGGGCAAAATTAAAGGGCAGCGTGCGGATAGAAAGGTGAAAAAAGCCCAAAAAATGGTAAATACCAAACCAATTCAACTATGAATGAGCCTTTTTGAAGCTATTTGGGGTGAATCCAGTCTTATTTTTAAAATACTTTACAAAATTTGTGGGTTCTTGAAAACCCATTTGAAATGCCAATTCATTGCTTTTTACGGTCGAATTTACCAAGCGTCTTTTCGCTTCTAAAATCACAAACGCATCAATAAAGTCCTTTGCCGTAGTATTCATGACGGTTTTACAAACCACGTTTAAATGCTTGTAACTGATATGAAGTTTGGATGCATAGTAGGCTGCATTTCTACTTTCTGTAAAGTTCTTTTGTAAGAGGTTCTTAAAGGTCAAGAAAAGTACTAGTTTATCATCATGTTCCAAATGACCATATTTGAATTGCTGTAACGCCTCCAATTTTAAAAAAAGTATACGGAAAAGGGAATCGCAAATACCGATTTTATCAAGTAGTGATTTTCCGTTCCAAAACTCTTTGTAAAGAAGTTGAACGTAGGCCATGATGTTCGATGCCTCCTTTACTACGATCTTTGGCGAAAATAACTGTGCATCGAACAACCGTATGATACCGCTCTCCGGGAGATTATGCAGCTGTCTCTTTAAATATTCATCGGTAAACAGTATAATGAACCCTTCAACGCCTTCTGTATACTTAAAAGCGTTCACCTGGCCCCTTGACAAATAGATCAAGGTGTTCGCAGCTACAGGATACCGAACAAAATCAACCAAATGAGAACTAGTTCCCTGGGTATAAAGAACTAGCATATTGAATGCAACCTGGTGCGCTTTCTCTGTATCATGGTTTATTTGAGCCTTCCGTTTTTGCAGGTTCGAAAGGGTAATAATCTCTATCCCATGATCTGCGGGGTGGCGCGATTTAAAGGTAATATGTGGAATCTCTTGCTGCATTTTCAAAAGAAGCTAGGATACGAATGTACAAGATTTAAACAGGAAACCTCCTAAATTAATACCATGTGCGCCCCCCTTTTCCTGTTGGGAGTTCACGGAAGCTCGTATGAAAATCAGGTACTTATGACTATAAAAATAGTTTTATGACTATATTTATAGTTATATAAAATATTTTGTTTTACATTTGCACCGTATGAAAGAACTAACGAAGGCAGAAGAACAGGTAATGCAATATGCCTGGGAATTAAAAAAAGCATTTCTAAAAGATATTGTGGAACAATTTCCGGCACCTCGTCCTGCTTATACGACCATTTCAACCGTAGTAAGGGTCTTAGTGCGCAAGGGATTTTTATCCTTTGAAACTTTCGGCAAAATTCGACAGTATTTCCCAACGATCTCAAAGGAGCAGTACTTTCAAAAACACATGAATTCGGTAATCAACAATTTCTTTAGTGGTTCTAAGAGTAAGTTTGCCCATTTTTTTACGGAGGATGAAGATTTGGACCTGACCGAGCTTGAAGAAATTAAGCAATTGATCGATTCAAAGATTAAAAAACTAAAAGGAAACAATGACTGATTTTTTTAGCTACTTGGTACAGGCAAGTCTTGTCTTTGCATTGCTTTGCTTCATGTATCGCAGGTTTCTCAGTACACTTACTTTTCATTGGGCCAATCGTTTCACTTTGGTATTATTGCCCTTGGTGTCAATGCTGTTGCCCCTATTGGAACTTGGACAACTGGTCCCCCTCTCGCGATCTGCCCAGGTACTTTCCATAGTAGATCTATCTTCCTTTCATTTGGGGTTGCCCTCCCCTACTATGAATGACGCCTTGGTAGCCAATCCCCATGAATCACCGGGGAACTCCTCATCCAATTGGATTTTTATTGGTTATTTGATAGGGTGTATGCTCGTGACTGCCAGACTGGTCCTGACGACTCGAAACATTTTTAAGGTAAAACGAAATGCGGACAAGGTAGCGGTTAAAGGTAGCTTTGTTTATGCAGCTTCGGTGACCGCTCCATTAACGTATTTTACATGGGTTTTTATTCCAAAAAAACAAGTGAAAAACCTACATCCGCTCATCCTTAAACATGAAATGGCCCACGTTCGTCTAAAGCATACCTTCGATTTGCTTTTCATTGAATTGTATGCCATTGTATTTTGGTTCAACCCTACGCTTTATTTTTATAAGAAAACCCTAGTGGCCCTTCACGAATTTCAAGCGGATCAAGCGGTCTTATCTGATAATGTGCCCCCAAAAGACTATCTGCAACTCATGCTTCAAACGCTTGAAAACAAGCATCAATACCCAACATTAAGTTATTTTAATAATTCAATCATCAAAAAACGAATAGACATGATCACTAAAATCAAATCAAAAAAGGGGAAGACTTTTAACTATAGTCTACTTGTTACTTCGGCCATTATCATCTCTTTGGCCTTTACTGAGCAAACCATTCCTGAAGAAGCAACACCTTACAAGGCCGTGCTTCTCCTGGAAACAACTCATAACATACCTTCCATTTTCCCTTTGGAAACCTACAATCCAAGGGATATCACCAGCACCTTCGGTGCTAAAGTGCGGGCGCCAAAAGTAAAACACCACATCATACATAAAGGTATTGATATTCGCGCTTCGATCGGGACCCCGGTGCTGGCTACTGCCAACGGTACTGCCATAACCGTACGATCCGAAAAAAACTGGGGCAATTTAATCGTTTTAGAGCATGAAGATGGCTACCAGACATGGTATGCCCATTTAAACGGGTTTGAAATAAGTGAAGGGCAAACGGTAAAAACGGGTGATGTGATCGGTTATGTAGGGAGTACCGGACGTTCTACTGGTCCGCATTTGCACTACGAAGTGCGTCAAGGCGAAAAGCACTTGGATCCAATGGATTTTTTTAACAAATAATCGATATCAGGGATAGTTCCTAACCGCGTCTCCTAAGTACCGCATTTCATTTCGACCTAAGCGAATTTGCCATTAACCGAAGGCATCCGTGAAACGTTTGGCACTACCCATAAACCTCTATTAAATAAAGCCATAATGAACAGAAAAACACTTTTTCTGATAGTCGCTACGTTCGTATTCTTCACAATTTCCGGACTAACGGCCCAGAAAAAAATTAGCTTTACTTTTGATGATGGCACCATCAACGACCGCCCTGGTTACACTTTTCAAGAATGGAACGCCCTCTTGCTCAAGAAACTTTGGGAGGCAGATGTAAGAGCGATGCTTTTTGTAGCCGGTAAGGGAAAAAACAATACCAAAGGATCCCATTTGCTACATTCTTGGAACGCCGCCGGACATGGCATCGCAAATCATACTTGGAGCCATCATAACTATAGTGATCAGTCAGAGACGTATGTAAGTTTTCGAGATGACATTCTCAAAGCAGACACCTTGTTAAGGCCCTATTCGAATTTCAAAAGGTTTTTTAGATATCCATACTTAAAAGAGGGAGAAACGGCAAAAAAGGTGGATAGCCTTCGCAGCTTCTTGCGCGGACAAGGGTATAAGAACGGTTATGTAACCATAGATGCCTCCGACTGGTACATTGATACGCGATTGATACGCAGATTGAAAGCAGATGCCGGAACAGATCTTTCACCCTACCGGGATTACTACCTACATCATATTTGGGAACGCGCCCAATTTTATGAGGACCTTTCCTATAAATTGAATGGCAGACACATTTCCCATACCCTATTGTTGCATCATAATTTGTTAGCCGCCCTGTTTATTGACGATCTGATCAGTTTTTTCCGTGAAAAGGGATGGGAAATCGTGTCCGCCGAGGATGCTTTTAAGGATCCCATTTACAGCAAAACACCAAAATATGCAGGGGAAAGTCTTATCTACGCATTGGCAAAAGATACTGGAAAATTTGAGCATTTGCTTCGTTACCCGCCGGATGACAGTCGTTATGAAAAAGACGCGATGGATGCTTTGGGGCTTTAGCAAAGAATGCTAGCCCTACTTGGTGGTATCTGAATGGGCGCATCCACCACATACTGGTGACTTTCGCGTAGTGAAATGATCAAAAAACATCCTGAACCATTCAGGTTTCCCCTGATGATATTATCGATTTGCTTTCTTCTGTTTTTTATCGGTTTCGACCAGCTTGTCATTTTTCCAAAGCCCACTGGTAACGACCTTTCCATCGGCACCATAAAAAACACCCTGGCCATTTCTTTTGTCGTCTTTCCATTGTCCGGTATATTTTTCCCCATTGGGCCAATAGTAGCTCCCCTCCCCATTACGTCTGTCGTTCGAATAACTTCCGATATAATACTCCCCATCTGCCCAATAAAAAGTACCTTCCCCTTCGCGCTGGTTGTCTTTCCATTCGCCCTCGTACCGACTTCCTGTATCTAAAAGGGCGATTCCCAGTCCGTTCGCCCTGTCATTCTTTACCTGCCCTACATAGTGCATTTTATTGCCTTTCTTGCTTTGAAAAGTAAGATATTGTCCCGAGGTCTTATTTTTTAATTGCCGTTTCATACGGCCTAGCTGTACTTTGGCTTTTTCCAAGGCGAAATTCAATGAATCGTACCTTCTGATTTCCAAAGGTGTTGTAGGACGGGTGCTTTGAACAGAATCAATAGAGTCATTCTGGGAAAGTTTTTTTTGCAAACGCCCATTGGTATCGAACTGCTGTAGTTTTTTGGCCAAGGCAATGCGCAATTGAATCGTGGCACCTTCCTTTTCAAAGCCGTTTTTATTTGCAGAACTGTACGCTTTTAGTGCGTTTTTATAATCTCCGGAGACCAGCATGGAATCAATGCGGATCAATTCCTCGTTTTCAGTTCTGGTTCGTTCCAACGCTTCTTGTGCAGCAGCCGTCTGCTGCAATTGATATTGTAGACTATTGGCCCGGATAAGAAAGAACAAGGCGGCGGCACCTACCGCTCCTAGCAATAAATACGGGATCAAAACCCTTTTTTTAATTCTCTTTTTACTTGTCTTGGTCACGATGCATATTCCTTAATCGTTCAAATGAATTTCGGGGAGTTTGTTCTTAACCCTTCTAAAGTCTGGAGAAAAGTACATATGAAAACGCATGGTCCAGTTTTGTTTATAAACGCCTCCATTATCCAATGATTGCCCTTGCGAATACATTAGTCCCGCAGCAAAGGTTAGACGCGGTGTTACAATATACCCCAAAGTAGTGGTCAATCGTAAGTCTTCCATTGGGCTTGCGACCACCGCTTTACCGCTCTGCATAATCAGTTCCGCCTCCGGAGACACATACCATGTTTTCGGTTTTAACTTATGGCTATTCAACGGAACCTTGAGCCGAAACATATACCGCCATCTATTTCTGAAAATATAAGCACTATTCTCTTCAAAACCTTGTGTCCACCGATGTTCAATTCGCAATCTATGGTACACCATTACCGAAGACAAGGGCATAGCAAATTGGTACTGATGCCAAATACGCCATTCCGGTACCAGGTTACGGTCTGTTGAACTTTCGTCAGTATTAAAATTAAGGCGCAATACCCCTCCCAAACTCGCATTGAATTTTTTGGAGTAGATATAGCCTATGGCATGACGATTGTAGATTTGGGCCATTTGCCCCACAAATTGGGTGTCTTCCGTTTCTTCCAGTCTAAAATGGGTTTGTGCTACCCAAAACAAGCGCTTTGATATGCGAATATTACCATAGGTATTAAACCAGGTTTTGGTTACCGGATCTTTGTACTTTGATTCTGTCGGTAATACCACCGGTGCGTCTTCTTGGGCATTTAACTGCAAACAGCTGCCCATAAAGAACAATAAAAAGATCCCCGCCCAATGTCTACAATCGTTCTTCATTGGTTAGTTTTCTTTGTTCTTTGGCTGTTTATGGAATAATTTCAGCACCGTTTTGGGATCCTGTTCCCTGCGCAACTTGCGCTCTAGCTTGGAAGTTTCTTCATCCCGTAATTGAAACATGCGCTCGCCGGTATAACTCATTTCTTCCAGCAGCAGCTCTACACTGCCGCAATCAAAACCATCCTGTATCTGATTTAGGAAATACGGAACTAAAACCTTGCGATAGGCGTTGGTAATGCGTTTTTTGACTTCCTCGTTCATCACCGTGGCCATAAAGGGATTCCATACCCCGTCTTGATAGTGCAAACGTATTTCTTCAGACTGGGCAGGTAATTTTCCAATTTCCGCTCCCAACACCAAGAGTTTTTCAAAACAATGGGTCAATTCTTTTCCTTGTTCCAATTTCAAATCGGTATCCTGTAAAACGCCATATGCGCCAAGTTTTGTATCGGCTATGCCTTTTAACCGTTGCAGTACTTTTCTGTAATTAGCAGGAGTATCACTACTTAGGGAATCGAGTAGTTCGCCAAAACCCTTCTCCTGCAAAACCAGTTTCTCTTCCAAGGCAACCAAGGTTTGTTGTCTTTTCTCACGAATCAATTTTTCATTGAGATCTTTTTCAATGGAATCGAGACATGCCATTGCATACTTGGTCATATCGTAGAGGGAATTGAGCAATCGCCCCTCAAAATCATAGTCCGCGGCATTTGAAAGCGTAAAAGGCTTTTTTACCGTGACACTATCTTTTGTGATGATTGCCCGAACCGTTTTGGAGGGGATGGCCACTGGCCATAACTCCTTTCGCACCCGTGCACGGGGAACAAACTCGAGCACCGAATCTTTTTGAAAGTTTAACACTTTCTGTACAGGTTTTAGGAAATCATTCGAAAGGGCTCGTACCACCTCGAACAGATAGTTGGATTGCTGATCCGTTAGTTTTAAGATATTTAATTGCGAACTATTCAAAAAGAAATCACTGCTCGTTCTGGCTTTTTCATGTAACTCGAAAATATTTGCCAACGTCCTTTTTTCCAACGAGTCTAAGGGGAAATAGGGAAGCTTTACTTTAAATTCGGGATTAAAGTCGGCGGTACCCAATTCAGATAGGATCCCATCCATTTTTGCGTAGTAAGTGGCATTTTTATCCAGTAAATCCAATATGCCGCTGATCCCGGCATCTCCTGGATCAGAAATCGCAGCCTGTAGTTGTACAGCGGCCAAATACCGGGTATCTATCGTAACCGTTTTTACTTGGCTTCCACTTGCATATATCGGAAATTCAGATGCCTTACCGTTTTTAAAAAGAATAATTTTTTGCAGCACGCCGTCTTGGAAAAACCAGCGTTCCGTAGCGTCAATGGCCGCATCATCATAAAGTGCCCATTCATCATGGGCGATGCCGTTTCTAAGAAACCGTCCAACAAGGGTGCGGTCTTCACTTTCAATTCTAAAATTGCGTTGTGGAACCCCCTCATCGAAATCGAACGTGCTTTTGAACAGCGCCTCCACAATTTCGGAATCTTGGATACGATTTACGTCGTAGGTCCATGTACCATTAGGTTTCCCCTTTAAAACGGTCCCAGAACCTGATTCCTGAACACCACTCACCTGTACCCGATATTGATAATTGATTACCTGTGCTCGCCGCTCCGATTGAAACTCACCAAATTGAAAGGTCCAAAACCCGTTGGGGTACCCATCTTGAAAGCTTCCTGAAAATAAAAACGTACTATCTTCCTTTTTTAACAGGGCCTCCAAATCAGAACGTTGCATTTGAAAAGCCCCTTCTAACAAGGTATCCTGACCAATTACTTTATAGTCATATACAGCATTGCCGCGATAGTCTCCAATTTGGAAAGGACCGGTATAGTGCTGGGTTTGCTGCCCGATCAACCGCTTGGGCGGTGCAAGGAATATGATAAGACAGATCCACCCTAGTGGAAAACACATTTTGTAGCGTTTCATCCGGCAAAACAACTAAATTTAGTTTACAACTTGGAACAATGAGAAGAAAAATTATAACTCTTTCATCCGAAACCAGTTTTCATTGATAAAAATGCAAGAAACTTGTGTAAAAACCTGCTTTTCAACGACAACCAAATGTGCATCATTCTAAAAAAAGGCAAAATACGCTGCTCTAAAGATGCTAATTGCCTTCAAACCAGTTTTTAAATTTAGATACTTTTTCCCTACTGACCACTACTTCGTCTTCTGCCTTTGGCTCTAGGGTGAGTTTTAAACGTCTGTTCGAATATACGATAACATCCGTTATGGCATTCAGTTGCACAATATAACTTCGATTGATACGCAAAAACCGTTCTGGATCCAAAAGGGTTTCCAGAACCTCTAAGGTATAATCTATCAAGTACTTCTTGTGGTTACCGCATCTAAGATACAGGTCACGACCTTCCGCATAAAAATAGCCTATCTCCTCACAAGGTATGGAATGTATGTGATTTCCAATACGCACCAAAAAACGATCCTTGTACTTCTTTTTGCGAAGTTGTTGTACGATGGGCGCCAGATCCGCCGGTTTTGAAAACTGTTCTTGCAACGACTTCAACTTTTTAAGCGCTCTTGATAAATCTGTAAAAGTAATGGGTTTCAAAAGGTAGTCGATGCTGTTCACTTTAAACGCATCGATTGCAAATTCGTCAAAAGCAGTAGTGAAAATAACCGGTTTTCGAACGGGTACATCAGCGAATATTTCAAAACTTAGGCCATCGGTCAGTTGTACATCCATAAAAAAGAGATCTACCGAATCTTGGTTTTCAACAATCCAAGGAATGGCAGTTTCCAAAGATGGTAGTTTCGCCATTACTACCACCTCCCCATTGTGTTTTTGAAGGTAACGCTCCAGTTTTTCAGCTGCTAGGGGTTCGTCTTCAATTATGGCTACTTTCATCGAAATTTAGTTTTGGCAATTCAACTATTTTATGGTGGTCTTCTTCTACCACTTGTATCGGTCTATCGGTATACACGCGATAACTTTGGGCAATGTCCTTCAAATCCGTAGTTGTAAATCCCCCACGAAGTACTTCTTCATGTCGGTATTTCAAAAACAAGGTTTCAGGGTTGTCAAAAATCTCTACCGTAAGACTCCCTAGGTCAGAGGAGATGGTACTTCGTACAATCCTTTCTACGATAGACAACAAACTTCCCGGCAGTACCCAGGTCTCCCCTACCGACGGCCGCCCCAAACGAATGTTGCGATATGGCAAACGCTCAAACAAAAAGCTCCATTCCCTCAACAATTCAAGTTCTTCTGCTATGGGAACCAATTCACGATTCTTTTTGGCCAACACATATCGATAAACCCTGGAAAAATGATCGGATAACGCTTCGGCCTTTTCCGGGTCTTTTTTCATGAGTACCAGCAGTGCTTCGAGGCTTTCGAACAATAGGTCGGGGTTGATTGCTTTCTTATAACTGATAAAATCGGCTTGTACTTCCTCTTTCAAAGCTATTTCTTTTGCCACCCGATCGGTATTTATCTTATACAAATACTGATGACTCAAGTAAAGGGTCAGATAGATCAGAGTGATAAAGGAAAAAATACTATTGAAGATAAAAAGTTCCCTAAAATTAGGCGTATAGCTCAAAACATACGTAAAATATAAATACATCGCCCCTGTAACCAGCACCATGCAGATGACAACGGAGCTAAGAATCTGCAATACCAATCTAGAGAGAAAAGCTGTCGGACGGGATAGCCGCTCGAACCAAAGCAATGATAGGCGCGCATACTCTTGTATCAAATAAGCCAACCCGACACAGACATAGAGTTCTTCCCCTAAAAAGGCTTCTTGTAATTGCCCAATATCATTATTGATGAGCAAAATAAGAAGGTATACGAGCGTACCGCTACATAGTGGGCTCAGGAGCCGAAACAAAGGTCTATGTATGAACAGCCTATTCACGGTATGATGGGTATTACGACTGAAAAATCTTCGCTATCGTTTATGTTGATTTTTTTCTGAACCAAAAGTTCATAACGTGCCGCTATATTATTCAGCCCAATTTTCATGGACTCGATTTTTGGGCGCTTGCGGGTTTTATTGTTGCTTACCATGATACCATCTTGCAACGGCTTTATTTTAATGATGAGTGGCAATGATGGCTCCATCACATTGTGTTTGACCCCATTTTCGACCAACATCTGCAAGGTCATGGGAGGTATCTTACTTTGCAAGATCGTATCGGGAAGTTGAATATCTAAATGCAGATGCTCCCCAAAGCGGGTTTTCATTAAAAAGCAATAGGCAGTAACGAATTTCAGCTCTTCAGCAATAGTTACCAAGGGGGCGTCATAGGTATCCAATACGTACTCATAGGAGCGAGCGAGCGAGCGGATAAAGGTTTCCGCACGGCCGGTGTCTTTTTGAAATAGGGAAGACAAGGTATTCATGCAATTGAACAAAAAATGCGGACTCAACTGAGATTTAAGCGCTTTCAATTGTAGCTCGGTCTGTTTTCGCTGCAGTTGTACCTCCATTAATTGTCCTTTGGAATACATGCTGTACGAGTAGTACGCAAAGTAAACCACGTTATAAATGAGCGATGAACAAAACAACAAAATGCCGATTTTTGCTTTTAAATCGTTGTCATCCGATTCAAAAAATGAAGCAGTACCGGTGAATTCCGTATATCCCCAAAGGCATGTAAAGACGACAAAAATGGCCATTCCCATTTGTATCAAAATACCGATAAGCAAACGAAACCCGGGTTGACGTTTCCAAGGAAACCCTTTGTCTATAAGGGTATTGCTGCTGTGAACGCAGTAGCTTAAAAAGATGCCCAACACCCCACTAAGCAGCAATTCCCGGTTATACCGAAAACCATCAAAATTGATAAAGCCATAGATGAGCGTCCCAAAAAGGAACCCCACTAAAACAAGGATAAAGTGCTTTCTCACGGTTGGTCGGTATAAGAGTTCGGTAGAAATCCACTTCATACCGCCAAAATACTAAATAGTAGCCTATTCTATCCGGGTATTTTGGAGGTCGAGTGCTCGATGATTATTGAATGGCCCTCAAAGCCCTTCCATAATGTGATTCGGATGAAATGGTATTACAAGCCTTTCGGTAGGCTTCTATCGTAGCACCGCCTTTTTTCTTTACGCTGGGAGCAAAAGCCATCAAGGTGGCAGATTGATGCGAGTCGGACGAGAAGCTGGTCGTAGCCCTTAGAATGTTGGACAGCTGATCTTCGCTAAAATCTTGTTTGGCCAGTTGTTTAAACACCGAGGCCCTATGGCTATCGGAACTCATGCCACGAAGGGCGTCCAATAAAACGGTAAGGTTATCCGATTGTAGGTCTTGATGGTGTGCAACGTGCATTAAAACCTGTCCTTTGTGATAGTCAGAACTAATATTGTCATCTGCCAATTGCACAATTTCCCGAAGGTCATTGCTATTCAACTTGTTCTTCAAAAGGTCCGTCAAAATGTCGGCGCTATGATGATCCGAGTCAATGCTGGACATGGAAGATACAAACGCACTATACCCTTTTGAACTAAGTCCTTCGGTAGCCAAGGCGGCTTTTAAAACAGCTGTTTTGTGGTAATCAGAATCGATGTCACGGGCCGTGCTTACCAGCAAGTTTACATTCTGCTCATCAAGGGAGCGGTTTTTCATAACCGTTAGCAATACATCGGCCTTGTGATAATCCGAGTCGATGTCCCGGGTAATCTGAAAAAGGGATTTTAGCTGTGACTGCGTTACTGCGCCATCTTTGACCGACTGTTTTAAGACATCGGTCTTATGGTAGTCAGACTCGATGGCCCCGGCAGCTTCAATATAGGCCGTTGTAGAAACTGCCGCGCCTAAAAAGGCCTTTGTATTACGTTTCAGTATATCCGCTTTGTGATAGTCCGAATCGATATCGTTTGCCACCACCGTCAAGATAGTAGATAGGTTTTTAGTGCTCGGGTTCTTTTTGAGCAACAGCTTAACATAGGTAGCTTTCACATAGTCACTGTCAATCTGTTCGACCTCTTTTAAAACGGCATAAGTGCCTCCCCTTTTATACATGCGATTTACTCGCTGTTCGGCCCCTATGCTTGTCGCACGCAATACCTCTGGAAGTATTTCCGCCAGCCATTTTCTGCCGTCGGTCTCGAAATTGACCGATGCGCTACCTACATAATATTTTTTAATCAGTGTGCCCCCGGCACCGGGTTCCATATAAATCCGTCTGCGATTTCCAAAAGCCGATTTCCGTACTTCGAAATACCCTCCCTTTGAAATTGCGATAATATCCGTATCGTCATCCGAAATTGAAATATCACCCTCGTATTCCAAGGAGAAATGATTCGACCGTCCCTTTTTGACGGAAATCGATGTCTTTCCATTTTTGTTGGTACGTACATTTACCGAGGTATTACGGCTTTGGGCTTGAAGTGTCGGGGCTGTTAACCAAAGGAATAGCAACAAAGGCACAAGTCTTAGGAAAAGGCCCAAGAAAATTTTTAATAGATTGATCATGATTGTTCGTTTTTTGATTGATGATGAAGCAAAGATGCATGCTATTTCAATACATAGAAAATCAAATGTAACGAGTTGGCCGTTCTTTGTAGTGAATTGTACATCGAAACTAAAAAGTACTTAAAAACGGTGCAGGGTCGGAAAGATTAGCATACCGGTTGCCTTTTACAGCGTATACCGTTTAGAATCTTCAATTGGCCACAAGAATATGGAACTTTATCTGTTTTCCTTGACTTTGACCATTAATTGTGAAGCGATTCTTGAGAGCATCGCTTTCGCATTTTCATTTTCCGGATTTAACGCAAGGGAGCGTTCATAGTTCTTTTTTGACAATTGCAGTTCGTTGTTACTGAAATATGCTTCCCCTAAACTATCATATGGGTTGTAGGCATCAGGGAATTCAGCTACCAATGTCTTAAATACCAAAATGGCATCTGCTGTTCTATCTACGGCTAACAGATCGTATCCCAAACGGTTCAATTCACCTTCATTTTCAAAATTATAAACATCCGGTTGGTTGGTTTTTAAATCCTGGTAATGGTGTAACCCTTTTACCGTATGGTTCATTACCGCTTGCCTAATTTCTAAATAGATTGATTTTTGGGGGAGTTTGTAATCGGTACGCTTAAAGTTTTCTTGCACGGCCCGCTGTGTCTGCAAGGAACGAATCTCTTTATTTGTGTCTCTTACGAATGTTAGTGTTGTGAAATTACTTTCGCTATAGAACCTATCCTTTCCCATGCTGTAAAGGCGTCTTTTACGGCCTTCACCAACCATAAAAAATGGCTGTCCCCCCTCTACGGAAACAACGATCGTACCGGACGCGCCCTTATAAACCGCCTCATATGCCTTTAAATCTTCGGTCGGGCCTTCCTTATAGTATGTAGTACCCAATGCGATACCGGTTAAACGGGTCGCTAAATCAAAAAAGGCAGGGTTGGCCCAATTACAATTGGTCAGTACAACGGCCAATATATCTTCTTCCGGGGCATATACCAATGTACTGTAATAGCCAGAAATAGCCCCCCCATGAGCGATTATTCGTTCTCCCGTTACTGTTCCAATATCCCAACCGTACCCGTACCGGGTATAGCTGCCATCATTTAACTGAAAAGGGGCATGTGCTTTTTGAAGACCGGCCAAATTAATTACCCTACCCTCTTTGAGCGCATTATACCAGCAATGAATATCTTCAACCGTTGAGACCAATGCGCCTGCCGCATAGGGAATACTCATACTAATATGCTTGCTAGGCACATATAGGTCTGGGCCCTGTTGCACAAAACCGGTTGTTGAAAAGCTTGAACTTCTACTGGGGTAATCCACATAGGTATCTGTCATTCCTAGCGGTTTAAAAAAGGTATTTTCCAAATAATCCCCGTATGATCGCCCCGTAACCTTCTCAATAATATAGCCCAGCAAAAAATAGCCAGCATTGCTATAATGGTAGGCCGCCCCGGGCACATCAAGTTTGGGGTACTCTTTAAATACCTCTATAAATGCCTCTGGTTCATAATCAATGGCCTCCATTTCAGAAAAACCTTCGGCTGATGTGAAATCGGCGATACCCGAAGTGTGGGTAAGAAGGTTTTCAATCGTAATAACATTCCCCTCAGTGGGATAATTCTTCACATATTTGGTTATATCGTCCGATAAGGACAATTTACCAGACGCAGCCAGTTTGAGAATGGCGCAGGCCGTAAACTGCTTGGTGTTAGAGGCGATTCTAAACCGGTGTGATGGCGTCAACAACTGATCATCATTTAGCGTGCTATTACCAAACGCTTTGTTATAAACCACTTCACCTTGTATCGACATTAAAGCGACACCACCCAAGGGTGCGGTATCAAAAAAAGAGCCCAACAGCTGGTTCATCTCCCGAGTATTCTCTTTGGTATCCTTTTTTTGACCAAAAGTTAAGGTAACACTTATTAAAAAGAACAATAACAATGTTTTATAGCCGTAAAAAGTTCTAAATGAATCTTTCATCTTCATAGCAATGAAAAAAGTTTATCCTTTTGGTTTTCGATAAAATATCTTACTGACAACTTTCCACTCCCCATCCACTTTAAGTAAGTTCATATAATCTATAAACATAAAGGTGGCGTACTCTATTTCCAATTTTGCATTAGCGGCATGCCCCATGACATCTACTGAGATGATTCGGGTTTGCCTTTCTTGTTTTGGTCCTGGTTTCATCCCCTTCTTGAAAAAGGCAAGGGCATTGACCTCTTGGTATTCTCCCCCCCGAATAAACTTCATACTCGCATTAGGGTGAAAGGCTTTTTTTAAGGTTTCATAATCATTGTTTGTTCCGCCTTCTAAATAGTATGAAACGGTTTGTTTTACCAATTTTTCATCTGTTTCTTGGGCGTAAATCGTCATTCCAACCATCAAACACATCAAGAAACTGCTTACTACTTTGCTCATCTGTATCGTATTTAAATTACTACACAATAGTACGACGCAATAAAAAAGCAGTCTGAAAAAAAAGGCTTAAAGAGCTACAGAATTATAATGTTGAAGAATATTACGCTTTTCTTTTTCTGAATTTGGCCGGAGTCATCCCCGTAACCTCCTTAAAGGCGGCGTAAAATGTAGTATTGGAATTAAAGCCGCACTCCTTTCCGATAGCTTCGGTAGTAAAATAATCGGCGGTCTTCAACATTGTTTTTGCAGCCTCCACACGATATTCATTAATATAGGCGGAAAAACTTTTCCCCAGATTGTCGTTTAAATACTGGGACAAATAATGTGGAGAAACATCTAGGGCTTTCGCAACTTCGGGCAACCGGAGGTTTGCCTTTTTAAAAGATTCTTCCTTGACAAGTATTCTTGCCAATTTAGCACCGAACTCTTTTGCTTCGCCCACTGCTATTTTCTTACTGCCGTACTTGGGCATTTCTTCAAAAAAAAGGGGTTTGTTGGCCCTTTTGAAAACCCAGAACAATATCAGTAGAAAGAAAATAAAAGAGAATGATAAAGCGCCGACGATATAGGAGGTATACGAACCAATACGATACCCAAGCCAGATTAAAAAGATACCCACAAATACGCTTAGAGTCCATATTTCAGTGGTATGTAAGCCATGGTTTCTAGAAAACAATTTTCGGAACAAATCTTTTAACAGCACAGTGGTGAATATCATGTAAACCAACCAAAAAAGGTAGATTCCTGTGATAATATAGGTTCTCCATAACGGCCTGTACTCCACGTAAGGGTATACGATCCCTAAAACGGTAATCAGAAGAAGTACTGGGACGATATGGAATGGCCACCCTTTAAGATTCTCCTTCTGCTGCATGGCTTTTACGTATAAAAACAAAAACGGGCCTATCAAAACCAAGGCAGAAAGTCCTATCTGAATAAAAAATTGTGAAAGTCCCGGATTGAAAAAAAAGAACACGGATTTCAAAATGCGTACACTTACCACTAGCAAAAGCGCTGCTAAGAAATACTTGGACACCCCTTTACTCTTGGTGAAAAATGCAAAGTATACACTTAGCAAAAAACCATTCAACGCGCCTATTGCACTAAACAAGAACAAGAGTTGGCTTTCAACATTCATAGGAGCTTAAAGATAATTCCAAAATATTAAATCCCAACAATTACGGGCAGCTTCTATACAAAATCAAGTAGGTCAAATATGAACGAACCCATTTGTCATATGTATTCCGAAAGGAGCGACTACTAGGTATTCATTGCCTTTCGAAAAGCCGTTTTCCGCAGGTTGGACAACTTTACCTTTACATTGTTTTTTAAGAGTACCAAACTACTGTTTTTGTCCACTACCTCCATCCCTTTTACCTGGGTCATATTCACAATGACGGAACGTTGCGTGCGGAAAAACAAACGAGGATCCAGGACCTCTTCCAAATAATCCATAGACTCGCGTACGGTGTACTTCTTATCCAGGGTGATTACCTCCACATATTGATCGGCAGCCAGAATATAAAAAACTTCATGAACATCGACAAACAAGGTTTTTCCAATAGATTTCACCGCAATTCTTTGCAGGTAATTTTTGGTTTCTTTCTCTTTTGTTTCTTGTGCAAAGGCAGCCAACAGTTGTTCATAGCGCAAGCCCATTTCTGCCAACTGATCTTTTTGAAGGATTGTTATCGCCTTGGCAACGGCATCGAAAATCCGTTCTTCGGTATAGGGTTTAAGCACATAATCGATTGCGTTTTTCTCAAATGCCGTTAGCGCGTATTGATCATATGCAGTTACCAAAATAAAGTAGGTAGGCACGTCCTTGCAGCGCTCCAAGACCTGTAGACCGCTCATCTCGGGCATATTGATATCCATAAAAACAATGTCGGGCCGTTCGTTTCGAATTACCGTAAGTGCCTCTTTCCCATTTTTACAGCTACCACTCAGCCTGAGCTGTGGATTCTTACTCACATAGAGAGACAAAAGCGTTCGAGCTTCCGCTTCATCATCTACTATTACCGTACTATATTTCATTTGTTTTCATTATTGGAATACGCAACTCCACCAGCACACCGGAATTTACCGAAAATAACTCTAGCATAGCCTTTTTTCCATATAGTTTCATGAGTCTTTTACGGGTATTCGCAAGGCCGATTCCCTTGGAAATACCGTTCGTTTTCTTTAAGGCGGGACCGTCGTTGTACACCCAGATTTTTAGATTTACGCCATTCCGTTCAGCTCCGATTTCAAGGTTTTTTGCGGCCTCTACCTTTGAGATACCATGCTTTATAGCATTCTCGACGATGGGTTGTAGCATAAAACTAGGAACTTGTATGTCTTCAAGAGATGCATCTAAATGAACCCTAACGTCCAGTGTTTTATTTCTGAATTGTTCGATCTCTAAATATTTTTGCAGATAGTCAAACTCTTTTTTCAAAGGTATGAGTCTGTGTTTTGACTCCTCCAAACTGATCCGTAAAAAATCGCCCAACCGTACCAACATCCCGGCTGCCACCTTGTTCTTTCCTTGCTCTATGGTACTTACCACATTGTTGATCGTATTGAATAAAAAGTGAGGGGAAAGTTGTGCTTTTAAAGTATTGAGTTCGCTAAGCACCAACTCTTTTTCAAGTGCAATAGCGGCATTTTCGCGCACTTTTAATTCTTTCTGATACGCAAAGGCGTGGGCCGCACCGATGATTGCCATGTAAATAAAGAAATGCCAATGAAAAAGGTTCAGGAAGAACACTTTGAAATACAAAAGAAAAGAGTTCTTGTTCATAAAGCCTATACCCGCATAATTCCAGACAAGGGAATACAAAGCGAGGTATAACAGTACGATACAAACCGCCAATATCAGGTGGATGGCCAGTCCTTTGTAATAGGTCTGCTTGTCTATTCGGAATTTTTTTCCCAGCCAGAAGATGAGCGGACTCAAAGCCCCCCAAATACTCCAAATCAAGAGTTGAATGGCGAAAAGTTTCCACCAAGATTCGGTTCCGTTTGCATCCAAGGTCTTTAGATATAGTTGCGTACTGGTAAACAAGGCCGCCACAAGCCATATCAAACTAACGGTAATTCTATTTTTCAATGTATGCACCATCCTCTTCCAAAGATACAAATTGATGGGCACCCCCTATTCGCCACCAATAGTAAAAGGTATATGCTTTCGCACTCGGGAGTGATGCTCAAAATCGTCAGATACCGAATATGCCAAGATAAGCCAAAAGGCTTTTCCCGGTTCATGTTTAAAATCATATGGGTCGTTCGAATCCAAGGGAATGGAAAACTGTATGAGTGTAGATTTCTTAGTCTCCTGTGCTTTCAAGATCGTCATGTCATAAGTTCCACCAAGGGTGTTGTCTTTCCTTGGGTCTCCTGCGGCTTTTACATACAAATCCGTTGCTTCCGATTTTCCATCGATTATATGAAACAACCGTAAATCGCTACCTACAATACTATTCTGCGAATTGAATCCCACACCTACCCAGCCGGTGGTCGGGGCTTTTACGGTAATCAACACCTCGGTTTCTTGAATTTTACACTCAAAATCAATTCCTGAAACGGTTTTCTGCTGGGCCTGAAGCCCTCTCCCTAAAAATAGGATGCAGAGGGCCGTACCAAACACTGCTTTATTCATGCGCCCCCTTAATATCCCCTGTAATACCTACTATTTGCCACTTATTGTCGTCTGCCTTGGCTAGCGACAATTGGTATAGGAAGTTATACTCGGAACTTACCGCATTCAATACCACCACTGCGATATTATCCCCTAACACTTCTGCATGTCTGTAGGTAATCTTTCGAGGTTTCCCTCCCAATTTTTTTGCATTGACCATTTCCACATACTGTTTTGCAGAGAAGGTGCTAAACTTTCCTTTCATCACTACATATTGCTGCGAATTGGGTTCCAAGACCTGCTCAAGCATGTCTCCTTTCTGAAGATCGGCTCCTTCTATGAATTGCGCCGCTACTTTTTTGATGTCATCCTTTGCACTTTGCCCGAACATCACTCCCGTAAAAACGGTACACAATAAGAATCCCATAATCCTTTTTTTTGTCATCACTATTTATTTTAAAAGTTTTGACAAACGTAGCTGAGGTAGCGTTTTACGGCAAGTGTCTTGTTGGCAGAAGGGGAATGTATGTTGTAAAAGCTGTAAAAAACAACGTAAAAAAAGCGTTTCTTTTTTTAAAATGAGTTTTTAGGTAAACAAACTGCATTCTTTATTACTCGACCCCCAGTTTTTTTAAGGCCTCAATCCCGTATTTGTTTTCTGGATTTAAGCGAACAGATTCGCGATAGTTTTTGATTGCCATAGACTTGTCACCCGCTGTTAGATATGCCTCTCCCAAGCTATCATAGGTATTCCATGAATCGGGGAATGCCCGTACGTTTATCTTGAAGATCGTAATGGCCTCTTCTAATTTTTCTTGTTGCAGCAACAGATAGCCCACACCGTTCAGTTCATTCTCGTCCAGGGTATAAAGTGCATTGGAACGTTGTTGATCAAATTCCCGTTCCACACTGGGAATATCCTTTTCCATCATCGTAATCAAGAGATGCAGTCCCATAAACTTCTCCGTATTGGGGAAATTTTGGCTAGCAAAATGATAAAAATGCTTGGCCTTTGCTTCCTTCCCTTCTCTTAGCATCGCATACATGGTATTGGTAATAACAGTACCATTTATGTTGATCTTACTTTCCGGAAACAGTTTTGAATAAAGCCCATGGGCGGCTATCGCTTCATCTGGCTTACCACCGCCGATCAATTCCTTGACCGTATTTTTTAACTCACTCCTCACCATAGGACCAAAATCAGGATTTGTTTTGTTTTCTTCGAACCAATTCATACCGGCCTTTACACCTTCAAAGGCAAGAACTTCTTTCAATTCATGGCCGAGGGATTTTTTCAAATGAAATACCCGTCCATCTTTTATAATTGTCTTATCGGATAAGATATTGTTGTAGTCGTCAAAAGGGTTTTTATCAAATAGGACCAAATCGGCCTTTTTACCTATCTCAATGCTGCCCCGGTGCTTGTCTAGGCGCATTGACTCATAGCCGTTCAAGGTCGCGATCTGCAAGACCTCGTTCATGGGGATTCCCGCCTGGAACAAGAGCATCATTTCCGACAGTAACGAACGTCCCCCAAAGCGGCAGTCGGTACCAATACGAAGTTTAACCCCTTTTTCATGTGCCAGTTTTATATAGCTCATCATAGCTTGGTAGGCTTCGTTCAATGCTTGTTGCTGTGTGGCCGAATAATTCAGATTGGGTTTCTTTCGCATGGGATAGTATTCAAAAGAAGTAAAGAAATCTGTTTTTTGGGCAGCGGACGCCAACACATTAAGGGCGGTGCTCAAATTTGCCTCTCTTTCGGCCATATCGTCAAATAAGGCTCTTAACTTGGTATCAAATTCGGGGTTTTCTTTAATGTATTTGAAGAAGAACACCATATGCGCAGTAAACTCATCGATACTTGCGTTCATGCGAATATCATATGCTTTGTTCATTAAGGGCCAATGGGTGTCATAGGAGAGAATACTGGGAGTAACCGTAAAAAAATGTTCAAAATTTCGAACGCCATAATCCATGGCTTCTTGAATGGTGACTACATTATTGTCTACATGGGTATTGATCAAGATTCCTTGCTTGTCGGCCTCGTCGACCATAGCCTCATAATCCGGTTTTTGTAGTTTTCGATAGAGTTTCATGTATTTTAATCCCATCTCGGCATATTCCCGAACTTTTTTCCGGGCGTCCTCCGGGTTTTTCACCTCGATATGATGGGCAGGCTGCCACCGATCTTCATCGGAAACCATAGACCCCCCACAAATAAAAACAGTGGGGTATTCCGGGGCAGGATTCTTTTGCCAAGCCAAGGTATGCTCCATCCACGTTTCAGGTTGCCCCATATCAATAATCGTGGTAACCCCGTGGGCCATGTAATGATGCGCACTTAGTTCGCGAAGCATTTGAATACCCGAATCTTCCAAGTAGGTTTCCGGATTGTCGGCATCTGCCCCGTAGTTTCCGATCAAATGGGTATGCGTATCTATGAACCCTGGAGTCAAAAGGCGTTCCTCCCCATCAATGGTTTCTTTTGCCTTATATACGTCGGTATTCGCCAGAATCGCAGCAATGGTATCACCACTGATCAATACGGTCCTGTTTTTCGAAACTGTTTTATCCTTACTATTGAATACCGATACGTTTTCGATTGCCAGATCATAAGAAGGTGATTGGGAACAACCGAATCCGTTGACAATAATCAAAAGAAGGAGCACACGATATAGAAGTTGTTTTTTCATGATGTTTGTTTTTTGAAAAATGTGAATGGTAAATACGTCGATTATTCTATAGAGTCTTAAATTCCAAAAAGGTTACAGGAGGTTTTTCTTTGCAGTATTGGGCTGGGTGGAACCTTTTAATGACATTCGAATAAACTCTTTACGCCTCTTCCAAAGCGCTTGGACTTCTTTTAAGAATATGTATCTTTAAGGTCGACTGCAACCGTTGTGTTGCCTTTTAATTTCTAACTTAGGGAAGAAATCGGGAAATTAAATGAACAAGTTATGGAAACCTCCATATACCTTAAATCAATACCACATTGGTTAAAAGTACATGGAGGTTTTTGTATCCTATTAAAATTGAAGAAAAATGGCGGAAATCATAGTATTGAAAGAAATTCGAAGGTTGTTGCAAAAGATTGATGTTACGGCTGCTATGAAGGAAGGTTTTATTCAATACAGCAATGGGGCAACCGTCGTACCCCCGGTCGGGGAGCTACTTTTTGAAGATCCTCCCGGTGATGTGCATATCAAATACGGGTATGTGAAGCATGATCCCTATTACGTCATTAAAATTGCTTCGGGTTTTTATGAAAACTCGACAGTGGGGCTTCCCTCAAGCAACGGGCTTATGCTGTTGTTCAACCAACAAACGGGTAGTCCTGTGGCGGTTTTATTGGACGAAGGTTTTTTGACCGATGTGCGCACCGCTGCGGCGGGTGCCTTGGTAGCCAACTATTTTGCCCCTAAGAAAATAAAGGCGGTCGGGATTATTGGTACTGGCATTCAGGCGCGATTGCAGTTGAAACATTTGCAAGAACACAGGCCCTGTAAAACGGTGTGGGTATGGGGAAGAAATCATGAGAATACCCTAAGATTCAAAGAAGAGTTGAAAGCCGATTTCAATATTCATATCGCCAAGACACCTGCCGAAGTAGCCTTTAACAGCAATTTAATCCTCACTACCACACCTTCCGAAGTTCCCTTGTTGTTTGCCCAAGACGTGCAAATCGGCACACATATTACAGCAGTGGGATCTGACACCGCAGATAAACAAGAATTGGAAGCGGCGCTGCTCGGAAAAGCGGACTTGGTCATTGTGGATAGCATACCACAAAGTGGTAGTCGCGGAGAAGTATTTCGAGCTGTAAAATCAGGCGAGGTACAAGCTGAAAATATTATAGAACTAGGGACTGCCCTGCAAGACACAAGCTTACAGCGCTCCAATGACCAACAGATTACGATTGCCGACCTCACGGGAGTTGCGGTACAGGATATTATGATTACAAAAGCAGTGTATGATCAGTTCAAAAAATTAACATGATACAATATCTAAGTACCACGGGAGGCACCGCCCCTGTAGATTTTGAAACGGCTATTTTAGATGGTTTCGCCGGGGATGGAGGCCTGTATGTGCCAGAAAGGCTTCCTACTTTTTCGTTGAATCAATTACATCAGTGGAAAAACTTGGGCTACACCGATGTAGCTTTCGAAGTCTTATCCTTGTTTATCGATAAAAGCGTTATGCAGGCCAAGGAGCTGAAAAACCTACTTTCAGAGGCCTATGCCCCTTTTGAAAAAGAAGAAGTGATTCCAATGCATCGGCTGCGCTCTCGTAAAGACACGTATATCATGGAGTTGTTTTATGGTCCTACCCTATCGTTTAAAGACATTGGACTGGCCTTTTTGGTGAATCTGGTTGATTTTTTCCTGAAACGAAAAAAGGAGCGTTTGTCAATTGTAGTGGCCACCACGGGAGATACAGGGCCCGCCACGGCCTATTTCACGGCCGGAAAAACGAATCTGGACGCCTGGGTGCTCTATCCCCAAGAGTTCATTACCGAGGAGCAGGAACGACAAATGACTACTTTACCCCATTCCAATGTTTATCCAGTGGCGGTTTCCAATTGTCCGGACGGGGGAGACGACCTGGACCTGGTCATTGCGAAGCTCTATGCCAATAAGCCATTTAAGGAAAAGCTAAAACTCTCTAGTGTGAATTCCATTAACTGGGGCCGTGTGATGATGCAGACGGTACATTACATATATGGCTATTTGCAAGTAGTGGATACCATAGGTGACCCAATTGATATGGTGGTTCCCTCCGGAGGTTTTGGGAACCTTTGCGCAGGCGGACTTGCCCGAAACATGGGCCTACCCGTAGGTACTTTTGTCATTGCCAATAATAAAAATGCCTGTTTGCATCGTATTTTTTCAAAAGGACAGTTCAAAAAAGAAGCTATTTATGAAACGCCCTCTTCCGCGATAGATATTCTTATCCCCTATAACTTTTGGCGGTTTCTATATTTTCAAGTAGGAATGGACGGTGCCCAAATAAGAGGTTGGATTTCCGAATTCAAACAAACCGGGAACTTACAGTTCGACCAAGCAACCTTTGAAGCGTATCGCAAAGGCTTTTTATCGTATAGCGCTACCGATGCCCAGACCATATCCGTAATCCGGGAAATGTACCTGGCGGAAGGGTATCTTTTAGATCCCCATGGGGCCGTTGCAGCGGCAGCGGCAAAAGCGTTATCGGGTGTCTTGACAGGGAAAAAGACGCTCTACCTAAATACGGCCCACCCTGCCAAATTCCCGGAAGTTATCCTCAAGGCATTGGGAGCCAATAACTTGCCGGACGCGGCCACCCATAGATCTATCATAGCGGCAAAAAAGCGTTGTCAGAAAAAATATAGTTGTCACCACGCGCATCTGGAAGAGGCGCTATTGGCCGCTATGGAAAACAACTGGGATTTAAAAATGGGAAATGAAACGAACTAAAGCCCTGTTGCAAGAGGAAATCATCTCCATACTTGCTGCCTATGGTATTTTGGAAATAACCGGTTTTCGCCTGCTTAGCGGTGGTTCCGAAAACACCAATTACCTCGTAACGACCCGTAAAAAACATTATGTACTTACCATTTGTGAACAAAAATCTTTCAAAGAAGCCGAAAACTTGGCCCGTCTGCTAGAATACTTAAGGGTACAGGGTTTTGAGACCTCGGTGGTAGTGCATAGTCTTTCAAAGGAATTGGTTACAAGGTATAAGGGAAAACCCCTTATGGTAAAGAGGTTTTTGGAGGGTGGAATTTTTGAAAACCTCGCTCCAGAATCCTTGGAGTTCGTGGGGAGAGAGTTGGCTAGGTTACATCAAATATCCCCACCAGATTACCTGCCCACAAAGTTAGGATATGGCATTGAAACATTTCAAGAAGTAAAACGATATGCCCCCGACACCTCCTTTGCACAATGGTTGTACTCGATTGAAAAATTAGTAAAACCAGTACTTGATAAAAAATTACCCAAAACATTGATACATAGTGATTTGTTTTCGAGCAATGTTGTAATTGACAAAGCAACCGGGGTGGCGCGAATAATGGATTTCGAAGAAGCCACTTACTACTATCGTGTTTTTGATATCGGCATGACCATTGTGGGGCTTTGCACTGAGAACGGCAAAGTAGATCGGGTAAAAATGCAGCAGTTTTTAAAGGGGTATCAAAAGGAGGCTTCCCTGGAAAAATCGGAACTGCGGGCACTAAAAATCATGACGCTCTATGCGGCCGCAGCAATGTGTTTCTGGCGTCATCGAAACTTTAATTATACCATTCCTAGCGAAGAAATGAAAGATCATTACCAAGAACTACAGGCCATTGCGGAAGATATCAAGCAAATTCCCGATGCGTTCTTTCTTTCATGGGCCTAATGAATATGTTAGTTTTTTATTTTTACGAGTAGATCCAATACGGTACGGTTGGTGTATCTGCTATATTTTTAGGTAAATCATGCAAAGTAAAAACATCCATTTTAAGGTCTACAAGCCTGTTGGCGTACTAAGCCAACTAAGCTCGAACGACCCACGGGAAAAACGCAAGAAACGATTTCTTAGCGAGTTGTATCCTTTTCCGGAAGGAACCATGCCGATAGGACGCTTGGATGAAAAATCGGAAGGCCTGCTGCTCATGACCACTGATGGCCAACTAAGTGATATGGTAAACCGTGCAGGCGTTGAAAAAGAGTACTATGCACAGCTAGACGGGCTTATTACCCCATCGGCCATCCGCCTTTTGACCCAAGGGGTCGAAATTGGATTGGAAGGTACGACCTACCGCACCAAACCCTGTAAGGCAACCGAATTAACGATATCCCCTACCCTGCCGGAGGCGGACAATCGTCTTCGCATAGGTCGGCACCGACCCAGTAGTTGGATCCGTATAGTCCTCACCGAGGGTAAGTACCGCCAGGTACGAAAAATGACCGCAGCCGTTGGTTTTCCTACACTGCGTTTGGTTCGCGTACGTATTGGCCGCATACTGCTTGATGATCTTGCTCCCGGCGATGTGCAGCACCTTCCTTTAACCCTGGAGCAATTGAACTCGTCTTGAGTTATTCTTTTACCTACTAATTTTACATTTCGCACCCTGATTTTGCCATTTTTAGCTTCCATAGCTAGGGTTATGCAACCAAAAATGCCTTCATCATGGCACAAAAGCCTTCATTCTCGGTTCCAAACAACCACTCAAGACGAGTTCATTGAAGCAACCGTATGGAAGAACAGTATAACGTTCAAAACAAAGCGTTATCCTTCAATTTTACGACCATCCAACAAATGAATAATCCGTGAACCGTACTTGGCATTCTTTTCTGAATGCGTTACTTGTATGATCGTAACCCCTTCATTGTTTAATTCCTTAAAAAGTTCCATAATATCCTCTCCCTGCTGCGAATTCAAATTCCCTGTAGGTTCGTCGGCCAAAATTAGTTTTGGTTTGGTAATCAATGCTCTGGCCACTCCCACTAGTTGTTGCTGCCCACCACTTAACTGAGTCGGGAAAAGGTCTTTTTTTCCAACAATATTAAAACGGTCCAACATGTCGGCGACCATTGCCTTCCGTTCGGAACCATTTATTTTTTTATAAAGGAGGGGCATTTCTAGATTTTCATACACCGTTAGCTCGTCAATTAAATGATATGCCTGAAAAACAAAACCAATGTATTGTTTGTACAGCTCGGATCGATGTTTTTCTTTTAACGTATGTACCGACTCATCTAAAAAATGATATTCTCCTTCATCAAAACCATCGAGCATACCGATAACATTCAGCAAGGTAGATTTCCCGGAACCGGAAGGCCCCATAATTGAAATAAATTCCCCTTCTTCCACCTTGAGGTTCAGATCTTTTAGCAAAAATACGCGCTGGCCTCCCTGCTGCACCCATTTAAAAATATTGTTTAACTGTAATAGCATCTTGTTTTATTTAATATTCTGTTCATAGACATTTAAATATGTGGATCATTCTGGTCAAAGATATCCATAAGGCTTTTGAATTACTTCCCATATAAGGCCAAAAAATAGCCTCAAGCGCTCCATTATTCGGTTCGTAAGCTTTTAACGGGGTTCTGCATGGCCGCCTTGATCGTTTTGGCACCAACTGTTAGCAATGCAATACAAACCGCTAAGAGTCCGGCCCCCAGGAAAAACCAGATATTTAGCTCGATTCGATACGGGTAGCCTTCCAACCATTGGGTGATGAACCACCAAGCCACCGGAGCAGCGGCTAAAAATGCGAACAATACCAATTTTAAAAAATCTTTGGTCAGCATAAAAGTGATAGATGAAATACTGGCCCCCACTACTTTTCGTACTCCGATTTCCTTGGTACGCTCCGCTACCACCAGTAAAGAAATTGCAAAAAGACCAATACAACTTAATGCAATCGCAAGCAAAGATCCGCTACTGATCATCGTTGTCATGATCTTTTCCCTTCGAAAAGTGCGATCCATGTTTTCATCTAAAAACGAGCCTAAGAAAGTAGCATTTGGTTCTATTCGTGCCCAAGCGTTCTCGATCTGCTCAACGGTCGCCATCATTTGGGTCGGTGCAATCTTTACATAGGCATAATAGAGATCCCAATCCGGTTTAATGAATAAGGTCAAAGGTGCGATCTCTCTGTTTAATCCTTGAAAATGGTGGTCTTTCATCACCCCGATCACCGAATAGACCGTAGAATCCCCCATTGTAATTCTAGCGGTATGGGGGTCTTGTTCTCCTAGCTCTTTGGCCATGGTTTCATTAATAATGACCGCCAGACTATCCGTCGAAAAGTCCCGATTGAAGGACCTTCCGGACACCAAGTTTAAATCAAGGGTTTCTACATAGTCATAGTCAACCACCAGCATATGCGTCTTTATCGTTCGGTTTCGATACTCAAAACCGAGTATACTGGTATACGAACTACCGTCCTTGCCAAGACCCAAATTGTTATCGGACCCCGAAATACTAAGAATGTTAGGGTTTTCCTGTAATTCTTCCCGTAGTAAACGTACCGCATCATAACTGTTTTTTTTGCCATCAATGGGAAAAGCCAATACCTGTTCTTTATTAAAGCCCAAATCTTTATCCCGCATATATTCCAACTGGCTCCATAACACCAAGGTACCGCTGATCAAAACAATCGCGATACCGAATTGTAAGATCATCAGGAAGTCCCGCACCCGGTTCTTGCCACTAGCCGCTAGTTTCCCTTTGAGCGATTGAATGGTGCCCAACCTACTTAAGATCACCGCAGGGTAGCCCCCTACCAGCAAGGTAATCAACAACAATACCATTAAGAAGCCTATGATTACCAGAGGTTTGGTAACCATTTCAAAAGAAACAGCGGTACGAAACAGCGTTTTAAAGGAGTCCAACAAGAGTACACTCAACGCAATCCCTAGCAAAACTGACACCAAAAATACCAATAAGCTCTCGCTCCAAAACTGAAAAAACAGTTGTTTTTTTTGAGCGCCAAGAGTTTTGCGCATTCCAATTTCTTTGAGCCGTTGGGAGCTTTTGGCAATACCCATATTGACAAAATTGACACATGCAATAAACAAAATCAACAATGCGATGCCTAAAATCAGGTAGGGATAGGTACGGCTCACCTCGGCCGTGCCGTTGTAATAATTTACAAAATGACGGTCCTGAAAGGGTAACAAGTGTAGCTGTTTGTATTCCCCATCGGCATCTGGTCGGGCACCGTCCCTCTTGGCGCTTTCGATATAGTTTTGGAAATGTTGTTTTGTAAAGGCCCGTTTGGCAACTTCAATATCGGCCATAGAAATTCCTTCTTGTAGCTGGGCGAACACTTCGTGGTTCCGATTGCCCCAATTATCTTTTATATCTCCATACGCCGGATGATTGTCAAATCGAAGGGCCAACTCAAAGGTCATGGTACTTTGTGATGGAATATTTTTAAGTACCGCTGAAACGTTGAACGGTTTTTCCTTTCCATTTACCAGCAGACGTACCACTTTCCCCACAGCCTCTTCTTTACCAAACAGCTTTTTAGCCGTTGTTTCGGTTAGAACAACACTGCCCTTTTCTGCAAGTAAAGCTTGCTGTTTTCCTTTCAGTACAGGAAAAGAAAACATTTCAAAGAAATCCTCATCGACATATAGGCTGCTAAGGTTTAGTTCTTTTTGGTTGTAGATGACTACATGCCCTTCCGTTACATACCTCGAAATATTTGTGATACCCGGTATTTCCTCTTGTAAACTGGGTGCCAATGGCATTGGACAGGTCACCCCTACCTCGGTCCCCTTTGTGGTCTGTTCAGCGTAATATACTTGATATATGTTTTCTCGATGCTCATGGAACGTATCGAATGAAAGATCAAAAAAGGCGGCCATCGATAAAAGAATAGCCACTCCGAATGCCAAGGAAAGTCCCAGGACATTCAAAAAAGTGAAGGTCTTGTCCTTCATTAAATTTCGCCAACCGATTTTTAGATAGTTTTTTAGCATCTTAGAGGTTTTTAGTGGTTACTGATCACGCAGCGCATTCACAGGGTTCTTTGTCGCTGCCCGAATTGCTTGGCTCCCCACGGTAAGTATTGCTACCAATAATGCCATTATTCCCGCACCGATGAAATACCAAATGCTGAGCGGAATGCGATATGCAAAACCGGAGAGCCAATCGCTCGCCAACAGGTAAGACACCGGTAAAGCCACCAGTATCGCCATAAACACCAGTTTGGCAAATTCCCCTGAAAGCATAAGGGCGACCTGGGCGGCACTTTGCCCTAACACTTTACGAATACCGATTTCTTTTCTTCTGCGTTCTGCGGTAAAAGTCGCGAGCCCGAAAAGACCCAGACAGGAAATGAGAATAGCGAGCCCAGCGAAATATTTTGACAAGGAAGCGACCCTTTTTTCCGCCACATACTCCGCCTGAAAATTGGCATCCAAAAAGGTGTATTCAAAAACATATCCCGGATTAAACCTGGCGTATTTTTCGCTTAAGGCAGCAAGGGCTTCTTGCTGTTCCGCATTCGAAATACGAACTACAATTTCGCTTCGAATGGTTTTTTGTTGTAGACGAAAAAACATGGGATTCACCTTTTTTCGAAGCGATTGAAAATGAAAATCGTTCAAAACTCCAATTATCGTATATACCACGTTTCCGTAGGTTACATTTTTACCGATCGGGTCTTGCAGTCCCATTAGGTCAATAGCCGTTTCGTTAAATACGATTGCGGTACTGTCCGTTGCAAAATCTTTTGAAAATGCACGTCCCTCTTTCAAACGCATGTCCATCGTTTCTATAAAATCGTGTCCAATTCGCATCTCGTTAAATCGGGTTCGTTTTTGCTCCTCATTTCCAGACCACATGAGCCCACCGGTCATATTAATATCCGTTCCAATGATGTTTTGAGAGGCGGTTGCCGCATTCACCACCCCATTTAGTTGCCGTATCTCATTGAGAAACGGTTCTGTATTTTGCTTCAACTTTCCCTCTTGGGTAAAATAGAGCACATTGTCCTTGTTCAAACCAAGATTTTTTGACTGTACAAAATCTACTTGTTGGTAGACCAACAAAACGGCGATGATTAGTATTATCGAAAGTGAAAATTGAAAGACGACCAGTCCCTTCCTCACCCATACTTCGCCTAGGGCCGATTTTAGGTTTCCTTTTAAAACAATTACGGGATTAAAACGAGATAGATGAAACGCCGGGTAGCTGCCTGCCAATAATCCCGTGAACAGTACTACCGTGACCATTCCCAAAACCGTTGGCCAGTTAAATTGTAACGCCAGGACCTTCCCTGTAATTGAGTTAAAAACGGGTATAAAAAGAAGTACCAAAACAAGCGCAAGCAACAAGGAAAAAGAAGCGGTCATCATCGATTCCCCGAAATACTGTTTGATCAAGGTGCTCCGTTGCGAACCGAGTGCTTTCTTAACGCCGATTTCCTTTAGTCGACGGGTCGCATTGGCCGTTGACAAATTCATAAAATTGATGCATGCTATGATTAAAATAAACAAGGCTATCAAAGAGAATAGGTACACATAATCCATACGGCCGCTTGCCTGTTGCCCATTCTCAAAATTTCCATACAGATAGTTCGAGCTATATTTTGTCATTACTAATTCGGCGGTGACCTCTTGATCCTGTTGCTTCGAAAAATTCTTTATTTTCTGCGCGAACAACGTGGGGTCTGTCCCCTCGGCCAGCACAATATAGGTAGAAGGGTTGTTGCTGGTCCATGCCAGGTCACCCCCGTTGTTAACCACGGCGTTCTTCCACAATTGGTAGGGCAGTATAAAATCAAAGCGGTTCGAAGAATTTTGAGGAATGTCCTTAAAAACACCGCTTACTTGTTGCTGTCCTTGATTTCCCATGGCTTCCCATTGGATGGTTTTACCCACTACCCCCTCTAGCGTGCCAAAAAGGCGTCTCCCCAACGATTCCGAAATCACGATGGAATTTGTCCCCGTCAATACCTGATTTTCATCACCCTGAAGCAGTTCGTAGGAAAAAATATGAAAGTAATCGGTATCGGCGAAAATGCCTGGTGCCTTCGTAATCTGCCCGTCTACCGTAAGTGGCATTTTCGGAAACCACTCCGGCAAGGTCTGCCCGGTAGCATATTGTACTTCTGGGAGTTTGTCGGCCATGGTTTCTGCCAAAAGTTCCGGGGTCCAACTGAGCACACGAAGTCCTTCCGGAGATTCAAAACGATTCCATACTTGATATAACTGCGTATCCTTCTGATGAAAGCCATCAAACTGAAGCTCATCTACTACCCATAAAGCAATCAAGACCACACATGCCAATCCGGTTGAAAGCCCAATAATATTAATAAGAAAAGTACTTTTATACTTTAATAGATTCCTGAAAAACAATTTTAAATGGTGTTTAAACATATACTACGTCTATGGGTTATTTTTCTTGTATAGATTTACTTTACCTTACGCACACTTCCCGAACCGGATAGCTTGTTGGTGATTTTATCGGGATTTCCTCCGTAGCGTAGATTCCCGGATCCTGAAACACGGGAGGTAAGCGATTCGTTTATGGTCAGCTTAACATCCGAAGAACCCGATAGGGTCAACTTGGCATTATCCGTTTGCATTTGATAGCCACTTACAGTTGATGACCCGGAGGACCGTACTTCGATTTTGTCGGAAGTACCCTGTATGAACAGCTTACTAGAACCAGAAGTTTTTACCGAAAGTTGGGTGGCTTCTGCGGAAAGCGTTACATGCCTAGCCCCGGACGTACGAATGTACAACTGGTCATTGGTTAACATTTTCTCGGAGGTTACCCTGCCAGCGCCAGAAAATTGTGCCGACTCAATATGGGTGATGGGTATGGTAACAAAGACTTTTTTATTCCTTGACGGCACTAGATTAAAACCCTTTCTTGATTTCACTACCAACCGATCATCTTCCACATACGTTTCTATCTTTTCAAGTAAATTGGATTCTCCCTCCAGGGTCAATTGCCCTTCTGCACCGGCGACGAGATGTACTTCATAAAAGCCCGATACCGAGATAGCGGAGTACTCTTGTGTTTCCCGTTGATCGCTTACAATTTCTCCATTTCCCTTAATACGCTTGCTGTTTTGGGCACTCAGGGACATAAGGCACAGTACCAATACACTTGCTAAAATATTCTTCATTTGTTTCATTCTTGCAGGGCCTATTTTCCGACCTCTTTGATTTATCATATCCATACTAATTACTCTTCCCGAAGCGCCTCCACTGGGTTCGTTACGGCCGCACGAAAACTCCGCCAACTCACTGTTAAAAAAGCAATTAACATTGCCGTAAGCCCCGAAAACCCAAACAACCACCAACTGATTTCCGTTTTATACGCAAAGCTTTCGAGCCATTTCTCCATGGCGTACCAAGAAACCGGTACTGCAATGACAAAGGCCAATGCCACCCATTTTAAAAAGTCTTTGTTGAGCATGGTAAGTATTTCAGAAACTTTGGCCCCATTGACCTTTCGAATCCCGATTTCTTTTCTTCTTCTCGCCATGGCGTGGGTAGCGAGTGCAAACAACCCAATGCAGGAAAGTAAGATCGCAAGTATTGAAAACCAAGTGATGATGGTATTTACCTTTTGAAATTCTTGATAATAGACGTTCAACTTTTCATCCGCAAAAAAATGGGTCAACACACCTTCTGGCAATGCCTCTTTCCACTTTGTTTTCAAAAGCTCCAGTACTTGAAGACTGGCTCCTTTTTCTGCGCGAATGGTCAGGTAATCCCATTCCGCATAATTCTCGGGCTTGTAATAAAAATGCGCCAAAGGTTGCATTTCATGTTGTGCACCTTGGTAATTGAAATCCTCTATGACCCCGATCAATTTATACCGTGTTCCGGTTTCCCTGCCCTCGCGCAGTATTTGACCTTCCGCGTTTTCAAAACCTAAGCGATTCATCGCGGTGCGATTCAGCACGACGGTATTTTCTAATGAAGCTCTTTCCGAATCAAAACCTTGCCCACTAATAATGGGTATGCCCATCGTCTTAAAATAATGATCCCCTACATACGACTTCCGAAGTGCGATTACCTCAAGATTACTTTCAGTCTCTGGATAAAACATATTGTAGTTTTCATCATAATCGCCTGGTATACTTCCCGTAAAACCTACAGAAGCGACCAACGGGCTTGCTTCCAATTCCTTGGAAATACGTGCTAGTTGCTGGGACGTTTTATCCAAATCTTTGAACTGCCAATAATCTGTTTGAGCCACTAATACATTTTCATTATCAAATTTGGGGTCCTTTTCCATCATGTACTTCGTTTGTTTCCGAATTAACATAGTACCTGATATAAGTACCATGGCAATCACAAACTGAACAACAATGGAAGAGTATTTTGAGCTGGATCGTTTTGTACCGGACAGCACTTTGCCCTTAAGACTCTCAATAAGCTTGGCGCGTGCCCATATGAAAGCCGGCACCAGCCCTGATACAAGGCCTACCAAAAGCCAAATACCCAACAATACGGGTATTAGTATAGAACGATCAAATGTTTTTAACTTCAAATTCGTTTCAAACAGGCTATTGAAAGAAGGCACCAACAAAAAGGTAGTAAGCAAAATACCGAAAAGCACCGCTACCAAACCAACAAGAAGCGATTCTGTGACAATCTGCAGTACCAAATGGCCTTTACTCGCCCCATGTACTTTTTTGATTCCCATTTCCTTGGTCCTAGACCAGGTATTCGTAATGGTTAAATTGATAAAATTGACAATAGCGATTCCCAAAATACCAAAAGCAATGAACGTAAGAATAAGGATCATCTTTTGATCCGACTCCATTGTAGCGTGGTAGTCGGCAAAAGGTAATAAATACAACTCCGTATCATTCCCACCCGTCGGTAGAAAATTCTCTTTTACCAAACGCTGTAGTTTATCTTGTATATCGCCGGCCGTTGTTCCAGGGCGCAGCACGACATAGGTAATTGAAAACGTATTGTACCAATCGTGTACATCTTTTACCCAAGGAGATATTGTCTGTCCTGTTTCATAGGAAGTGACAATATCGAACTTTACAGAAGAATTCTCGGGTATGGAAACAACCCCTTTCACGGTCAAAAATATGTCTTCAAAACCCACCTGAAATTGTTTCCCCAAGGCCTGATCAGTTCCAAAATATTTTTTTGCGAACGACGTACTAATGACCGCGTCGAACTTTTCGTCCAGTACATTCTTTGATGACCCTTCTGTAAAGGGGAAGGTGAATACCGAAAAGAAACCGCTGTCTACATACAATACATTTTCTTCGAAAGCTACATCACCATGACTCAACCGGTAGCCATCCCAGTCGAAAATTCTGGTGCCATTTTCAATTTCAGGTACCTCTCCCAGCAGTGTGGGCAACACCAGGCCTTTGGTAGAATCACCATTCCCATCCGGGTACCTTTCCTGTACCCGATAAATGTTCGCCAAATTTTCATTAAAATGATTGTAAGTCAGGTCGTTGTACACGTACAGCGCCAATACCAAAAAAGCTGCAATACCAATTCCCAGTCCTATCGTATTTATGAAGAATGTACCGGTATTGTTGCCGACGTTCCTTAAAAATAATTTTAAATTGTGCTTTAACATACTCGCTTATTTAACGTGTTATTGATTCCGTAAAGCGTCTACCGGGTTCGCAACGGCCGCCTTTAAACTTTGCCAACTAACGGTCAACATGGCAACGAACAAAGCGATCAGACCGGAAAGGGCGAATACCCACCAACTCATCGTTGTCTTATAAGCAAAGCCTTCCAGCCATTGGCTCATAATATACCGCGTAATCGGCACTGCAATCAAAAAGGCGATTCCGACCCACTTGATAAAGTCTTTGTTCAGCAATGTTACCACCTGCGCCACTGTCGCACCATTTACCTTGCGTACACCGATTTCTTTTTGCCTTTGGATACAGGTGTAGGAGGTAAGTCCGAAAAGCCCTAAAGAGGCAATAATGATTGCAAGTATGGTGAAAAATTGAAAGGCCGATCCAAAGGCCCGATCTTCTTTGTACTGTGCTTCAAACTTTTGATCTAAAAAGGTATAGTTAAAGGTACTTTGCGGAAAAACAGCGTCCCACGTTTTTCGAATAGATGTAAGGGCTTCTCCCAGTGCGTTTCCAGTAAGGGCCTGTTCATTTAATTTCACCAATAGGTTGTATTTGGTATTTCTGTGAATTACGATGATGGGTTGTATTTGATTCTTAAGTCCAAAATGATGGTAGTTTTCAATAACCCCCTGCACTACCTTCTCCTCACCCCAGAATTTGACAGTTTTCCCCAGGACGTTCTCCATATTCGTAAACCCCATAAGTGCCGCTACTTTACGGTTGATGATAATCTGATCGCTACTGCCCGACTGTGTTGGTAAAAAGTCGCTTCCAGCAATGAAATCGATTCCTACCAGGTCAAAATAGCCTTCGTTTACGCCATAGTTGTAATAGTTGATCTGCTCTTCGGTAGTACCATCCGGGTAGGTAATCCCAACAAACGACCCTAAATTATCATAGTTATCGCCTGGATAGGTTTGAGAACCCACTACTTCAGTGATAAAAGGATATTTTTTTAGTTCAGACTTCAAAGCTGCGAAATTGGCGGTCCTAAGCGAATCGGTCCCTTGATCAACAATTTCTCCTTGAAGACTAATTACCTGCGCGAGATCTACCCCCGGTGATTTATTGCTTAGAAAATTCAATTGTTTACTTACGATCAATGTACCTGAGATAAGTATAATGGTCGCTACAAACTGCGTCATCACTAGCCCCTTTCGAATCCCAGACCCTACCGGAGAATTTTTTATTTCTCCCTTTAAGGCCGCCGAAGGGGCGTATCCACTTAGAAGAAAAGCCGGGTATAGGGCCGCCACGGCCATCCCCAAAAACACAATGATCAATACCCCGAAAATAAATGGGTCCAGCAAAAACTCGGCCCCTATCATTTTTCCCGTCAAAGATCGATACAGGGGCAAGGTCAACAGAACGATTCCCAGGCCGATGCCCAAGGAAACGATGTTCAACAACATGGATTCCAACACCCCTTGAACGACCAACTGCCTTTTTTGGGCTCCGGCAACTTTCCGAACCCCGATTTCCTTTGCACGTTCCAGCGATTTTGTAGTGGCCAGATTTATGTAGTTCAACCAGGAAAGTACTAAGATCACAAAAGCTATGGCACTTAAAAACCGTACCCTAGTGATGCTACCATTGGCCTGAATTTCATACGGTTTGTTAGAGTGCAAGTGAATGTCCTCTATGGGCTCAATGTTATGACGCTCATTCGCTGCATCATCATTTCCTAGGTTATGCGCCATTACTTTCTGCTGCAATGCCGTGTAATCGGTATGCTCGGCTACTTTAAAATAGGTGTAGTACATATTGAGATCCCAATTAAGTTCTCGGGCCTGCCCTTTAAAAACCTCCCAGGTCTTATAGGTGTTGAACGAGAGTAAAAAATTATTTTCAAAGTGGGTATTTCCTTTAACATCTTCCCGTACGCCGGTAATCGTGACCATTAATTCTGTTCCGGACCATAAAAACTTTATGGTCTTGCCCACTGCTTCTTCGCTTCCAAATATTTTCTTCGCGATCGATTCGGTCAACACCATCGAATTGGGTGCGTGCAAGGCATCATGTGCATTGCCTTGAAGAAGCTTATAGGGAAACACATCAAAATATGAAGCATCTGCCATCGATCCTTTCTCGGCCTCCACGATGGATCCTTTGTATACGAAAGCGGCTTTGTCAAACCAGAAAAAACGTACTTGCTCTGTAATTTCAGGAAAGATATTCTTTAAACTAGGCCCGGTAAGGTTAGAGGTCTGTGTATCCCCGGCCTCAAAAGTCGCTCCCTCCTTATAATCGAGGTACGCCCTGTAGACCAATTCCGAACCTTTAAAACGATCATAGCCCTGTTCATAGTTGACATAGATCATGATCAACAAAAACGAAGCGATGCCCACTGCCAATCCAGCAATATTAAGAAACGAGTACAGCCTGTTTTTTACCAGATATCGCGTTGCTATTTTAAGAAATAAAGTGTTCATAGGATTTGATATTTATTCGGTTCTTAGGCTTTTGGTAGGATTGGCCATTGCAGCCGCGACCGCTTGAAAACTGACGGTAATAATTGCTATAAACAATGCTACCAACCCCGCAATTAAAAAGACACTCGCACCTATTTGGATTCGAAATGCAAAATCTTTGAGCCAATCGTTCATCATCCAAAATGCAATGGGAAAGCCTATGAACAATGCTACCAATACTAGTTTTACAAAATCCTTGGATAACATCTGGACAATACCAAAAATAGTGGCCCCCAGCACCTTGCGTATTCCTATTTCTTTTTTACGCTGTTCCGCAGTAAAGGCAGCCAGACCAAACAGTCCCATACAAGCTACCAATATGGCCAAGCCACAGAAAACCGTACCGACGATAGCTGTTTTACGATCCTGTGCATATAACTGCTCAACATTTTTGTCCAAGAAAACATATTCGAACGCAGAATCCGGAACCACCTGGCCAAAGCTTGATGCTAGCCGCTTCATCATATCGGGCAAGGCCGCGTTTTTAAATCGGACCAATACAAACGTTTTTGCTTCTGTTCTTGCATTGTGAAAAGCGTAGGCCCCGATCGGCTGATGCAAAGACTCAAAATGAAAGTCGTCGACCACCCCTACAATGGTGGCATTCCCTCTAAAACCGCCAATCAAAGCCTTTTTGCCAATGGCTTCCTCAGGACTATAACCCAAATAGGCAATGGCCTTTTTGTTGACAAGTACATCGACCAAGGTATCTCCTCGCTGTTTTACTCTTGGTAGGTATTTCCCAGCTATCAACTTTAACTTCAATAAATCAATTACTTCCGTATCAATGCGGTTGGTTCTTATTTGTGTGCCATTTTCATCTGATTCATTCTTAAACAACATTCTACCACTGACCGTTACACCGGGAAAGCCCTGCGCCATCCCTACGTCGGTAACATTACCCAAGTTTTTTAGCTCTTGCACCAAGGCGTTTTTTTCGGAAGTACGCTGAATTCCCATGGCGGAAATGGCCACCGTATTCTCAGAGTCATATCCCAATTTTTGATTTTTTATAAACTGCAATTGCTGGTATATGACCAATACGGCCACGATAAGGATTGCCGAAGCGGCGAATTGCAACACCACAAGTCCTTTCCGAATATTGATGATACTGCCCGCATTTTTTTGCGAAACGCTCAATGCCGATTTTACGGAAGAATTGGATAAGTAAAAGGCCGGGTAAGAGCCTGCGACCAATGTTGTCACTATCCAAAACATACAAAGACCCGCTAGCAGTTCAGGGCCGAAAAGGAGGCCGGTATCAAGCTGTTGGTCGGTAAGGCTATTAAAAATGGGGATTGCGAAAATGGCCATGGCAACACCCATTAGCAAGGCAACAAAGGTAATGAGCCCCGTTTCTGTATAATAACGAAGAATAAGACTTCTGGTACTTGCTCCCAGGGTCTTATTGATCCCGACATCTTTAGCACGTTTTTCGGATCGTGCAGTCATAAGATTCATGTAGTTAACACAGGCAATCAATAGGATGAGCAAGGCTAAAAATGAAAGGTTCTTTATCTCCGAAATATCTCCTATACGGGTCGTATATGAATTTGTAAAATCAGCAGAATACAAATGTACCCGGTGCAAGGGTTGTACCGAAAAACGGAACCATTGTCCCTCTTTGTCAACATTCTTATCCAGAATGCCCTGAAGTTGTTTTTCTAAATCGGCCGTAGATGCTTTGCGATCCACTACCATATAGGTTTCGAAACTAGAATTGCCCCAACTTGGATTTTTAGCTGCAAAGGTGGAACTGAAAGAAGCAATGGCATTACAATGTAGGGTACTATTCCCAGGAAAGTCTTGATAAACACCAGTGACCTCCAACTCTTGCTCACCGTCAATTACCAAAGTTTTCCCAATAGGATCGCCCTGACCGAAGTATTTGTGAGCGGTACTTTCCGAAAGCACTACGGTATTCGGACGCGTAATGGCGGAATTCGGGTCGCCTTTTAAAAAAGGAATATCAAAAACTTTGAACAATTCTGGATCGCACCAATACAACTCCTTTTCCAAAAAGTTATCATCCCCTGCTTTAACAAAGGCCGTATCGCCAAAACCATGCTTTAGCATTCTGGCCGCGGTTACACCGGTAAGATCATCTTGAATGGCCGGGGCCAAAGCTGCCGGGGCCGTACAAAACACTTCATTATCATAGCTTTCATTTGTATGTACCAGCACGCGATAAATCGCATCCGAATTTGAATGCATTGTATCGTAACTACGTTCGTGGGTTACAAATAATAATAACAAGATGGTAATGGCCAAACCGATCGAAAGACCAAAAATATTGATGAACGAGAACATGGGATTGGTTCTTAATCCTCTCCAAGCGATTTTTAAATGATTCTTGAACATAGTCTCGATTTTTAAGTTATTCTGTTCGTAAGCTTTTGATCGGGTTTACAATGGCCGCCTTGATACTTTGATAGCTTACCGTCAACATAGAAATCACTGCTGCCAACAGGGCTGCTACTAGGAAGACCCACCACTCAATTTCAATGCGGTATGAAAAATCTTCAAGCCATTTGTTCATGGCAAACCACCCAAGCGGCACTGATATAGCGACCGCGATACCTACCAGCTTTAAAAAGTCAACCGAAAGCTTGTACGATATTTGGCCGACACTGGCCCCCAATACCTTTCGAATACCAATTTCCTTTGTGCGTTTCTCCGCATTAAAAGCCGCAAGACCAAACAATCCCAAGCAAGCGATCAATATGGAAAGGATGGTGAAAATCACGAATATTTGCCCTAGACGTTCTTCCGACCTATAGGTATTATTAAAGGCATCTTCCATAAAACTGTAGCTGAAAAGTTGTCCTGGAGCTACTTGGTTCCAAATACGTTCAATTTGTGAAATCGTATTGGTGAAATCCCCTGCACTCAACCTTACCGACATTGCGCCCGCAGAATCGCCCAGCGAGAGGCTCAAAGCCCCTATACCTTCTCTGAGTGATTCAAAATGAAAATTTTTAACCACGCCGATTACCGTGAAAAAAATAGGATTCGCTTCCCCCAAACCTTTTGATACTCGAAGGCCTAGAACACTTTCAGGCGTTAATCCCAAAATTTTTACTGCGGATTCATTCAAAATAATACCAGTGGAATCGGTTGCATACTCCCTGTTGAAACCTCTTCCTGATACAATCTCCATATCCAAGGTTCCGAGGTAATCATGATCTACCGTCCAGGTCTGCATATTCAACGCATTTTCCTGTTCTTGGGCGCCTTCTTGAAAAAAGGATGTATTGCTGCGATATGACGGGGTAGGCAAATAACCACTAACCGAAGTGCTCCGTACCGAACTTAGCTTTTCAACTTCATTTTTAAAAGAAGCCAATTGGCTACCGGCGGCATGCGCATCCTCGATAATAAGTACTTGATCCTTTTTAAAGCCAAGATCTTTGCTCTGTATATATTGTAATTGCTGAAAGACCACCAGGGTGCTGATGATCAAGAATACCGAGATGCAAAATTGAAAAACAACCAATGAGTTTCGAATCATCCCGCCACCAACCGCACCGTTCCCAGAACCTTTTAAGACCTTTACCGGTTTGAATTTAGACATGAAAAATGCGGGGTAGCACCCGGCCAATACCCCTAGCAAGAGTGTTGCCAATAACACCAATGCCCAAAACCATGGATTCAGAAAAGGAATGGAAATGGCTTTGTCCGCCAAATTATTGAACATCGGTAAGGCAAGCCATGAGAGGCCTATGGCGAACACGAGCGAAATAAAGGAGATAAGACTCGATTCGGTAAGGAATTGTCGAATCAAATCACGTTTATTAGAACCCAACGTTTTTCGTACCCCTACTTCCTTTGTTCTTTTTAAACTGTGTGCCGTGGACAGGTTCATGAAATTGACACTGGCCAGTAGAATCAAGAAAAGTCCGATAAATGAAAGGATGTAAACGTTCTCGATGCTACTATTGGTGCTTAGCTCGGTTTGTTTGTTAGAATGTAGATGAATATCCGTTAAAGGAATCGTATTGTATCGCAGATAATTGCCTGAAGCGGCAAAAGATTCTTCAGTCATGCCTGGAAATACATCTTGCACCCAAGGGATCAAGTACTTGCCCACTACCCCTTTTAAAGAGGTTTGTATATCTTCAATATGAGCGCTGGGAACGAGTTTGATAAAGGTAAAATAGTTATGACTTCCCCATTCTGAAAGCTGCGCATCTTCATAACCGGCCATCGCCATGAAAATAGTATGATTCCTTAAAAGCGAATTTTTTGGGAAATCTTCTACAACTCCTGTAACCTCAAAAGAATTGTTGTTATTCAGTATGAGTTGTTGCCCGACCGCATCTTTGACCCCAAAGTGCTTTTCAGCGGCCGACCGGGTCATCACCAAGGTATTCGGTTCTTTAAGGGCGGTATTCTTATCACCTACAATTAAATCCACCCCAAACATCTCAAATACCGTATTATCGGCAAACGCAACTCCCAATTCCTTCGTATTCCCTTCAGTATTGCTTCTTCGTACAAGTGCGCTTCCCCGGTCCCGTATTCTGGCTACCATTTCGATCTGGGGAAAGTCATTTTTGATCGCCGCCGCCATTGGTGCCGGCGTTTCGGCCGATTCGACGGCCGCTCCTCCAAACTTAATGTCGGCATTGATACGGTGAATGCGATCAGCATCTGAAAACATGCTATCAAAACTCAGTTCATCGTAGATATATAAACATATGAGTAACCCACCCGCCATTCCAACAGCAAGTCCGAAAGTATTTAAAAAAGTGAAAAACGGTTGTTTCCGAAGACTCCTCCATGCTATTTTTAAGTGATTTTTGAACATACTACTATTGATTGATGATGGTTATTATTATTCGCTTCGTAAACTTCTTGTAGGATTGGCAGTACCGGCCCTTATCGCTTGAAAGCTTACGGTGCATATCGTAATAAAAAGTGCCCCCGTAATGGCGCCCACAAAAATCCACCATGAAATTTCCATGCGATATTCATAATTCTGCAACCAACCGCTCATGGCATAATAGGCAATCGGGATAGCAATAAAACAGGCAATTAGTATCAATAATAAAAAGTCTTTCGACAGCATTTTCCACACGCCGAACACGGTGGCGCCCAATACCTTGCGAACCCCGATTTCCTTGGTACGTTGCTCGGCTACGAATGTGGCCAAACCGAACAATCCTAAACAACTGATCAGTAATGCCAAAATGGTGAATACCCCGGCCAAGTTCCCCAGCCTACTTTCCGACCTGAACTTTGTGGCATACTCTTCATCTACAAAGCGATAATCAAAGTTTACCGATGGGACCACTGTGGCGAAAACCTGCTCTATCGCAGAGAGGGCGGCTTCTTTACTTTTGTTGGGGTTCAAACGAATATTCATATAATTGACGCGATCGTAATCGATAAAAAATAGGACGGGAACCACGGGTTCATACGGGGATTCCATGATCATATTCTTCGTAACACCGATTATTTTGATCGGCGGGCTTCCATCGCTGGTAATAAATGTACCTACCGGATTCTCGAGCTGCATCAGTTCTACGGCCGCTTCATTTATAATCACAGCAAGTGAATCGGAAGCAAAATCCCTTGAAAAATCTCGGCCGTCCACAAATTCCCAACCTACTGTGCCGCCATAGTCATGGGTTACCGGAACCAGGCCAAATTCCGCAATCCTTTCCGGATCCTTACCAGGCCAATTGAAGCCTCGTCCCCGGCTATACAAACCTGTCAAAGGTGACCCGCTCTGCGTTATTTCCTTTACATACCCCGTATTTTTTAACTCGGCACGCAAAAGATCATATTTACCCTCGTAATCCGGATTATTCATGGGGGTCGATATCAGATTGGAAGCCGTGTATCCTACAGGCCTGTTTTTGGTGAATTGAATTTGATTGAAAACGATGATCGTTCCGATCGCAAGCACAATGGAAACGGAAAATTGTACAATGACCAATGCCTTTCTCGGAGTGGTCGCATATTTTCCTGCTTTGAAACCACCTTTTAAAGATTGTATTGGGTTGAATGAGGATAGGTACAGTGCCGGGTAGCTTCCTGCCAACATCCCAGTAACCACCGTAAACAAAATCACTCCGGACCAAAACCATAAATTGTCCCATGGCAAGGCCATTTCTTTCCCTGCCAATTCGTTGAACCAAGGCAGGGTCAAAAGCACTAATACAAACGCAAAACCAAGTGAAATGACGGCCGTTAGCAAGGATTCACCTAAAAACTGGAGAATCAAAAGTTTTTTGCCCGAGCCTACTGTTTTGCGTATCCCTACTTCTTTTGATCTTTTTTCGGACCGGGCGGTACTAAGATTCATAAAATTGATGCAGGCCAGTAACAGCACAAAAATTCCGATGCCGATAAAAAGCTTTACAAAGGTTATCCTTCCTTTGGCAGGTTTTCCCTGTACAAACTCCGAATAAAGATGCCATTGATCCATGGGATACACCAATGCCTCCAGTTGTATTTCTCTAAAATTTTCTTTGTTGGCATCCGGTCCGTAATCTGTATACAAGGTATTAATGGCATTGTTAGCTGCCGCGACGGTAATCCCAGGTTTTAGTTTTACATAGCTATTGAACGACCAATCGTCCCAAACGGTACGAACACGCTCAAAACGTGCCGGGTCACTAGCTTCAAACAGCTCCCAATTCGCAAAGAAACGCACATTGGAAAAGCGGTTGTTGTCGGGTAGATCCCGATACACTCCCTTGACCACGGCGTCCATTTCGTTATTGATTTTTAATGATTTATCAATTGGGTCTTCTTGCCCGAAAATCGCTTTTGCCGCCGATTCTGACAGGATAATGGCATTTACCTCTTCCATGCTTGCATTCGTACCTTTAAGCATCTTTAGACTAAGAAGGTCTATTACCCCATTTTCGATAAACTCTCCGATTTGCGTATGTACTTCCGCTCCGTTACTTACTGTATAATTGCCGACCCAATTTGCCCTAAGCACCTGTTCAAAATGGTCTGGATACTTCTCCTTCAGGATCGAACCAACGGTATACAGCAAGGAAGGAAATGCTTCCACCTCTCCACTTTCAGCATTGTACGTTCGGTTGTAGATTTGAGCGATTCGGTCATGATCTTTGTGATAGGTATTGTAGGTCATCTCATCCAATACCCACAGGCTGATCAAAATGACCACGGCCATCCCTAAAGCGAGACCACCAATATTGATAAAAGCATAGCCTTTGTTCTTCCTAAGGCTTCTCCACGCTATTTTAAAACTATTCTTGAACATTTGTCTTTTTTTTTCGATTGGTAGATTATTCGCTTCGTAAACTTTTTACCGGGTTCAAATTTGCCGACTTGAACGCATGAAAGCTAACGGTACATATGGCAATGAAGACTGCCAAAAAGCCGGCAACGGCAAAAACCCACCAATCCACATCGATTCTATAGGCATATCCCTTTAACCACTGATGCATCGCATACCATGAAAAAGGAGTGGCGATGATGATTGCAACAAGTACCAATTTTACAAAGTCTTTTGACAACAACCCCACCAGATGGGATGTGGAGGCCCCCAGAACTTTTCTGATTCCGATTTCCTTGGTTCGTTGCATGGCACTATAAGTGGCTAGGCCCAAAAGCCCTAAGCAAGCAATAAATATAGCTAGGCCCGCAAATAATGCGAAAAGGGTTTTAAATCGAATATCGGCTTCATACTGGGTATTGAACGATTGATCCAGAAAACTGTAAATAAACGGTCGTTCCGGTGCTACGGTAGCCCAGGTATTCCTTATTTTTTCAATGGCCGAAGGTAGATTGTCCGAATTAATCTTGAGATTTAAGAACCGGCTCGAAAAGGGTTCGAGCCGAAGTGCCAAGGGAGCCACTTCTTGATGCAAAGAGAGGTAATTGAAGTTTTCGGTAACCCCGATTACTTGTCCTTCACGGCCCCATTGGGTAAATTTCCTACCTATGATGTTTTCCGGGTCGGCGTACCCAGCACGCTTTGCCGCGGCCAAGTTTACCACCATTGCAGAAATCGTATCGGTCGGAAAATCCTTGGAATACGATCTACCGGCAACCATCTCAATACCAAAATGGGTAATGAAATCGATATCCACTTCAAAAAGACCTGGGTCCGTCACCTTCATCTCTCCCTGGGGCGTTTCCAGAAACGTAGAGGCATTGGGGAAATGACTTCCCGGAACGCTTCGGGATGAAGCCACAGAACGCACTTCTGGCAGGGCCAAAAATTGCTCTTTGATCGTTTCCATGCTCAAGATGATATCAAAATCGTGGTTAAAATCGATTACGAGCATTTGTTCCCGGTCAAATCCCAAATTTTTATTGAGCATAAAGCCCATTTGAGAATATACGATGGCAGTGCTGGCGATCAATGCAATGGAAAGACTAAATTGAAAAACAACCAGTCCGCGTCGTAAGCGAGCCCCTTTTGGCGATGCCCTGAAGACTCCCTTCAAAACGCTTACGGGAGTGAAACCCGATAGCACAAGGGCCGGATAACTACCGGCCAATGTTCCTGTCAACAAGGCGGTAAGAATGTAAATACCCATTGTGGGTAGGTTAAAGACATCGGTAGTGGTAAAATCTTTCCCGGTCAATTCGCGTAACCAGGGAAGGCAAAGACTTACGATGAAAAGTCCGATAACGGAGGCAAAAACGACCATCACCAAAGACTCACCAAAAAATTGATAAATAAGTCCTTTCTTATCGGCCCCTATGACTTTTCGAATACCCACTTCCTTTGCGCGTTCCATGGATCGAGCGGTGGCCAAGTTCATAAAATTGATGCAAGCGATCAGTAGAATAAAAAGACCGATAATTGCGAAAATATAGATGTTCGAAAGGCTACCGGTCACCCCTGGTTGACGAGCTGCTTTTGAATTTAAATAGGCATCTTTTAACCGCTCTAGACTCAGACTATAATAGTATTCTTCACTAGATGCATCGTGCCGCTCTAAAAACGGGGGTATCTTTGTCTGGAACGCTGCAGGGTCAAAACTTTCATGCGCAACAAAGTAAGTATAGAAATCTACATAGCCCCAAGAGTCGAATATATCCGGGCGCGTCTGATAAAAGGAGGACATGGAAAACAAAGCATCGAACTTCAAATGTGAATTAGACGGCAAATCTTTCATGACTCCTGTAACCGTATAGGTCCCATCATCGGCCCTTCCCCCAACCCCTTCTATGGTTTTCCCCATGGGGTCTTGGTTTCCAAAGTATTTTTTAGCGGTACGTTCGGGCAATACTACCGAATAGGGTGCAGCCAAAGCGGTTTCCGGATTACCCGACAAAAGAGGCCAACTGAACACTTCAAATACGGTTTCGTCTACATAAAAGCAATTATCCTCTTGGAACTTTCGTTCCTGATAGTTCAACAACACCTCTGATCTACCTGAGAATTGCACGGTCTCCAAAACATCGGGGAAGTCCGCCTTCAAGGCATCCGCAACCGGTGCATTTCCCCAAATTTGAGTGCTTTGTTTATCGTTATCGTCGTAATGATGCGCTACCCGATAAATGTTATCGGCATTTTCATGATAGTTATCGTACGAGAGTTCATGTTTTATGAACATGGCGATCATTAAGAAACAAGCCATGCCGATGGCCAGCCCCCCTATATTAATAGCAGAATACCCCTTGTTCTTCATGAGGTTTCTCCAAGCGATTTTTAGATAATTTTTAAACATGATTGATTTGTTTTTGATTGATTTTCAATTCCTTATTCCGAGCGTAAACTTTTTACCGGGTTTGTGGTGGCGGCCTTGAGTGTTTGATACCCGATGGTCAAAAGGGTAACTCCCATTATTGTGAAAATAGCCAGTGCAAAATGCCACCAATGTATTTCGGTCCGATAAGCATACCCTTGCAGCCAGTTGTTCATAAAGTACCATGATACCGGAGTGGCAATTACACCAGATATCAGAATAAGTTTTATAAAATCGGTTGAGAACAACAGTAAAATATCACTCACCGTACTGCCCAGTACTTTTCGAATTCCTATTTCCTTGGTACGCTGCCCTACAAAGAAGAGTACCAGGCCATAGAGCCCCAAACAGCCAATAAAAATAGCCAAGCCCGAAAATACTTTTGACAAGGACAGATACTGTTGTTCCGTTTCATAGGCTTCGGCCACGCGTTCGTCTAAAAAGCGATAGTCAAATATGTGATTTGAGAAGGTTTCGGACCATTCCTTTTCAATTTGGGCCAAGGTTTCCTTGGTGTTGGCGCCCGTAATTTTTACACCGATTTCTCCATACCAATTAGGGTTTGCGGCAATAAAGGCGGGACTGATATCCTGGGTGAAATCTTGATCATGAAAATCCCCAACTACGCCGACTACCGTAGCTATAAAGTCTGCACCGTTTACCTCTATTCGCTTCCCAATAATTTCTTCATAGTTCCCCAATCCTAATTTTTTGGTGAATTTTTCGTTCACCAACACTTCGGTTATGGAGTCCGCAGGGAAAAAATTCCTACCGGCGAGCAAGGTTACACCGAAGGTTTCGAGATACGACTCGTCACCAATTTTAGCCACTATATTGTATTCTTCTTTTTCGGGGCGATTGTGGTATTTAACACCGGTGCCCCAATTATTTTCAGCTGCTCCCGGGCTACTAAGGCAAGCAGAAGTTTGTACCACGTTCGGAAGCTGTTTAAAGCGGTCTTTTAAGCTATTTAGGGCTACCGGCTCTATTTCGGCAGGAATCGACAACATGACGATCGACTCCTTGTCGAACCCTAGATCCGCGTTGATGGCAAAGTCGATTTGTTTTGCAATGATACTGCTGGAAGCGATCAAGGTAATGGAAATGATAAATTGGGCGATGACCAACACCCTTCTGGTATTCACTCCCCCGGTGTCATTTTGTTTCAATTTTCCTTTCAATGCCAAAACCGGCAGTATACGAGAAAGTAGAATTCCGGGATAGCTCCCCGATAAAAATGCCACCAGTATAAGCGACACTAACATCAAACCCATAAAGCGTATGTCTATCAAGCTCGTTGCACTAAGCTGTAATTGAAACAGATGATTAAAGGCCGGTAAGAACAATATGGCCAAAGCAACGCCCAATGCCAAGGCAAAAAGACTAATCACAAAGGTCTCAGACATAAATTGCCAAAAAAGATGCCTTTTGAAGCCTCCAAGTACTTTGCGCACCCCAATTTCTTTTGATCGCGAAAAAGCTTGGGCAGTAGAGATGTTTATAAAGTTGATACAGGCAATGGTTATCAAAAAGAAACCAATGATTCCGAAAACCCATAGCAATGTGGGGTCTATACCGCCGTATGTACTGTTCAAATGTATATCCGAAAGGGGTTGAAGCCGATATACATGTTCGCTAGTACCCGGTGGTCGGTGTTTATCGGAAAGCCCTAAAAGGTTCGCTTCTATAGCCGCAACATCCTGATTCGGATTCAAGAGGGCAAAACATTGTAAATTGGTAGAAATACCCGACCAACTTTCACCAGCGGCAAAATTAAAAAAGTCCTCCAAGTTTTGGTAAGAAACAAAAAGTTGAATGTCGAGAAAGCTTGCCTTGGGCAAATCTTTGAGCACCCCGATCACTTCAATTGCCTTGTCATTTTCCAACACAAAAGTAGACCCGACCACGTCGGTTTTTCCGAACATTGTCATCGCCAAACGCTCGGTAAGGATGGCGGTGTTGGGAGCGTCTAACATAGCGCCTTCCCCTGCAATACGTTCGAAACTAAAAATATCAAAGAAGTCTTTCTCCACAAAGCCAATTTCGAGCTTTAGCTTATTACGGTTACCATTTGTTTCAAAATCGATTAATAAATCCTCCTGGCGTACGATGCGGGCTACCTTTTCGGCATACCCGTATTCTTCTCTAAACACCTTTGCAAAACCCGGAGGCACGCTGGCATCGAACTCAATGTCCTCTCGGTGCTGTTCGGTATTTAAGCGGTAGATACGGTCACCATTCGCGTGAAAATTGTCAAATGATAAATGATGGCTTAGAAATAGATAGATCAGAATACTACTGCCAAAACCAAGGGCAAGTCCTACCACATTGATCGCGGTGAACACCTTGCGTTTTAAGAGGTTCCTCCAAGCTATTTTCACATAGTTCCTAAACATATCCGTTCGTTTTTTGATGACCGTCGGTGACGGGTGATGAAAATTTTGATTTGATGAATAAACTCTACTACATCTGCTTGATTGAAAGACAGACGTTTATACGGTGGCCCCCAAAGCCCTATTCTGGCTTTCGGTCACCACCTGCCCGTCAAACAGGTTGATGACCCTATGGGCATAATGCGAATCTCGATCAGAGTGGGTCACCATCACAATGGTAGTGCCCTCTTGATTCAGTTCGGTAAGCAGGTTCATCACCTCGATACCATTTTTTGAATCAAGGTTTCCAGTGGGCTCATCTGCCAATATTAATTTGGGATTGGTTACCACAGCCCTTGCAATGGCGACGCGCTGTTGTTGCCCCCCGGATAACTGATGTGGAAAGTGTTTTTCACGATGGGCAATTTTCATGCGCTCCAACACCTTCATTACTTTTTCTTTCCGTTCCGATTTCCCCATTTTAAGATAAATCAAGGGCAATTCGACATTTTCGAATACCGTTAATTCATCGATCAGGTTAAAGCTTTGAAATACAAACCCCAGGTTTCCCTTTCGAAGTTCGGTACGCTGGCGTTCCTTTAAACCTCCAACCTCATGGCCCGCAAATTGGTAGCTCCCTTCGGTAGGATTATCGAGCATCCCGATGATGTTCAAAAGGGTAGATTTACCACAACCAGAAGGCCCCATGATTGCGGCAAATTCCCCGTCCTCAACCTTAAGGTTGACATTGTTCAAGGCCAAGGTCTCCACCTCCTCGGTTCTAAAACTCTTTTTTAGATCTTGTATTTGTATCATTTCTTGATTGAATTTAAATGGTGCTTATATGCTGTTAAAAGATATCTGATGTTTCTTGTTGTTACAGTGCGCTATTTTAGTACTATTTTTTCGGCATCTCCAAAACTGTCATAGTTACTGGTAATTACTTTTTCTCCTGCGTCGAGACCTTCCAAGACCTCAAAGTGACGCGAGTTCTGTTTTCCGATTCGAATAGGTCGTCTAAGCGCCTCTCCCCCGTTGGCATCCACGACATAGATCCACTGCCCGCCGGTACTTTGGAAAAAACTTCCTTTCGGTAACAACAGCGCATCACTCGACTCTCCCAGTTGGAGTTTAATGTTATAGCTCTGCCCGGTTCGTATCGTCTCAGGTCTTTTATCGGTAAACACCAGGTCAACTTTGAATTTTCCATTCCGTACCTCCGGGTACACCTTGCGAAGCCGTAAGGGGTAGTCGGTACCATTCCGTTCCAATATCGCCGTCAAGTCTCTGATCACACGATCTATATAATGCTCATCTATGGTGGCTTCGATCTTGTAATCAGTGAGTACATTTATCTGGCCTATTCGTTGGCCCTGGGCGATACTCTGTCCAATTTCGGCATCTAAAAAACCCAATTGACCATCTGCCGGAGCGCGTACATTTAAATGGTCCAATCGCTGGTATACCATCCCCAATGTCTTTTGCATTCGACTTAAGTCGGTATCCAGACCGGTAAGGGAAGTTTTTCGCAACTGGTCATCTTGTTCGGTCTGTAACTTTACTATCTCATACTGTTTTTGGGAAAGTTCATAATTCTCTTTGGAAACCAAATAATCTTCTTTGGAAATAAGCTCATCTTTATACAGTGCTTCATTTTGTTCAAAATTTCGCTTTAGCTTTTGAAGATCCGTGCTTGCCGTAGCAAGTGATTTTCGCCCCTCTACCTGTCGTGAATCAAAGGTTAGCTTGGTAGACCTAAGATCATTCTGTTTCAAGGCCAAATTACTTTCACTGGCAAGAATCTGCTCATAAAGATTCATGTTTTCCAGTTTCAAGATAATATCTCCCTTTTTCACGGTAGCCCCTTCTTCAATCAATTTTTCGGTCACACGTCCGCCTTCATAAGCATCCATATAAATGGTAGAAATGGGTGCTACATTTCCGTTGATCGTAATGTAATCATCAAACTTACCTTGGGTAATTTCCGCTATTGAGAGTTTGTCTTTCTCAGTACGAAAGGTCGACACCGAGTTCCCAAAAAGCAATTGATATCCTGCAAATACCAATAATAGGCCAAGCGCTATATACCCGTAATGTTTGGGCCGTAATCCTTTTTTCTTTTCGAGTTGTATATCCATTTCTTAGCTACTTTTTAAAGTATAGTTATTCCAAAATTAATGTATCAAGGTGTTGTTGCCCCTATATTGAAAACCGGTAGTCCACGATAAAAATCAAGGGTACTTTTATTGATTTCGGCTCTCAATCGTACTTGTAAATTTTCATTTTGGGCATTCGCAAATAGGTTTTTCGCCGTAAAAAGTTCCAGTGCATTGATCAAGCCCTTTTCATATCTTTTTTGGGCAATGGTAAATGCCAGGTTCTGGGCTTCCACCTTTTGGGAACTTTGGTCGTACTCAGACTGTAACGATTTGTATTCCTGTACCAGGTTTTGAATGGTTTGGTACAATACCTGTTCTTGAATTTCCAAATTATTTTCTGCCCGTAATCGTTCTATTTTTTGCTGTTTTACAGCAGATCTCCCCGCCCATGCGTTGCTAATCGGAATACGCAACGACAGTCCTATGGCCTGGAAGGTATTGTCTCGAAATTGGTTCCTAAAAGGGATGGTTTTCCCAGAGGCGGTATCAATAGTTGTTTCGAAATAGCCGGTTCCAACACCACCGAACATAGAAAGCGACGGGTACAAATCTCCTCGGGCCACGGCAATTTGCTTTTTTGCTGCCTTTGCACGAAGTTCTTGCGCTTTTAATAAGGGGATAAAATTTCTTGCCACCCCATAAATCGCTTCCGATTGCACCTCCACGTTCGTGGTAATGGTGTCCTTTTCCAAAAGAATCGTTTGAATGTTGATACGCTCGGTGTTTTCCAAGTTCATTTCCTGGACAAGGGTCAATTCTGCAAGCCCTAATTGATTCTCACTTTGGGTTAGATTCAACTTATCGGTCAATAAAAGGGATTCGGCCTCATAGAGATCGGCCCCTGCTTTGACCCCAAGTTCCACTTGCCTCTTAACCAGGTCATAGTTTGCCTGTGATACCGCCAATTGTTCGGTTGATATGGCCACTAACCCTTGAAAGAACTGAATATCATAAAATGCTTGCATTACCCGAAAAGATAAGAGGTATTTTTGGTGTAGGGCCTCTTCTTTCGTTGCTTTGTACAAAAATTTGGAAGCTTTGATGGCGTTGATTTTTTGAAACCCTTGAAAGAGGTCTATCGAGGCATCCAACGAATAGTTGTTCGAGAAGAAATCGGTCGTAACAACATCGTTTGTAAATGGATCGGTACTTCTACCAAAATTAATTACATAGTTCGAAGATGCCTGAATGCTTGGGAGCAACGATCGAATAGATTGCCGATAGGTTTCCTTCCCTGAATCACTGTTGTATTCAAAATCTTTTAACTGCAGATTGTGTGAAAGTGCATATGCAATACAATCATCCAATGTCCATTTGTCCTGCGCCTTTATTCCTACATGCACAAGAAAAAAAAGTATAGCGATGATTTTAAATTTTTGACTCATATTCATATTGGTATGCCAATTGGTATACTATAGCTGTGCCAAGAATGTAATATTTTAACAATCAAACAATTACGCTAATTAGCTTTTTAAAACAAGGCACAGTTTGTCAAATAGTTTTACAGATACTGTCAAAAAAATGGACACTGAATAGCAATTTCTAACTTCAAATCGTAGTTTTAACAACCTAAAAACAAGATACCTATTATGGTAGACGCAAAAGTATTGGTAATCGATGATAACAAAAGTGTATTGAGCGCTTTGGAGATTCTTTTACAATTTGAATATAAGAAAGTGACCACTTTATCAAATCCCAACCAAATTTCTTCCTTTAAAAACTTGAACGAGCAAGACATCGTCCTCTTGGACATGAATTTCTCCGCTGGTGTAAATACCGGGAATGAAGGTTTGTTTTGGCTGCGGGAAATTAAAAAGAAGGCGCCGCACACTTCGGTCGTTATGATGACGGCCTATGGTGCAGTTGATCTGGCCGTGAAAGCGCTGAAAGAAGGGGCAGCCGATTTTGTTTTGAAACCCTGGAACAACGATAAATTACTCGCAACCGTAAAATCGGCCTATGAGCTTCGTAAATCCCAGGCGGAAATAAGCAAATTAAAGCAAAAGGAGAATCATTTAAAGCAGGTAATCAACCAGAACAGCACCCATATAATTGGCGATTCGAAGGCGCTGCGTTCAGTATTGACACTGGTAAACAAAGTTGCCAAGACCGATGTGAATGTCCTCGTTACAGGGGAAAACGGCACAGGGAAAGAACTGATCGCCCGTGAATTACACCAACAATCGGTACGGGCAAACGAAGTGTTTATATCGGTGGATATGGGTTCTATATCCGAAAGCCTTTTTGAAAGTGAACTGTTCGGTCACCTTAAGGGTTCTTTTACCGATGCCAAAGAGGACCGGGCCGGTAAGTTTGAAGCGGCGAATGCCGGAACCTTGTTTTTAGATGAAATCGGAAATTTATCGCTTCAGTCACAGGCCAAGCTTTTGTCGGCCATTCAAAACAAAACCATCGTACGCGTGGGGTCGAACAAACCGATTCCCGTCGACATTAGACTTATATGTGCTACGAATGTAGATTTGGATAAGATGGTCGTGGAAGGGCTTTTTCGGGAAGATTTACTGTACCGCATCAACACGATTCGTGTAGAGGTGCCGCCCCTGCGCGAGCGGGCGGGCGATGTTTTGGTCCTAGCGGATTTCTATCTGAACAAGTTTATCAACAAATACGCAAAACAGGGACTTCGGATCAATCAACCGGCAAGGGAGAAGTTAAATGACTATGGATGGCCCGGTAACGTTCGGGAACTGTTGCATACGGTAGAGCGGGCGGTCATTTTATCGGAAGAAGATGTGCTAAAGCCAGCAGATTTCTTGCTCAACTCCAAGATACCGGTAAACCTCGAAACAGGGCCCAATACCTTGGAAGCAATGGAACAATTGATGATCGCCAATGCACTTGAACAACATAAGGGCAACTATAGTGCCGCAGCTGAACAATTGGGTATTTCGCGCCAAACACTTTATAATAAAATGAAAAAAAAGGACAAATGACGCATGATCGGAAAGCCGCTGTTATTGGTTCCAAAAGGTTTTAAAAAATAGTTTTCTAAACATATTTCTCTCACAAATGGTAAGTCGCAATATTTACATCCAACTTATTTTTCGTATTGTCTTTATTACCGCCGCCGCTCTGGGAATCGCTTTTCTATTTTTTACGGAGCGCTATATTTTGGCGGCTTTTTTGGTATTCCTCTTAATTCTCCAAACCGTATTTCTGATACAGTACATCAACCAAACAAACCGAAAGATAGCCTACTTCTTTGATGCCATTAAAAACGAAGATTTTACGCTTCGTTTTCCCGAAAAACTGAGCGTTAAATCCTTGAAAGAGCTCAACCATAGCCTGAACACCCTGAACGGCATGATCCAGCAAATCCATCTAAAAAAAGAGGCACAAGAGCAATACTATCAGGAAATCATTAAGCAAGCGGCCATTGGTATCCTGACCATCAATCCAAAGGGTCACATACTTTTTGCAAACGAAACCGTGGAAAGGTTATTGAACTATCACCCGCTGAACCATGTAAAGCAGTTCAACCAAATCGACCCTAAACTCTACGAACTTTTTGCAGAATTACAACCATTTGAGAGTACCACATTTCAACTAACCAATGAACGAGAAAACAAACAACTGTACGTAAAAGCCACGGCCGTTACGGTCGACGAAAAACCGCTTCTATTGACGGTGGTTCAGGACATTCATAAGCAGTTGGATGAAAAAGAAACGGATTCTTGGGTTCGCCTGATCCGTGTACTTACCCACGAAATAATGAATACAATTACCCCTATCACCTCAATTTCCGAATCAATTCTTAAATATTACAAAGGGACAACGGGACTGGTTTCATTGGAAGAATTCAAGGAAGAGCATATTTCCAATACCGTAAAAGGCCTTCAAGTAATTAAAGAGCAGGGAGGTGATTTAATGGCCTTCGTACAATCATACCGAAGTTTTTTAAGCCTGCCCAAACCGGATAAAACACTTGTTTCAGCGGAACGCTTGCTTGAAAAAGTGCAGATTTTAATGAACCAGGAAAATCTTGGAAGTACTATTCAATTTGAAACAGAAGTAATTATTGAAGGGTTGGAACTGTACATTGACGAAAAACAAATCGCACAGATTTTGGTCAACTTAAGTAAAAATGCAATTCAATCGATAGGAGCCTTGCCCGATCGAAAAGTACGGCTTACGGCCGGCACTACCCTTAGTGAAAAAAACTACTTGGAAGTTTGGGACAATGGCCCTGGAATACCGGCTGATCTTATCGATGAGATATTCGTTCCATTCTTTACCACCAAGACCACCGGAACCGGAATTGGCCTTAGTTTATCAAAACAAATAATGCATTTGCATGGAGGAAGCATGAAGGTACATTCCGTTCCGAATAAGAGCACCTCATTTGTAATGACTTTTTAGCGTTGCCATTACTTCCACCAAAGTGTAAAGCCCTAAATTTTCTTGACACGAACGGCATTCATACCGCGCGCACCCTTTTCTAGTTCAAAGCTCACTTTGTCATTTTCTGTGATCTCATCGATCAAACCGGTGACATGGCAAAAGTATTTCTCATTATTTTCGGAATCGATTATAAATCCAAACCCTTTGGAATGATCGAAGAAGGATACTTTTCCGTTTCTTACAGGATCAAAAGCTTCCTCATCTCCCTCCTCTTTCTTGGGAATTCCCAAAACAATGTCCTCTGCCTCAATCTCTATTTTTTCGGACGGATCCGGAGGAGTATCCGTTAAGTTGCCATATTGGTCAACATACGCCAACGGTATACCACCACCATTTTCTTTGGCTTCTGCTCTACGCGCTTCTTTCTTTTTTTGTTTTTCCTCTCGTTTTTTACGCTTCTGTTTTTCCTTTTCGGTTTTGTTATACGTCTGCTGTGATTTTGCCATTCGTTTGCTTTTTAAAAATTAATCTGTTAGCGAAGGAAAGGATTGAATATACTGAACGAATGCAATGGAATGAAACAATGAAACTGAAGTTCACTTAAATTTAGCCAGAATGATCGTACTATTGGGTCTCAACCCTCTTACCTTAAATCGGTACTAAGATACTACTTCCGTTGCATTTTTTAGAATATAATCGACAGATTGTACATGGAAGGACAAAAAGAGTATAGTTGGTTTCAAAAAACACGGTTATACCGATGCATTGTAGGCAAATTCAACTCATTAACTTTGATTCTGTTTTTTTCAACAGAGCCAAAACCCGTTCTTTAAGCCGTGTCGGTTCCAGTATTTGTGCATAATCGCCGAACATTAAATACCATCTTGGAAATTCATTCTCAATGTCCCTGCTCATAAAGGTCATTTCTATTTGCTTGCCCCGTTTCTGTTCGGAAACAAAACCATAGCGGGCGCTGCCCCCTCGAATGTAACGCGCTATGGAACTGTGTACCAAAATACGCACCTTTGTTTTGGCAGACTCAGGAGCTTTGTACCGATAATCGTCTAGACTTCCATGTTCACGCGTAAACTTCCTTTGGGTGTGCCGTATCCTTAGAATACGATCTGTACGGAATTGGCGATAATCGGCACGTTTATGACAATATCCCAGCACATACCAATAGTTGTTTTCATTAAAAATACCAACAGGTTCTATTTCCCGGTCGGTAGGTGCTTCTTCCCTCAAGGAAGCATAACGAAGGTACACCTGTCTTTTTTCTGCGATGCTCTCAAAAAGCACTTCCAACGCATTGGGAACGTCCTTATTAAAAAGTACCTGGGCAGGATCAATAACAATTTGCGACTCCAAGGCGGTTATCCAATCTTTTTCCCTGCCCCTTAAAACCGACTTAACTTTGAACATGGCAGACTCATGGTGTGAACCAAGCGATTTATCGCTAAAGCCCTGCATTAACTTCTCCGCGGCAATAAAACTGCCCGCCTCTTCCCTCGTAAACATGATTGGGGGCAAACGATACCCCTCCATAATGGTATAGCCCAGTCCGGCCTCTCCAAGAATGGGCACGCCACAACTTTCTAAAGTGCGTATGTCTCTATAGATGGTACGAAGACTTACTTGAAAGCGCTCGGCCAACTCCTGTGCTTTGACCACCTTTTTTGATTGTAGCTGAATCAATATCGCTACGATCCTATCGAACCGTTTTACTGTGTCCACTCCCATAAACTGAAGGCATATTTCCCAAAGATAGGACTTCAACCGGAAGTTATTACCATATTTCAAGCGGCGCTTGTCCATCGTCCAGGTATGTTTGATGCAAAGAACGTACCTGAGTATGACAACCTGTTGTCAACAGCTTTAAAAATAAATCAAAACCCATAAAATATTCTTAGAGGGGAGTGTTGATCGTTCTCGGTTAAAAAAAGGGAGTCCGTTTTTTTCTACTGACATGCAGCTGTCACCACCTGACTTTACCTTTGTACTCGAACAAAAAAAATTAACATGATCTATCATTACAAAACGGTAGCGGCCATGAAATCCATACGGTATGTGATCCACCCCTCTGAACTATTGATCCATTGGCAAGGGCACAGGGCACGTACCAGACGGGTCATTGAGGCTTTTCCGCAAGAAGCGCTCTATAATCATTGTATTGGTAGCTTGCGTCCTTTCTCGGAAATGGTCCAGGACCTTGTGACCATTTCAACCTTGGCAGTACATACTATTGTACCTGCGACACGCACCAATCGGCCTCATATGATTGCACTCAACCATACCAAAGCAAGACTATTGTCTTTATGGGATGAAACCACCTTATTGATCAATGAAAATTGGGATGAACTTTCCTTAGAACGTTTTCATGAAACCATCCCTTTTTGGAGTTTAAACGAATGCAAAGTGTATGAAGCCATTTTCTATCTTATAGACACTGAAGTTCACCATCGTGGGCAAGCCTTTGTTTATCTAGAAAGTCTTGGTATAACAGCGCCCGATTTTTAACAAAAACAATCCACTAAAAAAATAGTAAATGAACACCGTACTTGTTTTCAAAACCTCCGTAAATAAAGCGGACGAAATACAGCAACTAAGTCCTTATTTAGACCAGCTGATTCCCCCCAACGGGAAATGGAACTTTGACCTTGAAGATTGCGACCGCATCCTTCGGGTCGAGAGTGGCCGAAGCATCGTGACATCTATTATGGCCCTCATGAAATCCCATAACTACACCTGTGATGAATTGGAATAACCATTTAAGCAATCATTTATTTAAAACTACTTAAAGCACCTATTTTTAATCTTTTAAAGCTACCAAAACCCACATTTGCTTTTCTTTTTCATAATTCCAGGTGCCAAAATGGGTCACCTCCTTGTTTATGGAAAAGCCGGCTTGTACCAACTCCTCTTTCACATAATTGATAGATAAGGTATGGGCACTTGCTTGCCCACTCCTATCTTTATGTTTATGGGCCTCCTTCAGTTTTTCCAGTACCAATAATCTTCCGGAGGGTTTTAAGGCCTTTTTTATATGTGCCAGTACTTTCTGATACCGCTCAATTTCGTGATAGGTATCTACCAACAAAACCGCATCCAAGCTATTATCAAAAAGTTTCGGGTCGTCCTCGTCTCCTAAGACGACCTCCACATTGTCTATTTCACCTTCTTTTAATTGGGTTTTGAGCGCGTTGAGACGGTATTCCAGTACATCTACCGCGAAAACTTTGCCCGTATTTCCTACTTGTTTTGCCAAATGGAAGGTTAAATAGCCCTCGTGGCAGCCAATATCGGCCACTTGATCTCCTTCCCTTATTTCTGCCAATTCAAAAAGGGTTGGTACGCGCATCCATAAATCGCGCTCTTTCCAGTCTTCCTTTGTATACTGGGCCAGGGTACAAAAAGCATTTAAAAATAGAAAGGCTGTTACTACCAGGTTTGGTCGTGCGTTCATGTTCACAAGATACGATCTACCGCTTCATGGCCCTTATAAAATTATCTTAAACTATTACTGTAAAGACAGGTGATAGACGAAATGGTCCTTTTATCGAATGAATAGGCTATTTGGGTATTATTTTTTAAGACGATATCAAGAATTGATTATCTTTCGGGTTCGAGAAACATTGCATATGATACAAAAACTACTCTTGCTTGCCCTGCTCGCCAGTTTCCAAGCCAATGCCCAGAAAGGCCCCATTAAAATAGTTACCGAGGACATTCCGAACCGTTTGGCTTTTTACGCCCTTAATGAAACGGAACAAGATTATGACGTAATGCTTACCATAAAAGGCACCAATTTTCGTCAAAGTAAGGCGAGACCACGTCTTATAAGAGTGCCCGGCGCTACAAAAGTACGTTTAAAGGTTATTGTACCGACCAGAGGAAAGAAACCAAACTACACCTATGATCTAGTGGTAAACGATAGTTTGTCGCGAAGGGCTCTGAAAGTAGACTACAAACGTATAAAGATCAACCCTAAAAAGTCTATAACGGTATATGTTACCGAGGCGTGCTTGCAATGCGATAGCATTACCCAGCCTTTGGAAGGAAGTAATTACCGTTTTAAAACTATTAGATTGGCAGAAAACCCTGAAATCAAAGACCAATTGAAGGGGGCCTTTGCAAGACCATTGGACACGATCGAAGAACCCATTATTAATCTTGGCGGGCGTTTGTATACGACCATTGACTCCTATGACCGGTTGTTGGAAGAATTGGATAAGGAATAACCGCCCTTTCATTTAAGTGCTCTCGCCGACCTGCCAAATGTTTTAGTGGTGTTAATGAAATACACCCCTGTTAAGAGAATGGCCGCTGCTGCAATAGATTGGGTCGTAATTGTTTCGTTTAGAAAATACCATCCAAGTACAAGGGCTATTATCGGGTTCACATAGGTAGAGGTCGCCACCTTCTCCGGAGAAACTTTGCGTAACAAGTAGTTGAAAGAGGTAAAAGCAACGATACTTCCAAATACGATCAACAGGACCATCGTGTATTGTACCTTTGTACTCCACTGGGTAGGTAAAGACCAGTCTTCGCCAAAGAATAGACTAGCGACCAGCAATAGAATACCGGCCGTAAACATCTGATATCCAGTATTTACGAAATAATTCTTGGGCAATTCCGCATTCCCTACGAAAAGGCTCCCATACCCCCAACTGATCATACAGGCAAAAATCATCAACATTCCTAGAACAGAATTTTCCTTACTGATAATTTCTTGCTGACTTACCAATAAATAAATTCCCACGATGCCCAAAACTACCCCGATGAGCGACATGGGTTGAATTTTCTTCCCCTGAAAGAATCGCATCATTAGAAGAATAACCAGTGGCTGAGCCGAAATTTCCAAAGCTGCAAACCCCGTGTCGACATACTTTAGTGCCCATACGACGACCCCGTTACCAAAGGTGAGGAACAAGAAGCCTGCCACGACCGTGTTTCGAAATTGCAGTTTTGTGATTGCGATGGGTATTTTTAGAATCTTGCAAAGGATGAAAATAAGAAGGCCTGCACATATAAAACGAATAGAAGCCAGCATAAATGGTGGCAACTCTGCCACCGCAATCTTGTTCAAAAGATAGGTAGAGCCCCATATCACATAAATGGAAAAAAATGCCGCTACGACCAGTGTGGTATTGTGAAGTTTTGCCATGCCCCGATTACTGCTATTTGAAATAACAATATTAGGCATTCACATTGGCATCTCGATACGAAACGGGTTAAATAACCGATCCTTTTTTTATCGCAGGGTCTGTTGTTGTACTTGAAAACTAAAAGTAGCTTTGCCCTGGGTAGCCATCCAGAAATTTTTCAAAGCTCCCCAGGAAGCATCCGGGGCGCCTTGTTGGGAAAAATTATCAAGATTAGTGGTTATTGTGGTCATTTCCTCGGCGCTGATAGGTTCTTTGGATATAATCACCGCAAGCGCCGTAAAATCTTTTTGCGAATCCATTACCGAAGGTATTCGAGGGCCATGTTCCGCAATCAAGGCTTCAGGCGTATACACCTCGATTGCTTCTGCCGTAAACTCCCCTGTACCGGAACCCCGTTCCGGATTGATAGCAACCTGAACAGATTCCAACGCATCCGGACCTATGAGGCCCATCAGGTATAATTCCAAGTTCCCATACACAATTGAATTACCTCCGTTGGCAAAAGTTCCAAAACCGTCTCGATCATTTAACCGTCCCTTATAGGTACCATTGCCTAAATCTACCAGTTCGTCAAAACCTCCCAGCTGCCCGGCGGTACTCGCATATCCCCAATGGCCACCTACCGTAGAAGGAATAAATCCCTTATTGCCCCATGAATGGGCTATCTCATGTAGGAAAGGGCCATTTCGGATGTATTCGACCCGTGGCATATAGATAATGGCCTTCAATCTCCCGTCGGAACCATAATTGCCGCTTAGGTCATATATAGTACTTCCTAAGCCCTGTACTGTATTCTGAACCGGGGTAGCCCTTCCATAGAACAAGTCGTTCGGTTGGATCTCTTCAACGGAAAGGATGATGATAAAATCAAAATCATCGTTCATATGTTCATACGCTTTTTGAGAAACCATTTTTAAATCCCCTTCCCCAGTAATAAACTTGGTATATTCTTCATCTGAAAGTACCAGGTTCGTCAGCGATCTTGACTCATTTAAAACAAATCCGTTCTCAAAAGTTACCGCACCTGTATCGGGTATGTCCGGTTCTTCTTGCCCACCGTCCAACTCATCTCCCTTGTCATCCTCCTTAGTAGGGTCATCGTTCATTTCCGAATCTGGTACTACCGCTTCTTCCGTTGCATCGGTGCTACACCCAATAAGTACAAACAAAGAAAATAGCCAAACACTATAAAGTGTTATTGGCGTTATTTTGAAGGGTGAACTTTTCATTGGAACGTTGTTTAAATGTTCGAAAGGTTCAAACGATTTCTACACTTATTTATTCTTTAGCAGAATCTAAATTCGACCAAATACCCGCTGGTTTTTTTAAAATCATTTCAGATCACTAATTTTCACATAATTTTAACATTTCTAAGAAGATGATTTTAAAATAATGATAATCAGCTATTTAAACGTTACCTCCTACTCCACTTTTATTGTTTTGAGGGTTAAACAAAACAAAATAGTACCTTTTTATGCATAGTACTGTAACAATTCTAAACTTCCATCGTCTTTTAAGTGTAAGTCATTTATAAACAACTATATCATGAGAACTTTACATCCACATTTACAACGTCCCAAAATATATTTCAGAATAGGATTCGGTTGGAACACTGACCGCTTCCATAGTCAAAAAATTGAAAACGTACGAATCTCTAAAATCTAATCATTATGAAAGCATCGATCACAAAAACAGCAACAGAGTCGAAGTCAGGACAGTATTTTTCTACCTTCAGAAGTAGCAAAAGAGCCCAATGGGCACAGTATAGAAATTTCAACCGCTAATCACGGGGTTCCGGCAGCATCAATCATCAATCAATCATCAATCATCAATCTAAAAACGAACAACATGAAAGCATCGATCACAAAAACAGCAACAGAGTCGAAGTCAGGACAGTATTTCTCTACCTTCAGAAGTAGCAAAAGAGCCCAATGGGCACAGTATAGAAATTTCAACCGCTAATCACGGGGTTCCGGCAGCATCAATCAATCATCAATCAATCAATCATCAATCTAAAAACGAACAACATGAAAGCATCGATCACAAAAACGGCAACAGAGTCGAAATCAGGACAGTATTTCTCTACCTTCAGAAGTAGCAAAAGAGCCCAATGGGCACAGTATAGAAATTTCAACCGCTAATCATCGGGTTCGGAATTTGACTTTACCAAAAGAACCTTCCTAGATAAGGTATTAAAATGATAGGCGTGCCCATGGTGCGCCTTTTTTTGTGAATCGGTCTATTTGGAAACATCCGAGGTCCTTAACGGCCTGATCCTACCGTAGTATGAGATAGTTGGGCGGGCCATAGACCGCACTTGCATCGTTGCCCAGCCCGATCTCCCCACTTGCAGTATTACCCGATGTTCCCCAGCAGCGCCTCCGGCCAAAAATCGGAGCTGAATATTTCTCTTTTTTTCCTTGATCGTAATTTGAAAACCTCTTAGGAGATCGTTCATTTGAATAGCACCCTGCGTATTGTAGGTCGCGATACGAACCTCCCCAAAATAAGGAAGGTAAGCCTGTACAGAATCGTTCTTAATTTCTAGGTAATTGTTGATCGTGGCCAGGCCAATACTGGGGCCTATTCTGGGTTTTACATTTACCGCATCAAAACGAAACTCCCCACTACAAATCAAATTCTTGATATTTTCGAACTGTTGCCGGCGTTTTTCAGCCATATCCTGCCCGGAAGCTGAACTGAATAGCAACACTAGCATTCCGCATACCAACAAGGTTCGATTCATTTCGCTTTGCTATTTAATTTAGGATTGTACCGAATCAATAACCAATAAGGGGCAGTCTTATCTGAGACGGGCGGGTATCGGAATGGTGTACAGTATTCGTTGCGATTATCCCTTCTTTTTCATCATAATTATTACCGCCGGTGTTTAGGTTTCTTGCAAATCTTGGGAAATTGCTACTACTTATTTCAATTCGTATGCGATGTCCTTTTTTAAAATAATTACTTGTGGCCATCGGTGTCAAATCTAACTTGTATACCGCTCCCTTTTTCATAAACACTTCTTTCTCATAGCCTTCGCGGTACCTAGCCCTTTGAATGGTTTCATCCAAGTTATACGCACGGCCATCAGGGTATACGTCCAATAGTTTGACGGTAAAGTCGGTATCCTTTGCATCTGAAGAAACATATAGGGTAGACTCGATAAATCCACTTAACTCTACTCCCTCCTTAAACGGTTCCGAGGTATACACCAAGATATCGTTGCGTGTTTCCATCTGTTGTTGATCAAAAGCACCTCCCTTGACCGCGTTTCCGGTGCAACAAACATTGCCGCCATAGGAAGAAACCGGGTTTTGTGGATCATAACGGAAGCTATCCGGGTTATTTTCCGTCCCCGGTGTATCCGTACTTAGACGACCGTCACCGTACAAGCTATTTGCGCCGCCGTTACTGTTAAGATAAAAAGTGGTCATTTTTGCTTTCTTTGGAGGCCATTCTTCCGCTGTTTGCCATCTATTGCTCCCCATGGTATAATATTGAATCCTCGGGGTCTTTTTCTTAAAGTCATTTTCGATACCTTTTAACCAAAAATCGAACCAAGCGAAAATTTGGGTATCATAGTCTAGTCGGGCATCCCCAACGCTGCGTTCCCCCACAATGGTATTTTCGGTAGCCCTTGTATATGCGCAATGCAATACTGGTGCGATGACCAAATATTGATTATCCCTAATCTTAGCCTCTTTAGCATTTGTACGAACATGGTTAAAAAGCGCAATGTTCGGACTTATGGAAACATCATACCAAGAGGCAAACCAAAAACTAGGCACCCCTATTTCCATAGTATCATGATAGAGGCCGCCCGTATACCAATCGGCATCATTCGGCTTTCGACGTACCATTTTATCAAAAATCTCCCTTTTGCCATGAATATGCTGCAAAATATCTTGTAAGGGCAGGTGGGCAAGCGCCTCTTTCATATCGACTTTGGGATTTTCAGGAGCCAAATCATAAAAGCGCGAAATACGGATCAAATCTTCTTGGGTGGCACCGGCCGGAATTCTTGGTTTGAATGTATCGTGCTCCACCCCATACAACCATGAAAAGAACAACAACTGCTCCACACCTCCCCGATACCAGTTGCCTTGCTCATAGAACTCACCTACCCTGCCGATACCGGCACCAAAGCCTTGCGGTACCATCGCGGCATGCGATGGATGATCCAAAGCGGCGACGGCCATTTGCCATTCCGCGGTGGAAGAACATCCCAGTGTTCCAATTTTTCCGTTGGACCATTCTTGGTCTTTCATCCAAGAAAAGGCATCGTATCCATCAGTCAACGGAACTCCTAAAATATCCCATTCCCCTTCGGAATAATAGCGTCCCCGTTCATTTTGCACCACGTAGGCATATCCTTTTTTAATCATTTTCAAGGCCGTTTTGGCCGTCCTGGTACGCCGTTCCCCATCGCTCCAAGAATTGAAATTGTAAGGGGTTCGGGAAAAGATAATCGGAACCTTAGCTGGCGTCTTAGGACGATAAATATCTGTGGCCAAACGGATACCGTCTCTCATGGGCACCATTCGCTTTTGATCCACGATGGCAATCTCCTCCAACTCCTGAAAAACATCTTTTTGGGCCTGCAATACAAAGGACAGTAAAACTGCCAGTAAAAGGAATAGTGGTGTACAACGTTTTGTTTTCTTCATGGTTGGCTTTATTATGCACGGTAGATTTGTTTTACAATGTACAAAAAACCGGCTTGCGCCATACCAATCCAAAGGGTATAAAAAAACCCCATCCGATTCCGGACAGGGTCATTTTTTTATGGGTGTTGCTCCTTAATCGTTTAAGGAGTACTCCTGTGTTGTTCCGTCGGGGTACGTTAAAGTCGCCATATCATCGCAGGTACCATCTCCGAAATCAACAGAGACCTGTAGGCCGTTTTTAGCCAAGGTCATGCTTCCTTTGGATACATACGTGCAACCAAACGGTGTTTCTAATAAAGAGGTAACTTCCACCACGTACGTGTTCCCATCCGCTTCAACGGTCCACTGTCCGTCTAAAGTAATCACACCGTTCTCAAAACTCCCATCAAAAAGAATTCCGACCACTTTGTTTCCTTTTTCTTTAATCACAGCACCGTCGGCCATTGTTATGACCAGATCACTGGTAATATTAAAGGTAATATTTTCGGTATTTTCTGAAGAGAACGAAAAGGCACGGGTTCCGTTAATGGCAATATCCCCGACCATTAGATTGGTAAAAGTCACCACTACATTGGAGGTATTCATCCCAATTTCATAGACAGCGGAAATAGTCCCATTTAGATTTTCACTATTATCAACGCTACAGTTTTCAAAGGTAACCTTGAAACCGGTATCTGTATAATCAGCTTGATAACAATCTGTTAGGTTCAAATTTTTTGCCGAGTCCCCTGCCTGAAAAATCTCATTTACAAGCTGGTCGGTAACTCCGGAGACTTGATCGATATCCAAGACGGTTTTTACTTCGGTCTCAGTAATGGTACCGTTTACCTCTAATGGGTTTTCGGCATCTTTGCTACATGAAAAAACAAGCATTGAGAGGAAACACAATGCCATTAATCGTTTTGTACTGACTGCTAAACTTCGCATAGGTAACTTTTTATTTGGTTTTGCTAGCTAAACGATCAATGGCATTGTTTAGTGTGGTAAGGGTCTTTTTTAACGCCTCTTTTCGTTGTATGACATGTAATAAGGGAAGAACGGCGGATTACTTGATGGTGTAGCTATATTTTAATCCTAATATGGTACGCATTCCACGGGCTTCCTCATTGAAACTGCTCTGCACCCTATAATATGCTCCTATCTTACCGGCTTTCTTAAGGTTGTAACTGGTTCCCAAGGTGACCCGAAAACGAAGTTTTCGTTCCTCATCCGATTGTAAACGGTTAAAGAGTTCCCCGTTTACGTACGGGTCAAGTTTCCAACGCCGGATATTATACGCTACCCCGGTCTTAAGGCGTACGGTCCTAGTCGCCTGGTCATCAACCCCAAGTTCGTTTTTGTTTTGATAACGGATGCGGTAACGCAATGTAAACCTATCCAATTTGGTTCGGTAGCGAACGTCAAAATGATGTCTAAAATGATTTTCAATTCCTTGGCGCCTCCCTTGGTCGTCATTTTCAAAAGCATATCGCACCGCAACACCCAACTTTAAACCTTTCGCTATCCGTCGATTGACCTGAAATTGACCAAAATACTCATCTATTGTCGAAAAATCGTCCTTAAGGCGTAGTTGTGCTTCTAGTTGAAAATCCCATTTTTTAGATGGTTCATACCCCAACTCAATGGCGTTCCAACTTAAAAAATCACGGTCTTGAGCTCGAACGGTGATTCCCAAAAGTAGCAGTAAGCCAATTCCGATCGCCTTAGATGTGTTCCTCATACCGGTGTATTACTTCCTTTTAGATTTGTCGCCATAATAATAGATCGTAATCGAAGCGGTGTCCCTAAGAAAATCAATATCCCCAATTCGGATCCTATTTATTTCAATCCCGGTACGTTCCTCTAAATCGGCTTTTAACTGCGCATGGTTTTCCGGTCGTATGTTCTCAATTTTCTCATAAATGATTTCCTTGCTTACTTCATTCTTTAGCAGCCAAAAGCGCTCAATGACCGTGATGGCGCCTACGACCAATAAGTTGCCCAAAATGATTTCTGCGTAGCTTAACTTTTTATTGGCCAATGAATTAATGACCGAAATACCTATTACCACGAACAGATAGGTCATTTCTTTGATACCGATTGGATCGGTACGATAGCGTATAATACCAAATATGGCAAATAGGCCCAAGGCCATTCCCATATTTATTTCATATTTCTTAAGTGCGAAACAGATAAAGAACACAATAATACTAATGAGGTAGTAGGTAAAAAGGTAGTCTTTTCGTTCGGTAGCCGGGTAGTACAAATACCGAATTATAATTGTTAGGAAAAACATATTGATTCCAAAGCGAAACAACATTTTCAGTAGATCGTTGTCGTATAGCGGGATTTCTAAAAATTCCATTAGGCAGTAGTTATCTTATTGATTCGTAGTAATTTTTCTTTGAAAAGGTTGCTTTTAACATCGTTATACAGACTGCTAATCCCAATACAATACTTGCTAATACGGTAGGGCATAATTCTATGCATCCTTAAGAGCTTAAACATGGGAGTACTTGGGTCATATGATGCCTGTTTAACCTCTGCGACCACCAATTCTTCTAAGCGGGTACTCTTTTCATGATTGTTAAAATTCAACTGCCAATCGAAGGTAACACGCTCACGACTGTTTTGACTTACCAAGGTGATACGCCGAAAGCTATTTTGCAATGTCGGGAACAACTCTTCCTGTTTGGGAAGTAATTTGTTTACGAAATTTAGGTCATCTTTTGACAGTATTTTTTGGAATGCTGGAATACGACTACGTGTTTTTCGCGTACGCCCTTTGTTGTTTTTTCGCTTCACCTCCAAAAAAACAAGCCCAGAATCCACGTATTCTCGAATCCGCACCTTTGAGCGGTCTTTCTTACCATTGTGATGGTCAAGGTAAAATTGTTTGTTTTCTGTGTCGAAATACTGGTTTCTATAGTCCATTATCCGTACACCATCTATCTCTAAAACTGCATAGTCATCTGCAGCACGGGCCAATATGGCAGCCAACTCCCTTCTATTGCAAATGAACTTCGTATCGATACGGTTCATTAACGAAACCTCGTTCATATCCTCCAGGAAAATAGGTGTAAATGCTACAAGTACCGCGCCAATACCGCCACAATTTGAGTTGTTAATAGACATCCAGTGGTTTACTTTGGGTCAACACAAATCTACTGTTTATTTACCATCTGCAAGAACCACCGATCTAAATGATGGTTGCAAAGAATACAATGGTTATTTTTCGAGTTGCCTTACAAACAAATCAAAAGAAGGTTCCCCGCAAATAATCAACGTTTTAGCAATAGATACCCCTTGATAGGTGGAAAGTTAAGGACCCCTACCGAATACCAGTACGAACCGGAAGGCAAAGCTCTCCCATTGGAAGTACCATTCCAAGCTTCTCCCGGCCCTAGTTGCACTAGCAGCCTGCCATACCGGTCGAATACGAAAACGTCTTTAATTTCTAAATCCTCCACTGCTTCCACACTCCAAAAATCATTCGCTCCATCATTGTTCGGCGTAAAAAACTTAGGGATTGTATCGGCCAGTCCATCTGTGGTGGGGCGAAAGGTATCGAAAAACACGAGTGGACAGATTTCTGATTCACGCGCTCCTTGATAACTACGAATCTGTACATAAATTCGCGTGCCTAGGGGCAAGTCGTTCGGCAAGTCATAACTCGTATCCAAGCCTACATCCAGATTGTCCACGATATTTGCTCCTCCGGGAGCGGTCCCTACCGAAAGAATATAACCGGCGACCCCGGTTACGGAGTTCCAAGCCAAATCGGTATCCAAGGGTACTTGCCGGGCATTGGGCAAGGGATTTATTAACTCGGCGCAATCGGGCAACGGAAGCGGATCACCAGTCGTAAATGTAATAGGTTCACAGGCAGGTGCTACGCCTGCATCATTATAGGGGATGATAGTTACGTAGTAACGCGTTCTAGGTTTAAACTCCGGAGGTTGGGCGTTGGTACCGTTGCCCACATCGACCATATCCCAAATAAGGATCCCGGCCGGGTCTTTTTCATAGATGGTCATGAAATAGCCGGTCGCCGAAAAATCCCGTATCCAAGTAATGTTCGCGGTCACCGAAACCAATGCGTCACCATCTTGGGGGTTTATAATTTCGGTACAAGAGGGCAAAACACGTCTGCCTGTAGTAAATGCCACTTCTGGACAACTCAGGTTCTCCATAGTGTCATCGTACGGAATAATCGTGACGTATATATCTTCTTCCGCAGGAAGCTGATTGGCAAATTCGTACGACGTAATATCGCCCACATCCAAACCATCAAATATATCAAGTGCTCCCGAACTGGTACCGGCATTGATGCGGTAACCAGTAGCATTTGTAACCTGACTCCATTCTAAAAGCGTGGTTACCGGCACGTCTGTAGCACCATCCGCCGGGTTGAACAACTGAGTGCATTCCAGCGCCTGCCCAAAAAGGAGCTGCAAGGGCATCAATAGTAACCATCCTAAATTCCTCATTTTCATAGACAATAGCTCCTCAATATACTAAAACTTGAGTGGTCTCGCTTTGAATTCGGTCGTCATTTCCGCATAAAACTTAAAAAAATCGACGAAAAGAATTGGGAATTCACGGTATTTCACGACCCATATCCTTCAGAATCGTATACGATATACTATTTTAGTAGTATGAATAGAAAGATGATAGTCAGAGATCGCGTACGGGAATATTTGCTTCAACAAATGCGGGCAGGTAAATTGAATGCCGGCGACTCTGTTAATTTAGCGGCCCTTGCACGTACTTTGGACGTAAGCGTGACACCTATTCGTGAAGCGTTGACCCAATTACAACAATCGCATGTCATTGAGGCCATCCCGAACCGTGGTTTTTTTATGAAGGAACTAAGCCATGATGAGGCAAAAAATCTCTATGAAATCGTGGCGCAGCTAGAAGTGCTTGCGTTGGAACAGTCGGTATTTGATACACAGACCATTGCCAACCTTCGTATACAACAAAAGCGTATTCAGGAAGCGGAAGAGCCTTTAGATCGCATTAATTCATATATGGAGTTTCACCATTTGTTGACCAAAAACTATCGTAATACGGTGGCGCAGCAAATATTGGGCGACCTAAAGACCCGAGTATTTTTGTATGAAAAAGCATTCATGTCGGACGAATCGTTTTACTTCAATTCCGACAACCAACATGAGGCCATTATTTCAGCAATCGAAGATGACAATCTGCCGTCGGCCGCCCTGGTGTTAAAAATGAATTGGTATTTGGTACAAGACTATATCGAGAAACAGTTAGTAGTATTGTAGGATGCCGGATAAGAAATAAGTTCGGTCCAGAAAATCAAATTCCAACACGTTCTTTGCGCACTGCCTGCTTCCAATTCTCCATTCGCATAATGCATACAACTGTATTTAGGTGACGGCTCCCTTCTTTGATTACCCACCAACCGCTTAGGTTTCCAACTCTTTTAGAATCGTTTCGGCAGAATTGGTAATGTTCAGATAGTGGCGATAACCCCAACGGGCAAAGAAAAATAGAAATATCCCCATAATCGGTATATACCAGATCGATGTTTGATAGTTCAGAAAGATATCTTCCCCTTTTGAAATCATACTATAAACCGGCATCACGGCCAAGAAAAACAAAAAACTTAGATATATTCCCAACCGTTGTAGGAACAAAAGGTGTTTTTTGGCCTTGGTAAACCGAACAATCATGTCGGTATAGTTCGTATCCTGTACGGCAATGTTCTGAATACGCTTAAGTGCCCGTAACACCAAGATCGGCACCACGATCAGGAAGATCAGACACAGCATACCTGAAAGTTGTAAATACCAGGTCGTTAAGCTTTGAAAGTGCTGGATGATATAACCCGCCATAACAAAGCATATCAGAGATCCAATGGTTTCATAAATGGTTATTTTCTTGAATTTGTTACTATACCGTTGTTGTGTCATTTTTAGAATAATTTCCTTGGTTACTATTTTTTGACGTTCAAGCTCTACGCTCATTTGGGCCCATGTGGCCTGTAGTTCCTCTAATTCCATTTTAGTTGGTATTGATTAACCGTGATTTCAATTTTTGTTTGATACGCGAAATGCGTGTTCCAACATTTGATGGGCTAAGGCCGGTTATTTCGGCAATTTCATCATATTTCTTCCCCTCTAATAACAGCAACATAAGCCCTTTTTCCAAGACATTTAAACGGTGTATTTGCTGGTAGAGCAATTGCAACCGTGTTTCCCAATGCGCATCATAACTGTCGGTTTGCTGCAGGACAATTTTTTCGATAGGCACGGAATGTCCGGTCCGTTTCTTACTTCGTATTCGGGTCAAGGCAGTATTCATCGCGACACGATAGAGCCAAGTACTAACTTTCGATTTATTACGAAAACTATCGAACGATTTCCAAAGTTGATACACAATATCCTGATACAGATCTTGCTGATCCGCACTATTATCGGTATAAACGGTGGTAATTTTGAACAAAATACCTTCGTTCGCTTTGATCAGCGCTACAAAATTTGTCTCTTTGTTCATGTATTTGAACAGTTGGTTCTTAGGTATGCTTCCGATGTAAGTGCACTTCCTTGCAAAGGACTGTTAAACCCATTTTTACGTATTAGTATCCAATAGGGTAGTTTTGTCACAAAAAAAATACTTTCCGATCCAAAATAGTTCATAAAGCAGTGTGCAACTTTGAATAAGACAAAGGATTCTATTTAAAATACGCATGAAACACAAAGGGTATACAACAATTTAAACGCTGTATCGTTTGGCATATGTAATGCCTTAAAACATGAATTACTTATCACCACAGATAGCTGCCTTCGCCAAAAAGAAAAAGAAAACATACCCTTCTTTGATTAAAAAGGAAACCTCTTGTGGCATTTTCCAGGAGTATGATCAAACGGATGATTCCGTAAAAAAAGAAATACGTCTTTAAGTAATTTAACATCAATTGATGAGCACTGTATGCTTCCAATTACTTTCGCTGTGAAGCAAGGTGCGTCATAATTTCGGAAAAAGTGGCTACCCAAACATCTTCTTGATGCTCTTTCAGGTAGGCTATCAACTTGCGATGCTCTTTTGCCGTAACATTGAACCATTGGCCATTGATACCATGGAACATAAAAATACCCAGCCCTTTGCTGTCCATTGTCTTTTTGACATACAATATCAGGGCCTCGCTTTCGGTATGTTCCTGTACCTCATAAGAGGGCACTTCAAAGTAGTTTAGTTCCCTAAAATTGGTGACAATGCTATTTTCATTGCCCCCGGTTCGTGCGAAGCGAACCAAGCCCGATGCTTCCAAGGCGCCAGCATAAGACTTTCCGCCTACCATTGTATTGCTGCACGGATAGGCATAGGTTCTAAAAGTGCTAACAGAATCCAATGTTGCCAAAAATTTGTTTTGGGCAGCAACCTCATTTAAAATCTGTGTAATGGTATAGTCGTCAGTGATGAGTTTATCGGGCCATCCCATGTTCTTGGGACAAGGATGTAAAACGGAATGATTGCCCAGTTCATGTCCGTTTTCTGCAGCGTTCATCCATCCTAAAATTTCCTCCCGCGAGCGGGTAGGGTTTAAAAAGAAGGTAGCCTTCAAACCTGCTGAATCCAATGCGGGAAGCCCAAATTCCAAATGGGTGGTCATGGCATCATCATAGGTCAAACAAATGGCGGCCTTGGCACCTTTTGGCCATACAACGCCCTCGTTGTTTTGCTGTGAAAAAGAGTTATTCAAAAATAAACCCATACTACACACGAAGCAAAACAAAATCCTCATTGTCAATTATTTAAAATAAAAAAATCTTTCAACCCGATAGGCAATCGACTTGGGTCCAAACAAAGACGTACTATTCAGAGGGGAACAGGCTCTTGTCTAACCCAGGAATCAAGTTAAGTGCATTCTTGTAATACACTTTTTTTAAAACGTCATCTGGTAAGTTCATCCCATACATGGCCCAAAATGCATGATACTTCTTATAATAGGGAAAGTACTCATCATCACTTTCCAACACCCTAAAATACGTTGGGAACTCATCAGGTTTCCAACTATCTTTCCCAAAAAGAATCCGGTCCTGATAGTGCACGAAGAATGCATGTGCAGCCTTTGGTTGACGGCCTAATTCTGCGATAATGGCCCCGATGCCGACCGACATATTGGGGATCTCGTCTAACAAAGTACCTAGCTTTTTAAGGTCGTTTGCATACCACCCCATATGGGCATTGATAAACTTTGTTTTGGGGTGTTTTTTAAACATGGCATGTTGCTCATCAATAATCTGTTGCCAGGGTGCCGGATTGGTAGCGGAGCGTTTTCTTCTAGGGCGCGTTTTTAACTCTAACCACCGCTCATTATTACTATCCATTGGATCCCAGAAAGATTTGGGATCTGCCGCGTGGATCAACACAGGAATGCCCAATGCCCCACATTTGGCCCAAATCGGGTCCAATCTTGGGTCATCGATTGCCAAACGATTGCCCTCACTATCTTTATAGCGCAATCCTAAACTCTTGTAAATTTTTAGCCCTTTTGCCCCGGTTTTTACATCTTGCTCTAATTGCTTAACCGCCTTCTCAGCCCAACCGGCCTTGCCCACCCCGTCAAAATCTACGTTGGCAAAAACCACGAACCGGTTCGGGAAGTTGGCCTCGATACTTTGTACCATATCCCGAACTCGTTTCCCCGTACCACCGCTGAGATTCACCATAATACCCTCGTTGATACGGTCCATATCGACAATCATTTTTTTCAGGGCTTCAGGAGACATATCACGTTGATGACTATGTACATCAATAAAGGGAAACTTTGCGCGTGGTACTTCCTCCCCCTCCACCACCAACGTAGATGTCGGGTTGTATTCTTCAAAACCCATGTCCTGTCCTAATAAGATACTAAAGGGAAGTAGGGCGAAAACAGCCAGAGATAGTGATTTTTTGAGCATCATAACTTACCATATTAATGCCATGAATTTACCATAATTTCTTGATTTCGATTCCTGCTAATTTGCCAAACTCATCACAAAAAACAAAAAAAGACCCTTAAGGTTCTTCCTAAAGAGTCTTTGATCGTTTTTTTTAAACGGTCTATTTCTTTTTCTTTTTAACGACTTTCTTTTTTGTAACCTTGGTTTTTCTAACCTTCGTATTGGTACCGTTTTTTTTAACGGTAGTCTTTTTTACACTGGCCGCTTTCACCGTTCGTGTACCATTCGGGTTCTTATTCACCACGATAGCTTTTCGTTTGCTACTGGTTTCTCTTGCGATCCTCGTGTGTTGGGCAGGATTATTGGTCTTGCGTACGGTAGAAACCCTTGTGTTAGTGCCATTGGTTTTGCGTACGGTAGTGACGCGCACCGAATGTGCCTTTTGTGGGTACCGAACCGCATAGTCGTTGCGATGCACCTTTGTATGCAAGCGCACCGCCGTTTTGCTGTAACGAACCGTGGTTCGCCGATAGGTATGCTTCACATTTACATGTACCAACACATTTTTTTTATAGGTGGTAAGACGGAATGGTTTCCAAACCCGATAGTGTTTTGGATAGTGGCCCCAATAGTAAACCGAACGATACGGACGATAAGCAGGACGCCATAGCCAACTAAAAATAACCGGACGATGCACGTAAATCGGCTGTACGATATATCCGGTTCCGTACAGGTAGGTATTACCCACCACCTGCACATGTGTAGTTCCTTGAGTATCCTTTTCTACTTCTATGGTAGCCACATCCTGGTATACGTCTTTATCCAAGACCGCTTGTAAAGCAACAAGATGAGTGTCCTCTTCAACCGTTTCCACAACACGTAGGTAATCTACATATCCATCTTCGTTAAGATCAAGATTCGATAATGGTGATTCAGGATCATTGAGTTGTTGTTCAAACTCCTCTAGATTCGCAGTATCCCCGAACAGGGAAGCCACCGCTTCCAAATCAAGGTTTTCGCTAATATCATCACTGGTAGTTTTAATAGTGGCAACATCTTGTGCATATATCGTAGTGAAAGTCATGATACATAAGATGCCAAATGTTAAGCGCATACATGTCTGTTTTTTCATGGGGTATATTTTTAAGTAGGATAGCGATTTGCAGTGATGGTTTAAACGCCTGCACCGATTATATACAAAAAGTGCCTTTTTTTCGATGAACGGAACAATTTGTATCGCTTTCGTTGGATGATAACGTGAAAACAAATGACTTCAGTATCTCAACTGTAAGATTTTTAACACAAGGAGATTTGTTAAATTGGGAAATACAGAAGGCCAGAGCCTATTCATAGTTTCCGCCGCCGCAAGCCTTCATAATCTTCAGGGGTATCAATGTCAGAAATACCGATGCCCGCATCTAGCAAAAAGATATCCTCCCGATGTTTTTTTAAAAGTGACTTAGCCCCCTGTTCTTGGTTTAGTAAGGTAAGCTTTTCAAAATAGGAACTTCCAAAAAGGGCCGGTACGCCAGCCTTTTTCTCATAACGGGTAGCAACAATACCAACAGCCTGGTCATGAAAGCTGCGAATCATTTCATTGACGTAGGGAGTATCAATCAGTGGTTGGTCCGCCAGTAAAATTAGGACACCGTCATATTGTACCTTTTGCGTTTGCAGGTACTTGAGGCCACAAACTATGGAACTGCCCATGCCCTGTTCCCAATGGGGATTGTGTACACTGACCACTCCTTTTTTAACGGCCTCTGCACCAACGACATTCCCTTTGGCGCCTACCACAACGACCACCTGCTTGGCTTGGGAGGCTATGGCATTTTGGATGGCATTTCCCAACAGCGTAGTATCGTTCCAAGCTAGTAATTGCTTTGGTCGCCCCATACGACTAGACGCTCCAGCGGCGAGTATCAAAATTGCAATGGATGTTTCTTCAGTGGCCATATTTGTAAAAATAGGACTTTTAGGATTAGAGGTGTTACCTTATCCCATCCTAAAAGATGGAGTTCATAAAGGTATAAAATTCCAATATCGCCCCTATAAGCAGTGCCATTTGCCCATGACCGAAAGACGGTAACAAAGGAAAGGTATCAAAAAGGAAACAGTACATTTGATACGATTGGAGCAGGGTATTAAAAATCAACGGGTTGTAGGAACGCCATGCTTTAACACAATAAAAGAAGAACATATTCCAACACCTTATTGAATTGTATAAATTCAAAGAATTTTTGTCTATTTACTAGTACTAGATTCCGACTATATTGATCAATTTTGATTGGTTTCAGTAAAGAATTTAAAACCCGGCACTATGTGTATTGAAAAAAGACTTTTAATTCTATTCATATCCATTATTGGGCTTTTTAGCACTGCACAGCAAACTGCTTCCGATAAGCTTACCGAAGGGTATCGATATCCGTTTAGTTACAGAGGGTCTTATTGGACTATTTCACGGTGGACCGGATTTACCAAAGAACCCAAGGCAGCCTATTTGCACGATGTCTCACGCACCGGGTCTATGGAACTGCTTCGCTTTGACCTATTGTGTAAAGGTGAAATACAACCTTTGAATTACCAACAAACGCCCTATCACTATTCCTTGACATCCGAAACCGGTACGGTACAAATCTGTTATGAAACAGAAACCGTCATGCGATTCAAGGGCAACGGTACAAACTTTAGCCTGCGTTATGAAAAAGCGGTTGAAGTACTTCCTATCAACGATCGCCAATTTCGCTTAATGCTCGGTAACCATCGTATGGTTTTCACCCTTTTAAAGGGAACGTTCAAAATGCAAAGGAAAGATTTGGGAATACGCAAAGCTTTTCACAATCCGCTGATACCCAAAAAGAATCTTCGTATTCTTGTTGCTCCCGATGCGGATGGGGATTTCGAATTCGCGCTGGAACGCTATGTAAGTGAATATGTACCCCGCACCTCCCATACCCCTTTTGAAGAATTGCTAGAAATCAGGGAACAGGAATATATCCAATGGCTTGTGCCTTTCAAGGGAACCGAAGCGGAACTTAATCCGTCGTTTTATGATGCATTGGCATTGAGTTGGTCTAGCCTTATTCAACCAAAAGGCCATCACAAGCTCGAAGCTATGATGATATCCAAAACCTGGATGAACGGTATTTGGAGTTGGGATCATTGCTTCAACGCACTGGCTATGGCACGCTATCAGCCTGCCGTTGCGTGGAATAACCTCGTATGTCTTTTTGATTCACAAGACAACTTGGGAGCCCTACCGGATGCCATTTTCGTAAATGACCTACGCTGGGGTCATTTGAAACAGCCAATGCATGGCTGGACCCTGCTCAAAATGATGGAACAGCATCCATCATTTTTGGAAACCGCAAAATTGGAAGTGTTTTATCCAAAACTAGAAAAATGGACCCATTTTTGGACAAAATACCGGGACGACGATAAAAACGGACTGGTACAAATTAATCATGGGAACGACAACTTCGATCATTTGCCCATTTATGATATTGGATTTCCGGTTGAAGACCCGCACGTAAATATGATGCTGATCTTTCAAATGGAAGCGCTTTCCAAAATAGCGGAAAAACTGGGAAAAAAGGACGCGGCCAAAGACTGGGAAGAAAAATCAAAAAAAATGGTTCAAACGTTGATTGCGCGCTGTTGGGACGGAGAACGATTTTTATATAAAAAGTCCGGTACCGAAATACATCGGCAAAAGGCGGAGAGTGTGCTTCATTACACCCCAATGATGTTGGGTGAGAGATTGCCTAAAGATATTCGAAAAACCTTGGTGGCCAATTTTAAAACAAGCGCCTTAACCACCGATTTTGGGATTGTTACCGAATCGATTAAAAGCCCCTTTTTTGATGAGAACACCTATACCAGAGGTTGTATTTGGCCGCCATTAAACCTTTTTATAATAGAAGGGCTGCTGGCTTGCGAAGAAGATGAATTGGCCAAAGAATTAGCCAAACGCTATGTGAAAACGGTTGAAAAAAACGGGTTTGCGGAACGATTTGCAGCCTTTACGGGAGCTCCCCTTTCCGACCCCAGTTACACCTGGACCTCCAGTGTTTATTTAATATTAAAAGAACGCTTCAAAATCTAAGAATTAACTGTTTAACATGCAGCACTTTTAAGGGAAACACACTATTTGATATAGGAAGCAGGATTCTTTTCAAAACTTACCTTGCAGCCATCACAACAGAAATACACTTTTTCCCCTTGGTATTCAACAATATGCTTGGGGTTGCTCTTCGATACCGGTACCTGGCATACAGGGTTGATGTAATATTCTTCGGCAAACTTCGTTTCGGAGGGTGAAGGCAAGGTTTCAGTACTGTTCGTTACTTCTTTTTCATGTATCGGCATTGTAGTTTCCGCCTTCCCGTTTCGGAAATGATCGATCACTTCCGCAAGAATGCTAATGGCCACTTCACTGGCCAGTTTTGCATTGATATCCAGACCCACCGGACTTTTCAATTGTGCAATACGTTCTTTCGGAAGTCCGACCGACTGCAAATAGACCCGCATGTCCTCCGCTTTTTTCTTACTGGCAACAAACCCTACATAGCGTACCGACGATTCCAAGGCTTTTTTAACGGAAATGTCGTCATTCTCGCCTTGGGTAGTAACAATAATGTATGCGTTGGCAATATTGATGAGTTGGGAGAAGTCAACTTGCTCAACTACTTTGTACGCTGTAGGAAACATTTGCGCATCAATGGCATTGGCCATGACCGTCACCCGAAAATCCGCTGCGGCCCCTAATTGAGACAGTTTGCGGGCTATATTACTTTTGCCTACCAATACCAATTCTGGTTGTGGGAGTACCGGTTCGATCATCACTTCCAAGGTTCCTTTGCTTTGACAAGACATAACATATTCTTTATAATTTGCGGTTTCCCGTGTTCCACCTTCCGGGGAAATCCGAACACGCCGATAACGCTTTGTTTTAATTACTTCGATTGCTTCTTTGATAACTATGCCGCGTACGCACCCCCCTCCTACCCAACCGATCAACTCACCCGATTCCAAAATCAGTGCTTTGTCCCCGACCTTTCCGGAACTGGGTGCAATGCGGTCTACTACCTGGGCAATGGCAAAATTAGACCCTTGGGCCAGGTGCTTTTCTATTTGTAAGGCAAGTTCGTTAAACATCCATCAGTAATTTTTCCAATTTTAATAAACTATCCAAGTTATGCGCCGATTCAAACGCATCTAAATGCGGTAATACGTTCACCATTCCCTTTTGAATGGGTTGATAGCCCTGCATGCCCTTTAACGGATTCAACCATACCAAGGTCTTACACTTACGCCGTATGGTCCGAACCGCTTCCTGTAGCTGTGTTACGCTTCCCGTTTCGAGTCCGTCACTGAGAATTACCACAATATGTTTTTGACTTAAAAACTTGCTCCCATAACTCCCTAGGAATTCTGTTAACGATTCCCCTATTTTCGTACCGCTAGACCATGAATGTACATTTTTACCGACCTCCCGTAAAATTTGCTGCTCATTATTTGAACGTAACATGGGAGTCACATGGGTCAAAGTGGTACTAAAGGTAAAAAACTCAAGGCTTTTAAAATACTTTTTTAATACAAGTACATATCGTAGTAAGTAATAGCTATAGGTATCCATAGAACCGCTTACATCCAAAATGAAAACTACTTTTCGTTTTTCTTTCCGTTTTCTCTTATAGGTTAAATCGAGTAACATTCCCCCTTTAGAAATACCTTTTCGTATCGTATTGCGAATGGCAATTTGCCCTTTATTCCCATTTTCCATACGACGTTTAAACCGCATACTCATTTGATGAAACAGTTCTTCCGCCAGCTCCTCTAAACGCTCCTTATCCGTTACATCTACCTTCGAGAAATCCGTCATTCGTAAACGAATGCTCTCGTTCGCCCCCACCGTTTCCTTTGCCTCCTGTTCTTCCCGGGGAGGTTTGGGCACGTTAAATTTAGCGCCCAAAAATATGACCGTGGCGGTATCGGGTTCTTTCTTCTTGTGTTTGATAGCGGCTTTTTGCTGCGCTAGTTTGTCCTCGTAATATCGACTCCAAAATCGATCAAATAGTTCATCAAAACGGTCGAAATGTTCCTTTCGTTTGCAGTAAATGGCTTTTAGGCTATATTGAAACAGTTTTCGATCTAAGAAGTAACCCCGTTCCGCTATTTCAAACGCATCACGTGTCTCTGGCGGCCCCAGAACAAACTGTCGTTCGCGACAATACAGGGTAAAGTCGATCAAGCGTTCCCTAAATGTTTTCGTTACTTCCTGCAATGTTGGATGTTAGATGTTAGATGTTAGATGTTAGATGAAAAAAAATCAAATACAAATGTCAAATTCAAACTCAGAAGTGTTTATGGTTAATTGCTACTGTGTACTGAGTACTGAGTACTGATTACTGAGTACTGATTACTGATTACTGATTACTGATTACGAGTCAATAGGGTACAGAAATTCTTGGACCGTTTTGTTTTTCACAAATTCTACATCCTCTTTGTGTTTCAGTACACTACCAATCGTATTTTGCACCAACTCATCGGTAATATTGGCGGCGTTCATGAGTAGCAGTGTCTTGGCCCAATCCAAAGACTCTGCAATACCTGGAGGTTTATGCAGACTCGATTTTCGAAGATTGTGGATAAACGTCACTACCTGGCTAGCTAGATTTTCCTCTATATTGGGCAGTTTCTTGGCGATAATATCGATTTCTTTGGCCTTTGAAGGAAAATCGACCCAATGGTATAGACACCGCCTTCTCAGCGCATCGCTCAGTTCCCGTGTGCGATTCGAAGTTAAAATCACCAAGGGTTTTGAAACGGCATTTATCGTCCCCAATTCTGGAATACTAATTTGAAAATCTGACAGTAATTCCAGTAAATAGGCTTCAAACTCCTCATCGGCCCGGTCAATTTCATCAATTAGCAGTACCACTGGTTTTTGGGCACTGATCGACTGTAATAAGGGCCGTTTTAGTATGTAGTCCATTCCAAAAATCCGATTTCCCAAAGCTTTTTTATCCGTATCCTGCTCAAAAAGCTTTATGTGCAATAGTTGCTTTTGGTAATTCCATTCGTAGATAGTGGTACTTACATCCAAACCTTCATAGCACTGCAAACGAATTAAAGGAGTATCTAAATGGGCGGCCAAGGTTTTGCCAAGCATGGTCTTTCCCACCCCGGGGTTCCCTTCTAACAACAGCGGTTTCTCCAAGTTCTTTAAAAGAAATATGGAGGTTGCCAAAGCCTCATTTAGAATATAATCGTGCTCATAAAAATCTGTAATAAGCCTTTCAATATCTGTATTCAAGAGCGTCGTTTTTAAGCATAGTGAAGTCGATGATAGCAGTGTTATGCAGACGCCTCGGCCTCGGCAAGTTTTTTTGAAAAATTAGAGACAAACTGCTTGAACAATTGGTTCGATACTGTTGTAATCAAACGAGAACCAAATTGGGCAATTTTACCATTAACCGTTACATCCATGATGGCATCTAACTTAGAGCCGCCGCCATCTATCTCCGTAATGTTCATTGTCATTGTCATTTCTGCATTTCCATTTCCCTTGACATCCACTCCATTTCCCGTCAAAACAATTTTACGATTGGCTTCATCCAGTTCATTATAAAAGATATCGGCATTGTACTTGGCCCCTATCGGCCCAAACTTCATCCCTACCTTGCCTTTGTAGTGATTGTCCCCTACTTTCTCGTCAATAGTAACACCAGGAACACAGTCCATTACTTTATTTGGGTCGATTAGGTGATCCCAGACCAATTCTTGTCCCTGGGGTACCTCAAAAGATTTTTCTAGTTGTGCTTTCATACAATAGCAATTAATGTTTCTTCCCGCTGCCGGGAACATGTATTTAGTTTTGTTTCTTTAGTATACAGGATTTCAATGTATTTACCAAGGCATTTGATATACAAAAAGTCTACACAAACCTATTTGGAATCGTCACCGTGGGTGCATTGAAAGCATCAAGTGCCAAATTCAAATATTAAAACTTGACACTTGCGCTCCATGATAGGTTTGTAACTTCTTAACTATGCGCTTGAATAGCTTCCCACACTTTGGCAGGGGTAATCGGGATATCAAGATGTTTGATCCCAAGCGGAGCCAACGCATCGATAATGGCATTCGCAATGGCCGGTGGTGCTCCAACGGTCGGGGATTCTGCAACTCCCTTAGCGCCCAACGGATGATGTGGTGAAGGTGTGATCGTATGCCCTGTTTCCCAATGAGGGGATTCTACCGCGGTGGGCACTAGATAATCCATTAAGGTTCCGTTCAATACATTCCCTTCGTCATCATACTCGATTCCCTCGTACATGGCCGGGGCGATACCCTGTGTTAAACCACCATGCACCTGGCCTTCAACGATCATTGGGTTGATGATATTACCGCAATCATCGATAGCGACGAAACGTTTTACGTCAATAGCACCGGTTTCTTGTTCTACCTCGACCACGCAGATATACGCCCCGTTCGGGAACGTTAAATTTGGTGGGTCATAGTAATGAGTGGCTTCAAAACCAGGTTCCATTCCGGGTGGAATGTTCGTATATGCCGCAAATGCCACATCCTGGATGGTTTTTGATTTTTCGGGAGCCCCTTTCACAAAATACTTACCTACTTCCCACTCAATGTCTTCTTCGCTCACTTCCAACAAATGCGCCGCGATTTTCTTTCCCTTATCTCTTAATTTACGAGCGGCAATGGCCGCAGCGGCACCAGCGGTCGGGGTACTTCTACTTGCATAGGTTCCCAAACCATACGGGGCGGTATCGGTATCGCCCTCATCAATTTCAATGTCGGTATAGGGTATTCCCAGTTCTTCTGCCAAAATTTGGGCGTAAGTGGTCTCATGACCCTGCCCTTGCGATTTGGTCCCGAAACGTGCCAAGGCTTTTCCCGTAGGATGTACGCGAATCTCCGCACTATCGAACATCGCTATTCCCAAAATATCAAAATCTTTGGAGGGTCCGGCGCCTACAACCTCCGTAAAGGTGCAGATTCCGATGCCCATTAATTTCCCCTGCGCCCTTTTTTCGGCCTGTTCTTTTTTGTAATTGTCATAGCCGATCATGTCCATCGCCTTTTTCAGCGTTGCCTCATAGTCCCCACTATCATAGCTCCAACCCAATGGGGAATCATAGGGGAATTGCTCTTTCTTGATGAAATTCTCCAAACGCAACAAGGCAGGGTCTTTCTCAATTTTAGCGGCGAGTTTATCCACCATTCGTTCAATGGCATGCACGGCTTCGGTTACGCGAAAGGAGCAACGATAGGCCACTCCCCCAGGTGCTTTATTGGTGTACACCGCGTCCAATTCGGCAAAGGCATGCTCATAATCATAGGATCCGGTGCAAATCGAGAACATTCCTGTAGGATACTTCGACGGATTGGCCGAAGAATCGGTATAGCCATGATCGGCCAGCGTAGAAACTTTAAAGGCCTGTATTTTTCCTTCCTTGGTAGCTGCGAGTTCACAATCCATATGATAATCCCGTGCAAAACCATTGACCAAGTTCTCTGAACGGTCTTCGATCCACTTTACCGGTTTTCCGATCAGGAAGGTCGCCGCAATGGCCACCACATAGGCTGGGTAAACCGGCACTTTACCTCCGAAACCACCTCCGATATCCGGAGAAATGATTCGTATTTTTTCCTCTGACAACCCTACATGTCCTGCCACCAACGCTACCACGGTACGAATGGCATGGGGTGCCTGCGTGGTCAAGTAGACCAGCAATTTCTGAGTATCCTTATCATAACTCGCTACGCAACCACATGTTTCAATAGAAGCTACGTGAATTCTTGGAAGATAAATGCGTTCTTTGACCACAACATCGGCATTGGCGATTACCTCGTCGGTCTTCGCGCGATCCCCACGTTCCCAGTGGTATATTTGATTGTCCTCTTGCCCTTCCTTATCGGGCCGTAGCAGAGGGGCATCGTCATCCAATGCCTTAAAAGGATCCACGATGGCCTGCATCGGCTCATAATCCACTTCGACCGCTTCCGCTCCGTCCACGGCCACATAACGATCGGTAGCGATGACCGCACATACCTCTTGAGACTGGTGCATCACCGTATCGGTGGGCAATACCATCTGCGTATCGGATAATAGTGTTGGCATCCAATGCAAGTTGTACTGGGCCAGGTCTTCTCCCGTGATTACGGCCAATACCCCTGGTATGGCCAACGCTTTTTCCTTATTGATACTTTTTATCTTGGCATAGGCATACGGACTACGGACCATCACCATGGTTAGTTGTCCTGGTAGTTTCACGTCATCCACATAATTGCCTTTCCCGTGTAAAAAGCGGGCATCTTCTTTTCGTTTTACAGAGTGGCCCATGCCGCCAACCTCTGCCGATGTTTTACATTTAAACATAGTTTTCTATTTAGGAGGTTAGACTGATTCTGATTCGCTTTGCATTTCTTTTGCGGCCTGTTGTACCGACTTTACAATATTATTGTAGCCCGTACAGCGGCACAAATTACCCGAAATGCCCCACCGTATTTCTTCTTCGGTAGGATTCGGATTGTTCTTTAACAAATCTACCGAACGCATAATCATTCCCGGGGTACAAAAACCACAATGGAGTCCGTGTTGGTCATGAAAAGCTTGTTGTAACGGGTGATTGGTACCTTCGGCCGCCAAACCTTCAATGGTCGTAATCTCGGCGCCATCGGCACGAACTGCTAAATAGGTACACGATTTTATCGATTTTCCATCCAGCAAAATAGTACAGGCACCACAGTTGGAAGTATCACAACCGATATGTGTTCCTGTGAGGTCTAGGTTTTCTCGTATAAAATGGACCAAAAGCAAGCGCGAATCTACCTCCGCTGTTACAGGGGCCCCATTGATTGTCATTGATATTGTATGCTTCATTTCAATTTTTTTTAGTGTTGTGCTCTTTCCAATGCCAATCGAATCATGCGCTTGGTAATGGTGTTAACAATGGCCCTTTTATAGGCTTCCGATCCTCGCAAGTCGGATGTGGGCTCACAATCCTCACCGGCCATGGCCCCGACCTGTTCAATTAAATCGTCCGTAATCTTCTTACCTCGCAAGAGTTCTTCTCCCCTGTCTAGCCGCATAGGAACGGCACTTACGTTGGTTAAGCCGATGCCAATCTGACTGCACACCCCATCATTGTCGAGCGTTACATAAACCGCGACCCCGGCAGTGGCATAGTCGCCTACTTTGCGTTCAACCTTGTGATAGGCGCCTCCACTTCCCTTGGTAGCTTTAGGAACTTGAATCTCTACCAATACGTCCGAAGGTCCCAAAGCGGTCATATAAAATCCATGAAAGAATTCATCGATGGGAATCGATTTCTGTCCGTCTGTTCCTTCCGCAACCACCGTCGCCCGCATAGCAAGCATCAGGGCAGGTTGATCATTGGCAGCATCCCCATGGGCAATATTCCCGCCGATGGTTCCAACGTTTCGAACCGAGGGGTCGGCTGTTAACTTGATCGCATCGGAAAAAATTGGATAATGTTCCTTAATGTTCGAATCGTGTTCCATCTCCGTTTGGGTCGTCAAAGCCCCAATTTTAAGAACATCACCTTCTTCCTTTAGATAGGAAAGGCCTTCTATTTTACTGATATCAATAATGTGCTCTGGAGTGGCGAACCGGAGTTTCATCATGGGCAGCAGACTATGCCCCCCAGACATGTACTTCGCTTCATCCCCATGCGTTTCCGCCAAGGCGATCGCTTCTTTTACGGAAGAGGCCTTGTGATAGGTGAAATTAGCTGGAATCATACTTTTTTAGGAATTAATTTATGAGGTATGCAATAAATATATTGTTTTTATTTTGATTTGACAATTCGAAGCAGTCATAGGTGATGATTTACTAATTTCAAGTAAGAAAAACCCTTTTTGGGTAGCATTTAATACCCCACTTTACGGTTTAGTAAGAATATGTATATTTAAAAATGAATTCCATAGCTGGAGTTCCTGTAAACAATTCGGCATAGAAAGTCTAATGCCTATTGATGTGGTTTCGTCGGATTGCATGTATCCAATTTGCCTTTGTTAAAAAACTGAGAACAATGTACGCCCAACTCTATTTTGATTACAATGCCACCACGCCTTGTCGTGAAGAAGTCGTGGCGGCCATGCTCCCCTATTTCAATTCGGACTTTGGGAACCCCTCGAGCGGCCACCACCCGTATGGTTGGTTGGCTAAAAGTGCCGTGGAAGATGCTACTGCTCGTATTGCAAGTGCGTTAGGAGTGGCGACGACCAGTCTCATTTATACCTCTGGGGCCACAGAGAGTATCAATATGGTGTTGAAAGGAACGGTAAAAAAAATGCGGACCAAGGGGCGGCATATTATTACCACAAAAGCCGAACATAAAGCGGTATTAGATTGTTGTGCCCATCTGGCATCGGAGGGTTGTGAAATCACCTACTTGGATGTGAATAGCGACGGACAAATATCACTGGATGATTTACAAAAATCCTTACGGACAGATACTATATTGGTGTCCATTATGTTTGCGAACAATGAAACGGGCATTGTACAGCCTTTAGCTGAAATTGCGCACATGGTTCACGAAAACGGAAGTCGTTTGTTTTCGGATACTACCCAGGCCCTTGGCAAAATTGATCTCACACAGGTTCTTAGCCTCGTAGATTTTGCCTGTTTTTCAGGGCATAAGATCTATGGGCCCAAGGGAATAGGTCTGGTCTACTGTAGAGAGAATGAAAATTACGGGGCACTACCCAGCCTCATACAAGGGGGAGGACAACAAAAAGGGCAACGGGGCGGTACCATCAATACGCCGCTGATCGTAGGCTTGGCCAAGGCCATTACTCTCGTCTACGAAGACCTTCCGCAAGAAACGGAACGCTTAAAAAGTCTTAGAGAACAATTGGAAAAGGGGCTCCTTACAATTGAACTGGCAGTTTCCAATAGTGGTGTCGGTGCACGATTACCAAATACGGTACATGTTTCGTTTCCATATGTAGACGGCAGCAATCTTTTAAGTGCATTGAGCAGACAGCTGGCCGTTTCAAATGGATCGGCCTGTAATTCTGCATCCACTACCCCGTCACACGTGTTAAGGGCAATGGGAGTGGCACATAGTTTAGCATTTGCTTCTTTGAGATTAAGTATGGGGCGTTATACTACAAAAGAAGAAGTAGAAAAAACCATAAACATCATTAAAGAAGAAGTTTTCAAACTAAGGGAAAGCAACATTTTATGGGAACGACGCGCGTAAAGGTTTTGATACAACTTAAAACTCTTTTTGAATGGAAATTGGTCATGTGAAATTCATTCGTCCCGCCATCCCCTTGTTACAAAAATGGATTAAAGGGTATTATGTGCATGCCTCCCCGGACGCCAATTTTTATTCTAAGGTTACGTTTTACCAGAATATCACGACTACCATAAGTATTTATCGGAATTCGGTCACTACCGCAAAAGGACGCTATCGAACACAGCATTTTGAACGGAATAATCGCTATACCCAATTATTGGTGGGTCTGGTAGATAAGTATCAAGAAGTTACCTTCCATGGTCCATTGAACAGGCTTGCCATTGTATTCTATCCGGGTGGGATCAATCATTTTTTAAATCAGCCTTTGTCCATACTTTTACAACTTCACTTTTCCATGTTCGATGCTTTTGGGGAATCATTCGAACGTTGTTTGGATGTGGTTTACGACACCCCCTCCCTGGAGCGTAAACGTGATTTGATGGATGCTTTTTTAATGGAACGTTACCGGTCTTTTGAATTTCCGGAGATATTAAAGGCCATTGACTTACTACAACACAACACTGAACCTATCAAAGTATCCGCACTTGCGCATCAATTGAATATGAATCGCAGAACCCTCTTAAGGAGGTTCAAGAAGCACCTTGGGTATTCCCTCGAGGAGTATACTGCAGTGATACGGTTTAGGAAGGCCTTGCTCAATTTTCAAAAACAAAAGGATACCAAACACCTCTCAAAAATCGCCCTTGATAGCCAGTACTACGATCAAGCCGACTTTAACCATCATATTAAATATAGAAGCGATTTGACACCAAAACAACTCTTTGAAAAATTAGAAATCGTCGACGATATCCTTTTTTGGAAACTGTAGGCGGGCTTGTCTCAATTCTACAAGACCGGTGTTCCTTCCCGCACTATTTTTGTGGAATGAAAAACATGTTTCTCACCCTGCTGCTCATATTACCAGCTGCCCACGGTCAAGGCCAGTACACGACCGTCCAAAAAGATTCAAATGACTTTGTTGTTTCCCTACCCGTATATGTTGCCGACGATGATTGGTCGTTCACGGGCACTGAAAATATGCTGTTCGTACCGGAAAACCGGAACAGCGAAACTAGTAGAAAAATACCGTTGCACTTCTTTCATTTTCCAGCGAAGGGGACCGCTACCCTACCACCGGTAGTTTTTCTAGGAGCCGGACCTGGAGAACCCTATTCCGTTAAAGTTTTCTATGATGGCAAACGTGCGGAGGCATGGCGCTATGAATTGGATTTTGTCAACCAAAACCGAGATGTAATACTCATTAACCAACGTGGAAACCCGGATACTCCCGGAATGCAAATACCGCAATTTAAATATAAATGGAACAATGGCGGTAGCTTGGAAACACCCTTCGACCCCAACCTTAGAAACGACAAAAGAAAAGCCGCCTATACAGAAAGTATTGCAGTGTATACTAAAAACGGGATAGACCTACGGGGGTACGACATTCTCCATTTTGTCGATGATATCGAAGCGGTACGCACACATCTAAAAACCGAGAAAATAGCACTAATAGGCAATAGTTTTGCCTCCCAGTGGGCGTTGGGATATATACAACGCTATCCATTACATGTTGATAGGGCCCTGTTCTCAGGAGTAGAACCCTTAGATCACAACTATGATGACCCTCAGGGGATTTGGGAAGTTTTCGAAAAGATAGAGGCCTATGCACAACAAGACCCCAATGTTTCTAGAAGCCTACCCAAAATTGGGTTGGTCGAAGCTTTCAAAACGGTGATCGAACGTTTGGAACGGCACCCAGAAACCGTAGTCTTAAAAGGGTTTGATGATGGCAGGGATGTAACGATCGTGGTCGGTGCGGACGATTTACGGTTCAACAAACTGAACCCAAGGGTGCAATCCTATAGTGCAGAAATAGAATCATGGCCCAAGTATATCACAGAAATGTACCATGGTGATTTCAGGTATTTGGCAATGCTCTCATATGGACGTATCTATAATTCGAGTTCCCTCATGATCGACCCGCTCGTAAACAATAGTCTTGGGATTTCAAAAAAGCGGGAAGCTATTTTAAAAAAACGACCTGCCGTCAAATGGCTGGGTGATATAAACCAACACTATACTGCTACTAGGGACATATGCCCGTCCCCTAAAGTAGAGGATGCGTTTAGATTACATAAGGTGCATGATATCCCATTGCTGCTGATCCAAGGAGATATGGACCTCAGTACGCCATATGATAATGCCACTTTTTTAATGGAAACATTGAACAAGGGACACCTACTCACCATTAAAAGAGGGTTCCATAATGCAAAAAGAGCATTGATTTTTGCGAACCGGGAGCTCACCGATTCAGTGTATGAATTTATGAACATTGATTTTGAACATACCGAATTCGAAGCATTCAAAAAACAACTCCCAAAAGAGTTTACGCTGCCTGAATTTCAATTTTGGCCGATCCAGGGAGAATCGCTCTATGAAAAACACACCAAATAAGCAGAACCGCCCCTTTTATTTATCAATACCGCTTTTTTGCACACCTGAAATTTTAACGCCGTTTTAACCGAACGCAGCGGGTATACGCAGTGCAATTTGTGTATTTTTAAATATACAACTTCTTGCTAATCCAACATAAATGAACCGGTTCATTATTGCCATTGCGGTTACCCTTACTCTTTTTGGCTGTGAAGATAATACCCGTACGTTTTACGTGTTAGACGATAAGGAGTTGGTTCCTGAAGGCATTGCATATTCCAAAAACGAAGGTGCCTATTTCCTGACCAGTGTTGCTAAATCAAAAATCATTAGGGTAGATGAAACATCCGGAAAGCAGGAAGATTTTATCGCCGCCCACCAAGATGGATATGCCCCTGGAGTTGGCATTTTGGTCGATGATCAACGCGGTCTCGTACATGCACTTGGCGCCTATGCCGCCGTCCCCGATTCTTTGACTTCCCTGTTTACGTTTGATTTAAAGTCTGCTAAACTGCTACAGCGCTATGACTTACAAGATGAAAAGCATACGCATTTGTTAAATGATTTAATACTAGCGGAGGATGGTACTTTGTATGTGACCGATTCATTTGATTCATCGGTATATTCGCTGGCACCAAATGCCGATTCTTTGAAGCTGTTCATACGCTCCAATGAAATTGAATCCCCAAATGGGATTGCTATTTCAGAAGACAATACCAAACTGTACGTCGCGAGTTTTTCGAAAGGCGTACGGGTTATTGACATTGCGACCAAATCCTTTTTGAACGAGCCGGATATACAAGGGGAGTCGCAGGGTATCGATGGACTTGAATTTTACAAGGGTCATTTATACGGGATTCAAAACGGGCTTCAGATTCCCTTGCATAATTTTCGAAAACTGGTCCTAAACCCCCAACAAGACAGGATAACGGCCATTGAGGTAATAGATCGCGATAACAAAGAGCTAAAGGTACCCTTGACCTTTTGTATCAACGGGAACCAAGCGGTAGTTATCGGGAATTCCAATCTTGAATTTTTGGATCAAAAAACACTTAGTTTCCCCGAACCAGATTCGTTGAAACGTACCAAACTACTCATATATGATTTACAGGCGTTACCAAACGGGTAACTAGGCGCGTTCGTGAATAGGTCCTTTTTTAGTGCGTAGCATCCCACCCTGTTTTCCTGAAAACACGCTTAAAATTTCCCCAAAAATGCTGGTCGCTATTTCTTCGGGTGTATTCGCCCCTATTTCAAGTCCACAGGGGGCAAAAACACGATCTAACTCCTCTTGAGAGAAAACGATACCCCTTTCTTCAAACTCCCGGACCATTTTATCAAATCGCTTGCGAGGCCCCAAGGAAGCTATGTAGGGAGCGTCACTTTTAATAAGTGTTTGCAAATTGGCCGCATCGGTCTTGAAATCATGCGCCATCAAAAGAACGGCGGTGCGATGGTCGATTGCAGGGCGTTCCTCACCATCTTTGGGATACAGGCCTTGCACCGATTGCAACTTTTCTTTCTTCAGCTTTTGAATGTTACCCACCAGACTTACATCCCAATCGAGTACCCTGGCCATTTCCAACAAAGGATATACGTCGTAGTTATCACCGTAGATGGCCAAATGGAATTGCGGAGGAATCAATTCTATAAAGATACTGGCAGCTTCCGTACCTTCCTGAAAATCATAGGTTTTTGACTTGTTCTTTTTCAGTACATCAGTAACCTTTTCAAGAATAAAACCTTGTAATCTAGGGTCGGCACAATCATTCACGGTAGAAGCATCGGCGTCATAATAAAAACTCTGACCCAATTGAACGGTATCAAATCCCCGAAGCGCGGTAATCGTGGCGATTACATGCTCTCCCCGTTCCGAAATACACTTCTGTAGCATGCCCATTAAGGGCGCTTCTTCCGTAATCGGGGAAATCAATACATCGATAACACCATTGCATCCCAGGCCTACGCCTATTTCTTTCTCTTTTGAAGTATCGTAGGTAACGATAGAAGGCTGTTGTTTCAAAATGGCTATTTGGGACCTTTGCAGGGCATCCCCTTCGAGACAGCCACCACTTATACCTCCTTCGAAAACACCCGACTCAAATACCAACATTCGTGCTCCTTCCCTGCGGTACGAAGATTCCTCTACCCGTACGACTTGGGCGATGGCACATTTTTCCCCAGAACCTTTCAAAGTATTATAGAGCTTGATAATCGACTTTATTTCCTTCATTCCGTTAGAAAAGCTAGTTTCATTTTTAACTTATTCAAAGCGAATATATCCAAAATATAGCTATCTTGACTATTCTTAGCGAAACACAGGCTAGAAGGCATTAAATAAGGTCCCAGATACCAAAGCACATGCAAGACTCTTATAACAGAACAATCGATTATGTTCGCATCGCCGTTACCGACCGTTGTAACCTCCGTTGTTTTTACTGCATGCCCGCGGAAGGTATCCCGTACGAGCCTAAAAAACACTTGCTTAGCTACGAAGAGATAACCCGACTCCTTAGGGTTTTAGGAGGATTAGGGTTTCGCAAAGTACGTTTTACCGGTGGGGAGCCCTTTATAAGAAAAGACTTTATGCAATTATTGGAGAATACCGCCAAATTAGCAGCGTATGATTCCATTCACATCACTTCCAACGGTACTTTGCTGCAAAAACATATAGTGCGATTAAAAGCCTTGGGGATTACCAAAATAAACCTGAGCATCGATTCTTTGGACGCAGAACGTTTTCATAAAATCACCAGACGCAATGATTTTGAAAAGGTGCTACAGACTTTTCATCTCCTGGTTAACAATGGCTTCAAAGTAAAGCTGAATGCAGTGATTATGAAGGGCATCAATACCCAAGATATTATTCCCTTGGCGGAATTGGCCAAAGAACATCCTGTAGATGTTCGTTTTATTGAAGAAATGCCATTTAACGGCGGGTATAAGGAAAATATAGAAATGTACAGCGCACGCGATATCCATGCTGATCTAAAAACCCGTTACCCCGCTATGAAACCACTTCCCAGTAGCCATGGGGATACTGCAAATTTACTACACGTACCAGGCTATCGGGGAAATATAGGAGTTATTGCCGCCTTCACACGGAGCTTTTGCAACACCTGTAACAGACTACGAATTTCTTCCAAAGGTGAAATCAAGAGCTGTTTGTATGATGATGGGGTTTTCAATATTCGTGATTATATGCGAACGGGGGTTACCGACGATGAATTGGCCGATAAATTTCGGGAAATTGTTCGTTTAAAGCCCAAAGATGGATTTGAAGCTGAGCAACAGCGTAAAAATAAATCAGAGGCACTACAAAGCATGAGCAGTATAGGTGGATAGCATGAAAAACACTTTTATTCCCTTTGAAAAGGCGCTAGCGATCATTGAATCGCACAAAGAAGATTTCCCGATTGAATCAAGACCTTTGGAACAATGCATTGGTGCCTACTTGGCCGAAGATTTAACCGCCGATCGAGACTTCCCACCTTTTGATCGAGTCACAATGGACGGTATCGCCATTCAATACGAGCAATTCGAAAAAGGACAACGTACCTTCCCGATAGAAGGAACCGCCGCTGCGGGCGACCCGCAAATGACCTTGCATACAAATACCAATTGTCTTGAGGTAATGACCGGGGCCATCATGCCCAAAGGGGTAGATACGGTAATTCGATATGAAGATTTAACGCTTACCGCCGCCACGGCCTCTATACTCTTGGATAGCCTCAAAAATCGACAGAATGTCCACTTCAAAGGAATCGACATCGCAGAGGGCACCATTATCGTTCCGAAGGGCAAACGTTTGTCGAGTGCTGAAATCAATATTGCGGCGGCGGTCGGCAAGGCCAATTTAGCGGTTCGTAAACTTCCTAAAACCATTATATTTTCTACAGGTGATGAACTGGTCCCGGTTGCCGACACCCCTATGTTGCATCAGATACGCAGATCGAACATCTATGGCATTCAGGCTACCCTTAAAGAATGGGGCGTGATTGCCGACCTTCAGCATTTGCCCGATGAGAAAACCGTCATGCAAAAGCTTATTTCGAAAGCCCTGTTAGAATACGACCTCTTTGTTTTTACCGGTGGGGTTTCGAAAGGGAAGTTCGATTATCTGCCCGAAGTCCTGGAATCACTTGCCATTGAGAAGCATTTTCATAAAATACAGCAACGGCCCGGAAAACCCTTTTGGTTTGGCAGTACAACCACTGATAAAAAAATATTCGCACTTCCGGGAAACCCGGTATCCTCCTTCGTGTGTGTGTATATGTACCTGCAATTTTGGCTTAAAAAATCATTGAACCTTGCATCGGAAACGCTCCATGTAAAACTCAAAAACGACGTACAGTTTACACCCGACCTCGTGTACTTTTTGGAGGCCAGTATAGAGAGCCAATCGGATGGTACCTTACTTGCAGAAGCTGTAAAGGGAAATGGTTCTGGTGATTTTGCAAATCTTGTAAAAACCGACGGTTTTTTGGTATTACCGCAAAATAAGAGCCAATTTTTTGCGAATGAGACGTATCCTTTTGTATCTTATCGATCAAAGTGGTAATCTCACTTCATGAAAACTGCAAAAACCGCCTGTTGTAAAACGAAGATGGCGGCACCTTCAAAAAACTCGGGTGCCAATGGGTCTATGTCTTTCCTCTCCACTGTTTTACTGATATTGATTCCCAAATGCCCTTTATGTCTTACCGCGTATATGAGTGCTGTGGTGCTATTTTTTGATATCGAAAATGCACAATTAGTTCCCATACTGCTCCATGCCAAACCGTTTATGGGAATGATGATCATTTTGCTGATTATTTTAAATAGGAAAGATAAGAGAACATGGATTTCGTTGGCAATTTCGTTAACTGCCTTAGGGGTGCTCGTTTTAAAAACATATATGAACGCGTTGCCCATGCTCCCTGAGTGGATTATATATACCAGCTTTATTTTTGCCATATGGTACAATGGCAATTTCAGATACTTTTATCGTTTTATACGTTTTCGAGGCACAAAATCGACGCAAAAAAAACCCGTATCAAAACAGTGTTCGGATACGGGGCTTTTCTTAAACTCCTAGGGCAGGAATCTTATCCTTATCCTAAGATAGGCTTTTCGGTTGTTTTCCAAAAAGCAGGGTCTTCCATAAACGGTTGTTTGTAAATTCGCTTTCCTGTTGCGGCCTTTAAGGCATTGGCTACCGCGCCCCCGGCGGGTGGCAAGGTAGGCTCCCCTAAACCAGTCGGGGATAGTTCATTTTGGATAAAGTGGGTTTCTACTTCGGGCACTTCCTTCATTCGAATTAAGCGATAACGGTCATAATTCATGGCTGTGGGCATTCCATCTTCAAACCCGAAATTGCCGTACATTGAATGTCCGATACCATCGATGACCCCACCTTCAACCTGATTCTTGGCCCCTAAGGGATTTACCACGATACCACAATCAACGACACAAGTAACTTTCTTCACTACCGGCATACCGTCCTCTATCTGCACATTGGCTACTTCCGCCACATGCGAATTATGGCAATAATAGGAAACAAAGCCTTGATAAACGCCTTCTGGTTGTTTGCCCCAACCGGACTTTGCAACAGCCGTCTTGATCACCTCTTGCATCCGCTCCGGAGAATATTGAATTCGCTCATCATTATGCCCTTTGGCTTTTTCCAAAAGATCTAGACGCATTTGTATTTTATCAACCTCCATCATCTCGGCCAATTCATCAAAAAAGCTCTGTTCCGCATACGCCAAGAAATTCGTATACGGCGCACGCCATGCACCTGTAGTGATGTTACTCCTATAATTTGCGACATCCACTTGGTAGTTTTCAATGGCACCAGCTGGGAAAAAATTCGGAATCAACCCGTACATATTGCTATTGATCGCAGCTTCTTTTAAGTGATACCCTGTAATCGCGCCATCTTTGACCGAGGCCTTGATTCGATATTTTATGGCCGGCCGGTATACGCCCGTAGTCATGTCATCCTCCCGCGTCGAAACAACTTTTACCGGTTTTTGAAGCGCATTCGATATCTCAGCGGCCTCGAATACAAAATCACCGTACAAACGTCTTCCAAAACCACCGCCCATTCGGGTCATTTCCAAATGTACTTGCTTTACATCACGTCCCAGCATATCTGCAACACCCATGGCAGCAAATTCCGGAGTCTGTACCGGCCCCACCAAATGAATCCTCTCTGCGGTAACGTTCGCAAAGAAATTCATAGGTTCCATACAGTTGTGCGGTAAGAAGGGAGACTCATAGGTACGTTCCAAGATTTTGTCCGCTTGGGCAAAGGCTTTTTCCACATCCCCATCTTTTCGCAAGTTCATAAAGGCTTTCCCATTTAAAAGTCCCATCAGTTTTTCGTCTTGCATTTCGGTACTTTCCAAAGGAGAATCCGAAATCCAAGTGGCTTTGACGGCATTTTTACCCTTAATCGCAGACCAGGTGTCTTTTGCGACCACCACCACTTTATCGCTATTGCTTAAGATGGCGGTCCAATTTTTTGCTTCTTGGTTCAATAAGGCATTTGCCTTCTCCCCGATCCGTATCACATCGATAACACCTGGAACCGCTTTGGCTTCCGTAGCATCAAATGTATCCAGTTTTTGACCGAAGGCAGGAGGTCTCAAAACAGATGCATATACCATCCCTTCAGCCTTATAATCAAGTCCGAACATCGGCTTTCCGGTAACAATCCCATCGATATCTACATTCACCCGGTCGGTTCCTATAATCGTGTAGTCTTTGGGTTCTTTTAGGGCAACTTCTTCGGGTACCTCTAACTGGGCGGCCTCTTCGACCAGATCACCGTAGCCGAGGGTCTCACCTTTTGTATTGGATACCACCCCATCTTTCACCGTGCACTCCGAGGGGTCAACGCCCCATCGGGCAGCTGCGGCATTGACCAACATTTGACGCGCCGTGGCGCCCGTTTGTCGCAAAGCGTCCCATCCATGACGAATGGACTGGCTACCACCGGCCACTTGACGAGTATAATGTTCCGTATCCAAAATACCCTGCTCTACATGTACCATTTCCCATGGCACTTCCAATTCCTCGGCTATAATCATCGGCATCGAAGTCTTAACTCCTTGCCCAATTTCAGGATTTGGCGAAAAAATGGTGACCGCACCATTCTTGGCAATCTTAATAAAGGCATTGAAATCTTTGTAATCGAGTTTTGCTAGATCAACTGCGGCCTCTTTTACAACCTCTGGTTTGCAAGCTTGGAAAAGATTGAAACCAATAAGCAATCCCCCACTGGCCAAAGAAGACGTTTTCAAAAATGACCTCCTATTAAATGCTGTTGTTTTATTTTCTGTAATAGACATAATGTTCGAGTTAAATTTAATGGGCCCCCAATATACCGGGAGCTAGGTACACAATTGACTTTTAGGCCATATTTTTCGCTGCCTTGGCAACAGCTTTATGAATTCTTGTATACGACGCACAACGACAGATATTTCCGTGCATGGCCGTCTTGATTTCCTCCGAACTCGGATTCGGGTTTTGTTCCAAGAATGCCGATGCCGTCATTATCTGACCGGCTTGGCAGTACCCACATTGTGGTACATCTACTTCTTTCCAGGCTTCCTGCACAGGGTGAGATCCATCGTCTGAAAGACCCTCGATCGTTGTAATCGATTTGCCTTCCACAGAAGCCATGGTAAGCGAGCAACTGCGAACAGCCGAGCCATCGAGATGAATAGTGCACGCACCGCACTGGGCAATTCCACAACCAAATTTTGTTCCGACCAGATTAAGGTGGTCTCGTAGTACCCACAGAACCGGGCTGTCATCGCTCGCTTCAACGGTGGTTTCTTTTCCGTTCACTTTTAATTGATACGTTGGCATAGAGTGTTGTTTTGTTTAGAGATCAGTAAAACTTCTGAAAGGTATTAAAAATACATACGTCATGTAGCCAAGCAAAAGTTAATGGATTGTTAAACGGCTGTAGATTTTGCGTTTCCCTATACTTTATTAGGATTTGCATCGTTCTGCTAGGTGAACCCAAAAATGTTGAAAATGAAAGTACACTCCAAACTACTACTCCTTTTTTGTACCGTGACATTGGTATTCTCCTGCGGAAATGCCGATGATGATGTAAACTTTGGACTCAATACCGGAGAAGAAGGACTGGGCAAAGGAATTCCCGTGGATGATTGCCTTAATTTTCCGGAAAATGATTTAGTGCTATCGATCCAAGATCAATTCGTAACCCTGCCCGGCAAGGTTTCTATCTTCTTTAAAGTTTCGGATAACGAAGGAAATCCGGTTCCTGGCCTCACCGCCGATAAATTTACTATTTACGAACAGGGAAGAAATGACGATTGCTTTAACACTATTTCGGCCTCGGAATCGTTTGCGCGTATCTCACCCAATTCACAGGTTTTTGCCAATAATACCCTGCTGGTACTCGACTTGAGCAATAGTGTTCTAAGCAGTAGCTTGGATGAGCTCAAAACCGCTTCGGCCAGTTTCATCAATAACGTAATGCCTTCGACCACTTCGGAAGCCTTTCAAATGGCCATTTACTGGTTTGACGGCGAGAACGAACTACATTTACTTAATGATCTCACACCCAATAAAGATGATCTTTTAGGGGCGGTGAACGGCATTACTACCGATATCAGCAACGATCCCTCTACCGACCTGTATGGTGCGGTCATTAAATCTACGGATCGGGCAACCGAACTACTGAGCGCCAGTACGCAGGGAGGCAAAATCGGAGCCGCTTCGGTAGTCCTCTTTACAGATGGTACCGATCAGGCGTCTCGCTTCACTAGAGAAGAAGCGCAACAAAAAGTCGACAATGCAAATCCGAACATTTCATTCTTCACAATCGGATTGGGAAGTGAAATCGACACACAGGTTTTGACCGATTTTGGAAAAACCTTTAGTGTTTTTGCGGGAAACAAGGAAGAATTAGAAACTACTTTCAACGATATTTCTTTCAGGGTTTCCCAACAAGCCAACAGTTTTTACTTATTCGAATATTGCAGTCCAAAAAGAGATGGCAGCGGTGAAAACAACCTCGCCATTCAAGTAAAAGACGGCAGTCGTCAAGGAGGAGTGCAAACCAAATTCAATGCAAACGGTTTTACCGGTGGCTGCGAATAAGAATAGCCAAATAAACAATTTAAAGGAGCGCTATCACAACGCTCCTTTTTTATTCTCATGATAATTCGGATACCTACCATCAAAAAGCATCTTGAAACAACTATTTTAATTTAAAACATCCTTTCCTGCGTTTGCCACGTATATGGTTACAGAAATCGTTAAATTAAACGCATACAAAATGAGAAAATCAATTTTTATAAGTGCTTTATCTGTTGTCGTATTGGCTTCTTGTGTATCCAAAAAGAAATATGTGGCCCTGGAGACGGATTTAGCAGAAACTAAAAGTGTCCTGACTAAGACCCAGGTCGAAAAAGAAGAATTGGAAACGAAAGTTTCTAAGATTGAAGCCCGTGTTGCCGAGTACAACGATAAAATTAACTCCCTAAAAGAAATCAACGATACCCAGTATAGCTCTGTAGATGATGTTGCCGTGATGAGCAACAATACCAAAGCCAAAATGAGGACTACTTTAACCAAAGTCGACCCGGCGAAGCTGGCACAAGCCAAGACCCTTCAGGATTCTATGAATTTGGCCGTGTCTTACCACCTTAAAAAGTCGATTGCCGACGAGGAAGACGATATCAATGTTGATATCGACAAGACCGTTGTGATGATCAACATTTCTGATAAGTTGTTATTCAACAGTGGTAGTTATAAAGTAAGCAGCAAAGCGAATACCGTTCTCGGGAAGCTTGCCGAAGTCATCAATTCCGAACCAAGTATGGAAGTAATGGTAGAAGGTCATACCGATTCAAAAACGATTAATACCGCAATGTTTCAGGACAACTGGGATTTGAGTGTTAAGCGGGCAACTTCCATTGTACGAATCTTGCAGGATAAATACAGTGTAGACCCTTCAAAGATGATTGCGGCAGGAAGAAGTAGTTATGTACCCCTTGCGGATAACGACACCAAGGAAAATAGAGCAATAAACCGTCGTACCAAAATTGTAATTATCCCAAATTTGGATAAATTCTTTGCCCTTTTAGATGCAGAGAGCCTATAGGCATCATACCAATACATACGGTAGTTGAACACAAAAAAAGGAGAGCGAAGGCCCTCCTTTTTTTATGTTATGAGAATTAGCGGTAGGGTTTTTGGTATATCGATTGTTTTATAGACGAGAACCCTATCTTAAATTGACCACCTACATCCTAAAGACTATGATGATGTTTAATCTTGTTCGTTTTAAAACGAATACCAAAATGCGGAAATCATGGATGTACTCAACCTTATTGTTCGAAACAGTTCGTTAAATGGTATGCCAAATTGGTACAAAGCCACTACCCTCTTATTGTTCACCACCATCTTTGTAATGCTCATGTGCATGTTGGCCATTCTTTTGGCTTATGGCCCACAGACCACTATACGATTTGGTTATTGACCCCCATTTTCAGGGAGTATTTTTTCACTTTTGATAGTGACCAATACTAGTTGGTTCCTTTATAATTTAGTCTTGTAAACACAAACTAAAATTTAGAAGGTATGAAAACTGTGAACATGATTATTAAGGAAAGTGCGGTAGGAAATTTATCCAATACTTACAAATATGCCATTTTGTGCTTGTTCTCCGGAATTATAGCAACCATTTTCGCCTTATTCGTATGTATGCTGGGCCATATAGACTATGTAAGCAGCCAATTTGCATTCTAATATCTAAAGGAACAGCCAATGACCCTTGTCACCGTTCAAAATAGGTGTTCAAACAGGGAAACTGGCTTACAACGAAAAAGGCATGCAACGGTGTGTTTTAGCGATAAAGCATGCCGTTTTTGAATACAGTCCGTTCTTCTCCAGTTTCTTCTAGTAGGTTTATCAAAAAACCATTGATGACGGCATATGCCATTCTTCCATCTTTCTCCAGTAAAAAGGTGGGGTTCACACCTACCTCCAAAACATATTCGGGGACTTTATAAGCTTTGCCGATTAAATGAATCGGCAGTGGAGAGGAATCCCATTCCTTCGGGATGTCGGTACAACGAACATAGGTATATCCCTTTTTCAACATTTCAATAACGTTGCGTTGGGTTAACTCTGCGGGACCTTTTACGGTTTCCGGGGCCACTTTCCCTGTTCGAATGGTATACCCTGTAGCATCGAAGGTATCGTACCCAAAATACGTTGACAAATCGCCCTGGTCAATAATTCGACTGCTATACCAAAAACTATTGAAATCTTTGCGATTTACTTCAAGCCGATTCATACCAATATCCAGTATGTAAGGTTTGTCGGAAATTCGATAGGTGGCATTGGTAATTTTCAAATCAAATAATTTCCGATCGTTTTCAGGTATTTTCCAATATTCTTCTAAAGCGATGGCTTCATAATTACCTTTGGCGATTGTATAGATCGCAGCAAGAATAGAAACATAATTGAGCTTTCGTATTTCCTGTTTCTCCACGTCGTTAGCATAACCGCCCGATTCTATCAAGATGGTGCTGGTTCCCCATTTCTGGATATTATCGCCAAATGCCCTCGGTTCAAAATCATCGTTATACTTCCCGACCTGCCCTGGTGCATATCGTTGTATGATACGATTCATAAAGGCGATCACCTTCATTGCATTTCCCCGTACTTTATTGATCTCCTTATCATAGTTATAAGCCGGAGCCAAATAAGATATTGTAGCCGGTTTATCGGTACGCTCTGCATTATAATAGGTGCTTTGGTCATGTAAATTGAAACCGAAATCGGCTTGCAAACTATCCCGTACCCTCTTTAGGGTTCGCCCTTCTGGAGATTGTAACCGCAAAGCATCGCGGTTGATATCGATTCCCAAGCGGTTTCTCCGCTGATATACCTCCGCCCCATCCGGGTTTAACATCGGAAGAAAATGCAGGGTCAGGTTGTTAAGGATCGACTTCTTTTCCTCCATAAAATCCGAGCTGTCCAAAAATTTAAAAATATCAAAGATGGCTTGGGTCGCTGTCGGCTCGTTTCCGTGCATCTGCGACCATAAAAACACATTTGTTTCACCATTTCCGATACTAATCAAATCGAGGTCACGTCCTTCAATTGATTTCCCAACCGTTTTCACGGTAAATTTTGGATTTTTTCGATACTCGGTAATCAGCGGCTGCAATTCGTGGTGTTTGATGCGCCGTTTGTTCAAAGTGGTTTCCTTGTACTCCTTGTAACTGTCATAAAGGGCAGCAGTCAAATTCTCCTCCTGTGCCGAAAGGAAACTAAAAGAGGTCGATAAAAGAAATAGCAACAATTTAATTCTCATGAGAAACTGATTTGACTGGGATTGGTTTAAAGTTATACTGTTGTGTCGCTTTGCGTACTTTTTGCATAAAGTCCGGTCCGGGATCTTCTTTCTTGGTTCTGTAACCATCATCCCGTTCCAACCATAAAGGGTGTCCTTCAAAATTGGGGTACTCATAATGGCCAATAAGGTATTCGATCGGGTATTTTTTGGCGAGGTGTTTTACCAGCCAAATATTTGACCTTAGTTGGGCCGCTGTTAACGGGTGTTCCTCTCCGCCCCCTACATTTTCTACTCCAATAGCACAGTAATTCAGACCTATCACGTGCCTGCCCATGGTTGTTTCGGGCATTAAGCGATAGATGGTACCATCACGATCTACGAGAAAATGAGCCGACACATTCAACGCACTTGCATTTTTAATATCGGGACGCCAACTTGGCAATCGTGCATCTTCAAAGGCATCGAATGCTCCCTCCAAGGTGGGGATGACCGTCCAGTGTAGCACGATCATTCTTGGATCAATGGTCACAGACTCGGTTTCTCTTTCATAATGCTCACGAATATATTCTTGGGTTAGCCGTATTCGTTCCTCATCAAAAATGATGGGTTTACTAATAATTCTTTTGGTTCCAGAACACGCATATAAAACAGCTATACAAACAATGGCAAAGAGTTTTGATTTCATTTTTTAGGCGTTTTCTTTATAAACATATACCATAGACTGCCGATTACAACCAATACTTGACTAGCGAGCCATAGCCAATAGCCCAGCGCATATCCCTCAATAGCGCCATAATGCCCGGCTTCATTGATCATAATTTCATCGAAGCTAAGAAAAGATACGCCAATTGACAGCGCAATGCTACTTAAAATAAGTGCAACAAGCGCCCTGCGTTTCAAAAAAAACCAAGATACAATCAGAAAAGGATTCGCAAGCCAACATACATAGGCGCCCCCGACCAACACGCCAAGCCAACCTGTCGCAAAAGCTAGAAAACCCGAGCCAAAAATACCACAATCGCCCTGGGTGCAATAGGTTTTTTGGGTAAACGCACATATCAATAAAAATAGGCTCCCAAAGAGGTAGGGGTTGTTCTTAATTCGTTTTTTCATTTGATGGTTTGAGACTGTCCTTTTTTACCCGGTATTGAATCGTTAATTTCTTTTTGCCCCAGTTACGAGCCTTTTTTACGTCAGTTCCCATATATAGATCTATCCTATTGTTCCAACGGTGGTGCATTTTATCCTTAACGACGTACAAACTATCCAGTCCTTCGATTTTAATCTCGGTATTGTGGTCGAGGCCCAAGGTCAGTAAATCTCTTGACACCGCGACGCATTTCATACCGGGTCGCAATGTATCTCCCCAAGCAGCTATGGTCGGCGAACCATCGGTTTGTGAAACAACAGAATTAAAGGCAGAAACGGTAACTTCAATTTCTTTCCAGTAAAACGCTTCCGTTTTTTCTGTGCATGCTGTTAAGAGAAATAGGACTCCCAACAAGCCAACTAGCCCTCTCAAACCGATTGCATTATTGTTTCTGAACATCCATTGAAGATAATGATCATGGTTGTTGCGGCAAAATAAATGTACCTTTTTTCAGTGGCCAACCATCGCATATTTCTTAAATTTACACCCTATGAAGAAAGAAAAAAAGCCAGATTCGGTTGTATTTGATGCGGAAACGCAAACCTACAATGGCAGTCTGTTGCCATACGCTTCCGGGGTTGCAGCGCCTAAAATAGTCCCCCCCGACGTTACTACCTGGAAAAACACCAATATCGTTTCTGCCAACAACGAATTCAAAGCACGTTATGAGGCTATTCAACTGCAATACCAAGAAATGATGGAGCAGTTTGAATATAATAATTTGGTCTACGGTGCAAAATACAGTTTTGAACCGATCACGGGTAAAACATATCATTTGTATCGCGCGAAAGACCAAACTACCTTTCTCTCCATCTTATCCCCAGAGGAATGCAATTTTGATTTTGTAGGCAGTTTTCGGCTTGGTCCCGATAAAATGTGGGAACGCCTAGTTACCGGGTAGCGGCACATAGCTACGGTCATCTGCCATCATCGGAAAGGTTTTGCTTGCCCATGCGCTTTTGGCCGCCTCAATTCTATCAGGGTCGGAAGAAACAAAATTCCAATAAATATGTCGCGCTTCCGGCAGGGGTTGTCCACCAAACAATAACAAATGTGTGTTTGCGGCTATCCGTACAGCACAAGTATCTTCGACCTTTGAAACAACGATGTTACCTTTTTCTATAACTTGTTCACAAGCTTGTATCTGCCCAGAAACGATACAAATGCCTATTTCCCCCTTTAACTGATCTTCTATTACAAGTTCATAGGACGCCGTTGTTTTCACCTCTATCATGAAAAGCGGCGAATGTGTGGGCACACTTGATTTTTTTCCAAAACCCTCCCCTGCTATTAATTTGAACTGGGCCGCCCCATCGGACCAACTGGGCAATGCGGTCGCTTCAATGTGATGAAACTCAGGTGACATCATTTCAAAAGCCTTTGGTAGGGCTACCCAAATTTGATACCCATGGGCCGTAAACCGACGCCCATTTCGCAAATCATCCGGGGTACGCTCGGTATGGGAGACTCCTTTCCCGGCAACCATCCAGTTAACCGAACCCGGCGCTATTCGTTGTTCAGTACCAATGCTATCGGCGTGCATCAGTTCGCCTTCAAGCATATACGTAAGGGTGGCGAGTCCTATATGGGGGTGCTGATCTACATCCATATACCGCTCCGGACCGAGCTGGGTAGGCCCCATATGATCTATAAATATAAACGGACCTATCATGCGTTTTTTTCGAAAAGGAATCAACCTTCCCACCAAAAAATCGCCAATATCCCGACTTCGTTCTTCAATAATTAAACCAATATTCGACATGCATTACAGGGTTATTCGTTTTCCACCATCGGCAGCCGAAGCAAAGATCGCCTCGACCACTCTAATATCTTTCAGCCCTTCCATTCCCGGCACAACTATCTTATCTTCCGTATTGTTTAGTATTGCCAAGGCATCATCATCCATTTGGGTCGCCTGCTCGTTGCCTTTGAAAGGTTGTAGAATTCTGCCATCACTGGCTTCCCCCCTAACCCCGCTATATGCCTGAAACGGGCTTAACGCATACCACCCTTTTTCACAATCCACTTTCAAGGTATTGATACTTTGGGCAAAAGTGGTCTTACATTCAGCGGTTATTCCATTCGGAAATTCCAAATTAAAAAAAGTGGTTTCATCGGCATCAAAAATATGGGAACGGGTGTTTTCCTGGGTAGCACTGACCGCTATGGGCTCTAAACCCGTTACGTATCGGGTCGCATTCAAGGGGTAGACTCCCATATCGAACATGGCCCCTCCTCCCAGTTCGGTATTGACTTTCCAATGTTTTGGGTCATTCGCACGATTCACGAAACCCGCCTCGGCATAGATATTTTTAATCGTCCCATAGGGTTTGGATTCCCGCCATCCGATCACGGTCTGTGTAACCGGTTCGTGTTGCATGCGATATCCAATGGTTAGTTGCACCTTATTCTTACGGCAAACCGTTATCATTTGCTCACACTCCGCTACGGTGGTCGCCATGGGCTTTTCGCACCATACATGTTTTCCTGCATTTGCGGCTATGAGCGTATAGGGCAGGTGTAACTTATTGGGCAAAACGATGTACACTACATCGATCTCATCGTTGTCCGCGATGGTATGCATATTTTCATAATTGTATACATTGTGGTCTTCAATACCATATTTTCGCTGCCATACCGGTACTTTTTCCGGGCTGCCCGTTACAATTCCTTTTAACTCACAATGTTCGGTGAGCTGCAAAGCCGGGGCCAATAAATCGGTACTGTAGTACCCTAAACCAACCAAAGCCACTCCAAGTTTCTGCTTCTTCCTAGGAATCGAAAATACCGAAATCGGCAAGGAGCTTGCCGCTACAAAAAGTCCTGATTTCTTCAGAAATGATCTTCTATTGCCCATTTGTGTGGTATGTTTAAGGTTTAAAAGGACTACAAATTAGGAAATATGTTCCTTTGTTTTACAAATTGATCTATTTTTAGAATTTTTGGGAAGATGATCGTTTTTCAACATCCCTTTTCACCCATTCGGTTTTAATCAATTAACGCTCCATGAAAACATTTAAACGAATTTTAGTGGTATTGCTACTTATCGTAGCGCTGGTTGCTTTTTGGCAGTATCCAAAACTAAATATTATCGCGGGATACGCCTCCAAGAATATGGCCTCTAGTCATTTCATCGGAGGGCACGACTATGCCTACATTACCAATAATGAAAACAACATGCCGCTAATCAAACTGGCAGCAACCAGCGCTACGGACCGCCAAGTTTCCGCGCAAGTATTTGGGCTGATGGAACGAACGGCCGTAGACCGGGATGGGTTAGGATGTGTACTTGTGAACGAAGACTATGATGCCTCCAAAGTGTTGCCGCAGCCGCAACGTTCTACCCTGGATAATCAATTACCCTTCCCCTATGGCACGAATGGAAAAGTTGACACCGTCCTAGGGAATGTTGATTATGCGAAATTGGAGGCGGCTGTTTCCAATGCTTTTGCCAATGCGGAAGTACAAAAAACACGCACCGTATTGGTGGTACACCAAGATCAAATTGTAGCCGAACGCTATGTGGACGGGTTTTCCGAGAAGACCCCTATTTTAGGATGGTCTATGACCAAAAGTGTACTTGCAACCTTATATGGAATCCTAGAATACCAGGGCAAGATCGATATTGATATGCCTGCACCAGTGGCTGAATGGCAAAACGATGATCGCAAGAATATTACCTTGAACCATTTGTTGCGGATGCAAAGCGGCTTGGCCTGGGATGAAGATTATGCCAGTATTTCAGACGTTACCGAAATGTTGTTCTTGGATGCGGACATGTCCAAAAAGCAAGCTGCCAAAGAAGCCTTGGCCGCCCCGACCGAAATATGGAATTACTCGTCGGGCACCACCAACCTATTATCAGGTATTTTGCGAAAACAATTTGCTACCCATCAGGAATATCTTGATTTTCCGTACGAGGCATTGATCGATAAAATAGGGATGCATTCGATGCTCATAGAGGCCGATATGGAAGGGAATTTTGTAGGTTCTTCTTATGGCTGGGCAAACACTCGAGACTGGGCAAAGTTCGGTTTGTTGTACCTACACAACGGTAATTGGAACGGGGAACAACTATTTGATGAGAAGTGGGTAGACTATGTTCGCAAACCTACCACTCACTCAGAAGAAGTATACGGGGGGCATTTTTGGCTAAATGCCGGTGGTAAGTACCCCGGGGTTCCCGAAGATCTATACTCGGCAAACGGGTTTCAAGGGCAGCGTGTATTCATTATTCCGTCAAAAGACTTGGTCATTGTACGTACCGGTTTGGCGGAGGAACCTGATTTTGAGACGGGGAGGTTTTTAAGAGAAGTTATTGCAGCTTTTGAGTAGATTTCCCATGCGTTTGTGGTATCAAAAGCCGGGCGTTCGGCGGGATGTCCCCTGACCGGTTCTATGGGAAGGGGACGGCGGTGATGGAACTTCCGACCCGGAATGGCCCATTGGAGCGGCGGCCGGTGCACCCAAACCCTGAAATTCGCTGGTTTTACTTTCACCAATAGTCTGGGCCAACTTCTCGATTTGTTCTTTTTTTTCTTGAAGATATTGTTCATATGCCGAATCTGGATCCGCTGTGGTGTCCAAAACACGGGAGAGTTCCTCAACCTGGCCGTCGACGTCCACGAGCCCAGATGCCATCACCGCTTCGTTATCGTACGCACTGGAAAGCTCCGTGTCCCCGAGTGTTTCCTGTACCGCTTTCCGGTACGACTCCAGTTTCGCCTGATGGGGGCTTTCCTCGCCGGTGATACTCTGTACGAGTGATCTTACCATCGAGTCTAATTTGCCTCCATGGAAAATGAAGGCATCATTCTCAGTACGCATGGGAAGGCCACTTTCGCCCGTCATACAGCACATTTTGGCAAACGCATCGGCGAGTTCCGGCCCTACCCGTTGAAAGGCAAAGGTGATATAGTTCGTTTTTGATGGTAAGGGTGCCGGTCGTTCCCCTTCCCCGAAATGTATGCGCAACTTGTTATCGGGGTGCCCTTCGCCCAAGTCCAAAAATAGCGCATTGGTAAGCCCCTGCATCTGTTCTACCAGTTCGTTGTCCCGGAAAACAACTTGCCCGGTAGCCCTCAATTCCTTCGCACGCCGGGTAATGGACCGTTCCAAGGCTTCCCTGGCCAAAATCGAATAGTCCCGGGAACCGAATTCAAGTTGCTCCAATGCTTCCCGGCCCATGGACCCGATGTACAGTTGGTCCAAAAGACTTTTGACGTTCGTTTCGCAATCGCCCAATGCCGTCGCCATGGTCTGGAGGTCTCCGCATTTCTCTTCATTCGAGGAAGTGCCCAGTAGGCGGTCTAAAATACGGACGGTCATTTTTTTATGTTCCTCGTTGATACTGCCATCCTTTGCGGGTACTCTTACCAGAAACTCCCTGATTACTGTTTGCGCCGGAATCGTTTCACCCCTGCCGTTTTGAAAGGTACCGCCAACCTTCAGCATCTTTAGCTTTTTGGCCTTTTCCCGGTAGGTCCCCTCGCCGTAGAGTTCTTTCAACACGGCATTGGGATCAAAAATAGAATGATAGGCCGCCATGTTGTAGCTGACCTGAATCCGGTAATTCAGCCCAAAAGAATCCAAAAAACTCCGAGTCTGCGCCGTTAAGGGGTTGTTTTGTATTTCTAACTCGGCTTGTCCTACTCCTGCTGGAGTGTTCGCTCCCAATCGGGTCAAGGACTCCGGTACTTCCCGTAGCGCATTGTGGGCTAAGTTCAATCTATATAGTTTGTTCATACTTCCTAGGTCATCGGGCAAGGCCGAAATTTGGTTTTTATGCAAATCCAATATTTCAAGTGCATCGAGTCGTGTAATCTCCGGGGGCAGGCTTAGGAGCTTATTATATGAACCTTTGAGGGTAACAAGTTGGTTCAGTTCCGCTATGGTAGGTGGCAATGCCGTTAATTTATTTTCTTTTAAAGAAAGCGTCTGTAGCATGTTCAATTGGCCTATCGCAGCGGGCAGTTCGGTAAGCCCATTGCGGTCCAAAGAAAGATGTACCAGTTCCGGGTGTTTTTGTTTGATCATGGGGATAAAATGTTCAAGGTCCTTAGCCGTAACCCGCATCCCACTTAAGTCCACATGTACGTCCCTAAACAGATAAGCAGGGTATTCAATAGCTCGTGTTATTTGTTTATGCCTTTTCTTTCGCCCCCATCTTTCCCTGACATCAGCTATGATGGCCATATTGTCCTTGATTTATAGTTAAGTACGCCAAAACCTGCTTATCCCCCAATCGAGTAGCTAAGACAAGGTTATCAGGAAATTGGCTTAAATCTGAGCATGTACCGGTTTATTGGATAGGACGCTTAGTTAGGGATAGTAACTGCGCTTCTATAAAAGTATCTACAGCATGTCGATAAGCATCCCCTCCTTTCATCCCAAGATTCATATGCCCGGCGCCTTCTACCGTATACCACGTTTTTTCGATACTTTTTAGATTTTTGAAGAGTACTTGCCCGTATTCAAAAGCAATATTTTTGTCTTTGTCTCCATGGGCCATAAAAATAGGCTGCTCAATATTTTTAACGGATGCTATAGGGCGTACTTGCCGAGGATCAAAACGTGCTATGTTCGATGCTCGGTCAAGGGCATATTCCGATACCCAACGTATGCCAAGGCCCTTTAAATATCGTTTTTTGTAGTCATATACAATTTGACTTAAATCGGTAAAGGTGCTTTCAATAATGCCGAATTGTATCCGCTTATCCCGTTCCAAGGCTTGTATGGCGATGGCGCCACCGAGGGAGTTTCCCCAAATACCCAAGGGAACATTCAATTGCTTTTCCTCGATAAAATCAACTATGGCACTTACATCTTTCTTTTCGTAAAAGCCGTAGGTACAGTATTGGCCACTACTGTCGCCATGTGCCCTGCCATCAAAAACCACCGAGGCAATACCTTTCTCGGCCATTGCACACGCAAGAGGTACAAAATGTTCCTTACACCCCCCAACTCCGTGTACAAATATGAGGGTTCCCCGAATTCGTCTTTCTTTGGGATAAATCCAGTACCCGGCCAGTTCAATTCCTTTTTCAGAAGTAATCCGTATCGATTCACTTGTAGCGCCATAATCAGCCGGACTGATATCTAAATGAACTCTGCCAGGGCGTAAAAGTGCATAGGGTGCTACCCAATGAACGCCAATAAATCCTAGCGTAGATAGCGCAAGAAATGCAACACCCAAAATACGCCTTCGCCTTTTTCCCATGTTCGTTTTACATGGTTAGAAGCTTTTAAAGCGTATTTAGTTACACCAATAGCTCATTATTTTTAAAATAAGGCCCCTCCTTTTAGTCCTATATAGCGTGAGTTAAAAAAGCAAATAACATATTATGGAAACTTCACCACAACTTTAGCGGTTCTCACAACAATATTTTTCTTTTTACCAACCACCGGGCTATGTTTACAGTGTAATTAATACAAAGCGTTAAATTTTTTCATTTTCATATAGTGTTCTCGTAAAAGAGTCCTGACCCAAACGTCAGGACTCTTTTTAGTTTGGGGCCACTAGCAAAAAAAATTGTCACTATTTTTGTTATTTTTGAAGCATAACATTACCCTCCCCCTACACTTTTAGAATAGTAAGCAATCGAATCGCGGAGTATTTTAAACTACTTTTCGATATAACTTGTTGGATACAACTGTTTAAAATGAAAATCAATCAACTCGTCGGTATATCTTTTCTGGCAGTGCAAGTCATTATGATAGGGTATGCCCGTTTTGTGCCAGAACGGTACTTTTGTTGGGCACCTTATGATGAACAAACGTTCTATGATATTGCCGTGCAGGTCGAAGGAATTCCACTGTCTAAAAGTGCCATAGGAAAGCGATACAGATATCAGAATCGAGGATGGGAGTCACGAACGATCCAGAATATTTTCGATTTGATAGAAACCTATGAGACCACCTACGGAAAAGAGGATAATGCCCAGGTAACCGTCACCTACGAGACCAATGGTCATCCTACCAAAACTTGGTATTTCCCAAACAAGTTTCCAAATGACTAGATACCTCCCATGGTATACGGCCGAGACGGCCATGCGGCCGAACGTGCTATTAATGTGCAAATTGCTTTTTGCGATGCTACTGATCAATAGTTTCTATAGTTATCTGGGAGATCCATACCTACCGTTCCTCAGCTTTCTTGATTCCTTGCGGCAGTTCCCGGGTTTGCTGGAGTACATTCTTAAAACCACCTTTATTGTTTCTGGAAGTCTTTTGTTCCTCAATATTAAAGTACGAACCATGGCGATCCTGTTAGGTACCGTGATATTCGTCGCACTCATGGCTTCCAGGGCTATTTTTAGGAACCACCTCTTTATTTGCGCTTGCGCATTTTTGCTCGCGGGATTGACGAATAAAGACAAGACCCCTTGGTTCCTCTACATTCAGTTAAGCTTGGTGTATTTAGGGGCAGCGGTAAACAAGGTACTGCAGTTGGATTGGTGGTCCGGGCAATACATGCACAATTGGATGGTAGTTGCGATCGAAAATGATTTTTATAGCTCTTTTGCCAATTTGTTTCCGGATGGGCTAGCGGCCAAGTTGATTTCTTGGGGATCGATGCTGGCCGAAATTGTCATTGGTATGTTGCTATTGTTCCGAAGAAAGCAAGCTTGGGCGCTTTGGCTGATTTTAGTATTCCATACCTTTCTTTTTACGATTACAAAGGAGCGTTTTGGCCATTTTTTAGACGATATATTGATATATCTATTGGTATTCTTGAATTGGCCTGCAACCCCTATTACAAGTACTTGGGATAGAGGATCAATGGGTATGATGCGAAAATTAGCCGGACTCTTAAACTGGAATAAGCAGCTGGTATTTCAGACGGAAGAGTTAAGGAAAGGGCACTGGTTGACACTTCAATATGATCACAAAACCGAAACCAATGAAATAGCCCTACGCTCACTACTGCTATACAGTCCCGGTCTTTATATCGTGCTTTTTGCTGCTGATTTGGGAATCCGATATATTTTTGAACAACCTATTCAACACATCGTTCTATGTACCGTATTCTGGGGAGGGATTTTGTTTTTCCTTCCTTTTAAATGGCGTAAAACCGCTATCACGATGAATGCGAATCCCGATCCAACGTAAGGGTATCAGGGGAGCCATTTGTTTTCACCAAAGTTGGGTTTTCGTTTTTCTAGAAAGGCGTTTCGGCCTTCTTTCGCCTCCTCAGTCATATAGGCCAAACGTGTCGCTTCGCCCGCAAAAACCTGTTGCCCTACCATACCATCGTCTGTAAGGTTCATGGCGAATTTGAGCATCTTTATAGAGGTGGGGGATTTTGCAAGAATTTCTTGTGCCCATTGATAAGCCGTTGCTTCCAGCGCTTCATGGGGCACCACGGCATTCACCATTCCCATTTCATACGCCTCCTGGGCCGAGTAATTTCGTCCTAAAAAGAAGATTTCCCTTGCTTTCTTCTGCCCTACCATCTTTGCCAGATAGGCAGATCCGTAACCCGCATCAAAACTGGTAACGTCGGCATCGGTCTGCTTAAAAATAGCATGTTCCTTGCTGGCCAATGTTATATCGCACACCACATGTAAACTATGGCCACCACCGACCGCCCATCCGGGCACCACGGCAATTACGGCCTTGGGCATAAAACGAATTTGGCGCTGTACTTCCAAAATATTCAACCGGTGCATCCCATCTTCTCCCACATAGCCCTGTTCCCCCCTGGCCCTTTGGTCCCCACCACTACAGAACGAATACACTCCGTCTTTTGTGGAAGGCCCCTCTGCCGAGAGCAAAACCACACCAATCGAGGTATCTTCCTGGGCATCATAAAAGGCCTGGTATAATTCACTCGTAGTTTTTGGACGAAAGGCATTGCGCACATTGGGCCTATTGAACGCAATACGCGCTACACCATCACTTTTCTTATACGTAATGTCTTCAAATTCCTTAGCAATCTTCCAGTTGGCTTTTTTCATATTTTGGTAATAGAAATAGTTGGTTAAAGATACTATTTCACAGGTTAAAAATCGAATCACTTTTCAACATCTCGGTTCTTTTCTTCAATCCATTTGGAAAGGTATTTGGTACCGCTAAGTGTTTGATGCTGCAAGATCCTTCCTATCAAATTTTGCGTGCGATGTGCCTTAAGGTTCGCTTCGATATGTGTGATTCGTTGCCGCAGTGTCTTGGATAAATCAGCGGCGTTATATCTCGAATTAATAAGATCCACACCATGTTGTTGGGCACTTTTCCAGGCAGATCGATTCTGATACAACGCTACGGATGCTTTGGCAAAATCCCCGGCTTGATCTGCAATACCCCCATTCCATGGAAGCGCGCCGTGCATTCCTTCCGCACCAATTTTGGTAGTAATACCTGGAAGACCATACCGCATGCCATCAAGTAGTTTTCCTTTGATGCCGGCACCAAATCGCAGGGGTGCGAGATTCAGTTTGTATTTGCCCATCGTAATTTCCACATCGGCGACCGCTCCCATGACGTAAAAACCGATCGCAGGCCGATGCATTTCAAGCACTTGTTGCGGTAGATACGAACCATAAATATGTACTTCGGCCTCGGGAAGTTGCCGACGGATCAACGGCCAAATTTCTGACCGGAGCCAATTGATGGCATCCACATTGGGTGCATGCCTTCCCGTACCAATGCACATAAAATGATCGCGCCGCTCAAAATCGGGCCAGTCCGCTATGGTATTCTCGTCTAATTGGGGTAGCATAAATGGTAGGTGAAGTACCAACGAATCATCTATTTTTGCACTATGCCGCAACAAGTCGATCTCCATATCCGAAATGATCAGAGAAAGATCCGAGCGATAAATACTGGCCACTTCCCTAAGGGTGATATCGGCTTCAAGCCATGTGTTTGTAGAATAACCGGTGCCCGATTTAATGGCCTGCTCCCTTGTTAAGCGTAACGAGTGTAAGTCTTCCGTATCTAGAATACGCAGGGCATTTGGAGCACATTCCGCTACCCGCCAACCAAACTGTTCTTCCGTCAGAAAACGATCAAAAATCACTGTGTCCGGCTGTAGTTCTTTCACAAACCGGTCAAAGCTGGTATGATTTAGAAGAATCGGAACACAATCGATATCTAGGGATTCAAGATCAAAGGATCGAGCAGATTCCGTTGCGGAACTTGCAAAAGTTATTTGGTACCCTTCCTTTTTAAAAAAAAGCAGCAATTGCACCATTCGATTGCCCGCAGCCGTTGAGGAGGGCTCTGGCCATGTAAAGCCAATTACCAGAAGTTTCTTAACTACACCCAAGCCCATAAATGTATCCAATCAAGATATACCAGTCCCATTCGTTACGATTTGGAGCATTATGCCGGTTTCAGCACCATAAATTAGAAAAGTAAATGCTTTACATTTTGGCAGCAAACTTTTTAGAAATACTCGAACGCAACCGACGTTCATAGTCTTCCTCGAGCCATTCTTTGTAATTTTTTGTGTTGTTCATGATGCAATACGAATATTGCCGAACGCGATACGCGATTTCTTCCTTCAGCTGTTTGGCAAGTATACGGGCGTCAAAAACATCCTCCGCATTCTCAACACAGATCTGGGCGTGTTGTTCAATACTTCTTTCCAGTACCACTTTTGATCGCAGCCCTTGGGCAAATATCTTTTTATATTCCTCTTTTATATCAAACTCGATATTCGTCGATTTTGAAAATTCCGCCCTTAGCGCCGCCGGCATCTCATAAACGAATTCTCGTTCAATATCCTCATCGTTTTTGATGTTCTCAAGATAAAAATCGGGAAAATGGAAAATTTCTTGCCAATCGACCGGGGCGTTCCACATTCCGAAACGGGCAATGTTGTTCCCCATATCGATAACGGTGAACTCGTCTTTATTCGGCATTACCCTAGACCCCCTCCCGATCATCTGAAAATAAAGGGTCAACGAACGGGTTGCCCTGTTCAAAATAATCGTTTCTACCGAGGGTTCGTCAAAACCGGTGGTAAGTATACTGACCGAGGTTAAGATCGCCCCTGGAGTCTCAGAAAACCAACTTAGGATCTCCTTTCGCTCGGCAGCGGTATTTTTATTGTCCAAATGGCGAATATTATAGCCCGCTTTTTTAAAGGTCTCATACACATAAATGGAGGTATTGATACCGTTATTGAAAATAAGCGTCTTGGTTCCTTTGGCGATCTCATTATACGCATTCACCAACTTGCCCAACATGTTGTGGTTCCCATACAGTTCATCAGACGATTTAACCGTATAATCACCATTGATTCCCAGTTTTAGGCTTTGCAGGCTTACATCGTAATTGTACATGTTGGCCTTTGCCAAGAAATTTTTCTCGATCAATGAGGTAATGGACTCCCCGATGATCAACTTTTGATAGTTGTCTTTCATAGGAAGTTTAATATTGGAACTCAAGGGAGTGGCGGTCACCCCTAAAATCGTTGAATTCTCGAAATATTTGAACAGCTTACGGAACGAATTGTAGTGTGCTTCATCAATGATGACCAGCCCAATATTGTTGATCTCGATCTTCTCTTCTTGCAGGCGATTGTTCAGAGTCTCGACCATTGCAACAAAGCACATAAACTCATCTTGGTCCTGTAATTCTTTTACACCGCTATTGATGATTTTGTTGTTGACACCAAAACCATTTAGCATTTTGGAAGTTTGAACACTTAGTTCAATTCGGTGCGTAAGAACGATTACCTTCTTGTTATTCTGTTTGATATAACGTTTGGCAATTTCTGAAAACACCACGGTTTTACCTCCCCCGGTAGGAAGTTGATACAATAAGTTGCCCGACTTCTCCTCATCAAGGTGCTTGAAAATGGTATTCAAGTCTTCGATCTGGTAATCATACAGTGTTTTCTCCGACGATGTTTTTTGTATTTCCAAGCAGGTAGTTGGTTTTAAAATAGCGAACAGGGTCTCGTTTACTTCGACCCGAATTTTGCAAAATTACTGGATTTTTCCCCTTCAGAAAAATATTAAAGCGTAAATAGACCGCAAGTTTTTTTTCACGGACCTAATAGCCTCTGTCCATGGAAACTATGTTTTGAAGCAATTTACCGCTCATTAAGTTTCTGTAGTTCTCCACAATTTGAGGTACTACCGAATCGGTATCGGAGACGCTTGCACAATGCGGACTAATATGCACCTTCGGGTGCGACCAAAAGGGATGCCCTTCGCCTAAGGGTTCTTCATGAAACACATCAAGTGCGGCCCCCTTGAGGTGATTGGTATCCAGGGCCGCGAGCAACTCTTTGTCTATCAAATGCCCCCCGCGTGCCACATTGATCAAATAACTTCCCTTGGGAAGTTTCCCAAGCAGTTCCTTGTTCAGAATACCTTTGGTATTCGGGGTCAAGGGCAATAAACAAACCAAAATATCAGTGGTCGCTAAAAATGCGTCTAAACCTGTTTTCCCGCAGAAAGCCTTTACCGAGCGGATCGATTTTTGGGATTGCGACCAGCCTTGTACCCTAAACCCAACATGCACCAAATCTTTAGCCAAAACGCTGCCAAGGGTTCCGAGGCCTAAAATGCCTATGGTAAAATCCTTGATGCGAGCATAGGCACGGGGATTCCAATTTTTTTGTGTTTGGTCTAATTTGTATTGGTTCAAGTTTTTTAAATACGCAAAAACCAGCGCCATCACATGTTCGGCCATATCACCGGCCAAGATGGGGTCTATGACCCTCGTAATGGGCAAGTTTTTAGGTGCTTCGCTATCTTCAAAAATAAAATCGACCCCTGCCCCCGAAGAAGCGATACACTCCAGGTTCGAATACTGCTTCAGACTACCTGGCCGGTGCTTCCAGACCAAAGCCATTTTCACCTTTTCCTTTGGATGGTCTTCCAAGCAGCTATACACTTCCATATCGGGTGCCGCCGTTTTCAGGGCCTTCTTCCACTGTTCAATTTTCGTATCCTGTCTACAAATTACCAATGCCATATGGGTATGATTCTTTTTAATACTCGTTTGCCGTCTTAATCAATGCTATCCAAAACTCTCGAAAAACCCTCTTCAAAAGGCCATTCTTCCGTTTGGGCAAACCCATATACGGTCAGAATACGTTTTTGAAATTCAGGCAATACTCCTTCTACCGAAACAAAATGCACCACTTCTTCAAAAGAATTCAACATGCTCTTGAAAAAGCTATCCGGCAAGTTGCGATTGGTAGAAAAAGTCTGTGCGATTTCTAGATTGTACAGCATCAGATCCGCGACCAGGTGGGCTTCCATACCCAGTTTTACAAAATGCTTGATGAACTTTTGGGCCACCGACCTCCGTGCCTTGGGTCTTTTTCGACGTATGGGGAAATACTCATTCGAGATTTTGGTTTTGGCCTCTTGTATAAGTTTCTCTTCTTTGGGGTTGAATACAAAATCGTAATATTGTTTTACCACAGGGAAACGCTGATAGAGATCCAGCATCTGCTCCTCCAATTCGTTTTTAGGCAGGTCGTTCAAATACTTTTTAAGTTGCCTTTTGCTCATGAGCGTTGTTGTATTTGGTTTAAAATGGCGTTAGCGGCAAGCTCTCCTGAACGCATGGCGGCATTGATGCTACCATTCGCCAAGTGGTCACCGGCCAAGAAAATACTATCGGAGTATTGTGTAATTCTACTTTCCAAAGCAACCGATGTCAAATTAGGGAGCGCCTTCCGAATGCTATCGCTTCGAATCAAATCGAGATTCTCCAACCCGCAATGTTCCATTAGTTCGGTTTTGACCTTCGCAAGCAATTCTACCTCCGAAAGTCCATGTTCTTTCACCACCGTAACCGAAAGTATCTGATTTGAACCGCCGGGTACAGAAAGTACATCGGTCACGTAATGAATGTTGTTCACCAAAGTATCCGCATCCGAAAATAGGCCGATAATGGCCTCGCCAATGGTGCTTGGGGAGGTACTTTTAAAGTAGAGGGTTTGAGTACTGTGCCACCGTACAGGTGTTGGGGCCAGCTCTTTTAACAATAGGGATGGGTCTGTCGCAATAAGAATAAAATCGTGGGTGGCCGAGTTTCCATTCTCGAAGTGGATGGTAGTGTCTTCAATCTTCGTTGCCTTTTGTTCGAAATGAACAGTAGTGGCATTCAATCTTTCATACAGTTGTTTGGGAATCTCCTGCATCCCGTTCGCCGGTACGGCCGCATCCCCTTCGGCAAACATCTTAAACACAAATTGGAACATTCGCGAAGAGGTATTCAATTGCTCCTCTAAAAATATTCCAGAAAAAAAAGGAACGAAAAAGGAAGCGATGATCCGCTTTGAAAAACCATGATTCAAAAGAAACTGAAAAGTGGTCATTTCCGGGGATTTGAATATTTCGGGAAGTGTCTTTTCCTTTAAACTTTTTGTTAAACGAAATATCTTCCACTTATCACCCAGCGAACCGACCCTTGAGAAGACAGTGGGGATTAAAAAAGACCCGGCCCGCAAAGGGTCGCCAATTTTAGAACGTTTCTGTTTATTGAACAACAAAGAACCTGGAAGAAACCGCTTCAGATCCAACTGTTCATAATCAAGATACTTCTGTGCCATGGGATAGGCCGTCAACAACACCTGAAAGCCATAATCCAAGGCGACCCCTTCATACATATCCGAGCGCAACCGTCCACCGATGCGGTCGCTACTATCATAAATTGTAGGAGAAAACCCATGCTTTTCAAGACAAACTGCCGCTATTAAACCACTAAGCCCCGCTCCAACAATTGCAATTTTTTGTTTCGCCATATCCGATCAAATCCCTGTTTTCGTAAAAATAATACAAGCTGAACGAATATGCTTTAAATGATCTAAATCCTTTGGATTATTCGCGAAATGGGTATAAAACATGTATAATAATACCTTAAATCCTTTGGATAAGACCTTTAAAAAATGTATACTGAGAACTTGTACAATACCAAAATCAAATAAGCATATATGAGGCAACTAAAGATTATCAAGCAGGTAACTAACCGGGAATCAAAATCACTCGATAAGTATCTGCAAGATATCAGTAAAATCGACTTGATAACCGCCAGTGAAGAAGTTGAACTGGCTCAAAAAATTAGAGATGGCGATCAGATCGCCTTAGAAAAATTAACAACGGCCAACCTTCGCTTCGTTGTATCGGTGGCCAAACAATACCAAAACCAGGGACTAACGCTTCCCGACTTGATCAACGAAGGCAATGTGGGCCTTGTAAAAGCGGCAAAACGTTTTGATGAAACCCGCGGCTTCAAATTTATCTCCTACGCCGTCTGGTGGATCAGGCAATCGATCCTGCAGGCACTCGCCGAACAATCGCGCGTGGTGCGCCTGCCTTTGAATAAGATTGGATCTATCAATAAAATCAAAAAAACATTTTCATATTTAGAACAGGCGCATGAGCGTCCTCCTTCGGCCGAAGAGATTGCCAAGGAATTAGAGATGACCGTAAACGAAGTGCAACAATCGCTTAAGAACTCTGGCCGGCATGTATCGATGGATGCGCCCTTACGGGAAGGGGAAGATTCCAATTTGTATGACGTACTGCGTGCAGGGGAATCTCCCAAACCAGACAATATATTGATGCAACAATCCTTAAATACCGAAATTAACCGCGCTTTGGAAACCTTGTCACCAAGGGAAGCCGATGTGGTAAAGTTGTATTACGGTATCGGAGACCAGCAATCAATGACCCTGGCAGAAATAGGGCTCACCTTCGACCTTACCAGGGAAAGGGTACGTCAAATACGGGAAAAGGCCATTCGCAAACTACGGCACAATTCGCGTAGCAAAATGCTCAAAACCTATTTGGGATAGCCCTTAAATGGCTCCAATAAAAAAGACCCTAGCTTTTACAGTTAGGGTCTTTTTTATAGGCGTTGGTTCAAAGGGCCTAAGAATAGTTTAATTTGTTAATTTCAAAATCGGTCAAGATTTCGTTCAGGTCTTCAATGAAGTTTAAGTAAGCTGCATTGTCTGGATTTTGTTTAGCCATAATTGTAGGGTTTAGGGAATCGGGACGCAGGGCCAGACTACATATAGTCTAACTCTACCAACTCGTTTAAACTTAAAATTTCGTTTAGATCTTGAAGGAAATTTAGATATTCCTCTCCGTAGGTGTCGTAGAGCATTCCGTTTCTAGGTTAAGTTAATATTTAAGATTTTTGATTCGGTACTACCGATATGGGTATCAAGTAATACATCATAAACATAATATTAACGTTCTTTGAAAACAATAAATTGTGGTGTACCCAATTAATTCTGTTGTGAAAACCCCGGATAGAAAGGTTAACTATTTGTTAAGGGTCTTCTAAACGATGTAGTTCATCGATTATTCGTCATCAGAACTTTACGCTATAGGTAATTCCCGCCGATAAAGACCAAAAGAACATGCCCGTATCAAAGGACAACTCTTGTCGAGACACCCCTAAATTCGCCATATAGATGTTCTTGCTTTTCTTTGGAGTAAACTGATACTGAAGGCTCATCCGTTGCGATTCTATATACAAGAGGGTTTCCGCTAGGAGTTCATCGCCATCTCGCAGCTGTCGTAACTCGGGCGAATACCCCATACCCACATTGACGCCAAAGAAGTTCTCACCATCCCTAAAGTACTTTCGTACCAATAAATTCCCGGAAACGCGGGTCAAGTTATCGGGTAATGGGGTAATATAGGAGCGTAAAGAGAAATAGTAATTGCCCCTGTAATGCCCCAACGAGTTGGTAATCACGGAAACATTCTTCGTTGCAAAGCTAATGTAACGGGCACCGGCCGAAAACTCGAAGGCCCCCGGCAAGTTCGCATAAAGGTCACCGCCTACTTTATGCCCTGGATAAATGGAAGCACTGGAGTAACCATAGTTCAGATAGGCATAAAACCGTTTTGAGAACTTGGGATAAAAGTCGATTTCATATTGAATGCCATGCTTGTTAAGGCGGTTGCTATAGTTGATCCTTGGTATGATACTGCCCGCCAAGGTTTGTCTGCGATACGAAACGCTCGAATAAATCATTGGATCATAGATGGCATCAAAAACAGTAAAGGCATTGCGAACCCCTACCCGGTTGTTGAATACGTTGTCTTCTACAATGGTTTTTGGGGCCGGTTCTTCTACTACTTCCTCTGCTACCTCCTCTACCGGGGCAGCGTCATCGACTTTGGATTTTGAACGTTTCTTTGATCTTTTTGAGAAATCGATGCCCTCGTCGGGAAGCAAGGGTGGATATTCCTTGTTTTCAATGCGCACTATGGCTTCTTGCTTCAGCCGTTCGATTTCTGGGTGGTCTTTCAGGTAGTACAGTGCTTTATTGGCCAGCCCTAAGGCCGTGGCATCATTTTTTGCATACAACTCGTTCTTAATGGCCGCAAGCCATGCATCTGTATTTGTACGGTCTTCCGAGGTAATCCGATTAAATAGTTTACGGGCTTTTTCATAGTTCCCTTCCCAACTATAAATTCTGCCAAGCAAAGAAACCGACCGTCCATTTTCTACATGATCCTCTTCCATACCTACCAGTAACCCCTTGGCAGCCGGCAAATCTCCTTCAAAGGCAAGGGCCCTGGCATCGTTGTAGGCAAGCTCCTGCGCACTCGAAAAATTTACCTGCAGCAGGAAACAGAACAAGGTCGTATATATAAGTCGCTTAAAAATCACTCTTTTGTATTTCTCTAATTATTGTTCAAGGCCGCAGCGGCAATTGCTTTTCGTTTTCCGTATTCCCGTCGTGCCCTTGCAATCTTATCTTTTATCTCATCGGCACCCGAACTATTTTGTTGTACTTCTTCGATCAGCTCAAATCCCGCTTTGTTCCTACCCGACCAGAAATACACATCGAACAAGGCGGCATACGAGTCTACATAGTCGGGCACCATTTGAATGCACTCCCTCAGTATTTTAACAGCCGTATTGTATTTGCCGTTCCATGCATTGATCCTCCCCATTAACACCTTGGTATCGATATGTCCCGGAACCTCCGATAGAATAAAGCGGCATAGCAAGAGTGCCTTTTCATAATCTTTATCAAAGGCCAGCTCTCTTGCCGTGATATAGGCTTTGTCAAAGTTTTTACCATTAAATTTGCTATTGACCCATACGATCTCACTTTCTTTAAACTTTTCCTTTTGAATATTAAAAATAGACAGGCTGTCTGGGATGATCTTGTTGTTCATGGTCACATAGGCGTTCATCCCTTTAAAATCCTCCAATCGCCTTTCTACTTTGGCACTACCACCAAAAGAAGTACTTAAATCCATATTTTCATCGATTTCCAACACGTCCCCATCGGTGTAAAGGCTCGTGCCACTTACAAACTCTTTTAATTCGTTTTTATTACGCATTAGGGGAATGTCCTTGATCGACCGGAACCCTTCGTTCATGTCAAGGGCCGCTCCCATCCACGCAACCTTTTTGGGCATTTTCATTTCATAGGCATTGTTCAATAAGGATAGAATGGTTGGAGTAACATCGAAATGGGACGAGACCGAGCTCATCTTTCTTGTTTTTTTGAGTAACGGACTATAGATAATCAAGGGGACATGAAACCGGGAAAGGTTGTTTCTTTGTGGTATCGGGATCAATCTGTGGTCTCCGGTTACGATGAAAATGGTATTCTCATAATTTGGTTGTTTTTTATAGGCGTCGAACACCCATTTGACCGCATCATCCGTATACAAGAGGCTGGCAAAGACCCCATCGTTCTTTTCGATTACCTTGCGTTTTTTCCGATCAAAATTGCCTTTGAGCATACATTTTTTGACTACACCGCTGTAGAAATCCATTCGCGGTGGTATAAACGGTTCGTGCGTACTAATAGTCATATAAACCTCCATCCTTGGTTGGGCGGCCTGCCTGGGGAAGCTCATACTCTTCTTAAACAGTTCTAAATCCGGATAGCCCCATGAAGAACCTGCGGCGTCTTCCGCCTGTTTTTGGTAGTTTTTACCAAAACCTGATTTATCCAATACAAAATCAATATTTTCACTTCTCAAGAATTTCTCCACATTGTCAAAGGAGCTGTTGGTCCCTTGATAAAAAGAGGTATGGTAACCATTATTCTTCAGAATCCCGTAGAGGGTAAGCTTGTTGGGATACGATTCCAACTCCATAAAACCGCTTTTTCCAAATGGTAAGGATCCCAGTAACGAAGGAATCACCCCAAAGGTACGTCCGGTATTGCTCAAGCAATTTTCCCAGTAGAGCGATTTGGTCGTGAGCGAATCTAAAAATGGCGTAAACCCGCCGTATTCGGCCCCTTCCCCTACGAAATCACGCCCAAGCCCCTCTACCATAATGAATACGAGGTTGGGTTTGGTTTCTTTTAGTTCGAAGTATTCCCCCAACACATCGGCCATTTCAGGTCGCTTAATCAGCGGATACTCCACTTCTGCTACATACGAATGGTCTTCGGTAGAAGTGGAATACAAATTTAGGGCGAGGTATTGGGTTTTATTTTGATTGATCGGTTTTCCTTCGGTGAACAAGGTGGCCACGAACAGCGAGAAAAGAATGATGGTAAAAGGATACATTCTGCTGATGCGATGGTAGAATTTAGAGGTAAGCTTATACAGCCCAAAAAACAACGCGATCAAAAGCGCTATGGCGATCAGTAGATACAACGCAATCATAAAACCGCCAGAACTTGAAACGGTAATCATGATATCACCCCAACTATACCCTAAAATATCAGAACCCAAGGGCACCAAAGAGGTACAGTAATAGGCAATTAACATCGCTTCGGTGACCAGCAAAAGCCCCAAGGCCACAAACACCAGATTAAAACCGTATCTGGGTCTAAAATTTTCCCAGAAGTTAAAAGGAAAGGCCAATATGACCCCCGTAATCGAGGCAAAACCAATTTGATGCACCAAGGCTATTAGAAAGCTGGTATTTAGAATACTATCGACAACCCCTTTAAAATAGAGTATGCTGTATTGCGCAATAGAAAGCACTACCAAACAACCAAAAAATGAAATCATTAATCGGGTGTAGTGTTTTAAGGTATATCTATCTATGACACTTGTATTCATACGAATGGTTTAGGTTGCTTTTGCAAACCCTTTTCGGACTTGGGATCCCCAGCCCGATTTGATTTTAAATAGTTTTTTGTAATTCCCGCGAATCGCAGCCCAAACCACAATGGGATGAAAGGTAAAAGGCTCTATAATGGCACAGAACATCAATATTAGAATGTCTTTCGTTTTTTTGTATTCGTTGTACGAGTACACATCCCATAAAATCGCGTAAAACGAAAACATGACCGAGTACATATAGACGGCGGCCGTTATGGCCAAGAAAAAACTAAGATTTAATATTCCTAAGTAATAAAACAGCACGATGGATATAACGCCGAAGAACTCTAGTATCGGCGCCAACCATTCATAGAAAAACCAATAAGGATAACTGATCAATCCCAAGCGGCCGTACTTGGAGTTAAAGAACATGTCTCTATGCGTATTTAAGGTCTCCAAATTTCCCCTGGCCCAACGATCTCGTTGGTTTACCAGAATTTTAAGATCTTCGGGCACCTCTGTCCAACAAAGGGAATCTGGAATATACTCCACAGTATAGGGTAGCTTACGGTCGTGCATGTATCGCCGCATCCGAAAAACAATCTCCATGTCTTCACCAACCGTGTTCGTATCATACCCCCCGACGGCCATCGCGATCTCACGGTCGAAAAAGCCAAAGGCACCTGAAATAATGAGCAAACTATCAATGCGTCCCCAGGCCATACGTCCCAGAATAAACGATCGCGTATATTCCAACAGTTGAAAACGTGCCAACCAGTTCGTAGGCAACCGTATTTCCTCTAACTGCCCTCCTTGAATTACGCAAGAATTGGCAACACGAATAACGCCACCTACCGCAATTACGCGTTTTTCAGAACGCTGGTAAAACGACTTCACAACATGTAACAAAGCGTCGGGCAATAGTAGGCAATCTACATCGATACAGCCTACATATTGGTTCGATGATAGCGCCATCCCCGTATTCAATGCATCTGATTTGCCTCCATTTTCCTTATCGATGACGGTGAGTTTGGAGAAAGAGCGATGCTTGGACTTGTAAATACCCCGTATGGGTTTTGATTTCCAATTTGGGTCTATTTTTTGATCAATCACATAAAGATCATAGGCATCGATCATCTTTTGAAGCGTATCATCTTTGCTACCATCATTTACGACCATTACCTCATAATTCACATAGCGCAACGACATGAGCGAACGTATATTCTCTACGATGGTAAGCCCCTCGTTATAGGCAGGTGCAATGATGGTAATACTGGGTGCCAAAGGCGACGCCATCACCTTTGAAAGATCGCTGAAGCTATTTTTGTTGCGATAATGGATCGAATTTCGAGTTGACAAATAGCCCATGATAGTGAACATTGAAAACAATACCACCGTAAACGTGAAAAACACCGCGTTTATATATTGTAAGACTATTTGAAAAACATCGTTATCCATTACGTTTTGATCGTGACTTTGTATTAAATTTTCTAAATATGTTCAAAAAGGAATTGCCGCTGTCAGGGGATTCCTTAACACCACGGATCACATCATCAGCATAGGTTTCTCCTTCAGGGGAGAGTTCAAAGTCTATTTCAAAAATATCGGACTCCACCGGCGGATTAATCTGCATTTCGTTGAGCAATTGCTGGTATTCACTATTGCTCATCTTTTCGCTTTCAGAATAGATTTTGGCGGCGGCACCCATTTCCGCGCTTGGATTGGCTATGGCCAACCGTTCTTTAAGCATTGCCAGCGTCTCGGAGGCTTTTGCGCGAATTCTAGGTTCGGGATCATCTAGGAGCCGTTCTAGAAAATACACCTCCTTTTCGTCACCGACAGCGGTCACCTCCGCCAGAAGGATCAATTTTGACTCGGTATCACAATGGCGAAAAAACTCTTGAAAAATGCTGTAAGGTGGTGTAAGCTTAAAAATACCATCGTCCGTTGGTGGTATGTTGCCGCGAAAACGTGCTATAATATCTTGTAGCCGTTCATGGGTAACTTCCTTCTTCTCCGTCGACATCAGTTCTTCCAACAAGGGAAGTTCGCGCTCATCCCCAAAGAATTCAATATCGTCCAAAAGCTGCATGGTTTCCGAAATTTCGCTGTCATATAACACAGGTTCGGGTATATACCGCAAATAATATTGAATATCATCCATCATTTTAGGCACTTTCGCCTCCCATTCCGGACCTTCTGTTTTTATTTCATCTTTGTTCACAGACCGTACATTGGGCTCCGCAATCTCTTCTAACAACCAATCAGGAAGCTCTTGCTCCGCGATTTCATCCTCCATTTCTACCGATTCCGGCATTCCGGTGAGTTCCAATTCTATGGTGCCGATTTCTTCGATTTCCTCTTCGGTCGTTTCGAGCCTTTCTTGCACTTCGGTGTTCGCAATGGTTTCTTCCGATAAAATAGGTTCCTGAGGTTCTTCTTCCTTTGAACGTGTGCTTTCTTTCTTCAACCCCGTATCTTCCGCAGTACCTTCCTCCTCTTTTACCCCTTTTTCCTCTGCAGTATTCGGAACAAACCCTGCTTCGGTGGTTGGGACCTCTTCTACAATGCTCTCCTCATCCATGGGGCTTTCCAAAGCGATCCGGATCTCTTCCGTTTCGTTCAACCCGTCCTGGGAAGTTTTTTCAACGGTTGCCGCTTCTTGTGTTGCAGGAGGCTCGGTCGCCATTGATGTTTGGCCTTCCTTCATATTTTTACTCAATTCCGGAGTACACTGTGCTTCCAAAACCTCTTCTAAAGACTTAAAAACAGGTTTTTTTGTTCCTTGGGAATGGAGTTTTGGAGAAAGTTCGGACGGAGGAATATGTGCCTCTAACAATTCCTCAACGGACCCGTAGCCATTAAATGAACTAGCGTGTACTACCTGATAAATGACCGTTAATTCTAAGGGATCTATTGCTTTCATTGGTAGGTTTTTGATCGTTTCAGCTTTCTTATTGTTTACAATCGTCTCATAGACAACCGGTATTTCATGCAAAGGAATCCCTGCTATTGGTCCGTCGGGTGCTTCCCTGCGTACTTCTTCAAACAGTACCTCAAGTTCCGCTATGTTTATCTGATGGGCCGTCATTTCTTTTTCCTCACCCTTCACCTCTTCAGAGATTACCTCTATCCCTTCGAGCACCGTCCTTTTCTTTTCATCGTCTCCCTGGTGTGGTTGTATGGGTATCGAAATATCTTCCGTTACCAGTGGGATGAAATACATGTCCTCCTTGGTAATATCAAACCGTAATACCTCGGATGCTTCGGCATTATTGCCCTTTGACGGTACGTCTATTACTTCATAAAAAACGGGCATTTCTGCTATAGCTCCTATATCGTTTTTTGGTTCTGACATCGCAACTTCTTCCTCTGTGTTCAACGCATCTACCACTAGGGGTATAAAATCAGTTGTAAATTCATTCGATTCTTCCGGATCGTTGATCGGTGCTTCCGTATTTTCATCAAGGGGTTGCAGGTCTTCCATGTCGCTTGGCATTTCAGGTTTATCTTGGGCTATTTTGTTTGGGTTCGGTTCTTCTGAACCTATGGTCAGTGTGGCATCAACCACGATGGTGTCGAGTAAATCCGCAAGTGAGGCGGCTGCTTTATCATCTTCCTGCGGCACTTCTGGCACGGTAGGTTCGCATTCTTCCGATGGTTCGTTTTCAGCTACCTGATCGTTTGCATTTGGATCCGGAATAACCTTCTCTTCCATTTTCCGCACCGCTGGGTTATCTGAATCGCTGGTCATTAATGGCATCTCCTTTTGCACAATTGCATCAACGGGTGCTGTTTCTTCCGGTTGTGAAGAAACATCCCCATTTTCATCCGTTGGGCGTATGGGCGATTTCTCCACGTACTCGTCCAATGAATTTTCCGGTTCCATAACCTCCAACTTTTTCAAACTGATATCTTGGGGAACTTCATACCCTTGGGTATCCAATATGCCTTCCGTGGGCATTATGGTCTCCGGTGAAATTATATTGATTGCTGCTAAAGCCTTACTTCTCACCGAGAAGCTATATTCCTTGTTTTCAATAAGTTGAAGAAAATCAATATCTGCTTCTTTTCCAATATTCCCGATGGCGTCCAAGATGGCAATTTTAATATCGGGAGTGCATTTCCAAAAAACAGTCTTCAGGGTCTCCAGCGCATCCGTAATGTGAAAGCTGTTGATACAGTCAATGGCCTCTCTTTTAATTCGATTGTTTTTGTGCTTTACCAATTCAATGATGGTTGCATTGGCATCATTTTGATCATAATGTTTGATGAGTCGCAGTGCGAACAATACCACATACTTGTTTTTGGAAGTTAGCCAAACCTTGAAACTGGGCGGCACATAGTTTTCTTTGTTCGCTAGCACTTCCATCAGTTTCAACTGCTGCCATTCCGAAATCCTGTGTTTAGTGGTATCTAAAAAATAATTAAGCCCTTCAGGTTTTAGGGTAACCACCGCCATCTCAGCTTGTTTTCGTATCGTGCCGCGTTTGTCATTGATAAACCGGGTAATGAAACTGTAGGATTCGGCAACCTGCATTTTTGTCAATTCACGAATACCTTGGGAAATCGTTTCCCATCGCCAGCTGCGTAGCTTTTTGTAAGAAGCTTTGTCCAAACCTAAATCTTTATAGAGTTCGAACAACTGTTTTTGGGCACTCCCGGCAACATCTTTCCGTAAATCGAGCAGTATTTCGGCCACCGTTTTACGATTAAAGTCGTTTTTCAGCAATTCGCGTATTTCCACTTTTAATGCGACATTCCTGCTTTTTTCATCCTTGGTGGCATCAGCCTCCAAAAAGATAAATTCACTGATCATGGGTGAGAACTCTTTTTTGAGGACCTTTCTTTTTTTTGCGATTCTGGAGATGCGTTTTTTGAAAAAGAAAATAGCAATGAAGTAAACAACGGCGATGCTTACGAACAAGAGTGTAAGATCCCACAAAAGATCCGTATGGATCTTTGGAGCGCTTATGAGCGGATAGTTGTGGTATGTTAGGTTGGTTATCTTCAAATTATGGTTTACTCAGTTCCCGTGCGACCCTGACCATTAGTTCAGAAGGACTTACGGGTTTTGAAATAAAATCGTTTGCCCCCAGTTCAAAGGCGCTTAATACGTTTTCTTCGTTTCCGGCAGCGGAAATGATAATGATGGGAATCTTCGAAGCCAATTCATTGCGAACATAATCGATCAGTTCAATACCTGAAAAATAGGGCATCATAATATCACTCACGATAATATCGGGCAACCCCTGCCCTAGCAATTCCTTTACTTGCTTCCCATCATAGGAATTCAACACCTCATAACCTCCTTTTTTGAGCCTGAAACTCAAAAGGGAAGCCAACAGCTCGTCATCCTCGGCCAACAAAAGCCTTTTCTTTTGCATAGGTATCATTTATAGGCCCTTTAGGCGTTTTAACTCTTTGTCTATTTTTGCTTCTACCACAGGGTATTCCTCCAAAAAACAGCTAAAAAGGAAATTGAGATGTTTCAGGTCTTTGTTGGTTTTACTACAGCTATGCATTTGCGACACGATCGAAAACAAACCATGGGTCTGCATCATGGCCAAGCCCGATTTAATTTTGTGCAAAACAAATTCCAATGACTTAAAATCCCCTTGTTGCAGGTGCAGCTTTGCGGCTCCCATAAACTCTAAGGCGTTCTGCTTGTACAATCGTACCAACTCTTCCAGAAGGCCTACTTCTCCCATGCAATCGGCTAGAATCGCATCTAGGTTAAACCCCTCAGCGGTTTTAGATGTCTCGGTAATGGATGGGTTCAAAGTGATTCCGTCATTCGGGGCTAGGTTGTCCATGGTATTTTTGTTTTTTATGAGTTTGAGCAGCAGCTCATCGGGACTATAGGGTTTTAGCAAATAGTCATCGATTCCGAATTCATTGGACTTTTTCTTATCCTGAATCGTAAAATCGGCCGTTAGAGCAACTACCGGTACCTCTTTAATTCGGGCGTTGGGGTTGTTTCGTATGTGCGAGGCAACCTCGAAACCGTCCATACCCGGCATTCTCAAATCGAGCAATACAAGCTCTATGGCATGCTCTTCAAGCAAATGAAGTCCGTAAGATCCGTTATCGGTTACATGAACAATGCAGCCCCATTTTCGCAATCGTTGTTCAATAAGACGCTGGTTGAGCGTATTATCTTCAAAAACAAGTATTTGGGTTCCTTTGAGAAGTTTTGTTCCCTCCAGTAAGTATTGTTGATCGGTACGTCTTTCGGTTAATTTGGCGGCATCCCCGACCCTATAAAGCAATTGGAAGTTGAAAGTGGTGCCTTCCCCCAGGGTGCTGGCCACTTGGATATCGCCTCCCAAGTTTTCAATAATTTGCTTTACGATAGACAAGCCTAGTCCTGTACCTCCGAACTTCTCCTTGGTATTTTCACCTACTTGCCGATAGGACTCAAAGATGAAAGGTAATTGGGCATCCGAAATGCCTATACCGCTATCCGCAACGGTAAAATCTAACAGCCATTCTCCATTTTTCTCCCGCTTTGGAACAATGGTTAAGCGTATCTCCCCTTTTTCCACAAATTTGATGGCATTGCCCAGCAAATTGAGCAGTATCTGGCTTAGCTTCGCCGGGTCTCCGATCAAGACTTCCGGAATGGCCGCGTCGATATCGACTTCCAGCGCCACTTGATCGCTCACAATAAGGGTATTGCAGAGGTACAGTACATCGCGTACCAAACTGAAAAAGTTAAAGTGAACCGCTTCAAACGGCTCCATTTGAGCCGACAGCTTCGAAAATTCCAACAACTCGTTAATGACCTCCATCAAAGAATAAGATGCCGTTTGAATGGCATTGACCCTTTCGAGCTGTTGACTGGTAAGGGCATCTTCCTTCAAAAGATCCGCAAAACCGATGATGCCGTTTAACGGGGTGCGTATTTCATGGCTCACATGGGCCACAAGCATGGCTTCTTTGTTATCGCTCTTGTTGGTTGCGCCGGCCGGTTGATCTACCTTGGCCGCTAATGGGGTTTTCTTGGTCGTTTTGGAAGGAATGGCAGCAGTTTGAAGCTTCTGCTCCAATTGGCATTTGAAATTGTCAAAAGTCTTTTTGAGCTGTGTCGCCTCGTGGGAACTCAATTCATCAAAGGAAAACTCGTTCAATAAATGCTCGACTTGGGTAATTCGGGAAAGTAGGTCTTTAGATTTCAATGGGGGATTGATTTAATTCTACACTTCAATTTGGGATTAAAAAAGCAGTTGTTCTTTCCTACAGCTATGTTTTCATTTCTTTCATAATTACTATCTTCTAAACCTAAAAATCCCTTATTTATGCAGAGCTGGCAATTAAATGTTACCGAATGCCCTTATTCTGTTGTCAAATCGCTTTATTTGTAGGTATAAAAATTTTGTAAGATGAACCATCACATCCGTTTTTGCCTTGTAACTATTTCAACCTTAGCATTTTTTTCCTGTCAGGAAGCACCAAAAGTCCCTGAAGTAAGCCTGGAAGAGCGGGCCTTGAAAATTCACGAAAAAACAATTACCATTGATACCCATGACGATATCAATGTCAAGAATTTTACGGACAGTATCAACTACTCACAATTGCTAAAAACCCAGGTAGATCTGCCAAAAATGGAACAAGGTGGTTTGGATGCAGTCTGGTTGATCGTGTATACGGGGCAAGACTCCCTCAATACAGAAGGGTACGCCAAAGCAAAAGACAATGCCATGGCGAAGTTTAACGCCATACATCGGCTTTGCGAGGAATTTGCACCGGATCAAATTGGCTTGGCCCTGACCTCCGAAGATGTTCGCAGAATTAATGGCGAAGGGAAAAAAGTCGCCATGATCGGGGTTGAAAATGCGTACCCTATCGGCGAAGATCTAAGCCAATTCGAAGCATACCATGAAATGGGTGCCCGATACATTTCATTGGCCCACAATGGTCATAGTCAATTTTCTGATTCGAACACGGGGGAAGCAGATAGCATATGGTTACATAATGGTTTAAGTGACATGGGTAAAAAAGCTGTTTCAGAGATGAATAGACTTGGCATTATGATTGATATTTCGCACCCGTCCAAGGCGGCGATAGATCAAATGATCTCCCTATCCAAGGCACCCATCATTGCCTCACATTCGTCGGCCCGTGCCTTGTGTGACCACAGTAGGAACCTAGACGATGATCAGTTAAAATTGGTCAAGGAAAATGGTGGCGTGGTGCAAACGGTCGCTTTTGGCGCCTATTTAAACACGGAAAAGAACGATAAACGCACTGCTTTCATGAAAGAGGTATACCAAACCGTGGCGGATTCCATGGGAATCGAATGGTTTGAATTCAAGGACTTCCCTACCCTGACCGATGCACAAAAAGCGGCTTTGATGGAGAATTATCCAAAAGTACGGGCCTTAGGGGAACAAAAAGTCAAGCATATGGCCGATGCCCCGGAAGCGGTAAATGTGGCCGATTTTGTAAACCACATCGATTATATGGTTGAACTAATCGGAATCGATCATGTCGGCATCAGCTCCGATTTTGACGGCGGTGGCGGCGTGGCTGGCTGGAACGACGCTTCCGAAACCTTTAACGTAACCCTTGAACTGGTAAAACGCGGTTATACCGAAGACGAAATCCAGAAATTATGGGGCGGCAACCTCTTACGTGTCTTGGATGAGGTACAAGCAGTGGCCGCTAGGATGCAAAAAAACTAGTCTTCCTTATCCCCCAACCGGTCTTTTACATATTCGATTTTGGTCTTGCCATGGGGCTTGGGTTTCCCATCTTCCCCTAAGTTGACCATAATGATATTATCGACGGTCACGATGGTTTCCCGTGTCATTTTGTTTCGAACTTCGCAATTAAGGTTCAAGGAAGATTTGCCAAAATTGATGACTCCGATACCGATTTCAATAATATCGCCCTTGGTAGCCGTACTCATAAAATTGATTTCGGACATATACTTGGTCACTACCTTTTTATTCTCGAGTTGTATAATACTATAAAGGGCCGCTTCTTCATCTATCCAAGCCAGTACGCGCCCTCCGAACAAGGTCTCGTTCGCATTTAAATCTTCTGGTTTTACCCATTTTCTGGTGTGAAAATTCATGGTGTCTACTGTTTAAGTACCACAAAATTACTACAGAAAAAGAGGCTAAAATAGGGTCGGACCAGAATTGTGGAGCGTTTTCGGAATTTGCAGATCGCAACCCAGCTTTTTATTCAATTTGGCAATAAAACGGGCCGATAATAATGGAGACTCCAATTCCATATTCTGATGTACAAAAAAATGAATGTGCCGCAATCCTTTCTCTTTCCAATCGGTCAGGCGGTCGACCCAATCGTCTAAGCGGGTATAATCGCTTTCGTGGTTGGCCCCTACATAGCGTACAAAAGCTTCGTTGTTGGTCAAACGCATGTGCATAATATCACGCCGGCCAGCAGTATCGACCAGAATATTGGCGATGTTGTTTTCTTCCAAAAGGTGGTACAACTCATTCGAAACTTTTTCGTCGTTGAACCAGTCGGTATGCCGAAACTCCATTGCCAAGGGGAACTCTTTCGGCCAATATTCCACAAAACGCACGACCCGGTCCCAATTTTTAGGTCCGAAATTCCCATGCATCTGTAAAAAGATGGTACCCAACTTGTCTTTTAAGTTGGATGTAACGTCTAGATACCGATCCACAATAGGGTACACGGCATCGTTTAATCTGCGTAAATGACTAATGTCTTGGGAGACCTTGGGGAAAAACTTAAAATCGGCAGGGGTTTTGTCATACCACTTCTCGTATTGCTCCCCAGGGAAAATACGGTAAAAGGTAGCATTGAGCTCAATACTATTGAATTGGGAGGAGTAATACTGTAGTTCGTCTTTGGTACCGCGTGGATAGAAATTCTTAAGGTCCTGACGGTTCCATTTGGCGCAACCCACAAATACGTTGACGGGGTCATCGTTTTTGTACTTCCCCAAAATCACCTCCGTGTCTGGGTGATCGGCAGGGAAGCTAAAATCGATCCGTTCCGGGTGGTCTACTTTTCCAAATTTCATATATGCAGTATTTGATGTATAAAATTAAGGGAAAATAATTGGCTAAACAGGTAGTAAAACACAAATAACCATAACTTTCTTGCCCCCTTACCCCCTAACACTTTTTGATTCCTTTGCTTTTTCTAATTGCTTTATAAAATAAGAAGGGTACATGCCGGTGGTCTTTTTAAAGGCCTTGGAAAAAGACTCTGCATTGTTAAATCCAATTTCTTGGGCAATGGCCTTGATACTATACTTTCGTAGTTCCGAGTCTTTTTGCAATTGGGAAATCGCATAAGACACCCTTAAATCATTGATATAGGCGGTAAAGTTTTTGTTTTTATCGGCATTGATGACCCGTGAGAGGTAGTTCGGATTGGTATTCAGTTGTTTGGCCAAGGCGTTTTGGTTCAACCCATTGGAGAGAAACCCCAATTCTTGTTCGAAAAGGAGCAAAGCCGATCTTATGTCCTCCACCACCTCATGTGACATCCCATTTATTTTACTTTTTCGGCTCACGGTAGCACTTGGTACCTTTGTTGTATCTGCCAGCAAGGTGTCAAAACGCTTTTTAAGTCGACGTCTTTTGTGGATATTATGGAACAACAACCCAAGTACCCCTAATAGTGTTCCTCCCGTTATTGTCCAATATCCCTTGTACTGTTTATTTTTCGCCGCTAGTTTGGCTAGGGCCACTTCTTTCTTTTGAAGCATTAAGGGGGCATCAAATGTTTTTTTAATTTTATTCTTAAAAACAGCATACCTCAGGTCGATAATACTATCCATCTCTAAGTACTTTTTGATGTACGCTAATTCATTTTCCGTACTGTCGATTTCCTCATAATATTCGGCTATTTTTTTAAAGATAACCAAACGCTCCCTGTAACTTATGTTATTGCTTATCGCAATAGAATCTGCTTTCCGATAATCACTTATGCCCATTCTTATGGAGTCTGCCTCCAAATAAGCACTTCCGCGGTAGTAGTAATTGTAAAACAGGCCTACTCCGGTCCGATGTAAAATACTCTCAGACATTAAGTCAATTGCAGAAGCATAATCTCCATTTTTGTAGGCCATAACTCCTTTGTAACAATGAAATTTCCAGTAGTAGGCGGAGTCCATTAACACGCTTTTTTTTATTGCTTTTTCAAGATAACCGCTTGCAGAATCCAATTCTTCCTTGGCTAGATAACATTCAAATATTTTAAAATTAACATTCAAAAAGCCTTTTTTCTCATGATAAACGTCAAACTCAATACTGTCGCTAAAATCTCTTATCAACTCTTTACACATCTCAATCGCTTCATCACCATTTCCTGAAATAGTTTTCAAACCAGCAATTTTATATTTTGATCTCGCCTGCAACACTCTGTTTTTACTTTTTATACTATGTTCATACGCCCGCAAATGATACTGAAGTGCATTATGGAAATCTCCTTTCAACCTATAATAAATCCCAACCGACGTATAAATTCTTGAAAGATATTCATAGTTGCTAGTGTTTTCGGTCAACTGAAGCATGCTATCAATATACATGGCCTCAACCCTAGGATTTGATATATATCCTAGGTTACGGTAGGACCATACTAAGGCCATCTTACTTGTATCTCTTTTTGCCTTATAGGTATGCGCTAATACATAGGGGATTGCAGCCAACGAATCCCGCTCCATCGGTAAGAAAATATCTCTCAGCTCCCTGTAGGTATAATTCAACAACGAATCTGGGAAACCGAGTGCTTCGGTGGATTGGGCTGAGATATAAGAACCAAACACTCCCTGCAAGATTAGCACTGCCCTAAAGACTTTCTTAAACCCTTTTCTTCCCATTCGTTTGTATTCCAATTGTAAAAATAATTCCCAACCACCTTTGTTTGTAACTCAATGTTGGAGAAACCACACGAAATTCATGAATTAAGACTCCAAATTCATGAATGACGATGGCAATCGTTTGACTAAATGCTTTTTAGCCACTAGTTTTAGGATATCTAAAAAAACCCTCACAGCAAATGAAAGCCAATATCCCATGTAAAACACATCTACCTGCCCTACAGATCAGTACAAATTACGCCTTTGAAATGAAGGAAATTTTAAAAACTCGCCGATCGCCCGTTTAAAAAGACCAACGAGATCAAATGTAACAAAGCGCAGTAAAAAGCAACCGATAGATAAGGACCCAAAACAACGCATATATGAAAACAATCAAAAACTTGGAACGACTGCAACAATTGCACTTACTTATTGCCGAAGAACGTACCGGCAGCCCTAGGGAACTCTCCCGTCGCATTGGTATAAGTGAACGCCTCGTATTTTCCCTGATCGACCAGCTAAAGAGTCTTAGTGCCCTCGTAGGATACGATCGTTCCCGAAAAACATATTATTATCGGGAACCCTTTCAATTGCGGATCAGCATCTCGGTATCCATCGTCAACAAGGAACAAACCACCGAGCTGTTCGATGGCAGTTATTTTGAAAAACAATTAAAAGGATCTTCCGATCTTAAGACGGGAAACCAACTGCTGGCCTCTTAAGGACCGATGAAAACAGGCCGCTTCCTCCTACGTTTTCTGATACACCTTTGCCTTATGGTCGGCCTGAGTCTTTTGATCTACCAATATACCTACCCAAACACCTCCTTTCAAGCATTAGTTCAATTGTTAAAACACTATGGTTGGATTTCGGTTATGGCAGCTTTCGTAACTGCTGCGGTCACCCAAGAACAACACTAGCTATTCCATTAATTATCGATGAAAAACACCTATTATCATGTATTGCTTGCCTCCAAAGAAACGATTAACGCCTATCGAACCAATTACGAGATATTGCAAGAATTAAACCCCTTGCAGTACAACGTGGTGCGGTATCCCGAAAGACCGCACATCAAAGATATTCTTGACGAACTGACCGAGTTTGACGCCTATGAAATCATTTCGGAAGAAGCATACCGGAACATTCGGGCCTATTTGTTCCAAGCCCTTCGAAAAGTAATCGTTCGCCAACAGGAAAACGAAACATGACCCCGCAAAGTGCGCTGACAAAGATCGGAATTATAAAAAAGCAACTATTTTGTAACAATCCGCTTATCTTTGATACTAACTATCAGTAATCTATAAAACACTACAATGAAAACAGTAAAACTAGGGTTGGCACTTGTTGCTTTTTTAATGATGGCGCCTACACAAGCGCAAACCGCGGATGAAATCATAAGCACGTATTTCGAGAATATAGGAGGCCTTGAAAATTTTAAAGCGGTTAAAGGCTTGAAAATGACCGCAAAAGTAAACCAGGGCGGTATGGAAATTCCCATCGAAATCATACAATTAAGCGATGGAAGACAAATGACGGTGATCAGTTTTCAGGGAAAACAGTTAAAGCAAGGTGTGTATGACGGGGAGACTCTTTGGAACCATAACTTTATGACCATGAAGGCGGAAAAAAGTGATGCGGAAGCCACCGCCAATTTTAAGTTGAACACCAACGACTTCCTGGACCCCTTCATCGATTATAAAGAAAAAGGGTATACTGTGGAACTACTCGGAAAGGAGACGATCGATGGCGCGGAAGCTTTTAAGATCAAATTGGTAAAAGAACCTATTACCGTCGATGGAAAAGAGGAAGAAGACATTTCGTTCTACTTTTTTGATACCGAAAATTTTGTTCCGATCGCAATGCAATCGGAAATAAAAACGGGTCAAGGTAAAGGGATGACCCAAGAAGTCACTATGAGCGACTACCAAGAGGTAGAGGGCCTTTACTTCCCCTTCTCTATGACACAGGGAGTAAAAGGACAGCCCGGTGCACCGATTACCATGGAAACCGTGGAGCTTAATCCTACCGTTGATGATGCCGAATTCAGCTTTCCAGACGAAATGGAAGGAGAAAAAAAATAATCAATTAACTACTTGAAAGGCCCTTATACGTAAGGGCCTTTTTTATTTAACCGATATGAAATGAAAAAATCAACTTTTATTTGCACTCTTTTGTTTTTATGGGTTCATCATACCCATCAGGCACAATCCTCCAATGATGGAAAACAACTTTTTGGAGATCTCACAGCACGACACATTGGTCCCGCGCTCATGAGTGGGCGCATAAATGATATGGAGGTGCATCCCACCAACAGTAGGGTGATCTATGCCGGTACCGCCGGCGGAGGTGTCTGGAAATCAAATGATGCCGGTGCCAGTTTTACGCCGATTTTCGACGACTATTGCCAATCTATCGGCGCTGTTGCGTTGGACCCCAATGATCCTGACAAAACCATCTACGTAGGTACGGGAGAGACTTGGCCAAGAAATAGCGTCTCTGTGGGAGACGGGCTTTACAAATCTACCGACGGGGGTGCCAATTGGGTCAAATTGGGTTTTGACCAATCGGAACGCATCGCCAATGTCATCGTAAATCCTAAAAATAGTCAAGAGGTCTACGTAGGTGTTTTGGGCGCTTTATGGGGCGATAGCGAAGAGCGCGGGGTGTACAAGTCGGAAGACGGTGGCGCTACCTGGAAAAATCTACTATATGTGGATGCCAAAACCGGCTGTGCCGATTTCGCCATGGACCCTACGGACCCCAACACCTTGTATGCATCAATGTGGGAGTTTAGACGTACGGGATGGTCTTTTGAATCTGGCGGTGCCAACAGTGCGCTGTATAAATCGACCGACGCGGGAAAAACATGGAATAAAATTCATAACGGATTTCCTGCTGGAAAGTTAGGCCGTTTGGGAATCGCCATCGCGCCCTCAAACCCTAAGGTGCTGTATACCGTAATCGAGGCGGAAAAAGACGAAAGAAAAGGGCTATACCGCAGTAATGATGCCGGAGCTTCCTGGGAACAACTGAACAATGACTTTGGCATTACCGTGCGTCCGTTTTATTTTTCTCGTATCGTTGTAGACCCTAGGAACGAAGATGTAGTGGTAAAAGGTGGTTTAACCGGGTCTATTTCAAGAGATGGTGGTAAGACCTTTAAGGGGCTGGGCTTTATGCACAGTGATATACATGATATCGTTTTTAGCATCAAAGATTCCGATGTGATGTACGTAGGAACCGATGGTGGTGTCTACCGTTCATGGGATGGTGGAACCAATATGGAAATCGTAGAAAATCTGCCCTTGTCCCAGTTTTATCAAATTAGCGTGGATGATGCAACACCTTATAATGTATATGGCGGACTACAGGATAATGGATCTTGGTACGGCCCATCGTCCTCTCCAGGGGGCGTAGAAGCAAGGGATTGGAAACGTGTTGGTGCCGGTGATGGTTTTAGGGTCTTTAAACACCCTACCAAAAATATTATCTACTCCGAAATGCAAGGCGCCGAAAATGTATGGCGGTATGACATCGATCGGAACTTGACCAAAACCATACAACCACTGCAAACGGCTGAAGTGGCAAAGCTGCGCTTTAACTGGAACGCGCCCATGGCGATTAGCTCGCATCAGCCCGATCGTTTCTACATGGGAAGCCAGTTTTTACATAAGTCGGAGGATATGGGAGACACTTGGGAGATTATTTCGCCGGACTTGACCACCAATGACCCAACGAAACAAACCCAGGAAAACTCCGGGGGCCTCTCCAAAGATAATTCTGGGGCCGAGAATCACACTACTATTTTCTCTATTGTGGAATCCAGTTTAGATGAAAATGTTATTTGGGTAGGAACTGATGATGGTAATGTTCAAGTCACTCAAGATGGCGGAAAAACATGGGCCAATACCGTGGCCAACATACCAGGGCTACCGGCCAATACGTGGTGCTACCAAATCGAGGCCAGTTCTTTTGATAAAGGAACCGCCTATGCCGTCTTTGATGGGCATACCAATAACGACCAAAAGCCCTATGCCTATAAGACCACCGATTTTGGAAAGACTTGGAGCAATATCATCTCTGAAGATATTGTCGGCTTTGTTCGCAACATTCAAGAAGACTATGTAAATCCGGATTTATTATTCCTAGGAACAGAATTTGGCCTTTACATTACGATGGACGGGGGAACTAACTGGAAAAAATTCACCAATAACATGCCATCGGTAGCCGTTCACTCGGTAGAACTCCAGAAAGCTACAAGCGACCTTGTCATGGGAACCCACGGGCGTGGCGTAATCATTATCGATGATATTTCTCCGCTTCGGGAATTGAACGAGGAAGTGATGAACAGGAAAGTACATTTCTTTGCAAACCAACCAACAGTGATTAACGAGCAAGGAGGTTTTGCCGGAAACTTTGGGAGAGAAACGCAGTTTGTAGGTCGTAGTAAAACTAAAAACCTACAGGTCAAGTACCACTTGAACCGCAGGCACACCTTCGGAAAAATGAGTATGCATATCGAAGATATGGACGGTAACAAAATTACGGAGTTGGGCCCCGGAAAATCGAAGGGTATCAATATCGTTACTTGGGGTTTTACCCGTAAGCAACCCAAAGTAGCAAAAGGAAAAACCTTTACTTTTAGTGGTTTTACCAGCCCCAAAGTCCCCGCCGGCAAGTATAAGGTCGTCATGAAAAAAGGAAAAGACACCTATGAACATCCGTTCGAATTGGTATACGATGAACAATCGACCCTTACCGAGGCCGATCGCAGCTTGAAAAACCAGAAAACTTTGGAATTGTATGATATGACCCAAGAGCTTGCCTATTTGGTGTATGAACTCGATGAAATGATCGGTAAAGCAGAAGTTGCGAAAGACAAAAAGACATTAGGGAAATTAAACACCTTAAAGGAAGGGTTGGTCATTACCACGGGGGACAATTATGTAGGCTCGGCCGAACCCCAGCTACGTGAAAAAATGACCGATCTATTTAGTAAAGTAGCTAGCAGTTACGATAAACCTTCTAGCGCGGAGTTACAGAATCTAAAAGTAATCTCAGAACGTTTCGAAAAGGCAAAAACAGACTTTGCAAAACTCAAGAAGAAGTTCAAACACGGGGAAGGAATGACCCTAAAAAGTTTTGATGAGTTCGTCGAGGGCAAATAAGCTGCCAATACCATGAAATATGCAACAGCAACGCTGTTTCAAAACGAAGTTAAAAGACCGGCACGCGCCGGTCTTTTTTTGTTCATAAGCACGTTAAGAACTCCCCGCTTCAACCAAAATATACGGGATGGTTATTCCGTATCTTTATAAAAACTACAAAGATGAGCGACCGTTCCCAAGATCTTTTAGCCCTACGCCCTTTGATTCCATCTGCCAAACTATCAGATCACATGAGCAATGAAGAGCGTTTTCAAAATACCACTCTACGCCCTATCATCAAATTACAAAATGATATGCTTTTGGCTGCTTTTGCCAACTACATCGGCAAACACAAAAACCGTTTCTACGAGTTACCCCTTCCCAAACGTTTCACTTACATAGAGAACGCGATACAAAAAGACATTAAATTCAGAAATGCATTAAAAGGGATGATTCTTGGCCAATGTACCCTAGAAGAGTATAAGCAGTACATTCAAAACTCCTCTGCCCTGAATAAACGAATGATGGGCATGGTGGTCAAACGCTTAAAAGACCAAATTCAGTTCTTTGAACAACCCATGCGAGCGGCACAATAAACAGTTGAACACTATTTTTGACCATTTATAAGATTATAGGCCCTATTAATACATTCCTAAGATACAAACCCGTTCGATAAGGATATATTTGAGGAAATTAACTACTTAATTCCACTCAGATGTCAACCATTGTCAATATCCTACTTATTAGCAGTCTCTGTTTTTCAGGCTGCACTATTTTATTTATCCTCTACGGTATTCGAAATCAGCGCCGCGATTACGAACGACCTTGAAAAGAAGCTTTGTATCCAAGCATTCTAGTCAAGCAACGACTCGCCATTTAAGTTGGTGGTAAGAACATTGCTCATCAAATCAAAATAGGGTCGTATGGTTTGAAAACAGTTGTCAAGTACTTCGGCAAAGTCTGTCGCCAACACCTCTTTATCAGAAAAGTTCTTGACAAAAATAAACTGCTTTTTCCGTATCAAATCGATATTTGGATGTGCCTTATCAAAGCCTTTTGGGGCCGTTTTTACCTCATCACCGGCCAAATTGCCCCAAACCGATTGAAAGGATTTTTCTGCAATTATTTCGCGGAGCTCGTCGGCATCAAGCTCCCATTCCTTGCGGATACGAAGTAAATCCTCTTTGTTGGGGCTCCAAAAGCCCGCCGCAATAAAACTTCCCTTTGGTTGTACATGCATATAGTAGCCGCCACGAAGGTGCGCCCCTCCTCGTACCATAGAAGCCGAAAAGTTTATTTTATAAGGGGTCTTGTCATGTGAAAAACGTACATCCCTATAAATTCGGAACATCTTAAGGCGTTCAATTTCGTCGTGCCGCTTCATTTTCTCGGATACAGTACCAAAAAATGACTTCATTTGATTCTCCAAGGTCTTAAATTCATCTTTATGTTCGGTGAACCAAGCGCGATTGTTGTTTTTTTCAAGGGCTTTTAGAAAACGAAATACTTCTTTCGTAATGTGAATTTGTGACATGCGACAAAATGATTGCTATAAGATTCGAATATTTTAAGCTAAAGTTAACCATTTGCAAGAAAGTTCTCTTGCAATAATGTTTAAATTTGAATAGTCTACCAATTTACTATGGATAAAGCTACGATCGTCAACAAAATCATAAAACACAAAAAACAACCCAACCTGCGTTTTCGTTTAAAAGAACAGGTCGAAACCTTCACCGACCTTCTTTTTTATAGCCTTTTCGACATTGAAACACCTGTTGAGGAGAATCTAGAAAAACTTGAAATACAATTCGATGCGCTCGTAAATTTGGCCTGTTGGGAAGTGGAGAAACCTTGTAAAAAGGTCTGGGAGCATTATATGGCACAACTTCCCGAGGTGCTGGAAAGCCTCAATTTAGATGCCGAAGCGATTGTAAGTTGCGACCCGGCCTCCCTTTCTATCGAAGAGGTTTACATGGCCTATCCCGGCTTCTATGCCATTGCTATCTATAGGTTGGCGCATGAGTTGTACAAAGTTGGCTTCCCACTGGTGCCACGGCTCATGACCGAATATGCGCACAGACAAACAGGGGTGGATATCAACCCGGGAGCACAAATCGGAAAATCGTTCTTCATTGACCATGCCACCGGCGTAGTGATAGGTGAAACCGCAGTGATCAAAGACCATGTAAAAGTATACCAAGGCGTTACCCTTGGCGCACTGTATGTCGCCAAGAAATTGCAACGTACCAAACGGCATCCGACTATTGAGAACAATGTCACCATTTATGCCAATGCCACCATTCTTGGAGGAAGCACTGTCATTGGCGAGAACAGTATCATCGGAGGTAGTGCCTGGATCACCGCTTCGGTGCCTGCCAACTCCACCGTTTTTCACACCCCTGAAATTAAGATAAAGACCCTCCCGAATGCCATATAGCCTTTTAGACCTGATCGGAAACACCCCTTTGGTGCAATCCAGGATATTGAACCAAAACCCCAATGTAGCACTCTACTTTAAACTAGAGGGGCACAACCCTGGCGGCAGTGTCAAAGATCGAGCCGCCTATAATATGATCCGAGCTGGCCTAGAACGGGGCGATTTTGACAAGGACTCCAAGTTGATAGAAGCTACCAGCGGCAACACTGGCATTGCCCTGGCTATGATCGCAGGTGTATATGGGTTGGATATAGAACTGGTCATGTCTGAAAATAGCACCATAGAACGCGTACAAACCATGCGCGCTTACGGCGCCAAAGTGACGCTCACCCCCGCAGACAGAGGTATTGAGGGGGCACGTGATTACGCCGAAGCCAAGGTTCGTAACGAAGGAGCTGTGATGATCAATCAGTTTGCGAACGATGATAATTGGAAGGCGCACTACGGCAGTACCGGGCCTGAAATCTGGCGAGATACCGAGCAGAAAATCACCCATTTTGTTTCCTCCATGGGCACTACCGGTACCATCATGGGAACCTCTACCTTTCTAAAAGAGCAAAACCCTGCCGTTCAAATCGTAGGAGTACAACCCAAGGACGGTGCTCGAATCCCAGGGATTCGCAAATGGCCAGAAGCCTACCTTCCCAAAATCTTTGACGCCAACAAGGTAGATCAGATATTGGAGGTAAGCGAAAAGGAAGCAACGACCACCGCAAGACGTTTGGCAAAAGAAGAAGGTATTTTTGCCGGAATGAGCAGCGGAGGAGCTGCTGCTGCTGCCCTTCATTTGGCAACCACCCTGGAAAGTGGGGTCATCGTGTCTATTGTGTGTGATCGGGGAGACCGTTACTTGTCTTCCCCCTTGTTTGAATAATCTTCAATGTAGGTCGCTAGGATACTAAAAGCTAATACATACCCAACACTTTCAAAATACTCTTGACTCCAAGAAGTATGGCCAAAAGAATGATAACGAACCCTAGGACATTCTGTAGTACGGTGTTTTTATATCGCCCCATCACCGATTCCTTGTTTACGACCCACAACAAAAAGATAGCGATAAAAGGCAGAAGTAGACCATTCGCAATTTGGGCGAATTTGATAATCTCGATCGGTTTTATACCGAAAGACATGAACAACACCCCCAGTACAATAATACCCATCCATACCAATTTAAAACGCACATCTTTCAAGCCTGCTTTCCAACCAAAACAGCTATTTACGACATAGGCGGCGGCCAAGGGAGCGGTTATGGCCGAAGTGACACCCGCTGCAAACAGCCCAATCCCGATAAAGTACTTGGCTCCGGTACCGAAAAGGGGTTCTAGGCCCTTCGCCATATCGAGAACATTTGTTACCGTTCCGTTGGGAATTGCCGCAGCGGCCACCATAATGGACATTGACACGATACCGCCAAGCACAATGGCAACGAAAGTATCTCTGCGAACATACTTCAAGTCATGCTTCGATTTCCATTTTTCACTGACCAAAGAGGCATGTAAAAATAAGTTATAGGGTACCACGGTAGTGCCAACCAAGGCAATAATCGTTAATAAACTTTCATTGGGAGCGCTTGGCACGAACATGCCTTGCAACATCCCAAACAAATCGGGTTTGGTAATTATTGCCGTTACAAGAAAAGATAAACTCATCAATAGCACCAGGCCGATAAAAACCTTTTCCAATAGCTTGTAATTGCCAATGTACAATAACAGAAATGCCAAACCTCCCACTCCAAAAGGGTAAACAGCTGCGTATTCGGTTCCAAACAATGCCTCGAGACCCAAGGTGGCGCCACCAATATTACCTCCTTCATAGGCGGCATTGCCGATAACAATGGCGGCCAAAATGACGCCAATGGCCATAAAACGAAGTATAGGAACGTTTAATTCACTCTTGACCACATCGGCCAAACCACGCTGGGAAATAACCCCTAAACGGGCCGACATTTCTTGCAAGACCAGCGTTGCCAAAATGGACAAAAGCATGGCCCAAAGCAGACTATATCCAAAACCTACTCCCGCCAAGGTACAGGCGGTCACCGTGCCCGGGCCAATAAAAGCCGCGGCCACCAAAACACCCGGACCCATTTTTTTAAACATATATTGAATGTTGGATGAAAGGGTAAATATAACCGATTAACAGTAATCGAAGCGATACCATCAACCTTTATTTTCACAACACTTTTAACACTTTTGCCTGCAGTTCATCTAAAAAAATGCAGTTCGTCTAAAAGTACCATGTCATACATCGAAGGTTTATACTATTCTAAAAAACATAGGGTTATTATTATCCCAAATCAAGTGTAACAACCCCCAATCTCGACTTTGGTCGGGACGTTAAAATGAACCTGCTTAATGAACTGTTTAGAATGTAACAAAGAACTTAGTTATCTCGACCACAGGAATGCTATGGATTCCCTCGGTGTAGAACTCTGTGCGCAGCATCAAACGCGTATGGAGAAACTGGTAGAGAAAAACAATACCCCCCTTGAAGCCATACAGTTGTATTACGGACTCAAGGAAGTCGGTGTCAATGCCATGTTGGAATGGTGGGATGGTAAAAAGTCGGTAGACATAGCCATTTCGCGCGTAAAATTAAACATTGAGATCGACGTGGAATACCATATGCTTACCCACGAACAGGCAATGAACGACCTGGAAGAGGCCATGCATTCCTTTAAGAATGGGTTTACCACCATTCGCATCCCACATATCCTAATCCGTCATTATTTAAAAGAAACGGTGAATAACATCTTAGGGATTATGGAAGGACTAAAAGCCAATATCAAAGCCATCTAACTTAAAACCAAACACATGTCTCGTAGAAAAAAAATACTTAAGGCCCCTTTAAGAATAGCAGTAGCCGTTTTGTTACTGGGCATGTTAGCAAGAATTGTACAATGGCCCTATGCGAAGGTCATCGTCATTACAGGTTTTGTTTCGATCGTTTTATTTTATTGCCTGCGTTTTTGGAAAAAATCGGAGAAACAATTCTTGGATTATGTAAAATTGATTTTGGTCGTTTTTTGGAGCACCAACGGTGTTTTTAGGATGCTAGACCTCCCCTATACACTTTTATTTCAAATAGTTACAGGTATTTCATTCATTGTTTGGTTCATCATGGAAGGAACTGCTTATTTCATGGATGAAGACCGACATACAAAGAACAGTCCCTTGCAAATATGGTGGAACATAGCAATGGTATTCGGTACGCTCTCTATCATTATGGGCGGACTCATGAAAGTTTTACATTGGCAATTCGCCAACGTTTTATTGGTGAGCGGTATTGTAATTGTAGCCCTGTATATCTTAAAAGATCTTTTTACCGTATCAAAAATAGAAGAAGCAGATTCCGGAAACGAAGAGTTTCTTCTGTAATACAAGCTGCTTAATACCTTTTTAGCGCCCAGCCATCTCAATAGCTAGCAGTATTATTTGTATCTTATTTCCCATAACCAACATCAGATGAGAAATATAGATCGAAGACAATGGCTGCGCACCATGAGCCTTTCGGGCGGATTTGCCCTTCTTGGGGGCGTAAATGCCTTTTCCCTTGCGGCACCACAAACGTTCGGGCCGCCAAATTCACTTGCCAAACTAAATTCAAACGAAAATCCATTCGGGCCTTCACAACGGGTACGGGACGCTATTACCAGTACCTTTGATACCGCCTGCAGGTATCCTTTTCAGTCGCTGGCAGGTTTAGTTGCCATGATCGCTGAAAAAGAAGGCGTAACCAAAGACCATGTAGTGGTCACCGGTGGTTCAACGGAAGGGCTTAAAGCCGTAGGACTTACCTATGGGTTGCATGGTAAGGAACTAGTTGCTGCCGATCCTACCTTTCAGGCAATGCTTCGATATGCCGAAAACTTCGGGGCACATGTACACCGCGTTCCCGTGGATGAAACCCTTGGGCATGACCTTGAGGAAATGGAGAAACGGATCAACGGAAATACGGGGCTTGTTTTTATTTGCAACCCGAACAACCCTACGGGCACTTTATTGAACAAAGATAAATTAAGAGACTTCTGCCAGTCGGTAGATAACAAAGCCATGGTTTTCAGCGATGAAGCCTACTATGATTTTATTACGGAACCCGACTACCCTTCAATGGTGGAACTGGTTAAAGAAGGACGTAATGTGATCGTTTCCAAAACTTTTTCGAAAGTATTCGGTCTTGCGGGGCTACGTATAGGGTATCTTATTGCAAGGCCCGACATCGCTAAAAGACTTAAGGGCAGTGTTATGGCCAATACGAATATTTTGGCCATTGCCGCCGCAAAAGAAGCACTACGAGATGATGAATTTTACAAGTTTAGCCTTGCAAAAAATGAAGAGGCCAAAAAACACCTCTATAAAACATTGGATGCGTTGAACCTACATCATATAAAATCGCATACCAATTTTGTTTTCTTTAAGACCGGTCGCCCCATTGATACCCTGATCAAGGAAATGGCATCGGAAAATGTTTTGATCGGCAGACCTTTCCCTCCATTTTACGAATGGGCACGTATTAGCACCGGTAAAATGACCGAGATGGAACAGTTCAGAAAAGCCTTGACCAAGGTAATGGGTTAAAAAAGCAACCGAAATCTTCGATGAACGGTCGCTTTTTAATGATTTACAGGTTCTTAGTAACTTCAAGTTCTCGGAAAAAACGTACCCTTGACCGATTTTTAGACCACAAATCGAATATTTATTCTTTTCCACGAACGAAATCGTAGTTTACCATCACTTATTGGTTATAAATAAGTAAACCAAATCTTATGAATGAAAAAACTACATTGAACGACTACTTGGTCTATTTCTTTTGCGGCTTCTGTTTTATATGGGCAATTTATATTCTTTTTTTCTAAGAATTTTGTGCTATTAAGAATCCTTCGATATACGGTACAGTACGTAAAACGAAATTAGGTAAACGCCTTTTTTGGCAAAAGGTGCCCATCCTTGGCAGCGTGTATGCGTTTGAAAACGTAGATCAAATATGTTTTGTAATCCAAAGATTACAAAGCCTTTCGTATATCCCTCTAAACCACCTAAATACTTGTAATTACGGGCCTTAACAACAATATGCGGGTGTATTTGACGTTGCGTTATTAGTCAGGATTTAATGTCACAATTGATACAAGCAAGAAGTTTTTTAGCATGTTCTTATTGAAAGTCATACAGTTGCTCAATTCTCGGAAGCATCCCTTATCAAAGCGGTTATCATGCTTGCTACTGGTATTCACAACATGTTTTGTAAGTGCGTTCCCTTTAGGGTATAATTCCGATCTCCTTTTTTTCACCGATCAAATCATAAGGTTGCTCCCTCCTACTCAAATTGAGATTACGATTCCCAATAGCAAGACAGTATGGAATGTTCCAGAGCCAGCCGAATTATCATGGAGCACCAAAAACATTCCCGTTCACAAGACCATTCAATTCTACTTGGTAAAAGATGACATGGTCATCCAAGAGTTGGGTATTTTTGAAAACAACCGTTTTGCCAAAAACATCCGATTGAATAAAAGCCTGCAGACGGGAAACAATTATAGGGTCATGGGTATTGAACTATTTCCCGATGACCCCACGAACATTGCGAAATACGCTACTCCCTTTTTTACCATCAATGGTATGAAGCGCCCTGTTCGGGAAAACAAAAAGGAAACTGTTGAAAAAGCAACCGTTAGAAATACTTTTGACGGACGCGCTATCTCCTATGTGAACGAACTGGAGGTAAATGGTGAAACCATCACGATCAATATATGGGACCACGGTCGTAAAGATGGTGACATCGTATCAATCTACCTCAATGGGGAAGCGATTGTATACAAGTATTATCTCACCTACTATAAAAAGGCTTTTGAACTAAAGCTAGACCCAGCCAAGGCAAACGACCTGTTCCTGTATGCCCATAACTTGGGGAAATACCCCCCTAATACCGTTTCCATAGAAATAACCGATGGCGCGGTTTCGGAAAACATCATCCTAAATTCCGATTTAAAAAGTTGTGAAGCGGTTCTCATCAATGTAAAAAAATAGGGAATTCCATACCCAACTTCGATAGTTTTCCCCCACTCCTTTCTACTTTTACCACATTTCTACACAAATCATTGACAAAATCTCAATGATAATGGTTTTTTGATAAAAATTACGGATGTAATGAAGCTTTTTACCGATGAAATGCTATCATTTTAACAAAAAACGTACTATTTTCCTAAAAACCTATGAATTTTTGCTAAGTACACTTATCGATCAAATGCTAAACTTTGTCGAAGATTATTAACCCTTTATCGATATATTATGAAAAAGTCTTTAACCTACAACGCATTTATCGGCTGTATTATTATGTCTCTCTGCTGTTCTGTATCGGCCCAGAAAAACAAGCGGACCACTAGTGCCATAGAAGCCACTAAACGAATAGAGCATTATCAAGAACTTAAAAAGATGGGCTACAGTGACAAGGCTATTTACGAAGATCTTGGAAATGCCAATTTCCTAGTAGAAAAGTATGACACGGCAGTTTTTTGGTATGATAAGCTAAAAGATGTAAGTAAAAACGGTGTTTTAAGCAGTAGCTACCAATTACGGTATGAGCATGCCAAGCAAAAAACGAGCATTCCCACTGTTTCGGGAGGGGCTATCAACAAAGATTGGTTGGCCATGGTACAGGCAGATTATCAATTACGAACAGACAACAGAAATAAAAGGACCGAAGATCCCCGGACCAGTAAATACAGAGACCTTGCTTTTCTGAAGCGCAGTGGCAAGGCATTTGAAAATGAGCTGTTAGGTGAGCACACCGCTGCCAAACCCAGCGATGTTCAACTAAAAGATGAAACCGCTTATCAAACCCCAATTACGCTTACTCCCGATGGCAATACCGCTTATTTTACAAAATCGGTTTATGTGAAACCCGAATACGGAGTATTCTCAAAAAAAGAATTGTTGCATAAGATTTACAAGGCGGACAAAGTAAATGGAGAATGGAAAAACTTTGAGGAAGTGAAAATATGCCCAAAGTATGCTTCGGCCATGCATCCATCACTATCAAGTGACGGTACCCGTTTGTTTTTCGCCTCAAATATGCCTGGTAGTTTTGGCAAATATGATATCTACGTTTCTACGGTAAACAAAGACGGTTCATTAGGAGTGGCCAAAAACCTTGGGAAAAAGGTCAATACCAAGAAAAATGATCTGTATCCCAATCTTGCCGCCGGCAATACATTGTTCTTTGCTTCTGAAGGCAGAAAAGGGTATGGAGGTCTTGATGTATACATGGCACAAGTAGGCCGAAAAAAGGTTGATTGGTCGGTAAACATGGGCAGCGAAATCAATAGCAAGGAAGACGATTTCTCTATTTTACTTCAAGGAGGAGAAGGGGTCGCTTATGTGATGTCGAATCGAGGTAAAGATAAAGGTTCGGTACAACCCATTGCATTTAACTTTGAAAATACCCACCGTAACCTTGCCACCAATGAACGTGACTACAACGTGATGGAAGCCCTTAACAAGGCACAGATCGACTATTCGAGTACGATGTTCGAAGATGAGTAATCTACAACCCTCGAAAATAAGACGATCTGATAAAAACTACATCAATAGATTTATAAAACCCCCGAACCACCGGATTTATCAAAGAGGATAGTCCGGTTACCACCCGCAGTTCCCAAATCGTGATTTGTTTTGCGAAGCCCACAGTCGCATCCTAACCTTTCATTATTTAACAAGCAGTGGTACCGCTACGGTATTCATCGAAACCTTATTCGAAACATACGATAAAATTTTACTAAGATGAGTTGCAAATTCACTACCCCACAAATGATATGCTTGCTGCTACTTTTTTTCGCGTTTCTTGGTAAACAGGCCGTATACGGTCAGGAAACAGGTGCAGAATTAACCACCAAAAGTGCATACCACAATCAATTATTTTTTAATCGTTTTTTGATTAACCCTACCTTTTCATTGGTACGGGAAAACAAATCTTACATCAACATTCTTCACAGGAACCAATATGCAGCCTTTGAGGACAATAGTCAAAATTATTTTATAGGCTTTAGCAATAAGGTAAATGACAACACCGCACTGGGAATAAGCGTATACAGTCAATCTTCCGGTGTTGTGCAAGAATTCGGGTTTAACGCAAACTACGCAAAATCGATTCGCCTTGGCTCCAAGAGTAGGCTGGCATTTGGTACCAACATTACGTATTTTAATGAAGGTCTGAATAAAAATCGAGTTGTTGTCTCCCAGGAAGACCGCGAATTGTCGGAATCTCGCAGGGAAAACAAACTGGCCATACAACCAGGAGTAACCTTATCGATCGGAAAGTTCGACTTTGGATTGTACGCTGAAGACTTTTTTCGATACAACCAAACATCGAACAGTTTCTTGACCAGCCTTAATGGGGAAAGTTTAAAGGCCTCGTTACAGTACAACCATTCCTTTATGGCTACTAGGGGACTATTCGCGAACGCTCGTCTTATGCCATTGATACGATTGGGGAAAAAGGACGATGGGAACCTTGCCTATATTGGTTCTATGTTATTAGACCTACCGAGCTATGGATGGATACAGGCTACCTATGATGACACCTATGGTCTTTCGACCGGACTTGGTTTTAATTTGAGTAAAAAAATGTCGATCGGATACTTATTGGAGAAAGACCTGCGACAAGATGATGCCGACCTTGGTTGGAACCATGAAATATCATTGGCCTATACCTTTAAAGGAAATGAGAGCCCTGGTGCCTATGCGTCCAACTCCGATGATGAGAAGGTAGATCGAATCATTCGAAATTACGAAGAACAAATTTTACGCCTCCAGGCCGATAACAAACTACTGGCTGCCGCAGGAGCGGCCTATGAGCAGAAAAGACAAGACGACCTTAACAACAAAGAATCGCAATTAGCCGGCAATGACAAGAAAAAGAAACGGCGTACCAAGAGGAACCAAAAAGCCGAATTTGAACCTCAAAAAGAACATTCCTTGGCTTATGAGAATCGTTTGATCTTGGATGAACTAATGATTCGACAGGACTCCATAGAAGAATCGCGTGCCCTGGCCATGGAAAAACATTTTAAATCAATGGTGCTACTTTTAAGAAATGACGTTAAGCAAAATGTATCCGCACAAATAAAGGTAGCAGGAAAACAGGAGCCAACCCTATTGGCCAATACGGAAAAAAGGCCTGAAAGAGCAACACCCCTAAAATTGGAAAAGCGCTCTATCAGCAGGGCCGATTTTGCAGGCCTTCCCAGTTTTGCCAGTATTGACATGGATAAAAAGACCGTACGCAAGTTAACTACGGCTTACACAAAAGCCGATAAAACCACGGCGACCGTAGCGGATAAGGTGGGGGTTAAAAAAACGGCTAAAAACGTGTCTGCCCCCTCAACGGCAATGGTCAATACCATTACCGGCGCACCAAAAACAGTTAAAAAAGAGGTGTTAGGCAAGGCCGATCAGGGCAAAACGGCTATGGCACCTGAAAAGGAGTTGACCGGCAAAGCAATGAAGCCGTATACATCGCTTTCCAAAGCAACTGCCGTAACCGCTGCCAGTAAGCCTATGAAGGTGCCGGCAGAAAAGATTACCACCGCGGATAAGAAAGCGTACAGGGCGCTCCCCATTAAAGTATTGGGCCAATCAAATACCATCGGGGTAAAGTCTGGGTACTATGTAATTGCAAATGTGTACAAGACTAAGAAATACTTGGTCGCCTTTATGGAAACCTTAAAGAAAAAGGGATTGAACCCCAAGCAATTTTATAACAAAGAGAATGGGTTGCATTACGTTTACCTGGCCGATTTCAATTATAAATCTGACGCCAAAGAAGCCTATGTTTCACATTTAGATGGAAAATATAACGATGAAAAATGGATTATGGAAGTAGCCGATAATTCAACTATCGTAGCAAATACCTCCTTTAATTAGGAACGAAGAATATCACATTGGGTTAGTGGGTCCTAGTTTTCAAGTGGGAAGACTAGGAAAAAATAGCGGGGTTCGTCCCCGCTATTTTCTTTTTAGTCAAAAAAAAGACCTTCCGAGAATGACATAGTTGCTTTAGAAGCTTTAGAAATGCACAAAAAACCTAACGCACCTATAGGAAAGATCTAAGCACTTCATCGATCCTTTTTTTAAATCATCGATGAACGTCACTCAAAATACCCAAAATCATGTAGTTGGACGAAAATTATACCCCCTATTCTAGGTGTAAATGAAATTTTACTATGTTTGAATCAGTAAGAGCATCAACGATAATGTACAACCCAAATCCCCCACTACATGAAAACGTTTGCCCACTTAAACCAAAACAAAAGGAGTAGTTCAATATCCTATTCCAGCGAAGTTAACGAGACACTGTTACCCAACAAAATTCTCTCTCGCAAGTGCGATCCGCACGCTTTTTACGAACGCTAGCTTCCTAGCCGTTACATACCGACCCCATTAGTTTTACACAAGTGTAATTCCCAATCGCTATTCGATAGTATGTTGTAGCAATAGTCGTTTTCTATTGTGATACCTGCTTACCTATTGTGAGGATGAATAGTTGATCATGGTACAAACCCAATGCCATGCATTACCCCCGTACATACTAATGTCAACAGAGCTCGACCACGCAGCTTTGTAAAACCATAGTGCCCAAACCCACTTCGCTTACCTGATCCAAACCCTAAAAACACCAGGGTAAGCGGCAAAACCCCCACCCCATGAATTTCAACGCCCTAAAGATTATGGTGGTAGACGACAATCGATCTATGCACCAAGCGTACAAAAACTATTTTGACATGTATTTGGAATATACCTTAGTAGGTATTTACGAATCAACCCAAGCTGCCTTGGCAGTATACGACCGTCTTCGACCCGACATTATTTTCTCGGAAGTAGAGTTGCCCGACGGTTGTGGTATCGAAGCAATCAAACGTTATCGACTTAAAGATCCCAAGACGAAAATTATTATGCTAAGTACTCAAAACGATTTTGAATTGGTAAAGAAGGCCTTTAAAAACTCGGCCAATGGTTACCTTACCAAACCGGTGAACGAACGAACGTTCTACAACGCCCTTGATGGTATTAAGAGTGAAGGAGCCACCCTTAGTAATGACATTGCCAAAAAAATCATCGCCATGTTCCAACGAAAAACCTATGATCGTTTTTCGGAACGCGAAAATCAGGTAATCGATTATCTAAGTCAAGGAGCTACCTATAAGACCATTGCCGAAAAATTATTTGTAACTGCAAGTGCCATCAACTTTCATATACAGAACATTTACTTAAAGTTAGACGTCAACTCCAAGTCGGAAGCATTACGAAAACTTCGAGAGTTAGAGTACTCTTCATAACACTGAAAAAATATAAACTAACGCTTAACTTAAACAACTATAATTACTTGTAAAATAACAGATAATATTTAATTGAGCTTAACCTACAAGCCGTGTACCTTGCCTTGCAAGATCGATACTATTACCCCCATAATAGCTGCCGATTGCAAGGCAAGGTTTTATAATCTCCGCTTCTGAATATAAACCCGGTCTCTCTAGTGGATACCATCACGCAAGGTCATCTAAAAAATGACAATATTATGGAACTTACCCTATGGTAAGCAGTGATGGTAAGCTACCTACTAAATTTGATTAAAATCTAAAAAAGTTTCAAATGAAACCAGAAGACAAGCAGTCTAATTTCCACTTTAGCTGCTCCACCACCGTTCATAACTCCCAGGAAAAAACTTGGACCCTGTTAACGGATGTTTCCCGTTGGCATGAATGGGATACCGAACTACAGAGCGCTGATGTCTTTTCCGCTTTTGCCCTGAACGCAAAGGGGGTGTTGACGCCCAAAAAGGGACCACAGCTGCCATTTTGTATCACTGCTATCGACGAAGGAAACACCTATACCTTTAAAGCGAAAATGCCCATAGGTCATCTAAAAATCACCCGTGCATTGACCCATGAGAACGGTCATACTACCTTTACCGACGACATTCAATTTACAGGCCCCTTGAAAAGAGTATTCGGGTCGGTGCTTGGGAGAGGCTTTAAGAAAGTACTCCCCGAGGTACTCGATAATTTTAAACGACTGGCAGAAAAGGAGTAATCTGGCAAACAACTTTTGGCTACCTGAGACTTCATCTTCACTTCAGCTAGTACTAAATGGCCTACAGCCATGGCTTATATCTACTTACTGCATTCGAACCAAATTACATTTGCCATCCAAACCTTGGTATTGCGTTATTTTTCATCGCAAATAATGGATGAAAACACATAATTCCCGTGTTTAAAACACTTAAATATGTTTCCTTTTTTTGTTCCGGACATATAAACCTTATTGTTTCCAATAATATTGAATTTCCGATCCGTCATTTTATAAGAAAGCTCCACTTCCATTAATGCCGATGAACTTTTGAAACCCCAAACAATACGTTCGATTTTAACCGTTACTTGCGTTATAGAATCCGAAGGGAAACCCAAGGCATCTTTATAACGGAGCTTCATTTTCGAATCCCTATCCAACTCTTCTACCGAAGCCCTGAATGACTTCACATAATCGGGATAAGGAGAATCACCTGAGGGCGATCCCAGGTATTCTACTTTAGCAAATTTACTTTCTCGATCAAAAACAAAATGAATGGTTTTGTTACAATCTAATTCCGATGCAAGTTTATTCACTCTCTTATGCGAGGCACAGCCGAGCAAAACACTCCCAGAAAACAATAATGAAACAAAAATGCTCTTCAAACGAATACGATTTGGGATTATGGGATTCTTTTTATCATCAACAAAACTTTAAAGGGAATACCTTACCAAAAATAGCGTAAAGATTTCGCCTTTTGCATGCTTGGACAACACAAAAAATCCCATTCAAATTTTGAGCTTGATTCTTGAACTGGACACTTGAGTTTACTACCCCAACCACCCATCGCGATCCAAACTACGGTATTGAATAGCCTCGGCAATATGGTCCCCAACCACCTTTCCAGAATTTTCAAGATCGGCAATGGTACGCGCTACCTTGAGGATACGGTCATACGCCCTGGCGGAAAGGTTTAAACGCTCCATCGCACTTTTGAGCATGTTTTTGGAATTTGCGTCCAATTCGCAGAATACCCGAATTTGCTTTACCCCCATCTGTGCGTTGTAGTGTACATGTTCAATTTCTGCAAAGCGAAGGGTTTGTATCTCACGTGCCTTGGTGACTCGTTTCCGGATGGCCACACTCCCCTCACCTTTTCGTTCTTCCGATAATTTATCGAACGGTACCGGTGTTACCTCTATATGAATATCAATGCGGTCTAACAACGGTCCTGAAATTTTGCTAAGATAGCGCTGCATCTCTGCCGGTGAAGAGCTCACCGGGGCATCGGGGTCGTTAAAGTACCCCCCGGGACTAGGGTTCATGCTAGCGACCAGCATAAAACTACTGGGATAGGTAACGGTAAAACGCGCCCTTGAAATGGTGACCTCTCGATCTTCCAAGGGCTGCCGCATTACCTCCAGAACTCCCCGCTTGAATTCTGGTAGTTCATCTAAAAAAAGTACCCCGTTATGAGATAATGATATTTCACCCGGTTGCGGATACGCCCCGCCTCCTACTAAAGCCACATCACTAATGGTATGATGCGGACTGCGGAAAGGACGTTGGCTCATTAGCCCCTTATTTTTGATTTTTCCAACAACACTATGAATTTTAGTGGTTTCCAAGGCCTCATGCAAGGTCATGGGCGGCAGTATAGAAGGCAAACGCTTGGCCAACATGGTTTTACCGGCACCGGGCGGGCCAATTAATATAATGTTGTGGCCGCCCGCCGCTGCGATTTCCATACAACGCTTAATGCTCTCTTGCCCCTTTACATCGGAAAAATCGAACTCGGGAAAATCCAAATTTTTATAAAACTCTTCCCGCACATCAACCACTGTGCGTTCTATGGGGGTCTCCTTATCAAAATAAGCGATCACCTCCGCGATATTGTCAACTCCATATACCTCCAAGCTTGCAACAATGGCAGCTTCCTTGGCATTCTCTTTTGGCAGTATAAAGCCTTTAAAACCTTCTTCTTGTGCCTTAATAGCAATAGGCAAGGCTCCCTTGATAGGTTGCAAGCTGCCATCTAATGAAAGTTCGCCCATGATGATGAAGCGTTCTAGATGTTCCGATTTTATCTGGCCCGAAGCGGCAAGGATGCCAATGGCCAAGGTCAAGTCATAGGCAGAACCTTCTTTACGCAGATCGGCAGGCGCCAAGTTCAGTGTTATCTTTTTCCCCGGAATGCGATACCCATTATTGAGCAAGGCGGCAGCGATCCGATAATTGCTTTCTTTAATTGCATTGTCAGGTAGGCCTACCAAGTGGTACCCTACCCCTATTGCCACATTTACCTCTACCGTAATGGTCGTGGCTTCCACGCCAAAAACAGCACTCCCAAAAACCTTTGTTAGCATGTATTCCCGCTATGTTTCAATAATTATATGCGAAAGATATACGGGTTCCCTGCATAAAACATGCAGGCTGCGATTTATTCTACTACAATGGTTTCACGGGCCGAAATGGGTTTCCCATAGGTCGTAAACCCTTCTAGGACAATTTCATACTCCCCTGGGACATCCGAGGTATAAAACTCGAATTGTGGACTTTCCGTCTCAGCCCCAATCTCCAATTGCGGCTCCCAAAACAATTGATATCTAAAGTCAGGGATGCGTTTCAACTGTGCCTCTGCACCACCATACCCTTGCGTAAAGTAGTTTTTAGTAGCCGCGGGCAAATCCAAACCAACTTGTGCCATCCCGGAAGGCGGCAAACGTTCCAGGTAATTCCCTTCAAAGGTTTCCAGAACGACCATCCCCAAATATTTTTTAGACCCCAACACCAAAGGGTCTCGCAATATGCTAATTTTTTCAATGGTACGGGCGTTGTATTCCAATAAGGATCGATGATCCGGCACAAAAACCCCATCTACCAGCACCAATGGAGGGTCCGATTCAAAATCATTTTCATAATTTTCCAACTCTTCACGTACCCAAAAAGTATATTTACCAACCTCCAATTTCTTTACCCATACGTTGGGGACCACTTCGACCAAGGTTTCCCGAAACGTGGGAAAACGAGTGAACTCATCCAATAAAATAACTTCGGGCGTACCACCATCAAAAGGATCTTTTTTGTCAACGCCCAAAATGGAATCGGGTTTTACACTGTAATACCCATTTTCCACTTGATTATGAATACTTCTGGTAAGAATGGTTTGCTCGTGTTCACGCCCTATCTTAAAATTTCCAAATTGCAAGTCATCATACGACAAAGAAGCCTGCCTATCAATACGGACATCGTAGGCTTCATTACCCTCAAGGGTTTGCGCCAGTAATACAGGAGCATCGTACGGTTTGCTCACGTAGGTATAAAAATTACCCTTATTATCGGTAATGGCCGACTTTAACTGAAAGTCCGATCCTGGTACGGAGATAACAACTGTTTCATCGGCCACGGGCTGCTGATTTTTGTCGACTACACTGCCAAAAAAGAGCTCTCCCCGCTGTTCCGGCAGAAAAATCATATCGTTTACCGTCTTGGGCAACACTTTTGCGGCCCCTAGATACGTATTTGCAAACACACGCGAATTCATAGCTCCTTTGCCGCCCAATGTCTCTTTCTTTCGAACGCTGATGGAATAATTGCCATACCCCAAGGGGCCTCTAAAATTTCGGGAAGTAAGGGATACCTTTTGCCGCTTTCCATAACGAGTACTATCGGTTAGAAGCACTATGGAACGATCTTCTTTCATAGTGGTAACGGGCATTTCTTTTGTCCCCATAGTTTCGACATCTTCATTCCTCAAAATAGCTCCTTGATCTGTACGGTATGGATTTACAATGGCAATATTGTCCTGAAACAATTGGGCGGTTCCCGCATTCTTCATCCATTGCGTATATCCGATCAATTTATAATTGCCCGAAGGAACGGATACAGGGATGAAGAAATCACCTTGGCCACGCCCACCTTCGAGCCGTACTTTCTGCTTAAAAATGGTTTGCCGATCCTCGCCCACCAGTTCTACATAGGCCATTCTACTGATCTTACTCAGCTTATTGGTCGCCGCATTCAAGCAATAAACACTGTAGTAGAGGTACTCTCCAGGAAAAAGCACAGCGGTATTCCCATGCAAGTATACCTTCTCCAGCGGTAACTTTTTAAGAGAGGCCAATTCCGTCTCGCTTTTAACTACATATTGCGCATTTAAATTTCCTAAGGGTATTAAAAACAAACAAAAAATACCTAAAATAGTTCTCATCATCATATTATTTTATTCAATCCAAAAATCTGGTACTACACTGCTGCCCAAAGCCGTACAATCTCCACACGGTCTAAAGGTCACCAAATAGGGAAGGAGCCCTTCTCCAGGGTCTTCGTTCTCCCCTACATACGAAACACGGTTATCCAATATATCCGCAACGGACATGGCACTGGGCGTATACACCCTGCATTCAAATGGAAAGGGTGGTAAAGGTTCGTCTGGAAAAAAATCCTCATAATTAAAAAAAAGACGTTTTTCCGAAACGGAAACTACACTAAAAAAACCTAAGGTAAGGCGATCATTGTTTACCCCGGAAATATTCCCATTGATAAAACCCGGCTGCACATTGCTAAAGACATTGTCGGTACTGGAAAAATCTTCTAATTGCCTGAAAAACTCGGCGGCCTCGGTCGTCTGCAGCACTTGATTCACCAAAATACTATATCGATAGCTAATGATGAAATCGTTTCGATTAATAAAACGCACCTGAAAACGCGAAAGATTCGAGCCCGTCAGATCCTTCGTATCTGCTTGAATAATCGTATTCGAACGCACCGTATTGTAACAGACTCGTTGCTCCTCCTCTCGTACCACCACTTCAAAATCTCGCTCGTTTAAATCATTTACAAAAACATTAAAACGCAATGGTGCCCAATTCGGGGCAATAATCTTATACGTTTCTTCATAGTTATAACGATAGAAACGGGCAGCAGCAGATGCAGTCTCTGTATCAATAAAAATACCGATTCCCTCTTCCCCCTCTTCGTTCGTGACCCTTTCACCGTACACCCGGTCTATTTTGGAGCTCCCGGCGAGTGATACCATCCGGGACTCATAAGTTTCTCCCGATGTACGTGTAATATGTAATTGATAGGCCACTCCTTCGTTTACGGCAAACACTTCATTTGACGTATACCGACCCTCACTTTGTTCTGTAAATGTATAGCGATCACCATTATCGGTATCTATAAAAACTGTTGCGCCTGTTTCAATTAAAGGTACCTCCGCCGAGAAGGAGGAACTCTGGGACAATAAAACGGTTTGTATCTTCATTTCATCTGTCAATATTGCCTCAACGACAAGGAGTGCTTCCAAGTCGGCAACCTCATTTTTTATTTCAAAAGGCTCAATACAACCCATGACAATTATTAAGACCAAAAAACCTGCTTTTTTTTTCATTCCTTCAATTACTCAATCCAAAAATCGGGTGCCGCCGATTCTCCTAGAATGGTACAATCACCACAAGCCCTGCTCATAACACGATAGGGCCCGGGGCAAGGATCTATGCCGGTCCCATCCCCATCTATGTTTGTATAGGAAACCAAATTAACATTCACCGATTCTACCAGCGACAAGGGACATAAGCCTCCCGTGGGGCCTGTAAAACAATACGATGGATGCGCTAAGGGCGGGGACCAAGAAAAACAGGGAATGGCATAATCTGGCAAAGGTTCGTTTGGGAACAAGTCTACGTAATTAAAGTACAGCCGTTTTTCCGTCACGGTAGCCACCTCGAAATAGCCCAATACTTTTTTGTTCGAATCTCCTTCCACTGAAATATTTCCCTCCAAAAAACCTGGTTGTACGGATGAAAAAACATTCTCGTTCGAAGAAAAACTCTCCAGCGTCTCGTAATAATTATAGGCATTTTGCGATTGTACATATTGTTTTACCAAAATACTGTAGCGATGGGAAATGATAAAATTGTTCCGATTTAGAAAACGCACCGGGAAACGCTCAATTTTGTTCTCTTGCAGTCCTAAGGTGTTGTTCTGAATAACAGCCTCGGACCGATCAGTTCGGTAGCAAACTTTCCCCTCTTCATTTTCCCGTCTTATAATCTCTAGATCAAAGGTGATCACGGGTAAGGCACAAGGGTCATAATTGGATAGTACAAAGTCTTGCTGTTGCCAGGAAGGTGCAATGATCTTATACGTCTCTTCATAGGTATAGCGGTAAAAATTGGCATTTACATCCCCGCTGCCGCCATCGAGATATATAGAGATACCCTCCTCCCCTATATCGTTCAATTCCCTCCGGGTGTAGATTTGATCGATCGTGGCCGTTTCGGTAAAACGTTCTGGGGTGGAGCCGTAGCGGGTCCCGTCGGTCGTAACCACTTGCAATTCATAGGAGACCCCTTGTTCCGCGGCAAATTCGACCTCAGAGGTGTAAGTTCCCGGGGAGGATTCTTGAAAACTATAGGCATTTCCCTGATCGTCGCTGACCGTTACCGTCGCGTTGCGCTCAAAAACAATGGAAGGAGGACGCACCCGAACCGGGTACACTGGATCATACACACTATCTAGCTCGTTGACCACTTCAAAGCCGGAAGGACGGCTCAGCAGTATTTTCTGCCGGGATAATTCATTGGTCAAGGTAGCTTCTATGATAAGAGTGGATGCCAGGTCAACATCATTTACCGGCACATCGAACACCTCTATGCAACCCGTGAGACCCAAAAACAAAACGATATATAAAAAACTTCTCTTCATTTATTCTTCCCAAAAATCCGGCACTTTACTTTCTCCTAAAATGGTACAATCCCCGCAGGCTCGAAAATTAATTTTATAAGGCCCCGGACAAACACCGATACCTTCACTATTCAAACCCACATACGAAACCAAATTTATGTTTACCGACTCTACCAGTGACAAGGGACAAGGGTTGGCCACTAAACCTGTAAAACAATACGATACATGCTCCAATGGAGGAGCGGTTTCCGTGCAGGGTATCGCATAATCGGGCAACGGCTCTCCTGGAAATAAGTCTGAATAGTTAAAGTACAGCCGCTGTTCGGTCACAGGAGCCACCTCAAAATAACCCAATACCTTTTTATCACCCTCCCCTTCTGCGGTGATGTTCCCTTCTAAAAGTCCGGGTTGCACAGCCGAAAAAACACTCTCGTTCGAAGAAAAACTCTCCAATGCCTCATAGTAATTATAAGCATTTTGCGATTGTACATATTGCTTTACCAAAATACTATAGCGGTGAGAAATGATAAAATTGTTCCGCGGCAGGAAACGCACTGGGAAACCTTCAATTCTGTTCTGTTGCAACCCAGAGGTATTATTCTGAATAATGGCTTCCGACGGATCGGTACGGTAACACACCCTACCCTCTCCATCATCTCGAAATACAATATCCAAATCGTAGGTAATCGGGATTGCACAAGGATCATAGTTTGACAATACAAAATCTTGTCGTTGCCAGGTAGGCGCAATGATCTTATAGGTCTCTTCATAGGTGTAGCGATAGAAATTGGCATTTGGGTCCGCACTTCCCCCATCGAGATAAATAGAAACGCCTTCTTCCCCGACATTGTTCAATTCCCTGACTGCATAAATTTCATCGATCGAGGCCGTTTCGGTAAAACGTTCCGGGGTGGACCCGTAGCGGGTCCCGTCTTTCGTAACCACTTGCAATTCATAGGAGACCCCTTGCTCCGCGGCAAATTCGACATCAGAGGTATAGGTGCCCGGGGAGGATTCTTGAAAACTATAGGCATTCCCCTGGTCGTCGCTGACGGTTACCGTCGCATTCCGTTCAAAAACGATGGAAGGTGGTCGCACTCTTACAGGGTACACCGGGTCGTACACACTGTCCAATTCATTCACCACCTCAAAATTTGAGGGACGGCTCAATAAAATGTTCTGCCTAGACAGCTTATTGGTCAAGGTTGCTTCAATAATCAAAGTCGATGTCACGTCAGCCTCGTTCACAGGCACATCGAATACTTCGACACAGCCCATAAGACCCAACAACATGATATATACAACGTTTTTTTTCATTTATTCTTCCCAAAAATCGGGTACAATATTACTGCCCAGTTTTGTACAATCACCACAAGGGGAAGGTAGCACGAAATAAGGCCCGGGGGTATCCCCTGTCGGGGTTTCGTTTTCGGCAAGGTATACGATGACCCCGGCAAGAATGCCCTCTATCAAGGGAGAATCACAATCCCCATCACATACCCTAAAATCGGCACAGTGATACCCCTGGGAATACAACGGCGGATTGCGCGCCGTCTCGCAATTTACCGGGTAAGGCGGCAAAGGTTCATTTGCGAATAGTTCGTCATAATCGAAAAAAATACGTTGCTCACTTACCGAGGCTACCTCAAAAAAGCCCAATACCTTTTCGTCCTCGTTCGTTTCCGAAAACACATTTCCCTGAAAAAAGCCTGGTTGTACTTGGGAAAAAATATTTTCGGAGGAAGAAAAATCCTCCAATCGTTGATAAAAAGTGTACGCGTCCGGAGTTTGGGAATACTGTCGGACCTTGATGCTGTACCGATGCGATAAGATGTAATTGGTGCGATCAATAAATAGAATTTCGAAATCCTCTATTTGATTTGAGTTCAGGTCTACCGTTGCCGTTTGTATGATACGGTTGGAAGTGCGGTTCCCATAACATATGCGCTGTTCCTCGGTACGTACTTTGGTATCTACCTCATAGGGCAAGGTATCGCAAGCGATATAGTGCACAACTTCGAACTCAAAGGGGTTCCACCGCGGGGCTATCACCTTATAGGTTTCATCATATTCATACCTGAAATAGGTAGGCATCGAGGCATTGCTGGTGTTATCCAGCAAAATACCAACGCCTTCCTCGCCCTCGCCATTCATACTTCTACGGGCCTCTATGTTGCCTATGGGAACCGCGTTCGGTACAGATACCGTTTCCGAACCGTACGATTTGCCATCACTTGTCTTTATCTTCAAGGAATAAGTGCTGCCCTGCACCGCTGCAAACGCCTGTTCCGAAACGTACTGGCCTGCTTGGGTTTCCGCAAAACGATAAACAGTTCCCTGATCATCGACAATTTGCACATCGGCCTTGGCGACGGGATTGGATCCGCTCTCCGAAAACGGGGAGGAGCGCTCCAATACGACCCGGTGTTGTTTCATCTCATCCGTAAGCAAAGCATCGATTACCAAGGTATCTTCAAAACCCTGTGTGGTCGCTTCAAAGGGCTCGACACAGCCATAAAAAAACACCCCCATACCAAGGCAGTATAATAGCAATCTTACATTTTTTATCCTTTTCATGATGCCGTGGTGCTTAGAATTTAAAGTTATACGTAATCGAGGGGATCGGAATCGCAAAAATGGAACTCTGCAAAGCCTTTACCTCTCCTTCTTCCGTTACGAAAAATACGGAGTACGGATTGTTTCGCCCGAAAACATTGTACACGGAAATCGTCCAAAAGCTATGGGCAAATTTTTTGATCCGGTGGTTGCCTTCGATATTGATGCCCAAATCCAAGCGGTAATAATCCGGGATCCTGAATTCATTGCGGTTGCTGTAAAAAACAAATTCGCTGTTATTAAATTGAAAGGTACCGATAGGATAGGTTACGGGGCGCCCCGTCTGGTACACAAAGTTGGCCGATAGACTATACCGCTTGGTAAACTTGTAATTGGCCACCAAACTAATATCATGCGGCTTATCGTAGTTAGAGGGAAAGAAATTACCATTGTTGATCCGTTCCTCGCTAAATTCGCTATCGAACTGTATCAGCGAACGGGAATAGGTGTATCCCAACCAACCGTTTAACTTGCCCCGATTTTTACGTACCAGGAACTCCACTCCGTAAGACCGGCCATTCCCCTGCAGCACTTCTGTTTCAATAGTTTCGTTCAACAACAACTGAGCTCCTGTTTTGAAATCCAACACGTTTTTGGCGGTTTTGTAATATCCCTCAAGACTTATCTCAAATTCGTTCTCCTTTAAATTCTGGTAGAGGCCCAAAGAATACTGATTGCCCTGTTGTGGCCTGATATTGGTATCCGAAAGCTTCCAGGTATCTATCGGAGAGACCGTAGTGTTGTTCGAAAGGGTATGAATAAACTGATAACCGTTGTTAAAGCTTGCTTTCAGCGAAAGGTCGGGTTTTAGAAAGTATCGTGCCGACAAACGCACTTCTGGTCCACCGTAGGTCTCTATAAACGCATTGCTCCCGAACTGTTCGGTGCGCAATAGGGTCGCCTCGTTTCTGGGAACCCCTTCGGCATATATCCGTTGTTCCGATTCACCAAGCGCGGCATAAAAGGAATAACGCAGTCCCAGATCGATCAGCAACCGATCATTTACTTTAAATTCATCCGCAATAAAAAGGGCCGATTCCAATGCCTGTTCTTTTGGAATCGTCAAGGGCTGTATGATAGAACTAGGCCCTTCGGGTTCTATGCTGCCCGGATTGACACCATAATATTTCGCGGCCAAGCCATAGGTAAATCGATGTTGGTCATTATAGAGATATTTAAACTTCACTTTAAGCTCGGTCTCGTCTACTTGATACCCTAAACCAAAATCGTTGTTCGACTGACCGTCAAAATCAATATTAAAACGGTATTGGCTGTTCGCAAGAATGAAGCTTGCCGTATTCTTTTCATTGAACTTATGGTCCCAACGCAATGAGGCACCGCGATTGCTATAGTTATATAAGGAATCAGATGTAATACTAAAGGCATCTCGACTGTAGTACGCAGTGGCGCGAACGTCATTGTTCTCGTTAATTTTACTATTGAACTTTATAATGCCATCATAAAAGGAGGCCGTACTGTTGTTTAGGGACTCATCATCAAGGCTGCGCAAAATCCAATTTGAATAGGCGCCCCTACCCCCAATAATTAAGGATGATTTGTCTTTCGCAAGGGGAATTTCCAAAGCGATATTAGCCGTTACCGGACCTATGGATGCTTCTCCCGCAAATTTTTCAAGATTCCCGTCTTTTGTTTCTATATCGAACACCGAAGACAGTCGACCACCATACTCCGCCGGAATATTCCCTTTATAAATATCAACGCCTTTCGTGGTGTACGGGTTCAAAGCCTGAAATATTCCAAAGAAATGTGAAGGGTTATAGATGACAGCATCATCGAGCAGAATTAAATTCTGATCGGTTTTTCCTCCCCGCACATTAAAGCCTGCGGCCCCCTCACCTGCCGTTGTAATACCGGGCAAGGTGGTCGCTACCCTTAGGATATCGCGCTCCCCCAATACCAAGGGAATATTCTTCGATTCCTCGGACTCTATTTGGGTGGTACCGGTATTTGCCTCCTCAACATTCTTGGCCGCATCGGCCTCGACCACTACCTCATCAAGCAACTCCAAACTTTCGGCCAACTCAAAATCGAGTGTCCCATCATTGTAAATCACTACTTGCCTTTCAGACCCTTGAATTCCCATGGAACTGGTGCGCAGTATATTTTGCCCTGCCGGAAGCTCAATTTTATAAAAACCATTGGCGTCGGTAACGGTTCCAATCCCTTTCCCTTTTACCAAAATGGAGAGATCCTGCAAAGGCTCTCCGGTATTGCGGTTTCGTACATACCCTTGCAAAGTAAAGCGTTGCGCCCCATTGTTGATATCCGCTTTTCCAATGCGCACGGTTTCTAACGAAGCCGCTTTGGTGGTCGCATTATCATTATAAAATACCGGATTTACGACCGTTCGCTTCTTTGCATCCCCTTCCACCACCGAAGCACTGTCCTTTCTTCCAAAAAAACCACCCGGCAATTCATCGTAAATTATGGTGTTTCTAGTCAACAATACCTTTTCCCCGTCTAAAACATAAAAGTTAATAGGGGTATCCTTAAAAAGTGAATCTAGAATCTGGTTAAGGGGTACGTCATCAAAATCTCCTGAAACTTCTTCTTTACCGAGCCACTCTTCTACGTAATAGAAATCAAGACCGGATTTCTCCTCCAATTGAAGCAACACGGCAGCTTTTGACATCCCTTCATAGGAAAGCGATACTTTTGGTAGTGCCTCTTGTGCATTGGTCACATGGACACAAAGGAAAAACACCCAGAGAGCCACTTTAAAGCATGGGGTCGTGGATTGTTGAAAAAAAGAAAAAAAACGGTGGACGTACTCTATTCGAATTGTAGTCAAAGTATGGTGGTATTAGCTATCAAAAACAAGATACTCAAAAAAAGATATAGTTGCGTCTTAAAAAAAGAGTTTCGTCTCTTAGTACTGTTAATTATTAAGATAACACAGAAATATGGTCTTATTTTTAGGAATAAAAGGGGAGCAATTTTTCAATCGGATCGGGGTATAAAACGCAATACCGATTCGGAGACGGATTTGATTTCTTCAGTATTCAGCATCATTTTTCGAAATTCCCCATTCCGATACATTTCCGCTTGATCTTTATAGTGCTTGCTCAAAGGGTTCCCCGATTGCCCGGTTGGAATAATACTGACGCTATTCTCAACATCTGAAAAATCAATGACCCTTCTTGTGGAAGGACCGGAGGTTACTTCATAAAAACCACTGCCAGAATATCCAAACGCCATATTATTGATAACTTCGCGTGAACCCTCTGCCGGGAAAGGCCCCACATTAAAAAAAGAACGCAAGGCGGCTACTTTTCCGATTGGGTGACCATGTTCCAAGGTGTGTACCCTATCCCATGTCCATTTAGACATATCGGACCCAAAATCCAATTCTAAAGAAGTAAGTGTTTGCTCAAATGATCGCTGTACAATTTCCTGTTGTGTTTCTTTCTTATCAGTTGTTGCAACATCGTCCCACCAAACGGAAGCGGGATTCGCTATAATCGGAGCGATGGCCCTTTTATGCATATGGGTCGCCAGGTATTCGGCAAATAAAGATGCTCCCAACTCGTCGGAAAAGGTATTTTTAAGTACAAAATAAATCCAACGACTATAAACGGTTGCCTCAACACTTTCCAAGTCGTAAGTTCCTTGCCAGGCCTTCATCCGATCTAGCAAAGCTATTTGAGTCTGCGCAACTTCTTTTAAATCGACCGCATTGACCAGGTTCGCTGCAACTACAGGAGTTACGGCCGAGGTAACGTCTACCATCATTGCCGAAACGGCGGTCGCGTCCCAATCGTTTCGAGGCGCTAAAAGTTGTACGATTCGTTTCGCCCTATTCTCAGGTAAATAATAGCCGGGATACAACATACCTGCAATAGAATCGGGTTGATTATTGGCAGAATATACATAGTTCCAAGGGGGGTTTATCGCCTGCGGGTTCTCGGTAAAGTCAAGATACTCCTTCTCGGTGGAAAGCCCCGAACCCGGGGTTTGTACAAATTTGGTATGCACACTATCGGCAATTCGATACAAATGTGCCGTCGCCCACCATGATATGTTGCCTTTGGCATCACCGTACATCACGTTAAGGCCAGGGGCGTGGATTTTTTCAAGAGCCTTCGGAAAATCATCGATGCCCCGGGTATGGGACAATTGGTACAAAGCATCAATTACCTGATTGTTTCCCTGCGTATATTCCCACCACATCGAAATGGGCATCTCCCCATTTACTTGATCGGCAATACCATTCATCACAGGGCCCCTATGCGTTTTCTTATACTTAAAATCGACTGCTTCCCCATCTTTTACCCTAATACTCTTTGAGACCCATTCATAATTGGCCCAGCCGGTTGCGGTTTTATACCGCATGCTATCAGAGGGGTGGTTTACCTCATAAAAGAAATCGACATCATCGTTTTCGAACATCGTTAGGCCATAGGCCTGGGTTCTATCATGGGCCAGCAGCGGAAAGGGCATGCCCCCAATGTAATAGCCATATTTCTCATATTCAGGTGTATTAATATGGGCTTCATACCATACCGAAGGCTGTGAAAAACCAATATGCGGGTCGTTGGCAAAGATTACTTTCCCGTTTTTGGTTTTTGCAGGACCCAACACCCAACTGTTACTGCCTTCGAACAAGGGAATCGATAACTTTTCCAGTGATTTCATAACAGAGGCCATGGTGTTTTCCGTTATAGTGTCGGTCTTGAGCGGGGCATTCCGAATCCACTCCGAATCGGGAGCGGTCCCAATTGCCAAATCCTCCAGATATTGGTTTCCCAACTTGTCTTTGATTTTCGTAAGCAAGGGATCGGTCTTATGTGCCATGGCAAAACTAAAAGACATATAGCCCATAATATTATAGACATCCCTTAATTCAAATTCGCGTTTATCGACCCCAGTCAAGTAAAACTCTATAGGCGTTGGCCCCTCTTCTATAAAGCTATTGATGCCTGTTAAATACGCTTCCGCCAAGGTAACGGACCTGCTATTGTGATTTAATTTATCAATAGCTGCAACAGAGGCATCATCAATACCCAGGGCCAGAAAAAAGCGATCTGTACGCACCAAATCCTTTCCAAAAAGCTCGGAAAGGCCACCGCTTCCAATTCTGCGAAGTACTTCCATTTGCCAAAGACGATCTTGCGCATGCACATATCCTAGGGTTTGCATGGCATCTATCTCGTTTTGGGCATATATATGGGGAATACCGTAGGTATCATAGTACACTTCGACTTCTTTGTCTATGCCTTGAAAAGACAACTCCCCATCATAGGTGGGTTTGTGCGTATATATGAACACGGCCGTGGAAATAAATAACAGGGTGATAACCACCAAAAGCATCCACCCCAATTTGCGAAGGAATCTCATTTGAATCTAGTTTGTACCGAAAGATACCATATTTAGACAAACAAGAAAATTGGTAGTTCCTAAAAGAACCTAAACTGCTAAAGCGCGGTTTGAAGAAATCATTTTTTAAAAGTGTCGATTCCTTTTAACAGCCAATCGCGATAGGTTTCAGCATCTGTTTTCTGAATCGCATGGTGCAACACCTCCAAATTGGGCGACAGCAATACATAATGTGGTTGCGAGGCGGCCCCAAAATTAAGGGTTTGGAAGGTACCCCATTTCTGCCCTATGGTCTCAATGGTTTTTACGCGCCCAGAGGCATACTTAAAATCGAACTGTTCTTCAATTGGAAGTTCGGCGCTGTCGTCTACGTATAAAGAAATCAAAACATACTCTTCGTTGATCAAAGGGAACACCTCAGAATCACTCCATATGTTTTCTTCCATATCGCGACAATTGGAACAGGCCCAACCGGTAAAGTCTAATAAAATAGGCTTGCTGGCCGCTTTTGCCGCCGCCACGCCCGTTTCAAAGTCTTTGTAACAATCAATGCCAAGGGGGCAGTCATTTTCGGTATCCACAAGACTATAAAAATCTGGAGGAAGCAAGCCGCTCAAGAGTTTAAGGCTCACTACCTTTCCCAACCCTAGCATAAGGTATAGGGCAAAAGCAGCGCTTAACACCCCCACGCTCTTTCTGCTCACCGATAATTTTTGTTTTGGACCATCGTGCGGAAATCGGAAAAGACCAAATAAATATGCGGCCATCAAAAGGAATATAATGACCCATATAACAATAAAAACCTCTCGTTTCAATAGCCCCCAGTGCCCTACCAAGTCGGCGTTGGAAAGGAATTTAAGGGCCAGGGCCAGTTCTAGAAAACCCAGCACTACTTTCACCGTGGTCATCCACCCGCCCGATTTGGGGAGTGAATTTAACCATGCGGGAAAAAGTGCGAACAAGGCGAAGGGAAGCGCCAAAGCAAGCCCAAAACCAGTCATCCCCGCCGAAAGGTTGGTGGCCACATCCCCATCGGCCAAGGCCGTGCTTCCCAACAAACCTCCCAATATTGGTCCGGTACAGGAAAAAGAAACAATCGCCAAGGTCACCGCCATAAAAAAGATACCGATAAAACCTCCCGCTTTCGTAGAGGCGGCATCCATCTTATTGGCCCACGAACTTGGCAATGTAAGCTCATAGTATCCGAAAAACGAAAAAGCAAAAAAGACGAATATCGCAAAGAACAGTATGTTCAACCACCTATTGGTAGCAATGGTATTCAGTATTTGAGAGTCTACCGAATCGAACAAATGAAAAGGCGTGCTTAATAAAAAGTAGATCAGCACGATGAAAAAGCCATACAACAAAGCGTTCACGATCCCTTTCGATTTGTTTTGGGATTGCTTTGTAAAAAATGATACCGTCAACGGAATCATCGGAAAAACACAGGGAGTCAACAATGCGATCAGCCCTCCTAAAAAGCCGAGACCAAAAATCGTCCAAATACCTGAATCGGTAGTTAGTTTATCGGTTTTACCGTCCTCTAATAATTGGGCATTCACAAGAGCCAGCTTTAAGGCGGCCGTCATTTCCAAACTACGGGCATCGACCTCCCTTTCCGCAACGACGACCGTTGACCCATCCAAGGAAAAATTGAAAGACACGTCGGAGGGGATGCATACTTCTTTACATATCTGGTAAAAAAAGTCGACATCAATCTGTTTGAGGTCCGGGTCTTTTACTTTGATCCGCTGTGTAAAGATCGCTTGATGCTTAAAAAACACCTCTTCCAAATCAAAGACCTCCACATACTCCGATTCCGTTTTACTTTCTTCCGTTTTACCCACCAATTCATACTTGGCGCCTGCATCTTTATACTCAAACAAACTAGGTTGCGAACCGCCTTCGGGAGTGAACTGGGAGTACACGTGCCATCCTTCATGTATCTTCCCCTTCATAATTAACTCATATTCCGTGTCGGAAATTTTTACCAGCTCTTGAGACCATACCGCAGGCGCTTCTTCCGATTGACCAAATACAGTCAACACATTAAAAAACAGTGTTATAAAAACGATTATCTTATTCATTTATTTAATTTGAACTTTACAATCTTTTCAGTCTTTTTTTGAACCTTAAAACGCTCGTCCGCTCGTTTTCCTATAACCCAGACAATATCCTCTCCAGAACATAAGAGCCATTGTTGTTGTTTGGCGATGATGCTCATTTTTTCATCCTTAAAATACTTGGAAAGCTTCTTTTTACCGCCCAAGCCGAGGGGATGAAAATAGTCGCCTTTTTCCCATTTCCTAACAACCAATGGATACTTTAACGTTTCCTTGTCAATGTATAGTACGTCATCACCCCACTCTTTTATTGCTGGTACGAAGGCAATTTTCATCGGAACGGGATATGTTGACTCGGTAGCGTTTTCATCTATCAAATAACTACGGTCATCATACTGCATTAGTTCTTCCAGTAAGAGCATATCGCGATTCCGTAGCAAACGATGTGTTTTTGATCGCACCTCCTTACCACTGCTACCAGATAACAGCTGCTCTATATCGTCCCAAGCGGTAAACCCAAAATCACTGAACAGCAAGTGTAAATGGGCTTTCAAAGGCGATAACTTGATCAAGTCCGAAATTCTAACATATATCAATCCTTTATTTTCTTCAAACAACGAAGCCTGACATTGCTCTTTTTGTCTGCTGAGCAAAGCTTCAGATTCCTTTAAATAGCCTTGTGTACGGGCAAAATTCTCCTGAAACGTCGGGTGTAATTCCTTTAAAACAGGAACCACCTCATGCCGGATCTTGTTTCGAAGGTATTTTAACTCCGTATTACTTGCATCTTCGCGCCAAACGATTTTTTCTTCTTTGGCATAACGCATAAGTGAATTCCTTGAAAAAGCCAATAAAGGCCTGGCGATTACCGCATTGCTCGAAGGAATACCGGTCAGCCCTTTGATACCCGTCCCCCTGGATAAGTTGATCAAAAATGTTTCTAAATTATCATCCTGATGATGTGCCGTCAGCACCTTTTTGAAACGCGAATTTTTGATGATTTCATCGAACCAAGCATAGCGTAACTCACGGGCTGCCATTTGAATTGATACTTTATTTCGAACAACATATGTTTCTGTATCAAAATCAGTTGTCATACATTCAATGGCTAATTTTTCGGCTATACTCTGCACAAAAACTGCATCTTGATCGCTATCGACCCCGCGCAGCTTAAAATTACAATGGGCAATACCAAAATCCAACCGCAGCGCAGCACATAAGTACACCAACACCACACTATCGACACCACCACTACAAGCGACCAAAAAGGGCGTGCTCAACAATTCTGGAAATTGTTGCTCTAGATGGATTTTAAACTGACTTACCACGACACAAAGTTAGGGAGAATAAATAGGAGACGAAAAGCGGTGTTTTTACAGCTTTTCGGCAATCCAAGTCGATACCATCGCAAGCATTTCGTCTTTACACAGGTCATAATGCAGTTCGTGATATCCACCCTCGAATAATGACAAGCTGGTTTTTGAACTGTTTTGGTCGAATTCAACCGTTGCCCGGTAATCGATAATAGGGTCTGCGGTGCCGTGCATCAGAAGCGTTGGCACAGAAAGGGTATGCGCATTGGCAATGGCCCACTCCCCCGCCTCCATGATCGGAAAAGAAAACATTGGACTTACCGCATCAAAAATTAACGGGTCTGATTTGTACTTTTCCACCTCTTCGGCAATCCTCGAAATTCCTTTTGGATCAAGTCCGGAAGGCAAGGTTACCGATGGCATTAGACGTAACAACATTTTCCCAACGGCCATTTTCCAACTTGGCGGCTTGAAAGCCAACCGCAAATAGGGGCTCGTCGCCACCACCCCTTGCAATCGGGCATCTTTCCGCAATACGTAGTTCAATACTACGTTCGCCCCCATGCTATGCCCATAAAGAAAAAGAGGCTGCCGTGGGAAGTAGTGCGCTGCTTTCCCAATTACGGTTCCCAAAATTGACAACAAGGCATCGTAGCTTGGACAATGCCCTCTTTTACCGCCCGATCGGCCATGACCTATCGTATCGTAAAGCACCACGGCCAGGCCCGTTTTCAACAGCATTGGCACTACATGCTCTAAATACCTGCCAGAGTGCGCTCCAAAACCATGGGCCAAGACCAATACCGCCTTTACCTCTTCCGGTTGTACATAGCGTCCTGAAATGAACGTTCCGTAGGCTTCAAACCTAAATTCTTCTAAATGCATCGCTTGTACTATTTAGCTATTTACCTTCCAACACTTCCCGCATTGCTTTGGCCTTTAGCAAACATTCTTCGTATTCCTTTTCCGGTCTTGCTTTGGCCGTAATGGCACTTCCCACAGAAAAGGAAACATATTTTTCGGTTTCATTATAGAGAATGCTGCGAATCACCACATTAAAGTCAAAATCCCCGGAAGGCGTAAAGTATCCAACTGCCCCGCTGTACAACCCTCTTTTAAAGGCTTCTAGTTCTTCAATAATTTTCATGGCAGATAGTTTCGGGGCACCCGTCATACTACCCATAGGGAAGGTATCCCGCAACAGCGCGACCGAACCAACACCTTCGCGTACCTTTGAGCGAATGGTAGAAACCATTTGATGTACCTGTTCAAAAGTATACACCTTGCATAGTTCCTCGACGACAACACTTCCTTTTTGCGCACTTTTCGACATGTCATTTCGCACCAAATCAACAATCATGATATTTTCAGCACGCTCTTTGGAATCCTCTGCCAGGGCTTTTTTGAACGCCGCATCTTCTTTTGGATCCTGGCTTCGGCGGGCGGTGCCCTTAATAGGCTGGGAAATAAGCACCTCTTCTTTTCGTTGCAAGTATCTTTCGGGAGAGGCAGATAACAAGTAACGGTCGTTGAGGCGTAAAAAACATGAAAATGGAGCTTTTGAAATGGCATTTAGCCTATCGTAGGTTCTCCAGGCATCTATTTCAATCCGCTCTGCATAACACTCTTGGCAGAAATTGGCTTCATATATGTCACCGCGACGAATATGGGCGAGCATTTTTTGAACCCTTGAAAAATACTCATCTTTAAAAATGCCCAATTTAATATGCGCAGCCGCCTTGTGGCGTTTTTTGGATTTTGGAAAGGCCGCCTCGCTAATTTCCCTAAAGTCATCCTCTATTTCATCCGCCACCATATTCAAGTAGTTGAACTCCACCTGCTTTCCCTTTATCAGGATGAGCTTCTTGGGCCTAAAAAAATATAACTCCGGAAAACCCAAACGATCTGGATTCCGAGAGTTGAGGACCTCCAAATCATTTTTTAAATCGTAGGATAAATATCCGAAAATCCAATCGCGGGCACCTTCCTGAAACAGTTGTAAATCCTCAAAGGCATTTTGGATATCGGTTTGCAGCACCGTAAGGGCATCTACCGCCAGCATCGCATCAAAAACACCATGGGGATCCTTATGACCGTTGCTATCGAGCCATGCGACCTCCAGAAACTGTCGTGACCAAAAATAGAGCAGGGTTTTGAACCGCGCCACATTCGTCACCGAAAAGACAACCTTTTTTCTCAAAGACTACAAATTGCCGATAAAATCTTCCAATTTTCCGAGATGCTCAGTAGATTTATCATTATCCAAAATACCCTTTCTTTCGTCGAAAGTCGTACCAAAAGATGGCAAAGAAAAGGTGGTTACCACCGTCGCTCCAAATCTCGGCAATAACTTTTCCGCCTCTTCCAAGGCGCTGATCGCCCCCCGTTTACCGGGCGAAGTAGCCATTAAAAATACCTTCTTTCCATCTAGAAATTCACGTTCCAAACGCGAAAACCAATCGAATAGGTTTTTAAAGTACGCGGACGGCGCCCCATTATGCTCGTTTACCGAGATAATCAATCCATCAGCTTTCTTTAAATCGTCCCTTAACTCGATCAATGAATTTGAAAAACCGTTTTCCTTCTCGGCATCGATGCTATACATCGGAAATGGATACCGACTCATATCCAAGGTTTGTACCGAATGGGCCTTAATTAACGAGGCTGTATGCCGAACTAGTTTAAGATTAATTGAGGTAGTAGAATTACTACCCGCAAATGCCAATAATATTCCCATGAATGCGTTTTATTGTTTCGAATGTCGAAAATACCGCAAATTCTGCTGAATTGTTGGTATTTTACCTAATTTTGCGCGGTCAAACATCCAAACATACTGTTTATTAAGTATATAGATGGTAGCCCCTTTTAAATAGAAAAACCAAGGATACGAAAGGATAGCAGTTTTAGACGACCAAACTATTAACTACTCATTCAAAGTGGAAAACAAGACAGCCAGATTATATTTTGTTGACGCAATGCGGGCCTGGGCCATACTGATGATGCTCCAAGGACATTTCATTGACGGGCTGCTCGACCCGCTGTTTCGGGACAACTCCAATATAACTTTCAATATTTGGAAATATTTTAGGGGCATTACAGCCCCCGTGTTCTTTACCGTCTCCGGTTTCATCTTTACCTATTTACTGGTGAAAGGTGATAAAATCGGCTTACAAAATCCTCGAGTTCAAAAAGGAGTTCGCCGTGGCCTTCAACTCCTATTGATCGGATATTTACTCCGTATGAATCTTTTTGGTCTGTTGCAGGGAGAAATCTATGCTTCCTTTTATCTGGTAGACGTATTGCATTGTATAGGTTTGTCGCTACTGGGCATCGTTGGAATCTACTTGCTCACATCTAAATTGAACAAAAAAGTTTTTCCATTTGTTTTAGTGGCCGTTACCGGACTTCTTTTTGTTTTCGAACCTGCCTATCAGCGCATGCAATTGGAATTTGTTCCACAATTTTTGGCAAACTACTTTACAAAGATCAACGGGTCGGTCTTTACCATCTTCCCTTGGTTCGGCTATGCCACTTTTGGGGGCTTTCTCTCCTTGGTATTCACCAAGTATAAAAATTTCAAATGGCTTTACCCCGCCGCGATTTCCATTGCGGTCGCTGTTGGCAGCGGGCTCATTTTTTATTCCTCTGATGTGTTTTTAGCACTTTCCAGAGCAACTGGCATTCAATTGTTTGCAGATGTTTTTTTCAACAATTACTTATTCATACGCCTGGGAGATGTTTTTCTGGTCTTTGCGGTGTTTATGTTGATTCGAGGAGTGCTACAGCATCGCACGCTGCTCAAGATCGGACAGAGCACCCTTTCCATCTATATTATTCATTTTATCATCTTGTACGGAAGTTTTACCGGCCTCGGATTGTACGGTTTTTTACATCACTCCCTTTCCCCTGCAATGGTCATTGTAGGCGCCTTGTTGTTCATGATAAGCTGCACCTATTTGGCCCTACGGTATGAAGAACGAAAAGAGTTTATAAAATTAAACGTCGCCACGTCCCTTCGTTTTTTATGGATCAAAACAGAACAGCGCCTGCTATATCTGTTGGAGGTCGCTAAGAGCTCTTTCTATAGGCTGCTCCGTTATATTGGTTTCGTCAGGAGTTAAACCTGATTTGATTATCTTCGTTTAACGACACCTTAAAAAAGCATCCCTATGAAGGAACATGAGTATTCCCCAATCAAAGTAACGCTGGAAAAAGACAAACGCTACGCATGGTGCACTTGCAGCCATAGTGCGGCACAACCCTTTTGCGACGGTGCCCATCGCGCCCAAGAAAAACCTGGCGCCTTGGGTTTCACCGCCGACGAGGATAAAGAAGCCTGGTTATGCACCTGCAAAAAAACGGCGAATCCGCCCTTTTGCGATGGTTCTCACAAAGGGTAATGACCAGTTGGCCCTGTACCGATTGCTTTTCGAATCGAAAGTTTTCCAGGGCTTCAATGGATATACATTCAATAAAAAAGCCCTGACAATGCTGTCAGGGCTTTCTATTTGTATCAATGCTTTAAATATGCAACGCCCGGTCCTCCGTAGCGGCCAACGCAGCTTCTTTCACCGCTTCGGCATAGGTGGGGTGTGCATGGCTCATTCGAGCAATATCCTCTGCCGACGCCCTAAATTCCATCGCGGTTACCGCTTCGGTAATTAAGTCGGCACAGCGTGCGCCTACCATATGAACCCCAAGTACTTCATCTGTTTTCTTATCTGCCAAAATCTTCACGAAGCCATCAACATCCATACTCGCCCTTGCCCGACCTAAAGCTCGCATCGGAAATTGCCCTACTTTATAGGCCACGCCGGCTTCTTTGAGCTCCTCCTCTGTCTTTCCAACGGCGGCCACTTCCGGCCAGGTGTACACGACCCCGGGTATCAGATTGTAGTCGATGTGTGGTTTTTGACCTGCCAGGATTTCAGCAACCATGGTACCTTCTTCTTCGGCCTTGTGCGCTAACATAGCCCCGCGAACAACATCGCCGATCGCATAAATATTAGGGACATTGGTCTGTAGATGATCATTGACAGCGACCATACCACGCTCTCCCATGACGACGCCGGCCGCTTCCACGTTTAAACCTTCCGTATACGGACTTCGGCCTACGGCCACTAAACAATAATCGCCCTTGAAGGTCACTTCCTCCCCTTTTTTATTTTCGGCCTTTACAGTCACTTCTTTTCCTTTTCTTTCCACAGAAGTTACCTTGTGTGATAGTTGGAAAGAAGTTTTCTGTTTCTTCATCGCCTTCATCAACTCTTTGGACAGGGCAGCGTCCATTCCGGCAATGATACGATCCATGTACTCGATCACGGTTACCTCTGCGCCCAATCTTCGGTACACCTGTCCAAGTTCCAAACCGATCACTCCCCCGCCGATAATCAATAAATGCTTCGGGATTTCCGTTAGTTTTAGCGCCTCCGTTGAGGTGATGATGCGCTCCTTATCCAACTTGATAAAGGGCAAAGTGGATGGTTTTGAACCGGTAGCGATGATGGTATGCTTGGCTTCGATCGTTTCCGTCTTGCCATCATTTTTTGCAATCGCAATGTGTGTAGCGTCTTTAAAACTACCCAATCCTTCATAGACGTCAATCTTATTTTTGTCCATTAAGAACTGAACCCCCTTAGTGGTCATATCGACCACACCTTGTTTGCGGCCTATCATCTTTTCAAGATTCACCTTGATGTCACCCGGTATCTCGATACCGTGTTCGTCAAAATGTTTAATGGCGTCTTCGTAGTGATGGGATGAATCGAGTAATGCTTTTGAAGGAATACAACCAACATTGAGACAAGTACCTCCAAGCGTACTGTACTTCTCGATTATAGCCGTTTTCATTCCCAATTGTGCGCAACGAATCGCTGCCACGTAGCCCCCTGGGCCAGAGCCTATTACGGCTACATCGTATTGAGTCATAGTATTTTTGTTTGTTCAGGACTATTTTATCCGATACGAATCAGAATCATCGTACAGCAAACAAAAATACGAATGTTTTATGGTTGGGCAATGCCCAACCGGGTTAGAAAACGAAGGATATAGAACGCTTTTATCATCAACGGCGCCCAATGCTAATAGAGCGATACTTTGGTCTCTTTCGCTCCCAAAGAAATCAGATATTCGGTTACTTCGAGTGCCGGATCACCGCCTTTCTGAGCATGGTGCAGCAAAGTAAAACCATGCGGACCCAGCGCATTCATGGTTTCGGGGAAGGCCGTGAGTATCGGCTTTACAATAGATAGCTCGCCGAGCAAACAAGCGGTGAATATGTTGATCTGAGCACCTTTTCCTAAAAGATAATGTACTACTTCTATATGGCCAACATGGCTCGCCGCTCCCAACCCGGTTTCAAAATCCCCCATTTTCCAATCATGGGCAGCATTGATCAATGTAGGATACTCCCCAAGCATTTGCTTCACTTTATCGAAATCGGAATGTGCCACCCGCACAAATTCTTGTACGATCGTGGGATCGAGTTTCTCCCCATCTTGTGAACTAAATGACATTAAAGGTAGGGCCGTAAATACCAAACTGCCCATGCCGGCGGTCTTAAAAAAATCGTTTCGCTTCATATTACGTACACTTTAAGGCTAGAATGTACGTATTAAATACCTATAAACGTGATTATTGATGTTAATTAAGCAGAAATCGAGGTTTGCAAATCAATGGCCGTTGTATGCTTCACCTCCTTGATGCTAAAGGAGCTCTGCGTACTGCCAATATGTTTTAGGACCGTAAGTTTGGAAATCATAAATTCCCGGTAGGCGGCCATGTCCGCCACATGGATTTTTAACAAATAGTCATAGTCACCACTGGTATGATAACATTCCACTACCTCGTTCAGTTTAAGTACCGCCCGTTCAAAGTCGGTTACGAATTCCTTTATATGTTGTACCAGCCGCACTTGGCATAGTACCGTGAAAGACCTGTTAACTTTTGCTTTTTGTACTAAGGCAACGTAGCCCGCTATCACCCCTGTACGCTCCAAACGCTTAATGCGCTCATATACGGCCGTCGTAGAGAGGTGCAAGGCATTCGCGTATTCTTTGGTGGTTTTCTTACTGTCTTCCTGTAAAAGTTTTAGCAGCAGCCGATCCGTATTATCCAGTTTCAACATGGTCATTTTTCTTTAAAATAGGTATTAAGGGGATTTACAAAGAATTAAATTCTAATAAAAGTAGTTATGTAGATTTAAATTCTAATTATAACCAAATATATTGACTTTTATTCTATACAAAAGTAATTTTATCGTACAAATTTTATCTTATGAACTACAAAGCATCCAGCAAACTTCAAGATTTACAATACTTTGGGGAATACGGCGGTGTAAACCCCTCTATCTCCGATTCATCGACCTATACGTTTCTATCGGCAAAGACGATGTTCGACACCTTTGAAGGGAATACCGAGGGGTGTTATCTATATTCACGGCACTCGTCCCCCTCTAACTTATACTTAGGGGAGGCCCTTGCTGCTATGGAGGGAACGGAAACGGCCAATGTTTATGCCAGTGGTATGGGAGCGATCAGCTCGGTCATTCTACAACTATGTAATACCGGTGATCATATTGTAAGCAGTAGAACAATTTATGGGGGTACCTATGCGCTCATGAAAAACTTTTTGAACAAGTTAGGAATCACAACCAGTTTTGTGGATTGCACCGATTTAAAAGCCGTTGAAGAGACAATCACCGGGGACACCAAAATGATTTATTGCGAAGCCATAAGCAATCCGCTTCTGGAAGTGGCTTCGATCAAAGAACTGGCAAAACTGGCTAAAAAGTATGGGATTCCACTAGTGGTAGACAATACCTTTTCCCCCTTGTCGATACCGGCGGCACAATTGGGGGCCTCTATTGTGATCCATAGCCTCACAAAATTCATTAACGGAACAAGCGACTGTGTTGCCGGGGCGGTATGTGGAACCAAAGAGTTCTGTCTCTCTCTGAAAGACGTAAACAATGGCGCCGGAATGCTTTTGGGCAGTACGTTGGATAGTCTCAGAGCAGCTTCTATCCTAAAGAATATGCGCACACTTCATATCCGCATGAAAAAACATGGCCAAAACGCACTATACCTTGCCCAGCAATTTGAGAAAGACGGTTTACCGGTTGCATACCCCGGTCTGCCCTCCCACCCCGGTCATGTAACTTTTAAAAATCAAATGAACCCTGAATATGGGTTTGGTGGATTATTGACTATTGATGTGGGTTCGCTAGAAAAAGCCAATACCTTTATGGAACTTATGCAAGATCGGAAACTAGGATACCTTGCCGTAAGTCTTGGGTTTTATAAAACCCTCTTTAGCGCTCCAGGTTCCTCTACTTCTTCCGAAATTCCACTGGAGGAACAGAAAGAAATGGGTCTTGGAAGTGGTCTGATACGGTTTTCGATTGGTTTGGATAATGATATCGAAAGAACGTACAGGGTAATGAAAGAATGTATGCAATTGCTGGGAATACTAAACCCCAATAGCAAAAAGGCCTTACAGGAATAAGCGCCACGCTTGCAAGACAGGCTGCAATATCGTAATATTACGAGGTACTTTAAACCAAATTTGCATGCAAAGTCAAGACATCAATCCCGCAGGGCCTGAAAACGAAAATATTGTTGAGAACAAAGAACTGAATATCTGGGAAGCCTTGGTACCGGTGGTACTATTGATGGCCATGTTGGCCTATAATATTTTTGTGGCAGATGGGGAGGCATTGGGTGCATATTCCAATCAATTCATTCTCTTGATAGGGGGCGTAATAGCAGCTATTGTGGGATTTTTCAATAAGGTGACCCTCAAGGGGATGCTGAAAGAAATTGGAGAGAATCTACGCAGTGTTTTTGTCCCGATCATGATTTTGTTTTTTGTAGGCGCCTTGGCCGGCACGTGGTTGGTAAGCGGTATTATACCGGCCATGGTGTATTATGGGTTGCAAGTGCTTAGTCCCGCGATCTTTTTACCGGCCTCTGTTATCATAGCGGCCCTCATCTCTATAGCAACAGGTAGCTCTTGGACCACTTCGGCGACCGTAGGCATTGCATTGGTCGGTATTGGCAGTGCTTTGGGTATTTCGGCGGGAATGATTGCCGGTGCGGTAATTTCAGGAGCTTATTTTGGTGATAAAATGTCCCCCTTGAGCGATACCACGAATTTAGCCCCTGCCATGGCGGGAACGGATCTGTTTACCCATATACGTTACATGGCTTTTACCACGGTACCCACCATCTTGGTGACCTTGTGTGTATTTTCAATAATTAGTCTGAATATTGAAACTACCGGTAGTGCCGATATTAGCGGATTGTTGGCGACGATAGATGCTACTTTTAACATCACCCCTTACCTGTTTCTCGTACCGGGGGTCGTCATTGCACTCATCCTTTTAAAAACCAAACCTTTGATTGCCTTGGGTGCCGGAATCGCGCTTGCCGCAGGTTTTGCCATTTTTTTTCAAGAAGATGTTTTACTAGGGCTTTCTGAAAATCCGGTCACGGCCATTTTTCAATCGATCATTACCGATACGGCCATCGTTACCGATAACATAAAACTAAATGAACTCTTTAGCTCGGGCGGCATGCAAGGGATGTTATGGACTATTTTGCTTATTTGCTGTGCCATGGTCTTTGGCGGGGTTATGGACGCCATCGGGGCCCTCGCAAAAATAACCAAGGAACTACTGGCCATAGCCTCCTCTGTTTTTGGGCTTTTTGCAAGCACGGTTATCAGTTGCCTAGGACTAAACGCCATCGCAAGTGATCAATACCTCGCTCTGGTCATTCCGGGAAAAATGTTCAAAAAAGCCTACGAAGATAAAGGCCTTGCACCCGAAAACCTAAGTCGAACCTTGGAAGACTCAGGAACGGTCACTTCCGTGTTGATACCATGGAACACCTGTGGTGCGTATCAAGCAGGAGTTCTTGGCGTAGGGACCGGGGAATATTTCATGTACGCCATTTTTAACTATTTGAGTCCGTTCATGACCCTTTTGTTTGCTGGGCTTCGAATAAAAATCCGAATGCTGAAGGCTCCCAAGTCAGAAATGGCCCAAGGTTGATTTTTTTACACTCATCCCTCCTGTATGAGCTTTATATTTTATAATTTCACTTAAAATTTAAATTAAATCCATGGCGACAGTAACATTAAAAGGAAATCCAATTCATACTTTGGGCGAATTACCCTCAAAAGGCAGTAATGCCCCGGAATTCACGCTAACTAAAAACGATTTATCAACTGCTAGCTTAGCCGATTATAAAGGCAAAAAAGTAGTATTGAATATCTTCCCAAGTATCGATACGGGAACTTGCGCACAATCGGTACGGCAATTTAATAAGGATGCCGCGGACTTAGAAAACACCGTTGTGTTGTGTATTTCGAAAGATCTACCTTTTGCCCAGGCACGTTTCTGTGGGGCGGAAGGAATTGAGAATGTAGAGATGTTATCCGATTTCAGGGATGGTAATTTCGGTAAATCGTACGGACTTGAATTCTCAGATGGACCATTGATGCCCCTACACTCGAGGGCGGTGGTCGTAGTAAACGAAGAGGGGACTGTCGCCTATAGCGAGCAAGTTCCTGAAATTGTTGATGAGCCTAACTATACGGGCGCTTTAGATGCTCTAAATGGCTAAAGAATCTTTTTTAAAGAACAGAATTAAAAGTGTGGGCTTCGCATTGCGCGGAGCCCTTCTTTTGATTCGAACAGAGGCAAGTATCAAAATACAGGTATTTATTGCCATTGTAATGACCGCCGCAGGGTTTTACTTCGACATTTCTTCTACGGAATGGATATTGCAGATTCTGGCCATCGGCTTGGTGATGGGAGTCGAAGGAATGAATACCGCGGTCGAAAAAATATCTGATTTTGTGCAGCCCAATCATGACCCCAAGATCGGTTTTATAAAAGATGTTGCCGCTGGGGCCGTGATGTTGGTATCCATCGCTGCTACTATCATCGGTTTCATTATTTACCTCCCAAAGTTTTTTTGACCACCTTCCCTGCTAAATTTGTATTTTTGACCCTAGAACCCCAATTTTAATGGCAAAGAAGGCAACAAAGGCAAAGCCGAAACCAAGGGCTACGAAGAAAAAAACGCCTTTCAAAATATCCAAACAAAACAAGATTATACTGGGAAGCCTTTTAATGCTTTTTAGCATTGCCCTGTTCTTCTCCTTTATTTCTTTCTATTTTACGTGGCAAGATGATCAAAGCCTCTTAAGTGAATTTTCGGACAGAAACGAACATGCCCAAAACCTTTTGAACAAATTTGGCGCCGCCGTGAGCCATTTTGTAGTGTATAAAGGTTTTGGACTCGCTTCTTTGATTATTACAGTATTACTCTTTATGACAGGGCTCTATATGTTCCTGAGCATGACCAAACAAGGGTTGCTAAAAAAATGGATTTGGGGCTTGTTGTTCATGATATGGATTTCGATCGCCCTAGGCTTTTTCGCAGTGGAACGCCCGTTGCTAGGAGGCTTGGTCGGTTATGAGATGAACGATTTCCTGCAAGACTTCACGGGTAAAATCGGGGTATTGCTGTTACTGTTGTTCGGACTCATTTTTATTTTGGTACGTTTCTTCAAGTTTTCGCCGGATAGCTTGGCACCTTATTTTCAAAGTAAAAGGGGCCCTTCCAAGGTGAAATCAAAAGAAAAGGGCCCTGTTGAGCATTCCCTTGAATTGAGTGTTGAAAAGGAAGAACCGGTCATTATCGATACTTACACCCATAAAAAGGATATTCCTGTAATTGAAAAACCTGAAGCCGAAAAACCGCTAGAAGTAAACGTTCCTAAAGAACAGGAGCCCATTGAGGAACTTGCGATGGAGGTAGAAAAGGTCGTAGAGGAAAAGGAGGAAAAAGACAATATAGCCGAAAAATTGGTCGAAGATTTTGGAGAATTTGATCCTACCTTGGAACTGGGCAGTTATAAGTTTCCTACGCTCGAACTTTTGGATCAACATGGCGTCACCGGCGGTATTACCATTAACCAGGAGGAACTGGAGGAAAATAAAAATAAGATCGTAGAGACTTTAAAAAACTACAAAATCGGCATTGCGCAAATCAAGGCCACCATTGGCCCTACCGTTACGCTTTATGAAATTGTACCGGAGGCCGGGGTGCGTATTTCCAAAATCAAGAATTTAGAGGATGACATTGCACTTTCCCTGGCAGCACTGGGTATTCGTATCATTGCACCCATACCTGGCAAAGGAACCATTGGTATAGAGGTTCCCAATAAGAATGCTACCATTGTATCGATGCGCTCGGTAGTCGCATCTAGTAAGTTCCAGAAGGCAGAGATGGAATTACCGATCGCCTTTGGAAAGACCATTAGTAATGAAACCTTTGTGGTAGATCTTGCAAAAATGCCCCATCTATTAATGGCCGGGGCCACAGGACAAGGGAAGTCCGTAGGATTAAATGCGGTACTTACCTCTTTGTTATACAAGAAACATCCCGCAGAGGTAAAATTTGTATTGGTAGATCCTAAAAAGGTCGAATTGACGCTGTTTAACAAAATTGAACGTCATTTCCTTGCCAAACTTCCCGATTCTGAAGATGCCATTATTACAGACAACACCAAGGTAATCAGCACCTTGAATTCGCTCTGTATAGAAATGGACAACCGATATGAGCTCTTGAAGTTGGCGATGGTGCGTAATTTAAAAGAGTATAACACAAAATTCAAGGCCCGAAAGCTTAATCCGCACGACGGTCATAAATTCCTGCCCTACATAGTTTTGGTTATTGATGAGTTTGCAGATTTGATCATGACGGCGGGCAAAGAAGTTGAAACACCCATTGCCAGGTTGGCACAGCTCGCAAGGGCCATCGGAATTCATTTGATCATTGCCACTCAGCGACCTTCGGTAAACGTCATTACGGGAATCATCAAAGCGAACTTCCCCGCTAGAATTGCTTTCAGGGTCACTTCTAAAATAGATTCGCGCACCATTCTAGATGCGCAAGGGGCCGATCAGCTTATTGGCCGGGGTGATATGCTCTATACGCAGGGGAACGATGTTACACGAATTCAGTGCGCTTTTGTGGATACGCCGGAAGTTGAAAAAATCACGGGTTTTATAGGGGCTCAGCGCGGATATCCAGAAGCACATGAACTTCCTGAATATGTTGGGGAAGATTCTGGCACAAGTATTGATTATGAAATATCGGAACGTGATGCGATGTTCCGTGAAGCGGCAGTGGTGATCGTAACGGCCCAACAAGGTTCGGCATCGTTGATTCAACGCAAACTAAAACTGGGTTACAATCGTGCCGGGCGCATCGTAGATCAACTCGAAGCGGCAGGAATCGTCGGCCCGTTTGAAGGGAGTAAGGCAAGACAGGTACTGGTGCCCGATTTAATCTCTTTGGATTTATTATTGGAAAATGAAAAAAAATAAACAACTCATGAAGAAATTTTTAGTAGTAGCATGTATTCTTTTGGCATCCTCGTTTTCTCATGCCCAGAATGCGGACAAGGCAAAATCCCTCCTAGATGATGTCTACAACAAAGTAAAGGGATATGACAATATCTTTGTTGATTTTAAGTATGCTTTGAATAATAAAGAGGCGAACGTAAATAGCGAAACCCGCGGAGACGTTACCTTACAGGGCGACAAGTATTTGTTCAACTATTTAGGCGCCAAACAGTTGTATGACGGGAAAATGGTGTATAATATTGTGCCTGAAAACGAAGAAGTGATCATAGATGCGCAATCGGAAGACGACAATACGATCACGCCCTCGAAAATGCTGACATTCTACAAACAGGGACATACCTATTCTTGGGATGTGCTCCAAAATGTTCAAGGGAGAAAGATACAGTTTGTTAAACTGATCCCGATAGAAACCAATACAGAAATCAAATCGATTTTGTTGGGCATCGATGTGGAAACAAAGCATATTTATAAATTGATAGAAACGGGTAAAAATGGTACGGTTACCACGATTACTGTTAATTCTTTTAAAACAGACCAGCCATTGTCGAAAACCTTATTTACTTTTGATGAAGGCAAGTACAAAAACGAAGGGTACTATATCATAAGAAACTAAGCTATTGCGACTTCTAGATCGATATATTCTATCAAGATTCCTTTTTAATTTTTTCAGTTCGTTCATCATTTTGATGTTCATCTTTATATTCCAAACCATTTGGTTGTTTATAGATGACTTGGCGGGCAAGGGACTTGACATTATTATTATCGGTAAGTTTTTGTTCTACCTAATGCCCAACTTGACGGAAAAGGTACTTCCCCTTACGGTACTGCTATCCTCCATTCTAACCTTTGGTACGTTTGCAGAGAACTATGAGTTTGCCGCTATGAAGGCCTCTGGTATTTCCTTGCAACGGGCCATGCTGAGTCTCATCGTATTTGTAACCTTTTTAGGGGGAGTAACTTTTTACTTCGCCAACAATGTGATTCCTGCTTCTGAGCAAAAGATTTACAATATGCGGCGAAATATTGCGAAGGTAAAACCAGCTGCGGCGATAGAAGAAGGTGTTTTTAGCGATTTTGAAGGGATGAGTATCAAGGTCGATGAAAAGTATGGTGAAAAAGACCGATTTTTAAAAAATGTAATCATTCATGAAAAATCGAAGAGCAACACCGTCGCTAGGGTCATCAAAGCCAAGAACGGGGAATTATTGAGCAGTGACGCGTCGGAAGTAATTCAGTTGGTCCTAAATGATGGAAACGTATACCAGGACGTGGAATCAAAAAAATCTGCCGACAAGCGAAAATACCCCTTCGCCAAGGCGGATTTTGAAATTTATCGGATCAATATTGAAATCCCGGAACTAGAGCAAGACCTGGAGGAAGAACGGAACATTAGTACCGATAAAATGAAAAATGTTAGTCGGTTGACGAAGGATATCGATTCTATAAAAAAAGATAACATTCGAATTGTAGGCGCTTTTTCAAAAAATATCATCAACCGTATGGGAGGGTTTATTCCCCTAACACCAAAAGACACCACTACTGCCGGGCCCGTACCGGAAAATGAAAAGGCATCTTCGATGAAAATGAATGCTGCAAAAACTCCTGTGACAACGGTGATAAAAGATGCTTCGGATGTTTCGGAGGAACTCCTTGCGGCCAATAAATCATCTGACGCAAAGGGAGTGGCGTCTATGGACAGCCTGCAACAAAATCAGCATTTTATTGAATTGTTCGAGGACTGGCAAAAAGTGCAAATTATGAATGCTGCCAAAAACGCTGCCTCTAGCATTGTTAGTTCGGTAAAAGGCAAGAAGGATGAAATGCAAAAACGCTATAAAATCTACAATATGCATATTCTTTCGTTACACAAGAAATATGCTTTGGCGCTCTCCTGCATCATCCTCTTTTTTGTAGGGGCGCCCTTGGGAGCTATCATCCGAAAAGGAGGGGTCGGCTTACCAATGGTCATTGCCATTGTCTTGTTCCTCATCTATTACTTCGTAGGCGTGTTTGCGGGCAATTATTCAAAAGAAAACAATATTCATCCTATTTTGGGTGCATGGCTTTCTACGTTGATTATGCTACCTTTGGGTATCTATTTGACAAAAAGGGCGACGGCTGATAAAGGCATGCTGCAATTCGGTGCCATAGGCAATTATTTTAAGAGCCTGTTTAAAAGAAAAAGAAAAACAACGATCGTATGATTAGCGCGATGGAGAAAAATATACAGTTGGATACCATAGAGGAGGCCATTGCAGATATTGCGAAAGGCAAGGTTATCATTGTAGTAGATGATGAAAATCGTGAAAATGAAGGTGACTTTTTGGCCGCGGCCGAACTGGCCACGCCAGAGACGGTAAATTTCATGGCGACCCACGGTAAAGGCCTTATCTGCGCCCCGCTCACCGAAGGCAGGTGCAAAGATCTGGGACTGCACATGATGGTGAACCACAATACAGACCCCTTGGAGACGGCCTTTACGGTTTCCGTAGACCTTCGGGGCAATGGGGTTACTACTGGTATTTCTGCCTCTGATCGCGCCAAAACCGTACTCGCCTTGACAAATGAAGCTACGAAACCGTATGATTTAGCACGTCCCGGCCATATTTTTCCGTTGATCGCCAAAGAAGGAGGGGTTCTACGCAGAACGGGACATACCGAAGCCGCAATCGATTTTGCCCGTTTGGCCGGACTAAAACCCGCTGGGATCATTGTGGAGATAATGAACGACGATGGAAGCATGGCGCGCCTTCCACAACTAGTGAAAGTGGCAAAAAGATTTGACCTCAAAATCGTATCTATTGAAGATTTAGTGGCCTATCGTATGGAACATGATAGTCTTATCGATAAAAAGGAAGACTTTCAAATCACCACCCGTTTTGGGGAGTTCAGGTTACGCGCCTATAAACAAACTACAAATAATCATGTACATATCGCCCTTACAAAAGGGAGTTGGAAAAAAGATGAACAAGTACTCACCAGAATCAACTCTACTTTGGTAAACAATGATGTGTTGGGAACCTTGACCAACAACCCGGACAAAAAACTAGAAGATATGTTCCATGCCATCAATAATGAAGGTAAAGGAGCCATTGTATTTATCAATCAAAATTCGGAATCGCTCAACCTTCTTGCCCGTTTGGCCGAACTGAAGGAATTACATAAACAAGGTGTTCACAAAGCCCCAAAAATTGATATGGACACACGTGATTTTGGAATCGGCGCCCAAATTCTGCATGATTTGAATATTAGTAAAATGCGTATGCTCACGAACACCACACAAGCAAAAAGAGTGGGTATTGTTGGGTATGGGCTTGAAATTGTAGAATACGTACCTTACTAAACTAAATGCTCCCTAGCGAAAATAATACTAGACGATGGAACGAATCGTCTGGGCCATTGTAGCCGCTCTGCGTTCAACTTCTTCTTGGCTCCAGCCTAATTTTATTAAACACGAAACCGCACGGCCCATCCAATGATCCGATTTTGAAAAGTCAATAGCGGTATAATCGGGCAACTGCCTATAGATTTCAGACGATAGTTTTCCCAACGATTTTTTTTCTAAAAGGTGTTCCCATTGCCGAAAGTAGTGCCAGTTATTATCATACCAATAAAAACAAGCGTCTATTCCGCCAGCACCCAATGCGACATGAGCTTTTTTTGCCAAATTTGCATCGGGCAGAAAAAAGGTCAAGAAGGCATAGCTCTCCTCGCCCCCAACGGGGACGCGTCTAAAGGTAACCGCTGGAATCGTTTCCAAGGCCGTTCTTAAAATAGAGTAATGCTCTTTCTGTATCGCTAAAAACTCATCCAGACGGGCTATTTGGGCGAGCCCCACCGCAGCATGTAATTCTGAAATACGATAATTGTATCCCAAAAAAGGATGTGTCTCGGCACCTCGATCGACACCGATATGATCGTGCCCGTGATCAGAATAGTGATCGGCGTTTTTAAAATAGGTCTCGTTGTTTGTAACGACAGCGCCCCCCTCCCCGCAGGTAATGGTCTTCACATAATCAAAGGAAAAACAGCCCAAATCGCCATAACTCCCCAAAGGCTTTCCCTCATAGGTACCCCCGATTGCCTGGCAGGCATCCTCAAGCAGTAATAAATTATGCTTTTGGCAAATAGTCTTTAAGGCACCGAGATCGGCCATGGAACCGCACATATGCACAGGCATTATGACCTTGGTTCTTTTGGTAATCGCCTTTTCAACCGCTTCGGGATCCAGGGTCAAGGTATCATCGATACCCACCAGAACAGGAACAGCTCCCAAAGCCAAAATAGATTCGAAGCTAGCAACAAACGTAAAAGTAGGCATGAGTACTTCATCCCCTGCCCCTACGCCAGCGCTTGCCAGTGCAACGGTCAAAGCTGCCGTGCCACTGCTTACCAATTGGGCATGTTGTACCTCCATTCGTTCTTCCAAAGCCTTTTCGAGTTCTTTCGCCTTCCATTGACCGTCCCTCATACCATCGAACCCATACCGCATAAGAACACCGGTGTCTAGTACCTGTTGTACTTCCGCTTTCTCTTCCTCTCCAAAAAGCTCAAATCCTGGCATATTTTTTTATGTTTTATAACCGTGTTTCAATCACTATTTACGTTAATTCAATAATACTATTGGCCATATTTTTTCGCACTTTTTTAAAATCGGCGAACATGTCATCAGCTGCACGGTAGCCAACGGGCAGCACCAAAACCGATGCGAGCCCTTTGTCATCAAGTTTGAGCAAACGGTCATATTCCATGGCGACAAAACCTTCCATAGGGCAGGAGTCAATTTTTTCTATCGCGCAGATCGTCAGCAAATTCCCCATAGCCAGATAGGCCTGATTGGTCGCCCAGTTTGTAACCTCTTCAACCGTTTTAGTTGAAAAATTGGTTATCAGGGAATCTTTGAAAGGGTCCAATATTTCTTTGCTCGTTCCCCTGACCCGTGCAACTTGGTCAAAATACTGGGTAATGTACGCCTCATCGATTTTTTTCTCGATGCAAAGAACCAAGAGATGGGATGCTTGGGCCACTTGTTCTTGGCCATACGAATGTGGAACAAGACGCTGCTGAAGGGCCTTATTTTGTAAAATGACCATTTTAATAGGCTGCAAACCATAGGAGGTTGCCGTAAGATTAAACGCCTCCTTTAGTTTGTTGATTTTGTCTTCTGCAAGCATGCGCCGCGCGTCAAACTTTTTTGCGGCATAGCGCCAATTTAAATCACTGATAATATCCGTCATACCTCTATTTTAAAGAACTCCTTATAATTGGCTTTCATTCCTGCATACCTGCCGATTCGTGGAAGCGTTTTCTACTTAAAAATTCAACCCATTCCGGTTTTGCACCTTCATACAAGCGGACCGTTAAAAAATAATAGTTTCGATGCCATTAAACATACAACAATGACCAAAAATACGCGCACAAAACCGTCTCCCTTGTTTACCGATACCCGACTGGCCACCCAAGCCCCTGTACCGTTTCCTATTGCCAAAACTAGGCCTACCGACCAGTCGACCTTATCATTCACGACAAAAACGACCAGTGCGGCCAAAGTATACATCAAAACTACGACTACCTTCGTAGCATTTGCACGTACCAAGGTCATTTTATTCACATAATGCAAAAATAAGATAATTACAAAGCCTAGCCCGGCATTGATAAAACCACCATAAATGCCGAAAAAGAAAAAGGCGATGATCCCTAGCCACAAATGTTTCCCTAGAATCAGTTCTTGCATTTCGGCAAGCTTCATTTTAGGTTTGAATACTACGATTAAAACCACGATTACCATAATCGCCGCCAAAATCCGGTTAAAGGTGTCCCCTTTAATATCCACCGCTATATAAGCTCCCAAAATAGCCCCCAGCAAGGCCGAAATACCTAGGTGAATGTTAAAGGGCATGGTGGAGACCCCTTTGCTTGCAAAACCTACCGTACCCAAGGTGTTTTGTACTACGACGGCCACCCTATTGGTGCCATTTGCCACACTGGGCGGCAAACCCAAAAAAATCAAAACGGGCAAAGAAATGAGAGAGCCTCCTCCGGCAATGGTATTGATACATCCCACTATAAAACCCACAGCAACCAAGAATACATAGTGGTACCATTCTTCCATACTACAAAAATAGTTCTATTGAAAGAATTTGGGCCATTTCAAATAGAAAGATCTTTACTAGATTTTGATTTCAATGCTTTGAAACGCTATCATTTATGAGCTTTAAAATAAAATTGATATTTCTTAACATTTGGTTAATAACTATAAAGAAGATTTCCTACATTTATTCATAGCTTTGCGGCAATTTAATAAATCCCGCAACTATGAAACAACACTACTTCAAACGATTTACATGGGTCGTTTTTTTGGTAGTACTTGGCACCCGATTCGGATGGGCACAAGTACCTTCCTACTATGATACAACGAACGTTACAGCGACCGGCACCGTATTGAAAAACAGCCTTTCGGGCTTGGTGACCAACACGCAAAACACGGTACTAACCTATACGCCAGGTGTTTGGGACGCGCTCAAGCAGACAGACTTGGATCCGTCAGACCCAAGTAAGGTATTTCTTATTTATGGTTATGACGATACCGATGCAGATGGTACCAACGACAGAACCCGATCGAAAGACATGAATGGGGGCAATGTAGGAGATTGGAATCGGGAACACAGCTACCCAAAATCGCTTGGAAATCCAAATCTAGGTGAAACCGGGCCAGGCTCCGATCCGCATCATCTAAGGGCTTCCGACGTTCAATTCAATGGTGTTCGAAGTAATCTTCCCTATACCGATGCCGATGGCAATGCGCGACCGGTGAATGGTGGATTTTATCCCGGTGATGAATGGAAAGGTGATGTAGCCCGTATGATGTTATATATGTACCTGCGGTACGGAGATAGATGTCTGCCAAACGTCGTGGGACTTGGAAGTTCTACCTATAGTCCCGATGTTCGCGACATTTTTCTTGAGTGGAACGCCGCGGACCCCGTTTCCCAGGTAGAGCTAAATAGAAATGTACTATTGGAGGGCATACAGGGGAATCGGAATCCATTTATTGACAACCCCGCCTTTGCGACCGCCATTTGGGGAGGGCCGCAGGCAGAAGATCGTTTTGCCAACGCTTCTCCGGAAGTAGTTATCAACGAGGTAGATGCAGATCAGATCAGTACCGACGCCGCCGAATTCATAGAACTTTACGACGGTGGTTTTGGAAACACTTCTTTGGACGGGCTGGTAATAGTTCTGTACAACGGAAGTACGAATGAAAGTTATAGAAGCATCGATTTGGACGGCCTTGCTACCGATGCGAATGGCTATTTCGTAATCGGCAGTGACAATGTGGCGAACGTAGATTTAGAAGCGTTTACGACCAACGGAATACAAAATGGTGCAGATGCCGTTGCTTTGTATCAAGATGATGCCACTACCTTTCCATCGGGAACGCCAGTAAGCACTACCAACTTAATAGACGCCTTGGTGTATGGCACAAGTGATGCGGATGACCCTGAATTATTGGTTTTGCTAAATGCAGGCCAAGGCCAAGTAGATGAAAACACCGCCGGAAACGCCGCGGAAAATAGCATGCAGCGAATTCCGAACGGCCAAGGGGGTACCAGAAATACCCTTACCTACAACATGCTGGCGCCCACCCCGGGCAGTATGAACATGGAAGTGGTAGTGGAAGACACCGAAGCCCCTACTCCGCCCACAAATGTTATTGCCTCCGATATTAGCTCGAATGCCACTACCATTGGTTGGGATGCTGCTACGGATAATGTGGGCGTAACGGAGTATCAGATTATAGAGGGTACCACTGTCTTGGGAACCACGACCACCACCTCTTTTACCGTAAGTGGTTTGGATCCATTAACCACCTACAATGTGGTAGTAGTCGCTTTGGATGCCGCCGGAAATAGCTCCGATAATAGTGAAACCGTATCTTTTACAACCTTGGAAGCCACTACACCTTCCGGAACTGCGCTGGTAATCTCAGGGGTATTCGACGGACCTTTGAGCGGTGGTGTGCCCAAAGGAGTTGAATTATATGTAATACAAGATATTGCAGATTTAAGCGTATATGGCTTGGGTTCTGCGAACAATGGAAATGGCAGTAACGGGGTTGAATTTACCTTCCCCTCCGAAGCGGTCACCGCTGGCAGTTATGTATATGTCGCTTCTGAAAGTACCGGATTCACCACTTTCTTTGGTTTCGCCCCGGACTACACTTCAGGTGCGATGGCCATTAATGGCGACGATGCGATAGAGCTGTTTCTTGATGGGGCTGTGGTAGATGTTTTTGGAGAAATTACGGTAGACGGCAGCGGACAGCCATGGGAATATGCCGATGGCTGGGCCTATAGAACCGCGAACACCGGTCCTGACGGCGGTACGTTTGTTTTGGACAACTGGACCTTTAGTGGGCCCAACGCCTTGGACAATGAGGGCACAAACGACACTGCGGCTACCCCGTTCCCGATCGGTAGCTACCTGCGCGGGCCGGCTCAAATAGTCATAAATGAGCTGGATGCCGATACTGCAGGTACGGATGCCCTTGAGTTTATAGAGTTATACGATGGTGGTGCTGGCAATACCCCTTTGGATGGCCTTGTGATCGTCTTGTATAACGGAAGTGATGACCAGAGCTATAACGATGCAATAGATTTGGATGGATTTACCACCGATGCGAATGGTTATTTCGTTATTGGAAGTGCTTTGGTGGCGAATGTAGACCTTATCGCCTTTACCACCAACGGATTGCAGAATGGTGCCGACGCGGTCGCCCTGTACCAAGGGGATGCGGTTGATTTCCCGAATGACACGCCATTACTGATCAATGACAGTTTGTTGGACGCTTTGGTGTATGACACTAGTGATAGCGACGACCTAGCTTTATTGAGTTTATTGAACCCCGGGGAGGCACAAATCAACGAGGGGGAGCTTGGCAATAAAGACGGACAATCGCTACAACGAATTCCCAACGGGGAGGGTGGTTTAAGAAATACTGGCACCTATACTCAGGCGACTCCCACTCCCGGGGCCGAGAATGGCGCCGTTCCTCCCGCTCCCGATGTCATTTCAATTTTGGAAGCCCGGAATGCAGCTTCCGGAGAATTGGTGACGATCAGCGGGGTGCTGACCGTTTCGGATCAATTTGGCGGATCTGCCTACATACAGGATGCTACTGCAGGGATCGCCGTCTTTGATGAAATGGTACACGGCGATGGGAACTTTATGGTCGGTGATTCCATAACCGTTACCGGAAGCCGAAGTTCATTTAACGATCAAATACAGATCAGTACCGTCACCGAGGTCGAAAACAATGGTCTTCCGAACCAGCCTATTGATCCACGTACGATAACGCTCAGTGAATTGGCCAACTATCCCGCCGAGCTGGTCCGTATTGTAAGCCCGACGTTTCCAAAACCGGGAGATATTCTATTTGGCAATTCAAACTACACCCTTTCTGACACCAGTGGTGATGGTCAAATACGAATAGACAATGATGTTGCCGCCATCGTAGGTTTGGGACAACCCGCTAGTTGCCCCGAGGTAATTGGGGTGGTAGGTCGCTTTTTTGAAACCTACCAACTGCTTCCACGTTCGGAAGAGGATTTGGCATGTGCCGAACCGTATGTGCCGATCGGTAGTACCGTGGACATCGAAAAAGATAGGACATTTGATATCGTTACCTGGAACATTGAGTGGTTCGGTGAAGAATCGAACTCGCCGGCCGCAGGGAACCCCATGTCGGACGCCATTCAAAGAGATAGCGTGCGAACGGTACTCGAAGCAATCGGAGCCGATGTTTTTGCTGTACAGGAGATTGTAGATGTGCCATTATTCGAACAGATGATCGATAGCTTGCCTGGGTATGCCTATGTCTTATCTCCGGCAACCTCAAGACCGGATGCAACCGATGGCATGCAACAAAAAGTTGGTTTTATTTACAATACCAATACGGTTTCGCTTGTTGAAACCAAACCGCTTTTAGAGAGCATTCATCCCTTATACAACGGTGGGGACGATTCTGCCTTGACCGATTATCCGGTTGAGGATAGAACGCGATTTTATGCAAGTGGTAGACTGCCCTTCTTAATGACCGCGGATGTAACGATCGATGGGGCCAGCAAACGCTATGACATTGTTGCCTTGCATGCAAGGGCCAATAGTGGTAGTAGCCCGCAAGAGCGCTATGATATGCGCAAATACGATGTAGAGGTCTTAAAAGACAGTTTGGATGTGCAGTTTTCTGATACTAATTTGATTCTGTTGGGGGATTTTAATGATGATGTAGATGAAACCGTTGCCGATATCGATGGAACGCTCAGCTCTTATGAAGTATATGTTGCCGACACGACCAATTATGACATCCTTAGTGCCGAACTCAGTGCTGGCGGTTTTCGTTCCTTCGCCTTTCGCGAGAACATGATCGATCATATTCTAGTATCAAATGAAGTGGCGCCCACCTATATCGAAGAAACGGTAAGTGTTGGTTATGAGTTTTACGATAACGACTATACCAGCACCGCTTCGGACCACTTTCCGGTCTCTGCCCGCTTCCTCATAGACGAAATGACCTTGGAAACGCTGGTGATAGCAAATGCCAGTTGCAACGGAGAGGCCGATGGCGTTGTAGACGCTATGGTTATGGGAGGGGTACAACCCTACACCTACCTTTGGAGTGATGGGCAAACCGAACAGACCGCGATTGGATTGGCCGCGGGAGCGTATACCCTTTCGGTAACCGATGCGACAGGAACAACCCTGGAAGGCACCGTGTCAATTACAGAACCCGAAGCAATCGCAGTTGCTGTGACCGATACCGCTACCGTATATATGGGATACGGCCCTAAGGAATGTACCACCATCGGGGTAACCGGCATCGAAGGTGGGCTGGCACCGTTTACCTATGCGTGGAGCAATGGAGCAACCACCGAAAATGTACAAGTATGTCCGGAAGAATCAACGAGCTATACCGTGACGGTAACAGATAGTAATGGATGCACTTCCGAAGCGACCGTAGCCGTTGAAGTCATCGATGTACAATGCGGTAATGGAAGACGCGCAAAAGTACAGATTTGTTTTAGAGGTAGAACGTTGTGCGTATCGGAAAGAGCGGCACGGTATTATTTATATTATGGAGCGACCCTTGGCGCCTGCGATGATTCGAATGGAAATACCATCAGTTTGGAAACCTATCCGAATCCGTTTACCTCCCATGTAATTGCCGACTTGACCGTTTCTAAAAATTCAAGCGTTCGTTTCTTGGTCTACAACAGTTACGGACGGTTGGTAAAAAGAGAACGCGCCTATGTTCGTGCCGGAAATACGAAGCTAAAACTTAGTTTTAGAAGATACTTAAGACCCGGACCATATTACTTACAAACTTTTATAGACGGAAAGTTCTATAGCACACAACAACTGATTAAGGAGTAGTGTTACTCCCCCTAAAAAAAAGCCACCAATATATTTGGTGGCTTTTTTGTAAACTCTGTCCCGTCCTGAAATAAGTTGACACAAAATCGACTTATTTATGAAACATTCAAAGATTACGGTTAACAAGCGTACC